>NZ_UGOX01000001.1:1647500-2847500 GCF_900461555.1 Legionella quinlivanii | reverse complement strand
TAAGCGTAATAACAATGCTGGTTGCCAGGGTGACTGCCAGATCCTGCTTGAAATTGAGGTGGATATCAAAATGATTTAAGCCCTTAAAGACAGTAATGAACGATAGAACTGAACCAATCAAAAAAAGATAAATCGGAATATATAATTTGGCCTTTTCAAGCGGATCGCTTTTGATAAAGATTGTCTGTTGAATACTGATGAACAGGAAGTATGCGGTAATGCCTGCAATCATTGGCGAAGTGACCCAGCCAGCGGCAATACGATACACTTGTGACCAATGAATGGCATCAGCTCCCAAAACCACACTGCCAAAGCCCACCATTGAACCCACAATCGCATTGGTAATAGAGACGGGAAGACCAAAATAACTGGCGAGATTCATCCACACAGTACAGGCAAGCAGTACGCTTAGCATACCTTCAATAAGGATTAAAGGCTGCTCGGATAATTCACTGCTGACGATAATCCCATCGCGCATGGTTTCAGTAACACCGCTCCCACCCAGAAAAGCACCGGCAAACTCAAAAACAATTGCAATAATCATTGCTTGCCGGACAGTGACCGCTTTGGAGCCCATTGTAGTACTCATGACATTAGCCAGGTCGTTCGCGCCGACCCCCCAGGTCATCAGAAAACATAAAGCAATAGCCGCAAAGAAAAAGAATACAGAATAATCCATAAGATATACTACCTGGCGATTAGAATTTGTAATTTGCCGCCCACAATCTGGGCATGATCAGCTAAATCACCAATCCATTGGACCAGCTTATAAAGGAAAACCACTTCAATTGGTGGTAAATCCTTTTCCAGGTCAAAAATGCGGTGTCGGATATCCGCCAATTTGTCATCACTGTCGTGTTCGATTTCATCGAGAGTCATGATCATTTCTTCAACGATTTTGACTTCGCTTCCGCGAAAACCGCTTTCGAGCAGTTCGTCCAGTTCATTGATTGCTTTGCAGGCCTGTTTGGCTGCATCAAGAGAACTATTTAAAAAGGGCATGAACACGGTGGACAGTGCTGACGGAATAATCATCTGACGGCTGACAATTAATCCTGCGATATCTTGCGCCTTATTGGCAATTCTATCCTGAGCACTTAATAGCTCAAGCAGGTCGGTCCGTGAGACTGGTAAAAAAAGGCCAGTTGGAAGATGGAGCCGTAAATCGCGCTTGATCATATCGGCTTCTTTTTCAAGAATTGATATTTTTTCCTGGATATCGCTGGCGCTTGGCCAGTCAAGTCTTAGCACTGCTTCAAAAAAAGGCAGAAGCTGTTTTGCGCATTGAGTTACCTTGCGCATGTGTTGCTCAATAGGACGGATAGGTGAAGGTCCGAACATATTAAAAATGCGTGTCATGAATTTGCTATCACCTTATTCGCGATGCCGCGATTATATACTTGTCATTATGCAAGATGCAATTTTCGATTAATATTTTTCATTATAATTTTCGTGCTATGCTCAGAATGTCAGTGAAACGAATCAGGGAGAGCTGTTCACATGAGACGCTTAATATGGACATTATGGTTTTTTACCGGAAGCCTGTTTGCCGCTGAAATGGTTACCAAAGTCATTAATCTTCATTATCAGCAGGCGGATAATGTAATTCAGTTAATTCAGCCCTTATTATCTCAGGGAGAGGCAGTAAGCGGCAGCGGTCAGACCCTGATTCTTAAAGTCACTCCCGACACATTAACCCAGCTTCGTGGAGTCCTTCATAAATTAGACCAGCCGCCAGTAACTTTTGAAATTGCCGTATTCCAGGGTGACCCTGACTGGCTGAGTACGCAAAACTCGAATACCATCAGTATCAGCACCTCGTCCAATCAGAACCAGCAGCGCTATCAGTCGGTTAAGGTGATGAATGGCGAGTCAGCCTTTATTAGTACGGGAGAAGATCAACCTGTCATTAGCAATGTAGGAATTGGATTCTGGAGCGCTGGGGTCAGCTATGACCGTCGTCTTGTTCAGACCGGATTAATGGTTGAACCATTATTGCAGGGACAAAAAGTCAGGCTCTCAGTTAAAAGGATTCGTGAACAGGATACTCAGACTAGCGATCAGAGCTTTAATCAGCAGCAGGTTATGACCACTGTCATGCTGCCTTTAAATGAATGGGTGCCTCTGGGAACCGCTCAGGGTGAGCCGGCCGCTGATCAGAATACTGAGGTCATTCGCGCGGGTACCCCGTTCACACAAAATTCTACGCTGTACATTAAAGTGAAAGTGGTTAGCAAGTCCAGCTCCGGGATAGAAAAATAAGTCGCAATCGGGCTTTCATTCGAGTGAAGGCTTGTTGAAAAGAAATGGACTTTGTGGTAGTATTTTGATCAGGTTCGGGGCTAATCAATATTGCAAATGCTTAAGTTTTTAATGAATCATTGTGGTTTCTTTCCGGCAGAATCTGAGCATGCCTCGGCAGTAAATTATTCTATGAGAGATTTTATTTATAACTCGGAAAAAAAATCGAGGCATTTTCTTGCAGAGACAATGAAACAAGACAGATTTTCCGGGCTGGGCTGTGCATTAAAAGTATATGGAGAAATTCCTATAAAAAATATGCTATTTACAGTTCTGTTCTATTGCATTATGAACTACGATAGCAATCGCCCGTCTGAGTGGACTATCTATTCTACAATAGAGACTACTACAAAAGCTGGTTTATTAAATCACTTGGCAATGGAAGCAATTAAACGAATTGAGACCGAGGCAGATTATCCAAATAAAGAGGATTACATCATAGACTTGACCAGGTTAAGTAAGAAAGCGAATAAATTACAGAGGGCTTTCTCTATTGAAGCGCTTGATCATCTAAATAAAGCCTGTCTGGATAAAATCGAAGAAATTAATCGTTTACTGTTGCAAAGTCCTGCCTGACAACTATTTCAGTTCAGTTTTGCCACTGTTCTTTATCTCCTCGCCATGATCATAATGTTTTATTTTGTATTGAAACCGCCAATAAAGAAGAAATACACTGCTTAAAGCACCAATCATCATTCCCCACCAAAGCCCTGTGGTTTTCATATCGAATTGCGTAGCGAAAATATAGCCGATGGGTAAGGCAAGCAGCCAGAAGCTGAAGATTGAAATCAGCAAGGTGAACCGCGTATCTTTTAAGCTTCTTAAGGCGCCGAATAGTGCGATGCGCACTGACTCTGCCAGTTGGAACAATGCACCGACGGCAAGGATTCTGGCAGCATCGTGAATAATAGAATAATTTTCCGGTTTGCTGAGGTCAAAATCGACAGAAATAAGTATGTAGGGTAAGAACCAGTAGCAAAGTGCCACCAGAAACATGAAAGCAAAAGAGAGATTCATTCCGGCATTCGCTGCTTTTTTAGCGGCTTGTGTCTCTCCCGCGCCCAGTAAATGGCCCATGCGAACCGTTATGGCCTGGGCAATTGAAAAAATAACCGACATCAGGGTGCCAAGATATTGCATAGCAATCTGGTTAGCTGCCAATAGTTGACTGCCAAAAAAGCCCATAATCAGGGTCAGGGTGAAAAAGAAACCGACTTCAATGCAGTACATAAACCCGATTGGACAACCGATACGCAGCAGCTCGAAGAGATAGGATGGTTTGCTGGCATTAAAGAGTTTTTTAAAATAGGGATGGTAGGATTTATCCATTAATAAATAAAATGCCAGGAGAACCACCGTAATCCAGTAACCAATAGTCATTCCCCAGCCAGCTCCAGCGATTCCCAGTGCCGGCAGCCCCCATTTTCCAAATATCAGCAGATAACTGAAGAGGATATTCATGGCGACATATACCACACTGAATTTTAGAATGACTCTGGCATGGCCGAGGCCAATAATGATTTCAAATAGCGCGGTCATAATAAAAGTGGGTAAAAGACCCCAGCTGATAGCATGCAGATAGGCTTGCGCTGAAGAAACGACAGCCGGACTTTGTCCCAAAACCAGAAAAACCGGTGCCATATTGCGGAAAATCAAGAAACTGGGGATAACCAGAATAAGCGCAAGCCAAATGCCGTCTCTTACCACCCGCGTAATCCCCTGATGATCTTTAGCCCCGAACTTATGAGCCACCAGGATATTAATGGAGCTTAATGTTCCAAAGAGAATGACCACAAAGGTTCCAAAGAGCCAGCTGACTAATGATCCGGCGGCCAGAATGTCGGGGCCCAAGCGGGAAAGAAAAACAGTTTCAAAAAAGAAAACCCCGGATTGTAGAATACCGGTCAAGGCCAGCGGGATAGCCAGCTTAATCAGTGGGGAATAGTCATTTTTGAATCCATTCATGGTATCAGGCCGATTTTAGTTTTATTAGGAATGCCAAGTGGTCATCTTCAGTTTTTTGTTCTTCATTCAGTATAGTAGCAAAGTCATTGCCAGGAAATTTAATACCTTGACAATCCATGAGATTGACCAAACAATAGCGGCTTATTTGACATTATCAGGTTAAATTCATGCAAATTATCAGTATAAAAGGCCGTGAGATTCTGGATTCACGCGGTAATCCTACAGTAGAGGCTGATGTAATACTAGCGAGCGGTGAAATGGGGCGCGCTGCTGTTCCTTCCGGGGCGTCTACTGGTAGTCGAGAAGCCTGTGAACTCCGGGATGGCGATAAAGCCCGTTATGCTGGGAAAGGCGTCAGCAAGGCAGTTGATTTTATTAATCAGGAAATTAATCAGGCACTGCAAGGCTTTTCAGTGGAAAAGCAAGACCAAATTGATGAAACACTTTGTCAGCTCGATAGCACAGAAAATAAATCACGCCTGGGAGCCAATGCGATACTGGCGGTGTCTCTGGCTTCAGCACGCGCTTTCGCCAATGCCCGTAAAGAGCCTCTTTACATGAGTCTTAACCAGGGCCAGTGTATGTCAATGCCAGTTCCGATGATGAATGTCTTAAACGGCGGGGCGCATGCGGATAATAATGTCGATATCCAGGAATTTATGCTGATGCCGGTAGGTGCCTCGGATTTCTTCAGCGCCTTGCAAATGGGAACTGAGGTATTTCATGTATTGAAAGCGGTTTTGAGGAAACAGGGTTTGAATACGGCAGTGGGTGATGAGGGTGGTTTCGCTCCTGATCTGAAATCAAATCGTCAGGCGCTGGATATGTTATCTCAGGCAGTGGAACAGGCTGGATATAAATTAGGAAAGGATCTGGTGTTTGCACTGGATGTTGCTGCTTCAGAACTCTATAAAGAGAGTGCCTATCATTTGGCCTCCGATAATAAGACCCTAGATAGTGCCGGCATGATTGCTTATTACGAAGAGTTGGTTGCCAGTTATCCTATCGTCAGTATTGAAGATGGTCTGGATGAAAATGACTGGGATGGATGGCGTGAGCTGACCCGTCAGCTGGGAAATAAAATTCAATTGGTGGGTGATGATTTGTTTGTTACCAATCCCCGTATCTTGCAAGAGGGAATTTCTCAAAAGATGGCCAATGCGATTTTAATTAAGTTAAATCAGATTGGCACGCTGACCGAAACACGTCAGGCTATTCACTTGGCGCAGGCTAATGGCTACCGTTGCGTGATGTCTCATCGTTCAGGTGAAACCGAAGATACCTTTATCGCTGATTTGGCGGTGGCTACAGGTTGCGGTCAAATTAAAACAGGTTCGCTTTGCCGTACGGATCGCGTGGCTAAATACAATCAATTAATCAGAATCCAGGAGCAATCCGGATTAACCTATGCCGGCAATGTATTTTCGTAATACCTTGATTCTGCACCTGGGCTATAACTTTGCTGAACTGGACTCCACAAATTCATAAAGCAAAGTTATACTGGATAACCGCTTCTTTGATTACACGGATATGCGCTCAATTATTGTCATATTATTGGTAGCTCTCATCGGACTGCAGTACAAACTGTGGCTGGGGGAGGGGAGCATTAGCCAATGGCGTCAGCTGGATAATAAAATTGCTGAAAAAACAGTAGAGAACGAACAGTTATTAGTGCGTAATCATGCTATTGAAGCTGATATACTTGAATTGAAAAGCGGTGAGCAGGCTTTGGAAGAGCAGGCACGCTTTGAACTGGGTATGGTAAGGGATGATGAGGTGTATTATCAGTTTATAGAATAGGTTGATAGTATAAACCTGTCTGTATGATCCAATAGTTTAGACTAGACTTTCTCTTCATTTTCTTGTAATTCAGCCTGTTAAAAAAGCCATCGCGGCTTAGATCACGGCTGAATTTAAATCAGGTGATTGGAATCCATTCAAAACCGGAGGGCGCAGGGGGATGGTTTTCCCATAGACTGACCACATAACCACCTCCGCCAGAGCCAGTTGGCTTTACAGCCAAGGCCCCCATATTGAGAAGACTTTGAATATGATGGCCAAGGTTTTCACTTACCAGCCCCCAGTCTTTAAAACACTGTCCGGCTTGCTGAACGGCATCGCTCAGCATGGTTAATGCGGCAGGAGAGTATTCTTTCTGGAGTGCTTCGCCGCATTTATCAACTGCGTTTTGCATGGATAAATCGATGCGCTCGGCCTGAGCACGATCATTTTGCCATAATTGGTTAACCTGATTGATGCAATGTGAGGTAAAGCCAATCTGACCGCAGGAAGAGAGATACCAGGTAGGTTTCCATTGCTGAGTCATCGGGTTGACCTGGCCTTGCTTAAAATAGATTCCTGATTCAGCGGACACCCCGGCAATATCCAGGCCGCTACTTTTGCCATGAAATAAGTCCTCAAGATTTTTTGCGAAAAGAGGTACTGTTTCAATGGTAATTAATTTCTGGGCGGCAAACCAGCGGGCCATTGCTACGCAAAGAGCGGCTGATGCCCCCATACCTACGCCCACCGGGATGTTGCAATGCAGGTGAAAATGCCCGGTCAAACGATTTAAGGATTGGCCCAGCAATTGTTGGCCCTGTTCAAGCACGCTCCAGAATAACAGGTGCATGTCAGCGCCGTTGGGGCCTTCATAATTGGCGCTAAGTTCTGAATCCGAGGGCTTATAACTAAATATCAGTTTTTTTTCCTTAATGGGGAATACCAGTGCGCTATGGCCTCTCAGCACAGCGTGTTCACCCGCTAAAATCCATTTGCCATATGTAGTAGTTTGAAATTCATAAAACATCATAATTCCCAACCAAGTATTGTTGTTTAAAGCGCTGGGCCAGCTCTTCCTGATCCGGTCGGTAAAGTAAATGAATGTTAGGGCCAGCGTCCATAGTGACAATAGGACCGTCACCTTCTTTTTCCCATAATATCTGTAAAGATTTTAGCAGGGATTTGCTATTTGCGGTCATATAAGTGAAAGGCCGTTCACAGGTCGCAAATAATTGATGCATATCATGGAACTCGCGCCAGCAAATCTGGTAGGCATCGGCCCAATTTTTTGCTTGTAAAGCGTTTAGCAATACTTTGAGATTTTCTACTGCTCTTTGTGGACGTGTAGCATAATGCTTGCTGGTTTTAACCAGACGATGCGCTTCACTTGATGAGATTTGTTTTTCTTCCCGGCTAATAACCACTACATGATGCAGTAGTTGCTGATAGGGCAGGTCAATGCCTTGCACGCTGTCATCCTGCCAAAGAGCCCAGGGAGCAAAAAAGGAGCGGCAGGAGGAACCAGAGCCTTGCCGACTTAGATTGGCTGCTTGTGCAATAGGCGGCAAAGGAATATTTTTCAGTTCACAAAGTGCGCGGATGGCGCATTTGGTCAGGGCTGCAAAACTGGATGCAGAGCTTGCAAGGCCACTGCCATGCGGAAAGTTATTCGATGAACGGACTAAAAAAGAACCCTGATAATCAAAATGACTTTTTAGAAAGGCCAGGTGCTTTAAGAAGCGCTGCTGAGAAGCCAGCGATAATTCAAAGGGCATTGCGCCTGGTAAATGCAGTGGCTCCCAGAAATCCTGTCTGCCGGAATGACTATCGAGAGTCACATTGCTCAATAAATTGGGAAGCGTATAGGAAAGGGACGGATTCGCCGGCAAATTGCTGTTATCATCCTTTTTTCCCATGTATTTTATCAAGGCTATATTTGACGGGGCCTGAGCAAACCATTGCATTAATTATCTCCTCGCAGTTAATGACCGGGGGCGTCATTCCAAAGTATTTTATGCAGCTGAATCTGAAATCTGACCGGCAGTCGATCGGCTACAATCCAGTCCGCCAGAGTTGTTGCAGGCAATTGATTCCAGCTTGGAGAGTAAAGAATCTGGGTCCGTTCATGCAAACGGTGTTCTAGTAAAAGCTGATTGGCCCATTCATAATCGTTACGACTGCATAATACAAACTTTATCTGGTCAGAGGGTTTTAAGTAGTCAATATTGCTAAATAAGTTTTTAGCACATTCTCCGGAATCCGGTGTTTTTAAGTCCATTACTATCATGACACGTTTGTCAACGTTTTCTATGTCGCGAGCACCGCTTGTTTCCAGTGACACCTGATAACCCGCATCGCAAAGTTGCTGCATTAGAGGTAAACATCCTGGTTGGGCTAGCGGCTCTCCCCCGGTAACGCAGACATGGGCGCATTCAAAACTGGCCACTTTTTCGAGAATAGCTGCGATTTCAGTGTTTTCGCCGCCACTAAAGGCATAGGCCGTATCGCAATACTGACAGCGAAGAGGGCAGCCGGTCAGGCGTATGAAAACTGTCGGCAGGCCGACAGTCGTTGATTCGCCTTGTAATGAATGAAATATTTCAGTGATACGCAGTTGGTTGTTTAATTTGGTCATGAGGTACTAAGAGTATGTAATTTAGCCAGGGCGAGCTGTGCCGTGGGCGTGTCAGGGTAATTTTTTAATACTTGCTGCAAACTTTGTTTTGCTTCGGTTTCTCTACCTGATGCTGCCAGCGCATAGCCCATTTTCAGGGTACAGGCTGCTGCCTTGCTGGATGAGGGGAATTGTTTGAGTACCAGGTCAAAATGGCTGATGGCTTCGGCGTAGTTTTTCTTCACCATGTATAATTCGCCGAGCCAATAATGTGCATTGGCTGTGTAGCCTCCATGTGGGTACTGGGCAACAAAAGTATTCATTGCGGCCAAAGCATTATCAAAATGCTTGTTCTTTACTAATTCATAAGCGGCAAGATAGCTTAATTGTTCATCGGCAGGATTATTTTTAGCGGAAGGAATCACCGCTGTATTTATTTCGGTTAGTGCCGTATTGCTTTGCTGAACTGGTTTAACTGTTGTTGGGACTGCAGAAGGTGCCTGACTGAGGCTTGCAGTCGGCGGTGTTTTGTTTTCCAGCTTTAATTCAGTTGGATTTTCATTTCGGGCAATGGATTTGGTCTGAAGTGTGTTGCTTAGTCTTGAATCGAGATCTTTATAGAAAGACAGTTGCTGTTGCTGGAGCTGTTTTAATTCATGGGACTGAACTTCCAGTTGACCGCGAAGCTCCTGTATTTCCTGCCTCATGCCCTGGAGTTTGTCCAGCAGTTCCGCATTTTCACTGTGAGTGAGTTCACTATCCTGGACCAGAGCAATCTCTTCTTCGGGATAACTATCGTCAAGTTGTGCCTTGGCAACAGGCTGCTGTTCCATATCAGCCTGCTGTTCATCGAGAATCGCAAAGTTTTCGCTGTCATCCACTACAGGCGCTTCTGCAGCAGCCTGTAATGGAAGTAAACCTGCGAAACACAACGCGAGAAAGCGATGCTTCATTTGAATCATCTTGTCGCCTCATAAATAAATTCTACACGACGATTTTGCATGTGAGACGCTTCGTCGTGGCCGAAATTAGCTGGACGCTCCTTACCATAGCTGACCACGCGAATTTGCTGTCTGCTAACACCCGCCATACGCATTAATTCAGCGACGGTGTTTGCACGGCGCTCGCCCAGTGCAATATTATATTCACGGCTGCCGCGCTCATCAGTGTGACCCGCCAGTAGCACGCGTGCACCTGGATGAGACTTTAAATAATCGGATTGAGCATTTAAAGAGGCCATGTATTTAGGTGCAAATGTGGAATCATCGTAAGAGAATAAGTACAACTGATTATGGGGCGCCTGTGTGGTATAGGATTCACCTGGTTCCTGACCCGCAAAACGAGTAAACTGGCCCAGACCGTGTGCCGAAGCATCAGTATCACCCATGCCGGAGTAATCACCCGCGCTGCCTGGGGTTTTTGAACAGGATGCCAGCAGGACGACGCTTGCTGCGACCAGTCCCAATTTTAAAAATGACTTAGCTCTCATCCTTTTCTCTCCTTCTTATTCTTGGTTACAAATATTATTCGGGGGATAAAAAATTTAATTCGCCCTAATGGCGAGCCATTGTACAATTGTTTTTGTATTTTCGCCATGATTTTAAGAGTGGATTAGGGGATACTACAAACCGAATTGCATCAAGGATTTACAAATTGCTCTAATTTTCTCTTAAGTCCCTGTTTCGTCCGGTTTAGTGGGAATCATTCTTGACGTGATTTAATACAAACTTTGTAACCCCGGCTGTAAACAATCCTGTGGCCTGATTCGCGGCGATAACACCGCCATAGGGAGTATCGCTTGGGCAGGGCACATGTAATTCGATTATCCTTGAAGCAATAATACGGTTGTCACTGACATGTGTTAAAACAATCTTGGCAGTAAAATCAAGCTGGCTGGGCTTTTTCAGAAAATTTTGCTGCAATTCCAATAGCTGTGTATCGAGACGATAATCGGTTAATTCCGAAGTTGCAGTCGAAGCGACTGCATAGAAATAGCCGCTTTTCTGTAAGCTCTGCACCATGAGAGGCAAGAGCATATCGGCGGGTGGGCCCATCCAGGCATTATGGACAAAATTGCTGATTTCAAAGGGCTTATCGGTATACAGCATCTCTTCGGTGTCGTACCCGGTTGCAGCATCCGGATGGGTTATCAGAATAGAAGCATGGATCGGCTTGCTGGCAGCTTTCTCGCTGCTGAAGCTTTCCAGTTTATATTCATTGGTAACGGTCGGTTTGACCGCACATCCTTGTAAAAACAATAAGCTGGCAATCAGGCCAAAGCGTCCGATTAATCTATTCAAATCACTCTCCCGGTCCGGCTTTAGGCGTCGCGGTTCCTCGAACCACCACAGCTGGATTTTGGCGCATTAAGTTACTGACTTGTTCCAGATTAGCTGCAATCGTATTTAAACGGCGAATCAGAACAACGGCAGGCGGTATGGTTTGTTGTGAAATTTTATCCAGGGTGGTTTTGCCGGCATCCATTGCAGTGCTCACCTTTTCCCCTGCTTCACTAATCCTTTCGGTCATTACATTCAATTTTTCCACACCTTGTTTCACCTCGCGAATAATCGCGGGCAAATCTTTACTGGCTTGGGCGAGATTATGAGTCAGAACGTCTGTGCTTTTCAGAGTATTGTTAATGGTTTCATTATTTTTAGCCACCACATCAGAAAAGCCTTCCAGGTTTTTTAAAGTGTTTTTGATGTAGAGGGCGTTCTCATCATCAAAAATTTTATTAATCTTCACTGTAACACCATTCACATTCTCGGCCACCTCTTTTAATACGCTATCTAATTGATAAAAAAGAGAAGGCTTGGCTGGAATAATGGGATAGGGTTCCTTGGGAATTTTTTTCAAGGGGGTAAGTTCAGAGGAGGAGGCTGATAAACCCACGTAAGTTGTACCGGTAATCCCCTGCGATATTAATGTGGCGGTGGTGCTGGTGGTTATGGGTGTGCCTTCCTCAATATTTAATAAAATTTTAACCTGCTGTGGATCAATCTGGCTTAGTTCGATTTTGGCAACAGAACCCACCGGCACGCCATTGTATTTCACCGGCGAGTCTTCACTGAGGCCGGAAACTGCTTCGTGGATATATACTGCATATATCTTGTATTTCTTTTGATCAAAACCCACTGATAGCCACAGGGCTGACGCCAGCAGGGCCGCAGTAAGGATGACAACAGTTAACCCAACGATAGTGTAATTTGTTTTAGCTTCCAAGGAATCTTAGCTCCGATGGCAAATGCCAGTAGTTTAAAATTTACTAAAGTATTCAGCAATCAGTGGATGCGGATTTTTCATTAATTCTTTTAAAGGCTCCACTGCCAAAACTTCTCCATTTCCAATAAAAGCAACGCGATCGGTTGATTTTAAGGACTCAAGGTCGTGACTTATCATCACAACGGTTAAGTTTAATGTTTTACGTAAAAAAAGAATCAGCTCATCAAACTGACGAGCCCCTCGCGGATCAAGACCTGTTGTTGGTTCATCCAGAAATAATAATTCCGGATCCATAGCGATGGCTCTTGCCGCTGCCGCTCTTCGCTGCATACCGCCGCTTAACTCGGAAGGATACTTGCTCGCTGACTCTTCCGGCAATCCGACCAGCGACAGCTTGAGCATGGCCAGTTTTTCCATAAACTGCTTATTCATGGCCGTGAATTCACGCATAGGAAAAGTTATATTTTCCAAAACAGTCATGGCCGAAAACAAGGCGCTATGTTGAAATAACATTCCCCAACGTTGACGCAACGTATTGGCCTTACGTACAGAAAGGGTCGATATATCCTGGCCAAAAATCTTAATCTCGCCTTCAGTTGGCTTTAAAAGCATCAACAAGCTGCGTAATATTGTTGTTTTACCGCTGCCGCTTCCTCCGATAATCGCAAGAATTTCCCCCTGGTTGACAGTTAAATTGACATTCTTATGAACCCAGTGTCCACCCAGTTTGTTTTTTAAGCCAGTTACTTCAATTACGGGGCTGCCCATTACAAATCCATCCAGCTGTAAACCACTGAGAAGACAGCGTCGGCAATGATAATCAGGAACAAGGCCTGGACCACACTTTTGGTCGTTTGACTCCCGACGCTGTCAGCGCTGGATTCCACCTGAAACCCCTGAAAACAGCCTACCAACGCAATAAGAAAGGCGAAGGCAGGAGCTTTATAAAGGCCTAACATCAATTGAGATAAGCCGACTGAATCTTTCAGGCGGGCGAGAAAGTCGAAATGATTGACGCCAAGCATCCATTTTGACATGAACATCGCTCCAAAAACGCTGAATACATCGGACCAGAAAATCAGTAAGGGAAATACAATCAGCAGGCCAATGACTTTGGGCATGACCAGCAACTCAGTAGGGGATAAGCCCATTGTATAAAGGGCGTCAATTTCTTCATTGATTTTCATGCTGCCAATCTGAGCCGTAAATGCAGAGCTGGTGCGGCCCGCTACGATAATGGCGGTAATCAGCGGGGCGAACTCTCTGAAAATTGCCATTCCTGATAAATAAGCAATAAAGATGTTGGCTCCATAAGTTTGCAGCTGAAGCCCCATCTGGTAAGCCAGCACAACACCAATTAAAAAAGAAAGCAGTCCCACAATCGGCAAGGCTTTGATCCCGGCTGAATCGATAATGGAAACAATGCTCGGGAACTGAAAACGCCGCCATTGGCCGAATGCTTCAAACAGTTTGGTGCTCAGATCGCCAAGCAAAATAATAAAACCGTCCGCCTGATTAATTTTATGAATGGTTTCCTGCCCAATCATTTCAAGAATAGGTTGAGGTTTTGCCGGAGGCACATGAAAATCAAGTACTTCCTGTTTTTCAGCAATCAGTTTAAGCAATTCCGATTGCTGGGTATTAAAATCTTCAAGCTCGGCTTTTTTGTTCTGCTGGTTCAGGAATAAAATAAAATTGTGAAGCGCTAATGCGCCTGCACTATCAAAGTGCTTAAGTTGTTTTCCACTGATATGCAAGCTATCCGATTCTGGCAGTTTTTCTTTTTGCACCGCCTCAATGAAGCCGTTTAGAGTGGAGACAGTCCAGGATCCTGTGCATTCGTATCGCTGAGCTTCTTCATCATATTTCAGCCCGGCGTCTGAGAGTACTTTAGTCATGATTGCAGTGGCTATAAGAATTGTTCTGCGCAGAGAATACAAGCGTTCTGCCAGCCATTTAATTATCTCGAATAAACTATTTACGTAGAGTATCTAGGCGCGCATTTTTTTTCAATCATAAAATTCAGATCTGAAGACTTGAGAAATTGGAGAATTTGTGAGATGACTTTGAATAAGAACCCTGCTTGTAGGTCAGGCCGGTACAGCAGTAAGGATGTAAAATTTGATAATGACGCCATTCAGGAAGTTAAGATTATTTCTTTGGGGGGTAGATCCGGGCTATTTCCGTCTCAAACATGCATTAAAAACGGTCGTGGCGATTTTGATTACCTTGACCCTGAGCATAAAAGAACCTTTGTTTGGAAAATTAATGGCCGGAATCGCCTGCGGATTCTCCCTGCAAGGAATCACTGCCAAGTCTTTTGCTTTGCGGGTTATTCAGGTCATTGTGTTTGATCTGGTTTATTTTATGGTTTTCATTCTGGGATTGAAAGTCAGGGATTCGCATAATCTGACGGCACTGGTTTTAATTGGATTAGGTTTTGCAGTGAACTACTGTCGTCGTTTCGGACTGCAAAACAGTATGGCGCCGATGATGGCCTGGATCCTGTGTTTTTTTGCCACTATTCTGCCTTTTGATACACCGGATGCCGCCTGGATGCATTTGCATGCTCTGATTATTGGTCTTTTAGTCGCGGCCTTGGTGGCAATATTTATATTTCCGGAAAATTATCCCAAATTATATATAAAAAACTCAAATCGTTTATTTAAATTACTCTCAAGAGGAATGAGGGAAATCCGTTACTATCTGGTTAAACGCGACGTTATTCAAAGTTTTGAAAAGCTGTCCTTTGTACGATTAAAACATAATATGAATCATTTGCTCGACAGCAACCAAACAATTGAGCAAAGCGATGTATTTGACGGCTATCAATCAACAGTCAGCGAAATTCTCGTCCATCAATATGCTTTTGTGAGCGCCTATACGATGATGGTGGAAGCTTACCATGTGATAAAAATTCATGATTACCAACTGCCTCGCTCTGTTCGATTATCCTTGGTCGTCATTAACCGGCGCCTCGCAGCACTTTTTGATGCGGTGCGAATGAGAAAGGATTTTGTAATCCGATATGAGCGCGTAAAGGTTTCCCTGCGGCAGCTGGATGAATCCATGAGCCATGAACTTCTGACGGAGCCTACACTGGTAATGGCTTTACTCAATCTAAAATTAACCTTCAATTTGCTTAATCAGCACATGGCTGAACTGGTGAGGATTCAAGATGGCGCTTCGCAATACCACTAAAATAGCATGGCAGGCTGCAACAGCAATTACCATCGCGGAAATTTTAAGTTATTTTCTTAATCTGGAAAGAGGATATTGGATTACCCTGACAGCAATGGCATTGACTACCCAATCCTGGGGAGAGAGTCTGAAACGCTCACTGGAACGGGTAAGTATGACAATTCTTGGCGGCGCGGGTGGTACGTTATTGTATTGGCTAACCCCGCAGAATCAGTATGTAATTCTTGGGATCATGCTATTGTTTGTATTTTTCGCAGTGTATCTTTTTCAGATTTTTCATTTGGCGGCAATGATTGCCCTGACGGGCTTTGTAGTTTACTTATTCGCCATGTTTGGCGACTGGAATCTGTATTTACTGCGAGAAAGAATTCTGGATACAGCGCTTGGTGCTGCGATCGCATTGACCGTATCCACGTATTGTATGCCGGTAAGAACCAATGTAGTTGATTTGTTTGTGGGCTATATAGAAAAAATTCAAGCTTCGTTGTCCAATGAATTCCTTAATCGGCCAATTACTTCACAACCTGTGACCGTTCAGCAATTATATCTTGAATATCAGCTGATACGAAAAAACGCGTTGTCAATCAGCTATGAAGTCCTTTTTCATCGTATTAACCGCAAGGATTTTCATCTTTTACTGACGCAAACCGCTTTTTGTACTCACTATGTAGTGGGACTGATAGAGGCCTATTCCTGGCTTTCCTCCTATATCAATGAAGAGGATAAAAAACGAATTTTACTGGCTGTGGATACCACAATAAACAATCTGGATACACTAAAAAAGCGTCTGAAAAAAGAAACTCACACGGCAATGCTGCCTGCGATTAGCATTATTGATATATTGACGAAGGCAATTAAGGCAGATCCTGCCCGATTTTCTACACTGGAAAGCAAATCTCTGGGATTTTTTAATCTGATGTATTTTTTTACACGATTAAATACACGTCTGAATGAAATTTATTCCTTATTGGAAAAGGTCAAGAAATGATTCCTTTAATCTTATAGTTATCTTCTAATGGTTTATGCTAAAGTCTGCCTTTTTTTAATGAATTATGGTTTTAAACCGCTATTGAAATTATTTCAGATTTACAGGAGAAGGCATGCCGATTAGTAATCAAGCCAGCCAATTATTTCAGGGTTTCTCCAGATTGAATCGCGAGGAACGATTTAATCGATTATTGGAGTTAGGCGCTTTAACTAGCGAGGATGTGTCTTACCTGAGAGCGGGGGGGATACATGACATTAGCCTCGCCGATAAACTAATTGAGAATGTAATTGGCTATTTTCAATTGCCTCTGGGGGTTGCTACCAATTTTCGTATTGATCATCAGGATTATATTATTCCACTCGCGGTGGAAGAAACTTCAATCATTGCGGCTTTATCCAAAACTGCGAAATGGATAAGGCAACAGGGTGAAATAACAACCTGGGTCGATGGGGAATGCATTATTGGACAAATTCAGTTAGCCAAAGTCAAAAATTTTGCACGATTTGAAGCCTTGTTTCAGCAAAACAAGCAAATGTTAATTCAAAAAGCCAATGAAGACGTTGCTACCAATATGGTGAAGCGAGGCGGCGGAGTGAGAGATTTGCATTTGCGTCATTTGGTTCGTGATGACGGAGCTGATATGGCCATTATTCATCTGATGATGAATAGTTGTGATGCAATGGGAGCAAATATTATCAATCAGGTACTGGAATATTTGAAAACCCCGATTGAGAACTTAAGTGGTGAACAAGTCTCCATGTGCATTTTGTCCAATCTTAATGATCAGAAATTAACTACGGCGCGTGTCGTTATTAATGAGGTTGATGACGAATTAGGCGAGCGTCTGCAGGAAGCGTCTTTGTTTGCGGAAAAAGATCCTTACCGCGCTGCAACTCATAATAAAGGGGTTATGAACGGTATTGATCCGGTTTTAATTGCAACGGGAAATGACTGGAGAGCAGTGGAGGCAGGAATCCACGCCTATGCAGCTCACAGCGGCCAATATCGTGCTATTACCCGCTGGCGTTATAAGAATGGTCAATTAACCGGGCAATTAACGGCGCCTCTTATAGTGGGCACGGTCGGCGGTGTGACGGCGCTTCATCCTACTGCCAGCATGTGTTTGCGCATGATGGGAGTTGACTCGGCCAATCATTTGGCAAGAATTATCGCGGCCGTGGGATTAGTACAGAATCTTGGAGCTCTCAAGGCACTTTGCACCGAAGGCATCATCCAGGGACATATGAAATTGCATATTGATAATCTATTATTAGTTGCAGGAGCTAACGAAGATGAAATGCCTTTATTGAAGGATAAGCTGCAAAGCTGGCTATCATTAAATAAGCGCGTTAGTCTTAAAAATGCGCAGGAGCTATTGGCTGAGATCCGCAAAGGATAAAAAAGAATGAAATGGTCTATCCCTGCAAAAACATTTTTAATTGGAGAATATGCGGCTGTGATAGGGAAATCCGCTATTGTTCTTACAACATCGCCCTGTTTTGAGTTGAGAATTAATTCAACCGAAGAAATTCAGGGCATTCACCCTGAATCTCCTGCAGGAAAATGGTGGAGCAGACAAAAGCAGGCTGGCGTAGGGCTATCCTGGTTTGACCCTTATCAGGGACAGGGAGGTTTAGGGGCTTCAAGTGCTCAGTTTCTGGGGGCTTACCTGGCGAGCTGCTACTTACAAAAGGTTACCCCGACGCAAGAAAATCTTTTAAACGCTTATTTTGAATGCGCCTGGAGCGGCAATGGGCTTCGCCCCAGCGGCTATGATGTGCTGGCTCAGTCAAATCATCACTGCGTCTACATCAATCGTGAGCAAAATATCCTTGACTGTTACCACTGGCCATTTCCGGATATCGCCATTCTTTTACTGCACAGCGGAAAAAAACTGGCGACTCATCATCATTTACAGGATATGACTTTACCGGATGCAATTCACTTGCTGCCATCAATAGTTGAACAGGCAAAAACGGCTTTTGAACACAAAGATAGCCAGAGTCTTATCGATGCCATTAATACCTATCATCAACGTTTGTCGGAAATGGGATTAGTGGCAGAACACAGCTGTCAGCAAATCAGGGACTTAAAGGCTGATAAAAGCGTTCTCGCAGCAAAGGGCTGTGGAGCCCTTGGAGCTGATGTATTATTGATTGCAGTAGCGGCTGAGCAATTGAATGAACAGAAAATTAAACTCGCTAATGAGGGCTGGACAATTATTGCCAGTACTGAGCATTTATATGCCGGAGAGGCATTAATTTAAAAAATAATTCAAAAAAATACTTGAAATTTTATCCTAATCCGTTATTATTTCAGCCTCTTTGGGGCCGTTAGCTCAGTCGGTAGAGCAGAAGGCTTTTAACCTTTGTGTCATAGGTTCGATTCCTATACGGCCCACCATTTTTGGTGGATAATCCAAAGAGCAAAAACAAATATTAGTGACAAGCCAATGGGTCGTTAGCTCAGTCGGTAGAGCAGAAGGCTTTTAACCTTTGTGTCATAGGTTCGATTCCTATACGACCCACCATTCAAACCACTAATACTCAGCACAAGTTTTACCCGAATCTCACCAGGCGCTCGTAGCTCAGCTGGATAGAGTACTTGGCTTCGAACCAAGGTGTCGGGGGTTCGAGTCCCTCCGAGCGCGCCAATTTTCTATTTAAAATCAATAGATTACAGACAATGAGTTTGAATACGATGACGTGGTACTGTACAATTTGTAACACCTGATACTCATTTATAGCCTTTTTTTCTCTTCCTCTGCCCAACTATTTTTTCTATACTAAATCAATGAGTTCAAGTCAAACTCTTGAGAGTATATAGAGTATATATGGTACAACGTGATCGAGAAAAATTTGCCAAGAATAAAAAAATAAGCGCATTAACAGCACAACTTAAAGAAATGCTTCCCCAAGTATTAAAGGAAACGAAAACTCGTAATGAACAATCATTACATGCTTATTTTGCTACAAGAAAGGCTCGATACATCGATCTTAAACATGAGGTCATTCCTTCGGCAGAATGTTATATATCTTTATTATAAAAGGACTTAAAACTGATCTTGAAACGGAAGGGAATACACCTTATCAACAATTCTACCAGAATCTCAGTTCATCAGAAATATCCAAAAAATACCTTTATATTTTTTTCCTTCGTACTTATCTTAGGGAATATGAAAATCTTTCTAAATGTCGACCTGATACAGAAGAGGCTATTATTTGGATTGGTCAAAATCATGCGGATTATGGACTTTTGGTTACACCAAGATTTAGAGATGGCTCTTGGGCTAATGATAATAGTGAAATTAGGCGTTTTCGAAAACGATATTGGTCAATAGGACATATCCTAGAAACAGGACTTGTTATACCTAATAAAAATGACGTTTTCCACTTTAAAACCATTGAGGAATATCTGAAGTTCTTTGAACACGTTCTCGTAAGAAATACGGCTTCAACCTATCAAAAACGAATTGCAACGCTATATAGTCAATATGTGCAGGCATCACATAGCCCAGAAGATATATTACTTCTTATTCCCGAATTTCGATATGGAGGTATGAGTTCTAAACATGAATACCGTTTAGATTTTTGTATCATAGATATTGAATCCAATAATAAAATTGGGTTTGAATTATCCCCATGGTCTACTCATGGTCAATTGACCGGAACAAAAAATAAAACCCAAGCTTCGATTAATGCTGAAGCCTCTTCGAATTTTCAGAGGGAAATGAAAAAACATAAAGATTATTTTAAAAAATACGGGATCTTCTCTTTGATATATACTGATAATGAATTAGCAGATATATCAACCATTTTTTCTGATATTGAAAAATACTTACAACCACAAAAAGTTGCTTCTCATCTTCAACTTCATGTCCTTTCAGAGTTTTTTAATAGTTAATCTACATCATAGAATTATTTATAAAAAGTATTCCTTTAAATCTTTTTTCGAAGTCTTCCTTAATCATTTATAGGGATTAATTTATAAAGATGACTCTCTAAACCTAACAATAGTAAAAGTTGTAAATGGGAAAAATAACTCTTCAGTTTTAGTAGAAAAGTAATGATGGGAAAGGTAAACTTTGAATACTTTAGACTGTTGAGAAAGTTAATGGTTCTAATAAGGTTTATCAATTAGTAAATTAACAACTAATCGAATCAGAATATCTTTCTGACTTGGATTACTTTCTGCAACTAATAGAGCAAGTGCTACTAAACCATTTTCATTGAATTTAATCGGCAAATTTTGTGATTTAAGATATAACAAAAACATAAAGCTTCCAATTCGTTTATTTCCATCAGTGAAGGGATGATCTTTGATAATAAAGTATAACAAATGAGCTGCTTTTTCTTCTGGTGTGCTATATAAAGGTTCGCTATCAAAAGTTTGTTCGATGTTATTTAATATACTATCCAGCCCACCATCACGCTCTTTACCAAACAATTCTGTTGCTCGTTACGTGTACGCAATTCTTGTTTTAAAGACTCAATTGCTGATAAAGCTGCTTGATAAGTTAACTTGGATGTCGTTTGTTTACTTTTCGTTGGTAATTTGAGTTTTCCTTCATCATAGGCTAGAAGTAAATCCCAAGCTTTAGTATAGGCTAAAATTATTTGAATGGCTTCTTGGCCTAGGTCATTAATCAATTCATGGTTGATCAATGTTTTCTGCAATAATTCAACGGATTGTTGTAAATCATGAATGCCTTGTTGGTTTAAACGGTTCTCATTGTCTGTATAACTGCGAATTAAATGTTCTTTGAATATGTTGCTAGCCCATTTTCTGAATTGAACGCCTTCTTTAGAATTTACTCGGTAGCCAACAGAAATAATGGCATCAAGATTATAGTAATCAACTTGGTAAGTTTTACCATCTGAGGCAGTTGTTGCAAAATTTGCAACAACTGAATTTTTATCTAATTCATTTATTTTAAATATATTACTCAAGTGTCGTGAGATAACTGATTTATCACGTCCAAATAGTTGTACCATTTGATTCAAAGTAAGCCACACAGTTTCGTTAGCCAAGTTAACATCTAATTAGACATGTCCATCCTTAACTGTATATATTACGACATCCGACACATGCACCTCTTTAGTGTTAATTATTATTGTGGATTCTATCGTTAACTTGCCGGAATGGAAAACATAAAAGAGTATATGCGCAGAATTAAACACTTTACTTGCTATAGTGCCTATATCCTTGCGATCGAAGCAGTATCTATTCCTGCTATATTGGCATTCCCCCTGCCAATTTTTCACGAATTTTTAAAAGGTACTTCTATGGCGTATAGAGTAGCCAATCCGCCACAATGTTAGCAAAAGTTATAGTTTTTAACTTTCTGAGCACATTTAATACTATAAAATTGCCCTTTTTCAAGGACTCTTATATTTTTACCATCAAAAGCCGTGACGATAAATCCAAAACCAAATGCCCCTTCCTGCAAATCTTTAGCTCCGACATCAAAGACTAATTTTGGTTGATCAAGATTTTGCAATATTGCAGGTTGAGAAGCTAGCCTTTGAATATCTTGTTCATACCGCGATAAGCAATACAAAATAGCCAATGCATCATGCAAGGGGCTATGCTCTTGTAAACCCGATATTTGGCTAGCCCGGCTGCCATTGTACAATCGTGTTCAAAGCCTGAATTATCGAAATAACCAGACTTTGATATCTAAGGTGTCTACTGCCAATTAAAAATCATTTGCGTTTTAGAATCTATCGGAGATATTGCTTTAGGTAAAGAAGGACTGCCAGAAACAGGTAGTTTAAAAAACAAATTGTCTCCCTGTTCTTGCGTATAGGATGTTCTATTATATTTTGCCCGAGCTTCTTTAGAGGCGGCAAAGGAGTCGGTTTCCCATTCATAAGGGGAAAGGGGCTGGCCTGCTTTTCCAACTTGTTCCATACGTTTAGAATTTTCAAACAAATTGAATAAATCCAGAAATGAAGGCTCATTATCATTTTCTTTGCATTTATCCAAGACCAGGTTAAGTTGCTTTGGAGAGATTAGCTCTCGACTTGTTAGCGGATATTTTGAACGGTAGCTTGTTCCCTCGTTTATCATTTTTAATTCAAAGATCCAAAAATTAAGTAAATACCTGGTGCGTTCATCTATCTTAATTTTGTTAGTTTCAATGAAATTCAAAAATAATTGGGCTACGGAAGAGTGACCAACGGGCCCCTTTAAGTTCCATAAACCAATATCAAATTCAGCGTGTTCCCTGATATTGGGTGGGTTGGAACGACAACTTTCAGTATAGCCAAATATCTGTGTCTCTTTATCAAGGATATTGTATAACTGCCTTACAAGATCTGTATCTCCTTTTATGTGAATTTCTTTTTCGTAATTATCAGTGAATTGTATTTCAAACATTTGATCCCTCCCTACGAGAAAATTGACAAAGAAGCTCTGTAAACTTGTTTTGCACCCCGAAATTGTTCTGTGGATGCCACAGCAAAGTTTCTTAGACAGACAATCCATTTACGTTCGGCTGTCATAGCGTAAGAATGCATTATACAGTATTGCTTAACATTTGGTCAAACTGATCGATTTTAAGGAGGTTGCTTTCACGTAAGCACGGATACCCTTTATGAAATTATAATTGGTGAATGCTCGATTTCTGTTATAGTTCCCATAAGAATTTTTACAATAAAGTCTGCAATGAAAAAAATTATATTAACTGGCGATCGCCCCACAGGTAAACTACATCTTGGTCATTACGTTGGTTCTTTAGTCAATCGAGTTAAGCTGCAAGATGAATACGAGCAGTATGTAATGATTGCTGATATACAGGCGCTAACTGATAATTTTGAGAACCCTGGTAAGATAGTAGATAATCTTTATGAGGTAGCATTAGATTACTTATCAATTGGGATTGAACCAGGAAAGAGCACAATATTCATACAATCCCATATTCCTGAGCTTGCAGAACTCACTGTCTATTATCTGAATCTTGTCACTTTAGGGCGACTCGAAAGAAATCCTACTGTTAAATCTGAAATTCAGCAGAAAGGATATGATTCCTCCATACCCGCAGGTTTTCTTTGCTATCCAGTCAGTCAGGCAGCAGATATTACCGCATTTAAAGCAGAGGCAGTTCCTGTGGGAGAAGATCAGGTTCCCATGATTGAACAAACCAATGAAATAGTGAGACGGTTTAATAGAATTTATAATACCGATTGCCTAAAAGAAGCAAAACCAATTTTAAGTAAAACCTCTCGCCTGGTTGGGATAGATGGTCAATCCAAGGCAAGTAAATCCCTAGGGAATGCGATTTTTCTTTCTGACACACCCGAAGAAATAAAGCGCAAGGTTTTTTTAATGTTCACTGACCCAGCTCATTTAAAAATAAGTGACCCTGGGAAGGTTGAAGGAAATGTTGTGTTTGAATACCTTAGTGCATTTCATCCGGATCCAGAAGAGGTCAATGAACTAAAGGCACAATATAGGAAAGGCGGACTGGGAGACTCGACAATTAAAAACCTGTTAAACACTAGTTTACAGGCAATGCTTGAACCAATAAGGGAAAAGAGAAATAGTTTTAAGCGTAGTGAAGTAATGGACATTATCATTTCTGGCACTGCTGCAGCTAAAAAAGTAGCAGAAAAAACGCTTGGAGAGGTTCGGAATGCTATTGGATTACGGTATTTTGATATTTGATACTCTTTACCTGGCTTCATTTTTTTACTCTGATTATGGAGTTTTCGATAGGTCTAGCGCTTAGGCTACCACAGCTATACGGCTGTGCAAGATAGCTTTGAAATGCCAAGACCAGAGTTGGCTTCAATTTTTGAAGCGATTAATTTGAAGGATTGAAGAGGGCTTAAAAAATTCTGGATCGATTAAAGCTCCTTTCAATCCCAAAACTATGCGACTGGGGCATGCATCGTAAAATTTGAGAGTACTGATAAAATCCGTGTTCATAGTTATTGTCTTTGTGAGCCCCGCATCTTTTAAAAACACATGCAGTGATCAATTACATCTTCGAGGTAGTGTACAACATATGGGATGTAATGATGGTATAGCCAAGGGACTCATCTGCGAGCATGGCTAAGATATATTTAATGTGGTTTATTTTTTTGCATAAGGTATTTTTTTATGGTAGTGTAGCAATTGGTGTTAATTCAATCCACAGGAGATTACTATGCGTTCACTCTCTGAAATAAATAAGCTCATTCATTTAAACCTTAGCTGGTCTAATCGGTGTCGGGGGTATCTTTTTAAGCGCTAAACCCAAAAATAATGATCGTTCCATCCATTCTAAAGCAATTGACGAATCCATCTTATCCACCACTCGTAAAATGGGAAAAAACTTCCTTGATTACCACAGGCGTACATCCCTTTCTCAACCCCTGACAAACATTGATCATGTTATCACCTATCACAATGGCATTTTGGAGTTGTGGGGTAAACAAAATGATCATCGTTTGGATATTCAGGACTCTGCTGAAACCGAAGCACTAAAACCAACCTATAATATCTTGAAATCACTGTCTCATAATTCGGTGATATTAGACTGTGTTCTACGATCGATAAGTACGTATCAGGTCAGGACAAGTCAAGATGAGCTTGATTTGTTGAATCTGGTTGAACTACTGACCGAACTCCGCTCTAAGGATCCTCACTACATTAAACCTTATCAGGCAGCAATTGAGCAATTAATATTCATTGCTGATAAGGCCCGACTGTCTGCTTGTCTGCGTGAGATAGCTTGCTTACAGGCCCGATATTCAGGGGAAATCAGTTCTGTAAATGAAGGGTATCTAAAGCAAGCAGCAGAACTTCAATTGACTGGAATGCATCAAATTATTTCTCGCTGGAATTTGGCTTTTAATAAGACACGGGTACTCATTGCAGTCGCTGAGGGACCGAAAGAAGATCTGATAGAAGGTCAATATTTTGATGCGTTATATAAAGTAAAAGGCGAGGATAAACCCAACCTTGATTATGTAGTAATGCTGCCAAAACAGTTAGGCACAATTACTGGAGCATGTTTAATTGATAATTTAAGAGAACGATTGCTGAATCAAAGCATAGCAAAAAATATGCTGGGTTGTCCCAAAAAAATGGCTAGAGATGTCTTGGGACCCTATGCACCAGCTGTTCTGGAAAGACTATTCGCCTCCTACAGTCAATCCAGCAAAATCAAGCCTGATAGACATTCATTCTTCCACCAGGCAGTGGAAAAGGCTGTTAGCCTGCAAAATGCATCCTGTCCGAAAATTCAGGGATGATTTTTTTCCTATGCTGAAGCCGCCAGAAAAATGCTTGTTTCATGGCGGTTTCTATTTATTGAGCTTTATAGACTGCATGCCAATATTACCTGGAAAGATCCACCAGCAAATCGATAAATTTGTCATTGTCATTAACACAGGGAATTACTTTCAAACGCTGGCCAGTTAACTGCTGCCATTGCCTTTGAGCCTGTATACCGATTTCCTCCAGAGTTTCCAGACAATCAGCCACAAAAGAGGGGCAAACAACAGCCAGATCAGTTATGCCATCATTGGCAAGTTTAGTTAGCATTTCATCGGTGTAAGGTCTAATCCAGGGTGTTTTACCAAGGCGGGATTGAAAACTTTGGGTATACTGGGATTCAGTTAACCCGAGTTTTTGTGTGATCAATCGCGTTGTTTCATAGCATTGAGCTCGGTAGCAAAAATGATTCGCATTATTGATGGGCTCACACACGGGGTTGCAGATTTCGGCGCAGCCGCCCTTAATCAGCTGGCGCTCAGGCAGACCATGGTAGCTAAATAGATAATAGCTAGCAGGGGTTTGCCGGATTTGATCCGCATAGGCTTCAATAAAATCGTGATGCTGATAAAAATCCCTGATAATGCGTAACTCCGGTATAATCTGCCAGGACATGATTTTATTGAGGGTCGCTTCAACTGCACTGCCTGTTGCTGCAGAGGAATATTCAGGGAACAATGGGATAATGGTTATTTCCCGCAAGTCTTTTAAAGGCTCTAATGCCTGTTCAAGAGTAGGACTTCCATAGCGCATACCTAAGGAAACAACATAGTTCTCACCCAGTTTTTGCTGTAGTTTTTGGGCAATCTTTTCACTAATGCGCAACAAAGGAGAGCCATCATCACTCCAAATGGATTGATAGGCATGCGCTGATTTTTTGGGTCGAAAAGGCAGAATAAAACATTCCACTAAAATGGTTCGTATAGCAGCAGGCAGGTCTATAACGCGCTTATCGTGCAAGAACTCTCGCAAATACCGTCTGACATCAGAGATACTATCGGATGCTGGAGTGCCTAAATTGGTCAGTAATATCCCTTTCTTCATTACATTCTATCTTAGCCTAATGAAAATAATTAAGTAAATTATGTATGGAACTTCAGTTAAAAATCCAGATGAAAATCAGAGATAGCCCCTCAAAAAAAGATGTTTATGGTCTAGTATTAACATTAACGATTAACTCCAAATCAAAATGATCTATTAGGGAACAAAGGGAAATAAGGAGATACACTATGATGGCAGCAGATAGTCTCGTAAATCGCTTACACATTAATCCCAAGCATGAGTTAGCATCCAATACGCCGTTTATGCTCAGGATGTTGTTTAAAAAAGAAAATGATTTACCAGAAAAAACCGATATAGTTAATTTGTTTATTCAGTACATTCCACTTTATAAAGCGATGGAAACTCGATTGGAAGAGCTCACTAAAGAGAGAGCAGTGAGTTATCTGAATATTTTTTGTAAGGAACCATGGCTTAATCGATCCCATTTAGTTGAAGAAGATATTTCCGAAATGATTAACTATGTGCCTGATGAAGAGCAGCACAAACTTTTGCCGATAGACTACACATTTCCAGCAACCAAGGCTATGGCAAACGCTGTGGAGAAAGCAGATCCAATGCATTTATTAACTTATCTCACAGTTAGAAACCTGGCTGACTGCTATGGGGGGCAGGCACTGGGCCGCTTAAACCAGAGGGCATTTGGTGAGGAGCATCCGCTAAGCGCCAGGTTTTATAAAAGTGCATCACGACAAGCTAGAAACCTGGGCGAAGAGGTGAATAACCTGAATCTTTCCAGGGAAGAAGAACATAAGCTAATGCAAATTAGCGATGATTTTTTTCAAATGCATATCGACTTGTTTGAGGAAATGGAGGCAAGGAGACATAATGCATAAAGTCAAGGGGAGAGCCCGTTCCTGAATAGGATGGGGATGGTTCTCCTGTCTTTCAAAGGTGCTTGGATCTATTAAAGCCAACGCCCGAACAATGACCTCGTTCTTATTAACAGGCAAAAAAAAATTATTCAAATTTTGAAAATTAGCCTATGGTAATAAAACTGAGGGAGTTATTATGAAAAAAACAATAAGAATTGCTACAAGACAATCAAAGCTTGCATTGGCACAAGCTGACATTATCCAACGAAGACTATTATCTCGATTTAATGCTGAAATTGCAGTGGAAATCCTGCCTTTAATCACTCAGGGTGATTTGAATTTGGAAAAACCACTCTATGAAATAGGGGGTAAAGGCGTTTTTATTAAAGAAGTCGAGCAAGCATTAATCGATCAAAGAGCGGATATTGCTGTGCACAGTTTGAAAGATATAACATCAAACCTTGCTCCCGGCCTGGTTATGGCGGGATTTACTGAGCCAGAGGGCTATCGTGATGTGTTTATTCCTTCTAAGGATATAGAAGAGCTCGATAAAATTCCCTTAAATTCAACTATTGCCACTGGAAGTTTACGGCGTAAAGCCTTGCTAAAATTTCTACGGCCCGACTTAAAAACCTGTGATATTCGCGGCAATGTGCTCTCCCGGCTGGAAAAGATTAAAGCGCTGCCTGTCTGTGGAACTCTATTATCTGAAGCGGGATTGATAAGACTGGATATTGATTATTCACAAAGCCAGGCACTGGATCCAACCATTTTTATTCCTGCTCCCGGTCAAGGTGTTATCGGGCTGGAAACTCGTAAGGATGACTCCTTTGCAAGAGACCTTTGCAGACAAATCAGTGATGCTAAACAAGTGGATATCTCTACCGCCGAATTGGAATTTTTAATGAAAGTTGGGCTTGATTGCCGTTCTCCGCTTGGGCTGTACACTCAATATGACGGCAGTCATATGGCGATGAAACTGTTTTTAGCTAATGAGAAGATTGACAAATTTCTTCATAAAGATCGTTCTTTCCCTTATTCTGAATATAAAAACGAAGTGCATCAGCTGGCCAATGAAGCGCTTGCATGGATATCTGAGCGAGCAGGCGATAACTGATAGTTATTAAATGATTAAAAGCATGGGTAGGGGTTATGTATAAACAATCTGAAATAGAGTTTCAAAAATCTTCTGCGCTGATTCCAGGAGGTGTTAATTCCCCTGTCAGAGCATTTAAAGGAGTCGGCGGGCATCCTGTTTTTTTTAAAGACGCAAAAGGGGCTTATTTAACTGATGTGGATGATCAACGTTACATTGATTACATTGGTTCCTGGGGGCCTATGATCCTGGGGCATGGTAATGAACAAGTTGTTAACGCAGTCATACAGGCCGCTCAAAAAACCTTAAGTTTTGGGGCGCCCTCGGTAAATGAAACCGAACTGGCACAGCAGATAATTGAAATGATGCCGGCGATTGAAAAAATCCGCATGCTAAACTCAGGCACAGAAGCCGCTATGACAGCTGTTCGCCTTGCTCGCGGCTTCACCCAAAAAGATAAAATTATAAAATTTAATGGTTGTTATCATGGACATAGCGATGGATTATTGGCCAAGGCCGGATCAGGGATGCTGACTCTGGGTATTCCATCCACGCCGGGCATACCCAAAAGTGTGACCGAACATACCCTGGTGGCAGAATATAACAATATAGAAGATGTTGAAGCCTGCTTTGAGCAGTATAAAGACGATATTGCGGCGGTTATCATCGAGCCTATCGCAGGAAACATGGGCTTTGTGCGCGCAGATAAACAATTCCTGCTGCAATTAAGAGAGCTTTGTAATAAAAATCAGACCGTTTTGATTTTTGACGAGGTCATGAGCGGTTTTCGTGTGGCTCGCGGCGGTGCCCAGTCGATCTATGCTATTGAACCGGATTTGACGACGCTTGGAAAAGTGATTGGTGGAGGAATGCCCGTGGGTGCCTTGGGCGGCAGGAAAGAGATCATGGATTATCTGGCTCCGCTGGGTCCAGTCTATCAGGCGGGAACACTGTCGGGTTCTCCGGTTGCTATGGCGGCAGGATTGGCGACCCTGATGCAGCTTGATGATCAGGTATACCAGTTATTGGCTGAACGCTCGAAAGCACTGGTTAATGGCTTAATTGAGCGGGCTCAGGCCAGAAATGTTCCTCTGATTGCTGACTACGAAGGAGGAATGTTCGGATTTTTCTTTACAGAAGAGCCTGAAGTCCGTAATTTTAACCAGGTACAGAAAAGCAATGAATCACGATTCAAAACATTTTATCATGGCATGTTGAAATCAGGGATTTATCTTGCACCGTCTATGTATGAAGCGGGATTTGTATCCTGTTGTCACGGAGAAGAAGAGATTGCCAAAACCCTTGATGCAGCTGAAGAAGTGTTTAAGACTTTATAAATTTATAGCCTGGCGCGATTTTAACCTGGAGAGGGATTAATAATGTTATTTTTGTGGCTCAAAGCGTTTCATATCATTGCCATGGTCGCCTGGTTTGCTGGATTATTTTACTTGCCAAGGCTCTTCATTTACCACAATGAAGCTCGCGACAAAGTGAGTATCGAGCGCTTCAAGGTGATGGAATATCGGCTGTTTTATGCAATCACTTATCCTGCTGCAATTGTGACCACTATACTGGGCATTGGTTTAATTTCAATGAACTGGCATTACTATTCAAACGCCGTTTGGATGTGGCTCAAACTGTTTTTGGTCCTTCTACTTTGGGGATATCATATTCATTGCGGAATTTATTTAAAACGGTTTCGGGACGATAACAATAAACTTTCTACACGGTTCTTCAGAATTTTTAATGAAATACCGACATTATTTTTAATTTTGATCGTTATTCTGGTTGTCACCAGGCCGTTCTAGGAATGAAAACCCAGGGAACAAGTACGATATTGAGTATCGCAAAATCAGTCCTATACTTAAGTAAAGCAAGTGACGAAATCATGCCATCTTGGTCTACGAGGTATTTATGAGCAGCGGATTTTCGAGAAACCAGAAAATGGATAATATGGACCATCACAAGGGCCGTAAAAAAACGGCTCTGACCAGGTCTCATGGAAAAAGAGGTAAGCACACCCCGGAAAATAAAGAATCGTGGATTATTGAATTCATGGCAAACACCATTTTTAATGGCTAAGTTCTGATTTTGGTCTGCGGTTTGCTAATATAATTTCCTTTTACCGCAGATACTTATGGACCACAGATTAAAAAAAATTGCTCTTTTTTCCCTCCCGGTCAGTGCCAATAATCTTATTAATATTCTGGGAAATATTATCGGGGTTATTTTAGTCGCCCAGCTGGGGATAAAAGAGATAGCGGCAGTCAATATTTCAACATCGCTGTATATTGTTCTACTAACTATCACCAGTACCTGTACTTATGCTACTTCTATACTCACTGGTATAGAACTAGCTAAAGCCGAGAGTGGCCAGGATTCATCTCATGCCAGAGTCTTTCAGTCATCGATTATTGCTATTATTCTGTTTAGTCTGCCGATCGCGGTCATTATGTGGCATGGCAGCAACCTGTTGGAACTGGCTGGTCAGCCAGGCACACTGACTCAACTGACTGTACCGTATTTTCATTTTGCCAGCTTAGCCATTTTTGCCATTAATCTGGGAATGGTGAACTCACAATTTTGTATTGGCCTTAAAAAACCAAAAATCAGTCTTTATTTTTCTTTGCTTCGATTGCTGCTGATTAGCATATTATCCTATGGATTAATTTTAGGGCATATGGGTCTTCCCAAACTGGGAATTGCTGGCATTCCAGCTTCCGCTTTTTATGCGCAAAGCATCGTTTGTTTATTAATGTATGCTTATTTCATGGTGAGTCTCGATTTTAAGCGGTTAAACTTATTTAAACACTTTAAGCAATTAACCCTGAGTTCTCTCATCCGTTTTTACAAACTGGGTGTTCCTATTGGTGTTCAATTTGGTGGAGAACTAGCGGCAATATTCGTCAATACAATGATGATAGGCTACTTTGGCACAGATGCCCTGGCTGCTTCTCAGGTATCAATCCAGTACGGACTCTTACTGATCATGATTTTCCTGGGACTATCACAAACCCTTTCAGTATTCACCAGTATTAATTATCAGGAAAATCAGGTTCAAACTATCAAAAAGGACTGTCTCGCTGCTGTTAAATTGCATTCCATACTTTTTTTGGGGCTGGGAGTATTATTTGCTATTGCTTATAGGCCTCTGATTTCATTATATTTTGATGTTAATTTAGTGGAAAATTATTATTTGCTAAATTTAACATTAATCATTACTGCTATACGCTGGTTTATTCTCTACTTTGATGGATTACGAAGCCTTTTTGCCGGGGTCTTAAGGGGTTTGGGGCACTCGGCCTATCCGATGAAAATTGGTCTTTTTTGTTTATGGTTTATTTCCAACCTCTGCTCCTATCTAATTGGCTTTGTCTTGAACGGTGGAATTATTGGATTATGTATTGGATTTAGCAGCGGCTTCGTGGTAGCGTCTTTGTTGTTATGGCTTCGCTTAAATTCTCTTCTTAAAACGGAGTCAGAAAATATAAATGCTGAGTTCGTCAAACAACCTTAATCTTTTAGATATCTACATTTCTGAAAACACAGTCTGCTCTGGCTTCTACGTTCTTCAGCTCCGAGGGATCCAAAAAACTCATAGAGAAATACTGGACCCGTTACTGTATTGTGTTTCTAATTATCCTGTCATGTCTGTCAATGAGGGAATGCACTTCCTGAAGCATAGTCGAATCATGGTTTTTGCAAGATTCTTTTAATAGTAATGTGCCCATGTGGAGTAATACACCAGAGAGATCTTTTATAACTATTGATAACTTTTTATCATCGCTGTCTTTTGGTAAACAGGTTTGAACATGTTCAATATATTCCTTTAAATGGGCTCTTTCCATTTGAATTACTTTTTGCATGAAGTTGGTATCTAATTCTTTACAGAGTTGAAAGATCGATGCTTCAATGAACAGATCAAGCTCTACTTCTATTGCTTTACTCAATAAATTACATTTTTGTTCTGAAAGGGCAGCCAGGTCATCAATATCATAATAGGTAATATTTTCATATTTCCTAACCGTTGAACACACTGCGGGAGGCAAGGATGAATCAGAAATGAAAATATTTTTATCTTTGTCAAACATATCTAAATGGGAAGAATGAATAATTGTCTCGCTCACATTAGTCGCAGTAAAACAGGCATCAACATGGGGAAAATTTTCGACAATTTCATCGATGATACCAATATGATGGGCTGCGTTTCGTAAAAAACCGCAAACCCTGTCGGGGTTTCTGGAAACAATGTAGAGTTTTTTCGGCTCGTGCTTTAGAATCCTCTTCACGATTTCTGTACTCAATTTGCCAGAACCGAAGGTGACAAAGATTTTTTGTCTTGGATCCGGAAAATGTTTTTCAAACGCTTTTTCAAAGCAATTTGCCAGGGAGTTAACTGGTAGTGCCAAACTGTTGTGGATTTTTTTTGACGCTTTATACACATTCTGGTAAATAAAATTCAGCGTTTTGCCCGCAAGTTGATGGGTGGTGGCAATTTCCAGAGATTTCTTAACTTGACCGACAATATTTGTTTCACCAAATATTTTAGAATCCAAACCTGATATCACCCGGTAAATATGCTTTAAAGCCTCCATGCTTTGCATTACTCTAAAGCTTGCCTTAACTTCATCGTAATTAGTGCAGCATTTAAAAGCTATCCACGCAATAACTGCCTCAAGGTCACTTCCTAAAAATACTATTTCAAGGCGATTACAGGTTGAAATAATCAAGCCTTCCTTCACTATTTCAGCATATTTTAACTCTTTAACACGTGACTCCAAATCCTGAAATACAACACCGTATCGACTTCTGACTTCAACATTCATAAATCGATGTGACATGCTCAAACAATAAATACCTTTCATACTGGTCCCTTAGCTTGAATCCCTTAGTATCTATCTTTGACTATTTCATATCTAAAATTAGTCGCCTTTTGTGAAATATAGAAGAGATTGACTGCTTAGGCAAAAAAAACACAGTCTGTTTATTTTTGTTTTCATCATGTTAATGATAATCGTTCTCATTTTTAGCGTCTTTGCCAGAAAGAATTATTAGCTTTATGGATATCGTTAAAATAACAAACTATACTCAAAACCATGCCTATTCCTGTTACAAAGGCAATAACATCCACTCGATATGGCAATCTTATGAACCAATCATTACAGGGCTTACGCATTTTAAATACCCGACCACGAAAGCAGGCGCAAACCTTAAGCAAGGAGATTGCAGCAGCCGGGGGGGTTGCTATTGAATGTCCCACTCTTGAAATCGAAGCTTGTGATACCGCCTGGCTCAACTCATTACCTGGTTTGGATCAAGTACAGCATGCTATTTTTGTCAGCCCAAATGCCGCCTATATCAGTATGCAACATATGAATGAAAAACAGTTGCGCTGGCCAACAGATATGAATGTAATAGCCGTTGGCCAGGGCACAGCAAAAACTTTAAAAGAGTTCAATATTAAGGTAAACGCGATTCCCGCCACCCCAGACAGTGAGCATCTACTCGCACTTACTTCATTACAAGTCTTAAAAGATCAAACCGTACTATTATTTAAGGGCGAAGAGGGTAGAACACTGATTGAAGAAAGCCTCGTGAAAAAAGGAGCGAATTTATTCTGTGTGCCCGTATATCGACGAGTTATGCCACAAATAGATGGGCAGTTTATGAAGGCTTTATGGCATGATGATTTAGTCGACATTATCTTGCTGACAAGCGAGCAATCCATGCATAACCTATTCAAAATGCTTGGCATGGATGCACTCCCCTGGCTACAGCAGAAGCCTTGTGTGGTAATTAGCCAGCGGATTGCGGAAAAAGCAGCTTCTCTAGGCATAAAGAAAGTTATCCTCAGCCATCCTGAAAGAATGCTGGATGCTTTGTATGCTTATACAAAATAAGCCCTGGTATATCCAATGATGCATACTGCGGACAAGCCCCGAGGAATCCCCTCATTTTTTCATTCAAAAAATACGTAGCTTATCAGGTCAAAATGAATTTAATTAGCTCGGAAGAGGAATGAAATTAATGCCGTCAGTAGGCTTTCGAGCAGGGCTAATCCCTTAGGGTAATATAAGCTAAGGGGAAACCAGGCCTGATGGCGCTGTAGTTCCCCTTTTATGAGCGGCCGCTTATTTAGATTCAGGCCTTGCGGTCTCTGAATTTATTATTTCATTTACCCATTGAAACTGCCTATCTCTTTCCTGAAGAATGTTAATGGGCTCCTGTGCTTCTCTTTTATTCCTTTTTGTTTCAGAAAAAAAGCCGGCATTATATTTCTGATTTTCAAATTGCCCTTGCTGGTATAAGGCATGGTAGAGTTTGACTAATCGCCAGCTAAACACTAATACTTGCCCGGGGTTGTTGTCAGCTCTTGCCTTATGAAAGAATAATTGCTCCCTGACCGCTTCTGATACTTCTCTTTCTTCAAATACATAGTGTTTTAATTTCCCATACATTTTCTTCTTTTCTTTGCTATCGAGAGCTTTATCTGATTCTACGATATCATTCGACAATGCAATATCGTCAAGACTTCTTAGCACTACGAAATTTAAAGGATGGAGGGTGTGCATTTTTGACTGCAGATCCTCGCAACAGAGCAGATGCGGTATGCCGTTGGGAAAAATACGTCTTTTACTGACATTGTATTTTTCATGGGTAAGCCGATCGTCGCTATGCAGGTTAAGAAAACGAAGACCCGAAGCATCATCCAGTTTTAAATTTTTCGGCAAGTGGTCTGTGGTTAAATCCAAATTGATCATCGCGTCAATGCCCTGTTTCCAAACCAGAATACAATCATAATCGCTATGAGGCCCAAAAGGTTTGGCCCCCTTTTCATTTGCGTAGGAAAGACCGGTCACACTACTTCCTTTGAAGCATAGATACTCGGGCGGCTCATAGTTCGTTTCTTTATCTACGAAATTCCCCTTATCAAAATTAGTTACAAGGTAATTACAAAGGATGGCAAACTGATGATTGCTCATGCCTAATGGTAACTCATTGGAGCTAAGGGGTTGTCTTTCTGCGTTCCCCAAGACCCCTTCAGTGGAAGAAACGAGGGTTCTCTTAGACCCAATCTGAGTGCTAGAGGATTTCCTTAATCTTCCGATACTTAAATTCGGGGCCTTTTTATTAGTCTCAGTATGTCTTGGCGACTGGACATCCAGGCCGCCTGTTTTGTTTCTGTTTAAATTGATTTTTATTCCTTCCTCGACTTCCCGCATAAATTTTTCTGTCTTGGCCTCAATAATTTCCTCCATTGTTAAATCAGTATGAAGTGATTCTTCTTCAATTTCCTTTTTCAATTGGTTAAGCTTCCCACACCAACGCTCGATACATTTCTTGCGCCGCTGTTCATCTTCAAAATAATGATTGGCCAATATTGTTATCTTTTGCTTAACGAAATACGCCAGGAAGGATGGATTGAGTTCATGTTTACTTTGCATTACACACCTGTGAGCTGTTAGATTAATGTACAAATTATATACTCAATGGGTAAATATTATTAATAGGTAATTAGGAAAATAATTATTTCCATTTTAAACAAAGGGTCTTGTCAGCGATAAAAATTAATTATTTAACTAACCTGTCATCTTTGCGACAACGTGAAGCAATCCAGATCAATTCCTGGGGAGAGGATTATGAACTGGGTTGCTTCGCTCACGCTCGCAAAGACAGCCTTTGGCACTCCTATTTTCAATTACGCGGCAATGCCTTCGCGGAATGACAGCGCCTCTTTCTTATCGAACTGCGAAACTATTCATACGGGTTAGGCTCATACAGTAAAACGCCGTTGCCCTGACGTAACAAAGTCTTCATAATAAAAAAACGGTGATGAATTCCATTAAATCAGAGTTCTGCTTTGTACTCTGTTCTAAAATTAGTGTATGAAAATGATAAAATCCTGGCTGAATACGAAATTAAAAAAACTGACGGATGATGCGGCTCTCAGTGAGCAGTCAGTGTCTTATGCCTCCAAAAAAGCGCAGCCCAATGCTGATTTTTACAAAAACTATTTCTCCCTCATCGCAGATGGTGCACGTCTTAAGCTGGTTGAAGCAATGTTCAACCTGAATCTCTTTGATTTATTTGAAGGCAGGGAATACGTTTTAGAAAGCGAAATCATTGAAAAACTGGGATTAATGCCGATTCGTGCCAAAAAATGGCTGCATCTCTTAAGCAGTGAGCATTTTTTAGTAAAAGCGAAATCCAGAGACTACCGAGTTGCTTACCGACTGCCCGACGAATTCATCGAAATAATCAATAGCGATAAATGGTGGGGGATGAAATTCTTTTTTAATACCTGGCAGGTCGCCGCTGAGGAAAATTTAAGTGATGTATTGCGCTATGGCAAGGTAAAAATCAGTGTCTCCTGGCCGCCGAAAACTGATGGCGAAGTTCAGTGGCTGGAGGACTGGATGAGAAATACCATCCGCCGGCCCGCTGAACGTTTTCTGGAGTCTATTGATTTCACAAAAATCAATACCGTGCTTGATGTGGGCGGCGGCGATGGATCATTGGCCTGTCACCTGGTGAATGCATATCCTCATTTAAAAATGGCAGTATACAATTTACCCAAGTCCGCGGTGCTGGCTCGAGAGAATATTGAAGCCCAGGGATTAACTCAGAAGATAAACGTAGTGGAAGGCGACTTTATCGCGGACGATGCGTTTCCCACCGGTTTTGACCTGCTTCTTTTTTCGCGGGTTTTATATGACTGGGATGAAGCTGTAAACAGAAAGTTATTAAGAATGGCTTATCAGGCCTTGCAAAAAAATGGTTTGGTCGCCATTTGTGAAACATTTAAAGAAAATAATAATGATCTTTGTCTGTCTGCAGAATACCGCTACATGTTCCATGATGATTTTGCTCCTCATGTCATGAAAGCTGCTGCAGACTATTACAGGATGCTGGAGAAAATTGGATTTACTGTCATTTTGCCCACAACAAAAAAAACAGATGTTCTGTATTATTCAATTATTGTTGCGCGTAAATGATGGGTAAGTGCTTATAAAATGCCCACTACATACGAATTAAGAATCAAACAAACAGAAGATATGCTAGGCCAGTTTGAGCGCTCTTATGAGGCCTTAAGCTGGTCTAAACAAAGAATAAGCGAGCATCGAAATTATCAGTTAAGAAAACTTCTGCACTACGCTAAAAAACACTCGCCCTGGTATCAGAAACAATTAGCTCATATTAATCTCGAGCTGTTCACAGAAGAACGGCTTCCAGAAATTCCCGCTATGGATAAAAAAACCTTAATGGATAACTGGGATGAAATAGTCACTGATAAGCGGCTGTCGCTCAAGTTGGTTGAAGACCATATTGATAAGATGAAAGACGATGGAGAGACCTTATATTTACTGGATGAATATCATGTACTGGCAACGAGCGGTTCCAGTGGTAAAAGAGCAATTTATGTCTATAACTGGGATGAATGGAATACCTACTATTTGCACAGCGTACGTTATGCGTCGCGCCAGCCAATCCCGCGCAGGGCAAACCAGGACGCTAAAAAATTAAAAATGGCAATGATCCTGATTTCAAACACTGTCTATGCCATGTATTCAATGATAAAGACTTTTCAACATGATCATGTTGAGCAGTTTCATATTTCAATTACCCAGCCAACCGAGCAAATCATTAATGAATTAAATACAATTCAACCGGATTATTTACTGGGAACACCAACCACGATTGCAAGAATATGCCATGAACCTTACGTGAACCGCTTAAAGATTGACCCTGTACTAGTTTCTGTTTCAGGTGAACCTTTATTCACTCCCATCCGTCAGTTAATTGAAAAAGCATGGCCTAATGCCAGAATCAATAATGCCTATGGCTGCTCTGAAGGTCTGGCAGGGAGTAATTGCGGGGTCAATAGCCGGGAAATGCATCTGAATGAGGATGGCTGTATCCTTGAGCCCGTTGATGCAGAAGAGCAGCGAGTTCCTCTGGGTGTGATTCCTCAGAAAATGTATTTAACGAATTTGTATTTTTATACCTTGCCGCTCATACGCTATGAATTCTTTGATCAATTATTGTTTTTAGATAAACCCTGTATTTGCGGGAGCAACCATCAATTAATTGCAGAGCCAGAGGGACGTCCTGAATATGATTTTATGTACCCCGGAAATGTATTTGTACATCATCTAGCCTTTGTCACACCGCTGTTACTTGAAAAAAATATTCAGGAATATCAGGTCGTGCAAACCGAAAAAGGCGCTCATGTCAGGGTAATGACTACAGGACTGATTAATAAGCAGCTGATATCTCAATCTATAGGCCATTCTTTAAAACAAGCCGGTCTGGAAAGACCTGAAATCAGCTTTGAGGAAGTTACGGAGTTTGAATATTTGTCCTCAGGGAAATTGCGCCGATTTTTAAAGTTGAGATGAGGGAAAATGTATTCTTTTAACGGCTAGAGGGAGAGGGCGAAATTAACAGTCACTGCCAATAAGTTAAGCATTCTTGTCCTTCCCGCGAAGGCGCGCCCTTCGCGGGGGATAACAGTTTAATATAAAAACTGTGTTTAACTTGATGGCCTTGGGGTTTAGCCTCTCCTTTAAAATTCCTCCAGCTCTTCTCTTAAACGTTTTTCTTCGAGTATATCTTCAATTCGCCTTCGCCGTTCCAGCCGTTTGCTGGAAGCAGTTTCGCATACTGCATCATCTATACTGTGGTCGTCATTTATTTCAGATTCAAATTCATTAAAATCCTGCGATTCCATGCAACCTCCTTTTGCTGTTGGCAGCTTCCATTTGAATTGCCTCATACAAAATAACAGAAATCAGGGGCGAGATTCAATGAGTTTTGTTTGTCTGTGATCCTCTCTCCCCTGAAGGGCGAGAGGACTTTAAAGAAGGTTCCGTTTAAAAAGAAAATCCCCTCTCCCTTTGGAAGAGGACTAGGGAGAGTGTTAATTATACCTACATAATCAGTTAATTTTGTGACAAATTATCAGACTCTGAATCCAGTTCCTTTTCGATAGCGTTAATAAAGCGTGTCGAATCGGGGGCGGTGGTTGAAAAAAAATAAGTGACCAGTTCGCCATTTCGATTAATCAGGTATTTATGAAAATTCCATTTGGGGGCACTGCCAAATCCTAATGTTTTATGAGCCCATTGAAAAAAAGGGTGGGCGTTTTTTCCGGTAACAACTTCTTTGCCAGTCATAGGAAAGGTCACGCCATAATTAATCTGGCAAAATTGACCGATTTCTTCTTCTGTTCCCGGCTCCTGTTTTCCAAAATCATTGGAGGGCACACCAAGAATCACCAGGCCGCGATCTTTATAGTCCTGGTATAATTTTTCGAGACCCGCATATTGAGGTGTAAAGCCACATTTTGAGGCAGTATTCACAACGATTAACACTTTGCCTTTAAAATTCGCTAGCGGGAGATCTTGCCCTCCGGCTAATTGATGAAATGAATAGTGATACGCAGTATCAGTCGCGATTGTCATAGGTAAATCCTTTTGGGTGGAATGAAGCGTGAGTTTAGTAACTCACGCGCTTTAAAGAGTCTGAGCTGGAGCGCTATTTTGCGCCAATGCTGCCTGTTTTTCAGCCTCAGCTTCCGCATCTTTCACTTTGGCCTTTTCAGTTTGCAGGGCGTTTTTCAGCACGTCGCTATTAGTGGTTTTGCTAATCGGATTTTCAATATAGTTTTTGCGTTGTGTTGCTTGCTGAGCTGCGACGCGCCGCATTTCTTGCAGACGTGCCTGCAGATCTGGAGTGTCAAACAGCTCATCAGCAGTTTTCGGTTTTCCATTAACCATAATAGTGATATTAGAAAGCGATTTGCTGGGGTCTTTGGGATCAGGAAAAGTTCCTTCCTGAAAGCCGGCACGCAAACAAGCCTCAAAAGAGCGTCTGCCTAATTCCATCGCCCATTTTTCATCTTTGTGATTCACGCTCATTTTGATGGAATTTGCCCCAGTGGCATAGACTGCAGAAGCCAGCGAGGTTAAATCATAAAGAACATTATCGTGACGGGTATTGTAATAAAGAGGGCCAAATTGGGGAAGCTGCATGGAGTATTTGCCATTGCCTTCGACCTTCATAGGCAAGCCTGTAATTCCCTCCATATATTCAAGGTCTTCAATCTTAACATTTTCAAAAATAGCAAGTCCGTTTTCCTTGACATTAACGGAGATTGTCGTTGCTGCAGTTTGCTGGCCTTTTTTATTCAGTTCAGCCACACGAGCTATTTCTTTTTGCATGGCATTGGAGTGATGCCACATAGTAGCCAGCCAGGCTACACGGCGACGTTCATTCTCCGCCTGAGTATGCAGACTTTTAACCTCTTCTGTCACCGAGCTTTCAAACTTGGAAAGTGCGTCTTTATGTGCTTTATCCAGCGTTGTTTCCATCTCTTTTTTAAAACTTTCCAGCTGGGTATCGGTGCTTAAGCCCATCGTTGTTTTCAGCTTGGTCTTAAAATCATCGTCTTTAAAGAGGGCTTCCAGCTTGTCTTTCTCCAGTTTATGCTGGTCGCCGATAGCATTCTTGGCCGCAGCATTGGCCTCCTGCAGCTTGCTGGCGACGGCTTCAACCGGATAACGCGGTGTCTTGCTATGTAAAAGATTGTTTAGCGCGGTCACTGAATTCGCATACTCTTTTTGAGCCGCTGTAGTTTTGGCATCAGTGACCAGGATGTCCTCTAGCGCTTTTTTAACAGCGTTGGCATTATCTTTTGTATCAGCACTGGGCTGATTGATTTTATGACCGAAGTTTTCTTTTTCGTTCTGGGTTTTAATCTCAGCAAAGACGTCTGTATTTTTAACTTTATTTTTTTCGTAGTCATCGAAGGGTGTTTTGCTGCCCAGTTTGATTTGATCAGGTCCTTTTGCACTGGTTTCGTACGCTTTAAATTGCTTGTGCATCGAAACAGGGCTGAACAGCTCCATGCGCTGTTCGGTTTTTAAATGGGTACCAAAAGGAATAAGTGCTACCGGAATATTATCGAGTAACGCTTTTCCGCCAGATACTAATGCGGAGCCTACCTGAGTGAGAACTTCTTTTGGATCAGCCATAAAATTTCCAATTGTTACTGCATATATCACTTAAGTATATCAGCAAAAAATTAACTGTGAATTAAGAAATAAATCAACAATAAAAAATATAATCCGTGCATAATCCTGTATATTTTGCTATTATAGTGAGCAAATTTTATATAACTTAAACCGCTTTACCTTGGTTTTGCTTTATCTTGGAAGTTCTATGACAAATGATTCAACAAGCTTTGCATCTCTTGGACTATCTCAGGCTTTATTAAAAGCCTTGTCTGATATGCAATTTCAAACGCCCTCTCCTGTGCAGGCGCAAACCATTCCCTGCCTGCTTGAGGGACAGGATGTTATTGCCCAGGCGCAAACTGGTACAGGCAAAACGGCAGCTTTTGCTTTGCCCATATTACAGCAGTTAAACCTGAAATCCTCTGCGACGCAAGCCTTAATTTTAGCGCCCACCCGCGAGCTCGCCATACAGGTGGCTGAACAATTTTCTGCTTTGAGTGTTCATTTAGCTGGCATCACCGTTTCTGTTCTTTGTGGAGGACAGGATTATCGCCGTCAGTTAAAACAGTTAAAAGACGGTGCCCAAATCGTGGTTGGAACACCAGGTCGAATTCTTGATCATATCGACAGAGGCACTTTACAGCTCAATCAGTTGAAGACCTTTGTACTTGATGAAGCGGATGAAATGTTGCGTATGGGCTTTATTGAGGACGTGGAGTTGATCCTGTCCAAATTGCCTGAAGCAAAACAAATGGCATTATTTTCAGCGACAATGCCTTATCGTATTCGCCAGATTGCCAATAACTATCTGCGCGACCCTGTTTCTGTTGAAATTCGTTCAGAAACAGCCACTGTTAAAAGTATTGAACAGCGCTTTCTTTTTGCTTCTCAGGGTCAGAAGCCTGATGCTTTGCATCGTATTCTGGCAGTTGAGGATTATCAGGGGGTGATTGTTTTTGTTCGGACTAAAAGCAGCACAGAAGAAGTGGCCGAATCCCTGCAACAGCAAGGTTATCGGGCAATGGCTATTCACGGCGATATCACCCAGGCTTTAAGAGAGCGGATTATTGCCCAGTTCCGTCAGGGTGCGATTGATATCCTGGTAGCTACAGACGTAGCCGCACGGGGGCTGGATGTTGAGCGTGTCACACATGTTATCAATTATGATGTACCGCATGATTGTGAAACCTATGTACACCGTATCGGCAGAACTGGACGTGCTGGTCGAAGCGGAGTGACCATCCTGTTCATTACGCCGCGTGAATCAAGAATCCTTAATACTATTGAAAGACATACGCGACAACGTATTGAAAAAATTACGGTGCCGAATGATCATGCGATTCAGCAAGCACGCCAGAAACGATTTATGGATAATATCTCTGCGCGCTTAACGCATGAGCACTTACCGGCTTATAAAGCCATTGTGGAAGATTATCTTGCGCAAAATAAAGTGTCACCCGCTGACGTTGCAGCCGCCTTGGCATTGCTGCTTCATCAGGACAAGCCCTGGCAGCAAAACTTGCCGCAATTTAAAGAGGCCAAGGAAAAACGCAGCCGCGATGGCGATATAAGAGGCTCAAGAGGCGGTGATCGCCGTCGTGAGGACCGTTTTGAACTGTCAGCAAGAAAATCAGGTAAAAGCGACAAGCGATTCGCTGATAATCATCAACAGGAATTGTTTAGAATCGATGTGGGCCGTATTCATGGTGTTAAACCCGGCAATATTGTGGGCGCGATAGCCAATGAAGCTGGCTTACAGAGCCGTCAGATTTCTGGCCTGAAAATTCATGAGGATTATTCCACTGTTCGTTTACCACAAGGCATGCCTAAAGAAGTATTCCAGGACCTTAACAAAGCCTGGGTTTGCGGACGTCAGTTAAAGCTGACCTCGTTAGGTGTGGTGTAAAGTCAACGCCTTGATCACCTGCTTAACGCGAACAGGTTGGCGTTGTACATAAATGAAAAGATAGATATATAAGCACAGTCTTTGCGAGCGTCAGCGAAGCAATCCATCTCCTAACTTTGTTCAAGTTTCGATCTGGATTGCTTCACTTCGTTCGCAAAGACAACAAGTTAGCCTAGTCGCGGAACTTAAATCAGGGTTAGATTTTCGGTGTATTCGAACCAGAACTCGCCAAAGCTGCAACTCCCAAGACCAGCAATGCAGCACCACCACCTAACAAGGTATAATTATTGATCAATGAAGGTTGGGTATTAGTCACTCTTATCTGCATTTTAATTTCTTCAACCAATAACTTCAAAGGTTCATCCGCATGGATTGGACTTGCGAGTTCGCTGATGAGTGTATTCAGAAATTTTTGGTTGTATTTCTGTGTAATTTCTACGGGCTCTCTTTGATAGTATTCCATCGTTAAAGCATGCGCCTCTGCCACTGCGGCGGTAAGATTCAGTGCGTCTTCATCCTTCCAGTGCTGAATGCCAAAACTCTCTTTATGCATGAAGCGTTTTGTATCGTCTGAACTGTGAAAATTTTGCTTGGCTCTTTGTATTTTGCCAGGGGTATTGAGAATAGAAACCAGGTATCTATAAAACTTTTCCCGAAATTCCTCAGCTGTCACTGCCATGATACTCCTCTTAATTAATTGGTTAATATTTACAATAATCAGGTAAACATCGATAAACACGATAAGTGAAGTCAGCGAACCGTTGACCATTGGTCCTGGTTGCGTATAAAGGAAAAACCCCCACTAGGTGATAATGGTTTAAAAATCCTTTCGCCATCAGTATTTCCATTAGATCATTGGCCCTACCCAATTCATTGACTGAATAAATGATCCAGTCGGGTCGAGCGTTTTGCATAAGATTTACAGCATATAATTCAAGGGAGTTGTATTGTGTCATGTCACGATTATTAAGACACTCGCTGTCAATAAACTCCAAATCAGATCGGCCAAAATAGGGGATTACTCCGCAATCAGACACCAGAATACGGGCATTCTTTTTTGCGTGTTGATTAATCAATTGACTGACTTTAAGACGAAGCGCGCTTCGTTGCTGATAATGACCTAATTCACTTTGAATTTGCTCTGACTTAATGGACGGTATACTGGAAAAAGCCAGCAACAGAATAGCGAGCAGACAGATGAGCTGCTTATAACGGTTACTGATTGAGAAATAGTGCAGAGATTCATTAATTCCCAGAGGGGGCAGTATGCAGACCAGCGCAAATGCGGGCAGAAAAAGACGATTATAATGAGCAATTACCGGGTTGGCATCCCAAAGCAATAAGGCATAGGCTAGTGACGGCAGCCATAAGAGAAGATGCCGGCAGTCGTATCTTGCCATTAAATAGGGAAGTCCGATAATAAGCGATGGAAAACTGATCGCAAGATAATCCTGAATTAGAAAAAAACGATAGTAGGAGGCTATTGAGGGATAAAAACTGCTCATCCATTTGCAAAGATAGCTATTGGGTAGCCACTGGCCAAAATAAGTGAGTCTCCACACAAAATAAATGGAGTAAGGTAGTAGAAATCCCAATATAAAGCAGATGGCTGCTGGCTTCAGAGTAGGTTTCCAGAGTTTCTCTCGAGCGTCACCGGCATGAAACCAGGGGCAAATAATGTAAAGACCGGCAAATACCAGCCATAAAATCCCTTCAAAGCGGGTGAGTGATAGAAGGGTCAGGCTAATACAAAGCCAGAAGCAACTCCCGCGATTGTTTTGTTTAGTATCAGAGAATAGTTGTAGCAATAAAAAAGTAAAGAGCAGGACCAGCATAATGAACAGACTGGTTTCCAGCCCACTCACTGTCCACCAGTAGAGCCCTTTATAGCAGGAGAACAAGTAAACGCTGAGTAAAGCATAAAAAGGGCTGCCAAATAGCCGCGCACAGCGATAAAGTAAAAAGAAGGCTAGTAAAAGACAGCCGGTAGCCACTACTTTGAGAGAAGGGATTAAAGGCAAGCCTAGTTTGATAACCAGATAAGCCAATAGAATCCATGTAAAATTGGAGTAGCCTTCAACTGGCAGCTTGTTGGCTGTCCACAGAAGTCCATTGCCCTGAGCCAATTGCTCAGCGTAACGCCAGCTGATAAATGCATCATCCGTTACAAAATCCCAGCAATTGATCAATGAGTAGCTGAGATTGAATCCAATTAGCAGCAAAATAATTGCGACGAGACTATTTTTTAAAAAAAATGCTTTATTCACTTTCAACCAGTCTGCCCTGAAGCGGGTCTGGCCCCCATCGATTGTTCTTCCTTCTCAGAAAATGCACTTAAATGACTAATAAAGAAAGACAGAAAGTTCCCAATACTATTCTGTTGATAAAATCGTTTAATGGGTGGTCTTGGTTCGTTTACTCCATCCGTCAGTCGAAGGACATAGGCGAGGCAGTCAGTTTCTCCGGGTTTCATGTGATTGGTCATGTAATGCAGTGTACAGGCATGCGTTTCTTGCATCTGCCTGTGCAAAGCCATCATTTCAGCGATTTTTCTACCCGTGGTCTGGCGCGAAATGGGTTGAGTCAGCTCTCTGGTGAGATCGGATGGTGAAATTGCGAACTCGAGCGCAAAAGGGGGTTTATCAGCAATTTTCACTGCAATTAAGGCATGTTGTCCCACATAACCTCTTAAATGTTCACTGACAAATTCTGCCGGATGACTTCCGGCAGTGTAACTGGCGGGCGAATTCAAAAAATGATTCAGCTTTTCCTTATCATTATCAAAATAATTGACCAGCAGATCTTCCAACACTTCGTTGAGATAGTCATGAATTGTTTTACGAGATGAGGTTAATTGATTCAGGTTAAGGTTCAGACCGTCTAATACTAATTTTAATTTCCTGAATAAAGGTTCTTCCAGCAAATATTCCGGTGTTCGATTGCCTATCGCACCCCCAAGACACAAGCCTACAAAAGTACCCAATGCAAAATATTTTAAGGGGTTTTGCTGGTTAATTATTCCCTGGACAACCCCAGTGATCCCACCGAGGATCGCGAAAAACAAGCCAAGTGTAATAGCTAACAATGCAGAGCCAATCGTTAGCAAATGAGGATACAAGACGAAGCTGCTGTTGTATTTATCAATGAGCTTAACCAACCGACCGTATTTAATATTAACCAGCTCAATCTGTTCCTGAAGCTCATCTGCACGCTGCCTGGGATTTAAAAAATCTTTACACTGTGCTGTCAAATCAATTGAAAGGACCAGGATGTCTCTTGTTTGGGGGGTATTGATGGGTTCAATTGCCGCAAGCAATAAAAATAAATGATATTTCAATTCCGTGGTGGGTAATGCAAAAATGTGTTTTCTAAACTCTTCCAGCTTCTGTTTGTATTCTGATGGGAGCATGGCATTTATCACCTGAACGTTTTGATAATTATATTGTGAAGAAAATCACAAAAGTTCAAGCAATAAATGCGAAATTACAAGCGAGTGAATTAAAACCACAACAGGCTGCTATGACAAAAAGAAATCAGAGCATACAAGGCCAGGGGAAAAATTTTTAGAAATCTGCTATTCACTTTCATGAGCGGTTCCATTTATTTGATCAAGAGATAAATCAGGTATTCAAAATTCATGCCGATTTGAATTGGACTGAATATCGGAAACTTACAATTCAAAATTGCCAATTAATGCTCTAATAGTTGACTTATTGTAAATTAAATTGATTGTGTAACAGTTCCATACTATAATTCATCGTTTTTCATAAAATACAATGAATTAAGGCTTTAAATGAAAGTATTACTGACCTTATGTGCTTTGTTTTTCTCCACTGTTATCCAATCGGCCGCTTTAAAAAATATCGTCGTATTCGGTGATAGCCTTTCGGATAACGGCAATCTTTATGAGTACATGCACCATCAATTGCCGCAATCCCCGCCTTATTATGAAGGTCGGTTTACAAACGGCCCCATCTGGGTGGAGCGTCTGCTGGCTCTGTACTACAAACAAAACCCGGAAAGTCATTTAAAGGATTATGCGTTTGGCGGTGCTGGTGTTTCTGAAGAGGATGATGGCGGCGTGCTGTTTACCTTGCGCAGCGAGATCGACAGCTATTTCCTCAGCCATAATAACAGGGCGGAAAAAGACAATCTGTATGTCGTCTGGATTGGTGCTAATAATTATCTTGGCGTTCCGGATGGGGTTAATGAAACGGTTGAACGGGTCAATAAGGGTATTGCTCACAGCCTGTCGGAATTGGCCAGTAAGGGTGCTCGCCATATTCTGGTATTTAATTTACCCGATTTGGGGAAAGCACCTGCTGCCAAAGAGTTCGAGGCGGAAGAGATTCTGTCTGAATTCTGTCAGGCGCATAATGCCGCATTGGCTGAAACGATGAAGCAATTACGCAAGGAATATCCCAAAGTGCAATGGATATTCTATGATGTTAACGAACTTCTGAATAAAATTTTTGCTAATCCTGCTCATTACGGTTTCAACAATATTGAGCAAACCTGTTACGATGTGATGATTGATAAGCCGACCCAGAAATCCGTATTGCAAATCGCCTCACGCATTCGACCCACAAGTGAATTCGATTCCTGCGATGGCTTTTTGTTTTTCGATCCGGTACATCCTACAGGTCCTGCCCATCAGATTATGGCCGAGACTGCCTATCGTCTGCTTAAAGAGGCGAATATTTCATTCAAATAATTGGCTTAGCCCTTCCGACAGCGGAAGGGCAGTCGTACTCAACTTCGGCAAAATTCTTGCATCAAATCATTATTGCACTCAAAAAAGAAATGCGTATGCGCTATCGACTCGTCCTGTTCATCCTGCTTTTTCTCACTCAGCCACTGACTGTTTTAGCCGACGATCGCATTAAAATTAATGTCAATCAGGAGGAAATAACACTGCCTTTCTGGGAGGCAAGACAAAAAGAAGTCAAAGGCGGCATCATTTTGTTGCAAGGTGGGAAACCGGCAGGGGGATCGGAGTTTCCCAGGAAACTGGCTGCTTCCTTAGCGAAAGCGGGATGGTCGGTAGCACTTTTAAATAGCGATCTGAAGGTAAAAACGCCGTGGATAGAGCAATTACCCGAAGCAATGTCGACATTACGGCAAAAAAACAGTAAGCGTCTGATTATGATTCACTATGGTGGTGAGCTCGATCTCAGCCTGAATTATTTTGGCAAACCGCAGTCCAAGCAAGTGAATGGACTGGTGTTACTGTCGGCGTTTCAGAGCCAGCCTGTTGAGGAGACGACTAAAGATGAGCTGGGCAAAGGCCTGCGTTTTCCGGTGTACGAGATATACGCTCAATTTGATTATGAAGCAGTTAAGCACAGTGCTCAGCAATTGAAACTGAAGCTTGAAAAGACAAGATCGAGAAGTTTTCAGGTTCCTGGAAGCAGCCATGATTATTACTATTCCACCGATCTGCTTAAAAATTACCTGAATGGATGGATGAGCCGTCTTCATCCCACTGAAAGAACAAAATTAAGCTTGTAGTTCAGTTATGAAGCGCTAGATTAAATGGAAACTACCACCCTTTGCTTGCACAAATTTGCTCATAAGCTTTAGTAATTCGCTGTGTTTTCTCATTTGCAATTTTAATCATAGCTTCTGGTAAGCCCTGGGCTATCAATTTATCAGGATGATTGCGGCTAATTAATTTGCGATACGCTTTTTTTACTTCCTGCTTACTGGCATTGGGGCTGATTTCCAGAACCGCGAAGGCATGGATTAAATTATTGGGATTCTGATAATTGAATTCCTCTCTGCGTTGATGTGAATTTGATGAGTGCGAGGAAGAGGAGCGCTGATTGCTGCGCTGGGAGTAGTCAGCGGTTGAGTAAGCGCCGCCAAAAATAAAATCTTCATAAAAGCGATACTGCTGTTTCAAGGGAGCAAATCCCATTCGCCGAAAAATGTTGTCCAGCGCTTGAACTTTGGACTCAGTCAGGCCTCCTGCCTTTGCCACCCGGTATTGGATATCCATAAACAATTTCAGAAGCTCGGGATTAACCCGGCAGGTATCCTGAAGCGTGTTTAAGGTGCTTTCGAGATCGAAACGCGGGTCTTTTCCCTCATTGAACAAGCGCTTGGCTAATTCCTGCTGCTCGTTATTTAAGCGCATTTCATTCATTAACTGACGAGCCACCTGAATCTCTTCTTCGGATACTCTGCCGTCCGCCTTCGCAATATGTCCCATGACAGAAAAGGTGGTCTGGAAAAATACCTCTTGAATTACTTTTCTTTTCTCACTGTAATAACTCCAGTGAGGACGTGAAAAATGCTCTGCAAGCCCGCGGTCAAAGAAATTACCGATTAAAATTCCAAATAAAGCGCCTGCGGAGCCTCCCATCAGGTATCCTAAAAAACCACCGATGATTTTTCCCCACCAGGTATGTGTCGTAAAGTACTGACGAAAATTCATGTGAGCCTGCGTTGATTGTTTGAATAAATCAAATCGATATCCATTGTTAGATGATCCCTTTATTATTTCATAAATTAGAAGAATAAACCCCATTAAAGAGACAGTTTACGCTTTGTTAACTCTTATTATAATGGCTAATTAAGTAACTTACATCTAAAACGTCTCCATCTGGATGCCCCGGACAAGACGTGACACGTAGACAGGAGGTGTCATGAGCAGAGAAGAACGTGTTGCTGAATGCTAGGAATACCCCCCGCCGCCTACGTACCACGGCTTGTCCGGGGCATCCAGGGATGCCAGCGCACAGCCCATAGGCTATGAAAATAATCCAATTCAATAAACAATTTCTGAATGCCTGGCAATCGGTATATACTTCTGTTTTTTTGCAAGGAATTCCAATGCGTTATATTTATTCCTTTTTCATGTACCTGATGACACCCTGGCTGCTTTTCCGGCTTTGGTGGAAAGGTAGACAATTGCCTGCGTATCGGGATCGCATTGGCGAGCGTTTCTGGGCAGGCATGGCGCCTGTGCCAAATATTGATGTATGGGTTCATGCTGTCTCTTTGGGGGAAGTCATTGCAGTCACTCCGCTAATCAATGAGATGCTGGCTAAGAACTGGCGGTTGTTAATTACTACTATGACGCCAACGGGAGCAGAGCAAGTGAAGACGAAGTTTGGGGATCGCGTTTTGCATCGATACATCCCCTATGACTTGCCTGATGTGTTGCAACGATTTTTCGTTTCGGTCAAGCCACGCGCTGGTGTGATTGTCGAAACTGAACTTTGGCCTAATCTGATTCATTATGCCAGTCAGGCTAAAATTCCCCTGATGCTTATTAATGCGCGCTTGTCAGAGCGTTCCTGCAGAGGCTACCAAAAGATCAAATGGCTGATAAAACCGGTTATTAATCAATTTACCTGGATCCTTGCTCAAAGCGATGAGGATGGTAGACGTTTTCAGCAATTGGGAGCTAAAGAAGGCCTGGTCCAAACGATAGGTAATATGAAATTTGACTTACAGACCAAGGATATTGACCAGGGACTGTTTCTTCAATTGAAAGCGGCTTGGGGACCGGACCGGCCCGTGCTCATTATAGCCAGTACGCATGACAATGAAGAAGAGCAAATACTGCAGCAATTAACCCGATTGCAGGCCTCTATAAAAAATATACTGGTATTGATCGCTCCTCGCCATCCAGAGCGTTTTCAAAAAGTTAACTTACTTGCAGAGCAGGCTGGATTCAAAACGGCATTGCGAAGCAAGCCTGAGACAATTTCTTCTGAAACTGAAGTGATTACTCTTGATTCTATGGGAGAGCTCTTAGGTTTTTATCAGATTAGTGATTACGCCTTTGTTGGAGGAAGTTTTGTACCCATTGGTGGGCATAATGTGCTTGAGCCTATTGCAATGAAGGTTCCAGTATTTAGCGGTCCTGAAGTGCACAACTTTAAAACGATTTGCCGTGACTTAATGGATGCAAACGCTATGATCATTGTACAATCTGCCGCAGAATTAATAGACAGAGTAGTTGCTCTTCATGCCAATGAAGCGGAAAAAGAAAAGCTGGTATTAAATGCAACCCAGGTATTGAAGGCCAATAAAGGAGCAGTAGCACGCTATTTAGCCGTTTTGGAAACTTTTGTCGATTAGCTGCATTTTCCTGGATCCCGCGAACAAGTCGCGGGACGTAGAAAAAAAGTCGCGGGATAGGAAATAAGCTTAACTGCCCTGGTTTTGTCTTTCTTTAATTTCTGAAAGAGTTTTGCAGTCTATACATAAAGTGGCTGTTGGTCGAGCTTCCAAACGACGCAGTCCAATTTCGACGCCGCAGGCTTCGCAGTATCCGAAATCTTCATCACGAAGACGTTCAAGAGCATCCTCGATTTTTTTGATCAGTTTCCGTTCCCTGTCTCGTGTGCGCAGTTCAAGGCTGAATTCTTCTTCCTGACTGGCCCTGTCATTGGGATCTGCAAAATTCGCCGCTTCTTCTTTCATATGAGAAACTGTTCGATCGACTTCTTCCATAAGAGAGCGCATCCAGGCCAGCAATATTTTTTCAATATGCGCCCGCTGCTGTTCATTCATGTATTCTTCCCCTTCAGTTTCCTGATAAGGGGCAATTCCCATACTGCCAACGGCGTCATTTTTCACGTTAAGTATACTCTCATTGTTTGAATCAATTAATTGTAACGGCATCGAGGCCTCCCACTATTTACGTCCCTTACAGTAAAGCACCAAATTAAAGGCCGTTAGGTATATCAAAAATCGAGTCATTCATCAACCTTTAGCAGCCTTCCTCCACTGACTCTGTCCAGACCTTGTACGTCTTTCCAACACTGTAGATTTTGATACCCATAATCTTTAAGCATAGACCCTACAACAGTTTTTTGATCATAACCATGCTCAATCAATAATAGCCCGTCTCGCTTGAGCCTCGCAATACTCTGTTGCATGATATCCCGAATTGCCGTCAAGCCATCTTCACCGCTGGCGAGTGCGGATTGGGGTTCAAAGCGCAAATCGCCCTGCTGCAGATGAGGATCCGCCTGGGGAATATAGGGCGGATTGGAGACAATCGCATGAAACTGGATGGCATCAGGAATAGCAGAAAACCAGTCAGACTGAAAAAAACGAATATTAGTAATATTCAGGGAAGCGGCATTTTCCCTGGCAATATCGATTGCCTGCTGGCTTATATCACAGGCATAGACTTCCCATTGAGGACGTTCTTTTGCCAGGGCGAGCGCAATAGCGCCGCTGCCTGTTCCCAAATCGATTATTCGTATGTCTGTGTGGTCGGGTATTAAACGAAGACAAAGTTCAACAATCAGTTCTGTCTCAGGTCTTGGAATTAGCGTACTTTCACTTACTTTTAGTGGAAGCGACCAAAACTCCCGCATTTTAATAAGATAGGCCACCGGACGTCCAAGCCGGCGCTCTTTTACAAGATCCCGGAATCGCTGATATTGCTCTGTGTTAAGATTTTGCTCTGGATGCGTATAAAGATAGGTTCTTGTTTTGGAAAGCGTATAAGCAAGTAAAATCTCCGCATCTATTCTTGCCGTATCATGAATATCAGCAAGCATCTCAGTCGCATTGGATAAAGCAGTTTTGATATCAATCATGACGACTTAATTCAGCCAGAAGTTCAGCATGATGTTCCTTCTGCAAGGCATCTACCACTGGTGCTAAATCGCCCTCAATAATATCGCTCAATTGATAGAGCGTCAGATTGATGCGGTGATCGGTAAGCCGGCCTTGCGGAAAATTATAGGTTCGGATCCGTTCGGAACGATCGCCTGAGCCAACCTGCAGTTTTCTTGTTTGCGCCTGCTGTTGTCGTTGCTTGCTTTGTTCTGCATCCAGGAGACGGGTTTTTAAAAGAGCCATCGCTTTCGCACGATTCTTGTGTTGCGAGCGTTCGTCCTGGCATTCGACAACAAGACCGGTGGGCAAATGGGTGATGCGAATAGCCGAATCGGTCTTATTAACGTGCTGACCACCGGCACCGGATGAACGGTAGGTGTCTACGCGTAATTCGTCTGCACTGATATCAATATCGTCAATTTCATCGACTTCAGGAAGAATAGCGACGGTACAGGCGGAGGTATGAACCCTCCCTTGCGATTCAGTTTCAGGGACGCGTTGTACGCGATGGGCTCCGGACTCAAATTTTAATTGCGAGTACACAGAGACACCTGAAATTCTTGCAATAATTTCCTTGTAACCACCATGCTCACCCTGGTTCGCGCTGATGATTTCCAACTGCCAGCCCTGATTTTCCGCATAGCGGCTATACATACGAAACAGATCGCCTGCAAAAATCGCCGCTTCGTCTCCTCCTGTTCCCGCGCGCACCTCGAGATATACATTACGCTCATCATCAGGATCCCTGGGAATCAGATAGATCTGCAATTGTGCATCGAGTTCCTCAATTTGTTTTTTTTCAGCGCTGATTTCATCAGCTGCCATTTCTGCCAGATCCGCATCTTCGCCGGCTGCCATTTCCTCAAGAGCCTGTAGATTTTTCCGGGCATTCTGATAGGTTTCATAACAGGTCGCTACAGGTTCCAGCTGAGCATATTCTTTGGATAAATTTTTAAATTGATTCTGATCGCTGATAACCGATGCATCAGACAACAGACGGCCTACTTCCTGGAAACGTTCGAGGAGCTGCTGTAATTTGGATTCAAGAGATTTCTTCATAACTGGATTGATTAACCGGATTGTGAAAAAGGTATTGGGCCAGATCAAGAAGATCCTGGCGATTATCCCAGGCGGCCTGTCTTAAGCCGACAGTGGGTTGATGAATGAGTTTGTTCAGTATGCGGTTGCAAAAAGTTTCCAGAACCTCTTTTTGATTCTGCCCTGTAGACAGTTGATGAATGGCACGCTCCAGCTCTTGCTGCGCCAAGGATTCCATGTGATTACGATAACCGCAGATAATATCCTTGGCCCGTAATGAACGATGCCAGCGAATATAATTATCGAGTTCGCAGTCAATCAGTTGTTCAGCCTGCAAGGCTGCTGTACGACGTTCATTCATTCCATGCTCAATCATTAACTGCAGATCATCAATATTATAAAGTTCTGTATTGGCCAGCTCGCCTACATCAGCCTCAATATCACGGGGAACCGCCAGATCAAGAAAAAACATAGGCGCCTGGTTTCTTTGAGCCAGGGCGTGTTCTACCAGGCTTTTATTTATAAAAGGCAAGGGACAGGCAGTGGCTGAAATAACGATATCGGCCGAAGCAAGATACTGGGGAATGTCTCCGATGGTCAATGCTTCACCCGCAAAAGCGGCTGCCAGTTGACGGGCATTTTCCTGAGTTCGGCTTGCCACCAGAAATTTTCTTACCCCTTCTTTGTATAAATATTTTGCTACCAGAGAAGAGGTTTCCCCTGAACCAATTAGGAAAACGCGTAAATCGCTGAAATTTCTAAATAGCTGGCCAATTAGTAATACTGCAGCGTAGGCAATGGATACCGGATTGCTGCCAATGCCGCTGCGGCTGCGAATCCTTTTACTTGCGCTAAAAACATACTCAAAGAGGGATCGAAGATTGGATTTGATGGTGCCAGCCTGGCAGGCATGATGATAAGCCTGTTTCATCTGGCCAAGAATTTGCGGCTCTCCAAGCATCATCGAATCCAGTCCACTGGCTACCCTTAGAGTATGCCGGACCCCTTCCTCGCCATGATGAAGATAAAAATAGGGTTGGAGCTCTTCTGCGTGAAGATGATGTTCGCGGGCAATCCAGGGAACCAGTAAATCGGGATCGTCTGTTTCACAGTAGATTTCTGTGCGATTGCAGGTTGAAAGTATGGCGGCTTCATTCACTGCAGGCAAATACATGAGGCGATGCAATATCGAATCCTGAAAAGCAGGCGACACAGCAATCTTCTCACGAATGTCGAGCGGAGCAGTTTTATGATTGAGCCCACAGGCAACAAACACCATAGATTTATCAGAAAAAGCAAAATAATGCAGAATTGTAAACTAAAAAAGGGGGAATTTACAGACTTGACTCGCACAGAGACAAATGAGTTAAAGGATTTACTCAAGTGATTTTCACGTTGGCCGTTAAAAGAAGTAGGCTGGATTCACTGCCATCCTGAGTTAAATAAACAGTAGTCCTGGCATAGATTTCCAAATTGGGCCTATGCTAAACAAGAGGGCTATAAAAAATCGTATCTTCTTACTGTCCTTTAAGGAGCATCAAATGGATATTATTTTCCAAGGGAAGCATAACAGTGAGGAAGCCGCTGAGAGTTTATTGAGTGTATTGAAATTATTTAAAGAGCGCTATCATATAGAGCAGTTTCGCGAAATGCACCTGACCGTGACACTGGTTGATGAGGCGGGCGAGGATGTAGAATTGGTTGACACAGATACCATGCAAACTTATCGTATATTTGAAGTATACCGCAGAGGCCATGAATTATCGACTGGCCGGCGCACTCATCCAATGTTGCAGTTGGTTGTTGATAATACAAAAAAGCAGGAGTAGGGAATGCTTATTGCTCTGCTGGCAATTATTCTGACTTTGTTGTTGGTTGTCGGTTTACATGAAGCGGGTCATGCGATAGCGGCAAGGATTTTTGGCATCAAAATAGAAACCATCTCTATTGGTTTTGGAAAGCCTATTGTCAAATGGCGCAAAAATGGAGTGGAATGGGTTTGGGCGATGTGGCCGCTCGGGGGCTATGTCAAGCTGCTGAACTCTCGCATACATCCTGTAAAACCGCAGGATTATCCTTACTGCTTCGACAAAAAGCCGGTATGGGTAAGAATAGTTGTCCTTTTTTCTGGCGCATTTGTTAATCTGATATTAGCCTGGGCCGCATTATTTTTCTATTTTTCGATGGATCATCAGCAGCAAATTCCAGTCGTTAAACAAGTAGTTACTAATAGTGTGGCTGCCGGTGCTGGAATAAAAAGCGGTGATCGCATTATAGGCGTTGATCAGCATAAAACAGATTCCTGGCAGGATGTGGGTATGTATCTAGTCAGCCATCTGGATAATTCTGCTGTACCGATTAAAGTGATTGGCAGCAATAATACCCATCAGAATTATGTGCTTAATCTTAAAGATCTTCCTATGCAGGGCAATTTACTGACGGCAATCGGCATTGTGCCTGCGGAGAGTCAGGAATATCTTGAGCGCGTTTCTGGTCAGGATTTCATAGAGGCGGCGAACTTTGCAAGTTTTAAACTGAAGCAATTACTATGGTTTTTCCTGATAATTTTAAAACAATTGTTAACCGGCAAGATCCCTTTCTCCGTTCTGTTGGGGCCTGTCGGGCTGTTGAGCGCCTCGATTCTGTCTTTTAAGCAGGGACTCGCGGTGTTTTTATATTTTATCGCGACCTTAAGTCTGGCTGTTGGGCTGGTTAACCTATTCCCAATCCCGGGACTGGATGGCGGCTCTATTATTTTTGCATTGATAGAAAAAATAAGTGGAAGACCCATCTCTGTCGCTCTGGAAATTCTACTATACCGTTTGGCATTGATTGCCTTTTTCCTCTTTCTGGTACAGTTGCTGCTTAATGACCTCCAGCGCTATCTGCGTTAGCCAATTGTTCTGGCACAACATAATACATCAATTTTTTTGACGCCTTGTCGTTTTAATAATGCTGATAACTCATTCACTGTACTTCCGGTGGTCAACAAATCATCCACAAGAATAATATGGGAATAGGGAATCTCTCGTACAGAAAAGCTGTTGAAGAGATTGCTGCGCCGTTGTTTACGATTGAGCTGCGCCTGGGGGGAAGTATTCTTTATTTTCTGACATGAAATGAAATCATAAGGTACCTCTAAATGTCTGGCGACACCTCTGGCAAGAAGGGCTGCCTGATTAAAACCTCTTTGCCGCAGCTTTTTAAAATACAGGGGAACAGGGAGAATGCAATCGGGTTTTTCAAGTGACAGGGGCAAGGCATCAAGAAGCAGCTTAAGCAAGACAGGCAGCAGATAAAGGCCCTCCCGATATTTAAATTCATGAATTAAGCCACGCAGAGGTTCCTCATAACGATAGGCGGTAAATACGCGATTAAACTGCGGCTTTTTTTTAATACAGGCACCACAGAGATCGAATTGTTCTCCTATTGGCATTCTACAGATGCAGCAGGCAGTTTCAATTTTTTTGAACAAGCTCATACAAAATGGGCAAATAGCCTGACTCCCGGTATGGTACTGGGAACAGAGCTTGCAAACAGCAGGTAGTTTTAATCTGTTGAAAATATTTTTCCAGCAGAAAGAGCGGTTATCTAGGCTATCCATCTTTGATAATCCTGTTGCCAGCTAACTAGCGGTGTTATACTTCGATTTTTTTACCAGATTGGATTCATTCCATTTGTGCTGATGATGAACCCGAAAACAGAAGTTTGCAAGGCCTTCAATCGCCATGCTTCAGAATACGAACAGGCCGCCAAGGTACAAAATGAAATTGGTCAACGCCTTTTTGATCGCCTGTCCTACTTAAAAATCACTCCTCGCTATGTGCTCGACTTAGGTTGCGGCACGGGATTATTCACCGTCCAATTGAAAAAGCGCTATCCGCAAGCGCAGGTTATCGCGCTGGATCTGGCCTATGGCATGTTGTTGCAGGCGAGACAGAAGCAGAAATTATGGCGTAAATGGCCTTTGGTCAATGCGGATATGATGCGTTTACCCTTTGCTGATCGCGTATTTGATTTAGTATTTGCCAATCAGGTTATTCATTGGTCGCATCCTTTGCAAGCGGTATTAAAAGAGCTGCATCGGGTGATGAATGTGCATGGGTGCCTAATGTTTTCGACCCTCGGACCAGATACTTTCAAGGAGATTCGTGAAAGCTGGCGGTCGGCTGATGTCTATGAGCATACTAATGAATTTGCTGATATGCATGATATCGGGGATGAATTGCTACGCGAAAACTTCCTGGATCCGGTAATTGATATGGAGCTGCTCGCTGTTCATTATAAAAGCGTAGCGCAATTGATTCGCAGTCTGAAGAATCAGGGAGTGCGCAACATCAATCCAAAACGAAATCATGGATTAACAGGTTGCGAGGCATGGAAAAAATTTGAAAAAAATTATCAGCAATTTTCTACAGAAGATAATAAATATCCTCTGACCTACGAAGTAGTGTACGGTCATGCCTGGAAAGGTGAAAAGCACCAGGATGACGAGGTGTTTATCCCCATTTCAGAGATTGGAAAAGTGAAAAGAAATCCTTAAAGCAGGCACAGAGTTCTCCAGGTTGCGACTGACATTTCCAAGCTCTGGAACTTATTCCCCAGATTACTCTCTATAAGCTATTCTTAATAGATAAGCTGTGGGAGATTGATGGTAATGAGTACCCTGTTTTTGGGGGAAATAAAGTCTCGGATGCTTAGGGAAGACAATATAAATCGAAATGGAGCGAGTCTTTATCGGAACGAATTCGGGCATATAATTGCCCCGCTTTTGCTGACCCAATGGCCGACGTTTAAAAGAAAACAGCCTGTCATATTTAGCGATAAACACCTATGCATGATGCAGCTGGCCGAGTTATGTTATCGAATATTGGTTCGCTGCGAAATTCAGCCTTTACTTTCTTTACAATCGACCCCCATACATGCGAATAACACTATATCCCTATCGCAATTGAACAATATTGAGCAGCGATTATTTACCAGAGTTAACCAGCCGTCGCTATATTTACCCAACGCGAAGGGAGAAAAACTGTCGAAATCCCAGGTTTTAAGATGGACGCATTTATACACACTGGAGGCAGCTCATCTTACAGTCGAACAACAGATAAAAAATTATCCTGATTTAATCAGTGATACAGAGCTGTGGTCGCAGTTTAAAGAGGAAGCAGGGTTTATGATGTATTGTATCGCTTGCGGCGATTGCAATCTGATGAACAAAGTCGATTATATGTTGAATGAATGCCTGCGTTTTCTGGATGTGAGCTGGCTGCAAATGGACATCATACAGCAAAACAATTTCATGTATTACTATCATCGTGAAGTACTGGAAGCTTTTTATGATGATTTTATCGACTACTTTGACAGTCTGGATGAGCATTTTATCTCAATTTACGGGCAAAGCCTGTCACAAATGACTATTAAACAACTGGATGAGCTCTCGATAGAGGATTTCCCTGACCAAGACCCTTTAATTAAAGTGCTTTATGGTCAGGATACAGCCGATTTTCGTCAAAGCTGGCGAGCCAATATTCAGTATGATGAAGCGAGAGAGCTTTATCTTATCACTCGAATATCAGCTCCGGAAAGAGTCATGAAAAATCTTATGAATTAGGGTAGGAAATAATAAGGATTAGGTAATTTAAATCCTTTCTCAGCGAATCCACCTTTCAAATCACTATATTGATCACCGATTGTAGCGACTATGGTATAACCTTTCGCCTCAATCGCCTTTCGCGTGCCTGATTTGAATGGAATAACCGAAGATTCTTTATAATCTATGGGCTTTAAGAAAAGGGCTCCCCAGTGATTGTAGCCCGCCCGGTGTAAATTGAGCTCGGTGGGCTGGCGCTCATTGGTTCGACGTCCAGTCACAAAAAAAACAGTGATATTGTTTTTTTGAGCAAGATTATAAAGATGCAACATGCCAGGAAAGGCGGTCGCCTTGCCTTTAAATACAGATTTTCTAAATGCTTCGGTGCTGACAGCAAAACCGTGTTTCTCCAGGTTGGGATAATTACTCAGGCTGGTTTCATCAATATCAAGAACCAGAGCCAGTTTTTCCCTGTTCTGCATTTTTCTGTTTTGAGCTGCTCGTTTTTCGATATAGCACTCTGCCTGGCGAATCACCTCATTGAATTCTTTTTCATACCGGCCGTCGTTGTGATACTGAACGAGTTCATCTTTAAGAAGACCCAGATTCTGAGGTTCTGCGAACAGATTGGAAAGATTAAAGATTAGAAGGAAAGATAGCAGAATGCGTTGAACTGATAAGGTCATGATTTAATTCCAAAATTAACAGATGGAGGCGCTTCTCGTTGCTTAGTATCGCGGCTTGGCCGCTATTATATCGAGAAAAAACTGACTGTCAAATGAACAGCGTGATAATTAACATTGCAATGCAAGATCGTCAGGAGACAATTGTTTGTCAAACCCATAAACCTTATTGAGACTATCCAAAGTTTTAGCTAGAATACGCCACTGTTTTCTAAATAGAACTGAATTAGTACTATATGATCAAGTTCATGTTATACTTAATGATGAGGAATAAATCAGACTGATTTAGTACTAGATTATTTGATGTGGGGGTGCTATGCTGCGCATCAGCAAATTGGCCGATTATGGAACAGTAGTCATGGTTCATCTGGCAAAATCGCCGGGTCAGCTTTGTAATGCCAGAGATATAGCTCAAAATACTCATTTGAGTATACCGACGGTCAGTAAATTGCTAAAACGTCTGACGGTCGCGGGATTATTAATTTCTGTCAGGGGCGTCAGCGGTGGTTATCGACTGCAGAGACCCGCCAGTGAAATTTCAGTGGCCCAGATTATTTACGCATTAGAAGAGCAGCGCGGCTTGATTGAATGCAGTTTGCAACCGAATGAATGCTCATTGCAAGGCTTTTGTCATATTCAGGGCAACTGGCGCCTGATTAGCCAGGCAATCGAAGCAGCTCTGGACAGTGTCAGCCTGGAGGTTTTGGCCAAACCAACATTGCAAAGTATTGAAATTGACCGCATCAAGCAGTTAGCGAGTGGAGTAAGTCGTGGCTAAAAGCAATGAACAAATTACAGCCCTTCTGGAAAGGGAATATGAACATGGTTTCGTGACCGATATCGAGGTGGAAACCTTTGAGCCCGGATTAAATGAAGAGATTATTCGCCGGTTGTCAGCCATCAAAAATGAGCCTCAGTTTATGCTGGATTGGCGTTTAAAGGCTTTTGCTCACTGGAAAACCATGACCCATCCCGAGTGGTCAAGTGTTCATTATCCGCCGGTGGATTATCAGGCGATATCCTATTATTCCGCACCCAAGTCTAAAAAAGATGCTCCTAAAAGTCTGGATGAGGTCGATCCGGAATTACTGCGAACTTATGAAAAACTGGGGATCCCTTTGCGTGAGCAGGAAATGCTGGCAGGAGTCGCTGTAGACGCGGTGTTCGATAGTGTCTCTGTGGCCACGACGTTTAAAGCCAAACTAGCCGAAGTAGGGGTTATTTTCTGCCCGCTTTCAGAAGCGGTTCATCTCTATCCTGATCTGGTGAAGCAATATCTTGGCTCGGTTGTTTCCTACCGCGATAATTTCTATGCAGCGCTTAATTCCGCCGTATTTAGTGACGGCTCCTTTGTATATATTCCTAAAGGTGTTCGCTGCCCCATGGAGTTATCCACTTATTTCCGAATCAATGCCGCATCCACGGGTCAGTTTGAGCGTACCTTGATTATTGCAGATGATCATAGCTACGTTTCCTATCTGGAAGGCTGCACCGCACCCATGCGTGATGAAAATCAACTGCATGCTGCAGTGGTGGAGCTGGTTGCTCTTGAGGGTGCTCAGATTAAGTACTCAACCGTGCAAAACTGGTATCCCGGTGATAAAGAAGGAAAAGGGGGTATTTATAATTTCGTAACCAAGCGTGGAGCTTGCCGCGGTAAGCGCTCAAAAATTTCCTGGACGCAAATTGAAACCGGTTCGGCAATTACCTGGAAATATCCCAGTGTTATTCTGCAGGGAGATGATTCAGTAGGGGAGTTTTATTCCGTTGCCTTAACGAACAATTTTCAGCAAGCGGACACTGGAACCAAAATGATTCATTTGGGCAAAAATACCCGTTCAACTATTATTGCCAAAGGTATTAGCGCAGGCCATGCCCATAATGCCTATCGTGGATTAGTGCGTATTGCCCCCACGGCGACCAATGCCAGAAATTTCACGCAATGCGATTCCATGTTAATGGGCAGCCATTGTTCAGCTCATACCTTTCCTTATATTGAGGTTAAAAATCCCAGTGCCCAGATTGAGCATGAGGCGACCACCTCAAAAATCAGTGAAGAGCAATTATTTTATTGTCAGCAACGCGGGATTGATACGGAAGATGCTGTATCAATGATAGTTAATGGTTTCTGTAAACAGGTTTTAAAAGAACTACCTATGGAGTTTGCGGTTGAAGCAACCAAATTATTAGGTATCAGTCTGGAAGGGGCAGTAGGTTAATATGTTAGAAATTAAAAATCTTAATGTGGCCATCAATTCTCAACCTATTTTAAAAGGGATTGATTTGCAGGTTAACGCTGGGGAAGTGCATGCCATTATGGGCCCTAATGGCTCAGGTAAAAGCACCTTATCCAAAGTATTGGCCGGTCATCCTGCCTACACTGTGACCGATGGAGAAATCCAGTATGCGGGGCAGGATCTGTTGCCTTTTTCACCGGAACAAAGAGCACAATCCGGTATTTTTATGTCATTTCAATATCCTGTGGAAATCCCGGGAGTTACCAATATTAATTTCCTGAAAGCATCGGTCAATGCTGTCAGAAAAGGTCTGGGTAAGCCAACCTTTGATGCTATTGATTTTCTAAGCTTTATTCGTGAAAAATGCCAACTGCTGGATATGGATGAGAGTTTTCTTTATCGCAGTATTAACGAAGGCTTTTCAGGTGGCGAGAAGAAACGCAATGAGATTTTACAAATGGCAGCTTTAGAGCCTAAGCTGGCCATTCTTGATGAAACCGATTCCGGTTTGGATATTGATGCTCTGCGGATTATCTCCCAAGGAGTTAACGCCATGCGTTCACCTGATAGAGCGATAATCCTCGTTACACACTATCAAAGATTGCTGGATTATATTGAGCCTGATTTTATCCATGTTCTGGCCAATGGGCGAATTATCAAATCGGGTGATAAAAATCTGGCGCTGGAGCTGGAGAAAAAAGGCTATAGCTGGCTCGAGGAGACGGTATAGTCATGAGCGCAATAGTCGAGTTTTATCAATCACAAATCAAGAATAAACCGGCGTCATTGCCCGCTTTGGCAGATGTTCAGCGGCATGCCTTGCAGGAGTTCAGACGCCTGGGGTTTCCCACCCGACATCATGAGGAATGGAAATACACGCTGGTTGATCCGCTGCTGCAGTATGAGTTTCATTCTGAACTGCCTGAGGATGTCAAACAGCCCGCGGTTCCAGCACCTGATTTTGGTATTCACTGTGGTCTGAATAATGGTTCGTTTTATAGTTCTGAAGCCATTTTGCAGTTGCGTGAAAAGGGCGTTATTGTCGAATCCCTTCTGACAATCATTCAGGAACAGCCTGAACGAGTGAATGCCTATTTAAAACAGACGCATTTTGAGCATGGCTTTCAGGCTTTAAATATGGCCAGTTTAAACAGTGGTCTATTTATCTATATTCCCGCAAACGTAAAACTCGAAGAGCCGCTGGTTATTAATTACTGGCAGGATATAAGCGAGCTTGCTGTGCATTCGCGTACTCTTATCATTCTTGAACAAAATGCCTCTGCGGTAGTCGTGGAATCGTATCAAGGTAAAAAGGATTGTGTTTATTTAAACAATCAGATGACTGAGGTTTATTTATCAAAACAAGCTGATTTAACCCATTACAAAATTCAGCAGGAAAGCAGGAAGGCTTTTCACATTGGCCATTTGTCTGTGCAGCAGGCCTATGCCAGTGAGTTTAAAAGCCATTCCTTAAGTCTGGGTGGACGATTAGTGCGCAGCGATATTAATATTGCGATGAAAGAATCACAGGCTGCCTGTTTAATGAACGGTATTTATATTCCCGGCGATAATCAGCATATCGATCATCACACCCTGGTGAATCATATCATGCCCGAATGCCGCAGCACTCAGGATTATAAAGGCATTTTGTCAGGCAAATCCCGAGCGGTATTCAATGGCAAGGTGATTGTTGCCCCGGGAGCTCAGCAAACTGAAGCCCAACAGCAGAATAAAAATTTATTACTCAGCGGACAGTCTGAAGTGAATACCAAGCCGCAGCTGGAAATTTTTGCGGACGATGTAATTTGTTCACATGGTGCCACAGTGGGGCAACTGGATGAGGATGCCTTATTTTATCTGGCAACGCGTGGTATAGGACGGCAGGAAGCCAGCCGTTATCTGATTCAGGCTTTTGCTGCCGAAAATTTGAAGCTGATAGCCTATTGTCCTGCCGCTGAGTGGATTGGCAATTTGATTAATCAGCAATTGGAGGAGAATCATGCCTGATGCAAATACTCTGATTGACACGTTTAACGTGGCCCAAATCCGTAATGATTTTCCTATTTTACATCAAAATGTAAATGAACATCCGCTGGTTTATTTTGACAATGCTGCGACAACCCAAAAACCAAAGTCGGTAATTCAGGCGCTTACTGATTATTATACAAACGATAATGCGAATGTTCATCGAGGGGTTCATGCTCTCAGTGCCCGCGCCACACAGCAATACGAAATTGCCCGCGGTAAGGTTCAACGCTTTATCCATGCTAAAAGCTTAAGAGAATGTATATTCGTACGTGGTACAACCGAGGCTATTAATCTGGTAGCTCAAAGTTTTGTCGGGCCGAGGATAATGCCAGGGGAGGAAATTCTTATAACCCATATGGAGCATCACTCCAATATTGTTCCCTGGCAAATGGTTTGTAAAAAAACCGGCGCAAAATTAACAGTTGCTCCCATTTCCTATGATGGTGAAGTGCTATTGGATGAATATGAACGGCTGTTAACGGATAACACCAAATTCGTCTCAATAAGCTATGCTTCCAATGCCTTGGGTACTATCAACCCGGTTAAGAAGATGATTGAAATGGCCCATGCCAAAGGGGCTTTGGTTTTATTGGATGGCGCCCAGGCCTCTGCTCATCTGCCTATTAATGTCCAGGATTTGAATTGCGATTTCTATGCGTTCTCCGGCCACAAGATGTATGGACCGACTGGCATTGGTGTGCTATGGGGAAAAGAGCATTTACTGGATGACATGGGACCTTATCAGGGTGGCGGAGAAATGATTAATTATGTCACATTTGAAGCCAGCGATTATGCTCAGTTGCCGCATAAATTTGAAGCGGGAACCCCCAATATTTCAGGAGCAATTGGTTTAGGTGCGACCATCGATTATCTGTGGTCACTCGATATGGATGCGGTACTTGCCTATGAAAGTTACTTGCTGGCGTATGCGACCCAGGAGATTAAAGCACTTAAAGGCTTTAATATTGTAGGTACTGCAAAACACAAAGTGCCCATTATTTCCTTTGTTCATGGAAAAATACATTCACATGATATTGGCACTATTCTGGATAGTGAAGGAATTGCCATTCGCAGCGGTCACCATTGTGCAATGCCTTTAATGGACTTTTTTGATATTGCAGCCACTACCCGCATTTCCCTTTCCTTTTATAATACCATTGAGGAAATTGATCGCTGCATTCATGCTTTGAAAAAAGTCAAAGAGGTATTTGCATGAATACAGAACTAAGAGAGTTATATCAGGAAATCATAATCGATCATAACCGTAATCCTCGCAATCATTATGCGATGGAAAAGGCCACTGCGCAGGCCAATGGATTTAATCCTCTATGCGGGGACAAGTTAACGCTTTATGTCAAAATCGAAAATGAAGTGGTGGAAGCGCTTAGCTTTGTCGGTTGCGGCTGTGCGATTTCGCAAGCCTCCGCCTCATTGATGACAGAAGCTTTGCGAGGCAAATCCATCGAGGAAGCTCATCATTTATTTCAGCGTTTTCATCACATGGTTACCAGTGATGAATCCAATGAATTGGCAGCTTTAGATAAATTGGCTGTTTTAGCGGGTGTGCGTGCTTTTCCTGCCCGTGTTAAATGCGCCACTCTGGCCTGGCATACTCTCGAAGCAGCCTTAAAGCAAAGCAGATCGACGGTGAGTACGGAGTAAAACAATGTTCGGATTTAAAAAAAAACCTGAGCAGGAGCAACTTAAAGAGCTTGTGATTAGTGAGCTGAAGACCGTATTTGATCCGGAAATTCCTGTGAATATTTATGATCTCGGTTTGATCTATGATATTGAAATCGATGATGAGCACCATGCTCATGTTAAAATGACACTGACCACTCCCGGCTGTCCAGTCGCCCAGACATTCCCGGGTACAGTGGAACAGGCCGTGAATCGTGTAGAAGGGATTAGCGACTGCACCGTTGAATTAGTATGGGATCCACCCTGGACCCAGGAACGCATGACTGAGGCGGCCAGATTGGAACTGGGTATATTTTATTAATACCCCTAAAAGAAAGTCCTCTCTCCCTCAGGGAGAGAGTTAGAGAGAGGGGATTTTCTTTAAGCTGACACCCATTCACCTTCACATCAATCAAAGGCATTACATCAAACATTATTTACAAGGTCATTCCATGCATCTTCCTGATCAATGGCAGCCATCCACCTCAATACAGCTGTTAAGGCAACGGGCTGCAATTATGAATAATATCCGCAGTTTCTTCAACCAACGCGGCTACTTGGAAGTAGAAACGCCCGCAATGGCTCGCTGTGGCATCACTGATGTGTATTTAAGCAATATCAAAGCGATATTTCGCAATCAGACATATTATCTGCAAACTTCCCCTGAATATCATATGAAACGGCTTCTGGCAGCCGGCAGCGGCCCGATTTTCCAAATGGCTAAAGCGTATCGTGATGATGAAGTTGGCCGGCACCACAACCCTGAGTTCACAATGCTGGAGTGGTATCAGCTGGATATAGATCATCATGCCTTGATAAAAGAAGTGGATGAGCTCCTGCAAACAATCATAAATTGCCCTCCTGCAATCCGTAAAACCTATCAACAGGTTTTTGAGGAACTATGCGCAGTTGACCCATTTGCGGCAAGTATCACTGATTACCGTCATTGCCTAAAGCAATTTGAGTTGGATTATGTGCTGGCGAAGAACGAGCGTGATCCTGATCAATATCTGTTCTTATTGATGAGCCATGTCATTGAACCGGCTTTAGCCAGTAGTGATGCGCCAGTCGTTATCTATGATTTCCCGGTTTCTCAGGCTGCATTAGCCCAGGTCAATAACGGGCGAGCCCAGCGGTTTGAATTTTACTACCGGGGAATGGAGTTAGCGAACGGTTTTCATGAATTGCTGGATATTGAAAAGCAAAGACAACGCTTTAACCAGGATCTAGCTCAACGAGAAAGGCTCAATCTGGAGCTTCCACCCATTGATCCTTTATTCCTCGCCGCATTAGCGCATGGGTTGCCAGCCTGCAGTGGGGTGGCTTTGGGAGTAGATCGCCTGATCATGCTGGCTTTGCAGCAGACTGATATAGCCTCGGTTTTGAGTTTTGATTTCTCGCGTGCCTGATATTTGTGGCCATATGATTGTAGGATGTCCCAAATAAAAAGCCTTTCTCCCGGAAAGGAAGAAAGGCCTTTTGAGCAGAGATATGGCCAGCGTCAATTAGTTATCGCTGTGCTCTCTATTATTGACTTGTTCTTTATCCTTCCTTTTCCCCGAGTTTGCATCAGTTTTTAAAGGAACGACTCGCGCACCGGACTGCTGCTGGTTGCCGCCTTTTTTGCGCTGCATATTCGCACCGGAAGCCTGACGTTGCTGATTGCCAGGCGAACGTCTTCTGCGAGAAGGCGAGCCGCCTTGTCGTTTCTCGCCGCTATTTACAGCTCTGGTATTTTGCTGACGAGGATGCTGATGACGGGTCTGTTTAGGCTCAGTTTTGGCAGCAGGTTGTTTTGATGTCTCATCCGAACCGCCAAAAAGACTCGTCCACAAACGCTTGATAAAGCTGGTCTGAGGCGCTTTTGAACCAGCGGCTACGGCAAAGGCTTTAACAGCAGGTTCGTCTCTTACAGCATCCTGCTCATCGCGCACAAGCGCTAATTCGGGCTGTTGAATCATTGAATAACTGGGTTTCTTGTTCTTGCCCACATTATCTTCTTTTAAGCGCGTGATGCTATATTGAGGTGTTTGCATGTAAGGGTTAGCAATAATAATAATTTTAACCCCATGGCGTTTTTCAATATGCAGAATAAACTCACGTTTCTCATTGATGATAAAGGTCGCCATTTCAACGGGCACCTGAACATGAACTTCTGCTGTTTTATCCTTCAGGGCTTCTTCTTCGATAAGACGTACAATAGACAGACCATGCGACTGAATATTTCTGACAGTACCACGTCCTTCGCAGCGCGGGCAAACTTCCTGAGCGGTTTCTCCCAGAGAAAGTCTCAAACGCTGGCGGGACATTTCCAGTAAACCAAAGCGAGAAATCCGGCCCACCTGAATCCTTGCCCGATCGGTTTTTAATGCTTCTTTTAACTCATTTTCCACGTCACGCTGGTTCTTGCTGGAGTTCATATCGATGAAATCGATGACCACCAGACCACCGAGATCGCGTAAACGTAACTGACGTGCAATCTCATTGGCTGCTTCGAGATTGGTATTTAATGCAGTTGTTTCAATATCGGCACCACTGGTCGCCTTGGCTGAGTTAACATCAATGGACACCAGCGCTTCAGTGCGATCGATGACCAGAGAACCGCCGGAGGGTAGGGGTACTTCACGCTGATAAGCCGTTTCAATCTGACTTTCAATCTGGTAATAATTAAACAGAGGGATATTGTTGTTATACAATTTAACATTGGGTAAGAAATCAGGTTTAACCTGCTCAATGTATTGTTTGGCCTTAACATAGGAAATCTGATCATCAATGATGATTTCAGAAATCGATTTTCTGAGATTATCGCGAATTGAGCGAATAATCACATCACCTTCCTGATGAATGAGGCAGGGAGCCAGTTGATTAGTATAGGCCTGATTAATGGCTTGCCACTGATTGCACAGCATATCAAGATCAGCCTGCAATTCATCCTGGCCTTTGCCAACACCTGCTGTACGAATGATTAAGCCCATTCCTTCTGGTAATTCCAGAGCGTTGAGTGTTTCTTTCAGTTCATCGCGGTCATCGCCTTCGATGCGGCGCGAAATACCGCCAGAATTTGGATTATTCGGCATCAGAACCAGATAACAGCCTGCCAAAGTAATGAATGTAGTGAGTGCTGCTCCTTTGCCGCCGCGTTCCTCTTTATCCACCTGAACCAGTAACTCCTGGTTTTCACGAATTAATGAGGTAATTGGAGGACGATCATCGCCAAATTCTTCAGGATTTTTACTCAGATACTCGGGAGCGATTTCTTTTAGTGGCAAGAACCCTTGTCGTTTTGCACCATATTCCACGAAAACGGCATCAAGACTTGGTTCACGACGAGTGACAACAGCTTTGTAGATATTGCCTTTCTTTTTGACTTCTGTTGGGCAATCAATGTCCAAATCAAACAGGTAATTATCTTTTATCAGGGCAACTCGAACTTCCTCAGTTTGAGTCGCATTTATTAACATTTTCTCCATCACACACCCCGTTGAGGGCGCAACACTTAAGCAGAACGACAGTGCAGGATCTTTTTGTTCGTTAAACGTTTCACGCCCGGGTACAGGCAAAGTACAGCAAACAAACACTAATCATTAGTTCGTATGGCAGTACTGGACAGGGATGATGGCATTGAATAGTAACAATAAGTTACTTTGTCAAATCAACAGATCCCGGATTTATGTCTCTTTAACCAAACAAAATTTATTAAGCATTTCCCAATATTACTAAATTCAGACCATACGCAAGTTACCATTCAATCAATGGTGCATGTAAGTGCTTGTATTTAAAGGACTGTTTACGCAGAGCAGGTGTTTACTTAAGAATAGCGTAACATAGCCTTGACTCTAATATTCAAGTCGTTTTACATCTACACACATGTCTCACATGCGCAGGTATCCGGTGAGTTCTCAGTTTATGACTCTTAATACCGGGTTTACTTCCTTCATATCATTAACCTAAGGGAAGCGCATTTTATTTATCGTAAGTGTGCCGATTTTTATCGGCAATTAAACTTTTTAGTCATTATACGGTATAATTCGGTCGTCGAAATATTTTTTTTCCGACGCCTAGCATTTTAGCAAAAAAAACTGCCACAGCAAATAGGTTATTGAGAATGAATGATGTACGCTATCTGGAAGTCACTGCCAATGAAGAGGGGCAGCGTCTCGACAATTATCTGATGAGGATATTAAAAGGAGTTCCCAAGAGTCATATCTATCGTATCATTCGTTCCGGGGAAGTACGCATCAACAAAAAAAGAGCAGAAGCATCCAGCCGCTTGAAAGAAGGCGATATTCTTCGTATTCCGCCTGTGCGTGTCAGCCAGGAAAAAGAGATTTTTGTCGGCGACAGGATGGAGCAGCGCCTGAGACAAAGTATTATTTATGAAGACGGCGAGCTGCTCGTCATTAATAAGCCCGCAGGTATCGCCGTTCACGGCGGCAGTGGTTTAAATCTGGGAGTTATCGAGGCTTTACGAAAAATTCGGACCGATCTTCATTATCTCGAACTGGTTCATCGTCTGGATAGAGAGACTTCAGGCTGTCTTTTGCTGGCCAAAAAAAGAAGTGCACTCCGATTAATCCAGGCGCAATTGGAAAGCAGAGAGGTAAAGAAAATTTATTGGGCACTTCTTCAAAATAGCTGGGCGGATGAAAAAAAAATTCTGGTTGATGCCCCTTTAAAGAAAAATAATCTGCAATCAGGCGAGCGTGTGGTTGTCGTGCATCCAGAAGGCAAGCCCTCGCAAACAACTTTCAGATTATTGGAGAATTACTCAGATGCCTGTTGGATAGAGGCTTCACCCAAAACAGGCCGCACGCACCAGATCAGGGTACATAGCGCACATATTAAACACCCAATCGCTGGCGATGAAAAATATGGCGGCAGACGTTTGTCCTATGATTTCATTCAGGATCGTTCTCGACTATATTTGCATGCGCGCGCAATTCAATTTAATCTGAAGGATAAAAAACTTTGCTTTGAAGCTGAATTGGATGAGCAATTTAGTCAAACATTAAAATTTTTACGTACACGGGAGTGTGGTATTCATGAGTAAGCGATATCGTCTGGTCGTCTTCGACTGGGAAGGGACAATCAGCGACACTCTGGGGCAAATTATCGATTATGTGGCCAGTGAAGCAAAGCGCCTGAATTTTGGGGAGTTAAATCCTGAAATAGCAAGGGAAAATGTAAACCTTGGTCTGGTTAAGGCGACTAAAAAAGTATTCCCTCATTTAAGTACGCAGCAGATGGAAGAATTGCTGGAGGCGGTTCAAAGTAAACTATATACTCGACATGCGGAAGTTTATTTGATTCCGGGTGTTTTTGACCTAATCAGACGCTTGAGTGAAGAAGGCGTTTTTCTTGCAATTGCCACCAACAAGGGGCAGCAAAGTTTGCATAAGGCGCTGCAAAGCACCGGGCTTGAAAAATATTTCATTGTGACAAAATCGGCAGGCAGCCTTCCATCCAAACCGCATCCGGAAATGCTTAAAGAAATTTTGCAGGATTTTGGAGTTACTGCGAGCGAGACGCTGATGATAGGAGACTCACCCACTGATATGGAAATGGCGAAAAGTTTACAAGTTGATGTGATTGGGGTTGATTTTTACCACCAGCATCCGGAGTTATTAGAGCAATCAGGTGCACTGGCCGTATTTGATGATTACCAGCTGGTTGCAGATTTTCTTCAACTGCCCCAAAAGGATTGATGTCGTGAGTAATCTAACCAGTTTACCCAATATGTTGACGTTGTTTCGGATAGTGCTGATTCCGGTTTTTATTATTGTATTTTATCTGCCCTTCGCCTGGTCGAGGGGTTTGGCGGCCATTATTTTTGCTTTAGCGGGATTTACTGACTGGCTGGATGGTTATGTTGCCCGAAAAATGAAATTGATGTCGCCATTCGGTGCTTTTCTTGATCCTGTTGCTGATAAATTACTGGTTGCCTGTACGCTTCTGCTGCTGGTTGGAGCGAGGGATGTCGATTACATCACATTGCCGGCTATCGTTATTGTAGGCAGAGAAATCGTGATCTCAGCACTTCGTGAGTGGATGGCAGAGGTGGGCAGTCGAGCCAGTGTCACTGTAAGTTACATTGGCAAGGTTAAAACCACATTGCAAATGGCGGCGCTGGTTTTACTGGTAGCCTTTGATCCGACTCAGTCCTGGTGGGGATTAATTGGTTTTATTTTGCTTTATGTGGCCGCCATTTTGACCATATGGTCAATGGTTATTTATTTGTCCATTGCATGGCCAGAATTAACTAAAAAAAGTTAAATTTATGTGTTGACAGAGAATCAATTTTCGGTAAAATGCTTCACATAAAGACGCGGGAATAGCTCAGTTGGTAGAGCACAACCTTGCCAAGGTTGGGGTCGCGAGTTCGAGTCTCGTTTCCCGCTCCAAATTCAAAGCGACGTATAAGTCGCTTTTTTTTCAACAGAAAAATAAGGCTGTGTGGCAGAGTGGTCATGCAGCGGCCTGCAAAGCCGTGTACGCCGGTTCGATTCCGGCCTCAGCCTCCACAAAAATGCCCAGGTGGCGAAACAGGTAGACGCAAGGGACTTAAAATCCCTCGGGAGTTAAATCCCGTGCCGGTTCGACTCCGGCCCTGGGCACCATTCAAGTACATGTTCAAGTTTTAATATCTCAAGTGTAATCTGAGATATCTAATTATTGGAAGAACATCGCCAGCACTTCGATTTTAAGATCTGATGATTGCTCTGTATATCTTCTGCTAGCAAAAAAGATTCAGTTAATATTATTAAAGGATTTCTATGGGATTTTGGCAAAAACTAAAGACGGTCAGCGATCAATATGCTGAAATAACGCATTGTACGGATGGTCTGTTATTTATAGATATGGCAAAGAATACATTGCATCAGTGTATGACAAACTGTGCGACTATTCATCAGGGGTATGTCTATATTAAACCGTTTAAAAGCTATAGTCGAGAGTATCTAAAAAAAGGATTGGAGTTGTTAAATGATGCCAATCTAAATCAGGAAGAACAGTTCAAAATTGTGATTGGTACATTATTAGCTGCCAAGTATTACAATGATCAGTGTTATCCCGATGATATGTATTATAGAAGAAATCCCCGGCATCTTGGTTCGGAAATGAAGGATGCTATCCAAGCACTGCTGGAACCACATGAGGGAAAATCCATATTTACTGCTGAGGAACAGAGTGCTGATTGCAGTCATAAAATAAATGTCTTATCTAATGCTGTATTTAATGACGAATTACATTTGGATGAATCACTTTTTATCAAATCCTCCTTAATTGCTGCTGAGCCATTTAACCTCAAATTAAAAGAGTTGTGTGAAGTTTATGATATTCCATTATCTTTGGAAGAACACACTGATGCTCTGAGCGAAGCGCCTGCAGGGCCCAGATAAACACCTCAGCGTAGGTCGGGCGCTTCGCCCGACAATTCCATTTTCATCAAATTTCAACAATTCGAAAACGTCGGGCGAAGCGCCCGACCTACGTTAGGTAAAATCGGATTAGAGTGTCTCCCACTTTCGGGTAGACCTATCTATTCTGCCATAGTGCAATATGAGCGCCAGTGGGATCCACGAGGATCGCGAAGTAACCAATTTCACCCACTGGCGTAACCGGCATTTTTACAGTGGCTCCTAATTCAGTGGCTTTTTCCAGTTTCTCTTCAAGATCTTCAACCAGGATATATCCCATCCAGTGAGGTGGAATTTCGTTTTGCCTGTCTTTAGGGATTCCCCATATTCCACCAAGATCGTCGCTTCCCGCGGTTTTAATAAACGTATAAACCATATCGCCGGTATCATGTTCAGTGAACTGCCATCCTAACAATTTTCCATAGAATTCTTTGGCAGCAGATACATCAGGCGTAGCTAGCTCATTCCAGCAGAATTTCCCAATTTGTGGCTGGTCCATTATTAATCTCCTTATTATTGAATGGTTTTAATACAGCAAGAACGAATGAGAATAAGTATAGATTATATTAAAACTATAGATTCAATCTTCATCTCGAGCAGAGCGGCTCATTAATTGAAGAACAGCTTGCTGAGGATTCAGTTCCCCCTTTAACAGACTGTTTACTACAGTACAGATGGGCATTTCTACCTGATAGCGATCTGCCAAAAGACAAATTTGTGCCGCGTTATGTTTGCCTTCCACGACTTGTCCGATGAGTTTTTCAGCTTCTTGAGAAGAAATTCCATGACCTAAATGCAGGCCAAAACGGCGGTTCCGAGACTGATCATCCGTACAGGTCAATACCAGATCGCCCACACCAGCCAAGCCCATAAAGCTTTCATCACGTGCGCCCAAAACCTTTCCAAGACGGCGCATTTCCGTTAGACCTCGGGTGATTAATGCCGCTTTGGCATTGGCGCCAAAATGCAGTCCATCGCTGATTCCGCAGGCAATAGCAAGAACATTTTTAACCGCACCACACAACTGAACACCAATTAAATCATTGCTTAGGTAGACGCGCAGATTCTGATGATGCAGAAGGTTGCGAGTGGATTCCTGGTAGGCAATATTATTACCCGCCAGTGTCAGGGCAGTAGGCAGGCTCTGAGCGACTTCTTTTGCAAAAGAAGGACCTGAAATTGCCGCAACTGAAAATTCCTCGCCCCAATGATTAGCGACAATCTGGCTTAGAAATTGATTACTGGATGGATCGAGCCCCTTGGTCAACCATGCGATGCCTCTTGCGGGTTTGTCAATAAGCTCAAGCAATTCAGAAAAAGAATGAGAGGGAACGGCGATAATAACTTCATCAGCCGATGCAGAACATTCATGAAGATTATCAGTGACCTGCAAGTTGTCAGGTAATTTGATGTTCGGCAAATAACGTTGATTACAGCGAGTGGTCTGCATGGAAGCAACATGCTGCGGGTTACGCGCCCACAGCATGACGTTTCTGCCTGTATTCGCTATATGGATAGCGATTGCGGTTCCCCAGGAACCGGCTCCCAATATAGCGATGGTTTTTTGAACATTCATTATTAATGAGTAGTTTCTGTTTCGTCTGCTTTGGATTTGCTTTGCTCTTCAAGTTGCTGCATATACAGGGCATCAAAATTAATGGGTGCCAGTACCAGTTGAGGAAAGCTGCCGCGGATAACTTGTGAAGTAATTGCTTCGCGGGCATAGGGGAACAGAATACTTGGACAGAAACTTCCCAGTAAATGACCTAATTGTTCTTTAGGAGCTCCCTGGATTGTAAAAATACCTGCTTGCTTGACTTCAGCCAGAAACGCCGTAGTGTTTTTATTTTTGACAGTAGCAGTCACAGTAAGAACGACTTCATACACGTTTTTTTCTAATTCAGTATTTTCTGTATTCAGATCCAGAGTTAACTCAGGTTCCCATTGTTGCTGGAAAACAGCAGGCGTATTAGGGGTTTCAAAAGAACTGTCTTTCATGTACACCCTTTGAATCATAAATTGAGCTTCATTCGCTGGATTTGTAGTGGCTTCGTTCATTATTTTTCCTAGTTATTGTAAAAGTTCATTTAGCTTACCCGCATCTTCGAGTGCATATAAATCATCACAGCCGCCGATATGCTGACCATTAATAAAAATCTGGGGGACCGTCCTGCGTCCACTGCGGGCAATCATTTCATCGCGTTTTCCCGGTTCTTCATCAACGCGGATCTCCTGATAACTAACCTTTTTGCTATCAAGCAGCTGCTTGGCTCTTACGCAATAAGGGCAGTAACTGGTGCTATACATAATTATGCTTGCCATAGTTTATTTTCCTTTTACCAGAGGTAAGTCTGCATTTTGCCATGCACTTATTCCGCCTGCCAGAATCATCGGCGCGGTGAATCCCTGTGCACGCAATTTAGCAGCCAATGCCGTAGATTGTAAACCTTTAGCACAAACCAGGATAATAGGTTTGTCTTTATATTTATCCAGTGATTGCTGTTCAAAGTCCTCTACACTGGCACGTACTGAATTAATAATATGACCCTTTCGATAAGTTTCAAGATCACGCAGATCAATTACTGTCGCATCGTCTCGATTAATGAAGTGAACGGCCTGTTGCGGCGACACTTCCTTGGCACGTTTTTTCTGTGATTGAATTTCATTAATTAAAATGAGCAGTAGAATGAGAATTAAGCCTAACCATAAAGCCCAGTGATTAACAATAAATTGCCCAAGTTGTCCCATACAATACTCATGATAATTAAATTACTAGGACTGAATTATCCTTAGAATATCCTGCCAACGCAAGTGATTAAAAGCTGCCGCGCGCCATTTCCTGTAATCTTGCAATCCGGTCAGCAGTAGGCGGGTGAGTTGAAAAGAGGGCAGTCAGACGTTGGCTGGTTAATGGATTGACAATAAATAAATTGGCGGTGGTTGGATGTCTTTCTGCCGCAGGAAATTGACCCTGCTGATTGGCCATTTCCAATTTTCCCAATGCGCTGGCCAGCCATAAAGGGTGACCGGACAATTTAGCTCCGCCGACATCAGCTTCGTATTCTCTTGAGCGAGAAACCGCCATTTGGATCAGGCCTGCTGCCATCGGCGCTAAAATCAGCATTAATATCGCGCCGATCGGGTTATTTCGCTCTCCTTCAGAGTCATGGCCCATCGGCAAAAATATGAACATATTAGCGATTCCGCTAATCGCGCCTGCCAAGGTGGCAGCAATAACACTGATTAGTGTATCCCGATGAGTCACGTGTGAAATTTCATGCGCGAGCACGCCTGTCAGCTCTTCCTGGCTAAGTCTGGATAATATTCCAGTCGTTACGGCAACGCTGGCATGTTCCGGACTTCGTCCTGTAGCAAAGGCATTGGGCACGGGGGCATCAACTATATACACTTTTGGAACAGGGATTTGTGCCCGATTGGCAAGTTGAGAAACAATAGAATAAACTGGATGGCTTTCATCCAGTGGTTGTGCTTTATACATTCGCAATACAATCTGATCTGAAAACCAGTAGGCGCCAAAATTCATAACGACCGCAAAAATCAAGGCAATCATCATGCCGCCATAGCCGCCTAATAAACGGCCGATTAACATGAGAAGGGCTGTTAATGCCGCCAGAAGAATTAAAGTTTTCAAATTATTCATTTTAACCACCATTCCTTGGAATTGAACCGATCGTTTTGCGAGCTCATCGATTTGAATTTTTCGCCAAGCTCGCAATGAATCGACAAGCGATGAGTTGAGCTTCTTATTTATTAATTAGCCATAATTCAACGCTTTTCAAGCTTTATTGTCATAAAAACGCGTAACCTCCGCTAAAGGCTGACCTACGGCGGCAGAAGGCGATTTGATGGCCAGTACCGCTGCCAGAGTAGTGGCAATGTCTGTGGTATAAACAGGACGAGTAATCGCTTGCGGCTCAAATTGAGCGTTCACAAAAAGAAGCGGCACATAACTGTCGTATTGCCAGGGCGTTCCATGATCGACTTTCTGGCCTTCCTGATCTTCACTCAATTGATAAGGAGGCGGCACCAGATAAAGATCGCCGGCGCGGCTTAAATTAGCCATACGAATCACCTTGTCGCTAAGCCAGTCGTGTTGAGTATTGGCCAAAGACAGCGCATAAGCCTGAAAGACGCCGGGGAAATTGCCAAGTGCTTCAACCAGGGTCGCATTGACCTGATCAATATCCATACTATGAGAGCGGATGACGTCATGATTGAGATACACATACGGAGGCATAATCGCTTGCAGAGAGTTAGCTGGCAGCTGGAATCGCTTGAGTAAAGTTTGTTCTATTTTTTGACGCAGTTCACTCTCATTTAAGGCATTGGCTTGCGGCATATGGTGTTCCGAAAGATAGCTTGGCGAGTCACTAACTCCATGATCTGCCGAGAGCACAATTAGGGTATTGGCAAGTCCTACCTGAGCATCAATCGCTTTGAGTAATTTGGCCATCGTTTGGTCAAGACGAAGCAAATTATCTTCTGACTCCAGACTGTTTGGTCCAAATTCATGACCGACTGCGTCGACAGCAGAGAAACTAATGCCTAAATAATCGACTGTATTAGCCGTTTTACCCAATTTTTCTTCTTTGAGCAGGTGAATGGCGAAATCAGCGGTCAATTCATCCGCCTTGGGCGTCATCGATAAGAATTCGTAATATTCTTCACTACCCGGTTCACCAGTATGGTGCGGGAATCCTTTGCCGAAATCCTTGGAGGAGCGGTTAGGAAAGCCTGCCGATTTGGCGAAAGTATATTGATTGACCGGCTTGCTTAACGACCAGGTTTCATTCTTATCCTGATAATCAGCATTCCAATTGATGACCCATTGTGGGTATTGCGTCAAATAATAACTGCTGCTGACAAAGCCGCCATTGCTTCGATCAAACCAATAGGCCTGACCCGCATGGCCAGCAAGAGTGATTGCTGCGCGATCCTTTAAGGAAACGGCGAATGCCTGGCCTTTTTGAGCGAGCACTAATTCATCACTGAGAGTAGAAGCCAGCAGCTGGCGTGGTGAGCGTCCAGGCAATTCTTTTTTTGTGTGCGAGGTTGGAATAATTTTGCTGTTTAAATCTTCCATGCAATAAACAGACTGGCCGGTTTGACGATCAATCCAGTCATTAGCCACAACGCCATGAAGAGCCGGGAAGCTTCCAGTCGCAATAGTCGCATGTCCAACACAGGTTACAGTATGCGCATGAGGGTGATGGGCATTCTGGTAATTGATGCCATGACTTAGCAGGTAGTTAAAACCCTCTGCGCCAAACTTGGTTTTATAGCGCTCCAGCAGGTCGCCTCGAAGCTGATCCACTACAATCTGAACAACCAGTGCGGGCGGTTTGGTTTCTGCCCAGGTCATACTGGTGAGCAGCATCAGCGGTACACTAAGGTATTTCTTCATTTGATTTCCTTTCTGTTGAAGCAAAGCGTCATCCTAAAGCAGAGGCGAAGAGAAATAAAGATTTTTCATCAGAGTTTTTCCTAAACCTGATGTAAAAACAAGAGGTTGTAATTTAGTTAAGTCGTTTAAAGAAAAGTCATGACGAACGGAAATAATTAGTTTACACTGGGTATCGTGAGGAAAGCCCTCACTTTTGGAATATGGAGTTTAAGGAGAAAATTATGGCTTACGAAATACTGAGTTGGACTGCGCTCAAAGAGGCTTGGAAACAACAACAACTTCAAATGAACTCAGACCACTCCGTTGGTGATATCAAAGAATTGGAGCGTTATGGTGATGTCAAGTTCATCAACACTTACATCGCTCATCTGGACAGTTTGAGTGTAGATTACTCAGATGATCAGAAAGCCGATTGTTTATCAGGGGTGATGCTGACAGTCCGCAAGATGGTTTACGATGACTATCCGCGACTTAATCCAAAAGGCGGATTACTTAACAAAGGAAGTTCTCTTTTTCGTGCGCTCGACACAATTTTAAAACCCGAAGATAAGAAAAATCCAATGGACCCTGTCACTGCTTATCGAATTTTAAGCGCTGCGCATCAATCGTTTTCTGCAGAAATTTATGAAGCGGGTGATGAGCTCAAAGGTAAAAAAACCGATCATAAATTTGTTATTCAAGACGACAGAGAAGGTAAAGAAGGAGTAATCTTTAAGCATCTGGAATTTGGCACTACTCTTATTGCCTTGAAAAATGCTGCTCACTCTGGAAAAGATGAACTGCAAAATGAAATCAACAGAAAGGCAAAACTGGAAGAAGAAAAGAGAGCCAGGGAAGAAGCGTTGAAAGCAAAAGGCGGTCACGCAGGCTTTTTATCCAGTTTATCTCATATGTTTCTTGGTGGTGGAAAAGCGTCAGCTTCTACTTCAAAGACTGCGGTAGCCGAGGAAGAATTTGTTCCTGAAGGTCCTTCCACCTGATGCCCCCACAGGTATAGGCTGGGCTTCCAAGCCCAGCACATCCTTTACTTCTCTATCGGATAACCCGCCATACTCCAGCCGGCAATACCACCATTGACTGAATACACTTCCTGATAGCCCATTTGCATCAGTGTTTCGGCTGCAGCCAGCGATCGGACTCCGCCTTGACAGTGCAGATAAATGGGTTCGGCAGTATCAGCGACTTCTTCTTGAATTCGGGCGGCTAATTCGCCCTTCGGAATGTGAAGAGCCTGCGGGATGCGATAATTTTGCCACTCATAGTCTTCACGAACATCAATCAGGCAAAGCTTGCTGTTTTTTTCCATCCGTTGTTTTAATTCATGGACATCGATTGTGGCAATATTATGTTCGTTCATGACTTTTTTCTCTCAATGTAGGTCGTGTTAATGTGGAGTGATGAATAAACCAGTAAATTGCGGCAGTGATTACGCCGCCCAGCAGCGTCGCAAAAGCCCAGGATGCTGCAGAAACCAGGGCAGGCCGCTGGCCCAGCTGATAGAGGCTGCCGGCATCTCGGGCTACTGCACCGGCAAATAACAGATGCAGCAACGCATTAATTAAAATGAGCAGGTATTGAAAAGTGTCGATTTGTGCTGCATATTGTTCTATTAATTGATTAAGCATGATTGTATTGCATCTATTTGGATGAGTAATCATAACAGAAATGCAGGCAAACTGTATTTCTCTTAGGGAAATTGACCGGTTGGATCCCTGGCATATGCAAATAAATGATTAATGTCTTGCGTGGAAAAACCTGGATGCGCTACGCTTATCGAGTCTACGCAGACAATCTGCCTCTTTTTAATAATAATAATCAGAAAAACCTGGCTGTCTCATTAGGCTTGAGTTTAATCGCTGAGGAGTATTCTCATGCATCACTACGATGTACCGGTACCCAGTTTATTTACGGCTCATTGCGGCCCACTGTACCATGTGGAAGAAGTGATACTGAGCCGGATCGCTGATATTGAAGATTGGTTCAGACAACAATGGCGAATGACTCCGCCCCCTCTGACTTCATCTGTTGATCTAAGGCATGCCGGTTTCAAAATTGCTCCAGTGGATACCAATTTATTTCCTGCTGGATTCAATAATCTTAATCCTGATTTCTTACCGCTCTGCGTGCAGGCGGCTCAGGCAGTATTAATCGATTATCTGCCGACCTGCAGGCGTATACTGATTCTACCCGAAAGCCATACGCGTAATCGCTTCTATATGCAAAGCCTGGCCGTCTTAAGAGATATTTTAATGCAGGCAGGATTTAATGTTCGAATTGGCAGTCTGGATCCTGATTTATCGAGTCCTGTTGAAATTGAACTGGAGGGGAATAACAGTTTAGTGATTGAACCCCTGATACGACATGAGGATCGGGTCGGCTTGCATGACTTTGATCCCTGCTTCATTGTATTAAACAATGATCTGTCCACTGGCGTTCCTCCCATTCTCGATGGCATTAAGCAGCGCATACGTCCCACGGCCAAACTCGGTTGGTTTTCGCGTTTAAAATCCAGCCATTTTGGTTTTTTTAATGAAGTTTCTCGTGATTTCTGTGAATTAATCAATCTGGATCCCTGGCTGATTAACCCCTATTTCACCGCGGTGGATGGGATTGATTTTATGGCTCAGGAAGGCCTGGAAAATCTTGCAGAAGCAGCCGATATGCTTTTAAAGCAAATTGAGGACAAATACCGAATTTACGGGATTGACGAAAAGCCATTTCTGGCGGTTAAAGCGGATAATGGTACCTATGGTATGAGCGTTATGATGGTGCATGATGCGAATGAACTGCGGCAGCTGAATCGGAAGCAGCGGACCCGGATGGCAGCCAGTAAAGGTAGCCAGAAAGTTGAGCGCGTCATTTTGCAGGAAGGGGTCTTCTCCTTTGAGACCATGCCCGATGGAGCCGTTGCCGAACCAGTAGTTTACATGATGGGTCAATTCGTAGTTGGTGGTTTTTACCGTGTGCATCAGGGGCGAGGCAGTGATGAAAATCTGAATGCTCCCGGTATGCACTTTGAACCTTTGGCTTTTTCACAACCCTGTAACATGCCCAGAGGCGATTTACCGCCTGTTGAGTATCCCAACCGTTTTTACGCCTATGGCGTCATCGCACGTTTAGCGGCGCTTGCTGCAGCAAGGGAAATCGCTGCAATTGGAGGCGAATAATGAAGCTGGCTGTTTTGATGGATCCTCTGGACTCAATAAAGGCGTATAAAGATTCGACTGTCGCAATGTTGCAGAGTGCTCAGCAATTGGGGTGGGAGTGTTATTATTTTACACCTGCCGATATTTCCTGCAAGCAGGGGAAGGCTTTCGCACAGGTCGCCTCAATCAGGGTGGGAGATGAGCAATCTGGCAACTGGGCTGAGGTGGGTGAAAGAACTGAACGCTCGCTCAATGAGTTTAATATTATTCTGATGCGAAAGGATCCTCCTTTCGATATGGAATATATTTATGCTACTTATGCTTTGGAGCTTGCTGAAAAGGCAGGGGTGCTGGTGGCCAATAAGCCGCAAAGTTTACGCGATGCCAATGAGAAGTTTTTTACCCTGCAGTTTCCACAATGCTGTCCTTTAACATTGGTGACCAAAAATATTGACCGCTTGCACCAGTTCTGGGAGCAGCACCAGCAGGTTGTGTATAAGCCTCTGGAAGGAATGGGTGGGAATGCGATTTTTCATGTCGATGAAAAAGCCAGTAATTTATCGGTTATTCTGGAAGTTTTGACCCGAAATGAAACAGTGACCATTATGGCACAGCGTTACATCCCGGAAATCAAAACCCATGGTGATAAACGCATTTTAGTGATCGATGGCTCTCCTGTTCCCTATGCTTTGGCCAGAATTCCTGCAAAAGGGGATATTCGCGGCAATCTGGCGGCAGGGGCCAGGGGTGAAGTAGTCGAGATAAATGACAGAGATCGCTGGATTTGTGAGCAGATTGCGCCGACTCTGCGTGAAAAAGGCCTGTTTTTCGTGGGTATTGATGTGATTGGCGATTATCTGACTGAAATTAATGTCACCAGCCCTACTTGCATCAGAGAAATAATGCAGGTATCTGGTCTGGATATCGCAGGTGAGTATATGCGCTGTCTGGAGAAGAAGTTGTCATCATAGTAGTTAACTGGAAGAACTCTGTCATTTCGGTGCGCATTATTGTGTAAATGAAAATAGTTGTGCAGAAGACTGTCTTTGCGAACAAAGTGAAGCAATCCAGTGGAAGCTTTGAGCGGGGTGATGGATTGCTTCGCTAACGCTCGCAAAGACGACAGCTTAGTTGCCTGGGTTTATTACGCAACAAGGTTTTCCGCGCAGGCGGAAATCAAAAGATGTTTTCGCAGTGTAGTTCGCGAATGAATCCAGGGATAATTAGCAAACTCAAAACTGGTACTGGGTCTCTGTTTCAGTTAAACTGTTTGTCTTCAAATTGCTGAGCCTGATATGCGTTCCCTTTCCCGTGAAATTCTGATTACGTTTGCGGTAAAAATCGTTCTTCTCATTGCTTTGTGGTTTTTTTGCTTTCATCACATCGAAAAGCCCCAGTCGTTCAAGCAATATCTATTTGGTTCACCGGTGACAATGGAGGCTATCGCAGAACGTTAATTCTTTGATCGGACAAGGGCTTTGTTTTTTTTAACTTCAGTTACTAAGGTGAGCTATGATTCCTGCCAGTGAAGTTGTCGATTTATCCCGCTTACAATTTGCATTAACCGCGCTGTACCATTTTCTTTTTGTTCCTTTAACTCTCGGATTGTCTTTGCTCTTGGCTATCATGGAAACTGTTTATGTAATGACAGGACGTGAAATCTGGCGCCAAATGGTTAAATATTGGGGACTGTTATTCGGTATCAATTTTGTGTTGGGAGTGGCCACAGGATTGACGATGGAATTTCAGTTTGGTACCAACTGGGCTTATTACTCTCACTACGTGGGGGATGTGTTTGGTGCTCCTTTAGCGCTTGAAGGGCTAATGGCTTTTTTTCTGGAAGCCACGTTTGTTGGCCTGTTCTTTTTCGGTTGGGATAAATTATCAAAATTTCAGCATATGTGCTGTACCTGGCTGCTGGCGTTAGGTACAAACTTATCAGCCCTGTGGATCCTGATTGCGAATGGCTGGATGCAAAATCCGGTTGGAGCCACATTTGACTACCAGACAATGCGAATGGAAGTGAGTGATTTTGCCGAGGTCATGTTTAATCCAGTTGCCCAGGCTAAATTTGTTCATACCATCAGTGCGGGTTATGTAACTGGCGCCATTTTTGTTTTGGCTGTCAGCGCTTATTTTCTACTGCGCGGGCGCCATATTGATCTGGCCAAACGTTCGATGACAGTCGCGGTTTCCTTTGGCCTGGCATCGGCTTTGTCGGTGGTAGTTCTCGGAGACGAGAGCGGGTATGTTGCCAACAGCAATCAGAAAATGAAACTGGCTGCAATTGAAGCGATGTGGCACACCGAAAAAGCGCCGGCGGGGCTGACGGTTTTCGGTATTCCAAATGAAAAAACACAAACCACCGACTATGGCTTTGAAGTGCCCTATATGCTTGGATTAATAGCAACACGCTCTATTAGTGAGCCCTTGCAGGGTATCTCAGAGTTAATTGATGAAGGAAAACAGAATATTCGAGAGGGAATGCTTGCTTATAAAGCCTTGGCAGTGCTTCAGCAAAACCCGCAGGATAGTCAGGCAAAAGCTGAGTTTGAAGCACATCGTCATGCTTTAGGCTACGGGCTTTTATTGAAAAAATATACGGAAAATGTAAGCGATGCCACGGAAGAGCAGATTAATTCCGCGGCAAATGATCTCAAGCCGAAAGTGCTCCCTCTGTTTTTTTCATTTCGCATCATGGTTGCTTGCGGCTTTTTCTTTATTTTGCTGTTTGCTGTCGGCTTTTATTTGTCTATAAAACGCAGGCTGCACACCACTCGCTGGTATCTCCATGTGGCTTTCTGGTCGCTTCCTTTGCCCTGGATTGCCGCAGAACTGGGCTGGATAGTTGCTGAATATGGGCGGCAGCCCTGGGTTGTACAGGGAATTTTACCCACCTACATTGCCACCTCGTCAGTCAGCTTTTCTCAAGTCGCGACCTCTCTGGCCGGTTTTATCATTTTTTACACGATACTGGCAATCATTGAGGTTTATTTGATGGTAAAGGCTATACGCCTTGGTCCTGACAGCCTGATACATGGAGAGTAAAGATGATTATCGATTACGAAATGTTGCGAGTGATATGGTGGATTCTCTTGGGACTCTTGCTGATTGGATTTGCGGTGATGGATGGCTTCGATCTGGGCGTGGTGATGTGGTTGCCCTGGCTCGCCAAAGACGATACTGAAAAGAGAATCCTGATTAATAGTATTGCTCCAACCTGGGAAGGCAATCAAGTGTGGTTTATTCTGGGCGGCGGGGCGATTTTTGCCGCTTGGCCCGCATTGTATGCCTTATCTTTTTCCGGTTTTTATCTTGCCATGCTGCTGGTACTGCTCGCATTGATTTTGCGGCCAGTCGGATTTAAATACCGTTCCAAACTGCCATCGATGCAGTGGCGAAATAATTGGGACAAAGCCCTTTTTATCGGCGGAGTAGTGCCGGCGCTGGTCTTCGGTGTGGCAATGGGAAATGTATTGCAGGGGGTTCCTTTTTATTTTGATACGAGCCTGCGTCCTTTCTACACTGGAACTTTCCTGGAGTTATTAAATCCCTTTGCCTTGTTATGCGGGGTATTATCGGTAACCATGCTGGCCATGCATGGCGCGTTTTTCCTGACAGTGAAAACAGTGGGGCCTGTCCAAAACCGTGCAACCGTGGCTGCGCGCGCAAGTGCTATGCTGGTAATTCTTTTATTTGCAGCGGCGGGAGTCTGGATTTATCTGGGAATCGACGGCTATGCCTTGGCCCATCCGATTCCGCAGGATGGACCATCCAACCCTCTTTATAAAACGGTAGTCAGGGTGCCCGGAGCCTGGTTTTTCAATTATTATCAGAAACCCTGGACAATGCTTGTGCCTGCAGCCGCACTGATATCAGCTTTGCTTGCTATTTTATGTTTTAAAAAACAGAAAATAGCTTTTTTATTCAGTGCACTGACCGTTGCATGCATTATTGCTACAGTGGGAGTCAGCATGTTTCCTTTCATTCTGCCTTCGCTAAGCAATCCCTCACAAAGTTTAACAGTATGGGATAGTTCTTCGAGTGCTTTGACTCTAACAATTATGCTGTTTGCAACTCTGATTTTACTGCCGCTGGTTCTTTTGTATACGGCATGGGTTTATCGCGTCCTTAGGGGCAAGGTGACACCAGAGACCGTTAACAATAATTCCGCAATGGGCTATTAGGAGGCATTATGTGGTATTTTTCCTGGATTTTGGGCACAGGTCTGGCATGCACTTTTGCAATATTAAATGCGATGTGGCTTGAGTTGCGGGTTAGTGATTCAAATCAGCCCGTGAATGATATCTGAAAAATGAGGTTAATAGTCTTCGAGTGGAAGATTCCCTCTCGAAGACTGTGCTGCCCGGTAGAACAACGTCAAACAAAGCTTAATTGCCGCCAGGCTTCATAAAGAATAATAGCGACCGAATTAGAAAGATTTAAGCTGCGGCTGTTTTCCTTCATCGGAATGCGAATGGCACTATAGCGCTCTCTTAATTCAGCAGGTAAACCACGAGTTTCCGGTCCGAATAGTAATAGATCGTCATTCTGATAGGTGATTTGATTATAGGGAACGCTGCCTTTGGTGGAACAGGCAAATATACGCCGGTTGCTATTTTGCTCAACAAATGCCGCTTCATTCTCATAGTGAATGACATTGGCCCATTCATGATAATCGAGACCCGCACGCCGCATGCGCTTGTCGTCCATTTCAAAACCAAGTGGATGAATCAGATGTAATTGCGCGCCAGTATTGGCGCACAACCGAATAATATTGCCGGTATTGGGTGGAATCTCAGGCTGATAAAGCGCAATATGCAACATATAAACTTAAACAAATGGAGATGGATTCGCCAATTTTACCTTATTCATCGACATAATCACTACCCAGACCCGAATTACTGCTTGCTTTCTCTCCGCTTTCACCGTTTTCTTCAACATACAAGGATTCCGAGTCACCAGTTTCCCCTTGTTCGCCAGTAATTCGATAATTGCGGTGCTGTAAGTAGGCATCGCGGATAAAGGCATATTTATCCAGGGCTTCATCCATAAGCCGTTCGGTGTCGAACAATTGGGAGCGCAAATCAACATATCTCACTCCAATAAGCGTATTCGTCAGAACAGTGCTGTCCAGATAAGGATAAGGCGTTAGCAGGGGGTATTCAAAGAGCATGCCCATACCATCGCGGAAAGTGCTTGGACCGAGGAATGGAATTACAATATAGGGAGATTCCTTATTTCCCCATTTTGCAAAGGTGAGGCCCAAATCATTACTGTGCGGCGGCAACCCCATTCGGCTGGCAGGGTCAAAAAATCCGGCGATACCTAAGGTGGAGTTAATCAGAAAGCGCCACGTGTCTTTGCCTGCTTGACGTAATTCTCCCTGCAGCAAATCATTGCCTACTGTTGGAATCATATTCACATTTTCATAGGCATTGTTAATGCTGGCGCGTACAGGTCCTGGTAAAACCGCTTTGTAAAGACGAGCCGGCGGTTTCAAAAATGTGGCATCAAATGCCATATTGAACTTGTGAGTCTCGCGATTAATGGATTCATAAGGGTCAACAGGATTAGGGCCTTTATGAATACAGGAGGCAAGCAGAAATGAGCTTGCACAAGTCGTTAAAGCTGCCATTAAACGCATGATATTTCAATTATTCCGAGTCATGGAAAGTTCATGTTACCACTATCTCTGGATCCGCCACAATATGGAAAAACTATTTAAAAATCCATCACAAAGGTTACCGGTCCATCGTTACAGAGGTGGACCTGCATATTGGCTCCAAATTTCCCTTTTGCTACTCTTGAGTATTTCTGATTAGCCAGTTCAACCAGTTCGCTGAATAAAGCTCTGGCCTGATTTGGAGAGGCGGCATTGGAAAAGCTGGGCCTTAAGCCTTTTCGTGTTTCTGCGAGCAGGGTAAACTGAGGAACCAGTAACAAGCCGCCTTCAACCTGCTGCAGATTTAAATTCATTTTTCCTTGCATATCACAAAAGATGCGGTAATTAAGGCATTTTTCAAGCATGGTTTCCAGGGTGGCGCTGTTGTCTGTCGGACCAAAACCGCATAAAATCAGAAGACCATGCTCAATCTGACCGATTATCTGCTGTTCGACTTCTACACGTGCTTCACGAACTACCTGAATAACCGTCAGCATGCGTCTAATCTCTGGCGAGACATTTCCTTGCTTGCGCATATTAGCGCATCAATAATTCCTGCCTCCCTGTCTGAATGGCCTGCATCGCGCACAATGCTTAAATTGGAAGCGGGCAGAGCCTGATGCAATGTCAAGGCACCTGATAAAGGGCATACCATGTCATAACGTCCATGAATCAGATAGGCCGGGATATGGCGCAGTTTACTGGCATTCTTAAGTACCTGATTCTCTTCAATAAAATAGCGATTATTAATATAATGGGTTTCGAGGGTAGCGAGGGTCAGGGCAAAATGCGGGTCGCTATACTGATCAATTAAGTTTTGATGCGGTTGCAGGCTGCTGCAGCGAGCCAGCCAAAGCGTCCAGTTTTTTGCAGCGGACATACGCCCCAATTCATTAGGTCCCTGCAAGCGGCTAGTGTAATAAGCAGGCACTTCATCAAGCTGCGTCTCCGGAATAAGATGAGTAAACTCCTGCCAGTAATCGGGATAAACCAAATTAGCGCCCTGGCGATAAAACCAGTCAATATCCTGTTGTCTGCCTAAAAAAATACGATGTAATAACAAGCCGCAGATTTGCTGAGGATAGAGTTCGGCATACAATAATGCCAGTAAACTTCCCCAGCCTCCGCCTGACAAAACAAAGCGCTGAAGCCCCAGGTAATCCCGAATAGCATCGATATCGTCCATTAACGACTGTGTGGTGTTGTCGTTAAGTTCAAGATGCGGAGTGGAGCGGCAGCAACCACGCTGATCAAATAGAATAATGCGATAAATCTGCGGATCAAAAAAACGCCTGAGATAGGCGTCACCTCCAGCCCCTGGCCCTGGATGCAATACTATAACCGGCAAACCTTCGGGATTTCCTGTTTCCTCAACATACAATACATGGGGGTGGGCAACGGGGAGCTCATGGACATAGTAGGGTTTAATGGGTGGATATAAGCTATGCATAGTTTTACTCGTCTTCCTTTTTACTAATCATATACTTGTTTGTCTGAATTGGAAAACATTCCATAAATATTGCTTTAACTCCACTAAATTTAAGATAATAGCTCATTTTTTTGAAGTGGGAGTCATGCATGACGGTAGAAACATTAACAAAGGGTTTGAATCAAAAACAATATGAAGCCGTCACTGCTGCTTTGAAGAATGTTCTGGTTTTAGCGGGTGCTGGCAGTGGGAAAACACGAGTACTGGTAAGTCGGATAGCATGGATGGTGTCACAGTATAATATGCCCTTTTCATCTATTCTGGCCGTGACCTTTACGAATAAGGCCGCGGGAGAAATGCGCAGCCGGCTCGCTCAGATTTTTAACAGTCCGGTTCATGGTTTATGGGTAGGCACATTCCACGGGCTCTGCCATCGCATGTTGCGCCGCCATTATGAAAGAGCGCGTCTTCCGGAAACCTTTCATATTCTTGATAGTGACGATCAGGCTCGTCTGCTGAAGCGCGTTATAGCCTCCCTCAATCTCGATGAAGAGCAATGGCCGGTAAAGCAGGCTCAATCCTTTATTAATGGTAAAAAAGACGAGGGCCTGCGTCCCTCGCATATTCATGCGCAAAGCTATGGACCTACCCGAACGCTGATTCGTATTTATGAGGCTTATGAGCAAGCATGTCAGAACGCAGGCGTCATTGATTTTGCCGAGATCCTGCTCAGAACGCATGAATTGCTGCGTAATAATCCGGATATCCTTGAGCATTATCGCCAGCGATTTAACGCCATTTTAGTGGATGAGTTTCAGGACACCAACACCATTCAATATGCCTGGATTCGCTTATTAGCCGGTGATCAGGCGGTGGTTATGGCAGTGGGAGATGATGATCAGTCGATCTATGGCTGGCGGGGGGCGAAAGTTGAAAATATCGCTCAGTTTGTCAGGGATTATCCCAATACGGAGACGATTCGTCTGGAGCAGAATTACCGCTCTACGTCAACCATCCTTGAAGCGGCTAACGCCTTAATTACCAACAACAAGTCTCGAATGGGTAAGGAGCTGTGGACAGAGGGACGAGCTGGTGAAAAGATTGTCGTTTACAGCGCTTTTAATGAGCTGGATGAAGCACGCTTTATCAGTGATCGCATTAGTCTTGCTTTGAGTCAGGGACGCAGTGCCGATGAGGTGGCCATTTTGTATCGCTCCAATGCGCAATCCCGTGTTTTGGAAGAAGCATTGCTGCATGCCGGAATTGCTTATCGAATTCATGGGGGGCTGCGCTTTTTTGAACGGGCTGAAATTAAGGACGCACTGGCTTATATGCGTTTGATGGCCAATTCAAACGACGATACCGCGTTTGAGCGGGTGGTTAATTTTCCGACACGCGGTATTGGTGAAAAAACATTGGATGAGCTGCGCCATTTGGCTAAAACAGAGCAAATCTCACTTTGGCAGGCAGCTGAGCTGTTAATTAATAACTCCACACTGACTCAGCGGGCAAGCAGTGCCCTGGCCCGTTTTCTGGATTTAATAAAAGATCTTCAACAGCGGATTGCAGGGCTTGAACTCGATGAGCAATTCAATGAAGTCATCAATTTAAGCGGCCTGTATGCTCATTTCGCGAAAGTGAAGGGAGATAAGTCTGAATCGCGCCTGGATAACCTTCAGGAGTTAATTAGTGCTGCCAAACAATTTCGCTATGAGCAGGATGATTATGATGAGGAATTACCTTTATTAGTTGCGTTTTTAGCTCATGCTTCGCTCGAAGCGGGCGAAATGCAGGCGGCAGAGCATGAGCGCTATGTTCATCTGATGACCCTTCATGCGGCTAAGGGTTTGGAGTTTCCGGTCGTGTTTTTAAGCGGAATGGAAGAAGGGGTATTTCCTGGGAAGCAGTCTATTGAGGAACCTGGACGGCTCGAGGAAGAAAGAAGATTATGCTACGTAGGAATGACTCGGGCAATGGAAGAGCTTTTTCTGACATATGCGGAAGTCAGGCGTCAGTATGGCCGTGAAGAGTATCATCGTCCTTCCCGCTTCCTGCGTGAACTACCCTCAGAGCTTTTACATGAATTAAGGGTAAAAACGCAATTCCAGAAGCCAGTTACTCCCAAAGCCATGACAGCCAGTTTGGCGGAAGAGGCCGGATTGCAATTAGGTCAGACAGTTTCTCATGCCAAATTTGGAACAGGGGTGGTTATTTCTGTGGAAGGAAACGGGGCGCATACGCGTGTACAGGTTAAATTCAAAAGCCATGGAATAAAATGGCTCGTGCTTGCTTACGCCAATCTGACACCGCAAGAGGTTTAAAATTAACTTGAAATTAAAATCTGCTGATGCTACGGTTCATCCGGAAAATTGAAACAGGTGGCTCCAAGTTCATGTGATCGGAGCACCAGCAATGTGGACTATTAATTAAGGGGATTTTCGTGAAATTTTCAGGACTGTTAACAGCTGGCGCATTAATTACTGCAATGTTTTCTCCAATGGCTATGGCAGATAGCAATACCGCAGCAGACACTGCCGCAACCGCTTCCATACCCGACGCGCAAAAGAAAGCGATGGAGCAGGTCATTCATGATTATTTGGTTAATAATCCCGAAGTGTTGATTGAAGCTTCCCAGGCATTGCAGCAAAAACAACAGCAAAACATGCAGCAACAGGCCCAGGCAGCAATTCAAACCAATGCGAACGATTTGTTCAGCGACAAATTAACTGTATTGGGTAATCCCAATGGCAATGTCACCCTGGTTGAATTTTTTGATTATCAGTGTATCCATTGCAAAAAAATGGCGCCTATTGTTGGTGGATTGATACAGAAAGATCCTAACCTGCGCGTTATTTACAAAGAATTCCCTATTTTTGGAAAAAGCTCTGAACAGGCCTCCCGCGCTGCTTTAGCGGCTGCGATGCAGGGCAAATACAAAGCAATGCATGATGCCTTGTTTAATCAGGATCAAAAAGTGACTGATCAAAGCATTAATGATGCAGCGAAAGCGGCTGGTCTGGATATGACCAAGTTTGCTGCGGATATGAATAGCAAAACAGTAACAGATGCTTTGGAAGCTAACCGTCAATTAGCTGAAAAACTGCATTTAATGGGAACGCCTGCATTTATCGTTGCATCGACACCCAATGGCAGCTTTAAAGCAGGCAGTGAGCCAGCGTTTATTCCTGGTGCCGCCAGTGAAGAGGCTTTAATTGACCTGATTAAGAAAGCGGGAAGTAATTAAGCGTTGTTTGCTGGTATAGGCCAGCCCTTTATAAGGGCTGACCTATGTACCAATAAATTGATTAATATCATTTCTACGTCCCGCGACTTGTTTCATAGGTATCTACCCATCACCCCTACGCCCTGCGGCTTGTCCGCAGGGTCCAGTGTTTCTCTATAAGATTGCTGGATCCCTCGGACAAGCCGAGGGACGTAGAAGCGAGGAGCAGACTTTGTTTTCAGAGCTGTGTAGATACCTATGGACTTTTCGCGCGATCCATGAGTCCGCCTGGCTCCCTGGATTCAGCGAATAAACCGCAGAACGCAGAAGTCAGAAATTGCTTAAGAAGAAACTTCTTTTAGCAATGTCATATTTGCTACACTTTGCTGAAACATAGAGTAATGAGATAAGAATGAATAAACCATCGACTTTCCAGGACATTATTTTGACTTTGCAACAATTCTGGGCCAATCAGGGATGCGTGATATTACAACCCCTGGACATGGAAGTCGGTGCCGGCACTTTTCATCCGGCAACATTCCTGAGAGCCATTGGCCCGGAGCCTTGGGCTGCGGCATATGTCCAGCCGTCCAGAAGGCCGGCTGACGGGCGTTATGGGGATAATCCTAATCGCGTGCAGCATTATTATCAGTTTCAGGTGATTTTGAAGCCGTCTCCACTGGATATTCAGGAAAAGTATCTTGATTCACTGCGCGCTCTGGGAGTTGATCCTTTAACCGATGATATTCGGTTCGTAGAAGACAATTGGGAGTCTCCTACTTTAGGTGCCTGGGGATTAGGCTGGGAAGTCTGGCAAAATGGAATGGAGGTTTCTCAGTTTACGTATTTCCAGCAGGTCGGCGGCTTAAGCTGTAAACCGGTCACTGGAGAACTCACTTATGGTCTTGAGCGTATCGCAATGGCCGTTTTAGGGGTAGACAATCTTTTTGATTTGCCCTGGTGCAAGACTCAGGATAAAACAGTGACCTATGGCGATGTGTTTCATCAGAACGAAGTGGAAATGTCAGCCTATAATTTTGAGCATGCGAATGTGGAAGCCTTATTCAGTCAGTTTGATTACTACGAAACCGAGGCTGAAAAATTAATTGCACTGGGCTTGCCTTTACCGGCTTATGAAATGGTTATCAAAGCGTCACATGCCTTTAATTTACTGGATGCGAGACATGCCATATCGGTGACTGAGAGACAGCGCTATATTTTGCGTGTGCGCCAACTATCAAGGTCGGTTGCACAGACTTACTATCAGGCACGTGAAGCCTTGGGCTTTCCTTTATTGAAGGTGTAAACATGGTCAATGATTTTTTATTTGAATTAGGTTGTGAAGAGTTGCCCTCCGGCTCTGTTTTGCCTCTTTCCCGAGAACTAGCCTGTAACATAAAGGATGCACTGGAAAAAGCCGAAATTGCTTATGGTGAAATTAAATCATTTGCTACGCCAAGGCGCCTTGCTGTCCTGATAAGCAAAGTGGCTAGAGAACAGCCCTCTCAAACCTCGGTCAAAAGAGGCCCGGCAGTGGCGGCGGCTTATGATGCCGAGGGTAAATTTAGTCCTGCACTGCTAGGATTTGCGCGCTCTTGCGGAGTTGATGTTGAACAGCTTAGCCGCAGCAAAACCGATAAGGGCGAATGGTTTGTTTATGAAAGTCATTCCCCCGGAGCACCCAGCGAAACCTTACTGCCTGCACTGGTCCAACAGGCATTGGCGAATTTGCCGATACCAAAACCTATGCGCTGGGGAACAGGTGATGATGAGTTTTCTCGACCTGTTCACTGGGCTGTCATGCTTTGGGGTAAGCAAATCATTAAAGCAAGCATTTTTGGTATGGCAACAGGACGCATCACCTATGGACATCGCTTTCATCACCCTCACGCTGTTCAAATAGACCAGCCTGCCGATTATGAACAAGCTTTACATAGTGCGTCGGTTGTTGCTGACTTTGGCAAACGCCGTCAATTAATTGTTGATCAGATTGAAAAAACAGCAGCAGAGGCCAGAGGAACAGCCATCATGCCCGAAGAGCTGGTGGATGAGGTGACCTCAATTGTAGAATGGCCACAGGCCTTATTAGCCAGTTTTGATCCGGCTTTTCTGAATGTTCCACCCGAAGCATTAATCGCTTCTATGCAATCACACCAGAAATGTTTCGCTTTAAAAGATGAAAGCCAGCAGTTGATGCCCTTATTTATCGCAATTTCAAATATCGAAAGCAAAAAGCCGAAACAGGTAATCGCGGGTAATGAAAAGGTCATGCGCGCGCGTTTGAGTGACGCTGCTTTCTTTTTTGAACAGGATAAAAAGCAGACACTTTCCCGACATCTCGATTCAATTTCAAAAGTAATTTTTCAGGCAAAACTGGGTAGTCTGCTCGATAAATCGCTCCGCATTCAAGGGATTATGGAACATCTCATAAAGCCTCTGGGTTTAGACAGAGAACAGGCAATGCGTGCAGCAGAGCTTAGCAAGTGTGATTTGATGACCGGTATGGTTGGTGAGTTCCCTGAATTACAGGGCCTTATGGGATACTATTATGCCCGGCATGATGGTGAAAAGCTGGATGTTGCTGTCGCTCTTAATGAACAATATCTACCGCGCTTTGCGGGTGATGGCCTCCCACAGTCTTCTCTTGGTCTCGCACTGTCTTTGGCCGATCGTCTGGATACCCTGGTTGGAATTTTCGCGATTGGGCAGAAGCCTACTGGTATGAAAGATCCGTTCAAGTTGCGACGGCATGCTCTAGCTATTGTACGTATGCTGGTGAGTAATAACACCGAGTTGAATCTTTCGGAATTAATTGAGGCTTCCATCAGCGCTTATGGCCGTCTGATTAATGCCAATGAGCCGGCTTTGAAAGAAATTCAAGCTTTTATTCTGGAACGCTTGAATTCCTATTATCAAGCGCAAGCTGTGAGCAATGATATTGTACTGGCAGTTCGTGCCCGCCAGGCTGACAATCTCTACGATTTTGAGCAGCGAGTTCAGGCATTGCTTCATTTTATTAACTTGCCCGAAGCGAGCTCCCTGTCAGCGGCCTGTAAGCGTGTCAGCAATATTCTGCAGCAGCAAAGCAATCATATGCATGTGGATTCCAGCCTGTTTTCAGAAGTTGCTGAACAGCATCTTTATGCTTCTCTTCTCGAAGTCGAGGAGCGATCCAAAAGCTGGCAGGAAACTAAAAAATATTCGCTGATATTAAATCAGTTAGCCGGCTTGAAAACTGCAGTTGATGCATTTTTTGAGCGAGTGATGGTTATGGTCGACGAAGAAAAAATCAAGGCTAATCGCTTGGCTTTGCTGAGTCGTTTACAGGTGCTGCTCCAGAGTGTAGCAGATATTTCGGTATTACAGACGGTATCATGAATAAAGTGATTCTGCTGGATCGGGATGGTATTATCAATTCCGATTCAATCAACTATATTCGCTGCGAGGATGATTTTAATTTCTTGCCAGGCAGCAAAGAGGCTATTGCCAGATTGACCCGGGCAGGTTATTTGCTGGGGGTTGCCACCAATCAGTCCGGCGTATCGCGTGGTTATTACACTGAAAAAACGCTGGAGCGGATACATCAGAAAATGCTTGGCGAGTTGCAGGCGGTGGGGGGTGAAATAGCCGCTATAGAATATTGCCTTCACATGCCAGATGAAGGCTGTTTGTGCCGTAAACCAGAGCCTGGTTTATTGCGACGCTTAGCCAAAAGGTTTTCTTGCTCTCTCGAAGGGGTTCCCTTCGTTGGCGACAGAGTATCCGATATCCAGGCCGCACTGGCAGCTGGCGCCACACCAGTTATGGTGTTATCGCCAATGACCGATCGGGTAGGACTAATGAATTATCCAGAAGTTCCTGTTTTCCACTCCTTACTGGAATATGTGGAAAGTTTGCAAGGACAGGGATGATTGAAAATTTATCTATCGCCTATGAAAATGCTCTGCAATATTCACAAGCGGAAGAATTGTCAAAGCGCTTGAATTTGCCCATCAATTTATCCGCAAGGAACCAGCTGCTTGTCGCCAGCAATGGTTTATCACTCAAAATTGCTCCTTTTTCAGCCCAGCAGGCGAGTTTTGACTTTAGCTATTGGCAAGCTCGAAAAAACGAGGGCAAAAAGCAGGGGCTGGTTCGTGCTTGCAAACCACAAGCCGGTTTGCGCATAATCGATGCCACAGCAGGTTGGGGGCGGGATGCAGCAGTCCTTGCTTCTTTTGGGGCAAGCGTTCTGATGCTGGAACGAAATCCGGTGATAGCGGTATTATTAGAGGATGCATTAATGCGCCGAGATCAAGGGTCTGAAAATGCTCTCCAATTATCAGTTCTCCACTGCGATGCGATTCATTTTTTGAATGAACTAAAGGAAGAGCAGTATCCTGATATCATTTATATCGATCCCATGCATCCGGTGCGTCAAAAAACGGCGCTTGTCAAAAAAGATTTGCAGGTGCTGCAGCAACTGATTGGCAGTGATTATGACGCAAATCAGTTATTGCAGATTGCCAGGAAAAGAGCCCGCAATAAAGTGGTTGTCAAATGGCCGCAATCCCTTCCTCCCTTGTTTCCGGCGAATTCTAATATTCCAGGTAAAACAATCCGTTTCGATGTGTATCTTCCAGTTCCCTGAAAACAGTTTGACAGGAAGAGCAATAAAAATGATATAATTGCTCGCAATTTGATCATTTAGTATCTTGGTATGACTCCTCAAACCTTAATTGAACTGTATATTAAACAAAAAAATAAAGCCCGTTTTTCAACAAGTAAGATTTTCCAGGAAGGATACAAAAAAGCATTTCAAGAGGCTACAGCTGATGTTGAAATTGTGGCTAGCGATGAATTTGCACCCCCACTTTTTGAAGGTCAGCCTTCAATTCCTTTTGTGCTCTTTAAGCCTAAAACGGTCAATGCTGAGCGTCCAGCCCCTTTGATTATTCATACGCATGGTGGTCCGAATGTATACATGTCAAAGGATAATTTGCATGCCGAAATTGCTTACTTTCTCACACATGGTTTTGTTGTAGCCTGTCCTAATTATCGCGGCAGTACTGATTATCCTGTTGAAGGGAAAGAAAAGGAAGATTGGTTAAAATGGAAAGATTTGGCTAAAGATAAACATCATATCTATGGGCCGCAGGATATTTACGCAGTGACTCAGTATATGCTTGCAATGGGGTTTATTAATAGTCCCAAGGCAATTCTTAGAGGGGGTAGTTTTGGCTCATTCATCAATGCGCACTTGTTAGCGCAGGTTAAGAAAGGGATTTTTGAAAATCTGTTTAGCGGCGCCCATTTTAGCGGCGGCGTTAAATATCCACATGCCAGTTCGATGCCAACTGATATTCCCATTCTGATAACCCACTCAGAAAAAGACGATATTGCTCCCTATTCCGATGCACAAATCTTTATGGAGCATTTGTTATTACAGCATTTGTCCATTCAGATTGAGGGTAAAGATACGGCAGCCTTGCAAACCTATGTTGCCACAAGAGGCGATCATCACATGATTGATCCGGATCTGGGAGTGGGGCTTATTTATAATCCAACGTCATTAGCAGAACTAACCAGCTACATTATTTATACTACTTCTTTCGTTCATTCACTAGTCGACGGTAATACATTCCAGAATGTAGATTGCTATGATCAATATAAACAATTAATGTCAAACCGTGCTGAAAAACCGGAAGACCAGGCGTATTTGATTGTGAATCAGGCGCGAATTGTTGAACGCTTACGAGCGACCCCCTTTACAGAAGAGCCGCCACAACCCGAACCTGCTCCATTTGATAAACTTCAATCGGCTTCATCCTATACACCTACTACAGGCTTGTTAAAACTATATTTGGGAGACCATTATACTGGTGATGTCAGAACGGATTTCACCTGGTTTTTAAAGCATTGTTTTCGGCCAGTTAATTGGACAGCAACCAAAGAGGTGCTGACTGATGCGGGTAAACAAATGCTGGAAAACGAACAGTTTGTCGATCAGATAGTGACGATGATTGAGCGAGAGAAAAGTTTTCTGGCAGAGCATCCGGATTATGTGCCCCTTTATCACACCGCTGAATATTCCAGCATGCAACTCTATTGCTTTATTAATTTGTGGATCAAGACTTTGAGAGCAGAATTAACCAATCGTTTATCTACTATCACTGAAATGCGATTAGTTAATTTTATAAAAAACAGTATTGATAATATTGATATTTTTCTTCTGAAATGGCGCCGCTTGCATAGTAATGGCGAGACTTTCAATAATATTTTAGGCGCTCCGGACAGAATAGCCGCTTGCAATCCTTCTTCTATCTCAAATTCACACAGTACGGCCTCCTCATCGCTATGGTGGTATTTTAAAGCAGCCTATGGGGAGCGGACTCCATTTGATGAACTGTTTGGTGATTTTTTCAGAATATTGGAAATCTATTCCCCACAGCGTTGCGCGCGCTATAAACATTTTTTTGAAAGAGCCTATCATGGGTTACAGGGAAAACCGCAGGCTCTGATGCAGCAAATATTTCTCCCTAAAAAACTGGCTCATAAAAAATCGTATATGTGTCAGATATGGGGAGAAGAGTTTTCTCATAATGATATGGAGCTTTCCTCTCCCAACAGCCTTGAGTTATTAAGAAGTGACCCTGAACAATTTGAAATGAAGCTTCGTGAACAGAAGCATGCTTTTCAAAATTTTGGAAATTGTCCTGGATTTGGTGATACAGATAATGGGTTCAAATACGCCGGCTTGTTGCAAAATCGCTGGATGGCCGGTGAGCTTGAGGGTGTGGTGATTTATTCACATTTTCGCGATGAAAAACAGCATCAAGCCTTTGTAGCCGAACTAAGTGAATTGGTGTTAGAAGACTTTTCAGATTTTCTTGCCAATGCCACTGACTTGCACGACTCAGTGATACCTGGCACTTATCAAACCAAGCTTCGGCTTTACGAGGAATGGGGTTTATTTAAGAGGCCTACCCGAGTAAGCGATCATTTATTTTATAAACAACAGCTGCAGCTTTTCAGGGGAGAGGTCGAGAATCCGCAGGGTAAAACATTTGAATTGATTTTTCAGGTGGATAGAGATTCCAAGATTAAAATGCAGGAGCGTTTAAGGCAAACGAATGGCGGCGATCCTGGCAGCAAGCAGGTTTTCATTTACTCCCTTTGCCGGTATTTGAAGGGCTATACTTATTACGAACTTTTGGAAGAAATAGCGAAGAAGGCAATTCTTGAACCGGAAGAGAATTTAAAGAAAAAATATCCTCCAGACTATTTACGCTTCGCACCCAATAACTACCCTTATTTTATGAGCATGGTCCAGCAATTCAGCACCCCTGATGCAGTAGAAGCCTATGATCTCAGTTCCAATGGATATCATGAGTTTTATAAGTTATGCCACGATAAAATCAGAGGGCTTTCCTATCGAGACAGTGGTAAAGACGAAAGTGATTTTTTTCTTGAGACTTCCAAAGGTACTTGTTATGCGGTGGACCTATGGGATATGGAATTGTGGACTGCTATTGAATGTGCGCTAAGACATGCCAGGTTGTGTAAGGAAAAGAATAACGGACATGATGTTCGGTCCAGGGTAGAACGACTTTACTAGTTCAGGCTAGATCTTGAGCTTGCTACTGTAAGCGTCAGTATTACAAATATTGAGGCTTTTATCAGGCATAATATGCTCCCTGAGTTATGAATCACAACATTCGAGGCGCGCATTATTTGTTAAACTTTTTTTGATCGGGCTCTGGAATTTGATTTCCTTTTGGACCTTGCGATTTTTTAGTAATTTCGCCTGGTTTTTCCGTCTGATAGTTTCCCTGATGGTGGCTACTAGCCTCTTCGTTCTGAACGCTCACAGGTTTTTTATCATCCATGCGAATTCTCCTTACTTAGGGCTAATCAAAATGAATAAAGAGAGTAACTACATACTTAAGTTTATGGCGGTTCAGCGTAATTTTCAATTACACAGAGCAATAGATTAGCCTTTAAAGAAGGAGGGAGTTATAAACCGAGATAGTGTTCTCGCATGCAGAGATACGAGAACTCAGACAAAATCAGGCAGACATCGCTTTGATACGAGCACTCAGACGGCTTTTAATACGGGCTGCTTTATTCTTATGAATCAGGCCCTTGCCAGCCGCTTTGTCAATAACAGGTTGTGCTTTGGCATAAGCTGCTTTAGCTGCTTCATGGTCACCTGTTTCAACGGCTTTCAGTACATTTTTTACAAAAGTACGGTACATTGAGCGCGCACTGGCATTATGTTGGCGCAATTTAATGTTTTGACGGGCGCGTTTAATTGCTGACTTAATATTTGCCACTTAAAATCTCCACTCAGTAAGACAGCAGCCATTCGTTCGATTGAGGCTACGGACTATATATCAAAAGATGCTAATCATGCACAATGCACTCGATTTTGTCAATATTTATCAGGTCCAGGCAGGCATAAATTCCGATATTTCTGAAATGAAGTCTGCGGAGCATGAAATTGCAGAGTTAATTTAAGTTCTTTGTGTTCTTATTGTGATCATGGTGGCGGTAATGTGTTATAATGGCGCATTTTGTTTCCCTTAAGTCCAACATGAAAGTAAAATTTGAGAATTTCCAAAAATACACTATTTCTGTTTCCCTTCAGGAGGGGCGATTGCAGTTTAAGTTGCGCACAGCAACTGAGTCCTTTAGAACCAATGATTACCAGTTAACTGAGTCATTTAAGTCTTTGTCGACTTTTCCGGCTTCTCAGAATAACGAGCAGCTTCTCTGTACATTCATTCAAGAGCAGTTTAAAACTTTGAACCCCAGGCAGGTGGAAGTCGTTGATCTGAGGCCTTCAGGGAAAAAGGTCGTTCTCGGTGTATCTTATGGCCTGATGGGGGGCGTCACTAGTAATCAGATACTTCAATTGACATTTTCCGGGGTTCAGATGGTTGCTGCTGTGGCAGTGGGTGCTGTAAATCCTGTCGCGGGAGCTGTATTAATGAGCTCAGCGACTGGAACTGCCATAAAAGTGATACAGGATAAAAATTGCAGTACACGTGACTATTTTAAAACAGCTCTGATTAATGGAACTGCTGCTCTCGCGGGCGGCGGTCCTGCGGCTCTGGTTGGAGAAGGGTATAAGGCCATAATTTTGGCAGGCGCCTTGAGTCGACCTACTGCCAAAGTCATGGAAGCAGTAGTTGATAATAAGAAGCTGCCTTCTGGAAAGGAATTGATAGGTGAGGTGGTAGTTGGTGGAATTACGAATGTTGTGGGTAACAAAACCTCCGAGTGGACCTCGAAGGCCTCTCAAATTGTACTGAGTAAATTAATTAATCCTGCCAGCTCAGCATTCAAAGCGGTTGTTAACCAGTCACTTACCGCCGCGACCGCCGCAACCAGCAGCCAGGTGACTTCAACGCTAACTGAAAACATAATTCTTCAGCAGCCTTTGGGTAAGAACCTCGAGCCTGCTACTCTTGTTGCTACCGCACTGGCTTCAGGAGCTGCAGGTGGTATCCATGCCTATATGAATCATCAGGACAAAAGGGTCAAATTAACCGTTCAGGATGAGGATGGCAATGAGCGCGTTTTGTGGAGCGGCAGTGAGCAGGATTATGAGGATTACGACATTGCTGAGAAGGTCAAAGAATGGCAGGAAGTGATGGATCTCGATCAACTGACAGAGAGACTGGCAGAAATAACTGGTGAAAAAAGCTCAGGAAAAAGAAAAGCAGATGATGATGGCGATGAAATATCCCGGGCTAAAAGAGCCAAAGTCGAACCGCTTGTCCCTTTTGAAAAATGGGACGACTCCCTGACTGCGGAGAAATTAGTTAAGACCGAGCGGCATGCTGGAGGAGGTATACAGGCTATTGCTCAACGAATGGCTGATACTTTGGCCTGTAAGTTTTGGGGCGGGGATCCTGCCTATCATGATAGCGCTGCAAAAGAAGCGATGCGTATACAGTTTGAGAAAGATCAGGGCGGTAGTTCAAAAAGGCATGAAAAACGCCTGATCCGCTCGGCAACCCGATACATGGAATCCAATAGAGCTGAACCAGCTGCCAAAGCCTTACTCGCTCAATACGAATCTCAAAAACCAGTCACTGTACAAACGGTTAAATATTTGAATAGCGTGCCTCAAGCCAACCTCATAGTACAGATTTTTATAGAGAAAATTGACAAGGAATTTAAAAAAGCCGGATACGCGCCCCTGAATGGACAACAAAAAACGGAACTAACGATGATTTGCAATCAACATCTGGAAACCACTGCAACTGTCAGACAAAGGGATTCTTTTATTAATGCCTGTTTCGCAACAGCGGGAGGTAATTTTCCCCCAAATGAGATTGAGAAGGGCAGAGGAATTTTTGAACTGGCTCATAAAACTGCTGTGAATGTGGGCGAGCGTCGATTTGGCGGCTTGGAAGTGCAGCAACAGGAACGCGTCCATAAAAACAGAACCAAGGTGCTAAAGAGTGTTGTAAGAGTTGGCGAACAAGCCGTTAAAGAAGTATTTAAAGGCGGTGTGGGAGTTGGCGTGCAAACGAATGGTCAGGACGTGAAAGCAACGGTTGGAACGGCCAAACAGCCTGATGCCATCCCTGTATATAACTCAGGAGAGAAAGGCCAGTTCAGCAAGCAGTTGGATGAGGCAGTCAATAAGCCTACTCCTGCTCGAGAGCAGCCTGTATCAATGGATATCGAGGAAACAGTGCCTTTACAGAAACCGGCTCTGGCTGCAACACTGCCCGTATCGCTGAAAAGACCGGCTCTTCCTGAAAAAGCAAAGGATACTCCCCCTCAAAAGAAAGCGGCTAAAGAGAAAACAAGCGCTTCTTCGAGCAAAGCTGAACGTACCAAATTGACTATACCCACTAAAGAAAAACAAAAAGAAAAAGATAAGAAAGACAACTCTCGCTGGCGTGATCCCAAGACGGGTCGATATACCACAGCCCCTCAGAAACAAATTCCAACTGGCAGTATTGGTTTTTTTAATAAACCTGGTCTCAGCATCAGAGACGCTGATAGAACAGCAGCTGTATCAAACAGTGTTTCCTTTGTGGAGCCTGTAAGGCTGAGTGAAAATATTCAAGTGGAGTTGACGAAGTCGACCAGTGTATCGGCTGTCCAGGTCACTACGGAAAGCGGCATACCCTCTGTCAGTGTTGCTGCGTCCACCCGTCTTGAGGTTTTAAAAACCGAGGGTGGCAGCCGCGTGGATTTGTTTACTGGCGATGTCACTGGCAATGTATCCTCTGAGGGTTTCAATGTGGGTGCCCGGGTTTCTGCGGCAAAAGGGCAGACTTTTTTCCGGTCAAAGCCAAGTTGCAATCAGGATACCTGTACCACAGTAACCGTTGTGGCGGAGCTGAGCCTTCTCAGCGCGGGAGGAGAAATAGGATTTTCAAATAAAGAAAATAAAACGGGTGTCAAACTTGGAGTTGGGGTAGGGCCAATCGGTGCATCCACACAGATGATTATTGAAAAAAGCAAAAATAATGTGAATGGCTCAGTACAGGGTCCGGAGATGTCGGATATGATTGTTAAGTCAAGGATGAAATAATTGCAGATCGGTTACACGCTCTCTCCGTACCTCGGCTGATATCAGTTCCAATGGTACTTACATAAGATATTTGTCTACGTCCCTCGGCTTGTCCGAGGGACGTAGGGCTTAGGGTCATAAGTAAGTGTCATTAGACCAGGGCCCAACCTGCGTCTAATTGCAAAATTTCCTTAAGCTAATGGTAGTGAGCGTTAGACTCAGTTGGTAATTAATGGGATAATCATTCTTTCTTTAAAATCTGAATAATCATGTCTGCGACTGAGATAATGCTTCCAAAACAACAAAGTCTGCTGCGCTCAACCACACTGGTTTCCGTGATGACATTCATTTCAAGAATGACCGGTTTTGCCCGCGATGTGGTCATCGCTCAGCTTTTTGGTGCCGGGGCTGGAATGGACGCCTTTTTTGTAGCGTTTCGGATCCCCAATTTTATGCGGCGCTTATTTGCCGAAGGCGCATTCTCACAAGCGTTTGTTCCGGTTTTGGCTGAATATCAGCAAACGCAGTCCGTTGAGGATGTGCGGCTGTTTATCGCGCGCGTTTCGGGCCAATTATCCGCAGTGCTTTCGGTGGTCACTTTAATCGGCATTCTGGCAACGCCGCTGATTATTTTAATTTTTGCTCCCGGTTTTGGAGAGGGGAGTCCGCGAAGTCTTCTGGCCACAGAAATGCTGCGTATTACGTTTCCCTATCTGATGTTGGTTTCGCTAACCGCAATGGCGGGTGCTGTGTTAAACACCTATGGCTATTTTGCCATTCCAGCGATAACCCCTGTCATGTTAAATCTGAGTATGATCCTGGCGGCCTGGTATCTAAGCCCCATGTTGCCTCAGCCGGTAGTCGCACTGGCCTGGGGGGTATTTATTGCCGGTGTCGCCCAGTTTCTGTTTCAGCTGCCTTTTCTTTATAAAAGAACCTTATTGGTCAGACCCCGTCTAGCGCGAAAGGACGAAGGGGTTAAGCGGGTGATGAAATTGATGATTCCCGCTCTCTTTGGCGTTTCAATCGCACAGTTAAATTTAATGGTCGACTCGATTTTTGCCTCTTTTTTAAAGATAGGCTCTGTTTCCTGGCTTTATTACACTGATCGCTTAACTGATTTTCCTCTGGGTGTTTTTGGTGTGGCAATTGCCACAGTTATTTTGCCACATTTGTCACGCCGGCATGCCGAGCAAAACAATGAGCGCTATTCACGGGCACTGGATTGGGGATTAAGACTCATTTTATTAATTGGCTTGCCGGCAGGGATTGGTCTGGCTGTTTTTTCCATGCCCATGATTGCCTGTTGTTTTTCCTATGGGAAATTTAACTTGAATGATCTTCTGCAAACTCAAAAAAGCCTGATTGCATTGGGCAGCGGTGTGCCTGCTTTTATGATGATTAAAGTGCTCGCCTCAGGATTTTATGCCCGTCAGGATATTAAAACGCCGGTAAAAATCGGGGCCATCGCAATGGTGGTTAACAGTATTTTTTGTGCGGTATTAATCTGGCCCCTGGCCCATGCAGGCCTTGCGCTTTCTTCAACCCTTGCCGGTTATGTGAACTGTGGATTGCTTATTTTCCTTCTTTTGCGTAAAAAAATTTATCATCCGGCAAAAGCTTGGCTAAAATTTATAATGCAGTTGTTGTTTGCCAATACATTAATTGCTGTTTATCTCTATTATGCCAGTGGTGATGTCGAAACGTGGTTGCATCTTTCATCGGTTATGAGGCTCATGCTGCTGTTCGCTCATGTGGGTGCGGCAATTCTTATTTATTTTTCAGCACTGTATTTAACTGGTGTAAGACCCCGGCAATTTCGCGGATTAATTAAGGAGTAAGCTATGCAGGCAGAATTATTTTATAAAAATCAAGGTCAGGATATTGTTCCTGTTTTTCTGCTTGCTAAACAGGATTGGGATTCAGGAATGCCCGAGCTGATTGCCTCTGAGCGTAATCAGTTTTTTACCCAGCGTTTCAAGGGAAATGCGGGGGATATTTGCATCATTAGCGGCGACAATGGAAAATGTCAGAAAGTGTATCTGGGGGCGGGTGAGTCCAACAGTTACTCGCTGTCGCTGGCTATCGCTGCTTCCCGCCTGCCGGAAGGGAATTATCAGCTGCAGCAGGATTTGAGCAATGCGGATATTATCTTCTGGGGCCTGGCTCAATACTGCTATGATCGTTATAAAAAGCAGGAAATACAACCTCGGGTTCTCATACTTAACGAGAATCTGCAAGATATTATTCAGGATGTCGATGCCGCATTCTTGGTCCGAGACCTGATTAATGCTCCCACTAACTGTATGGGACCTGAGGATTTGGCGGATGTTGTAAAAGCGATGGCCACTCGTTATGGAGCCAGTTTTCAGGAATGGGTTGGTGATGAGCTTTTAACGGCCAATTTCCCTGCTATTCATGCTGTGGGAAGAGCCTCTGTTCATCAGCCGCGCCTGTTAAACTTAAACTGGGGAAATGAAGATCATCCCAAAGTTTGCCTGGTTGGAAAAGGAGTCTGTTTTGACAGTGGCGGCCTGGATATTAAACCCTCAAACTTCATGCGTCTTATGAAAAAAGATATGGGTGGAGCCGCGCAAGTGCTGGGACTGGCTCAATGGATTATGGACAAGCAACTCCCGGTCAGACTGCAAGTGCTAATCCCCGCTGTAGAAAATGCTATTGGTCCGGACGCTTATCGTCCTGGCGACGTATTGACGATGAGAAATGGCCTCACGGTTGAAGTGGATAACACCGATGCGGAAGGGCGATTAGTCCTTGCTGATGCGCTTGCCCTGGCGGGCGAGGAGAAACCAGAGCTCATCATTGATTTTGCAACCTTAACCGGGGCTGCTAGAACGGCGGTTGGTACCGAAATTTCAGCCTTATTCTGTAATGATGATGCATTGGCGAATGAGCTATACGATACATCAGTGAGGGTCAATGATCCTGTATGGCGTTTGCCGCTTTATGCACCTTACGCGCCTTTGCTGGATTCTTCAATTGCGGATTTGTCCAATTGCTCCGCGGCCCCTTATGCTGGGGCAATTGTTGCCGCTTTATTTTTACAACGCTTCATTCCCGCAGATACTCCCTGGCTCCATTTTGATGTGATGGCATGGAATACTTCTTCCAAACCGGGCAAACCCGAAGGCGGGGAAGCGATGGGAATTCGGGCAGTAGGTGAATATCTGCTTGGACGATTCAGAAGCTCTTGATTAAGCGCTTGTAAATTGCAAAGATAGGTTCGCGATGAACATGCAATACTGTTCATCACTTATTTGGACCATTCAACGATAAGGATATTAATCTTGAATATCTTGCAAGAAAATCAGTCAGCAATTTCGCAGGCCTCATTTCTGAATGAAGAAACTAAAAGCAGAGCCAGTGGTAAGGCAACCCGTTTTAGTGCATTAGATATACAGCGCGGCATGATCATGATGATGATGGCTTTTTCTCACGGACGCGAATACATGGGGGCGGATAGCTATTCCAACTATCACATGGATGCTTCTCCAGCATGGAAGGGTGATTTTTGGGTCGATTTTTTTCAGCAAGTGGGTGTATCCTCCATTGTCGCTGGCGGTTTCTTTATGATGATGGGGATAGGGATCTACTTCTTATGGCATTCCCGCCTGAAGGAAGGTTACCACGCCAATGAAGTTTGGCGATACTTGCTAACTCGTGGGGCAGTGATGGTAACCGTCCAGTTTACTATCATGGCTTTTTTTGAAACTATTTCCTCCGAGCATTTTTATTTATATGTGGGTGTTCTCTATGCTTTAGGCATATGCATGATGTTGGCGGCGTGTTGTTTACGATTACTTGAAGCCATAAAACAAACTGCCTGGGGTAGAGCACATTCTGCTATCGATTATTGGCTGCCGTTAATGATTGGCGCCGGCATAATAATTATCAACCAGTTACTGGTGTTCCAGACTCAGGCCTCGGATATTTCGCCAACCTTGGGCAAAATCCTGTTGTTGCTAGGAGGAGGCTATAACATTCATGGGATTCATGTGGATTTTGATTTTATGCCCCTTCCCTGGTTCCCCGCTGTCGCCTTTGGACTCATTATCGGCAAAATCATTTCACGTCGAGATGCGAGAAGCATTAAACTTTTGCAGTGGATAGCATTGGCTTTACTGGCAAGCTGGTTTTTGCTAAAAACTGCTTATCTGCAAGGAATATTTTCCTGGGGTGATTATAAGTTACTGGTACCTGGTGAACATTTGGATTGGCGCTCGTATTTCTGCTCCAGTAAATATCCTCCCAGTCTTTCCTATTTTCTTTTTGCCTGGGGCATTAATCTGACAGGAATTCTGCTGTGGTTAAAATTGGAAAACCGTATCGGACACATACCCTTTGTTCTGCAGCCCTTGAAAACCTTTGGCCAATGCGCCTTGTTCTTTTTCATTTGCCATTGGTATCTCTATTATATAATTTCCATCCTGTTACCCGCTAAACTAAGCTCGGCAGGTGGACTCCTGGGCTTCTGGCTAATTGGTTTGATGCTCATGTATCCTGCCTGTTATTTTTACCGCAATTTTAAAATGACAAAATCCAAAGAGTCCTTATGGAGAATGTTTTAAGCCGCAGGACCCAAATGCTCTTAGAACTTTGTCGCTTATGGCTGGACATTGTCGTCCAGCCTCGATAATAGTTTGCATCTGACGTGAAAAAGCGCATAATAGTTGGTTTTTGACGAAATGAAATAAGCCAATGAAACTGACTGTCGAAAATTTGCTTACTGATGCGATTCACTCCTTGAAAGCCTCTAACATTATCCCTCAGGAGGTTGAGGTCGAGATTAAAGTAGAACGCAGTAAAGACACTTCACATGGCGATTTTGCCAGCAATCTGGCCTTGATATTAGCCAAGCCCTGCCGCCAGGCTCCTCGTCAGTTAGCCGAGTTATTGATTAAAGCAATAGGCCAACCTGAAAGCATTGCAAAAATTGAAATTGCCGGCCCTGGGTTTATCAATTTTTTTATGCAAAAAGACAGCTTGTCACAGGTGATTGCGACTGTTTTGGAGCAGCAGGAACAGTATGGTCACAGTGATCTCGGCAAGCAGCAGTCTGTTTTAATTGAGTTCGTATCGGCCAATCCCACCGGGCCTCTGCATGTAGGCCATGGCCGTGGTGCCGCCTTTGGCGCGACGCTTGCAAATTTGCTGAGCGCTGCGGGTTATAAAGTGAGCCGCGAATATTATGTGAATGACGCCGGAAGACAAATGAACATTCTGGCTGTTAGTGTCTGGCTAAGGTATTTGACCCTGACCGGCGAGACAATTACATTTCCGGCCAACGGTTATCGCGGGGAATATGTTAATGATATCGCTGCGGCGGTATTTGAAGAACATGGCGATGAATATAAGAAAGCCTGGACTTTAATCAGGGAAAACCTGCCTGCCGATGAGCCTGAAGGAGGCGACAAGGAACTTTATATTGATGCGGTTATCGAACGCTGCAAGCAATTACTGGGTCTGGATGGGTTTAAATATTTTCATAAGGCAGCGCTTGATTCTGTTTTGGATGATATTAAAGATGACCTGGAAGACTTTGGTGTTCACTTTGATTGCTGGTTCTCAGAACAGCATTTGCTGGAAGACGGTTCGATTGAAAAGGGGATCCAGGCTTTAAAAGAGGCTGGGCACACCTATATCAAAGAAGGCGCGCTATGGTTTAAGGCGACCGATTTTGATGATGAGAAGGACAGGGTGTTAGTCCGTGCTAATGGCCAAACTACTTATTTTGCTTCAGATGTTGCATACCACTGGAATAAATATGATCGCGGTTTTGACCGTGTGGTTGATATTTTTGGCGCCGATCACCACGGTTATATTTCTCGAATCCGCGCAGCGGTTAATGCTTTGGGCCATGATGACAATGCACTGGATGTGTTACTGGTACAGTTTGCCATTTTATACCGTGGCGGGCATCGTGTTCAGATGTCCACCCGAAGCGGCTCTTTTGTGACTCTGCGTGAGTTGCGGGAAGAAGTGGGTAAGGATGCGGCGCGCTTTTTTTATGTGATGCGCAAACCCGAGCAGCATATGGACTTTGATTTGGATTTGGCCAAATCGCAGTCTAATGATAATCCAGTCTATTACATTCAGTATGCTCATGCGCGCATTAGCAGCGTGTTAAGGCAATTAAAGGAAAGAGGCTTAAGCTGGAGCCAGGAAACAGGCATGGCGAATATTTCTAAACTGACTGAACCTCATGAACTGGCTTTGATGACCTTAATCAGTCGTTATCCCGAAGTGATCGCTTCAGCAGCTGCTGTTTGTGAACCGCATCAGATCGCCTATTATCTGCGTGAACTCGCAAACGGCCTTCATAGTTATTACAATGCAGTGACTTTATTGTGTGAACAAGATACTCTACGCTCTGCAAGATTGTGTTTACTAACTGCTGTAAGGCAGGTTTTAAGGAATGGTTTACAATTATTGGGCGTATCATGCCCAGAGAGCATGTGATGGCAAAGGATTACGTAAGAAAGCGACAGTCAAGACAACGAAGCAATGCCCCACGGCAATTGCTATTGTTGCTGGCCTCTTTTTTGGGGGGTTATCTTACCGCTACGATTTTCGATTTTACCAGCTTAAGCGCATGGCTGAATAAACATGTGCTTGCTGCTCAGGAAATTCATCCCGAGGCAACCGTACCTGCTAAAAAGGCCGAGGCCCCGAAACCAAAATTTGAGTTTTATACCCTGTTGGCAAAAGATTCCAGCCCCCAGGTGTTGGCTAATCGTCCAGGAGCCGGCACACCCCGCGCTATTCCCTCTACAAATACCCTAACCGCACAACAAGCGGCCCAACAGTCTTCTCAAGTAGCCCGCGTATCGACAGCACCGGCCGCTACCGCTAAAACTCCAGTCCCGGCAGCACCACAAACAGTGACTGTAGCAGAAAGCAAACCCGTGGCAGCTCCAGCGGCTAAAAATACAAAAGAGTATTACCTGGTACAAATTGCTTCCTTCAATCGACGCCCTGACGCTGAACAAGTAAAAGCGAATCTGGTGTTAAAGGGTTTTGATGTAATGATAACTTCTGCTCCACAGGGACAGGTTACTTGGTATCGGGTGCTTCTTGGTCCTTATCGTTCTAAAGCGCTGGCAGAGAAAGCGCAGGCCGATGTGGCTCGCAGCGAGCATATGAAAGGAATGATTCGCAAAATGGATGCGTAGGTTAAAACTAATGGCGCTGCCTTTAGGCCTTAACCACTACTCCCTACGTCCCTCGGCTTGTCCGAGGGATCCAGAGATCCAATCCTGGCATGAGATTCCTGGATCCCTCGGACAAGCCGAGGGACGTAGAAGATAAAAGCAGACTCTGTTTTCAGAGATGTGTAGATACCTATCTACAAAGGGCAATTCATGACCATTATTTATCAATTTTCAATTCCTGATGTAACCTGTAGTGCCTGCACCAAGCCAATCGAAAACCGCCTTAAAGCGGATTTTAACCCCAGTTATGAATATTATGCCGATCCGGCAAGTAAAACGCTTAAAGTGATTGTCTGGGAGCATAATGAAGCAGATGTCGAATTGAGCGGCAAGATTTGCGGTTTTCTAGATGAGGAAATGTGTGTTAACTGCAGGTTTATGGAAAGTTATTCTCTTAGTTTTCAAACATTACCCAAAACCGGAACGGCCGCGAACCCCTCATTGCCTTCACCGGAATCAAATATCGAGGAAGAAGGTCAGAGCACGTTCTGGATGCAGTTAAAGAATGGCCTACTTTCACACTGGTTTCAGGGCGGTGTGGGGGTTACTGCCGGATTTGCACTGATGATTCTATGTATGTTTTCAGGCGGACTCCCTTTGGCAGCCATGATGGCAATAGGGGGAATCAGCAGTTTACTGACATTTCTGATAGGATTTTCTACATTCAAACAGGCTTATCTGGATATTTTCAAATCAAAAAAATTGAGTATGGATACTTTATTTGCAATAAGTACTCTGGTGGTTTTAGTGGTTTCCCTGGCCTCATTTTTTGTTCCCTGGTTTTCAATGATGTTTGAAGCGGCTTTATTGATTCTTGGATTCCGCCATATTGGCCAGGCGATTAAAAACTCCCTGACCAGACAGTTGATTACTGCGCAAGCCTTTGAAGAGGATCTGCCTGAGTTTGTTCAAGTCTATGAAAATGAGCAATTGACAGATAAACCCCTGGAAGAGATTGAGAAGGGGGAGATCCTTTGTATTTTTCCAGGAGAGATAATCCCTGTGAATGGAATCTGCCTGACCGAAGGCTGCGAATTTTATACAAACGAAATCAACGGCTATCCCGTGCCTAAGAAACTCAAACAGGGAACGGAGTTACTTTCAGGATTGCGTCTGACAGAATACTCTGCTCCCTTAATGATGCGGGTCAGTCATACAAAAGCTGAATCGCATCTGGCACATATGGATCATGCTTTAAAGATTGCAGAGATTTCAAAAGCACCTATTCAGCATACAACCGACAGACTTATGCAGTATTTCATACCCTCAGTGTTTGCCATTGCAGCAGTGACCGGTCTTATTATTGGTCTTTTTTTTCCTCCGGTTTTTGCTATTCAATGCGCAGTTTCAGTGCTAGTTTCAGCTTGCCCCTGCATCCTGGGTTTAGTCGTACCCACGGCCATGAAAATTGGAATCCATAAAGCAGCCCAACATGGGGTTCAGTTCAGCAGCCCCGAGGCCCTCGAAACCGCCGCAAAAGTCACTGCGGTCGTTTTTGATCTTCATGGCACTTTAACCACCGGCATTCCTGTAGTAGAAAAAGTACAGTTTTTAGATCCTGTTCTAAATCAGAAACGCATATTTACTTACATTGCTGCCCTGGAAAAAAAGGCGAAGCATTTTATAGGTGAAGCCTTGTTTGAGCACACAGCGGCTTTTGGAGACGAGTATAAGTCTTTGCAGATTGAAGATTTTAATAACAAGGATCACTCAGGAGTCAGCGGGCTCATTGACGGCTTTGAGATCTGTATTGGTAATGAAGATTTTATGCGAAAACATCAGATTGCTATCGATATTGATTCGAGTGTTCTCGATGATGCGGATTCTGTAGCCTATGTCGCCATTAACGGAAAGCTGCAGGTTTATTTTAAACTGGTCGACCCTTTGAGAGAAGATGCATTCCGCACTCTGGAAATTATGAGAGCCAATGGTATCGAAGTATTCATAAGCACTGGTGCCTGTGAAGAAACTGCAAACCGTTACGGTAAACGTCTTAAGATTCCATCTTCCAATATCAGGGCAGGCAGAGTTGCCTTAGCCGGAAAGGATCAGGACCATTCTAAATCTCAGTTAATCAGAGAGTTAAAGGACCTGGGCTATGTCGTGGCAATGGTGGGTGATGCGGCGAATGATTCAGTAGCGGTAACTGATGCTGATTTTGGCGTGGGTGTGCAATCGCAATCCTCTCATGTGCTGACTTTGAAAAAAGCGGGCGCTATTATCCAAAGCGGTTCGCTTTTACCCATTGCAACTATTTTTACTGTCGCTCGGCAAACGATGAGTAATATAACGCAGAATCTGTATTTTACTCTGGGTTATAATCTGTTTGCGGTGTTGCTTGCCAGCACTCTATTGATTGCTGCAGGTTTTGTTCTCAATCCTGGAATAGGAGCCAGCCTGATGATTTTGCAGATGGGTTTGGTTTTCTGTAATCTTTGGCGTTTCAAAAAACAGCCGATACCGCATTTGGAGTCTTGCGATGCGCAGTTTGAGAATCAGAATGGCCGCGATTCCTATGTTGATTTGCAGCAAGTATTTAAACCCAATGATTTGGGGTTGGAAGAGTTGGTCGAACCAGAAAGCGGAAGCCTCAGATTTCATTCATGCAAAGGCAAACAGCCGGAAGAGAAAATCAGCGCGGCTGCTGCGAAGGGAATGAGTTGCTGTTAGAAGTGATTACTGCAGGTGCTGCCATTAAGTTAAGGAAACTATGTAATTGCATAGGTTGGGCTCTTGTCACTTCATAAGGCTTTAACTCCTACTCCTACGTCCCCCTAAGAGCTTACGTACCCCGGTTTATGCGGGGTATCCAGGCAATGCGTCTGATTGGCAAAAGCATTTTAAAACTCACTACCATTGTTATGGATACCCCGCATAAAGCGGGGTACGTAGGCGCTTACGAGGGACGTAGGTAAAGTCTTAAGGCAGTGCTGCTGGCAGGAATATTTATTTTTTGCCCTGTTCTTTCATCATTTTTTCCATTCGCCGCTGAGTTTCTTCTTCTGAAACGTCCTCGATATGAGTGCCAATGGACCAGATGTGCCCGAAAGGATCAGTGAAAGTGCAGGTACGATCCCCATAGAACTGATTTTCTAAAGGACGAGTAATCGTGGCCCCTTCTTTTTCTGCGAGTTTAGCCACTTCATCCACGTTTGGGACATAGACGTATAAGCCGACTGGCGAGCCGCCATAACTTGCCGGGCTTTTGGAATGGGCTTCTTCGCATTCGTCAGCAAGCATAAATTTGGAATCACCGATACGAAGCTCAGAGTGCATAATGCGGTTATCAGGACCCTCCATACACATGACAACCTCTGCGCCAAGGACTTTTTTATAGAATTCCAAGGCTTTACGCGCCTCGTTGGCAATGAGATAAGGGGTGATGTGATTGTAATCATTTGGTTTATAATTAACGCTAGAACTCATAACAGCTCCCTGTCTATGACTGTAATTGGAATTAACATACTAATAGAATTTTCGGTATTTGTCTTATATGAAAAAAATTGAACGCGAATTTTACGCCCGGGATACGACTATTGTGGCCCAGGATTTATTAGGAAAATATCTGGTTCGTCACATTGGCAATGAACAGAAAATAGGACGTATTGTTGAAGTAGAGGCTTATTTGGGACAGCATGATCTCGCCGCGCACTCTTCAAAAGGCCTTACTCCAAGAACACGTGTTATGTTTGGACCCGCAGGCCATGCCTATGTATATCTGATTTATGGGATGCATTACTGCACCAATATTGTAACTGAAACGGAGGGGAAGGGCTGTGGCGTTTTGTTACGAGCACTCGAGCCCATCCAAAATATCTCAGAGCGTACTCAAGGTCCTGGCTTGTTATCAAAAGCAATGGGGATCACTAAAGAGCATTATGGACAGGATCTCTTAAGCGATCACTTTTATCTTCTACAGGATGAGCCTGGTCAGACCCCATTTTCGATTGTTAAAACACCAAGAATTGGCGTTAATTACGCTAAGGAGTGGGCAAACGAATTACTACGCTTTTACATCAAGGACAATCCTTTTGTTTCAAGAAAATAGGCGTCATGAGCTGCGAAAATCTCCGGTTCTGGGATCTCGCTCTTTGTTATCAAGACGTCCTTCGTCCTGTTCGGTATCCAGTTTTTTGTCATCGGCTGACTCGACCGCGGTCGGTTCTTCAGTTTCGCTGCTTTTATCGGGAGAGTCTTTAGGTTGATTCATGGCAAAATTCCTTCCCTTGTTAATTTCCAAAGCGTCGTCTATCTTTAAATAGTTTTCTTTAATTATAGGATAGACAGAAGCCATAGCAGTAATTGGACTCAGTCGTTTTATCTCTTCCAGGAAGGAGCAGATAATGAAAACATTGATATCTACAATGATTATTGCGTTCTGGTTTTCAATTTTTGCCTGCACAACGACGGAAACCACCCGCAGGGAAATGTCCAGGGTTGGCCAGGAAAGCAGCAAAAATATAAAAGATGAGGAACATGTGCATTCAGTTCAGGCTGCTGTTGGCGATGATCTCAGACAGAAATAGTTCATCTAATATTAAAAATGTTATATTATTGCGCTCATTGATAGATTTATTTATTGGGTAGTCGGTGAGCATTATCAATAAGATTGCGATGGGCCGGATCCCCAAAGCGTATCGCAGTGTGATGGGTTACTATCCTGATCTCATTCTTTATGAATGCAATCAGAATCAATTTGAAAGCAAGTGGCAGCAATTAGCAAGAGCAGATTACATCTATACAGAGGGTTATAAACTACGTTCTGCGGGACGATGGCGTTACTATTTTGAGTCGTTGAAGGGCTGGTTTGGATTTACTAATCATTGCGATGAACATCTGGTGCAACTGTCACTGCGTAAGTTTGCTTATTATGGCTATTTAAAAGGGTATAGAACTCGCGAAACAATACTGAAACACCCTTTGCCTCAGCGTTTTCAACAGCTGGTTAACCAAAATTACAGCTCTGAAATTTCTGCCGAATTACAGAGAAATTTGCTCAATTACTATCGAAATCAGTCCTCTTGTTTTCCGCAATTCGGATCTGGAAGGGGAATATCGCCGCCATCTTACTATGGAAGCAGTTTTGCTGCTTTAAGTTTATGGGATTTAATTCCCTGCCTTGACCCTCAGGATAGTCATCTTATTACTCAAACAAGAGAGAACCTTGAGCCTGATCTTTATCAGCGCTACTCTTTTTTAAATGGCAGTCATTATGCCAGGGCCGTAGCAAATTATTATCTGGCGAAAGCGAAAGAAGATAAGAAAAGCATGTTTTATGGTTTTTCTCCAATTAATTTGTTCATAGAGAATCCACAGGTTAAAACGCAGAGAAATCTGGGACGTGCTTTATATTATGACTCTCTAATATACTTGCAGGATATAGAAATTTATATTGACTATTTTCTTGAGAAGAAAGACGTTTCAAGTGCTTCTAATCTGATTCTACAATTGAAAGATCTCACAAAGGCTTGTGCTTATTTAATTAAACACTTTAATGCTGCTCAACACCTGGGTATCGTTGAAAAAAGCAGTCCTTTGGCAATCGAATTGACTAAACATTATCTTAGGGATTCAAAAAATATTGAAAACATCCGTATGGCCATGAGGCTTGATCCGGGGTTAGAGAAAAGAGAGCCGGCAATGGTGTTTCGTGTGCTGGTGGCTAATGAAGAATTTGAAGAGGCTTATACCCTATATCAGGGAACATCCGAAAAGCGTGATTTCGATAAAACCTGTTGCTCACAGGCTTCAGTCTATTTTCATCAGGAGTCGGAAAAGAAATTAAAAATCGGTCGGGATTTTAGAGGAACTGCCGACTGGGAAAAGGCCGCTTCCCATTATTCGCAAGCCCTGACTGCCAGCAGACAGGCTTATGAACTCAGTCCATGCAATGACCGAAACGAGCATTATTCCAGTTCAAAACGATTCTATGCTCAAATTCTCATCGATGCGGATGAGGCTGAAAACACTGATATTTCAAAATGCAAAATTGCCCATATTCTCTATGCGATTAAACTGCTCAAATCCTGTCAGCCGACGGATAGCATTGAAAAGCAATATCATCAAAAGGCCCTGGTTAAAGCCCTGATGAGAAAAGTTGATTATTTTTGTGAGCTAATTCGCGTGCCGGCAACCTACTCGGCGAATTTGGATGTTCGGAAAGAACACCTTGCAGAGCATACAAAAAATTTTAAACGGATCCTGGAGTCCTTAAAGGAAATAGTGACTTTATTAGAGGGAGCAAAGGAGCGGGAACAGAAATTAATACTGGGAAAAGCCTATTTTCTTTTGGGTGATATCAATTACTTTTTTGATTTAAATGAAAATAATCTGCAATATTTTAGAAAAGCAGTGGATACCGTACCGCTTAATCCTTTTTATAATTTACGCTATTACGAAAGGTTGGTTGTTAAGCAGGAAACTTACAGGGATAGGGGTATTAAAAAGCTTAAAGATTTGGGATTCGAAGTTCTTGACTGGCTGGATTGGGATAAAGAACGGTGGGATCAAGATTTTCGCATTAGTAATATAAAGCAGATTCATTTGCTTGAAGATACGGCAAAACCTTCGGGATGGTTCTCTTCTTTTAGTTTTGGATAGTATAAAGCTAATCCTCTGTTTTCCAGAGGATAAATTGCCAGTTAAGTGGGCACTCCATCGTCTGGCGCCGGAGGGACTTCAGTAGGCGCAGATGCGGGTGCTGGTGCCGAGGGGGGGGAACTGCCTGCGAGATCCGATATCACGTCCGTAGCAAAAACAGTGGCGCCAACAACCAACTTTCCTCCTGCAATAGCGCCCATGGTCGCACCAATAATTCCTGTGGTAGTACTGGCAGCAGAGGAAGCTGCACCTGCTGCAGCCCCAGTTGCTCCGGCTGTTGCCGCCGCAGAGCTGACGGCTGTCGCAGCCCCGGCTCCTGCAGCACTGGCTGCTGCGGCTCCCGGACTTGGGATCCCAAGACTTACCAGTGCACCGCCGATTGTGACATTGCCTGTTACTCCAAACTCTGCACTGGCGAAATTGGTAGCAGCTGAGAGCACATTAACTGCAGGACAACTGATTGTTAAAGTAGGCGCTATAATTTGAATGCCTGCATCATCGATGATAATCGAAGAACCTCCTGACTGAAGCAAAATCATGCCAAGGGCCTGCTGAATGATGACTGGCGATGTATGCAGGCTTATTGCCGAGTCGTCTACGTATTTGAATCCCTGAGTTACTTGCACTGAAAAAGGACCCAGGTACTGAACGGACCCTCCCAGTACTGATTTAATATCAATTCCTGTGGTATCTGTAATATAGGCGCCAGTATAACTTTTAATGGTAGCTCCCAAATGATAACTACCGGTGAAACCTTTTACCGAGGTAATATGGGTTCCCAGGACATGCCAAGCACAATTACCATTCACTTCGGTAATCATGGCATTTCCTATGGAGTTCATCAGATTCTGATCGATATAGTTGTATTGGCTCTGATTGATCTGTACGGTTTCATTGCCTTTGACCTGATAATTTGTGTCCTGATGGCAAACCATTGTGGCGTTGCCTTTGACAAAACGAGTGTAATCTTTGTCAACACTGAGGTTTTTACTTTGTTTGATAGTAATATTGGCATCTTTTCCAATATAGGAGTTGGAGTGACTCAGGGTACTCAAATAGTAGCCCATATCCTGTTGGGATTGAAAAATATCATCCGTTCCCAGAACTATGGTGGTATTATTGTGAGGAGTACGCAGCTTTATTCCCTGGGTTTTTCCTTTCTGTTCATTGATAAAGAAAACATTCTTCTCTTTGGTTTGCAGCCCCATGTATTGCTGATTATCACTGGCAATCAGGTTTCGATGCGTCGAATTATCGATAGCACCTAACAGAATGGGTAAATCCGGATTACCAAAATGAAAGCCGATAGCGACTTCCATTCCCTTGCGCATAGGCAGGCTGAAAGCGTATTTGTCGCCAATATAACTTTCCAGTTTGCGAACCCAGCGAGAACCTTTTCCCGGACCATCATCGCTGATGGCAATGCGAAACTTGTAATGTCCTTTGTCGTTGATTTGAACGGTATCTTCGCCTCCCTCATGATCAACGAAGCCAGGAAGAACGCCGCTGATACGCGGCAACGGGGTCTGAAGGACGGATCGAAAGGGGATTGCCTTATCGATTGAACGGTAGTCGCAGGAAAAATGATCCTCTGGTGCGTCAATAGCCACTGAATGATAGGAAAAAAACGATTTCTTCTGCGAACCGCTATATTTGGCGTGGATGATCAGCATCGGCTTATTTAAATGACCGAGCTTAAAATGCTGGTGTTGTATAAAACTGCCGGGATTAATCAATGCCGCACTGGCGGTGCCATTAAAAATCTCTTTTTGCCACTTGAAGCTCTCGGCAATCTGATTGGCGATGCGCTGATTTTCTTCCTGACTATGAACGTTTTCAGCCCAGTAAACAATTTCTCCAACTCCTTGCGGATCAATGACCGCAGTGGAATTGTAGGATTTGGAGGATTGTTGATAATTGTAGGATTTAACTTTGACTTCGGCCGGTTGTGAGCTGGTGGAAAACTCAAAATCATAAATCAGATTGGCCATGGGGTCGAATTCACTATCCGTTGTATAGCCGTGATAGAATAGTCGATTGATGTCCTTATTCAGTTGTAATGTGGAGTTACTGTCGGTGATAACCAGAACTTCATTATCAGCAGTGTGCTCAAAAAAATAGAATAGGCCTTCGTGTTCCATCCAGCGAGTCACAAACTGCCAGTCGAGTTCATTGTACTGGAATACGAATTCGCGCACAGGATGAGAATTTACAAGATCAAATCGGACATGATTAATATTATTTCTCTGAAAGACATGCCACAGAATTTCCTCAATTCTTTTTTCGAGATAAACATGGGTCCGTCTGGTTTTTTGCAGGCGAGTCACTTCGGGTTGAATAATCATCTGGTATACATAGTATTCATCGAGACTGTCTGTATGACTGAAGTAATTGACGCGGCCGTGCAGAGGGCTCTCGGTTCCCGCTTTGGTCGTAAAAGTCATCTTGGCAGGATGATTAATAATTTCATTACCGTGAATGAGACGTTTGGATGCAAGCTCGACACGAAACTCATAAAGTTCTGATACCCCCATCGTTCCTTCAAACTGCAATATTTCGGTGTCGCTGCCTTCAAAATGCGGGCCGTGCATTTTGGGCATAAGAATCTGATTTTGCATGCAATTCTCCATAATACGTCATTAACAACAATAGCTATTGAGTTATAAGCTGTCAACTGGCCAGAGGCTAACGGCGCTGCTTTTAGACTTTAACCCCTACTCCCTAAGGCATTCCCTCACACCACTACGCTCTCCGCTTATGCCCCTAAGTTCCCCGCTTTATGCTCACTACGTTCCCCGCTTTATGCCCGCTACGATCCCCACTTTATGCCCCTAAGTTCCCCGCTTTATGCTCGCTACGTTCCCCCGCTTTATGCCCGGTACGTTCCCGGATTTATGCTCGCTACGTTCCCCACTTTATGCCCGCTACGTTCCCCGCTTTATGCCCCTAAGTTCCCCGCTTTATGCCCCTACGTTCCCCGCTTTATGCGGGGAATCCAGTGTTTCTCTTTTGAGTTTTCTGAATCCCTCGAACAAGCCGAGAGACGTACATGCTTGGTGCAGACTGTTTTACATAGATGTGTAGAGACCTGTGAGAGAAGACACACGACCTGTGCTGCAAAAATCTCGTTTGCTGGTGTTAAATTTTTGAAAAGATTCTGAATTGGCAGAAAAATTAATAATTTGTGCTATGGTTAACTTATAAGTCCACCAGTGGACATTCTTTTTGGAACAATGGAGAGGAAAATGGCACGCAAAGATCAGTCTGTGGCCCCAAAAGAACGGGTCAATATTGTGTACAAGCCCAGCATCGAGGGGGCGGAGGAAATAGTTGAGCTTCCCCTGCGACAGCTGGTGTTAGGTGAATTTACTAATAAACCGTCCAAACTTCCTCTGGAAAAAAGACAGACCGTCAGTATCAACAAAGACAACTTCAATCAGATTTTAAAGCTTCATGATATCAGAATAACAACAAGAGTGCCCAACCGTTTAAGCAATGATAAGAATGATTTTATTCCACTGGACCTGAAAATTCAGTCTTTGCATGATTTTGAACCTGATCATCTAGTCAAACAAGTTCCAGAGTTAAGAAAACTAATGGAATTGCGAAATGCTCTCAAATCCCTGAAAGGCCCGTTGGGTAACACTCCGGAATTCAGAAGAAAGCTGGATGCCATTGTTAAAGATCCAGGCTTGCGAGATAAACTATTAAAAGATTTGGGTATTGAAGAGAAAAAAGATTCAAAAGATCACTAATCAATAACCCATTTTTGAGGAGATAATGATGGCTGATATGAAAGAAAATCCGGGCAAGGGCCAGGATAAATCATTAGTTCATGATTTGTTGTCAGGGATTGAAATTTCCCCGGAAGAAGAGCGGTATGAGGTAACAAAAACTGGAATTCGCGCATTCATCGATCGTATTGTTGAAGAACATCGAACTGATGAAGCGGTGACTTCGGCGATGGTTGATGATGTGATTGCCGACATCGATGCCCAGCTGTCTGTGCAAATGGATGAAATTCTGCATAACCCGGAATTTCAAAAACTGGAATCAGCCTGGCGGTCATTAAAATTCCTGGTTGATCAAACCAACTTTCGGGAAAATAGTCAGGTTGACTTTATTAATGTGACCAAAGAAGAGCTGTTTGAAGATTTTCTGGACTCCCCTGAAATTGTGAAATCAGGCTTGTTCAAACAGGCGTATAGTTCAGAATATGGCCAGTTTGGTGGTAAACCTTATGCCGCTATTATTGGAAATTATACCTTTGGACCGTCACATAAAGATGTAGCCCTGCTTCGTAATATTGCCGCAGTCAGCGCAATGGCGCATGCTCCCTTTATTGCAGCAGCAGGTCCTGAATTTTTCAATATTAAATCGATGACTGATCTGCCTACACTGAATGATATTGCGGCCATCTTTGAAAGCCCTGTTTATGCGGAGTGGAATGGTTTGCGTGAGTCTGAAGATGCGCGCTATATCGGCTTAACGCTGCCGCGATTCATGCTGCGCATGCCCTATGATGACAGAAGTTATAATCTTCGCACGTTCAATTACAAAGAGGATGTCAGCCATGGTGATGATGGAAGCTTTCTATGGGGTAATGCGGCCTTCGCCTTCGCAGGACGTTTAGCCGACAGTTTTGCCAGATACCGTTGGTGTGTGAACATTATTGGTCCTGAAGGCGGTGGTACAGTTGATAATCTGCCCTGCTATTTCTTTGATGCTATGAAAGAAGTGCAAAGCAAGATTCCCACCGAGCTGTTAATATCAGAGCGACGTGAATTTGAGTTGTCTGAACAAGGGTTTATTCCATTAACCATGCGAAAAAACAGTAACAATGCCGCGTTTTTCTCTGCTAATTCCATCCAGAAGCCAAAAACTTTTGTCGATGTCAGCGGGAACAAGGAAGCGGAAGCCAATTATAAACTGGGAACTCAATTCCCTTATATGTTTATCATTTGCCGCCTGGCTCACTATTTAAAAGTTATGCAGCGTGAAAAACTGGGTATGCATAAAGAAAGAGTGGACATGGAGCGCGAGCTGAATGAGTGGATTGGCAGTTATGTAGTGGATATGGAAAATCCAGTTGCCGAAGTAAGAGCAAAAAAACCGCTGCGTTTTGCCAAAGTCACAGTGGAAGATGTTGCCGGGGAACCAGGATGGTATAAATCCACTTTAATTGTCAGACCTCATTTTAAATATATGGGCTCCTATATTACTCTACAGTTAGTAGGTAATTTAGAAACCGCCGCTTAAGGAGAAAATGGCTATGCAACAACCGGAACTTAATGTCGTACCCTTGCTGCCGGAAGGCGAAGTGGTACGCACCCAGTATAAGCTGATGGCAAGAATAACAACGACTGCGGCTGGCGTTATCAAGGGCAACAGCTCCGTTAAAGGCTATGAGCAATGGGTACAAGCGGTGGATTTTAAAACATCAACTGTCAGGAATTTTGATGCCCAGGATCAGCTGATCGGTGTGCCTGATGCTAAATTTTTCCGACTGACTACTCTCTGGGATGGCGGTGGTATTGTGCCTTTAACGCAAAGTATTTTCACAGGGGAAGATGTAACAACTTGTGATATTCACTGCCTGCGTTCAGGGCCTCAGGGAGAAGTACAACCTGCTGTACTGATTACTCTGAGTCAGGCGAAGGTCCTTGAGGTGGATTATGTTTACTCTCATGTGGCAGGTCCTTTGGTGATTGTTGATTTGCATCCGGTATCATTTAAGATAGTTGACAATCTCAATCGTTATGAATTTAGCTGGAACTTAAGCCGATTGTCCCGAGAAGCTTAAAGGCTGCGGCTTGATTAGCTGATCCATACTTAAATCACTGTGACCCGGCTGCCCTGCAGCCGGGATTGCTTTTTAAGGAGAGCCTTGTGAGAGGGGAGCGTTTAACCGAGCGATTAAGACGATGGGCCAGAAAGGATTCGAAGTCTCTGGATCAGTCCGAGCCTGAAATATTAGTCGAGTCCATAAGAAAACATATCGAGCAGATTCTGTCGACCCGCCAGGGTAATGCGCCGATTGATGAGAATTATGGCTTATCTCAGTCACCTGCGCTGGTAGAAGATTATTCTCTGGCTCGCAAAGAAGAACTGGCAGAGCATTTAAGTCATCTGATTAAAACCTACGAGCCCAGAGTGGCCCAGGTTAGAATAAGCAATCTAATCATTAATCCTGATAAACAGTTAATCACTTGCCATATTGATGGAACCTTAAAAAAACCTTTTGAAGAAATATCGGTTTATTTCACCACGATTCTGACAAGTCATGGTAGAGTAATAGTGAGACTATAGTGCCTGAAATTGATTATTTCCGGGTTTTACATGCTGAAGGATAAGCCATGATTCTCGATTACTACCAATCTGAACTGAGCAAGATAAAAAAACTGGCCAAGGAATTTGCGTCCGCCTATCCTGCTATTGCACCGATGCTAAGAGAGCAGAGCACTGATCCCGATATTGAAAGGCTTCTTGAAGGGGTTGCATTTTTAACCAGCCAGATTCAGATTCTGCTCGATGATAATTTACCGGATATGGTAGATGATTTAACCCAGCTATTTTTTTCCCAGTATTCCAGAGCCTTGCCCAGTACTTCCATTATTCAATTTATTCCCAAACCCAATCTGGGAGAAGCAATCTACGTTAAAAAGGGAACGGAACTGGCTTCGATTCCCGTAAATGGTACGCAGTGTCTGTTTCGTACCGTAGTGGATGTTGAGGTTGAACCTGTCTTAATTGAACAAATCATATTTAAAGAGTCACTCCAGGGGGATAGTCTTCTGGAAATCAATTGCCAGCTTTGCGGTGTTACCTTACAAAACTGGAAAGGCAAAGAACTACGCTTTTTTATAAAACAGCCCTGGGAAGAAGCCTGCAATACATTTTATATGCTTCAGCGCTATGTAAAACGGATTATTCTGCGTGCCGACAATGAAAAAGAGTACATTCTGCCGCTTGAAAATCTGGTTGCCTGCGCTTTGGAGTCAGATGACCCCTTATATCCTCTGGCATTTAAAGACGACAATACGCATTGCATTCTGCATCAATACATTAACCAGCCTTATAAATTTCTGTTCTTTAAATTAAAGGGATTTGACAAATGGATAAGAGAAACGGATGCCACGAATTTCAGGATTTCGCTTGAGTTTAAAGACATCCCTGTCTGGTTTTCTCCTCCAGAAACAGGCAATCTGGTTTTGCATACTGTTCCGATTATTAATCTGTTTGAGCACCATGCCGAGCCTATTCAGCTCGATCATAAAAAGCCGGAGTATCGCGTTATCCCCAGTGATAATGCCGATCAACACTTTCAGATTTATGAAGTAAAGCAGGTGATTGGATATCGCCAACGCGAAAAAAGACAGATAGTGTATGATCACGTCTTAAATTTTAATGATGAGCTGGATTTAAACAAAAAATATACGATTCATAATCGCCCCTCGATAAGCGGCAACGGGCGAGATATTTATATAGGCTTCTTTTACAATTTTGGCCAAGAGTATCCGGTTGACGAAACCCTTTCAGTGACTTTAACCTGTACAAATGGGGATCTAACCACTCTCCTGGATGAAGGGGATATCACCCGTTTTACTGACAGTTCGCCTGAAAATCTGAGTTTCACCAATATTATACCGCCCTCATCCAACATTCCACCGGTTCATAATCAGGCCTTGATCTGGAATTTCCAGTCCTTACTGGTCTTAAATTTTATTCAAATACTGGATAAAAGTTATTTAAAACAAATTGTTAATCTTTATCTCTATGAAAAGGGTGAAAATTATCATCTGAACATGAGCAGAATTCAGGGCGTTGAAGATATTCTGGTTGAAAAGAGCAGGCGTTTGTATCTGGCTGAAATGATTGCTGGCGTAAACATTACATTAGTATGTGAACCCGATCATTTCAAAAGTATTGGGGATATGTATTTGTTTGGCTGTATCCTGGATATTTATTTTTCACAGAACTCACCGATGAATACGTTCACTCAACTGAGTTTAAAAAATTCACGTACTAAAGAGACCTGGAAATGGACACCAAGATTGAACAATCCTCACCAGAGATAGTTAAAAAGCTTTTAGCCCAGCCGAAATCTTTTAATTTTTATCAGGCTATCCGTTTACTCAGTCACGAAATCGAACAGGAAAGGCTGCAAGGAATTCCCGCAAGCCTTGATATCGTTCCCTGGCTAAGTCTTGCTTTTCCTGAAACCGATATTGAAGACATAAAAAAAAATCAGAATAAATATGTTTTAACCGCAACCTTTTTAAGTTTATTTGGTACCACCTCTCCACTGCCCACCTTCTATACAGAGCAGCTTATTCAGGATGAATTTTATGAAATAGGCGAGGTGAAATATTTGCTGAACATTATTCACAAGCGATTATACGAGTTGATGTATGGCGTCTGGTCTAAAAACAGGATAATTGAGCAGTTTGTTGAACATCATAATCGGCAAGTAGAGGATGCACTTTTTGGTCTGATTGGTTTGGCGCTTACAGAGGTTCGGGAAAAAATTCCTCATTATCTGCGCCTGTTAAAATATTCCGGGCATTGGATTAATACTCATCGCAGTTTGATTGGTTTAAGAAATTTTCTGACTGATTTTTTCAAGGTTCCCATTGAGGTGAAATCCTTTTTTCTTGCCATGCAATCGATTCCCTATGATCAGCGCTGTCATATTGGGCATAGTAATAATCAGTTAAATCGTACTGCTTATCTTGGCAGCAGGATTAGAGCCAGCAGTAATAATGTGCTGATTCGGATTGGTCCATTGAATGCTTCAGTATTCCCTACTTTTTTAATCGATAGTCCCAATATTAACTTAATGAAATTATTACTTAAACTGTATGTTCTTGAGCCTTTCAATTACATGATGGAAGTGATTCTTGACCGAGGCTCACTCCAGGGAATGCAATTATCATCAGGTATGTATCCTTTAGGGGTAGCCAGCTGGCTTGCTCCGGAGAAAGAAATTGAATCCTTCACGGTTAGGTATTGGCTTAATAGCAGACTGTCATGAGGAAATGCCAGTCTTGGTTCAATCGTTCTGATAACAGCGGCAGGAAATCATGTTAACCGTCAATTTGAAAGCTTTACTGGAGCGTCTGAATGACTATACCGCTCTGACACTCGAGCAGTCAGTTAATTTATGTATGCAGAAAACGCATCGGGAAGTGACTATTGATCATTGGTTGAGTGAATTGCTATCTAATCCTCGAAGCGATATTAGTTTAATTCTTGAGCAACAGGCCTTGGTGCCAGACAGCATTCGCTTTGATATTCATGCCGGTATTGATAAATTAAAACAGGGGCACAGGGGAAAACCCAGTTTCTCGGTTTCTCTTTTTGACTGGATGCAGGACGCCTGGCTCATCGCGACTCTAGAGCAAAAAGTAGAGAAAATACGTTCAAGCTCTTTGTTGTTTGCTCTGATTAAAAAACACAATCATTATCCCACCCATATTGGAAATGAAATTTTTGAGCTTCTGCCTTTGGAAAGCCTAATGAGTCATTGGCAGACGGATACGATCGAGTCAGTCGAACGGGATATCTCGCAGTTAGGTTCAAACGCAGAGTCTCCTGAGAATCAATCCCGTCTTGGGGAGTCTCTACAGCAGTTTTGTATCAATTTAACAGAAAAAGCACGAAGCGGACAAATAGATCCAGTGTTTGGCCGAGGGCCGGAAATCCAGCAAATGATTGATATTCTGGGGCGGAGACGTAAAAATAATCCAATACTAGTAGGTGACCCTGGCGTGGGAAAAACGGCACTGGCTGAAGGGCTTGCCTTGGAAATCAGCAAGGGGAATGTCCCTGACTTTCTAAAAAACACCAGTATTCTTGCTTTGGATTTAGGCTTACTGGAAGCGGGTGCGAGTGTAAAGGGCGAGTATGAAAGACGTTTGAAAGCGGTGTTGAAAGAAGTAGCCGCCGCCAAATTTCCGATAATCTTGTTTATTGACGAAGCGCATACTCTAATTGGTTCAGGGCAACAGCAGGGTGGACTGGATGCTGCCAATATTCTGAAACCGGCTCTTGTGCGCGGTGAATTGTGTATTATCGCCGCAACAACCTGGCATGAATACAAGAAGTATTTTGAAAAAGACGCCGCCCTGGCCAGACGATTTCAGCTGATTAAATTACAGCAGCCAGACATCGAGGACACCATTCGTATTTTACGAGGATTGCAGCCAATATATGAAAAAGCGCATGGTATCAGCGTTCGTTCTGACGCCTTGGAAGCAGCGGCAGAACTGTCTACCCGCTATATTTCCGGACGACAGCAGCCTGATAAAGCGATTGATTTGATAGATACGGCGGCAGCGAGAGTAAAGATTAATCTGAGTGCAAAACCGGCCGAGGCCAGTGCTATGGAAAATCAAATTGCGGCACTTGAGCAGGAGCTGGGCAGTCTGAGCAAAGATAAAGAACAAGGCCAATCCATTGATCCTAAAAAACTCAAGGCATTGAAGCAGGAAATTAAAGAGAACAAAGCAAGGCTTGATGCAATTCAGAGCGATTGGGAAGAGGAGAGTGCTTTAATCAGTGAACTACTGGCTATACGTGAAGAGATTTCAAAAAAATCAAAAAAAAGCAGCAGCTTACAGAAAAGGCAACAGGAGCTGCTCAATACCATGGGTGAACGGAACATCTCGTTAATTGATCATGAGGTTTCACCAGAAGTTATCGCAAAAGTAGTTTCAGACTGGACAGGCGTGCCTTTAGGTAAGTTGCTGAAGAACGAATATTCCGCTTTGCTTACGCTTGAGCAAAGTCTTGAAGAGCAAATCAGAGGTCAGCATGAAGCGATCGAGGTAATTTCACAACAGTTGAAAGCTTCGAAAACTGGTTTAAGCTCTGTCGACAAGCCTTCCGGTGTTTTTCTACTAGTGGGGCCAAGCGGCGTTGGTAAAACTGAAACTGCATTGACCATCGCAGAGCGCGTGTTTGGAGGTCGTCAGTATTTAACCACTATCAATATGTCTGAATTTCAGGAAAAACATTCTGTGAGCCGCCTGATAGGATCACCCCCGGGCTATGTGGGATTTGGTGAAGGGGGTATGTTAACAGAGGCAGTGCGCCAGCGCCCGTATTCAGTAGTTCTCCTGGATGAAGTCGAAAAAGCGTCACTGGATGTCATGAATCTGTTTTATCAGGTTTTTGATAAAGGCAGTCTGACGGATGGAGAAGGTGAAGAGGTCAATTTTAAAAATACAGTCATTTTTCTGACCAGCAATTTAGGCAGCGATTTGATTCTTCGGTCTGATAATTTGTCCCATGAGCAATTAACAAAATTGATCTGGCCTATTTTATCGGCGCATTTTCAGCCTGCATTGCTTGCCAGAATGACTGTCGTCGTTTATCGTGCCTTGTCGCAGGCAACGCTAAAAGACATCACTCGCCAGAAACTTGAGGCGTTTAAAATGCAACTGGTCCGCACCCATGCCATTAAGCTCCAGTTTAAAGAGGAAATCATTGATTATCTGGTAGAGCGTTATAATGAACCTGAGCTGGGGGCAAGAGAGATTGAATTAAGTCTGCATGCTCTAATAATGCCTGGCTTGGCGAAATATATTCTTGAGGCAATGACAAATAACAGGGAATTGGATGCCTTACATCTTGAAATTGTGGACAATGAGATAGTGATAAGGGAATAGCCTGGAGGCAAGTTGCTTGCTATTTCAGATATTCTATTGATATCATTGAGTTGTCTAGCATTACCTGCAAATAATTATAATAAGAAAGGGAATGTCGGTGTTTAAGAAAATATGTTTACTCTCTGTGGTATTGCTAACTGCCTGCACAATGGGCGGCAATACGAAACAACCCCAATTGGCAGATACTTATCAGGACAATGCTATTCTCATGCGTATTGAGGCTAGTAAAGATCTTAATCTATACAATGATCAGAAACATACCTTGAAGCTTGTAATCATTCAGGTAGAAAAGGTTGAAGATGTTCAAAAGCAGCTGATGTCTTCTGATTCCATTGCCAAACTGCTTGACAGCGCTGATGATTCTGAAGACTCCAAGAACAAGGCAGGGGACAAACAAGTCTATATGCATACCCTGTTTATAACGCCTGGCAGCAAGAAAGTATATACCTTCCCCCGTTTGGCTGGTGCAAGACGAATCATTGTCGTTGCCGGTTATTATGATCTGGTGCCGAACCAGGTGGTGCGAGTATTTGAAATCCCTGTATTTGAAAACTGGAAGCCCGTAACCTTCTGGGAAATGAATCGTAAAATGGGGCGTATAGCAATCTGTTTGATGCTTGGAGCGAAAGGAATTAATTTTACCGACAGCACTTCAAAAGAAACGACCACTGAATCTTTGAAATAGGATAATCCAAAAATGGTTTGGAAAACAGCAGTTGATTGGGAACATGGACTTTTTTTACAACCACAACATTTTCAATGTTCTGAGTTACATCAACAGTTTTTATTAAATCAGGTAATGCGCTATGTAACTCCTTATTTCTGGGGATTTGCCGAGTTAAAACTGAACCATCAGGCCTTGAAGAATGGCCGTTTTGAAGTGGATAAAATGGCCTTATTCCTTCCAGGTGGTGAATATGTTGAGGTGGATTCTAACGCGGTTTTTTTACCGCGCTCATTTTTGAAAGACTGGCCTGCCAATTCTGACTCCATGAAAGTCTATGTGGGAGTGAAGGATTTGTCTTTGTCCAAAAAGAATGTGACCCCTGTTAATCAGTTGGAAGACCTGACCGGAGTCACAACCCGATATATCAGCTATGCTTCTGGTGTTGAAACAGCCGATTTTTATCATCAGGAATCCCAGGCACAGCTTAAAACCTTACAATTCGTCGTTAAGTTATTCTGGGAATTTGAACTGGAAAATACCCATAATTATACATTAATACAAATTGCTGAATTGAAACGTATTGATAACGAAATTAAAAATAATCCGGTGTACATTCCTTCCTGCGTTAATATCGCCGCAGCAGAAAATCTGTTTGTCGGCATGAGAGCGATGCTTGAAAATCTGATGGGCGTTCTCAGTCAGCTTGAAAAGTTTAAGTTGCCAATTGACTGGTATGCCAGTCATATTGATAAGGCCAATTTTGGGCGTTTGTTTTCTTTGCGATCCCTGCTTCGGAGTGTGCCGGTATTAAAGCAATATGTAAAAACGGGTAATGTGCACCCCTGGCATTTATTTACCTTGCTGGAAACTATCGCCTGTGAATTAAGTTATTTTAGTACAGAGGTCAATCTGTTTAGCAGCAGCGAGCAAAATACGACCATTTTACCCGATTACAATCACCAGAATCTAACGGCATGTTTTGCTGCGGTACGAACTCTGTTACAAAAATTAATTATTACGATCGTAGCTGATCCAGGTCGAATTCACAGGATGACTAAAGAGCATAACTATTATTATGCCGATTTGGGCCCTTATTTTATACGACCAGAGAGAAGATATTATCTGGTTATTTATGCAGAAAATAATCAGGAAGAAGTTGCGAACGTCGTTAAAGATTCAAGTAAACTCTGCGCCTACTCAGATATTGTTACTTATATTGAATATGCTTTGCCCGGCGTTCCCATTACCAAATTGAGCGCTGCACCTGAAGGTATACCTCGCGGCGCAAGCTGTCTGTATTACAAAATTGATAACCAGTCTTCAATGTGGCTGAAGATAGAGCGTGAATTAAAAGTGGCCTTATACATGGGTAAAGCGCCAATCGATGTTGTCATTGATATAGTTGCTGTGGGAGCATAAATTGAATCTCCAATCATTATTTTATGATTTGTTTCACTATGTGAGCGAATTAAAAGACAGCGAGTTCTCTACGGTAAGCTTTAACGAGTTTAGGGAGGAGGTCCTTATCCGCATCAAGGAGATCCGAAATCGTAGTGGCTCACTGGATAAAGATCAGGTGAATACGGCTTTATTTGCTGTAGTCGCATGGATTGATGAGTTAGTCCAGAACTCCATGTGGGAAGGAAAAAAAGAGTGGCAGCATCGTTTTTTACAAACTGAGTTTTTTAATACAACGGATGCAGGAAAGGAATTCTTTATTTATTTATCTAAAATTCCGCCAAAACAAGTCGATCTGTTCCGGATTTTTTACCGCTGTCTGACCTTGGGCTTCAGAGGAGAATATCACAGTCCTCTGGATAAACCGGATTTAATTAAATACAAGGCCTACGCGCTGGAACATATTACTCCGGATCATGAAATGGTGGATAACGTAGAGCACTTTATCGCCTTTCCTGATGGATATGAATGCAAGGTTGGTGGAAAAATGCAAATGGGCCGTTCGCCCTGGAAACGATGGTTCTTATGGCTGATACCCATTCCTGTCTTGCTGTTGATTTATTTCTTTTTCTATTTTGTTATCAACAACACTGTTGATAATTATTTACAAATGATCAAATAACCGAGAGATTAAATGAGGTTAATCGGGCAAACAATATTCTGGATGGTTACGCTCCTCGTCTTTGGATTTTTATCTACACTTTTAGTTGTAGGGCATGATCTTCCAATCTGGATGGGCCCCCTGATTTTTATAGGGATATCACTGCTTTTTTATCTGCTTACCTCGATGAGTTATGGCTTGGAGAAGTGGTGGAGAAATCGTAAAAATGAGAAACAAAAGGCCATAGGTGAAAAGGTGGAGACTGGCGGATTAAGCCTGACTCTGCAGAACGCGGTTAACTATATTCATCAAAATTCAGTGGCTGGAGGAGTCAAGCGTTTTTGGCATATGCCCTGGGTTCTGTTTTTTGGCAGTCCCAAAGCCTCACAAATGAATGTCTTCAAACTCCATACTCATTTTAGTGTGGGGGATACCGATGATATCGAATTACAAAGAAACAAAGCAGTAGTCCTGGAAGATTATGTCATTTGGTATGTAGATGACACTTTGCTTCAGACCAATACACCCAGAAAAATTGAGCGTCAATGGCAATCATTTCTTGAAACAATCCGAAAGGGTAAAAAGAAACAACCCGCTGTCCAGCAAATCGTAGTGGAGATACCTGCTTCTCTTTTAACAGGGGGTAATAAGGGGGAGTTATCTTTTTATGCTCGCTCACTAAGGGACCGAATTAACCAGGTCAGTAATATCACCGGATATCGTCAACAAATTCTCTTTATTATTACAGAATGCCAGCATCTGGAAGGATTTGACTCCTATGTGCAGATTGTTCCTGAAAATATGCTTAATCAGGCAATGGGGTATGTGGTCGATGATCCGATGCGCAATTCTTCTTCCAGCAAACCTATCCAATATTTAAGTGAGCGCGCACAAGATGTGATTGATATCATCCTGTTTAACCGCGAGAAACAATTTGATTCCAAAGTATATCGGTTTCCGCTGTCTATTGCCGACTTAAGAGAACAGTATACCATCTTTAGCGAAATATTTTTTTCAGCAACCTCCTACAGTGAATCCCCGGTGTTATTGGGTGTTTACATGACAGGAACAATAGTCAATAAAGGAATTGAAGACCAGGCGTTTGCCTATGACTTAATTGACAAAATTCAGACGCGGCTAATGTGCCCGATGATGCCGCTGAAGAATGAGCTGGCCAGACAACAACGTCGTGAATATGTAAGACTTGGGTTATGGTATTTACTCTGTTTCGGGTTGGCGGGTTATTTGTATTATGTGTACACTCAAACCTCCAAACGCTTGCTTGATTTGGTTCAGTTGTTACCTGCGGAAGAGGTCTATGGAACCAGTCTCGAGGCAAATCTGGTCGAATTCAATGAGTTCCATATTTTAATGAATGCCGTAGATCGCTTTAAAAATCAGTGGCAAATTAAAATTCTTCCATATCGAGGCGGGCTGGACAGGCTTTATGATTTTTTTGGTGATCTATACGTCACCCAATTTAAATCGCATGCCCTGGATATACTGGATGGCAAAATTCTGAACTTGCTGCGTCAGGGCGATGCGGTTACAGATCGCCAGAAAGCTTATCTGGTGCAAAATATGGTAACCCGGGTAAATGCTGTTCAGGCTAAATTGGGCGGTTCTGATCGACAGGCACTGATGAGTATGCCCAATCCTGAAATCAGGTATCTGGGTTATAGCAATATTTCTGAAGACATACAAAACGCGTTTGGCGTTTTATATAAAGATTATATTTACTGGAACTCAAATACAGAGGGATTACGCCTTGAATCGATAAAGTTATTGCGCTGGCTGGAAGATTCCCGTTATTTAAATTCCAATTTACACTGGCTGGTGGAATGGGGGAATACCCGTCCAGGAGCTTACAGTATTGGTCTTAATGATTTCTGGCCTGGAAGTATTAGCATCCGGGAGTATGATATTCAGCCTGCCTTCACCATTCAGGGTGATCTGGCAATTCAGCAATTGCTGGAGCAAATCGAATATGCACTGCCTGTTTATATTGACATTTCTCGTCAGGAAAGTAATTTCAAAGTCTGGTATGAAGAAAATCGCGTTAATAAATGGGAACAGTTCTCCTTTGATTTTTCAAAAGGGCAGAGAACCCTGGCTTATCAGTTTGAATGGGATCAAACCTTCGATAATATGATGACTCCCAATGGAGTTTATTTCAGTTTGATGGACCGTATTAATAATGAATTTTCTCATAAGTTGTCCATTAAAAATCCGCGATGGATTGAGATGATTCATCAATTTGCGGGGTTGCTGAATTACCAATATGAAAGCACTGAAGGCGTACAGCTTAAAGAGCTGTCTAACACCTTGGCAAAATGGGGTGAGGTACTTAATGCACGGCCTTCGCAAATCAATCAGCCTGTGCAGACAATAAAAACAACTCAGACCAGTCAGCCAGTGTCCAGCGATGCTTCGCCTGATGAAATTAAAGCAGTCAGTAACAAGTTGAGTTTTGACAATCAGGTTGATGCTGCCAAAGCCTTCCTTACCTACCGTGGCTTATTGAGAAGATTGTATGCCAAACCTTTTGTGCAATCGGTTAAAGCCTATGCAAGCGCCAAGAGTTTATATGAAAGCCAATCGAGTCTCAGCCGGGATACTTCTAATGTAATTCAGGCTTATCAAGCATTACTTGGCATTCGTCGTACCCTCGATCATTATGATCAGCTGGATGAAACCAATGCGTTCTGGGTATTGATGCGTGGCCCTCTTGATTTTTATATTGATTATACCAATCGCTATGCGTCATGTTATATTCAGCAAAAATGGCTGGATGAAGTCTATTTGCGAACAGCCACAATTGAGGGGGAAGACTTAAACGATCTGCTGTTTGGTAAAGCCGGTGTAGTCTATGCCTTCCATGAAAAATACACTAAACCGTTTATCAAGCAGGTAGGCAACAACTTCGTACCCATTTATGTATTAAAACATAAGTTTCCTCTCTCAGTGGAGTACTACCAATTCCTGAAGTCAGGATTAAATCTCGATACGGGTGATAACAGCCTGGTTAAAATCAAGAAAGAGCTGGATGCGAAACTGCCCACTGATATTACCATCAGAGCCAAACCAGTTAATTTACAACTGGGATCAACCGCTTTACCTTATAAAACAGTACTGAATGTCAAATGCAATGATGATATGGTTTCTCTGGAAAACTTCAACTATCCATCCCAAAGAACAATTCGCAAATGGACTTTGGAGTCTTGTGGACCGGTTGAAATCGATATCTATTTCCCTGCGGCAACCTTAACTATTCAATACGCGGGTAATGACGGTTTCCTTAGATTTTTGCAGGATTATAGTAAAGGCATAGTAACTTATCCTGTAAGCTTATTTCCGGATCAGGCGAAATATTTGAGGGCTAATCGGATCAATGCCATACATGTTTACTACAGTTTAAGCGGAGCAGACGACGTCACCTGGCAAATTGGACAATATTTGGCCGCCCTGAAACAAATCAAGGTTGATAAGGTGAAGTTGGATCAAGTGGTGAAAGTGCCGCGTGTAATTACTGATTGTTGGGAACAAGAGTCATAATATGCTTGAACTTGATCAAATCGCTGGATTAGTTGCCAAGCCTATCACAGATAGTGAACCTGCCGGGGCAAACTGCCAGGACGATGACAAATACATCAGCCTGCGTAATGAAATGCAAAAACTATCACGAGCAGGCCAGTCCAGCGGCATTGAGTGGAATACGGTCAGCAACAATTCACTTTATTTGCTGATTGAAAAATCCAAGGATTTTCAGGTTGCATGTTACCTTGCCTATGCTCTTTTTCATCAGTACCAATATCCAGGTCTTAAAGTTGGAGCGAATGTTCTGACCAATATGCTGGAGCGATATTGGGATAGTTCCCATCCTCAGGACCGACCTCGTGTTAAGGTTAATTTCTTAAACTGGTATGCTTCCCAGTGTTTTAATTACATTCAATATATTAAGCCTGTCGACAACGTTAAGGACATTCAGCAATCGGTCAAATATTTTAATGAAATCAGAGACTTTCTGAAAGATCGGGAACTTGAGTTTGAGGCGTTCAACAATCTGATAGCTACGCTGAATGAGTACCTTCGCCAATTGGATTTTAAAATGGTTGCACCTCAAAAAGAGGAAAAACCTGTCAAGTTGGAAGATAGCGTCAAAACCATTCAGCAAGATGAGAATTTGCCGCTTGAGCAAGGCTTTCTGACCTTGACTCGGGGAGCCCGCGATTTGATGAAAGCGGATTTGACCCTCCCTTATCCCTATTATTTAAATCGGCTCGCTGCCTGGGGAAGTATTGCCGTACTTCCAGACGTTGAAGACGGTGTAACCGGCATTTCACCCCCCGATTTTTTTAGTGTAAAAAGAATTAATACGATTCAGGATGGGCATGACCCTCTCGAAGTTTTAAGATTGGTCGAAGAAATTATTCCTGATGAGCCGTTCTGGCTTGATCTGCAAATTCTTAGTCTTGATATGTTGAAAAAGCTTGGCGAGCGTTACGAAGAGGCATTCGCGGTGGTTAAACGTGAGTTCATTCAGTTTCTCCAGCGCTTTCCTGGCATTGAGAAATTAAAATTCAATAATAACAGCGCCTTTCTCAGTGATTGGGCGCAAGATCAGCTAAATGAGTTAAGAACAACGAGCTCCATGAGTTTTACTGATCGAATGAGTCATTTGTCATTGGCTGAACAACAACAAATCGATGAAATTAAAAGTCTTAGTAAAGCATTCAGCAGAAAAAATATAGAACTCGAAATTGTTCAGCTGGAACAGATAAACAAGCAAGCGGTTTCCGAGCGTGTGCGGTTGACTGCTTATATGGCAATCTGCGAAGAGTTACTAAAAGCAGGAAATCGAACAATTATCAGACCTTATTTATTATTCATTCTTGAAATTATCGACAAACATCAGTTGGGAACATGGGATTCTGTTTTAACATTGGATGCCCTGAGTCTGGTATATCGGGGAATGAAGTCTATAAGAAATAAAATCAGTGATGATTTATTTGAACAGGTTATTCATAGAGTCGCTCGAATTGACTCAAAAATGGTATTGGAATTAAGTAAACTTTAAAAGAGTGCAATGCAAATACTACGTGATCCAACTCACACATTAATCCCTGTTTTTTATCGTCGTGAGAATAAAGATAAGCTGGCTGTGACTCTGATGGCTATGTTTTCTTTCAGCCAACCCAAAGTATTCCTGAGCTTTCAGGAGTTCTGGACCATTGTTAAAAAGAATTTTTCAGACAATGAAATGCTCGATTTCTATCTTCCAAAGCTTAGGGCCGAGTATTTTGTGAAGGGCAGTTGCTTTGCTTATAATCCTGAGACACGTCGTTCTGAAGTAGAAGTGATTCTCGACTCTTTTGAGAAGAAGTTACTAATTTTTGGTGATCGTTACTGGATCATCAATGGCTTGGTTAAGCAAGCATCACAACCCGCTGTATTTCAAACGATGCCCTTATCCTACGAAAATGCATTTGGTGGGGAAGGCAACATTTACAACCCCAGAGGGAAAGGGGACAGGAGTTCCCCTAACGCTGAAAAGTCCAATGAATTACCCAATATAGAAATGCCTGATACCCAGCTTTTAGATGAGGCAGACAAGCCGTTACCGGCTTTGCTTCTACCGTATTCACCTGATTCAAAGATCAATAATTCAAAGTTGGGAACCTTTGATCGGGATTGGTATGAAAACGACCGGCCGTTTTATCCCAAGAATATCGACTGGACTTATTTTAATCGTGCGCTTCCCGATCAGCAGCGTGAGGGGTATTTCAAAGGGAATGAAAGCTTCATGATAAAAAATATGCATCCAGGTAAAAAATTGCTGACTGGCAATCTGCCCGGTATGCGTATCCGCTGTTTTTACCAATATCAAAATCCAGAAGCTAAACTTGAGGAAATTTCTCTTAATCTCGATACGGTATGGTTTATACCCGAGTTCGAGAAAGGAATTTTAATCTGGCATGGGCAGATTGATTTGATTCAGGGTAAAAAGCCTAGCTTCCTTCATAGTGTTCACGAAGCACTTGATGAACCGAAAAAAACGCCTGATTTTTATTTCAGTCGATTAAAAAATCCGGCTATCGAACTTCCTGTTCATGCCTCTCCACCTAAAGAAATAAGACCTCCACAGCCGGGTATTGCGGATGAGCTCGGAGAACAATTAAAAAAGATACGTATTCAGAAAGAGGAGGATCCTGAAACAACAAAGCTTCGCGTGCAGCTAAATACTCTTTTGAGCGGATTATCTCCAGGGGCCAAAATGACTGCTGCGAAAGCGTTTTCGAGTCAGATTCCTAAAGATTCCACATTGAATAAAGCGCAGCCATCTCCTCATGCGACCAGACAATTATTTGAGTATATTTCCAAATATAAAGAAGAAATTGCTGATGGGAATCACTCCAGTAAGGAGAAACAGCAACTATTAGATGAAGCGGTCATACTGGAAAAAAGGCTCAGCATGCTCGATTCCACTGGGAAAATGGCGCAATATCGTCTTGAAACAGCTAGTCCTTCAATGTACACGCGAGACGATGTTATCAGGGCTTATCAGGAAAAAACAGATCTTAAATATGAAAATTTGGCCGGTATTGACCTATCTGACCTGGATTTGTCAGGAATTGACTTGACGGGCTGTAATTTGAGCCATTGTTTATTAGTCAATACCAAATTAAATAAGGCTAATCTTGGGCAGGTCACTTTAATCGGCACTCGACTGGACAAATCAGCTTTGCTGGAAGCAAATCTGACTTCTGCTTATATCAAAGATAGCTTATTCTGCAATGTGGAAGGAAGGCTTGCAAATTTTTCAAAAGCTGAATTGGCCGATTGCAAGCTTGAAAACTGCAACTTCCCACAAGCCAATTTTTATTATGCAAAAATTAGCGAATCCAGTTTTGAACAGTGTAAATTAACTCGCTTAAACGCTGAGGGTTTGATAATGACTGAGAGTTCATTAAAATCCAGCGATTTAAATCAATCCATTTTGAAATACAGTCATTTAGAACGCTGCATTTTTGACCATATTGAGCTATCAGAGGCTGATTGGTCTTACACAGATTGTCGGCATAGCCAATTTAAAGGCATTAGTATCAATCGATTGAAAGCCAAACTAACGGTGATAAGACATTGTAACCTGACTAATTGTCTCTTTGATTATTGCGAATTAACCTCTTCGGAGCTGACTAATTCCCATTTCGAGAAAAGCAGATTCTTACATTGTAATTTGGAGAAGGCAACCTTTGCTGGTACCACGATAATCAATAGCCGAATTGCCCACTCCAATATGAAAAACTGGCGCACCAATGCTGATACAATAGTTAGCAAAACGAAATTTATTAATACAGATTTGAAAGAGTCGGCTTTGCTTGGCGGCAATTTTGATAATATTTCCTGGTTAGCCTGTAGCATGGAAGCGATGCAAGTCACTGATAATATTTGGGTTAATTCGGAGCTCACTCAGTGCAACGCCAGGAAATTACGAGTTTCAGGCAGTGAAATGAAGAGGGTTGATTTTAAAAAGACCAATCTGCTTCAGGCAACTTTTGATCAAAGTCGTTTTATTGAGTCCGAATTTAGTCATTCTAATTTATTTGGAACAACTTTTAATAGTTGTACATTAATTGATACTCAAAAACTGAATTGTCTTGAACAGCAAAGTTATTTTGACAAAAAGGAAGGCTAGCAATGGATTTAGCTCAGTTAAAAAACGCATTGTCAGAACGAAAAGTAATTGAAGGAGAGAACTTTGACGGTACTTTAATTACGGAACTGGATATATTCAGACCTATCTTTTTAAACAGTCATTTCAAGAAATGCGTTTTTAAAAATATGAAATTTAAGGCTGCTATTTTTGAGAATTGCCGCTTTGATGAGGTGTATTTTGAGAAAGTCGAGATGACTATCAATACATTCACTGCCTGCACATTCAACAAGGTCCATGTTGTACATAGTGATTGGAAAAGCGCCGTATTCAACCAGAACAAGATTGATGGACTAATTATCAGTGATTCAAATCTCGCGCTAAGTGATTTCAAGGAAGAGGTATTGGAGAACTGTCAATTCCTGAATAGTGATTTAAGTCAAAGCAGTTTTTCACAATCCCGATTAATTGCTGTACAAATGCAAAATATACAATGGTCGCGCTCAACTGCAACTGAGGCGTGGTTTGAACGTGGAAATTTTTCAAAGGTTGATATGACCGCCTGTAACTTTACCGGTAGCAGGTTTTCCGGTGTACACTTTAAACAATGCAATTTTTTTCACTGCCTGCTGATTAAAGCTAAAATTGATAAAGTCGCTTTTCAGGATCCTGTAGATATCCGGCATATCAATTGCCTGCAAGCGAGTCTTAACCAGCTCTCATTGGAAAAATTGACTTTTTTTGCTGCTGTTTTTCAGGAAGCGAAACTGACCGCTGTCGATTTTAGCCAGGCCCAATTAAGTACGGCCAATTTTATTAGTGCGACAATAGACGATTGCCTTTTTAATCGCTGCCAATTAAACAATGCTAACTTTGAATCTACGATTATTAAGGACTGTGATTTTCAGCACAGCTCCTTAAACGCTGCCAGGTTTAATTATAGTCAGCTTAGTCATTGTGATTTTTCACAATCAGAAATGAACAGCGCGTCCTTACATGACACCAGGGAGCATCAGGTGATCTGGAATATTAAAAGCGGCGAATATATGAAAAAAACAGATCCGGATTTATTAAGAGCAGAGCAGTGGAGCACATAAAAGGTTCCTGCTTCCCAGAGGAAATCAAGGCCTGGCAAGATATTTGGATTCTGTGGGTGAAGCGGCGTTGCCTGGATGAAAACAGGTACGCGGAAAACCTGTCTTTGCGAGCGTTAGCGAAGCAATCCAGTTTTTAACGTTGTTTAAGTTGCAATCTGGATTGCTTCACTTCGTTCGCAAAGACGACAGATTTTCGTTGCTTTGTTCTATTTTTGCAACAACGCCTGGAAAATGGCCGAATGCAGGCTAAAAGCTGACGAGGAGAGCACTATGTTAAAAGAAAATGAAATAATGCGATTGGCCGGTACCGGTGGATGCTATCCCGCTACGATAAAATTCATCGAAGGTGATAATTTTCATTTAAAATTTTCATTCAGCAATTCCACGATCAAAGCAAAAAAAGCGTTTTCTTGTCTGTTGGAGCCCCTGGCTGATGATGAAATCATGGCTTATCTGGGGGAGGAAGAGGTTTATGTGTTAGCGATTTTGAATCGTAGAAGTGAAAATAATGCATGTATTAATATGCAGCATGCGCTTGAAGTTAACGCGCCTTCAATAAGTTTAAATTCCATTGAGCTGAAAATAAATTCTGAAAAAGCCTGTCTGAATTTGCAACATAGCCGGCTTGAGGGGCAAGAATGCAGTTTTCATTTCGAGAAGCTGAAATTCATTGCCAAAACCATTGAAAAAATCTGCGACACATTGAACCTGCAGACTATTCGTCTGTTCCAATGGGTAGAGGATTTGGAGCATCAGGTGTTGGGCCGTTTACGAAGCAGGGTCAAAAAGAACTATCGACTGGATTGCGGCGAACTCACAATTATTACAGAAGACGACGCAAAAATAAAAGCTAAGCAAATTCATTTAGGGTAAATAGTATGACTATGGCATGTATGTTAGGCGGTACCGTTACAACAACGGGAAATACGGATGTTTGTCTTGTTCCGCCTGAGGTACCAACCCCTTTCCCCAATATGGCGACCTGGATAAACAGTATAGGTTTCGTACCTGAAATATTGATCACTATGGCGCCCAGTTGCAATATCCTTACCTCTATCAGTATCTCAACTGGTGATGAGCCTGGTAAGGAGGGCGGGGTAAAGTCAGGTACCACGCAGGGCGTGTTTCAGCCGCTCACAGGCCTGCCGAATGTGCTACTGAATGGATTTCCTGCCTGCAATGTTGGCATAACAAATGGTACGTCAAATACAACTAACACCACATCTATTTATACCGTACCATCACAAACTGTAGTGGTTGCGGCATAGGTCAGGCGTCAATTTGGAAGGAGGCCAAACTTCAACAAATTCTTACCTCTGAGACAAGAATTTTTAGGGATTAATCACAGGGTTCAATAAGTTTCTTCTTGGCTGACCGATAACGTTCTGCCTTTTCAATATCGATATAGCGGTCGGTTGTTGCACTTGAACTGTGTCCGGCATCGTCCCGTACATGTTCTCGTGGTCGAATCTTAACATCTTCAGAAATACCGGTGTGCCGCAACCAATGCACTGTGGCAGCTCCCAGGCCATCGGCCTCTTCTATAAAATGATCGCGGCGCAGCTTTTCAGCAGCGAGATCAAAACAAGTCTGGACGAGACGGCGAAGCGGAGCAGTGTCAGTCATAGGACCATTACCTCGTATTTTTGGGATCAGAGGCGTATTATCGGCGGGAGTGGGTAGATTGCTTAAACCTAAAAATCGCCTCCAGCGACTCAGACTATCCAGCATTGCATCACTTACCGCCACCTGACGTTCTTTATTACCCTTACCAATGGTTGTAAACCACCAGAATCCATTACTGTCCTTGCTGAAATCATTCATGCTGGGAACCCAGCGATCACTTGCGGCAAGCTCTGAAATACGCAAATACATTCCAAAAAGCATACTCAGAATAAAGCGAGTGCGTTCATGTTTTTCAGGATTATCTGCGGCTAAAGTCTCGGCAGCATCCAGTACCGCCTGCCACTGCAAGAGACTAAGTCTTCTAACCGGCGCATTTTGCTGTCTTTTGCGGATAAATTTGCTTTTCTGACGGATTAAGGCAACTGGATTGGAAAACAAGTACTCTTCTGCGATTAAGAAATTAAATAAAGTACTTAAAATTGCGAAAACTTCCTGAATGGCACCCTGAGATAATGAGAAGTCATTGACAGAAGGCTCATGTCCCTGCTTACGAGCCAGCTTACTGACCGTTGCCACAAATGGGCGCCATTCCTGATTGGGCTGTCGTTTACCATCTTTTTCAATGAACCGGGGAACTTTTTTCAGACTAATCCAGCTTGAAGGGGGATGCTGGCAAAACCGTATAAAGGCTTCAATGTCTTCTCGTTTTAATTGCGGCAAGCGGCATTCCCGGACTAACCAGCACCATTGCAAAAGACGCTCGGCTTCTCTTCGATAACTATTAAATGTGCCCAGGCTGCCGCCATAACTTCTTAAAAAATTCAATACATGGATGAAATCGGCATAACAGTCTGGAGAAGGCAGTATGACATGATCTGAATTCTTACTTAATTGATCCAGACTATCGAACAGCGGCAACAACAGTTTTTTCATGACTTAAACCCGAAAGCATTCCTGATTTATGTTAACTTAGCGTCAGTCGGCTGGCAATTTGAATTTATGAGTTCCCATTCCCTGTTTATCAGGAATTGAGCGCGGGATCTAAAAATGATCTATATATTTGAATCAAATACAGTTTGGGTTGAATTGGTTCACTTAATCTATGGATTTTTCAATCAATAAAAAATTAGTTCTCGAATATATTGACCTTAGGAAAAGCAAGCGGTATTATCTGCGCTCTGTCCTAGGACGGGTTTGCGGGGTGTAGCGCAGTCTGGTAGCGCGTCTGCTTTGGGAGCAGAATGTCGGGGGTTCGAATCCCTCCACCCCGACCAATATATTTGCGCCCGTAGCTCATCTGGATAGAGCATCGGCCTTCTAAGCCGAGGGTAGCAGGTTCGAATCCTGCCGGGCGTGCCAGCCTTTGTGCAGTATTCCGATATGGTGAGCGTAGCTCAGTTGGTAGAGCCCCGGGTTGTGATCCCGGTTGTCGTGGGTTCGAGTCCCATCGTTCACCCCATTTAAAACATCAATGAGTCTGAGTTGGTTAAGTAGATTATGCTGAAAAACGGCTATAATATATAGTCGAAACAATTTTTTGGCTATATTCAGAATCCAAAGTCTAAAGATTCGCATCTCGAGTCTTTACAACCAAGTCATACTGTTCGATAATTCCACCCTGTTTTGCGAAAGTGGCGGAACTGGTAGACGCGCTGGATTTAGGTTCCAGTGGGGTAACCCGTGAGAGTTCGAGTCTCTCCTTTCGCACCATTACATGACAAAAATATCCAAGAGGTGACTAGATGCAAATTTCTGTTGAAGCCCTGAATGGTCTGGAGCGTAAGATTACCGTTAGCGTACCTACCGAAAAAGTTGAAGATGAGGTCAAATCGCGTTTGCGTGATCTTGCCCGTAAAGCCAAAGTTGCCGGTTTTCGACCAGGAAAAGTGCCTATGGATGTAGTCAAGAGCCGTTTCTCAAAGGGTGTTCGTGAAGAAGTTGCCCGTGAGATGGTACAGTCAACTCTATATGAAGCGTTGAAAAACAATGAGTTGGTTCCGGCCGGTTCTCCCTATGTTGAGCCAGAAGAGCTCGAAGAAGGTAAAGACTTTAAATTCACGGCAACTTTTGAAGTATTTCCTGAAATCAAAATTACTGAGCTGAACGGCCAGGAAATTGAAATTATTAAATCAGTGATCAGTGATGCTGATGTTGATGAAATGATTAGCAAGTTACGGGATCAAAACAAGGTTTGGAAAGATGTTTCCCGTGCTGCTGCAGAGGGAGACAAAGTCAGCATCGATTTCAAAGGCTTCATTGATGATCAGCCTTTTGAAGGCGGCAGTGCTGAGAAATATGAAATTGTTCTTGGTTCCGGTTCTATGATTCCTGGTTTTGAACAAGGAATTATCGGGGGCGAAATTGGCAAATCCTTTGATATTAAGGTTACCTTCCCCGAAGACTACGGCCACAAAGAATTAGCCGGCAAAGATGCCGTATTTCAAATCACCATCCATAATGTGTGGGAAGGTGAGCAACCTGCATTGGACGATGCTTTTGCTGAAAAGTTTGGCATTAAGGAAGGCGGCGTCGATGCACTCAAAAAAGACATTCGGGAAAATATGACCCGTGAACTGGAACGTCGCGTCAGCGCTACTAATCGCGAGCGTATTTTCAATCAATTGATGTCTGTTAATAGCTTCGATTTACCTGCAGCTCTGATTGATCAGGAAATTGAACATCTTAAACATGATATGTATCATCGCCTTTTTGGGCATGCGCATCATGAGAATGAAAAAATCCCTGACTTCCCCAGAGAGTTATTTGAAGAGCAAGCCAAACGCCGCGTTCATTTGGGGCTTTTATTCTCCGAATACGTCAAGGCACATGAATTAAAAGCGGATAAAGATCGTGTTGACGCGATGATTGAAAAATTTGCCAGTGCTTACGAGAACCCGGACGAGTTACGTAACTGGTACCGAAATAGCAAGGAACGTACTGCTGAGGTTGAAGCCCTTGTTATGGAAGAAATAGTTGCAGAAAAAATCAGTGAGAATGCTAAACTCATCGAAAAATCAATGAGCTACGATGAAGTCATGAATCCCAAAAAGGAAAACACAGAGAAAGGAGAGTGATAAATGGCAGGTCATCCCGATAACCTGATTAGAAATGCCAGCGGCCTGGTTCCTATGGTTATTGAGCAAACGTCAAGAGGAGAGCGCTCCTATGATATTTACTCAAGACTTTTGAAAGATCGCATTATTTTTCTATTAGGTGAAGTTGAAGACCATATGGCTAACCTGGTAGTGGCGCAGCTCCTCTTTCTTGAATCAGAGAATCCAGATAAAGATATTTATCTGTATATCAATTCGCCTGGAGGCGTTGTTACAGCTGGCTTGGCAATTTATGACACAATGCAGTTTATTAAACCGGATGTAAGCACTCTCTGTATTGGCCAGGCTGCCAGTGCAGCTGCTTTATTGCTTTGTGCCGGCGCTGACGGCAAGCGCTTCTGCTTGCCCAATTCAAGGGTAATGATACATCAGCCATTAGGCGGATACCGTGGCCAGGCAACTGATATTGAAATTCATGCCCGCGAAACGCTGGCTGTACGTGAGCGCTTAAACAGCATCATGGCAAAGCATACCGGCAAAACGCCTGATCAAATCATGCGTGATACGGAAAGGGATAACTTCATGAGTGCGTCTCAAGCCAAAGAATATGGATTAATAGACAAAGTGCTTTACGATCGTAATGCATTTACAACTGCAGAATAATTCAGAGTTCAGGACTCTTGACTCAATGGCCTCTTAAAAAGAGGCCATAATCCACTTGGCTTATTTTTATTGATTGTCTAAAATTTTACTAGGTTCTGTCAATTATCATGTCACAGGCAAAGTTGAGGATAGTCATGCGGAGCATTATAAAGGATATAGATAAGAGAGTTTGGCAGCAAAAATTGTTTTGAAGTCAATTCCTATAAATTTAAAATTGCATTCCTTATGAGGAATCGGCACGAGAGGGTTTGTTGATGAGTAAAACCGGTAAAGGTGATGGTGAAAAAGTTTTATATTGCTCATTTTGCGGCAAAAGCCAGCATGAGGTAAAAAAATTAATCGCAGGTCCTTCGGTTTTTGTATGCGATGAATGCGTTGAATTGTGTAATGATATCATTCGTGAAGAAACGCAGGAGACGATTGAGGATACCGAAACCCATTTGCCGACACCCAAGGAAATTTCAAAGTTTCTTGATGAATATGTTATAGGACAGCCTCATGCCAAAAAAGTGCTGTCTGTTGCTGTATACAACCATTACAAGCGTTTGCAGCACAAGCCGCAGGATGGTGTGGAGCTCGGTAAAAGTAATATTCTGCTGATAGGGCCAACAGGCAGCGGAAAAACCTTGCTTGCTCAAACACTTGCCCGATTACTCAATGTTCCATTTACCATAGCAGATGCTACTACTCTGACTGAAGCAGGCTATGTGGGTGAGGATGTTGAGAATATTATCCAGAAGTTATTGCAAAAATGCGATTACGACGTGGATAAAGCGCAGCAAGGTATAGTTTACATTGACGAAATTGATAAGATTTCCCGTAAATCAGATAATCCATCGATCACCCGGGATGTCTCTGGTGAAGGGGTACAGCAAGCATTGCTTAAGTTGATTGAAGGTACAATCGCTTCAGTACCGCCTCAGGGTGGACGTAAACATCCGCAACAGGAGTTCTTGCAGGTTGATACCTCCAACATATTGTTCATTTGCGGAGGCGCTTTCGCCGGCCTTGAAAAAGTAATTCGTGATCGAAGCGACAAGTCAGGTATCGGCTTTGCCGCGCAGCTCAAAAACTCCAAGGATAGCAAAGTCAATGAGAAAATACTGGATGGACTTGAGTCAGAAGATTTAGTGAAATATGGTTTAATACCAGAGTTCGTTGGTCGTCTTCCTGTAGTAACAACACTACATGAACTGGATGAAGATGCCCTGGTTGATATCCTGACTCGTCCAAAAAATGCTTTAACCAAGCAGTTTCAAGCTTTGTTCAAAATGGAGTCAGTTGAACTTGAGTTTCGTGATGATGCTTTACGCCAAATCGCGAAAAAAGCACTGGAACGAAAAATTGGTGCTCGTGGCTTAAGAACGATCCTTGAAAATCTTCTTTTAGACACCATGTATGAATTACCGTCACTCGAGGGAATCAAAAAGGTTGTTGTAGACGAGAGTGTAGTCAGCAACACGAATAAGCCGATTATGATTTTTGAAGAGAGAGACGGTAAGCACTCAGTTGCTGGTGGGGGAGATTAATTCCCTTAGTATGGAGTTGACAAAATGCCCAGCTCCATACTTGTCAATTAAGCAAGTTGATGGCATGGTTCATGCTTTAACTTGCTTAATCAATTACGAACCAGGCGGGTAAATACGACCTGATGTTTCAAAAGCTATCTGCTAGCCTGCATAGAATGTTAGTATTGGATTCAGAAGATTTAAATTGTATTTCCAGCGGTTTGCAAATCATGCAGCCCAGGGAAATAAACGGATTGTAGTCTGAATAAGGGCTTATTATGTCAAGTGAAAACGAACTGATGCCATCCCCGGAGAATGATGAGTTCTCTTTTCTGCCAGTCCTGCCTCTTAGAGATGTCGTAGTGTATCCCCATATGGTGATTCCATTATTTGTCGGGCGGGAAAAATCAATCAAGGCATTGGAAGCTGCAATGGTTGATAACAAACAGATTTTTCTGGTAGCCCAGCGCAAATCTTCCAACGATGACCCGTCACCGGCCGATGTTTATAACATTGGGACCGTTGCGAGTGTCTTACAGCTTCTTAAACTACCCGATGGTACTGTGAAAGTTCTCGTAGAAGGCGAGAAGCGTTCACGTGTCAAAGAATATAAACAAGAACAGGGGTTTCTTGAAGCTCAGCTTGAAGAGGTTGAGGAAGTCGCAGGTGAAATTAATCCCCAGGAAATTGAAATATTAATGCGCTCATTGATGTCTCAATTCGAGCAATATATCAAGTTAAATAAAAAGATACCGCCGGAAGTACTTAGTTCTCTGGCTGGGATTGAAGAGCCGGGACGCCTGGCAGACACCATTGCTGCTCATTTAAGCTTAAAAGTCGATGATAAACAGGATCTTTTAGAAACACTGGAGATTGGCACACGGCTTGAGCGCTTAATGGGGGCAATCGAAGGCGAAATTGATTTGCTGCAGGTTGAGAAACGAGTTCGCGGCCGCGTGAAACGCCAGATGGAAAAAAGCCAAAGAGAATATTATCTCAATGAGCAGATGAAGGCGATACAAAAAGAATTGGGCGAAATGGGCGAGGAAGGAAGCGAAATAGAGCAGCTTGAAAACTCTATTAAGAAAGCCGGAATGCCCAAAGAAGCCAAAGAAAAATCCCTATCAGAATTGCACAAGTTAAAAATGATGTCGCCTATGTCTGCTGAAGCAACCGTCATTCGCAACTATCTGGACTGGATGCTAAGCGTTCCCTGGAAACGTAAAAACAAAATTCAATTTGACCTGCGCAAAGCGGAAAATTTATTGAATAAAGAACATTATGGTCTTGAGAAGGTCAAAGAGCGGATCATTGAATACCTGGCAGTACAACAGCGGGTAAAACGAATGAAAGGGCCTATCCTCTGTCTGGTTGGACCTCCAGGGGTCGGTAAAACTTCACTTGGACAATCGATAGCGAATGCGACAGGAAGAACATTTATCCGTATCGCCCTGGGGGGTGTTCGGGATGAAGCTGAAATCAGAGGGCATCGTCGTACCTATATAGGTTCCATGCCCGGAAAAATCATTCAGAAGCTATGTAAGGCAGGCGTCAAAAATCCGCTTATCATGCTCGATGAAGTCGATAAAATGGCAATGGATTTTCGTGGTGATCCCGCTTCCGCCTTGCTGGAAGTACTGGATCCAGAACAGAATCATACATTTAGCGATCATTATCTGGAAGTGGATTATGATTTGAGTGATGTTATGTTTATCGCCACAGCTAACTCATTGGAAATACCAGCACCCTTACTTGATCGGATGGAGGTGATTCGCCTTGCCGGTTATACCGAGGATGAAAAGATAAATATTGCTGAAACCTATCTTGTCCCCAAACAGACTATTCTTAACGGTCTTAAAGAAAGTGAGTTAACTATTAATGAAGGTGCAGTGCGCGAGATAATCCGTCACTATACTCGAGAAGCAGGGGTGCGTAATCTGGAGCGCGATATCGCCAGTATTTGCCGCAAGGTAGTTAAAGATATTCTCAGCAATAAGAAAACAAAAAAAATAACGGTTTCAAAAACCAATATTGAAAAATACCTTGGGGTTAAGAAGTTCCGTTATGGACTTGCTGAGGAGTTTGATCAGGTCGGACAGGTAACTGGCCTGGCCTGGACCAGTGTGGGTGGAGAACTGCTGACAATTGAAGCATCTATGATGCCTGGTAAGGGAAAAACAACTCATACCGGTCAGTTGGGCGAGGTGATGCAGGAGTCGATTCATGCCGCAATGACGGTAGTCAGAAGCAGGGCTAAATCGTTTGGCGTTCCCGATGACTTTTATGACAAGAATGATTTTCATGTGCATGTACCAGAAGGGGCTACGCCAAAAGATGGACCCAGCGCAGGTATTGGAATGTGTACGGCCCTGGTCTCGGTGGTTACTCATATTCCTGTCCGGGCTGATGTCGCCATGACCGGAGAGATTACCCTGCGGGGGCAAGTGCTTCCAATCGGCGGATTGAAAGAGAAGCTCCTGGCAGCTCATCGCGGGGGTATCAAGCATGTCATTATCCCTGAGGAGAATCGAAAGGATCTTGAAGAAATCCCTGATAATGTCCTAAAGAAGTTAAGCATTCATCCTGTAAAGACTATAGAGCAGGTTTTAGAGCTGGCTTTGCAGCGTAGTCCTCTTGCTGCAGCACCAGATTCTGAGAATTCAGAAGCAAAAGAAGTGGTTTCTGAAAAAACTGCAAAAAAAAATGAAAATAAGGATTTACATACCCATTAATACCGAGTATAGTTCACTCCGTTGTCCGCTACTGGCGGGCAACCCAAGGAAGTGACTGCTTGACTGAGGCTAAAGAATCTGATTAAATTCGCCTCATGGAAGGATGAATAACTGATAGGGGAAAAGATGAACAAAACTGAATTGGTAGAAGCAATTGCAAGCGGTTCTGGTGTTACTAAAGCCGACGCTGGACGAGTTCTTGAAGTGTTTATGTCTACCATTATTGATGCACTGAAAAGTGGTGATCAGGTGGTTTTACCAGGATTCGGATCTTTTTCAACTGGTAACCGTTCTGCCCGTGTTGGAAGAAATCCACAAACTGGCGAACAAATTGAGATTAAAGCGTCAAGAGTTGCCAAGTTCAAAGCAGGCAAATCTCTTAAAGAGGCTGTACAAGAAGCGTAAGTTTTCGGGTGCTTAGCTCAGCTGGGAGAGCATCGCCCTTACAAGGCGAGGGTCGCAGGTTCGATCCCTGCAGCACCCACCAAGAATTGGAGTGGTAGTTCAGTTGGTCAGAATACCGGCCTGTCACGCCGGGGGTCGCGGGTTCGAGCCCCGTCCACTCCGCCAAATTAACGCGCCGTATGGCGCGTTTTTTTTATCTGTTTTTTAGCGTATTAAATTTCTTGTAAACTATCAAAAATGGAACTCCAATAATGTTGCAGAAGCTGAACGAACGTATACAAGGCCTTGTGGCCTGGATAGTTATAATTCTGATTGCCGTAACATTTACATTATTCGGGGTCGACTACTATATGCAATCACACCAGGCTTCCGACGCAGAAGTGACGGTGAATGATCAGCCCATTAGCAAACAAGCCTTTGAAATCAATTATCGGCGTGCTCGTCAGCAGCGTGATCCGTCCGAAATGTCTACTGAAAGTGATGTGGCATTGAAAAAAGAAGTACTCGACGGGATGGTGATGAATGAAGTTACAGTACAAGCCGCACAGGCCGCTGGCTTTGGAGTCAGTATTGAGCAGGCGAATGCTGCAATTCAAAGTATCCCACAGTTTCAGCAGGACGGTCATTTTTCAGCTGAGCGCTACCAGCAGGCTTTGAGCGGAGCCATGTTTACCCCGGAATCTTTCCAAAAGGAAGTCCGTCAGGGGATGCTGCTCAATCAGCAACGTTTTGCTTTTATCGGTACGGCATTTGCATTGCCCAGCGAAGTGAAGCGTTTTGTGAAGCTATATATGCAAACCAGGGATTACGATTACCTGCAAATTTCTACCAGGCTGTTCATGGATAAATCTCAAATTACCAATGATCAGATAGAAACTTATTATAACAGTCATAAAAAAGAATTTATCGCACCAGAAAAAGTAGTTATTAACTTTGTTCGTCTTTCAATGCAGGATGTCCGTAAAAACCTGAAAATTAATGATGAAGAGGTCAAACGTTACTACGAAGAAAACCAGAATAACTTTCTGACCCCCGCCCAGTGGAAGGTGGCTCATATTCTGTTTGCCATCCCCGCGGATTCCTCTGATGAAGCGGCTGAGCAGGTTAAACAAAATGCAGAGGAAGCTTACCAGGCACTGCAAAATAATCCCGCACAGTTTTCACAATGGGTTAAGACAATGTCTGCCGACAAGTTATCAATTAATAATGATGGCGTATTACCCTGGATAGTTGCAGGGCATACCCAGTTTGATAAAGCCCTTTCTGATTTAACGACTCCAGGACAGATCTCTGCTCCCTTTCGTAGCGGAAACGGTTATGAAATTTTCAAATTAATTGATTACAAACCTGCGCAATTAAAACCTTTTGAACAAGTCAAAGCGCAGATAGCCGATCAACTGATGACCGAGTTATCGCAAGCCCGTTATGCGCAATTACTGGAACAATTGACGGACTTAAGTTATCAAAGCCCTGATTCCTTATCACCCGTGGCTGATGAATTAAAATTGACTATTGAGAAATCTGAGCCATTAACACGGGGCGGAGATGATACCGAGATTGGCAAGAATAAACAGATCGTCAATACAGCGTTTAGCCATGATGTGATGGAATTGGGGAATAATAGCGAACCGATCCAGTTAGATAGTGATAGTGTGATTGTATTGCGCGTTAAAAAACATACAGCCGCCAGTGAAAAACCTCTGAATGCGGTTCGCGATGAAATAATCGAACGTCTCGCTTTGGAAAATGCGGCGAATAAGGCCAAAGCATTGGGTACTAACCTTTTATCTACCAAACTGGACTCATCAGAGGATGAGAAGCTGATTGTAGCGAATCAGTTAAAATGGCAAGAGGTTGACAATGCTACTCGTGATACTGACAAAGCCGAAGCAATGATTAACGATCTTGCTTTCAGCCTGGCCAAGCCAAACAGTGTCGACGGCAGAAAATTAATGAATGGCGATTTTGTAATCGTTCGATTAAAAAAGATTTCTGATGGAAAACTAAAAAATTTGGATAAAGAACAACAAGCCAGTTTGGCGCAGCAAATAGAAGCAAATTATGGATTAATGGATTACGATCTTTATGTCAATCAACTGGTTGCCAAAGCCAAGGTTGACAAACATTAACCTATAAACAATACCCGAGATACGAAACCAGGGAGGAGTATTTTATCTTAGGCTAAAGTTTACTCGCAATGTGAGGTAAGTTTATGGCGGTATTTACCAATAATGATATGGCGAAGTTGTATTTGAATTTATCAGGAGATTACGAGCAACTTAAAAATCACAGTTATCCGCGAAAGACCCAGCAGGAAATTTTCTCTACCTTGGCCGCGCGTGTTCATCAAGCTGTGAATGCACCAAACAGCCCCTGGTATACCCTTCCTGAAGAGGAAAAAAATAAAGTTTATCGCGTTCTATATTCATTTTGTAATTCTCTCCCTCAATTTGCCAAGTTAGACGATGACTATCGCAGGCATTATTTTAACTATGCAGCCTACCCGGTATTTCTGCAAATCAAGGTCTATGATCGCCACCATCCCTACGATTGTTATTATGCACGCCATAATGATTTTCTGTTTACCTGGTTAATGTGGGACGCCATGTTAAATCATCACAATCATCACGGGGGTGTAGATGGTTGCTGTGGCCATAATCACGACCATGAAAATAATGGTGAAGCCTGGGCAATGCTTCTTTTGATATTATTGGCAGTCATTGCTGCAGTATTGACTTTTATAGCTTTATATTATTTGTTGCAAAAAATATGCAGTAATGTTGAGCGTCTGCTTTTTAATGAAGGATGGCTGCAAGCGACTATTTCTTTGGCCAGCATGCTCGCTGGTGCGGCGGTTGGTGCTGTTGTAGGTACTTTTTTGTTATCTACTCCTCTAATGTGGCTGGCGTTTACCGCAGGAATCAGCAATCCTATTGGGATAGCAATCACCGGAATCGTTGTCATGACTATTCTGGGGGCTGCTGGGGTTGCATTTATAAGCAACGCGATTCAGGAATATTATATCAATAAAAACAATCCGCATGCCGCTGACCGCGCTGATCCATTTCGGATTCGTGCTGAATTAACCGAAGAAGAGACTGGTAAATTGCTTTTAAAGGGTATCGACCCTTTTGAAGTGACTCAGGCTATTATCGCAGTACGGCATGAAATGGCAGCCCTGGATAAGAAACATTCCGGATCAAACCATAAAAAAATTCCTTCAATCTGGGCCCGATGGTTTACTGAAGCAGGTCGTGAAAGTGACGCGCTGTTGAATACTATTCGAGATTTACGCGAGGGACGCTTGATTTATGTGAAAATAGGCGACGATAAAATCAGAAATCTCATGCATCTGTATGGTCTGACTGATGAAGAAAAACTGGATTTAGTTAGGAAAGGATTAAACCCTGATTCAGTTGAAAATGCTTTAAAGCATGTGTTTACACAAATTGAGAAGCGTATCGCAGCGTTTCGTGATGACACTCTCCATTACGCCAAACCGACTCATGACAATTATTTGCGTGATCAGGATATTTTCCTCGAAAAAATAAGCCGTTTACGCAATGGAGTAGACCGGGTGTTTGAGCTGGATGGGGTCATTTATACTCTGGAGTATCCTCGAATGCACAGTCATCCCGGCAGCTACTATGGCTATCCGTCGCAGCAATACGCTGAATATACCAATCAATATCAGCATCAGCACGCGGGTGGAGCTGGTTTCTTCGGTGGTCAGCAACAAGCCCCTCAATCGGGTTTGGCAGCTTCGAATGAGCCAACGCTTTATGCTTATAATCCCTCTTCTGCTTTGTATCCTAATCTATATGGAGGGGTCGCACCTTCGGCACCGCCAATGGAAGTTCCTCAGAAGTAAAACTTAGCTGTTGGTTGGGCTTTTTGTCTAATGGCGCTGCCCTAAGGCTTAAACCCATACTCCCTACGTCCCTCGGCTTGTCCGAGGGATCCAGGAATCTCATGCCAGGATTGGATCTCTGGCTCACCCGGACAAGCCGAGGGACGCAGATAAATATGTTAAGGCAGCGCCATTAGGCTTTATGCCCAACTGACCAGTTCGATAAAGGAAGTTAGCCGCTATGTCTCTGCAGCAAAAGTTCTCAATCTATAGTGAACAATGCCCATCAAGAAATGTCTTTGAGAAAATCAGTGACAAATGGTCAATTTTGGTAATTAATTGTCTACTGGATGGAACTTGTCGGTTCGGGGAACTGAAACGGAAACTTGAGGGGATTTCCCCAAAAATGCTCACTCAGACATTAATTAAGTTGGAGCGCCTTGGCTTTGTAGTCAGACGATCCTTTCCTGTTTTACCTTTAAAAGTGGAGTATTCATTAACCTCCCTGGGTAATGAATTAGGTAAAATTCTTGGAACTTTAAGGGAATGGACTGAGTCTAATATGGAGGCAATAATGCTTTCCAGCAGTCAGTTTGATGAAACAAGAAAGCCCTAGCTATTGTTTAAACCATTTAAGCAATGTCTCTTCACCCAAATTATCATAGATATAAGATAAATAATCTGAAAGCTCGCGCTCATAATTGTCGCTGGGCAAATGGTCTTCTGCAATGATTGGTTCATGGTGAAAGAAATCGCCGTTTAGGTATTCATTGCAGAAATGCTGATAATCTTTGGTGAACAAAAGGAAAGTGTGCCACATATTATCAATTTCCGACATTTCCGAATGAATGACACAGGAAAAATTTAATAAATCATTGTTTGGATTTTTCTGCTTTTCTGCTTTGTGTTTCTGGCATAACCAGATATATTTCATCAATTCTTTCAAGGCATCTTCTGCTTGTAAACTTGCTTCAGGATAGTCTCTGGCGTATCGAGAGATAAGTTTATTATTTTTATAATTAATCAGTACATCCAGTTTTGGCACACACATAATACTCTTCCTTAATTTTTGCATGCACCATTTTTTAACGTGGTGCATGCGCTATTCCTAGCCAGCACAGGTGCCAGGACCACACCATCCTTTACTAATATTTGCAAGTTTCGCCTGGACAATTTTGTTGATAATAGCTTCCTTCATGGAACTCTCCGGTTTGTTGAAATCGTCATTGAGATTATAAAAGTCCTATTAATCAGTCAATTAGTTACCATTTGGTAACTAAGTAAGCTGGTGTAAGTATAGAAGTGGGGATATTATTTTTCTTGAAGAAATCGTAAGGAAAGTCCTCTCGCCCCTCAGGGGAGAGGGTTAGAGAGAGGTTTTTTTTCCTCGAAGACTCTAGCCTATCGAATGTCTAATCCATGAAGGCCAGCGCTTGACTGCCTGAATAACCTGTTTTATTTTGGGTGAGAAATAATTGTATTGAATTTTATGAATGGCATGTTTAGGTAATAAAAGCCAATAGCGGCCTTGATTTTTCATGTGTTCACCAAGATAAGCTGCTTTCTCACTGGCTCCCCAGTAGATATCGCCTCGTACTAATCCACGAATAGCGCCTCCCGTATCCTGAGCAATCATCAGACGTTTAAATTGCTTCTGTGGCTCATTTGGTACAGGAACTTTGGTAACCAGCCAGAGGGGAGCGCCTAGCGGAATCCATTGACGATCGATTGCCAGGGAATAACCCGGTGTTAAAGCCATTCCCTGGGCACCCAGTGCCGCCGGTTTTTTCAGATTCTGGAAAAAAACAAAGGATTTGTTCTGGTGAAGAATGGGGTTTACTTTTCCGGGATTATTTGACAGATAGTGCTTAATAGCTGTCTTGGACGCATTATCTTTATTCATAATGCCTTTTTTGATTAGAACGCTGCCAATTGACGTATAAGGTGCGCCATTTTCCCCTGCATAGCTAAGGTAGAGATCTTTACCGTTCTTTAGTCTGACAACAGCAGCTCCCTCTATTTCCAGAAATAAGCGATCTACAGGGCTGTTGATCCAGGCAATTACAGGAGCTTTATGGTTTAAAACCCCTTTATCAATCTGTTCACGGGTATACGAAGCGCTTCGCTTGGCCGGCATTCCATAAATAGGGGTATTGTAGACTTTAGAGCGAGTCAGGCTGCCTTTAACCAGCGGGGTGTAATAACCGGTAAAAACTCCTTTGCTGGGCTTTTTTTTGCCGAATTCAATAGGATAAAACCATTTTTCAAAAAATTGTCTGGCTTCTTCCTCATAGACATTATTCATGGATAGGGCGGCTTTACACGCCGGCTGCCAGTCTTCAGCTTTTAAATTAATTTGCTTTGAACCCACTGGATGATCAGGATCTTTTTTCAGAAATGTTTCGCAGGATTTTCTGAAAGCAGACAAGGACTTCTTGACATCTGCTTCCTGCCAGCCGGGCAGCTTGTAATAGGGGATTTGTTTCAGTGTCAGCTGATTAACTACCATCGGGGCAGCAGGTTTTTGATTAACCATCGCTTTGGCCAAAGGAGCTTTGATAAGGGGTAAATGCCCAGAGCTCTTAGTGTATGGTATGGATGGGATTACGCTTACCAAGGCATTCTGCGATGGAGCCTGGAACTTTCTCTGGGGTAAAAAACCCAGCGCGCTACTAAAAATGCAAATGGTTGCGAGAATTATGTAAACTACTTTTCTTTTCATCGGTGTAATTTTACACAATATGGAATTAAATACAACATTTATTTTAAATTGTCAGAATGCTGTGCATAATGCACAGCACCTGGCAAGAGGGAAACTACAATTAATACAATTACTCTTCGAGATTCGACATGGAAACGGCATGATAACCCGCATCCACATGAATAACCTCACCTGTAATACCTGAGGAAAGGGAAGACGCTAGAAATGCTGCGGTATTCCCTACTTCCTCTGCGGTCACATTCCGCTTTAAAGGCGTTGTATTCGCATAGGCATTCTGCATTTTACGGAAATCCTTAATGCCTGCTGCTGCCAGCGTTTTGATGGGCCCGGCAGAAATCGCATTCACTCGTAAACCGCGGCGACCCAGGCTTGCTGCGAGATAGCGTACAGAGGCTTCAAGGCTTGCTTTGGCTATACCCATGACATTGTAATTCGGTACTGCTTTTTCAGCGCCGTAATAGCTAAGTGTGATCACAGAGCCTTCTGTACCCTCCATCATTGGCAGAGCCGCTTTGGCAAGACCAATCAGACTATAGGCACTGATATCGTGGGCAATATGAAAACCTTCACGGTTGCAGGACTCAATAAAATCACCGCTTATCTGATCGGCTGGTGCAAAGGCTACAGAATGAACCAGAATATCGAGTTTATCCCAGTGAGTACCCAATTGTTCAAATACTGCATTCACCTGCATATCATCAGCAACGTCGCAAGGAAAAGTAAGTTGTGAGTTAAATTCAGCCGCCATTGATTCCACACGACCTTGCAGTTTTTCACTTTGGTACGTAAAGGCAAGTTCCGCGCCTTGTTCATGGAATGACTTGGCAATTCCATAAGCTATGGAGCGATTACTGGCAAGACCAACGATTAATGCTTTTTTGCCGTTTAAGAAACCCATAAGACTCTCCTTTATTCATTGTTATGCATGGCCAGAAGCTCACGCATTTTTGCCTGAATCATATCAATCGCAATTCGATTTTCACCGCCACGAGGAACAATAATATCGGCATAGCGGCTTGATGGTTCAATAAACTGCAGATACATTGGCCGCACGGTGGTTTCGTATTGATGCACCACAGACTCAAAAGAGCGATGACGCTCAACCACATCACGTTTTAGCCGGCGAGTCAGGCAAACGTCAAGAGGCGTCGACATAAAGATACGAATATCCATAATTTCGCGCAGTGCTTTATCGGAGAATAATAATATTCCTTCCAGAACTATAATGGCATGCCGGCCGACTGAGCGGGTTTCCGGTAAACGGAGATGTTTGGAGTGTGAATAAATGGGAATATTGACTGATTCGCCGCGACGCAACAGTTTCAAATGTTCACAAAGCAAGGCATGATCAAAAGCGTCCGGATGGTCGTAATTGATTTTTTCACGTTCGGCAAAAGGAAGATGGCTATTATCTTTGTAATAGGCGTCTTCGGAAATGACGACAACTTGCTGAGAACCGAGTTCGTTAACAATAGTATTTGCAAGCAGGCTTTTACCGGAAGCCGAAGGCCCGGAAATGCCAATAATAATGGGTTGTTTACTCATGATGTCAGGCTTTATAACTTTGGGCCTGATGGTAAGCGTTTATCAATTGAAATTCAATGTTTATAGCTTGAAATTAGTGTATTAATTTTGAGGACTCATAGCTCAGTTTTGATTTTTTTCAACAAAACATACACTGCGCCATTGCCCCCATCTCTCGCTAAAGCACTATGAAAAGCAAGGACTTGAGATAGTTGTGGCAGCCAGTAATTAACCAGATTTTTCAATATAGGTTTTTCTCCTCGTAACCCGCCTTTTCCATGGATAATCAATACACAACGATGACCGGCTAAGGTTTCTTTGCTGATAAAATGAATAAGCGCTTCACGGGCTGAATCCGGGGTCTTGCCATGTAAATCAAGTCTTGCCTGAATGTGGATGAGGCCGGTTTTTAACTCACGCATTCTTTTGGATGGAATTGGGTGAGACGTCCAGGATAAAACAGAATCGCTATGCAATTCGTCACGATAGGTATCAGATAAAAAAACAGTGGGTAGAGGACGCTCTGCAAAGGTTGTCTTTTTGGAAGGAAGCGGTAGGGGCTTTGCAGACTGTTCGACTATTTTATTCGATTGCCGAAGCGGTTTGACCGATTGCATTGCATTTCTAAATAATGCTTTATCTTCATCGGATAAATTGTCTTCAGCCATACATTAAGCCTCTTAATATTACTCTGGAAATCAGCGCGCTTGCTATGTAAATGCGACCAAGAGTATTCTTAAACACATCTATTTAATTATACAGGGTTTATATGACGAATATTAATATTGTTTTGGATCTTGAGCCCTCTGAACAGAATAACGGTATCCTTAGACGCGGAATCATTGATTTTAATGTGGCTCATCTGGGAGAAAAAGCGTCTAACTGCAGTGTGTTTGCGCGTGATGAGAATGAAAAGATTATTGGAGGGGCAACTCTTTGGGTACATAGCGACGCGGCTTATATCGATATTTTGTGGGTTGAGGAGGCGTTTCGCCAGCAGCGTATCGGCTCTGCAATCATGAAGGTAGTTGACGATTATGCCAGAAAACAAAATCTGTCCGCCTTATTTGTTGATACCTTTGACTTTCAGGCTTTGGATTTTTATTTAAAACAGGGGTTTCAATTAGTGGCCGAGATTAAAGCCTATCTGCTAAAGCATGATCGCTATTATTTACGCAAGGATTTATCGAATGCGGGAATCTCATCTCTGAGCTAACGCCAACTGAAGAATGGATTCCCGCATTCGCGAGAAGGCGTTGTTGGTAAATGAAGATAGGCGTAAAAAAAACCGTCTTTGCGAGCATTAGCGAAGCAATCCAGATCCTGGCTTTGTTCAGGTTTCGATCTGGATTGCTTCACTTTGTTCGCAAAGACATGTTTGTTGCCTGGTTCTATTTACGCAACAATGCCTCGCGGTAATGACAGAATGTTCCGTAACCTAGCAGGACATCGCATGAGTGCAGGAAATGGGGAAGGATTCATTCAGCGCTACGTGAGCTGCTTCCTCCTTGTTTTTCTCTTTAGAGTTCTGAGTTTTCATGAATTGTATGAATACAGGATTATCACAGGCTTTTCTGCCCGAATGATTACGAATTCTGGGATTAGCTCCCGCATCCACTAAATGTCTGATAACTTCTGTTTTATTTCTCCCCTGCAAAGCGAGATGGAGTGGAGTATTTCTCTGTTTATTCATAACATCCACTGATGCTCCTGAGGTAATCAGAAACGCAACGATATCATCCAGACCCAGGCGCGAGGCATGATGTAATACTGTCATGTGTTTCTTGTCTCTGACAGAAAGATCGGCGCCTTCACGAATACAGATTTCCAGTAAATCTTTTCGCTTAAGCCGGACAGCATAATGAGCAGCTGTTTCTCCCATATCATCCTGAAAATTCACATCAGAGCCTGCTTTCAATAAAAGACGCATACAGGTGGCTTGCTTTTTAATTACAGCCCAGAGCAGAGCCGAGCGCCCAAAGCGTTCATCGGGTTCATCCAATTCCTCATTGTGAGTTTTTATCCTCTGGAGCAATACTTTTAATTCAAAAACCATCCCTTTTGAAGCGGCGCGGCGTAAGGCTTCGTCCAGATCGGGATACTCTGATTCTCCCCGTTTCAGCAGGGTAACACAAACTCGAAGGTACTTTTCTTCCAGCTCTTGAAGCGCAGACGGATTGTTCTGATTGATAAAACCAAGTAATCGCGGACCTAGTCGTCCCTGGGCTGTTGCTACAATTTCAGCATTCGCTGTTTTCATAATTTGACAGAGCAAGTTCTTGCCTAAACATGATTTGAGGTATTCGCTGTCTGCATTTTCAAGAGGTTTTGCTGCAAATAATAGCTCAGCAAACAGAATCACTATTTTCCTTGTTTGTGGCGAATCGCTCATCCTTAATAGTAGAAGCGATCTAAGTGTTTCAAGATAAGAGTCAACAAAATCAGCATTGTGCTCTGTGTATTGATAAAATGGCAACTTTTGATCTACGAATGCTTCCAGAGTGCTTTGAGTGCCCGTTGTAACGATCAAATCGCCGGAAGAGTGAGACATCAATTGTCTCATCAGTTTATTTTCCACTATTGCATGATGATGGATTACGGCCGGTTCAATATTACCCTGGGCCAATAAAATTTCGTTCATTTTCCCTCGCAGAAAATCAATCTCCTGCGTTGAAAAATCACCGAGCAGCATTAACTGATGCTGGCCTGTGATTTCGGTGTAATTCGTTATTGCTTTCCAGCTTGCGTTAAAATTATGATTATTTACGTAGGCAAAACTATAAGCCCTGTTGGGAATTAAAGCCGCTTGTTCCTCATTTAAAAGAGGTAACTGATTAAGCGGGGTTATTGCGGTGATACCTAGTCGGTCCGGACCAAGGCCTGTCGAGCTGAAGATTTTTTGCGAAGGTGGAAGATAGAAAAACAATTCAGGCTGGTCTAAATAATTCTGAAAATCTATCTCTTGCGTCATCCAGTCTTCGGAGAAATCGGGTGCATTGGGTGCTCCTGCAAAAATGTACTTGGTCTCAGGAGAGAATGCTGCGAGCATCAGATTACCATCTGCCGGTTTACAACGGTTTGCATCAATAAATGCAAGCATTGAGTTTTGCTCATCAGTCAAGTCTTCGAGAGCAATAACGGATATACCCAACTCAGTTAAGTGAGAACCGCAAAGCGCTTGGTAGTGATGCATGCTTTCGCGAGTTGTGGTCAAAACCAGCTGGATGTTTTCCGGGTTATTACTTACCAGGGTTTGATGCAGGCTTTTAGCAATTTGTATCGCCAGCATGTAGTCACCTGAAGCGGTAGGACTTAGGCATTGAGCAAAAATGGCAATAAATTTAGACATTCTTTTGGGACTTTAATAAACAGCAGGCCAATTTACAGTAAAAAACTTAAGAGAATATTATGTGGAGTCCCCTGGCTTCTACGTCCCTCGGCTTGTGTCCGAGGGATCCAGGCAATGCGTCTGATAGGCAAACGCATTTTAAAACTCACTACCATTATTATGGATACCCCGCATAAAGCGGGGTACGTAGGCTCTTATAGAATGGTTAAATTTTGTGACCATTTCTCAGGGTTTAACCGCATAATCCAGGAACGTTCAAAAACAGACATTATCTATTCTTCAAATTATCAGGCAGTTCAATATTTTTTTTGTTAACGATAAGATCCCTTATCACCTGGCTATCAAACTCAGGAGGATGATCCCCTTTAATATAAAGATATAAGGCACTGTTAAAAATGGCGTTAAAAGTCGTATTAACAATCAGCCATAATCCAATAAAGACCAGAACAAAGGCCATACTATACTCGTTAGCTACTGACTGGAGCTGTGGCTTAAGCAGGTTAGCAATCAGGCAAAAGACGGCCACAACAGCGGCGATAATCAGAAAAAGAATGAAATTAACAATCAGGAGCTTGCGCCATCCTTTGCCGAGCATTCTGACCGATTGCTTGATTGCTGTAATCGGACCGACATTTTCAGCAACCATCACCGGCATGACAAAATAGGTTATCACTGACCAGGAGAATCCGAAAATCGCACTGAGTATATCAGCAACCGTACTATGGCTTCGTTCAAGGTAGTGGAAAAAGCTGGCGATGGTAGCGCTGATTAAAGTCCAGCCCAGCAAGGGGACCGTTTTTTTCAATGTGCTGGCCATTGCCTGGAAAATATTCATCTTCTGACCTTGCAGGCGGTGAATCACACAGGTAATTAAAGAGGCATTAAAAAATATGGTGATGAAAGCCAGTACAAAATAAAAAGCGAGGATGACTATAAAGAAGATAGGTTTTTGGTGCTGATAGAGGTGCATAATATGGTTAAATTCAAAAAATGAACCCACAAACAAACCCGCAACCGCAATAATTACCGCCAGCATGCTGAGAATGGGCAAAATAAGCAAGGCCGGATTTTTCATTAGAAAACGAAAGCAGGATACCAAAAATTGCCAGCCCGCATGAAAACGTGGTGCGTAAGACATAAGCGTTCTCCACTATGAATTGGAATTAAACGGTTTAAGCATGGGAACCAGTAAATGGCTGTCATAGTCTCCTCCGCCATAAATGCGGCATAAGCCTGTTTGACTCGGTTCATATTTGCTCAGTTGCGATAAGAAAATGTTCCGGGAGAAAAACCACTTTCCTCGCAGTTCCAGCCGCAATTGATCACCCTGTTTAAAGAAAGTGGCAGAGGGAAGCAGTGATAGTTCTACCAAGGCAATCTCTCCTGATTTTAGAAACTGTTGCTCCTCAAAGCGATGCTCCGGTTTCCAGAAAACACTTTCTGCTTCGTCAATTTTACGCAAGGATATTTTTTGCCAGCCTTTACTCACAATATCAAAGCCAAATCCATAACTTCCTTCAAAGTAAACTTCTTCATCCTGATGAAACTTGCGGATTCCTGCAAAAAGGTTCATATCCTGAGTATCGGCCAGCTCTAGCCACAGCTTAAGTTTCATCGGGCCAACAATCTGCAAATCAAAAGGGCAGGTAAAAGTGAGTTGCAAGTTATTCTCAGGTAGAGAGAAATCCCGATGATTCTTTTTATCCGAGTGATTTTTTTCACTTAAGGTCTGGGCTTCTGGATGCAAATACAAAGTAAGCCATTGAGTGTCAGGCAAAGGCCAGGTATTGTGGTAGCTGGTACTATGAATCTGATCACGGCTTTCACGGACTTCCAGTCGAACACCTGGGGTTGATAGCCAGTTGTTTGACTTGTCTTTAAGAAAAAAGTCAAAAAAATCCAGTTGCGTTTTAAGTGCTTCCTCACTGTAATAACTGGACCATTTACCCCCTCGGTGTGTATACAGCCATTTATGTTTTGACTGAATCTGTTCATACACACGAAACGAGCCATTAGTATGCAGACATTGGTCTGAAAAGCTTCCGCAGATGAGCGCAGGCACTTCAATCGCCTTTAGATCAGGTACCCTGGCTTGCCACCAGCTATCTCTTGTAATACGTTGCATTTGCTGGGTGCGTAGTTCAGGGTTTATCATGTGCGTCCAGAACGCATAAAAGCCATCTTCACGAATTCCGCCAGGGCGTGCCAGGTCTTTATAGACATCACTGAATCCTTCCCAGGGGCAAATCGCGGCCAAGTGAGGAGGGTGTAAGGCTGCAACCCGATACTGACTCAATGCCAGATAGGAAACGCCGTTTAAGCCTATTTTTTGATTGGACCAGGGTTGCTCTGCGGCCCATTCGATAAGCTCATAATAATCCTGCGCTTCGGTATCGCTTAGCAAATCAAGTTTTCCCTCAGATTTTCCGGCACCTCGCATATCTCCGTTAATGACCGCATACCCATTTCTGACCCAGAAATCGGGATCAGGGGCCTCCCAACCAGTTAAAGAGGAGAAATGCGAAGGGCTTAGCTGACGTATGAATCGATAGGCCTTTAAAGGCTTATAACGCCCAAATAATGATTTTTTGGGTAACTGGTCTTTGTCATAGGGGTGAAAACAAATCACTACCGGATGCTTTAAACTGTCATCAGGCCGATACACATTGACACTGAGCAAAATCCCGTCTCGCAGACGTATTTTCACGTCTTTTTCAATAATCATGGGAGTTTTTGGTGCGTAGATATCGGTAGGCGGGGAAATAAAATATCGAAGCCGTTTTAAAATATAAACCAATCGAGACTCACTCATAAGGTTTTACTCTGGGGCGCTATAACTTAATGGTTGACTATAAAATGATTTTTTTCAACAAGGAGCCTTGTTTTTACAAGTTTTGACACAAACCAGATTGGGCTGTGAGCCTATATGGGTCTGGTTTGCTCTGATTGCACTCAAAAATTCACGAGCTTAAGCTGTTTTTTTCCATGGTCTTTGCCTGTTCAAACAGTTCGAATTTTCCCAGGTCGCTGACTGTCAGATTTTCCAGGTTGTTTTCAAACCACTCAAGATAGGCTTGGGCTTCTTGCTCGTGCTGTAAGCGCAAATGTGAAAGCTGACTGAGAATAAAATTTTTCGTTACATAATGGGTGGCCTGATAATATTGTTTGATCACTGCTCGATATTCATCGCTGATTTTGATTTCCAAAGAAGCCTGGCGGTTATCGGCTTGTCCGAAAAATCCGCGGCTGGACTGAGTATTACGTACATCAGCAAGACTGTCCTTTTTCATCTGATCTACCTTATTCTATTATGTTCAACTTCTCAGTTTGGACCATTATAAAAGGACTGACAAGTCCTGAATTGTACTCGGCCGGCTGTTTTCTGAAAATTGGTTTACAATTAACAAAAAGACAGGAAAAACAATCATGAACGAAGTGGATATTTTAAAAATGTTTTACGACGAAATGGTTGCCAGAGGGGTCACTCGCGAACAGGTATTTCTCGACCTTGAAGAAGAGGCTGCCAGCAGATTGAGTGACAAACTTGGAACGCCCGTATCAGTAGAAGCGATGCAAAAGCTGGCGGATGCCTGTATAGCCAATGAATGGCTTGAGCGGACCACTATTGATCCAGGCTATAAATTCTTATCGCTGACGGCCGCTGGCTTACAAATTGTATTGAATAATGAATATATCTGAGGAAGCCCCTCGCTTCCTCTATACATTGTGGGTGTTTATTTCGCAATTTGCGCTGCGATACTGCCGAAAATGAGAACGGCTTAGTGTTTTAGCTTGTTCCTCATCAACAACCAATTCAATCACGCGTTTGAATTTTGTGAAGAAGGCTGGAATTTCATCGGACAGATTCAGCAAAATATCATGAAACCCCCGCGGCTCCTGCTGATAGCCAATTTGAATGACCGGTGGAGGCTCAGGACCTTCACCCTGTAGATTGTGAGGAATGAAGCTGTCATCCTTAAAAGTCCACAGCAACTCGTCAAGGCTTTCTGCTTCTTGCCGGTCATTGCAAAAAACAAACACCTGATGGCCTCGTAAATAGGCTTTTTCTAACAGACGACAAGCGAACTGCAAAGCGGTTTGCTTGTCACTGCTGCCTAATAAATAAAAATCAACGCGAACTGGCGGCATGGCGTAAGAACTGAATTAATAAAGGAACGGGCCGGCCGGTTGCGATGCGCTTTTTGCCTGAAACCCAGGCTGTACCTGCGATATCCAGATGCGCCCAGCGGTATTTTTTAGTGAAACGGGAGAGAAAGCAGGCTGCGGTGATGCCTCCCGCGCTTCGGTCAAATGATGCGTTGATCATATCCGCCAGCGGGCTATCGAGAGCATCCTGATATTCCTCATCAAGAGGCAGGCGCCAGCATTTGTCGCCGCTTTTTAATGAAGCGGCAGTGATTTGTTCTGCCAATGCCTCATCAGAAGTCATAAATCCGGTAGTGATCGTGCCTAATGCAACAACCATCGCACCAGTTAATGTGGCGATGTCAATGACCAGTTCGGGATTAAACTGTTCAGCGTAGGTGAGGGCATCTGCCAGCACCAAACGGCCTTCGGCATCAGTATTTAAAATCTCCACAGTTTGCCCGGACATGCTGGTCACAATATCGCCGGGCTTGACAGCACTCCCGCTTGGCATATTTTCCGCACTTGCAATTAAACCAATCACATTAATCGGCAGTTTAAGCATTGCACAGGCTTTGAGAGTGCCAAGTACGCTGGCTGCTCCCGCCATATCGTATTTCATTTCGTCCATCGCATTGGCAGGTTTAATTGACAATCCGCCAGAATCGAAAGTAATTCCCTTGCCGACCAGAACAACAGGGGCCTGACTGCCATTGCCATTATAAGCCAGTTCAATAAGGCGAGGCTCTTCAAGGCTTCCCTTGCTGACAGCCAGCAAAGCACCCATGCCCAACTCAGTCATTTCGGGAATACCAAGAACACGGGTTTTTATTTGCGAAAAGTCTTCGGCCAGTTTCTGAGCCTGTTCTGCAAGAAAACTGGGAGTGCAGTGATTGGCAGGCAAGTCGGCCAGACGCCGGGTTAACCGGATGCCTTCTGCAATCGATTGCGCAGTCGACAATGCAGTATCGCTGGTGTTTGGCAGGTAAAAATCAATCGCCTCCAGGCTATGTGGCTTTTTTTGCCGGGTTTTATAATCAGTTAACTGATAACAAAGGCTGTCCACTGCAAGCAGCATCTGGGTCAGCTGCCAGTCAGCATCCTGTTTGTTAATTGCAGGCAGGGCTATACAGGCTTTTTTGATTTTCTGCTTTAACAGTGCCATTGTGATTTCTTCAACACGTTTTCGCAGGGATGAGGCTTTAAACTCAGACTGCTTACCGCAATGCAGCAGCAATAGGGAGCGGCCATTGATATCGCTTTGCCAGACACTGTCGCCTGCTTCGTTAATTTTAGCCATGAGCCGCGGCAGTAAAGCAACCAGCTCGGCATCATCGATTGTTGAAAATTCATCGGCTCTGGATTCTGAAAACAGTCCCAGCACCAGACATTCATGTGAGGCATCCTGCAATGATTGGATTAATCCGTAGTTCATTTGACTTCCTATAAGACGCAAAAACTGGTAGTTTACCCAATCTTGGATATCATTCAAATGGTTTTAATTATTCGAGACCAGGCATTAAATTGCAGCCTGTCGCAGTGCAGGAATTCGTCTCAGTAATATGATTAATTTATATAGAGACCGAAGGTCGTGCTTATATTCCGTTATCTGGCAAAAGAAGTTTTTATTACACTGGCATCGCTTACCAGCATTTTAATGCTCATTTTCATGAGTAATCAGTTTGTCCGTTATTTAAATCGTGCTGCCAGCGGGCAAATCCCAATTGTCATTATCATGAAACTGATGATGCTTGAATTACCTAATCTGATGGGATTGCTTCTGCCATTGGGCTTTTATGTAGCACTTCTTGTTGCTTATGGCCGCCTTTACGCCGAGAGTGAAATGACTGTATTGCAGGCTTGCGGATACGGGAATTCGCAATTACTGAAGCACAGTTTCATTCTGGCAATTATTGTCACTGTCATTGTCACCGCGCTAACCTTGTGGGTAAGTCCTGTGATTGCCACAGAAAGGGGCAAATTACTGCGTACCACTGGAATACAAACCTTAATCCAAACGATTGTTCCCGGGCGTTTTCGCGGTATTTCCGGGGGAAAGGAAGTGTTTTATGTGGAATCAATGAGCCGGGATCACAGCAAGGCGAAAAATATCTTTCTGGCTAAACAGGTGATTAAGGATTATCAATTTCAGTGGGATATATTGTGGGCTGAGCAAGCTTATGCACAAACCGATCCCGAAACCATGGAAGATTATTTAATTTTACAAAATGGCAGTATCTATCAGGGGCAACCCGGCCATGCGGATTATCAGGTTGCTGAATTTAAGGAATACAAGGCCAGACTGCCGCATCCTGATATTAAAATTGACAACGATATGCGTACCGCAACGACTGCTTCCTTATTTCCCTGGTTTAATTCTGATCCCAAAAAAGCGGCTGAGCTACAGTGGCGGATTTCCATACCGCTGATGGTACTGACATTAACGCTGGTTGCTGTGCCGCTGAGCCGCGTCAATCCGCGTTCAGGGAAATATGCCAAATTATTACCCGCTATTGTGCTGTTTATCATTTATGCCAATTTCATGTTTGTGGCTCGTGACTGGATTGCCGCTGGTAAATTACCGATCTGGATAGGGATGTGGTGGCTGCATCTGATTGTGGCTGGAATCGGTTTGTTATTAATCTGGCGAAACAGGGTGAAGCTGGCATGAAATTACTGGATCGCTATATCGCTAAAAATGTTCTGCTGGCTATTGGCCTGGTTACGCTGCTGCTCGCGGGTTTGCAAATCTTCATTCTTATGGTTAACCAGCTCGAGGATCTTGGCCGCGGGGATTTCGGAATCATTCAGTCGGCGATTTATGTGTTATTGCAAATGCCTTATCAGGTCTATCTATTTTTTCCAATGGCAAGCTTGCTAGGTTCATTAATTGGTCTTGGCGTTATGGCCAACAATCGCGAGTTGGTGGTAATGCGTGCGGCAGGAATGTCTATTGGCCAAATAACAATGGCAGTTTTAAAAGCGTCCCTCATTCTGATTGTTCTGGTTACGCTCATTGGCGAAACTGTAGTGCCAAAGCTTGCCTATTATGCGAATGATGTCAAAGTGCAGGCCATCAGCGGCGGGCAGGCTCTTAGAACCTCTCATGGCGTCTGGCTTCGTTATCAGAATGATTTTATTACCATTGGAACCGTGCAGCAGGATAATACCCTGGTTGATGTGAGACAGTATCATTTTGACGAACATCATCAGATGACTTTTGCACGTCAAATCTGGACGGTAAAATTTTATGATAATAGCTGGTGGGCAGAGAATATCTCGCAGACCTTGATCAATAAAGATCATACAGTGATTCAGCATATCGATAAAATGCCCTGGGATGTCGCTGTTAAACCGTCTATTCTCAATGTCAGCAGCAGTGAACCGGATGAGATGACTTTGAAGGAACTCCGGCAATATCTGCGGGCTCAGAAACAAAATCATCAGACGGCATTAAATTACCAACTCGCCTTCTGGCAGCGAATTATTCAGCCTTTTACTACTGTGGTAATGATGATTCTTGCCATTCCCTTTATCTTCGGGCCGCTACGCTCATCAACAATGGGATCAAAATTACTGGCGGGAGCGACTATGGGTTTTGGTTTTCATATCATTAACCGTTTTTTTGGTCCAGTGAGTCAGGTACTGCAATGGCCGCCAGTGGTAGCGGCACTTGGACCCACAATCTTATTCGCCATTTTAGGCCTGTATCTGATGAAACGGGTCAGATAATGGTTATACGTCATTTGATTGAAGCAGTGGCTAATCCATTTTTTTTATTGATTTTATTCTTTGCTTTTTTACTTTACAAACTGGGAAAATCGACTGATTCACGGCCTCTTTTTATTGGGTTCAGTATTTTTTTTGCTTTCTTGCTAGTGATAAGCACCGGCTGGTTACCTCAACTCCTTACCCACTCCCTCGAAAAACAATATCTCCCGGTAAAGAAAATCAACCCGGAAGTCCAATGGATAGTGGTACTGAGTGGTGGGCAGACCGAAATTGAAGGTTTACCGCCGCAATCCTTACTATATTCGGCCTCGGTCAAACGCGTCCTTGAAGGCTTGCGTTTGTGGCGGCAAAGCCCGTCAATCAATCTGCTGCTCTCAGGTGGCGGCTATGGTCAAGAGAAAGCAGAAGCGTTTCGTATGCGTAAACTCGCATTATTGTATCCTTTGGATACCAGCAGGCTGCAGATAGAAACAGGTTCATTAAATACCGCCGATCAGGCTGTCGCCATAAAAGCATGGGTCAAGGATAAACCTTTTTATCTGGTGACCTCGGCAATTCATATGCCAAGAGCAATGGCACTTTGTGAAGCCCAGGGCTTGCATCCGATTGCAGCTCCTACCGATTTTACTTTGTATTGGGGAGACGAGCGCTGGCAAAAAACAATCATTCCTAATGCGCAGAATATGGTGTTTCTCAATATTGCCTTGCATGAACTGATGGGGCTGGCCTGGGGCAAGGTCAGAGGTTTGTTATAAAACTAAAGATAAGATAGGATCTTTTAACTAAAATCGTTAGAATAGGTCACTCAAACCGTTTTCTAAGTTGTCATGCCAAAACGTACAGATATTAAATCCATTTTGATTCTCGGTGCAGGCCCAATTGTTATCGGTCAGGCTTGTGAATTTGACTACTCGGGTACGCAGGCTGTGCGTGCTTTAAAAGAAGAAGGCTATCGCGTCATTCTTGTTAATTCCAATCCGGCGACCATCATGACCGATCCGGAACTGGCCGATGCGACTTATATCGAACCTGTTCTATGGCCAGAAGTAGCCAAAATTATAGAAAAAGAGCGTCCCGATGCGCTGTTGCCCACTATGGGTGGTCAGACTGCTTTAAACTGTGCGCTTGATTTGGCAAAGCACGGCATCCTCGAAAAATACTCTGTTGAAATGATTGGTGCGACCAAGGAAGCGATTGATCGCGCCGAGGATCGTGATCGTTTCCGTCAGCTGATGAAAAAAATTGGCCTTGAAATGCCGCGTTCGGCAATCGCTCATAGCATGGAGGAAGCGATTCAGGTTCAGGCTCAATTAGGTTTTCCGACCATTATCAGACCCTCCTTCACTATGGGCGGCAGTGGGGGCGGTATCGCATACAATCGTGAGGAATTCGAAGAGATTTGTACGCGCGGTCTTGATATGTCGCCGACGCATGAGTTATTACTCGATGAATCAGTTCTCGGCTGGAAAGAATTCGAGATGGAGGTAGTGAGGGACAAAAACGATAATTGCATTATCGTCTGTACCATTGAAAATTTTGATCCAATGGGAGTGCATACCGGGGATTCGATTACTGTCGCTCCTGCGCAAACATTGACCGATAAAGAATACCAGCGTATGCGTGATGCCGCCGTTAAGGTATTAAGGGCGGTGGGTGTGGATACCGGAGGCTCGAATGTCCAGTTTGCCATCAATCCTGAAGACGGCAGAATGCTGATAGTTGAAATGAACCCGCGGGTTTCCAGAAGTTCGGCGCTCGCCTCAAAAGCAACCGGCTTTCCAATTGCTAAGATTGCGGCAAAACTGGCGGTTGGTTATACCCTGGATGAATTGGATAATGAAATTACTGGCGGCAAAACGCCAGCTTCTTTTGAACCCAGTATTGATTACGTGGTAACAAAAATTCCCCGCTTTAACTTCGATAAATTCCCCCAGACCTCAACCACTCTGACGACTCAAATGAAATCAGTAGGTGAGGTTATGGCAATTGGCAGTAATTTTCAGGAGTCATTGCAAAAGGCGATACGGGGCCTGGAAATCGGGCGCAATGGTTTAAACAGTTTGTTTAAGAAAGGGGAAGATTTAAGCCGGCTTAGAGGGCATTTACGTGAGCCTACTCCGGATCGTCTATGGTATATTGCCGACGCCTTTCGCCAGGATTTAACGCTGGAAGAAATTCAGCTGGAAAGCAAAATAGATGCCTGGTTCCTGTACCAGATTCAGGATCTGGTTATGCAGGAGCGGGCAATTTACGGAAAGACGATTACTGATCTGGATCAACAGCAGCTTCTGCAATTAAAGCGGCATGGATTTTCTGATGCGTTTCTTGCGAAAATTTTATATTGCCGGGAAGAGCAGGTACGTCAGCATCGGCTGGCTTTAGGCGTGAAACCGGTTTACAAGCGCATCGATTCCTGTGCAGGCGAATTTCCCAGTTCCACCGCGTATTTGTATTCCTGCTATGAGGGCAGTTGTGAAGCGCGCGCTGAATCTGATACAAAAAAAGTGATGATTCTCGGAGGGGGACCTAATCGAATCGGGCAGGGAATTGAATTCGATTACTGCTGCGTCCACGCGGCGATGGCATTGAGGGAAGAAGGTTACCAGACCATCATGGTCAATTGTAATCCTGAAACTGTTTCCACCGACTTTGACACCTCGGATCGTCTGTACTTTGAGCCGCTCACTCTGGAGGATGTGTTATCCATAGTGGATGTTGAAAAACCGATGGGTGTTATTGTGCATTACGGCGGCCAAACCCCTTTAAAACTGGCCAGAGATCTGGAAGCGAATGGTGTACCCATAGTGGGAACGTCACCTGACGCTATCGACAAGGCAGAGGATAGAGAGCGCTTTCAGAAAATGGTGGCGGAACTTAATCTGCACCAACCTGCCAATGGCACAGTGCGCAGTACGGAAGAAGCCCTGGAAGTTGCAAAACGCATCGGCTATCCATTGGTGGTAAGACCATCTTATGTTTTGGGTGGGCGGGCAATGGAAGTAGTTTATCAGGAAGAAGATTTGCGCTATTACCTCGAACACGCTGTAGCGGTTTCCAACGACTCTCCGGTGTTGCTGGACAAGTTTTTAAATGATGCCATTGAAGTAGATATTGATGCCGTCTGTGATGGACAGGATGTCATGATTGGCGGGATCATGGAGCATATTGAGCAGGCCGGTATTCATTCCGGTGATTCAGCCTGTACTTTACCGCCTTTTAGTCTGAGTTCGGTAGTTCAGCAGGACTTAATTGAACAAATCAGACAAATGGCTTTAAAATTAGGAGTGGTCGGCTTGATCAATGCGCAGTTTGCTATCCAGGCTGATGATATCTATGTGCTGGAAGTGAATCCAAGAGCTTCTCGGACGGTACCATTTGTTTCCAAGGCAACCGGTCTTCCTCTGGCAAAAATTGCAGCGCGCTGCAAATTAGGGCAAACTCTAAGGCAACAAGGATTAAGTCAGCATTATCCGATGCCGGCTTTTTACTCCATTAAGCTGCCTGTATTTCCGTTTATTAAATTCTCTGGTGTGGATTCCATTTTAGGACCTGAAATGAAATCGACTGGCGAGGTAATGGGAATTGCCAGGCGCTTTGGACAGGCTTATGCAAAAGCACAGCTTGGAGCCGGGGGCAACATTGTTAAACGGCGCCGTGCCTTCGTGTCAGTGAGGGATGCGGACAAAACACGAATTGGTGAAATTGCCAAGCGTCTGATTCAATTGGGATTTGAGATTATTGCGACCCGGGGTACAGCCCTGGTATTGCATGCAGCAGGGATAGACTGCCGCAGAGTATATAAAGTGGCAGAAGGAAGACCTCATGTGGTTGACTTCATCAAGAATAATGAAATTGATTTTATCGTCAATACCACAGAAGGAAAGCAGGCCGCCGCCGACTCGTTTGCAATTCGTCGAAATGCCTTACAACATAAAGTGAGCTATACGACGACTCTGTCAGGTGCCGAGGCAGCTTGTCTGGCAATGAAATATGAAGACCGTGAAACGGTTACTCGTTTACAAGATTTACATTAGAGGTGGATATGCATAAGCATCCAATGACAATTGCAGGTGCAGAGGCACTGAAGAAGGAATTATCTCATTTAAAAAGCGTTGTGCGTCCGCAAATCATCGAGGCGATTGCTACTGCCAGAGCGCTTGGCGATTTAAAGGAAAACGCAGAGTACCATGCAGCCCGTGAGCAACAAAGCTTTACCGAAGGACGTATCAAAGAGCTTGAAGCCAAAATTTCTCATGCTCAAATCGTGGATATCAGTAAGCTTGAAAATAATGGCAAGGTAGTTTTCGGCGCAACAGTAACGATTTGTCATACAGAGACAGGGAATGAACTCAGTTATCAGATAGTCGGTGAAGACGAAGCTGACATAAAATCGAATAAAATTTCCTACAGCTCTCCCATCGGCCGCGCGTTGATTGGCAAACAGATTGACGACACAGTGGTTGTTGAAACACCAGGGGGCAGGGTGGAATATGACATTATTGAAGTGGATTATTTAAACTGAACACCTGCTGTCATTGCGAATGAAGTGAAGCAATCCAGATCGAAAGCTGAACAAAGTTGGGAGTTGGATTGCTTCACTGACGCTCGCAAAGACGGTTTGTTGTGTACCTGGTTTAACTTATACAATATGCCTTACACAAACCAAGGCAGGCAGGGAGCTTCCTCAGCGAAGCTCGTTAACCCCGGACTCATGTCTTTCTGTTTGCTCCACTGTCATTTTTTTCGCTTTCCTTCCGGATGACCTGGTTGTGTTCTTTGTTCCGAATAATCCCTCTGTGACCACAGGGGATAGGGTTTTCTTTTCCAGGGTTTCTTTTAATTTCTCAATTAATACTGCAATGCGTTTTTCCACAATCGGCAAGAGCTGCTCTTTATCCGGGCGCTCATTAATTATTTTTAGAACAGAATGTTTACCTTGTCCGGAAATATTTTTCAAAGCGAGCCAGGGACATTCCAGTATGATTTCAAGCTGCTGGGCGGAACAGATCTGCAGTGTGCGATAGATATAGGGTTTATCAGTCTTTGGGTTAATTTCAGTGAGAAATTTTGTGTGCTGACTTTGTAAAAAAAGCTTTAACAGATCCAGATCCAAAATAACCATTAAATTTTCAAAAAAATAATCTTCTGGCGGGAAGAGCTGGGTATCCCCTCGTCTGCTATTGTCTCTTCTGCTTGATTCCAGTCGGGTAATCAGCAGCGCAGTATCGAGCATGTGCAGGACTTCCTGCCTATGAGATAGAATGACATTGACCAGTCTATTGCCTGTCTCGTTGCAAAATCCAAACATCAATATACCGCCAAAAGAACGAGGGGCTGATTTCTTTGGATTGGGAATATGAAAATGACTATTGCCTATAAAAGAAATCAATTCCGGACGATTGTGAAGAAGACAATATAAAGCCCCCTGACTTTCTATACTCATAAATAAGTTATGAAAGACAGAGACGTCATGATGGCTATTTGTAAATAGATCCTCTTTCGTTATGGAAGCCTGGAACTCAGGGGTCGCTAGCATACCAAACAACATACGACCGGCTGGAAAAGAAGTCATGTGATAAAATAAATTGCTGCCATGATATGCAACATAAGGCATGTATGATATGTCGGATTTGGGGGCTTGCAGAGCATTTTTACAGGGGTACTTCTTTCTTAACCTATCCATCGACAGTGTGAGGCTGGGATATCTTGCCGCCCATCTAAGTACAAGATCTGCGCCAACATTATAATGAAAAAGCTGCGCCAGCAGATGCCCTTGTTCAGTGCCTGTAAAAATTGATCTGAGATAATCTTCATCCCATTCCAGTTCCGCCTGTCCTTGCAGAGCATGCAAGGTATAAATTCCATAGGCATCTTCGCAAAGTTTGGGAAAGAGGGGAGGCTGCTTTTTAGGGATTTGAGGAAATAGCATTTTCATATCAAGATACGCATGTAAGGGCCGCCCATTGAAGGCATCAGGATACCCAAGCAGATCAAGCTGTTTCCTGGTCTCTTCGTTTTTGCATAATAAAGGAAAGACGGGGCTGACCAAATGAGGTTTGCAGCGAAGCAGAATCAGAAAGATAGCAATAGCTAATTGATTGTTGTGTGTAAGCATAAGCGGTGCAATTTTCAATACCAGCTCATCTGGAAGCTCGACTGCATGTTCAATCGCATCCGGGGTTATAATGGGATAGCTTTCCGGATCCCTTATCACAACAGGAAAATAATCATAAAGAAGACTGTGCATTAAAGATTTGGAAGAGAGGATACTGTCTAAGAAATCCATATTCGTTTTTTTTCCATCATGGGTCAGTAGTTGAGTGATGTGCGGATGAGAAAATATATTTTCCCAAAGGCTATACAACTCCTCCCCAGCCCGCCACTTAGAGGTTGCAATAGGTGCCAGCTGGTTCAATCGTCTCAGATAACTTTCTCTGTATAAAGAACATAGTTCGTTGAATAGTGTTTGCGGTTTACCACGAAGCAGGATATTAAGGATCTCAACAACCTTGAGATCTCTATGGTTTATCATCAGAGGGGCTATTTTGAGAATAAGCTTGTCTGAGAAGTGGCCCTTTCGCTTTGTCGCCGTCGGACTCAGAATGCATGTATCATTCTTTTCTATCAGGGGAAAATAATTAAACAAACTGCTAACTAAATGTGAGGAGGAGAAAACGGCTTTCAGAAAGTCCATATCCTCTTCGGTCAGTAGTTGCATCGATTGGGGATGAGTAAAAATTTCATTCCACACACAATCCATGGTGTCCTGATTTTGTTCAGCTGTTTTTTCATCAGGAGCAAGCGCTTTAAGACAATTTAAATAATTATGACGAAGTGTCTTCAGTTCTTGAGCACGCAGTAAGCTCTTGGCGGCTTTGTCAGTATGAATGCTCTTCTTTTCTTGTTCTTGATTGGCTATGGGAGCGGGGGCTTTTGAGACTTCTTTAGCCGCTTGTTTTGAATTGACGGAAATATCTTGCAGGTTCGGGGAAAATGCCAGAGAGGCCGGCCCGGGCTTTGGTCTATCCCAACTCCCCAGTATACTATTTGCCTTCTCTTCAGAATATTTTAACTCTTTCATCAGGACGGAAAGTGCAGATAAATAATCATTCTCAGAATGATAGGCCTTAGCCTGCATAAGCCATTCTTCCTCGGTGGAAGCGCTATGGCCTTTAATATTGAGGCCTTCATTTTCTGCGAGGCGCCGTCCCATTTTGTGCATGGGCGAAACTAATTTCGCCAGCTTTTTATTAGCAGAGTGCAAAACAATGATATTGGCGGTCGACCTTGAGAATAAGACCACCAGCCTATGCATGGGAGCAGCAAATTCTGGATTCCCACGGTCTGGAGCGGGCCGGTTAAATTGCTGTTGATTCTCATCAAATTCAAAATCGCTGGGCAAATTTTTACTGATTTTCTCATAGACTTCCTCTGAAAAAGGTTCAACCAGTAAGGTAGTGGTATACTCAAGGCCTTTACTCGCCTCAGGTGATATAAAGGTGGTGCCAGGAAAATGCTTTTCCAGCATAGGCTTATGAACATCATCTGCAATAATACAAAATTTATGCGATTTCTTAAGCTCATTAATTTCGCTGATAAACTGCGGGCTTAGGTGATCAACCCAAATCAATTCGCCTTCAGCAGCGTCTTCTGACGATTTAATAAAACTGTTTTCATTCTTTTCGCCGATGCCGCCGGTTAATTCATACTTGATTTGTAGGAGTAAATTTAAAAATTTACTATGAAGTTTGGCGCTGCGGTGTGTTGTGGGTAATTTCAGGATATTGAGACTATGCCCTAATTTCTGCGCCTGAGCCTGGATAAGTCTCGCATTGGATTTATTGCCGTCGAGCTTTTGATTGCCATCACCTAAAAAGACTACCTCCCCTTTAGAAATATCAAAAATATTGGCCAACTGTTTGCCAGTTAAATCATTGCATTCGTCAACAGCTATAAATGAAGGTTGAACTCCAAGATTGAGAGAAGAAAAGTGCGGGTGGATTTTATCCTTGGGAATAGCGGCTTCAAATTTTGTATAATGCTGGAAGAATACCTCACGAAACTCCGCTGAGACTTCGCTTATCCGTTTGGCTTTATCGGTATATTGAGTTTTTGTATAGCCTGAGATTAATTTGAATTCCTTATAAAGTCTGACCGGATCAGCAATGAAAGGATGCAAAATCTGTTGATTCGCTTTCGCCAATACCTTTTGTTCGGCATAGAACTGGTCATACCAGCTTTTAAAGAAATTATCCGCTTCTTCTTCAGTAAATAAAGTCCGTTTTGGTGCATTTTCATCACCTGGTACATCCAGTGCGGCGAATTGTTCATAGGTCATGACCCAGACGGGAGGGAGCTCAGGATCAATACTATCAAGTAACTCCGATAATTTATCTCTGACCTGATTAACAAGCGCTGGCGATTTGGCAAGATAAATAATTGGCTGTTGCGACCCTCTGTTTTGCCAGCGCTTTTGTCTGATAAATGTTTCAGCCAAAATCGTTTTTCCTGAGCCTGGTATACCCTCTACATGAATTGGGGTTTGAAGCTCAAATGCAGATTGCTGTAAATCGCTCAACTCAATAAATCGGTGATGATATTCCACCGGCTTGAATCTTGGGTTCTCAGGCACTAATTCTTGCAGACCGGTGCTTTCCAAATCCTCAGCGTTTACTTTTTCCCATAGCTGGTCTTTGTGGTTATGCAAATAGTTTTTTAAAACCTGGGATTTTAAAAAACGTGAATTTTCATATTTATGATTAAGAATAACTTCTAAAACAAGCAGGCGAGGTTTGCCATTAAGTATTTCGGTGGTTAATAAGAGCCTGTCGGAGTGGTTCATGCGAACGCTGTAGATTTTGGGAGTAGTACCGGCCAGTACTTCCAGATCGAGTGCTGCCCATTCCCTGTTTCTGATTTTTGCCAAAGTATTATCAAGAATGGCTGCATCACGGTGGTTTTTCTCAAGAACCCCGTAAGTTGTTTTGTGCAAAGTAAGCATACTTGCCCAAATAAATATTTCATTAGCTTCGTTGGCTTTTTCAATGGGGATTGAGGGGTTTTTTATATTTCTTGTCTTTTGATTTGTCTGAGGTTGGCGGCTGCGTTTTTTATGAGAATGTTTTCTGGTCATGAACGTTATAAATAAGGCGAAGCGGAAGAGGGGAAATATACCATTTGATAAAAAAACAATCAATGTGAGTAAGTTAATGTGGATAATCCTATAGGCTTCGAGGCATTCCCTCACACTACTACGTTCCCGCTTTATGCACACAACTACGTTCACCGCTTTATGCACACTACTACGTTCCCCGCTTTATGCACACTACTACGTTCCCCGCTTTATGCGGGGAATCCAGTTTGTCTACGAGTTTCCTGGATCCCTCGCAGGAATCGAGGGACGTGGCTGTACACAAGCAGAGGAAGTAAATTATTTATATACGAGTTGATGTTCCAAGGCATCCTCAAGCTCAGGATATTGAAACTGATAACCATTATCCATCAGGCGGTTAGGGAGAACTCTTTGTCCGCTGAGCAGAAGGCATTCACCCATTTGACCAAAAAGCAGTTTGATGACCCACGCCGGGATTCTGAATAAAAGAGGGCGCTTCAGAACGCGTGCTAATGTTTTAGCAAAAATCTCCTGAGTAACGGGTTCGGGAGAGCAAATGTTCACCGGACCGGTGATGCCTGGATTAGCGAGGAGAAATTGATAAGCCCCAATAACATCCTGCATATCAACCCAGGAAATGACTTGCTGACCTTTGCCTAAAATACTGCCAATGCCTAATTTAAAAACAGGTGTAAGCTGACCTAACATACCGCCGTCCGGTGATAGAACCACCCCAAAGCGGGTGATGGTTACGGGTATGTCTGCTTCAATGGCTGCTTGCAAAGATTGCTCCCAGCGGATGCCCACCTCGCTTAGAAAATCATGAGGTGATTCATCATCAATAGCGCTGTTTTCGTCAAAGGCCTGGCTCTCATTTTGAGATTGTGTACCATAAATTCCAACTGCATTGGCGCAGAAGTAATGGGGCCGTGCCTGATGTTTTAACAGCCAGTCGATCAGTGTTCTGTTGGATTGAACACGTGAATTAATGATGTCTTGCTTGATGGTATTATTCCATCGAAGGGATGAGATATTTCTGCCGCAGAGATTAATCAGGGTATCAAAGCTATTCGGATCCACACTATCGAGCTGTTCCCAGGCCAAGTGTTTAACTGACTCTGGAAATTGCATTTGCAGGGTTTGCAGATTACGGCCTAATACGGTGATTTGATGTTCAGTACAAAAGGCCGAAACCAGCTTTCTTCCTATAAGCCCGGAAGCTCCTGCAATCAGTATATTCATGATGATCCTTAAGCCATTAATGACAGACTTTGAAGAATGCCTGCTGTCATGGGAGTGAACACTAAATCATTCCCTAATTCCTTTTTTAGTAATTCTATACTTAATCGCCTGGAGCTTTGCATGATTTCCCGTTTCATGTCGCTGGCAGTTTCCCAGATCTCATTCCAGGCTTGAAAAGAGGCTGCTGGATAATCGAGGTGGTGAGCTACCAGTTGCTGCAAAGCACCCATCTTTTTAGGATGCCCGTCTGCGATATTAAAAATACCCTGCACATTGCTTCTGGCAGCAAGCTGTGAGGCAATTTTAACTAAATCGGTGACCAGTATATGATTAGTATAAGGGGCTTGTTGGGGGAATAAAAGGGGGCTCTGACTGCGCGCCGCTTCAATTGGAAGTCGATTAGGTCCGTAAATTCCGGCAATACGCAATAAGACATACGCTGCCTCGTTTTTTCTGGCAAAGCGTTTCCATTGCTGTTCCGCATCCAGGCGCCTTAATTGCCTGTCATGCTGTATACGGCATTTAGCCCGCTCGCTCACCCATTTACCCTGATGATTGCCATAAACAGCGCTGGAACCGAAATAAACAATTTTAATGGGTTTTAAGCTTGTAATGCTTAAAAAGTCCTGAAGAAGAGAGTCATAATCTCCTGACGGGGGAGGAGGAATAAGATAATAGATGGTCAAATCATCTTTCTGCTCGATATTGAGATCGAGCAAATCGCTGGCCACATGCTGTAGACCAGGAAGGTATAATGCAGGATCGTAATGTCTGGAAACCGCGGTGACTTCCCCATGCTGTTTTAATAAATGCTGCGCAAGATAGAATCCGCAATAGCCATAACCGAGAATTAGATGATGCATAATGATTAGGAAAATAAACCTTTCATTATTCAATAAAATTTTAAAAAATCAATAGATTATGTTCACTTTATTGAACGATTACTAATTAAAACATCCAATTTGGTTGTAAATTTACACAATTTGATATTTAATGAAAAAGAACACATCGATGGAGTAAGGGAATGCCTGTCAGTGATCTGTGCCGTAAATCATTTGAAGAAATGATTCTGAATTATCAAAAAAATGGTCTGGAAGATAAGGACTTTGAAAATCTCCATCGCCATCTGAAGCAGTGGCTATATCGAATCAGTGTAGATGACAGCGAATATAATGACGCCCAGTTTGTTATGGAAATTGCTCAAAACGTTGACCTTCTGAATGACCGAAATTCAGGGTTAATCGCTGCTTATCATCAATTTACCAAAGATTATTTCAGGAATACCTCGCAGGCTCGATTATTTGTGAAGGGAAATGGAGATGTTTTAAGTAATTGGCCGGTCACGCCAGAGCCGCTATCGAGATCTCCTGCAGGTCCTTCAAGTGCTGCAACTACCACATTGTTTACCAAGCTCATTCAGGAAACAGCAGAACAGTTTGCTGCAAGACGTAAAGAACGGGTTCTAAATGAGATTAATAAAAAATTTACCATTCTTCCTACTGAAAATTCGCCGGAAATTACTTTAAAGTAGAGGTCATTGATGATTGGATTTCCTGGGTAAATTAAATCTTGCAAAACCGTTCGGCCTTTATGTGTGTGCAAAAAAGTCTTTGCGAGCCTTAGCGAAGCAACCCAGCTTATCACTTTGTTCAGGGTTCGATCTGGATTACTTCACTTCGTTTGCAAAGACGACAGGTTGCTATTTATGCAACAACGCCTTCGCGGAAATGACAGAGTTTGTAACAGCGTTGCATTGCAGCTACCCACTCCAATACTTTATTTGTTAGAATAACAGACTGTCTGGGTTGTTCCCTCCATTATGAGAAAAATGTGAAACCTTATTTCCCAAATTCCATTGAATTAAATGCTATTGGCATTGCGAAACATCAGAATGGTTTAATGCTTTATAACATGGAAAATAAAAGCCCTGAGCTGCTGCTTAGCCTCGCTGATTTATTTGATCTTCCCTACAGTGTCTATTTACTGGATGCCAGAGGAGCCACAGTTAAAATCAATGAAATAGGGGCTGCAGTTTGTGGTTACAATACACCCGAGCAAGCAGTGGGGAAAACAATTTTTGATGTATCCACAGACAGTGCCAGGCATTTGCTGGATAATTGTGAATCCATTTTAAAACAGGAAACCATTCAATTTTTTGATGAGTTTAATACGCGTCTGGATGGTAAATCGCTGCAGTTTTTATCCGTAAAATTTCCCTGTTACGACTCGGCTTGTCAATTACAGGGTACGCTGGGAATATCGATTGTTTTAGGTGAGCACTCACTTGCGGATGCCATAATGCGCCTGACTGATTCAGGTCTTTTACCTGAAAAAACATCTAACAACCCCGCAATTAAACTAAATCTGGAAAATGCCTCATTAACGCCGAGAGAGCAGGAGTGTCTGGAATATACTGTGAAGGGATTTACAGCCAAGGAGATTGCCAGAGAACTCTCGATTTCCCCCCGCACGGTAGAGGAATATATTAATCAGGTAAAAATAAAATTGGGTGTCAGTACCAAACGCGAGATGATTCAAAAAGTGCTTGATGTGTAAATAACCTGGCAACCCCGTATTCAGGACGGAGTGCTTTGAATCTCCGTGATTATTAACATGACGTTATTCAATCATGAGGAGACAAGCATGAAACCTTCCGTTAAAGCCAGTCCTGTAAATACTGAAAATCCTGAAGGGGATACGCAAGAATTCACTATTAGCCGTTTATTGAATCTTAGCAATAATCGTCCCATCAAAAATTTTGCCCGCCGCGGTATTTTTTTTCCTGCTGCGAAAACAATGTCGAGTAAATTTATTAACTTTTATAATCATGGCTGCCCAGTTGAAGCCTGGAATATTGACCCCCAAAAAGTCGCGCGTAACCAGTTCAAAGTGTTTTCAACCGGTGACGCATTTTCTATTCTATCCCCGAATGTTGCCATTCGCGGTGAGAATATCAATATTCATGTGGGGGTTTCATCGGGTACCTATTCGCAGTCAGTATTGCTTCATGAAGCATTGCAGCTTTGCCGCGGGATACATGAACATGGTGCGGAGCGAATAACCCTTGCATTACCCGAACAATTTCATCCGGTATTATATCCTGATGATTTTAATTTACTATTAATTAAATTATTCAAGGCAAGCGGCGCTAATAAACTTTATTATTATGATAAGAATTATCAGGGCATTCTGGATGAAAATCATATTGAAGCGAATATCCCTTTTAAAGTATCTCAGCAATCAAAGCCGGAAGAGTATCAGGTCAGTAAAGACGAATTATCAGCTTACCTGGAGTTACCCGCTAACCAGACGAGCGCGGCAACGTTAGACGCTAAAGTACTTCATTTTACCCGGCGAAGTTATTTAAATGCCGTCTGGTCCAAGCTCGATTTGTCTCACAGTAATCTAATGGAAATTGTCTGTGGCGATGCACCGGTAAGCCTTGAAGTTCCTGAAAAAAAACAAGAACATATATTGATTTGCTGTTCAGCCAACAGGGTTTTAGCTGAAGAAATCGCAAAAGAGCTTCGCCTGAAGGGGGAGGAAATTAAACTCTATTACATCGATGGATCAGGAATGGGAGCCACGATTCCTGATGAGGCGGTTATCGCAGGTTCGGTAGTGACGATTGTACAATCCACTCGCCCCAACCCTGATGATTTTGAGGCATCGGCTGAATACGAGAAAAATGGCGCTTCCGCCTATTTTTTTGAGGCTGCGATGATTGCAAGGCAGGCGCATTTACGGGGTGCCATGCATATCAATCTGATTAATCCTTACCAATTCAGCGCTCGTTCGGATAAGGCAGAAGATAATCCCAAGGGAAAAACGGGTGCTTATGTTCAGCATAATGGAAAACTATTTGAGGCGGCCGGGGTAAATAATGTGGTTACTGCGGAGTGTCATGATAATCATACCTTGTCAGGAACATACACTGGCAAAGAGATAAGAGGCTCGGCAGTCCCCGCACTGACAATTCTTGCTACCCGGATTGCTACAGAATGGCTCAATAATCCGGGACAAGGGCAGTTACGCCTGGTAACCCCAGACGCTGGGGCGGCCAAACGAACCAATGAGTTGACTCAGCATCTGCTAAGTATTTTGGGCGATAAATTATGTTCATCCCGCGTGCTTGGGGAAAAGCAGCGGGATTCTCATCAGGATACTAGTGCGACTATCAATAATATGAATGCTGGTGAGCTGGGAATTAATGCACAGGACAGATATTTAATTACTGACGATGAAACCGCGACGGGTAATACCCTGTGCCAGGCCATTAGCAATTTAAAGAAACAGGGCGCTAATAATATATCAGTCATTGTGGTTCATAATAATATGCCCCTGAACTGGCTGCAGCGACAACTTTGTTTATCGAGATTTCTGTACATGGGGGTGAGTGATTTGCATTTCAGTAATACTCAGGAAATGGGTAGTCTGGCAACTGGTTATGATGATCTCATCCAGACCTATGCTAAAAAAGCAGGTTTAAGCGAAACTCAAGTGAAAGAGCAGGTTTCAGAATGGTTTAAAAAGAATATTGCTGAAAGCTTTCCTGATCATTCACCTCAGTACCTTAAGGATGAGTTTGACCGGTTTACCTCTCAGTTAGAACAACTGAAGAACAAAGTCACTGTTCACTCCCTGGCGGATGAATTTGCAAAAAGGGTTCATATTCAGCCTTCTAAAGTGAGTGTATTTGAAAATACCCCAGGTGTTTCGATGGGGTATAGCTCTGATAAGAGAAATCCGCTATTTGCGTATATACCTCAGGCCCTGGCAACTGATATTAGTGTAAATACTCTGCCGCAGATTTTAGGTAGCGCCATTAGCAATTAATTGTAGGTGGGCCCTTGGCCGAACATTGAGTTCTGGAGTGGTGCGAGCCGTTTGTTGGGCCAAGGGCCCAACAAACGATAGCAGTGAGGGCTAGAGTGCTTTCATAAAGCTGACAAGATCTTTCTTTTCCTGATCATTAAGCTGAAGCTTCAATATCAGATTAAAAAATTCAACGCTATCATCCAGGGTTAATAAGCGGCCGTCATGCAGATAGGGGGGAGAATCCTTTATACCTCTCAAAGGAAAGGTTTTAATCGGCCCGTCACCCACTGCCATCATGTTGTTAATCATTACCGGTTTAAAGAACCGCTCTGTTTGCAGATTATGCATGGTGTTATCGGTGTAATAAGGAGGCGTATGACAGGTTGAACATTGCGCCTTACCAAAAAAGAGCTCCTGGCCGCGCAACTCTTCTGCGGTTGCTTTGGAAGGATCCAGTTTCCCATCTATTGCCAGTTTTGGAGCGGGTGGGAAATCCAGGATTTCCTGAAATTCCGCCATAAAATGAACCTGGCTGCCACGCTCGAGAATATTCACTCCTTTCTTGGTAGCAATCACCGGATCCCCATCAAAATAAGCTGCTCGCTGCTCAAATTCGGTAAAATCCTCCACCGTTTTTAACGCTCTTTGCGATCCAAATAAACGCTGGATATTCAGGCCGCGCAAACTGGGAGTATTAATCCGATGTCTGAATTCCTGTGGTCTGATATCACCTACCAGGTGGGTCGCTTTATTGGTATGGCCGTTCGAATGGCAGTCGAAACAGGCAACGCCGCGGCTAGGGGCCACTGTTCGTCTGTCTTCTGTCTGATTAAATTGCTGCTGCGGGAAGGGGGTAACCAGCAAACGCAATCCTTCTAATTGTTTTGGATTTAAAAGGCCATTAAACAATTCATAATAGTTATTGATATTGACCAATTTTCCTTTGGAAACATCGCCCAGATCAGGGCGGGTTGTCAGGAAAATCGGCGCAGGGAAAATGGGTAGGAAATGATCGGGAATATCGAAATCCAAATCAAAGCGGGTTAAATCACGTTGTTCCTGTTTATTGAATTCATCAATAACAAATTTGGGAAATAGCATTCCACCTTCCGGGTGATTAGGATGGGGCAGTGGCAGAAAACCCAACGGGTATACCCCTTTTTCCTTAATCTCTTCCGGGGTCATCTTCGCCAGGGCTTCCCAGGTTAGACCTGCAGGTAATTTAACACGGACTCCTTCCTGAATCGGCTTGCCGCCAGTCATGGTGGTGCCAGTTGCCGGTTTATTACTGAGGTCATAACGCTGTTCGAGCAAATCAGCATGTTTTTTTTCAACCGCTTCTTTCTGATCAACCATCCGCTTCATAATTGACTGAAAGTCTTCTTTGATATCGACTGGCATGTAGCTTGAGGGATGGTCAGAATACGCGGCTGTTCCGAATCCGACAAGCAAAGGGAAAAGCCATTTGGCAGAAGTGCGCATCAGATAAAATCCTTTTCCAAAAAATCAAAAGCTTAAAAGATAAATCAAAGACTTGCAATAGCCTTCAATTATGGTTGATCCGGCAAAGCGAGGCATAGTTACACTGCTGACAGACCGAACGATTGACAGGCTTCGGAGGGCAGAAACCTTCTGCAAACTCTTTGGCCAGTTGTTCGAGAGATTCTTGCCAGCCCGCTCTCGCTTCTGCCCAGGAACGTTCTTCGGGAAGGCTTTGGATATTTTTCAGTTCATAATCCTTCTCGCTTAAGCCTTTGCAGACATGCTGCCCTTCTTTGAGTGCCGAGAAAATCAGTGTATCGATGGCTTGATCAAGCAAAGCATACATCAAAAGCTGTGGTTCGCGCGGTCGTTCTTCATTCCAGGGAAGGCTGGAGGGTATACTGGTTTTGTAGTCAATAACCCATTTGCTTCCATCAGCCAATTGGTCTATTCGGTCTACGCGCAAATTAAACTCAATACCTTGCAGGGTTAAAAGAAAGCTTTTTTCAAGAGCCTCCACTTTAAACTCAGGACGCTCTTTTTCCCATTCGAGACACAGAGACAACAAACGGTGCAGGCGTTTAATCTCTACTTGCTGTATCAGCGGTGAAAAAGAATACACTCTCTGGCGTCGGTAAGGTTCAATGGCAGAAAGAATGCAATCGGAAATTAATGCGTTAAGTTCCTCTTCGCTTAAAGCCAGCAAACGTTCCTGATCAATAACCTGAAGCCAGAAATATTCAAGGGCTTTATGAGTTAGCTGCCCGCGCTCCAGGAGATTTAAGCCATCAAAGGCAGCCTGGCTTTGCTGAGCATGAAGACGATGAGCTGCAAAGGCCTGGAAAGGGCATTTTGATTGTTTAGCCAATAAAGCAGTGCTTCCCTTGATTAGGGGTTTGCTCTGAGGAATCTGATAGGTTTCTTCCAGCTTTTCAAGTTTAACCAGAGGCCTGGTATTATTAACCCCCTGACCGGTTCTTTGTACCGTGTCTTTTAACAAAGGAGAAGGAAGCTGGGGTTTATCTTCATCAATAGAGGCATAGCTGAAGACAACAAGCGGCGCATTTCGCAGAAAGGAGTCAAACTGTTTTTCCGCCAGATTCAAGGCATATTCTGAGCTGGTGTAAATCCTTTGATATTCTAAAGGGATGAAGGCAGAAGGTTTAATTTTCTTCGGCAGGCATTCATCAGTCATACCAGTCACCCAAAGCGCATCAAAACGTGCCCCTGAGGCTTCCAGTACCCCCATAATATGTAGACCGCTTTTTTCCGCTTTGGGTTGAAAAATAGTATTGGACGCTATCGAATGCAAGGCATCAAGTGCTTGCTCCTGGCTTAAATTGGAGCTAAAAAGCTGCAATTGTTTCAATTCAGAGAATAGATTAAGCAGCTTTTGCAGGCACTGATACGTTTCCGAATCCAGTGCCTGATCACCCGGAAATCCCATATGATTCAGCCTGTTCTGAAAATGCTGCAGCCATTGAGAAGGGGAGGCTGATTGAGGATAAATCTCGATTGAAGAAAGCGTTTTATATAATCCTGGCGTCTGGTGATGAAGTTCTTGTAAAAAGAAATGCCAGTCTATCCTCTCTTCCTGAAGTGAAACGCTGTTTTGTATGAACTGAGCCCGCTTAAGAAATTCTTTACTGGACTGATGTAAAAAAGGTGAATATAGCAGCAATCGAGCCTGATGGTTGCTGAGCGTTTGGCAATCCAGTTTCAGCCACTGCATGGCATGCCCAACAAGTGGATATTCACTTAAGGGCTTGCCCAGTGAAATACTATAGGGAACATTGGGCAGTCTGTTCTGAAGCAGACGCTGCAGTTTTGTGCCTTCAGTCTCCAGAGAGGGTACGACAACCCCAATTCGCCTGGCTTCAGAAAGCTGGGTTTTTGTCCAGGCAATCATTTCCTCATATTCATCGCTTGCATTTTTGGCCTGATAGAGACAGGTGATGCTTGTGGCGGGGTTTAATGTGGTATGAAGCACATTACAGCCGAGCCTCTCTAATTTAATCTGTAAACTTTTTTGTTGTGGAGTGTATTCCTCAAAGCAAACCCAAATACTGGCTGTATGCTGAACGCTTTCAAGAGCCAGGGCCAGATAATCCGCCAATTGCTCATCAACGATAGCCGGGATTTTATCCAGAGCTTGCTGAAACAAGAGAGACCATTTTGCAAAAGATTGAGTCTGCGCAGTTTGAGAAAATGTGGTGGTATTGATATCAAGCTGCCAGCGCTGACATTTGGCCCATGCGTCTTTAACCGCATCGATCAGGCCTGTGTGCAGGGTAATTTCAGTCTGCTGTTTCAGAATATCAAGCCAGAGATAATCGTACTGGGTTTTATTTAATAATAAAGGATGAGCCTTTTGGGAATTATCAAAACACATTCTGTTATATTGCATGCGAAGAAAATCCTGATAAGGCATGCAAAGCGGTTTTTTTAATGTGCTGCTGCTATGAAACTGAAAGAACTGCTCTAAAAGTTCAATCGAAAGACGCTTGGTTGGTGTTATAACTACAGCGCCATCTGCCATTAGGGCAAACAGTTTATCTTTGGCAATCATCCGGCTCAGAGTTCCTTATGCCGGCGCTTGTCCACTGCCCGTAAACCGGGAAAGAAGTGTTTATTAAAATACACTGCGGCCAATGCGGTAACCGGAATTAACCAAAGTCCGATAATCAGGGTGGCTGACAAATAAATTGCGCCAAAAACAACCATATTATCTTTGACTGAGAGCCTGGCGAAATTAGGATCATTCCAATAAGAGTTGACCAGTACGGCAAGGCTGATAATGAGCAGATAAACAATGGCTAACAGAATTCCAAGCAAAAAAGGCCTCCACCAGCGAGAAGGTTTGGCCAGTTGATTTCCAAACAAAGCTCCCAGCAGGATGCCGATAAAAGGAACAACGATTAAGGCATATCCCAAGGGAAAGCCCTGGCTGGCTTTTAAGGGAAGCAAAGTATAGCGAGTAAATATCAGAAATAGAAAGGCAAAAATGCCAAAGAAAACAGCAGCTGCAAATCGAGCGCTGATTGGTTTTTGTTCACTTATTGAGTTCATAATCTTTTTTGTCTGCTTATCGTTTTTCTTTTCAGCCGAAAATCACGCTGTTCCATTTCGCTATGCAGGATAATGTAAACCAGATGACCACGCAAATACACCGCTGCAAACCCGGATAAAATCGCTAGCCACCATCCTACTATGATAATGCTGTTCCTCAAAACAAAAAAATAAATGTTCAGCCAGTCGGGAGAATAGGGAACAATACTGAAATAGGTATCATATTCTTTAAGAAAGTAGAGGAAAAGAAAATCGTAAAATGGCATTGCTGCGGATACCATGAGAAAGCCATACAAAAACACTTTCAAAGGATAGGGCCTTGGGCAATGCACTATTCGTTTGCCAAATAGAAATCCAAAGACGCAGGCGATAAAACCCGCCAGAGCGACTGCAAGGAAAACAGGCAGGATTTGCTCAAATCCTATTAAAAATAGAAAGGCATCAATCAGAATGGTACCGATGACAGCAAGGAATGCGTAATAGGAAGCGCATAGCAATCTGGGATTATGTAATGATAGCGCATCGTCTTTGCGTTTTTTCATTAGCATGTCTCCTGTATTAAACCTGATAACAGCCAAGGTTTGAAAAACCGAGACAAGTTAATTATTCAAGGCGGAAATTAACAATAGCCTGCTATTTAATTTTAGACTAAGTTGGTTAAATTCATTTCATTTATCTACAATTAAAATAATAAAAAAAGAAAAAAATCGGATGAATATGGATATCACACCTTTTTTCAAATTGATGGTTGAACGCGGCGCTTCAGATTTATTTTTTAGTGTGGGCGCTCCTCCCCATATCAAGATTGAAGGCATCACATCCCCGATTGGTCAATCACCTTTAAAATCTCAGCAAATGTCTGAAATCGCCTCGTCTATCATGAACGATGAGCAACGAAAGGAATTTGATGCCACAATGGAACTGAATATGGCCATTTCGCTTACCGGAGTTGGCCGTTTCAGAATTAATCTGTTTCGCCAGCGCGGGGAAGTCGCTATGGTGGTGCGGTATATCAAAGGCATCATTCCCAGTATTGAAGAGTTGCAATTGCCTGCCATTCTGCAATCGATCATTCTTGAAATGCGGGGCCTGATATTGGTTGTGGGATCCACCGGCTCCGGGAAATCGACTACACTGGCATCAATGATTGACTATCGAAATGATAATCACAGAGGTCATATTCTTACTATTGAAGATCCGATTGAATACCTGTATCGCCATAAAAAATCGATTGTTGATCAGCGAGAGGTGGGCCTTGATACCCTTAGTTATGAATCAGCTCTTAAGAATGCCATGCGCGAAGCGCCTGATGTAATTTTGATTGGTGAGATCCGCGATCGCAATACAATGAGGCATGCGATTGCCTATGCAGAAACCGGACATTTGTGCTTATCAACCCTGCATGCGAATAATGCCAATCAGGCCCTGGATCGTATTCTTAATTTTTTTCCCGATGACGCGAGACAGCAATTGCTGCTTGATCTCTCGCTGAATCTAAGGGCAGTGATTTCCCTTCGCCTCGTACCCGGTATTGAAAAACAAAGAGTTCCTGCAGTCGAGATCATGCTCAACTCACCTTATATTGCTGATTTAATTGAAAAAGGAAAAGTCGATGAAATCAAAGAGGTGATGGCTAAAAGCAGAGAACAGGGTATGCAGACTTTTGATCAGGCCTTATTTGATCTTTACAAAGCAGGAAAAATCAGCAAAGACAATGCCATACGCTTTGCCGATTCCAAGAATAACGTGGGATTACAAATCCGCCTGACCGACGAAAAAAGCCTTGATGACATTCAGGACTTAACTATTCAGGAAGATTTTCCCGAGGGTTCCTGAACACACCTAATGAGTCTGCATCTCGCCCAGGCGAAATGGATAATCAACACGGCATTGCTCGTAGGCTCTATACATGCGCGCAGGATTCGGATAATAACCATAGTGTTCGGCCTCATAAGCACAGCAAGGCAGCCGGCTTAAAAAGCATCCGCGCTTGGCATTCCAGACAAAGCCTTTGCCAGTGCAGCTAAGCGATCGCCCGTCAATGCAAACATAACGTGCTTTGGAAGGAGGATTGCCAATAATGCAGCCTTGCGCCAGGCTGATAGAGGGGATTAAAACAAGTAAAAGAGCTATTGTTTTCATTCTTATTTGATCCATTCACTTGCTATACTGATAAGAATAGTTGATTTTAGTAAAAATGTAAGACGGACCGGTGACTTATCTGCGCTTTAGCTTACAGCAATTAAAAAAACAGGATATTAAGGACTTCTTAAGCTTTTATAGTTAAAATGACGGAAGAATTGCGATTGGAGTATTCACATGCCTCAGAATCAGACATTACAAGATGCCATAAAGAAACTACATCATAACAATAATAAAGAGAAACATGAAAAAGCCCAGCGAGCACTGGATGCAATTTTTGCGGCTGATCCAAATGATGAAGCGGCCTTTAAGGCGGCGGTTAAAGCCCATGAGGCGTTCTGGAAAGAGAATGGGGTGGACCCGGTTGACGACCTTGCTAAAGATGGTGCAGATGATGCACCCAATTTTGTGGAGCTTTACAAACAGGTTGCCAAACAACGGGTGATTAGCCGTCTAGGTATACATGAAAGCCATCTCGTAAAATTCATTCTCGATAATCCTGTCGAATTACGAAGACAATTAGTAGTAGACCCTTATAAAAACCACTTTGGCGATCTGACCAAATCAAAATTGCCCTGGGATGCCAGCAATGAGGGAGTCATTTCCAATCCCGCAGCTGCTGAAATCAGCTTGGCTGCCCAGACTTACTATCTCGAATCCAAACTGAAAGCAAGCGACGATTCTCAGCAATTAGATGCCTTGCTGCAGGCAATTGATGACGATGATGATGCGGCATTTCGGCGCGTGCTTCAGAACTGGCAAATTCCCCAGCCTGCTCTTGATAAGATGACTACTGAGGGAGTCGGTGCCCAAATTACACACTCCCTCGCGCTTAAGGCGCTTGAAGCAAGGGCGCGTCTTCTGGCAAGTCAGCAAGATCGCCATAATGATCTGCTTGCTATGATTCAACGAAATGATGATGCTGATTTCGCTGCTCATCTTGGGGCTCCTTATGATCAGAAAGTAGACGCTGAAGATGCCAAAGCACTTCGTGGCGCGATGGGGGGAGAATATCTCAAAGCCAGATTGAACGCAGAGCAGCGGCAAGATACATTATTGCAACTCGCTGGAATGACCATACTTGACAATTTGCAAGCAGCGTTAGCCAATGAGTATGGCAGCCAGGCAGGTAACAAAGATGCACTGAATCAGTATATTGGCGAAGCAGTCACCCAGAGCACTATAAACAGCTTCCGGCAAGTCGCAGCCAGCAAAGCTCTGACTGATAAAATTGCGACGATGAATGATGTGGCAGCCCTTGAAGCGCTGGCCAGGGCAAAAACGCAGAAAGACTTCTCCCAGGTACTGGAGACCGTTTCGGCTTTTGGTTTAAATACACCGGCTAAAAAATCGGTCTGTGAAGCCTTTACCAATTTAGAAGAAATTAAAAAACTGAGTACCATTGCTCATGTTCGCAGTAATTTACTGCCTAAAATACCGCAGACGGACAAAGACTGGGGAGAGGCCAGGGTACATGCTGATCGTTTAGCCACTCTACTTGATCCCGCCTATACCTCTGCCAATTACGCTGCGCAATTCTTACCCGCCAATCCAAAGCCTGAGGAATTGCAATCGTTCAAGGATTATTTCAGTGATCCGGCCCGCTTAATGGAGGCACGCAAAATGGCTCTGGCCGGTTTAATACCGGCTACCCTGAAGAATGCCGATTCAGGGCTTTTAAATGGAATTATAGCCGCCGATGATACTAATAAACTGAAAGCGGCAGTTGCCGCAGTATTGGGGCATGATAAAGCCAATGATTTGATCGATAACGATTTAAATTCTCCCTATAATCTGAAGATTCGTGCCTATGCACATCTTTACCAGATGCCGCAATTTCTGGCGGAAAAGAATTACGCTGATTTGTCGCGGATTGTAGGGGCAAACGGTTGGGAGGGCTTGCCGCCGGTAATGCAAACCGTGCTTCCCGGCTTAAGTCAAAACGATGCGCAGAATCTTGAAGCAGAACTGATTCAGGCCTTGCTTAATAAATACCCTGCTGATGCTGATTTGAATCTGTTGGTTAATTTAACCAAGCCAGGTATTTCAGAGGCTGAATTTAAACAAGCCTTAACTGACCTGCATATTAATCGCCAGGACTGGGTGAATCCAGCTCGTATGCAGGCGGCTCAGAAGGTTGCCGGTGAACGAGCCATGATTATCCGAGCCGAGAATGTCCTCGGGGTTTCGCTTGATCAACGACCGGAACTGAAAAAAGTCATCCTGAATCTTCCCCCAAAAAAGCAGGCTTCTCTTGCTGCCAATGGCGAATTGATTTCATTATTAGCTAGCCGGACTGACGCTGATAAAATCAGGGATTTGCTGAACGACAAGCATCTGAATCTCGATGCACTGGTTCAGGAAAACACAAATCTTGGGCTATTCCACAAGATTCATAATGCCGCTATTGCGAATACCTTAAAAGGTCTCAACGTAAAAATTGACCCCAGTCTGGTGCGCAGTATCAATGAATACATTGATTCTAAAACAACGGCTGAGCTTTCAGGACAGCCACAGGCATTTGCTGATTCAGTTAAAAAACTTTGGGAAATTCTGGAAAGGGCTAATCGGCATGTTGAAGAAGCCGCCTTTAATCGAGCCTTCGGCTATAATGACGATAGAAGCGCTTTAAACCGCCACGATCCCAAGAACAACATTTCACATCAGCATGATCATAATCAGGATTTACGCGCTTTTATGAATGGCGCAAATCCCGCGGGCAGGAAAAGAGTTGCTGATTTTATGCTGGGCTTATCCAAAAATCAGCAATTTACAACGAATCAGTTTCAGCAATTGTGTACGCATCTGGGAGCAGCAAAGGATCGGGCTGAATTGGATCGTTTGATCACTAATGATCCTGCTTTACAAGGAGCAATGCCGCCTGAATTTAGCCGGCAATTAACGGAGAGTGTCTATAGTTTCCTGACCCAGGGTATCAAGAGTGATAAATACAAGAACATGAGCCTTCAGGAGCTAAGCGCTTCCATAGATGCTAGCCATCTTGTAGTTGAAATGAATCTCGATAAGCTTCATAGTTTACAGAAAGAGTCCGGCCATTCTTATTTAAAGTCCTTCAGTGAGTTACAGGAAGCCCTCTGGCTTGATCCTGCATTTGAGGGCCTGTCTAAAACCAATGCGGCGCGAATAGAGGAGGATCTAATAAACACAGAAAAAATGTGTAATATTGTGATCCCTGCACTTAAAGCGCATTTGGCTCTGATTGAAGAGCACCTCAAATCATTACCAGATAATGATCTTAATAGCAAAAAAGCCAAGGCAATCACGAAAGAAAAAGCCTTTCTTACCCAAGCATATAATGAGATTAAAACCGAATTGGATATGTATCTCAAAATAGAGGATGTATTAAAGGGTAACCCCAATGCTTCCGATGAACGCATGCAAAAAGGATTGCTGGCGGCCGTTGAGGAAGCGAAAAAAGGGGAGTATACAATCCAGTTTACTGAGTTTAAGGTAAAGGTTGGCAAAGACGAAGATATTGCTGTCTTTGATGATCTGATTAAGAAGGAAGACGGACAAAGAAAACAGGCGACCTATAATCAGGCTTTACAGCTTGATATCGGGGTGGCAGTCAAGGATTATGAAACAGAGAAAAAGGTTCCGGTAGGCAAAGTCCGGCCCTATATTCTGGAGCATCAAACCAAAGGCAGTGATGGTACGGTCACCATCACTACCAGTACCGTACTTGAGAGACGCCATTCGCAGGATATGGCCCCTAAAACCAGCAAGGGAGAAGAGGCCTATAATCCTTCAAAATCACTGACGTTGGTTCCTAATAAGAAACGTACAGAAGATCAGATGGCTAAGGATGCCATATTCATGGCTATGAAGGCGCTTACCGGTTTAGCGAAAGCCCCAGATAAGGATCATCCGTTTCTGCTAACCGGGGATAATGCGGATGAGGTCAGATTATTGTATGGTGCTTTATTAGCTGTCGGTGAACTTCATCCTCGATTTAAAATCAGTGAAGAATGCATTCGTATGGGCACTACTGCGTATGTTCCTCCAAGATCGAGTGTATGGAGTGACCCCAATTATAAAATAATAAAAAATAATCCTGAATTTAAAGCCTTAACCCAGGGATTTAGTAAGATGGTAATCCAGCAGGAAAAGGCGCAGGCTGATTTGAAGCGTGTGGAAAAGCAGGTCACGAATTCCGGTAATATGTATAAAACGGCTATTCAGGATGGACGTGCGCTTAAGGAATTAGAACAGGAGAATGCCAATCGGCCTCAAAGCCCTTCGGTTGGTTCTCCATAACAAGAGCAATTAAGGACAACATGAATAATAATAATTTGCCAGTCGGTGTATTCGACTCAGGGATGGGCGGCCTGACCGTTCTGCGTGCCTTGAAAAGCTTATTACCCAGAGAGTCCTTCATCTATCTGGGGGATACAGCCCGTTTGCCTTATGGAACGAAAAGTGCAGAAACTGTGCAACAATATGCTGTTCAGATGGCCAGATTATTGATAGCCAGACGCATCAAGGCGCTAGTGATTGCCTGTAATACGGCAACCACTGCCGCCTTGCCCTATTTGCAGGCCATGTTTACGGAAATACCGGTGCTTGGAGTGGTTCGGCCGGGAGCAGGTGCAGTAGTGGCTGCCACACGCAACCAGCAAATTACCGTGTTTGCCACCGAGACCACTATTGCCTCCAATGCTTACCAACGCTTAATTACCGAACAGCTGCCTCAGGCGTCTATCAGTGCGCGTGCCTGTAGCGTTTTGGTAGCGCTTGCCGAAGAGGGGATGGTGAATAATGCAGTAGCACGCGAAGCGCTGCTTTATTATCTGTCTGAATTCAAGAACGAAGATACTTTATTGCTGGGCTGTACGCATTTCCCAGTTTTTCGCCCCTTGCTTGCGACGTTGCTGCCCGAATCAGTCGCGGTAGTTGATTCTGCCGAGGCAACTGCCTATGCGTTTCAAAAGCTATTGTATTCGCATCATCTGCAAACAGACTCTACTTCTTCGGGAAAAATCGAATATCTGGTAACCGACTCTATTCGTCGTTTCCAGACGGTGGGAGAGATTTTTCTGGGTGAAGTATTAAAAGATCACCATATTGAACTGGTGGACGCCTGTTTCCCAGTAGAGGCGGATAATTCAACTCGAGCTGCTTAAGGTGTATGGTCATTGCGAACAAAGTGAAGCAATCCAGTGACCATTGCCTGTATGGTGTCAAAATTGGTTGCTTCGCCAAAGCTTTAAAGACTTTTAATTAAAGACATTGGTTTGTTTTTTAAAGGGAGTAATTATCGAATGAGTGTGGAAGTTGCAAATCCACATCCTTGTGGACCAGCGCATCCTTGCGCCGTTTCCCTGTTCTGGAACATCCTGTTCCTGAATTTGCAACTATCCTTACCCTAAAGTGTAGTCTTTACTTGGCAATGGGTCATTAAGAAACTGTATGCGCGTCACTTGAGAAATATCTCAATTTGAATTTGAGGGAAACTAAATGATATTCTGGATGAATGCGTTCAGGATGTGGTACCAAAGAGCCCCCTTAATGAGAGTCAAATTATTTACATGGTTAAAACCACTAATCAAGCTTATCTGTTTAAGTCTTTTAATTTTACTTGGATTAAGGATATTTGAGTTACAGCGAGGCCCTGCATTAGAGCTATGGCATACTTATGTTCCAAAGGAGAAGCAGGCTAAAGAACTGGATAAGCTTGGCTGGCCACAATACATCGACATAGAAAATTCTCTTTTTGATGCTGTGCGCACTGAGGTAACTGAAAAATTAACTAGCAAGCAGCGCATTCCAGGTAATCGATATTTCTCCGGCAGCCCGGTTTATCCTGAAAAATTTTCTACTGACTGGAATCGTTCCTATATACTTGATCCCCAGGGTCCAGCTGTCGGCGCTGTAGTCTTATTACATGGGTTGACGGACTCTCCTTATAGCTTGCGCCATATCGCCAGACGATATGTTGCTCATGGTTACGTGGCAATCGCGATTAGATTACCAGCCCATGGCACAGTACCGGCTGCCTTAACTGATGTGAAATGGGAAGACTGGTTGGCGGCAACCCGGCTAGCAGTACGTGAAGCACGAAGACGCATAGGCCCGTCGCAACCTCTGCATCTTGTTGGTTTTTCAAATGGGGGTGCACTGGCATTAAAATATGCTCTTGATTCTCTTGAAAATAAAGAATTAACCAAGCCAGACAGGATTATATTAATTTCACCCATGATTGGAATTACACGCTTCGCACGTTTTGCGGGCTTTGCTGCCTTGCCAGCGATATTACCACCCTTTGCAAAAGCAGCCTGGCTCACTATACTCCCTGAATTCAATCCATTTAAATACAACTCTTTTCCAGTCAATGCAGCAAGTCAGTCTCATCGTCTAACTACAGTATTGCAACAACAGATAACACGCCTTGCCAATGAAGGTCGACTAGTTGAACTCCCACCGGTATTAACCTTTCAGTCTGTAATGGATTTTACAGTCAGTACGCGAGCGATAATCCGATCTTTCTATGCTAATCTTCCTGCAAATGGCAGTGAATTAGTATTATTTGATTTGAACAGGGCATCAAAATTAGGTCTTTTATTACGTCCTTCAGCAGATACGGCAGTGGAAAGGCTTCTGAATGCTCCTCCCCGAAACTACCGCAGCGTCATTATCACGAATGCGAATAATGACAGTGTTGATGTGGTTGAACGTGTCACTAATGCTGGAACGGTTAATGAACGTATTTTTCCACTAGGATTGACTTATCCGCGTGATGTCTATTCTTTGTCGCATGTTGCAATTCCTTTTCCAATGAACGATAGTCTGTATGGTCTTTTTCCTGACTCAATGGACTATGGAGTTCAATTAGGAACCATTGCTTCGCATGGTGAACGGCAAGTGCTTATTGTCAGTCTGGATTCAATCCTTCGACTTTCATCCAATCCGTTTTTCCCCTACATGATTCAGCGGATAGAAGAGCAGCTCTCTAAGAGGAGCTAATTTTTTCTTTATTACCTATAGTCTTAGCAAACGAAGTGAAGCAATCCAGATCGAAACTTGAATAACCTTAAAAGATGGATTGCTCCGCTGACGCTCGCAAAGACGATTTTTTGCGTACCTACCTTCATTTATGCAACAATGCCTCTGGGAATGACAAAATCTCTGTTGATCAGCGATCAGAAAAGTAGTCAAGCACTGCTTGATTCCATTGCTGCGGTTGTTCCAGGCTGGACAGATGGCCGGCATTTTCAATAATCACCAAAGCACTGTTTCTGGCGATTTCATGCAGATTCTCACTTTGCCGGGGTGAGAGCACTGAATCGTATTCTCCGCTTAGAATTAACACAGGGAGTTCCGTACTTCCGAGAATGGAAGAAGTGTCTTCTCGCAGCGCCATCCCGCGTAGTGCCGATGCCAGGGCAGTTGCTTTCTGAGATTCCAGAATTTCGAGAAGCTCCGCCTTTATTTGTTCTGATGCCTGCGTGGAAAGTGCTTTGCTGATAAATGCCTGGATAAATGACGAAGTGCCCTTGTTTAAGATTTCCTGGGCTGCAAGTTCGCGCCGCTTTTTTGTATCCTCGTTATCTGCAATTGATTGCGTGCCGGATAAGATTAGGGAATTAATGCGTTGGGGATATTTTTTTAAAAAAGCCAGTGCAACATAACCACCCATTGACTCACCGCCAATGATCGCATTGGGAAGTTGCAAGTGATCAAGAACCATCCTGATTTCCTCGGCATATTCATCCATAGAGACTGGCTTACCATTAACTTCACCAGACTGACCAAAGCCCCACAAATCCACGGTGATCACCCGAAATCTGTGCTTTAGTCCTTCTCTCTGAGCTTTCCAGATGTTCTGGTCGGCAGGAAAAGGATGAATTAATACCAGCGCAGGGCCTTCGCCGACGTCAGTATAGGAATAATAATTACTCTGGGCTGCTGCACTCTGAAATAACAAGCAGAAAAATAAGTATTTTAAAAATCGGTTCATCTAACTTCGTCCATGAAAAAGGGATATACAGCTTAGGGCATATAACCCCATTTTCATAATCAATATTTTTTATCAAAATCATTGATAAAATTGATAATAAAGCGCTGCTTATCAGACAAGGGGATAATGCCGCCCTAAAGAGAATTATCCCCCGCCTATTGTTTTTAGCTGTTTTTAATCATCCATTTTTCGATTAAAAACATGAAAAGTCCGATGGCTAAAAAATATAAGGGCATTGCCTGGAGTGTGCCGTTATGAAAATAGCCCATCCCCAAAGTAAAGACGGAAATCAAAGAGTAATAAAAGAAACCGAACACGCTGGACGCGGTGCCGATACACCATTTGAAGTCAGTCAGAGCGAGTGCCAGGGCATTAGTCGTGACCATGCAAACGCCAAACATAATAGTCATTTGCATTACCAGGCTCATAATAATCATGAACCTCGCAGGCAGGTGCAAATAGACAGCGATAAAGCTGTATATCAGGGTCGCAATCAAAATTATCATTAAGCCGTATTGCATGATTTTACCGGAAGAACGATAGGCATGCAGATATTTGGACAGCAGACCGCCCGACATGGTGCTTATGGCAATGGCAATGAAGCTCATACCAAATTGACTGGGCGACAAACCTAGCATCTTGATGAAATAAAAAGGGCCTTCAGCAAAATAACTAAATGAAATGCCATTACAACCTGCTACCAGAAGTGCAAATCCCATTACTTTTTTGTTACCCAGTAATTGAATAGCCACTCTGGCAAGAGAAATTCGGGCTCGTTGCTGTGGAAGATGCGTTTCAGGCAGATTTCTCGCTACCAGAATGATTAGCAGCAAGCTGAAAAGAGCTAACACTGTAAAAATGCTTCGCCAACCCAGATGTTCTGCAATAAAACCGCCCACGACCGGTCCTACCGCAGGAAACACAGCCAGTGCACTACCGACCACAGAGTAGACTTTACCTAAAGCACTGCCTTGAAAGGCATCCCGGCAAATCGCCTGTCCAAGAACACTGCCGATACTTCCGCCAAAGGCCTGAACAAAACGACTGATCATTAATCCGCTGATAGTTGTGGAATAGTAACATCCCGTACAGCCTATAATGAATATCAGCAGTCCCAGTAGAATTCCGGGTTTTCGTCCAAACCGATCGGAGAATTTTCCCCATATCAGCGTGCCAATAGCAAAGCCGAATAGATAGATAGTGAGTGTATATTCCATCATTGACGCAGAGGTATGCAGACTTTGCGCGATGACAGGAAGTGAGGGCGTATAAACTGTTTCAGACAGTTGGGGTAAACCCGCGATAAGTACAATCAGCCACACAGGCGGCATTTTAAAATTCATAAAAACCTCGAAGTTTTAGAAAATAGAACACTTCTGCTTTTCTAAAAAAGCAGCTCATTGTGAAAATGAAGTAGTTCTTCTCTTAAACAACGACGATTTTTTTCATTCCATAACACCTGAAGCAAAAAGTAGAGCGACTATTATACAGTAAACGAAGGGAGATGTCATTAGGTTATCAAGATTATGTAGGTCGGGCGCTTCGCCCGACATTTCCTTGGATAAGTGACTGCGTCGAATTTGTCCATTTGGATAAAAAAACGAGCGTCGGGCGAAGCGCCCGACCTACACTATCCATATAGTAAAAAGATTAAACTTCAGCAGGGGTTTCGCTCTGATTGATTGCGTTTAGTACCCATTGAACCTGGCTAGTGAGATCAATGTCAATGTAGGAAAGCTCTTCATAGCGGTGATCTTCGTAGGGATTAGACTCCGCATCTTCTGCTTTGATCCGGGCAATTTGCTTATCCCTTTCCTGATGCAGCCAGACAATCTGAGGTTCAAACAAATGAAGCATGCCCTCAACCCATTGATCAAGAATCATCCAGTAAGGGTCATCTTCCAGTGTCATTTCATACTTTTTGATGAAACTGGACACGTGTTTTGCATCATACCAGATCTCGGAGGATACCCATCGGTTTACGGTAAACAGACGTATCGGCTGGCCAAGGCAATTCATGGAAATAGCCACGATATGGGTCATTGGGTTATCCATATTTTTATCCCAGTCGGATAAAGGAGTAGGCGTAATTTTGGCAGGGATCCCCTTATAGCGCAGGAAACAATGAAAATGGCCATGCTCCATGCTTTCATAATCTTCACGATGGCAATGATAAAAATACTGGGCTCCCGTTTGGCGATCAATACGATCTCCCTTGGGATAATGGCTCATCGACTCGTGACGGCGCTTCTTTTGCAGGGTGTAATGAATAATGTTTTTTCCTTTGGCAGTCGTCATCTGTTGCTGGGCTTCCAGAATCTGAGACGCATAGGCCAAAAGTCGGGATTGTTTCGTTTTACTCAAATAAGGTAATGAAAATTCAGACATAAATACACGCTGGAAAAAAAGGAAGCGTTTCCGCTTCCTTTAAAAAATATTAGCTACCGCTGCAGCCGCCACAACCTTTGCAGCCATTGCAACCTTTGCAACCTTTGCATCCGTTGCAGCCTTTACAACCTTTGCAGCCTTTGCAACCAGCGCAACCACTTGCTTGAGTAGTAGTTGAATCAGCATAGGCAGCAGGAACAACAGAAGCAGCTGAAAGGGCAGTCAGTAATGCGGCCACGGCTAAAGTCGATTTTTTCATGATGAATCCTTCCTTTGAAAAAGTTTAGAATTTGAAACACAGTTAAGGACCAGAAACAGTTATCTGGCACATTTACTCCTTTGGAACTTTGTGAGCCGCAGTTAAAGCTTGCTTACAGTTTCAAAAGGTCAATTTAATTATATTAGAGTGGCGCATTTGATCAAGCTATGTTCTTCATATTTTTGAAAATTTTTGTCGTCAAAGGTTTCATTATGATTAAGAGAAGTTCACATTGGCAATTTATGGCGGGTCAAAGTTTTAAGCCGGAACCTTCATTGGGCATACAATCATCTTTCATCTCTCCTATCCTCTGTCTGAACTGATGCGATTTACTTATAGTTGTACACGAATTAACAGTGAGCGATTGATTTAACAGATTGTCTACGGGTTGCCACCAGGAGGAACTGCGATATTCGGATTCATTTTTTTGAAGGGTATTTGCAAAAGCGGCTAAAGCCTCACTTGCCTGAGGGATGGTTTCTAACTTGTCAATCAGCTGATTAAGCCGATTGATTTCAATAAGATTACCGGGCTGTTCTTTAACTAGCGCATTGGCTTGAAACCGGGACTGATAATCCTTCAGTGTTTTAAGCAATTCGTCCCGAAGGACGAAATCTTTTAAATCAATCATGAGATCTTGCAGTAACACTTCAATTTGGGAATTGGGTACAATTCTTGATAAATCATCTGTTCCAAATATTAACTGGCTAATTGCATTCAGCTCAGCTTGTCGAATATGCGGCCTATCTTTGCTTAATTTATTAATAATTGTATTAATCCCCGTGATCGCATTATTAACCCAATTGATTTCGGGGTGATAGTCTCTATGCTTTGCTTCATAAATACGTATTGATAAATCATCGACAATTTTTGTGATTAGCTCTGCTTCCTGTGCAAACCTGATTTGCTCAATGTTTTTATACAGTAAGCTTATTTCCCGGTGAGTTTCTTTAATATCTTTAATCAGATTCTGAGGATGAAAAGGGTTTCGGCCAGTGACAGGGATTTTCGTTTCAGTCCAGAACCGGTCAAGATCAGAAGCACTATTGATATCAATAGCGACTAATTGACTATTATTCTGAGCAATCACATCATTCACCTGCTTCAATTGATCATCAAACAACAGGCCAATAGCGTCATGGTGGCCTTCCTGATGATAAGATTGAAGGATTTCAGCCATTTTATGGCCTTTGAGCCCTGCTGGCGCGCGGACTATTTCAACATTATGTACATCATAGGCCTCAAGAATATTAACAATTTCATTGGTGGGTTTTGTTCCCAGATAGTTACTCAATGCCTGCAATCCTCTATCCACAATGCCAGGTCTGGCAGTTAATATCAAAATGTCATAGCCTTCTTTTTGAGCTCTGCGGACATATTCCAATAAAACCTGTCTCATATGGCTTTGTTTATTGCGAAGGCCATAGAGAGGATTCTTGTCAATTTTTTCTACCAGAGTAGTTCCGTCTATATCAATCGCGATGAAACCTTTGGATGATCGGGGCATGTAAGTTCATTAGGTAAATTGCTTACTATTTATTCTAGTAGAAAAGAAGTTGCTTTATTATCGATGGGACTGTTTTTAAACTGGCGCTTAAGTTATAATATTAGGCATCTAGGTAAAAATAAGGTCAATCATGTCTCAGCTCAGCCGCTTTAAAAAGTCGTCAAATAAAATTGAATTTTTAACTGATCCTTATCTGGACAAAGCGTTTTACGATGACTTATGTGCCATGTCGAAGGAAGAGAGAGAACAATATGCAAATGAAATAGTTGAGCAAATCAAGCATGATGGTGGTATGGAGTTATTAATCATTCGTTTGACCGATCTCTGTTTTGAAGCCAAAGGTGAAAAATTTATTCGAGCTGACAGCGGCGACTTTTTCGCGAATATCTTGCTTAAGATTATAAAAGAACTGGATGGAGACGCTTTTGCAAAGGCTTATCAAGAAAGCAATATTAAAAATGCCTATCCGAAAGATTATGCGTTTAATGAAAAGATAGACCAAATTCTGAATATTATAAGAAGCATTGCTGCAAGAAAAGGAGAGCTGCATCAACAATACCTCTACAGTAATCTGGCTATTAAAATATTCAATTCCTTGATTATGGAAGGTATCGTTAATCCTCAGGAATTAGCACCATTACAACAGATAATTGCAAATAAAACTGCATTGGATGAGTACTTTACCACGCATCTTTCAGATCCAAAAGATTTCAGCGCTGGCGTAGAGCCTTATTTTGAAGCGCAAACAAAAGCCCAGGATGAAAAAGAAGAATTGCACAATAATGCGATTCAGAACATCAAACAGTTAATTCGCAGCAAACCCTGGAGTATACCCGGTTTCTTGTTTATTCGAGGCGGGGTGGATATGAATGTCGACGGCAGAACATTGAGAGTACCTCACCGAGTCGCTGAAATGGCTAGAGCTATTGAAACTTATGAAGCCAAACAAAACAAAACGGAAAATGATTTGTACGACCTGTATGAGCAGATAAAGGATATCGCTCAGGAAGCCCTGGATAATCCACGACAGGGTCGCCAGCCTTCCACTACAAAGTTTTATAATGATGTGCTTGAAAATGTGTACCGGGCCAGAGACGTTAACCTGGTGAACACTAATGAGGATGATCGTGCCAGATTGTTAGGTCTGGATTAATAAGCAATCGTTGAGAACGTCAGCGTTTTTCATGGTGACGTTCTACCGTGTACCCTCTGGCTAAAAACGTTCAGGATCCGCTTTTAGCCAGTGTTTTTTGAAGCATTCCGGAATCTCTTCGCCAAGCAATTGTCCGGGTTTTAAATAATCATAGATTTCGTTAAAGGGTTTAACACAATCCGCACTGACTCGTCTCATCAGATATTCAGGTGAAAGGTCGCTGGGATTACATAATCCCATCGCACCTACCATCTCAAGAAAACTCCTGACGGTGTTATTATGAAAATTCAGTACACGGTATTGTTTCTCTTCGACCACCAGACCACGTTGTAATCTTAAATTTTGGGTGGCAACTCCGGTAGGGCAGGTATTGGCATTGCATTGCTTTGACTGAATACAGCCTACTGCAAACATCATGGCGCGTGCCGCATTACACATGTCCGCTCCCATCGCGATATTGGCGACCAGATCAAAGCCGCTGGCTACCTTTCCACTGGAAATTATTCGGACTTTATCCCGTAAATTAACCCCTACCAGGGCATTATGGACGAAAACCAAAGCCGCTTCCAAAGGCTCTCCCACTCGATTGGTATATTCAACCGGTGCGGCTCCCGTACCGCCTTCAGCGCCATCCACTGTGATGAAATCAGGAGTAATGCCGGTTAAAAGCATTGCCTTGCATATCCCCAGAAACTCATGGCGTTTGCCTATACACAGTTTAAATCCTACCGGTTTGCCTCCGGATAATTGTCGTAAATGTTTTACAAACTCCAGTAAAGTACGCGGAGAATCAAAGGCTGTGTGGGCTGGCGGAGAAAGAATATCGCCTCCGATTTTAATTTTTCGCACCTTCGCAATTTCCGGAGTCACTTTAGCTGCTGGCAAAATCCCTCCATGCGAGGGCTTTGCCCCTTGCGAGAGTTTGATTTCAATCATTTTGACTTCTTCGCGAGTCGACTCGGTGACAAACTCCTTTTCATCGAAATTGCCATTGTCATCCCGGCAGCCAAAATAGGCAGTCCCAATCTGGAATATAATGTCGCCGCCCTGCAAATGATAGGGGCTTAAGCCACCTTCACCGGTGTTGTGAGCAAAATTTCCCAGTTTTGCTCCTTTATTAAGCGCCATGATGGCATTAGGTGATAAAGAACCATAACTCATTGCAGAGATATTCAGACGTGAGGCACTATAAGGCTTGCTGCAGTCAGGTCCGCCGACCACAATTCTGGGTTCAACTTCTGATACATGTTTGGGAGAGAGCGAGTGTAAAACCCAGGTATAACCGACCTGTGTAATGTTACGGCTGGTACCGAAGGGAATCGTATCGCGAACATTTTTTGCGCGCTCATACACCATGCTTCTGATTTCACGATTATAGGGAAGCTCTTCCTGATCATCCGCAATAAAATATTGCTGAATCTCAGGCCTTAGAAATTCCATGATGAACCGAAAATGACCTAATACCGGGAAGTTTCTAAGGATGGAGTGTTTGGTTTGTATCAGATCGTAGATACCCACAATAATGATTGGTACCAGAAAGACAATGCACCAGAGGGTGTCGTGCATCATGATTAGGAAAAAAATAAAGCTTAACAGGACGAGCCCGAATCCAATATACCACTGGCGCCGCATAGTTAAATCCTCTTATAAAACGGGTAAGGAATACAAGCCAGGAGGCTTGTATTCAGGATGAAATTACTTCGTAAATACCTCATATTCAGGGTACCACATGGTTTCCTTTATCGCTGTTTCAATTTCCGCATCACTGATTTTATCTGCATGGTTTTCCTTAATAGCCTGTAAAATCACTGCCTTGGCAATATGTCGGCTTACATCACGAATGACTCGAAGATCGGGCAGCAGAGCGCCTTCACCCTTAATCATTGCCGGAGACAGATCGCTCAATGCCATGGCGGCGGCCATCATCATTTTATCGGTGACGCGACGTGCTTTTCCGGCAACTACTCCCAAGCCTACACCTGGAAAAATATAGGAATTGTTGCATTGGGAAATTTCAATCGGATGAGAACCGATCAAGACCGGATCAAATGGACTTCCTGTGGCAACCAGTGCTTTACCGGCACTCCAGTCAAGAATTTGCTGCGGAGTCGCTTCAGCCCGTGAAGTGGGATTTGATAGTGGGAATACGATGGGCCGATCACAGTAGCTGGCCATACTGCGTATCATTGGCTCGCTAAATTGCTGCGGTTGGCCGGAAACCCCGAGCAGGATAGTTGGTTTGGCGTTATTAATTACCTCCAGGAGGTTAATCTGTTGTCTGTTTTGGACTGTCCAGGTTTTTAATCGGTTTTTGGATTGAACAAAGCCTTTTTGGAAGGGCAGAATATTTTCCAATCCTTCCTGTAGTAAGCCCATCCTGTCGACGAGATAAAAACGTGATCGAGCCTCTGATTCGCTAAGCCCCTGATTCATCATGGCCTGCACCAGTTGCTCGCTGATGCCGCAGCCAGCTGAACCGGCACCGAGAAGGGCGATACGGTGGTCTTTTAGTGGAACACCCGAAACACGCGTTGCAGCAATGATAGCGGCTACTGCAACAGCAGCTGTTCCCTGAATATCATCGTTGAAGGTACAGAGCTGGTCACGGTATTTTTCGAGAATTGGATAGGCATGCTGTTGGGCAAAATCTTCAAACTGCAGCAGTACATTGGGAAAGTATTTTTTGACTGATTGCACAAACTGATCAATAAATTGATCATAGTCCTCTCCTGTAATACGGGAATGCCGCCATCCTAAATACTCAGGATCATTAAATTTTTCCTGATTATTGGTACCCACATCCAATACAATAGGTAATGTATGAGCGGGATGGATACCTCCGCAAACGGAGTAAAGCGATAATTTTCCAATAGGAATTCCCAGACCGCCAGCCCCCTGATCGCCCAATCCCAGAATCCGTTCGCCATCAGTGACGACGATCACATCAATCCGTCGATTTCTCGCAACAGTTGAAAGGATCTGTTCCATTCTATCCCGTTCCGGATAACTAATAAATAACCCGCGGGGTTGACGATAAATACGATGAAACTGCTGACAGGCTTCCCCCACTACCGGGGTATAAATTATAGGTAATACTTCGAGCAAGTTATCAAGGACAAAACGATAAAATAACACTTCGTTGCGATCCTGCAACGCTCTAAGATAGATATGTTTTTCAAGAGGAGTATCTTTCGCATCATAGGCATCGCGGCTGCGTCTCAGTTGCTCGAGAATGCTTTCGGTATTGCAGGGAAGGAGTCCATGCAGCTCAAACAAATCCTTCTCAGCTTCAGTAAAAGCGGTGCCTTTATTTAATAAGGGGTCTTTTAATATTTCCTGGCCGCGTGCCGTAATTTTGGAACTCATAACCACTCCCTGGTAACTGTAATTTAAAATGCCAAATGAACATATATTAGGCTCTGTGAACCTAGTTCATTGGCTGAGAGAAATCAAGATCCTCATTGCAATATTTATCAAGTTTCTGATTCCAGATATCACACTGGAGTTTTACCACCTGATTCAGAGAACCACTTTCCTTGAAAACCTTCCTCAGCAGAAAAGCATCATTGATTTTGTTAAGAATATCATTTTGCAGTAGATTCATAAAATATTGATTGTTTAAAAACTCAATTTGCGGCCTTATTTTTTTTAGCGTATTAAGAATATCATCCTGTATCAGATGATGCTGGCCATTATCGGAGTCAATGATGTCGCCCTCAAAACCATAACGGCTTGCCTGGAACCGGTTATAACTGTATAAAAAATAAAGATCATGACTGACTTGAGTGGGGCGTTCTTCAAGAAGATAAAGTGAAAGGCTTTGTAAATAAGCCGCGATTTGAATGGCTTTACCAAGGCTTAAAGGCGTATCACATACCCGGACTTCCACCGTGCCGAACTCTGGTTTGGGACGAATATCCCAGTAGAAGTCTTTCATGCTGCCGATTATTCCGAGTCGGCGAAATTTATAATAGTACTCAGACAACTCATTCCAATTAATTAAGTAGGGGATTACACCACTTAAGGGAAAGGCGCTAAAGATACTGGAACGGGAAGAGCAATAGCCGGTGTCCACTCCCTGATAAAATGGCGAGGATGCTGCTATTGCAATGAGTTGCGGAACATATCGACCTAATGCATGGGTCAGATACAAAGCATCCTCGGGGCTGGTGCAGCCGATATGAATATGCTGCCCAAAAATAGTGGCTCTTTTTGAAAGATAACGGTATTTTCTGGCCAGATTTTTGTAACGTTTTGCTGGAAAAATCTTTTGCTTAGACCAGCGCTCATAGGGGTGAGAGCCGCCGCCGCAAATATAAGCGCCGACTCGCTCGGCTTCCTGTAACAGGTATTGCTGCAGTTCTGAAAACTCGTGAAGCATGCTCTGAGCCGACTGATGCACTGAGGAGTTAATTTCAATCATGCTCTGAGTAATTTCCGGAACAATACGCGTTTCAAAATTACTGCCATGCACATCTCTTATGATGTCTTTTGAGCAAAATTTGTGCCCCCAGCTTCTCGGATTGATTAATTGAAACTCAAGTTCTATTCCAATCGACACCAGAGCTGATTTTTTGAAAGGTAATCGTCGCATTGTCGTCCTGTTATTTTCTGCAATCCATTGCATAGGAAATTCGATACCAACCTATATTCAATTATAATCTGTAAATCCTAAATGTTCTAAAAATAATCAAGTAGGTTGCCGATTAACCCAATTATCAGCGACTGTGCGATTTAATTCTTTCAATCCTAAGGCGAATCCAAAATATGTCGATATGAGTCTTAAATGCCATTCTGATTATCATTTGGGCATTCGCTGCAAGCCTGAGAACGCATTCTGCATTAAAGGATTAAATAACAACAAGGAAGAAAACATGAGCCCGGAAAAGATTTCATACTTTGTATTAATGGGGGATAGCCTGACCGACCGTGGCACTATTGCGAATAAATATTTATGGGGTTGTATTCCTATGAGCTGGATAACCGGTCTGGATAAAAAATCACCGGATGGCCGTTTCACCAATGGCTATGCATGGAGTGATCATCTGAGCGCCGGTATTGCTGAAGATTTCATTATCAAAGAGGTAGGTAAAGAGTACAAAATGGATGCGACGGACATTAGCGACGCAGTGATTGCCCATGATAGTAAAGTTCGAGCACATGTTCAGGATAGTTATGATTTGGATGATGATCTGGTAGTCCGCTATAAAGGAGTTGATTTCGTTAGAAATTACAGCGAAGGGGGATTAAGCGCGCATGATTATAGCTGGGTTCCAAGCTCAAGTTTGAGCCGTTTCTTTAATCGAATGGTGGTATCAACGCTTGAAGAAATGCGGGAGAAAATGATCAAATATGACGAGACTCATCAGGTGTCGAATACACAGAAAAAATCAACACTGGTTATTGAATGGTCTGGAGCCAATGATTTAATCACGGTTAATGAGCGGCCCACTATTGGCGAAGCAAAAAAAGCTTTGAAGGCCAGAGTTGAAAATGTTGAGGAACTAATAAAAAAAGGCTACTCGAATTTTATTTTATTTAATCTGCCGGACTTGTCATTTACTCCCATGTATCAGCAAAAAAGTGAATATGAGAGAGAGAATGCTCAATCCTGCTCGCTTTATTTTAATGAGCAGTTACGGCTAGCCTGTAATGAGTTAAAGATTCGCTATCCCCATTGTTCAATTGAATGCTTTGATATTAACTCGCTGTTTACTGATATAATTCAGCATCCCCTGAAATGGGGATTTGATCCAGAGAAGGTGAGTACTCCTTATTATGGCTCTGCTGATTTTTACAATGAAGACGGCAGCTCGCCGGCAAAGGGTTATATTTTCTGGGATACTATTCATCCTTCCGCCGATATGCATGCTCTTCTTGCTCATCATTTCTATCTGAAATATCAGTTCAAATACAATTTTATTGCGCCTGATTTTTTAGGTGAAAGCCAGCGAAAAGAGGCGAGTTCAACTATTAGTGAATTGCGGCGTCAGTTTATTCAAGAATACGGCACCCGTCTGGCCAAAGATAAAAACAGCTTTTTTGGCAGCTTGTATCGTTCCAATATTGATTATAAAAATGCCAGTCTCGAAGAGATATTTCGTCACGCACTGTATGAAAAGGGCTATAGAACGCGCGCCAGCATCACTCATTTAAACTGGATAGACAAGAAGGGAAATATCACTTTGAAAGTGCCGCCTTTGGAAACTGCAAAAATGGTTGTGGAGGCGAAGGAGGGGATAAGAAGGGAGCGCCCTGAAGACGAGAGGTTGTCAAAAAGAATGTAATCAGGCAGGCCCAAAATGGGCCGAGTGTTTTAAGTGCCGCAGGTTGATTCAGCGTTTAACCGTCACCCTTACATCATTGGCGTGAGCTACAGAATGTGGTTTGCTTACGCTAACGACCACTTGCTCAAGATTGAATTCTTCTTTAATTAAAGCAGCCACACGGTCTGCGACAGTTTCAATTAATTGAAACGAATTGGATTCAACATAATCAGTCACGCTTCGACAAAGCGCATCGTAATCAATCGTTTTATTAATATCGTCATTACACTGGCTAAAGTCGCTGGGAATACTGATGTCAATAAACAAATTCTGGTTAATTTGCTGTTCCCAGTGATGTACGCCAATGCGGGTGGCAATTCTTAAGGCTTTAATTTCCAGGATATCCATTTTTTAACCAACAAAGACAAAAAGGGCAGGGTAGCAAAGTTTGAGGGCTTATACAATCATATAACCTACGTCCCGACTATCCCCCCTCCGTGCCAACCATACCGCCTACGTTCCACGACTTGTTCGGGGGACCCAGGAATACTCAAAACCCGTTTTTGCGAGCGACAGCGAAGCAATCCAGCTCTTAAGCCTGTTCAGAGTTGGATCTGGATTGCTTCACTTCGTTCGCAAAGACTTCAGGTTCTGATAAAACCGCAAAACGCAGGATTTGCCTGAACTATGCCGATTTCTGCAGACTAATTAATTCCTTTATCCCAGTCTCAGCCAAATCCAGCATGCCATTTAATTGAGCGCGGTTGAAACTTTTTTCCTCCGCGGTGCCTTGTATTTCAATAAAGTCACCGGCTTCATTCATAACGACATTCATGTCCGTTTCAGCAAGCACGTCTTCTGCATAGTCCAGATCCAGCACGGATTGCCCGCGGTAAATCCCTACTGAGACGGCTCCGACATAAGTGAACGCCGGCATTTTTTTAATTTTCTCACGGCTAACCATCCAGTTCAGCGCGTCTCTTAATGCAAGACAAGCCCCAGTAATGGCAGCTGTTCTTGTTCCTCCGTCAGCCTGAAGCACATCACAGTCGATGGTAATAGTATTTTCACCCAGCACTTTAAGATCGAAGCAGGCGCGAAGTGAGCGGCCAATCAAACGCTGAATTTCAAGGGTTCGGCCGCCTTGCTTTCCTTTACTGGCTTCCCGGTCAGAGCGGCTGTGAGTGGCTCGGGGCAACATTCCGTATTCTGCAGTAATCCAGCCTTGATTTTTTCCCTTGAGAAACCGTGGAACACCGTCTATAACTGAAGCATTACAAATAACTCGAGTCTGGCCAAATTCGACCAGTACAGATCCTTCAGCATGCTGCGTATAGTTGCGGTGCAACTGAATGGTTCGAAGTTGATTGGGTTCACGATTGCTGGGGCGCATGGTTTGCTCCTCGATAAAATTGCAAAGTATACCCCTTTCTTCTTAATGATGCACGCAGACTTGCATTTGTACAAATTTAGTTTATAGTCGGCCATCCTCAGAAAGAATTAGTAGTAAAACTCGATTATGACTAATAGTATGACCGCTTTTGCACGAGAGCAAATTCAAGTAGACGGCATGATTTTTTGCTGGGAAATTCGTTCGGTAAATCATCGCTATATGGACGTTTCCTTTCGCTTGCCAGAACCTTGGCGTTTTCTCGAAAATGATCTGCGGACAATGCTTAGAGGGCAGATTAGCCGCGGTAAACTCGAGTGTCAGTTAAAACATCAGGATAATTCCGGTATTGAAAAAACGATTGCAGTTAATGAGCCTTTATTGAATGCTTTAGTTAATACGGCTGAAAAACTATCCAGTGATAACCATCTGGCCAATGATATGAGTCTGTCAAAGGTGCTGGCATGGCCTGGAGTTGTAAACATAGAACAACCGGTTCTTGAGCAATATTCGGCTTCGATTTTAGACCTGTTCAATCATACGTTAAAACGGCTGCAGTTAATGAGATCTGCGGAAGGAGCGGCACTGCATCAACATGTACTGGATAAACTTTCACGGTTAAAAACCGAGATTGAGAAAGCCCGCGGGTTTGCCGGGAAGAACAGCTTGCTCGCCCGCGATAAACTGCTGACCCGATTGCAGAGTCTGAATCTGGAAGTGGATAGCAGTCGAATTGAACAGGAATTGGCGATTCTTTTAAGTAAAATGGATGTAAACGAAGAGCTGGAACGATTGTCGGTTCATATCCATGAAGTGAATAATAGTCTCAATGCAAAAGAGCCCGCGGGGCGGCGGCTTGATTTTTTAATGCAGGAATTGAATCGCGAAGCAAACACACTGAGCTCAAAATCTGATTCCATTGAAATGACGCAGTCTGCGGTAGAAATGAAAGTATTAATCGAGCAAATGCGAGAACAAATTCAAAATATAGAGTAAAGATAAATGGCGAATGATGGCACAGGAAATTTATTTATCGTAGCGGCTCCTTCAGGCGGGGGAAAAACCAGTCTCGTGAAAGAGCTTGTTAACAGCATGCCTGATATTGAGGTGTCTGTTTCGCATACTACCCGTTCCATGCGTCCGGCCGAAAAAAATGGCGTGGATTATTTCTTTGTTTCGGAAAGCGAATTTCTCCGCATGATTAACGACTCAGCGTTTATTGAATACGCAAGAGTTTTCAACCATTATTATGGTACTTCAGTGGCTCAGATTAAAGACAGGCTGGCTGCCGGAATCGATGTTGTTCTTGATATCGACTGGCAGGGAGCGCAGCAAATCAGAAGATTGTTTCCCGGCTCGGTCAGCATATTCATTATCCCCCCTTCGCTTGAAATTCTCAAACAGCGGCTTCAAAACCGTAAGCAGGATAATGAAGCGGTGATTGGGAGCCGGATGTTACAGGCACAGGAAGAATTGAGCCATTATTCCGAATTTGATTATCTGATTGTCAATGACAGTTTCGAGGTCGCGTCCGCTGAATTAAGGTCCATTGTACTTGCCAATCGTTTAAACATACAGCGGCAATCAGTAAAGATTGCAAAATTACTTTCCTTCTTATTAGCATCGAAGTAAAATAGATTATTTTGGTTATAAGCTTAAGATCGTGACTGCGGGCCCTGGTGAAACCGGTTCAGGCTTACTATACGACTGATGCTATAACTTAATACTTGTATTGTGGGGGTTCTAATGGCACGTGTCACAGTTGAAGATTGTTTGGAGCATGTTGCGAATCGCTTTGAATTAGTGATGGTTGCAACCAAAAGAGCGCGTGAGATTGCTGTTCGCGGCGAGCAGCCTTTAGTGGAATGGGAAAACGATAAACCGACGGTTGTGGCTTTAAGAGAAATTGCGGCTGGATTAGTAAAACCAGATATTCTGGATAAAGATTAATTCAAATCGGCAGTATCAGTTGCAATTCAATTTTTCAGCTTTAAGCGAAGGGAGTGCTCTGTGAGCTACTTTAAGGAGTTACACGAAGAGCTTCAACATTATCTTGAGCAACAGCAGGTTGAAAAGTGTCATCAGGCCTATCTGGTTGCCGAAAAAGCGCATCATGGGCAGATGCGCCGATCGGGTGAACCTTATATTACCCATCCAGTAGCCGCTGCGCTGATACTCGCCCGCATGCGCCTCGACTATCAAACTATTATGGCAACCCTGTTGCATGATGTGGTCGAGGATACCTCCATCAGCAAGGAAGAGTTAAGCCAGTTGTTTGGTGAGGAAGTCACTGCCCTGGTAGATGGTGTCACCAAATTGACTAAAATAAAGTTTGAGTCCCGAGCGGAAGCCCAGGCTGAAAATTTTAGAAAGATGGTTCTGGCTATGGTGAAGGACATTCGCGTCATCATTGTCAAGTTGGCTGATCGCTATCACAACATGAAGACTCTTGGGGCGATGCCTTCGTCCAAGCGTCGACGCATTGCAATTGAAACCCTTGAAATTTATGCGCCTATTGCTAATCGGCTGGGGATGCATGCTATTTATGTGGGTCTGGAAGATTTAGGCTTTCAGGCGCTCTATCCCATGCGATTTCGCGCAATCAAATCAGCCGTTGAGAAGTCACGGGGCAATCGCCGTGAGCTCACACAAAAAATAGAACATGACCTGGAAGAAGCCCTCCAGCAATTAAATATTCCTTACGAGCATGTATTCGGCCGTCAAAAACATTTATACAGTATTTATCGAAAGATGCGCCAGAAAAAGGCCTCTTTTACTGAAATCACCGATGTGTTCGCTTTTCGTGTAATCACCGAAGATATAGATGCCTGCTATCGTGTAATGGGGGCATTGCACCGCACCTACAAACCTGTTCCGCAGCGATTCAAGGATTATATAGGTATTCCCAAAGCCAACGGCTATCAGTCCTTACATACTACTTTGTTCGGCCCCTTTGGTGTTCCACTGGAGGTACAAATCCGTACACGCGATATGGATAAAGTGGCAGAAAACGGGGTGGCGGCGCACTGGATTTATAAATCCGCTGGTTTGGAAGTAAATGAAGCACAGCTTCGTGCCCGAGAATGGGTACAGCGTTTATTGGAAATGCAGCGAAGCACCGGAAGCTCTCTCGAGTTTATTGAAAACGTTAAAATTGATTTGTTCCCGGATGAGGTTTATGTATTTACCCCTAAAGGGCATATCATGGAGCTTCCCAAAGGAGCCACTCCGGTTGATTTCGCTTATACAGTACATTCTGGTGTCGGTAATAGTTGCGTGGCTGCCAAGGTCAATCGCCGTCTGGTGCCTTTAAGCATTCCTTTGACGAATGGGCAGACGGTAGAAATTATCACTGCTCCCGGGGCTCACCCCAATCCAGCCTGGCTTAATTTTGTGGTTACCGGAAAAGCCAGAAGCAATATTCGCCACTTTCTTAAAAGCCAGCAGCATAATGAATCGATTGTAATGGGGAAACGCTTATTGGAACAGGCACTTGCGGAATTATCTTCCGATTATGCCAAAGTACCACCCGAATCCCTGCAGGCGATACTCCATGATTTAAATTATAAATCCGCTGAGGAATTACTTTATGCTATTGGGATTGGCAACCAAATGCCAATGGTTATTGCAAAACGTCTGGTGGTTCGCCCGGAGCCTGCCGAGCTCGATAAAAATGGTAAAAGCCGTCCCCTGGCCATTAAGGGAACCGAGGGTATGGTGGTGCATTTTGCCGAATGCTGCCAGCCTATTCCAGGGGATAGCATTGTCGGGCGCTTTCAGCAGGGACGGGGAATTATCGTGCATGCCAGCGATTGCCCGCTGATTCATCATGTCCGCAGCCCTGAGCAGTTCATTGCGTTACGTTGGGATGAGCAGGTTGAAGGTGAGTTCTGGGTGGATATAACCGTTGAAGTGGCCAACCAGCGAGGTGTTCTCGCCGCCTTGGCAACGGCGATTGCCGAAGCGGAGTCCAATATTGGAAATATTAATGTGGATCCTCGCGATGGACGCCACAATGCCGTTACTTTTTCAATCAGTGTGCGTGACAGAACGCATTTGGCGCGTGTGATGAGAAGACTTCGTTCCAACAATGTCGTCATGCGCCTTTATCGAAAAAAACAAGGGGAATGAGATGCAACCAATTCATAGTGAACAAGCTCCGGCTGCTATTGGAACTTATAGTCAGGCTATCCGCTGCGGCGATACAGTTTATCTTTCCGGTCAAATCCCATTGGATCCCGCGACCGGTGTTTTATGTAGTGATGAAATCCGACTGCAAATAGATCAGGTATTAAATAATTTAACCGCCGTTTGTCAGGCATCAGGCGGCAGCTTGGCTAATATTGTCAAGTTGAATGTTTATCTGACCGACTTAAATCATTTTCCTCTGGTAAATGAAGCAATGAGCCGCTTTTTTGTCGAGCCTTATCCTGCTCGCGCTGCCATTGGCGTGTCAGCATTGCCGCGTGGCTCGCAGGTCGAAATGGATGGCATTATGGTACTTGATAAGTCTGTTACGGGATAGTTTGCAGTGGATAATAATCAGTACGCCCAAACCGGGCGTCGGATGTTTATTATCACTTGGCTCCTCCTTTTTGCTTTGCTGTTTATATTTTTTTATTTCCATAGCCAATCCGACAAAGGCCGTGTTGAAAGCCATCCAGGCAAAGTGATCATTAAGGCAGATGCGCAGGGCCATTATCGTATCGATGGCGCTATTGATGGCCAACCTGTCCATTTTATCATTGATACAGGGGCTACACTGTTAGCGATACCAGAAAAAGTTGCGCGGGATTTAAATTTAATCGGGCGCTATCCAATCCGTATGCAAACCGCAAAAGGAACCGTTGAAGGCTCGCTGACAAGGGTAAATAAACTCTCTTTCGGCAATTTTACCTTACATAATGTGAAAGCCGTGATTATTTTAGGTGCTGAAGATGACATGCTGTTAATGGGTATGAACGTTCTTTCGCATTTTAGCCTGACGCAAACTAATAAGACATTAGTGATTAAGAAATCCGATGAGCAGTAGGCATTTCCGCACTGCACTGATTATAAAACGAGAAATACATGAGTATTGTGACATTAAACAAGGTCATCTTAAATGTAGGCGGCAACAGATTGCTTGATGAAGCCGATTGGCAAATCCAGCCGCAGGATCGTGTTGCCCTGGTGGGGCGGAATGGGGCCGGCAAATCCTCCTTGCTGCGCTTATTGCAAGGTGAGATGCTGCCTGACAGTGGCCAGATAAACCGTCTAAGCGGTCTTAGAGTTGCGGGATTAACTCAGGAAGTTCCTGTGCACGATAATGAAACAGTGTATCATTTTCTGGTGAAAAGTCTGGGTGAAACGGGTGAGGTGTTAGCCGAATTCTACCATTTGTCTCAAGGTGAGGATTTATCTGCTTTAGCTCGTTGCCAACAGCAAATGGACAATTTGCATGCCTGGGATCTATTGCCTCGGGTAGATACAATGGCTTCGCGTCTGGGTATTGATCCTTCCTCAAGAATGGACAAATTGTCTGGAGGGATGAAAAGGCGGGCATTGCTTGCAGCGGCGCTGATTGCCAATCCTGATCTACTGCTACTGGACGAACCGACCAACCATCTGGACGTAGAAGCTATTGAATGGTTGGAATCCTATCTAAAAACCTATCAGGGAGCGGTTTTACTCGTGACTCACGATCGTGAGTTTCTTAGTGCTGTATCCAATCGTATTGTTGAAATCGATCGCGGTAAACTCTACACCCATGAATGTGATTACGAAACCTATCTTGACCGGCGTGAGGCAATGCGGGTGACCGAGCAGCGTCATAATGAATTATTCGATAAGCGTTTAGCGGAAGAAGAAGCCTGGATCCGTACTGGCATTAAGGCCAGGCGTACTCGCAATGAAGGCCGGGTTCGTGCTTTGAAAGCCATGCGGGAACAGTATAAAGCGCGCCGAAACCAGCAAGGTAAAGTCAAAGGCATTAATCTTGAGATTGCTCATTCGGGGAATGTGGTCATTGAGGCAGAAAAGCTTAATTATCAGATAGGGGGTAAAACGATTCTTCGCGATTTCTCGCTGCTGCTTTCCCGCGGGGATAAATTGGGTATTATTGGACCTAATGGCTGTGGTAAAACTACACTTGTTCGTCTGCTTCTTGGTGAATTGACCCCCGATTCAGGCCTGGTGAAACAGGGCACATCGCTGGCGGTAGCCTATTTTGATCAGCTTAGAAGGCAATTGGACGAGCAACAGACCGTGATGGCAAACGTTGCAGATGGGGCGGATCACGTCAGCATCAATGGCAAGCAAAAACATGTTGCCAGTTATCTGAAGGATTTTTTGTTCCCCTCGGAGCGCTTTAACCAGCCTGTTTCCAGTTTGTCCGGAGGCGAAAGAAACCGTTTGTTATTGGCGAAATTACTGGCTAAACCGGTCAATTTTCTGGTTATGGATGAACCAACTAATGATCTTGATATAGAAACCATGGAACTTCTTGAAACCATGCTGATAGATTACCCTGGAACCTTAATTTTGATCAGCCATGATCGCGCATTTATCAATCAGGTGGTGACCAGTGTGCTGGTATGGGAAGGGGAAGGACAGTTTAACGAGTATGTGGGTGGATACGATGATTACCAGATGCAGAAGAAAGCCCAAAGACAGTCTCCCTCCGCAGCTTCAACAGCCAGGACTTCGCCAAAACGGACCAACACTTCGAGTAAGCTAAGTTTTAATGAGCAACGTGAACTTTCGCAATTGCCGCAGCAGATAGAAACGCTGGAGGCAAAAGTTGCTGAAGCGCAGTTAAAAATGACAGAAGCTGATTTTTACCAACAGGATGCACAGGCGATTGCCTTATTCGGCCAGCAGTTACAGGCAGATGAAGCGGAGCTCACGAGATTATATTCTCGATGGGAGGAGTTGGAGGGTTAGCACTACCGGCTACGTGCTGCGGGCTTGTCCGAGGGATCCAGGAATGCTTGTAAGCGCTCTGAATTTGAATCGGCCAGTGAGATTAAATTGCGCTATGTAGCGGGTAGGCCTGTGTGATGCAATCTATCCTTGATAAGCTAACCACATCAGAGTTATAGTTTGATTAATATCAATTTTCCTCGTAATTGGAGAAATGCACTGTGTTGCTAACCTTGGCGCTGGTTGTGTTTTGCTCGGCAATAATCGTCTTCTTTGCGGAGGAGTTTGGCGGCGTCGCTAAGAAAATTTTCGCAATTCCTGGTGTTAAACTGATTCTGCCTTTGTTAATTGCTTCATCCATCGTAGCGCTTTATGAAGATTGGATTGTATGGATATTGCTAATCAATAAGTATGCATTTCATAGCGCTATGAGTTCTATTGCATCTTTATTTCCTTTTGAGCAGTTCGCGGCTGAAACGGTGCAGATTTTGTTTTTACTCATCTTAACTCTTGTACCTCCTTTCATTTTTATCACTTTGCGCAAGCGTAAAACAATACTTCCCTTTCCTTACACCTGGTTGATTTGTCTGCTGCTCTGGCTATTTTTCAGTATTTTATTCACGGTCAAATAATTTTACTTAAATTATTTTTTAGATTTCATTTCAAACGCTTATAAGCCTCCTATAATTTATTTAGACAAGCTCAGTTCACTTTGAGGGGCTATGAAAATTTCAGGCAGGCTTTTACAAAAAGCAGTCGAGGCAAAAATCATCGATGAAAACCAGGCCAATCGTTTACTGGAATTTATCAAGATAGAATCCGCACACGAACCCCATTTTGATTTCACTAATGTCCTTTATTACCTGGGCGGCTTAATCGCCATTGGGGCAATGACCATATTTATGAACGTCAGCTGGGAACATTACGGCGGCATGGGCATATTTTATGTTTCACTGCTCTATGCCGTAGTCGGTCTGGGTTTAGCCCATATGCTCGCACAAAAGGAGTTTCCGATACCCGCGGGCATTTGTGCAACCTTCGTTGTAGCCTTAACCCCGCTGGCAATTTATGGGCTGCAGAAAGGCATGGGATGGTGGCCTGATGACAGTGTATATAATGAATTTCATGACCGGATTCAATGGCATTGGATTTATATGGAAGCAGGCACATTAATTGTGGGGATTATCATGGCCTGGCTCTACCGCTATCCTTTTATGATTATGCCCATTGCCGTAACACTTTGGTATCTCTCGATGGATGTGGCTGCATTGATTGTTGATCCGCATTCTATGGATTTTGAGTTCAGAGCGATTATTTCCATGTATTTTGGACTGGTGATTGTTTTAATTGCTTTTTGGGTGGATGTTCGTTCGCGGCATTCAGCGGATTACGCATTCTGGCTTTATATCTTTGGTGTCATTGCCTTTTGGGGAGGGCTCACCTGCCAGAGCTCCGACAGCGAGCTGTCGAAATTTTTCTATCTCTGTATTAATTTAGTGATGATCATAATTGGCGTCGTTCTAAACCGTAAGGTATTTGTTATTTTCGGCGGCATCGGTGTGGCTTTTTATCTTGGACATCTGGCATCGAATGTGTTTAAAGACAGCCTGGGATTTCCTGCGGCTTTGGCTTGTATTGGTCTCCTGATTATCTACTTGGGTACCTTATGGCATAAAAACGAAGATAAATTACGAATAAAACTCCAGTCCCTGCTCCCGAAACCTTTGCAGGAACTATTGCAGGCAAGGGATTGTGGGTAATGCACGCCAGTTTCTTCGTATTACGACGACGCCTTCTTCCTTAGAGCGCCGGGCATAGGAAATCTATACCCTTGTTCAGCATTTAAAATGTAAAGACAGGTAGGGCCCAGCAACTGAAAAATTACTTTGTACATGTTTTACACTAGATGTGGATAACGACCCCGAATCTAAAGCAATTACATTGGTATTTGTTTCATAAGCTGATAAGGGATTAAAGTAAACAGCCCCCATATAACCGAGCTCAACGCTAAGCTCATGGCCCTTTTGCAGAATATGGCTATAACTTAATCCAATTTTTGCATCAAGCTCTGGAACAAGTTGAGTCACACTGGAACTGGATAGCTGCTCACTATTAACAGCAATTCCTACTAATGCTAAATCAGAAGAAATTGCCTTAAATTTATATTGTGCAGGTTGCATGTTACCGATTAAAAGGCTACTCGCGAACTGACCTATAAAATGAATACCTTGATGGATATAATAGTCATTCGCTAATCCTAATCGTGGGCCTACACCGATATAAGTTGAAGTATTATTTAAAGAAAAATTGACTTTTGATCCCCCATAAAAATTAGAAACTAATTTTTCTTTAATCCTGGTGCTACTCAAACCTGTAAAGAAGCGAGTTTGTAAGTTTGAGCCCAAGTTAACAAATTTGCCAACATCTAAATTCACAGCATTATAATTGAAAGTTAATTTAGCTTTTGCACTATTTAAGGAAGCAACACCGGTGATTTCACCGCCAGTTGGAGGAGTACCTGTTTGAGAAAACGGCGATATCCATTGCGATACAGGATTGACATTGACAGCATCTTTATAATTAGTGCTTAATGAAAACCAATTTAATTGAAGGTCTGTGCCTGAGTTTGCAAAAATATAGCGTGCTCCTGCTTGAAATCCTGCTCGATAATCAGGATCAAACGATTTTATTTGCCATTGAGGGGTGGGAATAGGCAGAACAGTTGTGACCGCTCCCCATCCTAAATTTCCAGCCTGAGGTTGCAAAATAAGTGCACTTAAGGATAGATCAAAACCCGGTTTTAAATTTGGGATAAATACATTAAAGAGGTTATCCGTAGTGCCCATAGCGCCTGCAAAGCTCGTGCTATTAAAGCATTGCAGAGCCGCTACTAGAAACGTTTTTATAAAGACTTTATCCATAATGTATTTTTTTTCAGATAGTTAAATGATTTGCGGAAAAGAATAGCTAAATAACTCAGCTTATGCAATAAGGTATTGATTTGTTTTTCCGTAAGAAACAAGCTGTCATTTTGAGTTGCTTAATATAAACCTCGTGGCTAAAATGTCCAAAAAATGAGTGGTCATCTGTAGGAGAGTTCATGTTTTTTCGGAACGTTTTTAGTCTATTTCAATCTTCTCCACGAGGGTACAATCCTGTTCACGATGATATTGAAAGTCCGGATATAAAACCTGAATCACAACCTGCTGCTGCAGAACAACAAACTTTGCAAATACGAATTGATCAATTAAAACAATTTAAAGCAGAAATTGAGGAAATAGAGAGTGAATATAATAAATCCTTCTTCAGGTGGAAAGTGTCAACTGTATTGGTCAGTATTGGCTTGACTGCGGCATTGGGAGGAGGAATTGGTCGCTTAAAGCATAAGTTTTTTAATCCTTACTGGGAACAAAAAGACCTTTTATATAGGCAAAGATTCGAATTCATGACACAAGATGATGATGGATGCACGTCTGCTTCTTTTGGGTGCGCAGGTTACTATCCGAACTTTCTTCATTTTAATTCCAATTCCTTGGCTAACTGCACTCAAGCAGGTTATTCATCTCTGGAAAATTTAGTATGCTCGGACCTGTACATTCAGACATGTTTAAATATTATGGATACAATGTGTAACATTTTAAACTCAACTAACTTTCAATATGTGGATGATGAGACAAACAGACATAATTTAGAAACGACTTTAAACCAGTTGATCGCAGCTTGTTATCTGACACCATTGATTGGTCTTTTAATGGTGGGCTTAATAGACTGGTTTAAAGACAAAAAGCGAGAAGACCTTGTTCCTGTCTCAGCATTGCAAAAAGAAAAACTACAAGAGTACATTAGCCAAATCGGCAGCGATATTCATCTTAATATAAGCAAAAAATGGTTTGGTAATGAATATATTAATAGCGCAGAATTACATTCTCAAATTGATCGAGAAATCACTTTAGCTAACGCCAGACTGCTTGTAAATAACATCGATCAGGATAAGAACAATCGAGCAAGCTTTTTTCAGCCGGATAAGGATGAGGAGCAAACAGGTATTAACCTCACTGACGAAGCGGTTTATTCAGTTTGAGGGCACTGACCGCTACTGAGAACAAGCCCTGTCATTCTGTGCAGCATTGTTGTGTGGATAGAACCAAGCAACCTAAGCTGTCGTCTTTGCGAACGAAGTAAAGCAATCCAGATCAAGCTTTGAGCAGGGTTATGGGCTGGATTGCTTCGCTGAGGCTCGCAAAGACGAACTTATGCACACCTGTTTTCATTTGCGCAACAACGCCTTTTCGCGGAGCCGGAAATCTATCCATGATTCACGGAAACTAATCTTCCTCTAATATTTTAGCGGAAGCATTTTTTTTCATCACAATAATACTGATTCGCCGATTTTTGGGATTTAGCGGATTTTTTTTATCGAGAAGAACAGTCGAGGCGTAGCCTGTAACCCGCATTACTTTATCCTCCTGCAATCCCGATTTCAGCAGGGCTCGTCTTGCGGTATTGGCGCGTTGAGTTGAAAGCTCCCAGTTGGTTTGCTCCAGGTCTTCAGGATTGTGATAGGGGTGGGCGTCGGTATGCCCCTGGATGGTCACTTTATTGGGAACAGAGTTAAGCAAAACGGCGATTTTCGCAAGGATTTGTGCCATCGCTGGATCAATCTCATCACTGCCTAATCCAAACATAGGCTTATCGTCATTATCAATTAATTGTATCCGCAGGCCCTCCGAGGTCACATCCATTAACATGCGATCCTTTAATTCAGTGAGAGCAGGATCATTTTCGATGCTTAGCATGATGTTGGATTGCAGCTCCTTCAACTGCTTCATTTCTTCCTGTTTGAGATTACCGGCGGTGGATTGCTGACCTGACTTGGCAGGTTGATTGTTACCCGAAACCTGGCCATCTTTCTTCTCTAAATTATCACCGCCGCCTTTTACGGTTATCTCTCGTGAACCCATGCTATCGCCGCTTATAAGCGATATCTTCAAGGGTTGCTTAAAATATTCGGACAAACCATCCTTCTGGGCCTTGTTCAGTGATGCCAGTAGCCACATTAGCAGAAAAAAGGCCATCATCGCGGTAACGAAATCGGCATAGGCAATTTTCCAGGATCCCCCATGATGCCCATGACTATGCCCATGACGTTTTTTTATAATAATGGGTGGGTTTTCTTCTTTGTTAGCCATTTGGATAATTTTTCCGAATTTAAGCTGTTTTAGGAGTTTTAATTTCCTCGCTCAACTCATTAAATGACGGCCTGTCATTATTGAATAGAACCTTTCGCCCAAACTCCAGTGAAATAATAGGGGGGTTATTATGCAGACTTGCCAGAATGATTACTTTGATGCAATTCAGCATAATTTGCGTCTGATTGGCGCGCTGCTCCATAGCTTGCGCTACAGGACCAATAAAACCATAGCCCAGCAATATACCGAGAAAAGTACCTACCAGCGCCTGCGCGACCAGAACGCCTAGCTGTGCAGGGGGAAGGTTGATCGATTCCATTGTGTGCACAACGCCAAGCACGGCGGCGACAATACCAAAAGCGGGCATGCCATCGGCGAGCTTGGTAATCGCATTCACCGGGATCATTTCTTCCTGATGATGAGACTCTATTTCAGCATCCATCAGTGATTCAAGTTGGAAAGGCTGCAGGTTGGAAGTGATTATCAATCGGAAATAATCACAGATAAAACTGACGACATGATGTTTGGCTGTAATCTTTGGATAATTACTAAAGATTGCACTGTTCTGTGGATCATCAATATCCGCCTCGAGCGACATCAGGCCTTCCTGCCGCGCTTTATTGAGCAGCGCATACATCAATCCCAATAAATCCATATACACGGCTTTAGGTGCTTTCTGACCTTTAAAAGCGGCAGGAAGTGCTTTCCCAATCGATTTCAAAACCGCCGGGCTGCTTCCTACAATCAACGACCCAATCGCAGCTCCTGCGATGATCAATAATTCAATCGGCTGAAAAATCGCCTTTAAATGACCGCCAGCCAACGCGAAACCGCCAAAAACACTTGCCAGAATAACCAGATATCCAACTAAAATCAGCATAAATTTCCTTATTTCAGGTAATCGTATACCACTTTCCCGTAGGGTAATACCAAATCACTCAGAATATGTACTGCACTCACGACTTTCTTTACCGGCAATAAAGCAATAGGTGCAAGGGCATGATGGAAAAGCTCCAGCTGAGCCGGTCCTGACCATGCACCCTTGATCACCACGTCTTGCAGTTCATATTCGACGAGCTCACAAATTCGAGTGGTGCCATCCACATGAGGAACAAGTTTCAGCAAATAGTTAGGGCTGACCATTGAACTGTGAATTTTCTTATGGTCAAGGCTTTCGTATTTATAACCCATAGTGGCCGTTGCGATACGTGTGGTTTCATAGTCAAGAATTCCCATCAGCGTTTCCTGGACTACGTACAGTTTGGGATTAGCCAGTTTCTTTGGAAAGCCCCAGATTTCCCGTCCAGCGGCGATTGGCGGCAGATCATCAAGATACATGGCATGGGTGTATCCTCCTGTCCTGCCTTTGAAGCTAACCGGAATGACTTGTCCCGATTCAGTATAATCTCCAAAACCTGTGGAGTCAGGCATGCGGATAACTTCAAATTTAACCAGAGGTTCGGTTACCTCAAGAGGGGCGGGAACTACTTCCCTTAACAGGTCAATATCCGTTTCATAGGTAATGATCAAATATTCTCGATTATTAAATCGATAGGGCCCACGCGGATAGGCTGGGCTCGCTAAAGGCATTGCAAAGGCCTTGTCTCTTACTTCAGATTCCTTCATGTTAAACTCCTTTTATTCTAAGGGCTTATTCCATAAACCAACCATGACTGACTACAATGGATTGACCGGTCAGTGCGTTTGTTTCAAATGCCGCAAGGAAAAGAGCCGTATTGGCAACGTCATCAACAGTTGTAAATTCTCCATCGACCGTTTCTTTCAGCATGACATTTTTAATCACATCCTGCTCGCTGATTCCCAATTCTTTGGCTTGTTCCGGAATTTGTTTATCCACCAGCGGTGTTCTGACGAAGCCTGGGCAGATGACATTAGAGCGGACACGATAGGCAGCGCCTTCTTTAGCCACGACCTTGCATAAACCTAAGAGGCCATGCTTGGCAGTCACGTAAGGTGCTTTTAATTTGGAGGCTTCTTTGGAATGAACCGAACCCATGTAAATTACACTGCCGCCTTCACCTGAAGCATACATGTGTCTCAGGCAGGCGCGGGTGGTTAAAAACGCGCCGTCCAAGTGAATGGCCAGCATTTTTTTCCAATTGGCCAATGATAATTTATCCACTGATTCAATAATCTGAATACCGGCATTGCTTACCAGAATGTGAATCTTGCCAAATTTTTTGACAACTGATTCTATCCCCTCATCGACTTGCTGCTCATTCGTCACATCCATTGCGACTGCCATTGCTTCGCCGCCTTTAGACTTTATTTCGCTAACGACCTGCTCTGCCTGATCGAGATTTAAATCGGCGATGACAACTTTTGCGCCTTCACTTGCATAAAGCAGTGCGATTTCTTTTCCAATGCCGCTGGCGGCCCCGGTAACAACAGCAACTTTATTCTGAAGTTTCATAACACAATCCTTGTAAAATGGTCTGTGAAGAAGTATAGCAGTAATTTGAATTAGCGCATCCATTCAATAACTTAATTTATTGCCTGGGTTGTAGCGGTGCAATGCTTGTGTTAAAACCAAACATGGATTGAATGATTGATTGGGGAGAACAAATGGACTGGATGATATTTTTGGAACACCTCAATGAGGATCAGGCGTATCTATATATGATAATCCGTGCAGTATTGCTTTTTCTAATCAGCACAATCGCTTTGCGCTACGGAAATCGGCGTTTTAATCTGCAAACCTCGTTTGATTATCTGCTCTTAATCATTCTAGGGGGATTAATCAGCCGGGGGATTAATGGATCGGCCACTTTACTGTCGACTTTGATAGCGACATTTACCCTAATGCTGTTACATCGGATTATCGCAATGCTCACTTTAAATTTTGAAACCTGTGAACATGTTCTGAAAGGACGCTGTTATTTATTATTTGATCAAGGTGAGTTTCTAATGGATACGATGAACAGACTTCATATCACAGAAAATGATTTGATAGCAGAAATGCGGCGTCAGTTAAACACCGAGAATTTTGCCAGCATTGAAAAAGCTTATCTGGAAAGAACCGGCTCTATTAGTTTTGTATGCAGAAACTCGGTTGACTCAAAGAATTAAACAGCAGCGGTGAAATCAGGTATTAAATATTACTATAAGTATTTAATACCTGTTTCCACTAGCGAAGATAGTCAGACAGCTATATTAGTAATAATAATAACGATTATAGTAATAGCGTCGATCCTGTTCACGGCCTATGTGATGTCCTACCAGAGCGCCCGCACCTGCTCCAATGGCAGTTCCCCAGGCGTCTCCACCTGAAACGGCATAACCGATACCTGCTCCCGCAGCGGCTCCGGTTGCGGTTCCAACTTCAGTGTTAGTACAGGCTGTCATAAAGGAAGAAGCTCCCGCAAACACTAGAATGGGTAAGGTTTTTTTCATGATGTTTCCTCATCTTTTTAGATTCCTTCTTTATCATAATAGCTCAATTTTAACCATTTTGATTAAAATTTAACTTTTGCGCTAATTGAAGAAATCTTGAGAAAAACTAATTCCACCAGTAGTATTGGCAAGATTATTCCTAAAAAAATGAGGATATTATGTTTCGAGGTAGTATAGTTGCTTTGACCACTCCCTTGCTGGACGACAAGGTCGATATAAAAGCTCTGCGCGAACTGGTTGAATTTCATATTGCCGCAGGAACTCATGCCATTGTTGCAGCAGGCACGACCGGAGAGTCGGGAACCTTAAACAAAGAGGAAAAACATCTGGTAATTAAAACGGTAATTGAGCAGGCGCGCGAGCGCATTCCGGTTATTGCCGGTACCGCTGCCAATGCCACTCGAGAATGTATTGAATTGACACGCATGGCAATGGAGTGCGGCGCTCATGCTGCGCTCATCATGACGCCGGCCTATATCAAACCGACCCAGGAGGGTCTGTATCAACACTATCGCCATGTGGCTGAGAATGTCGCCATTCCTATCATTCTTTATAATGTTCCCGGACGTACGGCCTGCGATCTTTTGCCTGAAACAGTAGCCAGACTGGATAAAATATCGAACATCATCGGTATTAAAGAAGCCACTGGACAAATGACTCGTTTGCAGCAGATTCTTCGTTTGTGCGAATCTCGCATGGATGTATACAGCGGAGATGACGAAACCGGTGCGCGCTGGATGCTGGCTGGTGCCAAAGGGGTTATTTCAGTAACTGCCAATGTGGCTCCGCGATTAATGGCTAAAATGTGTGATGCTGCTTTTGATGAAGATCAGGCAGCTTGCCTTCGCTATAATGATCAGCTGATGCCCTTACATAAATTATTATTCTGTGAAGCGAATCCAATTCCTGCTAAATGGGCTTTAAGCAAGATGAATTTGCTAAAAAATGAATTGCGCCTGCCATTGACTCCTCTGTCTGAAAGTTATCACGAAGAGCTGGAAAAAGTTTTGCAGGAACTTCAGTTAATTTAAAATGAAGTGATGGTGTGTGTTACTTTTAAGTATCAAACAGGCTAAACTAATCGCTGGCTCAAAAAATGTCGGCCATTTTTGTGAAACATGTAACCACTATCCCGATATTTGTGTTCATTGATTGTTCGCAGGTCAGGAAAAGTGAAAGTTACCAAATTGTTGTTTTTTCTTTAAGTTAATGGGGATAGTTGTGAAAAAATGCTTTATAGTTATGGTAATAATGGTGCTGCTTTCTTCTTGCTCACGCTATGCCAGTAATGGTGAAAGTTTGTATTTAAGGAGTCAAAATGGACCATCACTTAACGTACCATCGCCCCTGACCAGTGATAATATCAGTCATTTTTATGATTTGCCTGATCAAAAACAAAATGCAGTAGTCAGTATTGTTCCGCCAATTGACGCAGGTGCACAAGCAGGCTAACAGAGAGGGTTGACGAAATGTCCAGTGAATCTAGCGAATTAACAGTGATCCAAGAGCTATCCAGGCGTATGGTGGAAGCACAGCGTAAAATTCGTATCCTGGACAGTATCAAATGGGATGACACGATTAAAAGGGAATTTTTTGAAAATAAAGCCCGAAAATTGCCTTTAGTTGATAAAACCTATTACGATAACAAGCCGCTCCCCTTCGATGTGCAGGAAAAAAAAGAAGAGTTCCGGCTAATCCTGCGAGACGCGAATAATAGCCTGGGTCAATATTCTCCAGTAACCCGACTAATCAAAAGACAGTGTGAAGAATACAGTCGGGCGGTCGAGATGCTGGCGGTGCGTGGCACCCCTGCTTTCAGTGAAATTGCGATGGAGTTATACGGCAGCCCCAATGATGTGTTTTATTCAGGCGGGCCGCGTCTGTCTGAACTGGGTACTCTACTGTTTGATGTGTTAACAGCTCTGGATGTTCAATTGCAATCCGATGCGGACTTAAAGCGTCATACACCATTCCAGGCTCAGCAAATTCTGGAAGCCCGTTTAGGCTCTTATTTTGACCAGCATCCCGGTAAAGTGACAGTGATTGTCAGTGACGATATGGTAGCCGACGCGTCAGCGGGCGCAGACAATATCAAATTAAGCCAGCATGCCATGTTCAGCGATCGGGATTTGAAATATCTTGAGGTGCATGAAGGCTGGGTGCATGTCGGGACAACCCTGAATGGTTCCATGCAGCCTTATTGTTCTTTCCTGTCCAAAGGATCTCCTTCCAGTTCGGTGATTCAGGAAGGGCTGGCAGTCATTACTGAAATTGTGACGTTCTCCTCATACCCTGGACGGGTACGCAAGATTACCAATCGAGTAATCGCATTGGATAAAGTGCGTCAGGGTGCTGATTTTCTTGATATTTATCGTTATTTTCTTGAGTGTGGACTGACAGAAGAGGATAGTTATAATCATGCTGTGCGTGTTTTTCGCGGCAGTACACCCACTGGCGGGCCATTTACCAAGGATTTATCTTATTCCAAAGGCTTTGTCCTTATTTATAATTTTATCCGTTTTGCTATTAGCCAACAGCGGGTTGACGCAATTCCACTGTTATTTTGCGGCAAACTGGTTTTGGATGATATTCCTCTGCTGAGGGATTTGCGCAGTCATGAACTTTTAGCCCCTCCTGTCTATCTGCCGCCGCCTTTCCGTGATTTGGCCGCTTTAAGCGCCTGGATGAGCTTTTCTTTGTTCCTCAATAAATTCAGTCTGGCGGAGATTTCCAAGGGATTTAGCTTCTTGCTGGGCTAATAATTATCAGGAGATTACTATGGGATTATTAGTGAATGGGCAGTGGCAGGATCAATGGTATGACACGAGCAAAAGTAAAGGGGAGTTCAAGCGTGAGAATGTTAAATTTCATCAGGTGATTAGTCCTGATCCAAAGGCTGAGTTTCCCGCCGAGGCGAAGAGATATCATTTATACGTATCCTTAGCTTGTCCCTGGGCTCATCGAACACTGATTTTCAGGAAGTTAAAAAAACTCGAATCCCTGATTGATGTGTCCATAGTCCATCCACATATGTTGGAGAATGGCTGGGAATTCAAAAGCGGGCTGGGCGCCACCGGTGACCGCTTATATAATTTCAAATTTCTTCATCAACTCTATACCAAGGCTGTTCCAGATTATACAGGCCGGGTTACAGTGCCCATACTTTGGGATACTCAAAAAGAGACCATCGTTTCCAATGAATCGGCAGAGATCATCCGTCAATTTAACAGCAGCTTTAATGCGCTGACAGGGGATACGCAGGATTTTTATCCTCAAGCCTTACGCGCGGATATTGATCAAATCAATGAGCGCATTTACCACACAGTCAATAATGGGGTATATCGCTGTGGCTTTGCCACTTCGCAGGATGCTTATGAGCAGGCATTTCTCGAGTTATTTGATACACTTGATTTTTTAGAGTCGCATTTATCAGACAAAGACTATCTGGTGGGTGAACAATTAACAGAAGCCGATTGGCGGTTATTTACAACGCTGATTCGTTTTGATGCCGTTTATTTTGGGCATTTTAAAACCAACCGTCAGCGAATTATGGATTATCCTCATTTATTTGCCTATCTTAAGCGCTTGTATCATTACCCTGGAATTGCCGAAACGGTAAATTTTGAACATATCAAGCAACATTATTATTTCAGTCATCGCATGATTAATCCGACGCAGATTGTGCCTGAAGGCCCGCTTCTTTATCTGGATTAATTCGTAAGTTCTATGTTTTAATAAGCATCATTTTTATTGAGAGAAGAGAAATGACCTTCGTAATTACTGAAAGCTGTATCAAGTGCAAGTACACAGATTGTGTTGAAGTTTGTCCTGTGGATTGTTTTTATGAGGGCCCCAATTTTCTTGTGATTAATCCTGATGAATGCATCGATTGCGCGTTATGCGAGCCGGAATGTCCTGTGGAGGCCATTAAGTCTGAAGATGACCTGGCGGATGAAGAAAAAGAGTTCAAGGAATTGAATGCCGAGCTATCCAAAAAGTGGCCTAATATTACGGTCAAAAAGGATGGTCCTCCGGACGCAAAGGATTGGGAAGATGTGAAAGATAAGCTCAAGTATTTACAAAAAGACTGGTGAGCGCTATTTCGATTAACAGCGATCCCATTGCTCATTGTCGGCGGCTTTTTAGTGAAAATGGCAGATTAACGACTGCCATTCCCGGCTTTGTCGCAAGAACTGCGCAAATAGATCTGGCCGTTGCTATTGCAGAAAGTATCGAAAAAAGCTCGATACTGATTGCTGAGGCGGGTACTGGAACAGGTAAAACCTTTGCCTATCTGGTTCCCTGTCTGTTAAGCGGTAAAAAAACACTGATTTCCACAGCCACCAAAACACTGCAGGATCAATTATATCAAAAAGATTTGCCTAATCTGATTAAAGCCTTGGGCTTGTCACTGCAGATTCAGAACTTAAAGGGAAGAGCCAACTATATATGCCGGCATCGAACCGAATTGCATGCACAGGAAGGGCGTTTTTCACATCCGCAGGCGGTACATGATTTAATCTTTATCCGCGAAAAGCTGCCCTTACTGCAGTCTGGCGAAAGGTCTGAATTACCAGAAATTAACGAAGATGCCGCCGTGTGGCCCTATGCGACATCGACAGCGGATAATTGTCTGGGCAGTGAATGCGAATACTATAAAGACTGCTTTTTAGTAAAAGCCAGAAAAAAAGCATTGGATGCGGATCTGGTGGTGATCAACCATCACTTGTTTTTTGCTGATTCTCAACTGAAAGAAGAGGGCTTTGGCGAGCTGCTTCCCGGGGTAGAGGTGGTCGTTTTTGATGAAGCACATCAGCTCGCTGAAATAGCCGCTTTGTTTAATAGCGAGCGATTTAGTACCAGACAATTAATTGATGCCGCTAATGAGTTGATGCTTGAATGGCCGGTTCTGGATCTCCCCAATCAGCCTTTTAAGGAACTAACTATTGAACTGGATAAAACAATTGATCAATTGCTCTTAGCCATTGCCAGGGAAGACGAAAAAATGCCTTGGGAACAGGTTATCAGGCAGTCGCTCTTTAAAAAATCCTGGGATACTCTGCTCACTATCCTGGATGATTTTATTTCGGCGATTGAAAAGTCTGGCAGTCAGGAGCAGAAAGGGATCGGCAATTGTTTGATGCGATTAAAAGAATCTAAGTCACTCATTCTGCGTATCAGTGATAGCAGCCAGCCATTTATTCGCTGGATTGAACGATTTAAACACAGCCTCACCTGCCATGCGACTCCTTTTGAAGTGGCTAAGTCGTTTAAGAAATTAATCAGCCGGCAACAGGCAGCCTATATTTTTACTTCGGCGACCTTAACGCTGGAATCTTCGTTTAACTGTTTTCTTAAACCCTTGGGATTGGAAAATGCTCAAACAATGATTTTACCCAGCCCATTTAACTATCAGGAACAGGCTTTATTGTATTTACCCAGGGATTTGCCGGATCCAAAGCATAACCGTTATTATGAGTCTTTGCTGGAAAAAGCATTGCCTGTTATTAATGCTTGCAAAGGCCGCTGCTTCTTTCTGTTTACCAGTCATCGCGCGCTGAAAATGGTTGCTCAGTTGCTTGGCAATACATTAAACTACCCACTGCTTATTCAGGGAGACGAGGCCAAACCGATCCTATTAGCCCGTTTTCGTCAATTGGGCAATGCTGTGCTCTTAGGTACCGCCACCTTTTGGGAGGGTGTTGATGTGAAGGGCAGTGCATTATCCTGTGTTATCATTGATAAATTGCCTTTTGCCAGCCCTACGGATCCGGTTATTCGCGGCAAGATGGCCTACTTGAAATCACAGGGCTTGTCCGGTTTTGATGAGCTTTCGCTTCCCAATGCGGTACTGGCTTTGAAGCAGGGCGTGGGAAGGTTAATCCGTGATATTGATGATCGAGGCGTGTTAATGATAGCTGATCCTCGTCTCACTGGCAGAGAATATGGCAGGCAGATATTTTCCAGTTTGCCCAGTCTTCGTAAAACTCGCGATGAGCAAACCGTATTACGTTTTATTAAACAGTTGGCATTAGATGAAGAAATTATTGAGCATTGATACCTCCACTACCCATGCGTTTGTAGCTCTCAGTATCAATGGAAGTGACGCAGTTATCGAACAAAGCGTTCAGCGAAAACACGCTCAGACTCTGCTGCCAATGATTCAGCAATTGCTTGCTGAGCATGAATCCAGCCTTAATCAGTTAGATGGCATTGTGTTTGGACAGGGGCCAGGAAGCTTTACCGGCTTAAGAATTGCCTGCGCAGTAGCCAAAGCTCTGGCTTATGCTCATGATCTTTCTTTATTTCCGGTAAGCAGTCTTCAGGCTATTGCGTGGAATGTACGTCATTCTGCAGTGCCTGACAGCCAATGCCCGGTTCTAGCGATGATTGATGCCAGAATGCAGCAGGTTTATTGGGGTTTTTTTAAGGATGAGTCGGCAACAGAGGAGCAGGTTTCTGATCCTGGTGAAATCTATCTGAACTCTGAAAGCCCAGTTGTTATCGCGGGTATTGGCTTTGAATCCTATTTATCCCTTATGCCAGAAGCCACTCGTAAAAATATTGGCAGGCAGATTGAAACCTACCCTGATGCCTTGTCAATGATTCATCTGGTTCAGGCAGGGAAGATTAACCCAGTGGATGTCGCCGCAGCCGCCCCAGTTTATATCCGCAACAAGATTACTCAGTAAGGAGTCTCGATGGATAAACGTTTGCTTGAAATTCTGGTTTGTCCCTTATGCAAGGGCAAACTGATTTTAAAAGACGAGGAGTTAATTTGCGCTTTTGATCGAATTGCCTATCCTGTTCGCGGAGATATTCCGGTCATGCTCGAGCAGGAAGGGCGGTTAATCCCCCTGGAAGAAAAGGAGCAGTTGTGAATCCTGATTATCATGTCATTATTCCCGCACGCTATAGCTCCTCAAGACTTGCGGGTAAATTAATGCTGGAATTGGCTGGTAAAACGATTATTCAGAGAGTATATGAGCAGGTGCTTCTGGCACAGCCTCGTTCTGTTATTATCGCGACAGATCATGAACTGATTGCCGATCATGCGTCTGGTTTCGGGGCTCGAGTGATGATGACGGATAATACTCATCCAACGGGTACCGATCGACTTGCCGAGGTAGTTAAAAAAAATAATTATCAGCCTCAGGATATCATTGTGAATGTGCAGGGGGATGAACCCTTTATTCATCCTGAGCTGATAAAACAGGTTGCCGCCAGCCTGCAACAGGCTGAAACGCCAATGGCGACTCTTTGCTGGCCGATAGAAACCAGACAGCAATTAAATAACCCCAATGTGGTGAAAGTCGTTCGCGATCAATTTAATAACGCCTTGTACTTTTCGAGAAGCGCTATTCCTTTCAATAGGGATAATCAGGATTCATTGGAGCATATGTTCCGCCATATTGGCTTATATGCCTATCGCGCTTCCTTTATTCTTGATTATGTCAAATGGGAGCCTGCTCCTCTGGAAGTGACAGAGTCACTAGAACAATTACGCGTTTTGTGGGCAGGTCATAAAATTCGCATAGAACAGGCTTGTGTACAACCCAGACAGGATATCAATACCCCGGAAGATTTCGATGCGGCCTGTTTAATGCTTCATGCTAAAGGGGAGTCAGAGCTTTCCTAAGCTTGAGATGCTTCGGCGGCAGCCATTCTTGCTAACTGACTGAGCAATCAGCGCAGGGATGTATAAGAAATATCTCAGGTCTTCATCTTGACCGTGTGAAACTTGTAATATTCTTAAAAATTTCACGACAAAAAATTATCTTAATAATTAAGTAGATAGATTAATTCTGAATTTAAAAAATACAGAGAGGAAATGTCAAGACTGGCGATTGAAAAAAAAAGGCGATACAATGCACTCCCGCAAAATAGATCAACCCACTCAGATTTGTGGATAAGTTTTTTAATTTTCTTCATCACGCACTTTTTTAGTTCTTCAACCAACTAGTAAACCCTTGTTAATGAAGCATTTTGCGCCTTTTATACGAAAAAGTCCTGAAGTTTTTATCCACAAAATCTGTGGATAACATTGTGTATAGCCTGTCAGATTGCCCCCAGGTGAAGGATAAACGGCGATGTGCAGACATCTCTCAATTTGTATTGCTGTTTAATCTTATGCCGCTGGTGCTGACATGAGCTCACTGGACATTTCATTACCCAGGGCAACCAGATTTTTCTCAGTCACAGAAGCTCCGGGAGTCGCATAAAAGAATTGGTGCTTATTATCTCGTTTTGCAAAGTAATCATAGGTACCAATTGCAGTAGTTTGTAGTGGCCTGAGCACATAGGTTCTGATCCATTGCGTGAAATAGTGACGTTTGCCGTCAGAATAATGTTCCATCTTGTCATTATGAAGGTGGTCATTTACATGTTTTATTAAAGCCTCCCTGTATTGCGTATGATTCGTCAGATGAGGGTTGATGTTGATGTAGTGATTATTTTCTTTAATAAAAAGTAAGCGAATATTGAGTAACTTCATGATACGGCGATCAACTTTGTCATACAGGATGTTCTCCTCATCACTGAATTCTTTCTTGTCAAGACACAAGTCCGGACTTTGTATGATATCAGCCAGTATAGATTGCACCTCTTCGTTACAAAAATCCTGTATTTTAGGGCTGTATTTTTGCAAAAGACGAATAATCTCTTTACCCAGGGCATTAATGATTTTAATGGAAGCCTGGTAAGTAGGATGCTCCAGACGTTGCTGGATAATTTTCGCCTGACGCTCCAGAGAATTTCTATATTGGATATCATAATACAGTTCATCGCGATGCGACTGGAGATTGCCAAGCCAGGCTCGTAATTCTGAACCCCTTGTTGTTTCCAGCTCCCTCCAATGCTTATCCAAACTCATCTTCTGTCGGGCCATTGCCGGATAATGCTGTTCGAGCAATGGTTGACAGGGGTTAGTATTAGTGAATTGGGTGTAACCGGCATGAGGTGCATAATATGCCTTATAAAGCTGCTGAAGCTCCGGTTGCCATTTGTTCTTAATCAGCTGTTTTACAGCACTTATTTCTTTCTCCAATTTATTTGCAGTGTACTCTGCTTGCATTCTTAGCGCATAAAGCGGTTGCTGCTGCTGCAAAATTTTTTCGCAAAATGAACGGGCTTCTGAAAGTTCGAAATCCACCGTGACTTTATCTTTGATTAATAGTAGGGCATCATTCGCTGCTTGAATACTTTGACTAAGCTTACGAAAAACCAGTTTCTTTTCAGATTCGTATTCCAGGGTGAGTTTCTGTTTGAACATCGAGTGTCCAGGTCGGTACTGCTCCACCAGTCTCTCAACATTTTGAAGTGCCTGTATACAGATTTCCTGCTGCCCGTGAATAGATTGCAATCGTTCTAATGCAGACAGCGATGGAACTAACTGACTGCATTGCTGCTGATAGGCTGCCAGAATGGCATCGACTTGATTTGACCATTCATTCAACAGAGGCCGCTTTGTCCTGGCTTGAGCAATGATCGGTTTTTCGCTGTCTTCACTGCTAAAAAGTCTAAGCCGCTCATTCAGATCTGTAGAAAACTCACTGAGTTCTGCGGGTAATTTCAGGGCATAAGCTTTGATCATTTGTTCATTTTGTTCAGTGAGTTGGTTTAGCATGTCAAATTCCTTGATAGCGTGAAGGGGAAAGGCAGCAATTTTAGTGTTCAGATGATGCAGCGCGACTATTTGCTTTTTTAAAGTGGCCCAGGATTCCGGGCCTTGCCAGTAAAACAGATTGGCAATCAATTCACTGGTGTTTTGAGAGGCCGCTGTTTTCATAAACCAGCTCTTTACTCCAAGATGAGCATAAACTGAGCGTTCTAATGTCTTGATCGTTTCTCTATTCAAACCGGTAGTTTTGTCTTTAAGTAAGGGAAAGGTATCATTCAGGAAAGTGATTAGATCTTTGGTAAGTTTGAGGCTGTACGGATCTTTTTTATTTCCTATCCTGAGAATAAAAATGCCTAGAAAAAATTTCTCCAACTGTTTTTGAAGCGCTTCGGCTGCCAAATCTTTATGAACCTGCAGTTCCTCAATGTTATTGGTAGCAGGGAATACCTGTGCGAATCGCTGCTCTATTGCATTGTGCAGGCTAGTACGCTTGCTTGTCAGTTTCTGTAATTGCAAAACGGCTTCAGTGATCTCTTTGACGAGAGAATGATGGTAGGCCTGATGATCAATTCGGTTTCGATAATGCATCATAATTTGTGCAATGAGAGTATTAGCTTTGACTGTCTTGTTCTGAAAAGCAGTGACGTACTGATTTAAACGGAATTCTTTGTCTGCCAGCCTTAAGACATCATCTTTCAGCTTAAGATTCTTATGTATTTTTGCCAGAGAGTGGAACTGCTTCATTAATTCATCAATTTCAGCAGATTGGCTGCAGTTTTCCTCTGCTTCAGCCGAGAGGATAATGACTTGTCTTGGTTTTTTTGAGTTGTTTTTACGCATTTAGAAGCTCAAGACTCATTCAAGTAAAATCAAATTACCATCCGATTCTTAAGAAAATATTAAAGAAATGTAACTAAAGTGTAAATTTACGGCTGCCATTAATTTAAGGAGAGATGCATTTAAATGTAGGTTGAGCCCTTGGCCAAATGGCGCTGCCTTAAGACTTTACCTACGTCTCGTAAGAGCCTACGTAACCCGCTTTATGCGGGGTATCATAACAATGGTAGTGAGTTTAAAATGTTTTTGCCAATCAGACGCATTACTTGGATACCCCGCATAAAGCGGGGTACGTAGGCTCTAATAGGATGGTTAAATTTTGTGACCATCTCTCAGGGACAAGCCGAGGGACGTAGAGAGTAGTGGTTAAGGCCTTAAGGCAGCGCCATTAGGCCCATGGCCCAACTTACAATGCTTTATCACCCGCTTTGGCAAGCAGCATTCGCCGTCTAAGGTAAAGAATAAAAGCGGGTAATATCATCATTAATATCCCACAGCTAAAAACCAGACGAAAACGCTCTGCACCGCCAATATCCATGCTGTTTTCAGGAGGTATAAAACCTACGGCCAGGGTAATGAAGCAGCCGATTAAACCCAGGAGGCAAGTTGCATAATAACCCGCTTTACCGCCAGGAATCTGAAAGGTTCTCGGCATGCCTGCGGCTTTACTTTTTAATCGCCAGGCGGCGATAAACATGAACACGTACATCAAAATATATAATTCAGTGCTTAAGTCCGTGAACAGCCAATAGATAGCATTCACACTGGGAAATAATAAAAACCCACTGCACAATAAGGTGACAAGAATCGCTTGCAGAATCAGAATTCGGGAAGCAATCCCATGTTTGTTCAGCCGATAAAGCCAATGGGGCAGAAAACCGTTATCAGCTGCCAGTAACAGGCCTTTGGCGGGCGAAATAATCCAGTTCACCATTCCGCCGAGGCTACCCAATAAAAGCATGACGATAATCAGCGGCATTAGCCAGGTCATATGGTAAGCCTGAAAGAAATTACTAAATGCCTGCATAACACCATCGACAAGACTGATCTGGTCTTGCGGCAAGACGAAGGCAATCGCCAGGGAGCCAAAAATCATGGTAGACAAAATCAGCAACACTGAAAAAAACATGGCTTTAGGAAAATTATGCTGGGGAGATTCCACATTACGGACATGGACTGCAGCCAGCTCCATTCCCAAAAAAGAGGTCATGATAGCCGTTAGCGAAACCCAGGATTGAGTATCTCCCCAGTGAGGAAGAAGATGGGCAGGGCTTAAATCAACTGCAATCGGCTGGCCTTTGATTAGCCAGATAATTGCCAGCAGAATAATAAAGGCCATCGGGATAATCATTCCAAAAATGGCGCAAAAACTGGCAAAACGGGCGGAGGCCTTGAGGCCGCTTAATCCCAGCAAGGTCAGAGACCAAAATACTGTGAGAATGACTGCAATCAGATAGTATTTGTTTTGAGCCAAAGCAGGATTAACCAGATAGGCCAAGGTGCCTGCGATAAACGAGAGAATGGTCGGATACCAGACCATCGTATTAATCCATTGCAGCCAAATGGTGAAGAAAGCGAGAGTTTCCCCGAAGGCATGTTTTACCCAGGAGAAAACCCCGCCTTCTTCTTCAGACCAGGTCGATGATAATTCGGCGGATACCAGTGCCACCGGAATTAAAAATACAATAGCTGAAAAACTGAAAAAGAATATCAGGCTGGAGCCAAAAAGGGCTGTTGCGGGTAAGTTACGAATACTATCGATCGCTCCTGTAATTAAGAGTACAAGTGCTAACACAGATATTTTTTCGGAGGACCAGGCTTTCATTAAAAAAAGTTCCAACAACAGATACTGACAAAAAGATATACATTATAGGGGATTGAGCCTTTTGAAGAAACTGATTTTATTTAAAATTCCATATAAAAAACTTAAATCCGAATGCTTGTATCTCTTTTTTTCATGATGTTTAATGGAGGTTCTATATTAACAGGAGTTCAACATGTCTGGTTTTTTTAGTGCAAATAGTTCCTGGCGGGCTGCTTTACAGAGACTCAACCTTGCTGCCACTGTAGCCGCTGCAGTCTACCTGCTAGCCAGTGAAGATGCGAAGGGCAGCGAATTAGCCTTTAAAATGCTCGTGCAATTGGTTACTGCTATGGGCCTTCGCGATAATAACAGTACGCTGACTTATATTTCGAGCGTCATATTAAATGGAATGGCACTGGGAACTGATTACTCCGCATTAACAATGTGCAGCAGTCTTCCTGACAGCGTCAATTATATGCTGAGCGTAATGGACGGAGTCAATTTGGGGACCGCTATTTTAAATACGCCAGAAGAAGAACAAAAGCAGGCTGCAGAATTCAAACCGTCCTGATTGTATAGTCTTTGCGAACAAAGTGAATCAATCCAGGGCAAGCCTGTGTTGGGGCATGTTCTGGATTGATTCACCAAAGCTCGCATAACACTTAAACCAGCTTAGCTGCCCTGAATGGTCACTATTAATCGGCGAGCACTGGCCTGATTCCGGTGTTCACAAAGGTAAATTCCTTGCCAGCGACCAAGCAATAACCGCCCGTCCTTTATTGGAATTGTAAGGCTTGAGCCAAGCATCACATTTTTAATGTGAGCCGGCATATCGTCTGAACCCTCAAGAGTATGGCGAAACAACTGATCATCATCAGGAATCAAGCGATTAAAATGGGTTTCCAAATCGAATGGTACATCCTGGCAGGTATTTTCGCTGATAGCCAGCGAAGCGGAAGTATGTTGAAGAAAGAGATTGGCCAGGCCAATTTTAATCCTCGTTGCGCCTTGCATCGACTTGATGACCTCGCTTGTAATCAAATGAAAGCCACGCGATTTGACTGGAAGTTGAATGTCGGTTTGCCAGTAAATAGATTCAGCCATGCTTAAACCCGCCCCGACAATGAGGAGAATTGCTTGTTTCCCCTTGTCGTTCTTTCCATTCATCCTCAGTGAATAAATGCATGCTAAGCGCATGCAGACCCTGGTTAAACTCTTCTGATAACAATTTATTGATTAAACGATGCCGGGCGACTCGCGATTGGCCTTTGAATGAATCAGAGACCAGAACAAGCTTAAAATGAGTTTCAGCACCCTCTGGTACATGATGCTGACTGGATTCATCAAAGACTTCCATGTAATAAACAGGAAGCTCCCGATTTAAAATAGATTCAATGCGTGCTTTACGATTCATTGTTGCCCGCTAAAAATAGGAGGTGCAGCAATTATAATCCATTTGCGTCTGAAAACTATGTCAATTAGTGACTTAATTGGTCCATTTTTATAACAAATAATTGCCCGATTTCTATTTGACAAGTCACTCTACATTTGAATTAATAATAGATGCTTGAAATATCAATCATTTTATAAGACTGGCATTTAATTTGCTTAGATAAAGCAGAATGCTGAAATTAATCGAAGGAGAGTAGCATGAAGCAAAAAGGTTTTACATTAATCGAGTTGATGATCGTGGTAGCGATTGTCGGTATATTGGCTGCAATTGCAATCCCCGCCTATCAGGATTATACCATTCGTGCTCGCGTAACTGAAGGACTGAATCTGGCCGCATCAGCCAAATTGGCAGTATCTGAAACGGCAATTTCCAATAATGCCTTGCCGGCTACACAAGCTGCTACAGGATATGTTAGCCCTGCTGCAACAACGAATGTACAATCCATTGCCATTGGCGCCAACGGAATAATAACCGTGACCTACACTGCTGCTGCGGGTGGAGGAACAATTATTCTGCAACCAACCCTGCAAGCGAATGGGGATGTGACATGGACCTGTACTGGAGGAACTTTACTCGCTAAATATCGTCCTGCAAGCTGCAGAGCCTAGTGACTAGTTTATTTTTGACGGGAGTCTTCGAGATTCCCGCCTGCTTTAATACCCCACCATTTCCATGTTCTCTGTCTTATCGCATAAGGAGTCTGGCATGAACAAAAAAGAAAAAGGTTTTACACTCATTGAATTGATGATTGTCGTAGCAATCGTTGGAATTTTAGCTGCCATAGCGATTCCTGCCTATCAGGATTACACTATCCGCGCCAGAGTAGCAGAAGGATTAAGCTTGGCATCCTCTGCAAAACACGCGGTTTCGGAAACCACTCAGACTCGCAATGCTTTACCGGCAACCCAGGCGGCAACAGGTTATGTTTCTCCAGCAGCGACTGCGAATGTCTCATCCATTGCTATTGGAAATAATGGTCTGATTACCATTACATACACTCCAGCTGCAGGCAACGGAACCATTATTCTGCAACCGACCCTTCAAGCAAATGGCGATTTGACCTGGAGTTGCACGGGTGGAACATTATTAGCTAAATACAGACCTGCCAGTTGCCGATAGCATAACTCAAATTACTGGCCTTCAGAGCTGAGGGCCATACAGCTCATACGCCATCTTTGTCATTCCCGCACGTTTTGTGGACACCTATCTTTATCCACACAACAAAGCCTTGTCGCGCATGCGAGAATGACTTTCATCACCAGCACAATGCCAACTTATCGAAGGATTTCCGCTCGCGGAAATGACAGTATATTTTATGCACATACTTATACGATTCGCATTAAACGCAGGAAGTTGATTTTTACATTATACTAATATGATTGAATAATGATCAATTAGGTGCAAAGATGGCTAGCGTAAAAGAGTATGATGATAAAATCCGGGCAAAACAGAATGAACTTTCTGCAAAGGAAAAAGAGTTGAAACAACAGGATGCGTTTCTGTTGGGAAGAAGAAGGGATCTGAAAGGTTTAGAAGAGACTCTTGATAATGTTAGAAGTAGACTGGCGAGAGTCGATTTGGATTTTAATAAAGAGGATGCTGTTCTGGAAAAGCGAAAATTACAGTTTGAATATGATCAAATTGAGGAAAGTCAGAAAAAGCAATCTCTCTCTTGTGACGACGCATTGGCCGCTCGAGGTAAGATAGCTGAGGACCTTGTAAAATTAAAAGCAGAGATTGTTGAGTTAAAAAGTGCAAGAGAAAAACAAGCCGAGCTTGAAGATCTGGAGGCAGGAAAATTGCAGGCTGAAGCAGAAGCACAGGCTCAGAGAGTCAAGGCAGAGGCTTTGGAGGAAGAGAAAAAAGCTTTGGAAGCAGAGAAGGAGGCTGCCAGACAGAGACTAGAGGAATCTCACTTGGAAATTAACTCCATTTTAAAACCAATTGAAGATGCATTGGCAACTTTAAAAGCAGAACTCGCTGCCATTGATCAGAAAGCGCAACCGGAGGCGTTTAAAGCCGCAGATGTTCTAATACAAAGCCTGGAGGGTGCTTTTAGCCAATACCAGCAAGCTTTAGTTAGTGCTGTGGGTGCTAGTCACTCTAAGGAACTAATCAATGATGCGGGGAAAACATTCAAGCAAAGCTGCAAGAATGCAATAGAAATTGCCAGTCCAAAACTTGGAATTGGCTGGGGAGAACAACTCAAAAACTTTTTAAGAGCTATCGGCAATGGAATAAAATATGTTGCTAGTAAATTGGGAGCCGATGTTAATTATTACGAATATAAGCAAAGCGAATCATTAAGAGCGGTTGGGGTTTTCAAAGCGTCGACAAAATTAAACCAAGAGGAATCTCATGAGTTAGAGAATGAGAAGGGTAATACACCTCAGTAATGGCAGAGTAGCCTTTAAGACTAAAGTAATCGATAGGAAATGAGACTATGTATCGTCTTTGCGAACAAAGTGAAGCAATCCATATCAAGCCTTGAGCAGGCGATGAATTGCTTCGCTGACGCTCGCAAAGGCAGTCTTTTGAGCACCTATTTTCATTTACGCAAAACACCTGCGCGAAAATGACAGAAACCAAAATAGATAAGGTCTCTGATTCATAAGGATACGCCAATTCGACTGCAATATCTTAATCAGGATGTTATAGCTTTTGCTCAACAAGCTGGTTCTTCAATCGAACATAAACAGGCAGGCCGTTATTATAATGAGGATAGGCTTCACCCTGAATTAACGGACTTAGATAACGCCGGCAAGCCTCGGTAATCCCAAAACCGTCTTCGCTGATAAAATCCGCAGGCATGGCTTTTTCCTGATTGGCCACTTCACTTAATGGAACATGACTGATTGACCAGCGATAAGGTGAATCCTGTTCTCTTTTAACGATTGGCATAATGGCATTGTGCCCGCTAATTGCCAGTTCAACGGCTGCCTTGCCTAAAGCATAAGCATGTTCCAAATCAACCTGGGATGCTATGTGACGCGCTGCGCGTTGTAGATAATCCGCAACTGCCCAATGATATTTGTAACCCAGACTGCTTTTTATCAATTGCGCAATCACAGGCGCTACCCCACCTAGCTGAGCATGTCCAAACGCATCGCGAAGACCGGCGTCACTTAGGAAATTCCCTTCCTGATTCTTAATTCCTTCCGAAACCACGACTACACAATAGCCATATTCTTTAACGCAGGCGTCGACTTTCGCTAGAAATTTCTGTTCATCGAAAACGTTTTCCGGGAATAAAATGATATGGGGCGGTTCGCCTTGCTTTTGTGAGGCCAGGCCGCTGGCGGCTGCGATCCAGCCTGCATGACGTCCCATGACTTCAAGAATGAACACTTTTGTCGAAGAGGCAGCCATTGAGGCCACATCAAAACCAGCTTCCATAGTTGAAACGGCAACATATTTAGCGACAGAACCAAAACCTGGGCAGTTGTCCGTGAAAGGTAAATCATTATCTACTGTTTTGGGAATGCCGACACAGGTAATGGGATAATTCATCTCTTTACTCATCCGGGCAATCTTATTGGCAGTATCTTGAGAATCGCCGCCCCCATTATAAAAGAAATAGCCAATATTATGGGCTTTGAACACTTCGATCAGACGCTCATATTCTGAGCCGCTGTCTTTCAATTTATAACGGCATGAGCCGAAGGCGCCGGCTGGTGTAAACATTAATCCGGCAATGGCCTCATCATTTTCAAGTGAGGTGTCTATTAATTCTTCGTTTAAAGCGCCAATAATACCGTTTTTGGCGGCAAATACTTTGCCGATTTTTTCAGGATGTTGACGCGCAGTTTGAATGACCCCGCAGGCCGATGCATTAATAACTGCGGTAACCCCCCCGGATTGTGCATAAATTGCATTTTTCACTGACATTAGGACTCCCTAAATAATTTACGTGTTAAGTGGCGTAAAGACTATCATATTCATCGATGACTTCATCAATATTACGGATTAATTCAGCGAAAGTGGTTTTCATTTCATCAATTTTTTTCGCTTCTTTAGCCTGTTTTTCCAGTTTGGAAACTTGAGTTTGCAGGTGAGGGACGCCACAAAAGCAGCAGGCTCCGTATAATTTATGGGCTGCATTCTGTAAGCCCTGGATATTCTGTTTGTTATATAGCTCAAAAAACTCGACACGGCTTTTGTGGAGCTCCTCAACAAAGCGATTTAAAAATTCTTCAGCCAAAGCCTGATTACCAGATACTTTTTGTACGCATAATTGCCAATCAATTGCCTGGTTTTTTGATTTTTTCAGTAAACGCAGCAGATGAGTTAATAATTGCTTCTCATCAATAGGTTTTTGCAGACAAAGGTCTACGCCTGCCTTTTTCATTTTATCTTTATTCATGTCATTGCCGCTGGCACTGATCACTACTATTGGGGTTAGCTTATTCAACATCGATTGCTGGCGTATCTGCTGTGCAGCTTCCAGTCCGCTAAGTTGCGGCATTTGCAAGTCAAGAAGCAAAAGATTATAGCGTTTGCTATTACAGGCTCTTACTGTTTCCTTTCCATCTTCAACCGCCTCAATATTACTTAACTCGCTAAGAAGTGAATTTAACAGCATGCGGTTGACTGGATTATCTTCGGCAATCAATATTTCAGGATGAATCAAACGCAATTGCTTGCGCAAATTGTCGAGTTCCTGATCCATCGCAACAGGAACGGTGGTTTGACTTGAGAGCTGCTCGATGACTTCATGGAGTTTCTGAATGCTGATTGGTTTGAACAGAAAGCCATTGGCTCCCAGTGACTGTGGATTGTGGATAAGCCACTTGGAAATCAGAACACTGGGCATTTTTTGTTTGCCAAGAATTTGTGCCACCTGTTTTTCGCAGCCTTCATTCACATTAATAAAAGCGATGGTGCAATCCCGGTGTATACTGAATGCTTTCTCCAGTTGATTAAAGGAAGTGACTGGCACGCATTCAATTCCCCAATAACCCAATCCATTACACAATGCCTCCAGCTGCAGGCTGTTATCATCAAAGCAAAGCGCTTTTATGTTGTTAAAGCGGTGGCTCTGATTTTTCTCCACTTCATAGGCCGATAATTTTTCAAGTTTAATATACACTGAAAACGTAGAACCTTTGTTAAGTTCACTGTTAAGCACAATGCGCCCTTGCATGGCTTCAACCAGCTTTTTGCAGATCACAAGCCCGAGACCTGTGCCGCCATAACGTCGGGTGATGGAGGTATCTGCCTGATTGAAGGCATTGAATAGACGGGTTTGATCATCAGCGGAAATACCGATGCCTGTGTCAGTCACTGACACACAGAGCATATAATCTTTGTCTGATTCCTGTTCAATGGAGGTACGAACCAGCACATAGCCATGATCGGTGAATTTTACGGCATTACTAACCAGATTGGTCAGGATTTGCTTGATTCGCAGAGGATCACCAAGCACCGTTTTAGGTACATTAATTTGAGTTGAGGGGATTAAGTCAATTCCCTTCTTATGAGCATTGGGTGCTGCCAAAGTCAGTACTTCATCAATACAGCCTCTCAAATCAAGTGGAATGCAATCCAGATGGAGCTTTCCAGCATCCATTTTGGAGTAATCCAGAATATCATTAATGATGGCCAATAAATCCTGGGCAGATGACTTGATAGTTTTAACATAATCAAGTTGCAAGGCATCCAGCTTGCTTTCCAGCAACACATTGGTGAAGCCGATAACGCCATTCATGGGAGTGCGGATTTCATGGCTCATATTAGCAATGAATTCGGATTTTTGCCGGCTTTTTTCTTCCGTTTTCTTCTTCTCGAGAGATAACTGGATATTTTTTTCTTCAAGCAGTTCGAGGCCTTGCTGTAAATCGGCGGTGGCCACTTCAATGTGATGATTGAGCTCTCGGACAATATTCAGATATTGTTTTTGCAAATGCGCGCATCCTTTTTCAATTTCCCCAAGTTCCCCAGGGCTTGAAACTGTAATCTTAGTCTCAAATTCATTGCTGAGAATTTGTTTCATACTGCGGCGAAGACGAGATATCGGCTGATAGATCTGTTTGGAAAGAAAATAATGAATGGTCAAGCTGATAAGTAAACCGAGTAAGGTAATAAAAATGGTAATAATGTACATTTTATACTGCTTAATCAGAGTCGATTGAGTATCGATATCAATTGAAAGCCAGCCTAAAATATCGTCAGCCTGCAGAGGAATATAATCTGAAGGGGCTCTGAAAGGGGTCGTCGCATAAAGATTGTATTTTGGGATAGTAATCGGTGCGACAAAATTAATAGAGTAAGGGGTGATTTGCTTACTCTCAATATAATCTCCGGTATATTCAGGCGGTTTAAATGGTTTATGAATAGAATGCTTGCCTCCGCGATAGGCGACCAATTGTCCCTCGGCATTATAAAAGGCCAGCGCCTGAACCTCTGGATTGACGGTGGAGGCATTAATTAAACCCTGGAGGGTTCGACGGTCATTGCGCATCATTGCCAATTGAGCTGCCGGCAGTAATTGTCTGATATACGCTTCGCCCAGGCGGGACATGTGTTGATGTAAATCTTTACTGAATTGGCCGTTATAAAAAACAGCAAAAAGAAGAGCGACCAGAAATACCGGGATTAAGGTGGTTAGCCTGAGTTGGTATTTGATACCAATTCCCTTCATGTGGGAATCCTGTGTCTGTGCATAAATAATAAAAAAGAAAAAATTTGGAAAACAATACAAAGTTTAGATGGAAACATCAATCACTTCCCGCATTTTATTTCAACTATCAGCAATCAGAACTCTTATCATGCCTTACTGCAGTAACGGTCATTGTGCCGGGTATCCAATCTGCGCTATGATATCAGGTTGCTATTGACTAATTAATGGAGAGCCTTATGGTTGTCAGAACAAGGTTTGCCCCAAGCCCTACAGGGCTGCTTCATGTAGGCGGTGTGCGCACTGCTTTGTATTCATGGCTTTACGCCAGGCATCATCAGGGCGAATTTATACTCCGGATTGAAGATACAGATCAGGAACGTTCAACCAAAGAATCAGTGCAGGCCATTCTCGATGGCATGGCATGGCTTAATCTCCACTCTGACAAGGGACCGTTCTATCAGTCCGAACGTTATGAGCGTTATGAAGAAGTCGCCAGCCTTTTGTTAGAGCAGGGCATGGCTTATCGATGTACTTGTTCCAAAGAACGTCTTGAGGCGCTGAGAGAAGCGCAGTTGGCTGCTAAACAAAAGCCACAGTATGACGGGCATTGCAGGGATTTGAATCTTGCGCCTACTGATGAAGCGCATGTGATTCGCTTCAAAAATCCGAAATCGGGAGTGGTTAGTTTCTCTGATCAGGTGTATGGCGATATTCACGTGGATAATGCTGAACTGGATGATTTGATCCTTATCCGTTCGGATGGCCATCCAACTTACAATTTTGCCGTGGTTATTGACGATTTGGATATGGAAATTACTCACGTTATTCGTGGAGATGATCATATCAACAACACTCCGCGCCAAATTAATCTTTTTAAAGCCCTGAATGCGCCAATTCCTGTTTTTGCTCATTTGCCAATGATCCTTGGGGATGATGGAAAGCGTTTATCAAAACGTCATGGTGCGGTCAGCGTCATGCAGTTTAAAGAGGAAGGGATACTACCTCAGGCCTTGTTGAATTATCTGGTTCGTTTAGGTTGGTCGCATGGTGATCAGGAAATATTTTCTCTGAAAGAGATGATTGAGTTTTTTGACTTAAAACATGTCAGTCGTGGTGTATCAAGCTTTAATTATGAAAAATTATACTGGCTTAATCAGCATTATCTAAAAGAACAAGATCCTGCTCAAACGGCAAAAGCGCTTGCATGGCATTTTGAAACCCAGGGCATCCCCACAGAAAAAGGGCCTGAGCTTGCAAATATCGTTGCTCTTCAGGCGGAGCGTTGTAAAACGCTGGTGGAAATGTGTGATAAAAGCCGTTATTTTTTCGAAGACGAAATTGCTTATGATGAGGATGCAGTTAAAAAACATTTGCGGCCTGTCATTCTCGAGCCTTTAGAAAGACTGTATAGCAGTTTGCTTGACCTCTCCGACTGGAACGCGGAAACATTACATGAGTCGATTGACAAAGTTTGCAGTGAGTTTGATATCAATATGGGTAAGCTGGGCCAGCCTCTTCGTGTGGCTGTCACTGGTACTGGCATGTCGCCCGCGATTGATCAAACCCTGTTTTTAATCGGAAAAGAAAAAACTCTCGCTCGTATGAACTATGCTCTCGAACGTATACGTGAACGTGCTGCGGCAAGTGCTGGCTGAGAAGAGAAAGCCACGTAGGTCGGGCGCTTTTGCCCGACCTTTGCTGGAAACCAAGCTTTGTCTCTCAGGAGTAACACTGAGCCTAATTTTTCGCCCCTTCCTCCTTTATTGAACTCTTCTTAAGATTTTCCAGCCAAAGCGTGCGGCGTTCTTTCCCCATATCGGCACTGCGGTAAACATAATGCAGGACATAGAACCCGTTATCTGTTCGCACGATTTTCTGAATTTCATCCTGCACAGAATTACTGGGCTCTTTAATTCTGAATTCAAAAATAATCTGATCAGGGGTCTCTTCGAGAATCGTTATTTCCGGATTTGCGATTTTTTTCAGATTTTCCATAATAACATTGGAAAACTGTTTTAAGGTGGCTTGCTTTTGCAGTTCTGGAAAATATTGAGTAGTCACCAGTTCCTGCCAATGATCAAGCCGTTCACCGGCCGGGAGATACTCTATAGTGACCATGACTGAATCTTTTTTTCCCCAGGCAGCCTGCCAGACACGATTATCGAAGACCAGGTTCTGCTGCTCAGATCTGACTATTTCAGGATCCACTTTAACGTCAGGATTTAAGATCTTTGAGCTGCAATATAAACCATCCTGATAAGTGTAATATTCAACGCATTGAGTTGTATTCCCCTTATCAACCTTGATGAGATCTTCCGGTTTAACCGAAGCTGCCTCTGCGTTTGGCAGGAAGGTAAGAAATAAACTGGCGCTTAGCAAACTGACAAGCTTTGTCATTGTGGGATATCCTTAATTTTAAAAGAATATTGTAAATGATTTTATGATGAAAGTCTTTTTTGAAAAAAAGTAAAAACAATCATCTATAGTTAGAATAACAAGATCAAACCGGGTGTGCTAAATGAAAATTAAGGGATTTTGTTTTCTTTTCTGGCTAGGCTTTATGATGAATGTTATCGCCGCAACTCCTGTAAAGATCGGAACTCCTTTTTTTGATCCTCCTTTTGCAACAAACGATGGCCACTACTTATTGAATGGATTTGATATCGATTTGATGAAAAAAATCTGTGAGAAGCTGCATTGGGAATGTCAATTTGTTTCCCTGGAGGGGCCGCAATTATATACTGCCTTGTCCGAGCGAAAAATTGATTATGCGATTGGAGATATCGCGATTACCCCCTCAAGACAGCTGAATTACCTGTTTTCTATTCCATATATGATTACAGAAGGAGCATTTGTCACATTAAAAGACAGCCCGCTAACCACTTTGAAATCACTGTCTGGAAAACGGGTGGGGGTAATGTCCTGGCGGGTTTACAATGAATATCTGCAACAACATAATGACTTGAATATCACTGTGGTTCCCTTTGATGATTTTAATAATCTGGCCATCGCTTTGGCCCGGCAGGATATAGACGCTGTGTTTATGAATAAATACAGTGCGCTATATCTGGTTCGTCAGCATCCAGATAAAATTAAACTGATGAATATTGATTTGAAAATTAATGAGGGAATTGGTATAGCAAGCTATTATGGAAATGAGAAAAATATGGATCTGATTAATCATTTAATACTGCAATTTCAAGCCGATGGAACTTTTGTTAACCTGTATAATTACAATTTTGGATTTTTTATACGCCGCTGACTATGTCTAAATTACAAGAGCAACAATTGCAAACAGAGCTTTCCGCAGCCGCAGTCATTAAAGAGCAGCTCACTGCCGTTACCGACGATTTTATGCGTAAGTATGAAGATGAAGGGGCGAGGCAATTTGCAAAAGCGGCGCATTCAAGTACCGACAATGCTCTTGAAGGAATGCTTAAAGCCAGGACGGCAGACGATTTTTTACTGCATGAAAAACGCTTGTCTGCCCTTTTAAAAACGTTAAAAAAGAAATCAGACCTACCTGACAATCTTGACGATTCATTAACCAATTATCGTTTCTACCGGTATCTGATGTCATTATTGGGTGCTTTGCATACTCACAACAGTGACACGATTTTAGCCCGCCAGCCTCAGTGGTTTTGCGAACATCCTTCTCATGATGAATGGGAACAGAGACTGAACCAACTCAAGCATTTAAAAAATGAAAATGAGCTTGAAATTACAAAAGGCAAATTGTTTGAAGAGGTTCTTAAAAAAGATGCGGGTATGGATTTAGCCAATCTTGCCTCGCTGGCTGTTATTGAACGGCAGGTTCGCGCGTTCAGTAAGCAGCGGCTTTCTGAATTAAAACCCAATAAACGATGGAAACATTTTCTGCAAGATGCGGCCTGGATGGGACTTGGATTAGGATTAGTGATTACCTCTTCGGTACTGGGCCTCGCTTTTCCTTTTTTGGCAATACCAGGGATCGTCCTGGGGGCGGCAGTAGTTGGTTATAGTGTTATTGATTTTATCAAGCAAAGCAAAGAAGTGTATTCGCAGCTGTATCCTGAGGACAAATCTGCCCTTGTGACTCAGGAGTTCATCGAGAATTTAGAGAAAGAATATGGTGAAAGCCTTCCGGACGTTGATTTTAAGGCATTAGTCAAACAGCAGCTTGCCGACGATAAGAAATGGTCGCTGGAAAAAACGCTGGTAATCGGTTTAGGTTATGGATCATCCGCCACGGGACTGGCTCTTGCAGTGGCTGGTATGGCCTTTCTTTTTCCCGGTTTGGGAGTTCCCTTGGCAGTGATTATTGCAGTCACTGTGACCGCCTTGGCGGTTATCAGTTTTTCCAGTGTGTTATTGGGATTTAAAACCTACCGCGAGAATGCGGAATATAATGCCAGACAAAGTGAAATGAAGCAGTCCATTATCGAAGATAATCAGTTGATCTCCGCGATTTCATTATCGCCAGTGGATAAGTCTGAACCCAGCAGTACTGCCAAATTATTTCAAAAGGGAATAGCTCATGCGGTAGAAGAGGAACCGCAGTCTGTTTTACCTGATGAGCCTTCTCAAAATGGGCAAATGTTCCAAAACAACCAAAATCAGACCCCCGCAGGTCCTGAAAATGTAGCCGAAACGGAGAATGAAGGTGATAGCGAAAGCGAGGGAGAAAACCAGAGACCGCATTAAAACTGGCATGTTTCTTGTTAATCAATAAAACAAATCTTCCGGGAGTCAGATATGCGGTACTTGCCGATAGTCTTGCTTTCCCTGCTGTATACGTTCACATGTCAGGCGGATACGATTCACATCGTAGCCGTTGGTGATGTGCTTATTCATAAACCGCTGCGCGACAAGGGCATGAAGCTCGGTTTCACTCAGTTATGGAGTTCTCTAATTCCTGAACTACAGAAAGCTGATATTACCTACGGCAATCTTGAGGGCCCCGTTGCCGCTATGCTTGACTCCAGAGGCCGTGCCACAGAGAGCCTGCATGCCGCCTATACAGCCTTCCCAATGTTTAATTATCCGCCCAGTCTAATATCGGGATTAAAAGATTCCGGATTTGATGTGGTTTCAACAGCCAATAATCATGCACTCGACCGTTATGGAACAGGTATCGATAAAACGATTGATGTTTTGAATAAAAACGAATTGGCCTTTACAGGAACTAAAAAAAACGGCAGTGAGGAGCGCTGGTTCGCAGAAACCAATGCTCATGGCATTTCAATTGCCTGGTTGGCCTGCACCCAGGATACCAATGGAATTAAGGATACAGAGCAGCAGGTCTTATTATGCCATCGTGATCAGGAACTGGTTTTAAGCCTGATAGCTGAGTTGGCCAAAACACATGACGCAGTCATTGTGACGCCTCACTGGGGTGTTGAGTATCAGTTAAAGCCCGATAAATCACAGCGCCGTTTAGCGCAGCAGTTTGCAGATGCGGGTGCAATGGCCATTTTGGGTTCTCATCCCCATTGTGTCCAACCCTTCGACTGGATAAAGGCAAAATCCGGACAGAAAGTGTTTGTCGCTTACTCTCTGGGGAATTTTATTTCGAATCAGGGCAGTTTGAAAAACCGTTCCAGTGGCTTATTGTCCTTGTATATTGAAAAAAATGAAGTGAGTACTCATATCGATAGAGTCGATTATCAGCCTACGTATATGGAAAATCGTGGGGATGAAATGCAGGTGAACTGGGTTAATTCTCGAAACCACCCGGCGTATTTGTGGCTAAAGAAGGTTGTGGGAGAACAATATCTGACGCTGGCAAAAGAAAATGATAAAAAGCCTTGATTTCTGTCAAGGCTAATAATTTTCGTTTATGTATATTAAGCCGCTTGCAGTGGTTGATGACTACTAAATAATGCGTCAGCCAAAGCGAGTATGGAGCATTCTGGATTTTGTTCTCTTGCTTTCTCGATATACTCTGAAACTTTTTCCCACTCCTTATTCAGAATAGCTAACAAGGCCAGACCCGACCAGGCTTCGGAAATTAAAGGCTTTAGCCGGCTGGCCGAGTGATAGCAGTGTTGTGCTTCAGACAAGTCATTCATTAGCAAATGACACCAGCCAAGCCCTATCCAGGTCGGGTAGAACCGTTCATTCAATTGCAGGCTTTTTTCAAACGAGGCTTGTGCATCTGGCAATTGATGTTTTTCCATTTGCTTAACGCCATAATAATACCAAAGACGGAAGTTGGCTGAATCCACCGCAATGAAAGCTTCAATATCGGTTAATGAAGTTTGTTTATCCAGAAATAGCAGCACCAGCTGTGCTTCACGATTCGTATCATTTAAAGACAGACATAATTTAGCATGGTAAACAGCCTCTTGCTCATGTTCCAGCTCAAACCAGGATGCTGCCAATAAGCCCAAAAGCTCCGCATTCTCCTCATAGTGCTCTATAGAACGAATTAGCTCAATACTCTCTTCAAAACGTTCGAGTCGCTGCAATAATCTCGCTTTCATGGCGAGTATCTCATTACTGGCCTCAAGCGGCTTGAGTAATTCCAAGGCATAGGCATAATTTTTTTGTAAACTATAGGAATAAGCCAGATAATAGCGCCGTTGCGGCAGATCGCGCTCCTCTAATGCTTTTTCAAAAACAGCAATAGCTTCCGCATGATTTTCAGCCGATAAGTGCAGCAGGCCTTGTTGCAGCCAAAGGGCCTGGTTGGAGGCTTTTTTGGCTTGATCCAGATAGTGTTGAGCCTGATGCCAGTTTTGCTGGTTTTGGAAGTTTTGACTGATTGAAAGAAGCAGATTGGTATTATCCGGGTCTTGTTTTAAATAATGCAGATAACGTTGAAGTGTTTGATTTTCCATTGTTTTAAATCCTTTAATTTGCTTGCGAGGCAGCAGCGATTGTAAAGGATAGTGAATGGCCTAGTAAAGAAAATTTAAGATCATTTTAAATTACCTCAGCGAAGCGCAATACTTCGCTGAGGTTGGCTGGATACTTACATGGGTGTATTAAGGGAGCTGTTTTGTGCTTCCATATCATCCTCACCCAGGAATTGGAAATCATCTAAACTTATTTCTTCATCAGAATAAAGATTCTCAAATTCATCTGCGAGGCTGTTAACTTCTTCATCATTGATATTTTCTTTTACTGATGTTAATGCTGCTGATGAGGTTACACTGGGTGGGGAAGAAAGAAGAACGCTCATTAAACCAAAGCCTTTCTGTGCAGCTTGACCGGCAAATGCCCATCCGGCTCTGCTTATATCACCAAATTTGTAACCAGACTCTTCGGTTGGAATTGTTTCTTCAGCCTGCGTCATTTCAGGAGTCGCCTTGTTGGCTTCACTTGCACAATATCTGATATGGGCAGACATTTTCTGGAACTGCTCTATTTGTTTGTCATTTAGTTTAACTAAAGGATTTACTTTCGCAGATTGGTTATATTCAATGACATTTTTAATCAGAATGTCATAACGAGGACCACGTTGCACGGGCTCAATCAGATAATCTGACAAGCAAAAACCCTGTTTGTTGCTTGCATACACGTAATCTTTTAATGCCTTAAATGCCTTAGGGTTTCCAGCTTGTTTCTGAAATGCACCATAATTTGTCGCATATTCAGCATAAAGCACGAAATACTTAATTAATAATTGTTGGCGCTGATCTCTTAATGAATCAAGAGTTTCCTGCTCTTCAATGGAAATAGTTTCTCCTGCCGCTATTTTTTGAGAAATTTTTAACCCCTCAGTCACGTTTGTATCGAGTCTCATTGAAATTTCAACAAGTCTCGGGAGTAATTGTTTGAATTTGTTTAAAACAGGGTTGGTTCCAATCAATCCAGATCTTGAAAACACATCAACCAGAAAAATTAATTTATTACGATAAGTTTCTTCAGTTTTAAATAACTCTACCAGGGAGTGGTTAACAGGATTAACTGGGGCTTTTGGTTCTGACTTCTCTAGCATGGCAATTCCTATAGTTTTACATATAGTTTAAAAAATAACCATTTTAATCGACTTTCATTAAGATAAAATTAAGGGTGGCTATTTTGATATAAGTAATTGCTGGATCGCGCGAACAAGTTGCGGACGTAGGTAATTAGCCGTGGGAGGTGAGGTAATCAGTTGAAAAAAAATCAGGCTGCATTGGCTGTAGGCCTTTCGTCTGGGCAGATGGCGAGTGTCTGGCGGCTGCGTCTTGATAGTTTGATATAGGCAAAAGGAACCACATACAGGGAAAAGAAAGTACCCACTAACATCCCTCCGAGAATAACAATACCCAATTGCCGGCGGCTTTCTGCACCCGCTCCTGTTGCCAAAGCGAGGGGGAGGGCGCCGAGCAGCATTGCCAGGGTGGTCATCAAGATAGGACGGAGTCTGATTTTTGCACTTTCAATGACAGCATTAAATTTATCCATTCCTTCCTGTATTTTCAGATTGGCAAATTCGGTAATCATGATACCGTGTTTGGTAATAAGACCTACCAGAGTTACCATCCCAATATTGCTATAAATTGAAATCGTCTGATTGGTTAAATACAAGGTGAGCAAAGCACCTACCAGACATAATGGTACACTGAGCAGTACAATCAAGGGATCGATAAAGCTTTCAAACTGCGCCGAAAGCACCAGATAAATAAATAATAAGGCTAAAAGCATTGCATAAATGCTATTTCCAGAGGATTCCAGATAATCTTTGGCGGTACCGGTAAAGCGATATTGGATATCATCCGGTAATTTTTTATCCAAAATATCCTGAATTTTAACTATGACTTCATTTAAATGAGCACCAGGTGCGAGTTCAGCGCTGATACTTGAGGTCCTTAAACGATTCAAATGCGGCAAACTATCTGGTCCAATTGAATGGCTGACGTCAATCAATGTGGATAAAGGAACCATTTTTTGCCGCCCGCTTTTAACATAGAGTTTATTGAGAATGGCAATATCGCGGCGCTGGGAATGATTTAACTGCAAGATCACTTTGTAAGTTTGCCCGTCATAATTAAAATTGACCGGATTACTTCCGCCAAGCATTGTCGATAATAGTTCTGCCACCTGTGCCAGATTAACATCAAGATCGGCTGCCAGTTGTCTGTCAATTTCAATATTGACCTGCTCGCTATCCAGCGCAAGATTGTTTTTAACATGCCTTAATTGAGGAAACTCGCTTAAGGTTTTGGCCACATCGTTGCTTATCTCGTTGAGCCGTTTGTAACTGGTGTTTCCCATAATTGCGAGGCTGAACTGATTACTGCTGCCGCCGCGATTGCCCAAGGGATTAGGGCTTACCGGATACACATTCACCCCAATCAGTTTCTGCATTTTTTCACTGAGCTCGTCACTGATTTCCTTTTGTGAACGTGAGCGTTCGTGCCATGGACGCAACTTTAAAATGGTAAAGGCTGAGGAGGGTTTAACGGAAACAAAATAATTCAGCTTTTCCGGAATGGATTCATAAATAGCCTCCAACTGCCGGCTATAGTGGTCGGTGTATTCGGTGCTGGCATTAGTGGGTGAGGCGATGGGTCCTATAATGTAGGACTGATCTTCAACCGGAGCCAGATCCGCTCCTAACTGATAATAACAGAAGAAACCAAGCAGACAGGATGCAGCCAAAATCAGAGATAAGCGGTATGGGCGATGAAGCATCGTGTTCAAACTTCGGCTATAGCAATCGCCCAGTTTTTTAAATACCTGATCAAGCCAATGACTGTAGCGGCTTTCTTTTTGATTAAGTAATTGCGAACACATCATTGGGGACAGACTTAAAGCAACCAGTCCGGATAGTAATACGCAAATTGACAAAGTCGCGCCAAATTGAAAAAACAGTTTTCCGGTAAAGCCATCCACAAAACCCATCGGGGCATAGACTGCCGCTAAGGTAATAGTCATAGCCAGAATAGCGAAAACAATTTCGTTGCTTCCCTTAATAGCGGCTCGAATGGGAGATAAGCCATTTTGTATGTGCCGGTGGCAGTTCTCCAACACCACAATGGCATCATCGACGACAAGGCCAATCGCCAAAACCATTGCCAGAAGGGTTAATGAATTCAGTTCAAATCCCATCCAGTACATTGGCCAAAAGGTTCCAATCAGGCAAATGGGAATGGTGACGATAGGAATTAAAGCCGCACGGATGCTGCCCAGAAACAAAAGAACCACCAGCCCGACAAAGAGAGAAGCCTCAAAAAAAGTCCAATAGACTTCATGGATGGAGGCCTTGATAAACTGGGTTGAATCAAATACGATTTCTGATTTAAAGCCCTCAGGAAAGCTTTTCTCCAGGCGGGACAGGCTTTTTCGAACCGCTTTGGCTACGTCGACGGGATTGGCATTGGATTGAGCAAGAATCGCCAGGCCGACCGCTGGCTTTCCGTTAATGCGCAGCAAGTTATCCTCATTTTCACTGCCGACGGACACTGCGGCCACTTCACTTAAACGAATTAGCTGGTGATCGCGTTGCGCTATAACTAACTCTGAAAATTTTCTGGCATTTTGCAGGCGTGCATGAGTGACCACTGTGTAATAGCGATTAGCACTTTTAATTTGCCCGCTGGGTACGTCTATATTTTGTTGAGCCAGTGCTTTTTTTATTTCAGCTACTGTAATCTGCCGGGCAGCCATTTTTACCGGGTCCAGTGCAATTTTGACGGCATAATTACGTCCGCCATGATAACTGACTTCACCCACTCCCTGAATTTCCTGCAAAACCGGTTTGATATTTCTTGAAATATAATCAGTAATTTCAAGCGGATTTTTTCGTGCATCATGAAAACCAAGTACAACAACCGGATTGGCATCAGAATCATTTTTGTTGACCACGGGTGCATGGCTGCCCAAAGGCAAATGCGTTTGCAGTGAAGACATTTTGTTACGAATATCACTAATCACTTCATTGATATCCACACCCAATTGAAAATCAATGGTCACCCGGCTTTTACCCAGCAAACTGGTTGAACGTAAGCTATCGACCCCGGGAACGCTGGACAGCATGTTTTCTACGGGAATGGTAATTTCTTTTTCTACCAGCTCAGGACTTGCGCCATCAAATTCAGTATTGATAGTGATAGAAGGTTTTTCAATATTGGGAAGATGGCGCAGAGACAATTTGGCGAAATGTAAAAGTCCGGTGATTACTATCATAAGTGTTAAAACAATGGTAAATACGGGGCGCTTAATGCAATGCTCTGGAAAAGTCACCGCGGACTCCTGATATGATTTACAGCGGTAACCTTACTGCCTTCTTTTAATTTATGCTGCCCGCGTACGATAATGATGTCTTCTGCCTTAAGCCCCTGGCAAACTTCCGTCATGGCTGCATGGTGAGCTCCTGTTTTAACGCGAACGGTAATGGCTTTGTCACCGCGAAGAACAAAAATTTTCTGCCCGCTAATTGTTGGAATCAGACTTTCCTCCGGAACCAGCAAGCGTTTTCTGGCCAGACCAAGCTGGTGTTTAACTCTGACGAACAGCCCAGCTGAAAGCTGGTTTTTACTATTGTCTATCAGAGCCTCGACCGCAATGGTGCGAGTGTCTTTGTCGATGGTAGGTGCAATATAATTCACTTTTCCAATGAAAACCTGAGTGGGGAAGGCATCTGAACTGACTCGTACCCGCTGGCCATTGTGAAGACGAGGCAGCAACTTTTCCGGTACATTGTATTCGACGCGCAACTGCTGGTTGGCAACCAGATGAACCAGAGCCTGCCCCATTTTCACATATTGACCGACACTGACCTGTTTTGAACCCAGCGTGCCGGTAAACGGTGCACGAAGATTTAATTTTTCCAATTGCGCCTGTTTGACCTTAACCGCGTTTCGTTTTTCACGCAGATCAGCCAGGGCTCGATCAAGAGCCTGTTCGGAGGCCAGACTTTTCTGTGCTAATTCCTTTGTTCGTTTGTAATTGGTTTCACTGAGTGACAGGCTGGCTTTTGCACTCGCAAGCTGACTTTTCATAACAGTACTGTCAAGTTGAATCAGCAAGGTGTCTTTTTTTACCAATGCGCCGGGCTGAAAATGGATCGCTGAAATTTGTCCGGCAATTTCCGAGCTGATGTCGATACTATCCATACTGGCCAGACTGCCCAGCGTTTCAAATTGCTCGGCTAGTACACGCTCGGTCACATGCGCGGTTTCAACAGCGATCAGCGGCGATTGCGGTTGAGAATGCTGTTTACCAGAGACTGCGAATTTAATATAAAAAACTGAAATAACTGCCAGGACTGCTAACAGCAAAAGTGAAAATCGAGATTTCATGCGAGATCCTGGAAGGTTTGGCCGATCGGGCTATTATAAAACAACTTGCACACAGGTTCAAAAGAAAGCTTGGTTTTTAGAGGGGGAAACGAGTTGCAGTAGGGATAGGTTGGGCCCTTGGCCAAATGGCGCTGCCTTAAGACTTTACCTACGTCCCTCGTAAGAGCCTACGTACCCCGCATAAAGCGGGGTACGTAGGCCCTAATAGGATGGTTAAATTTTGTGACCATCTCTCAGGGATAAGCCGAGGGACGTAGAGAGTAGTGGTTAAGGCCTTAAGGCAGCGCCATTAGGCCCTTGGCCACATTATGTTCAGGAGTGGTTCGAACGCAAAGGCCCAACCAACAATAATTCCTTAACTTAAGCTCTCAATTACTCAGCGGCCAGCCACTGGTTCAGCACTTCAACAATTTTCCGCGCCTGATCTTCACTGGAAATATTAAATTTGGATTTCATCCAGTATTGATTATTCCTTTTCTGATATCGTCTTATGGAATATTTGATTGGGCCGAAATCGTTTTTTGCATTATCCCAATCCTGATATTTAAACATAATGGTGGTCCAGGCCCCTTTGGTTAACACATACTTATCCAGTTCTTTGGTAGTTTCTGTGCCATTTTCGCTAAAAGCAATAGTCAAATCATCAATTGTTTCACTCATTTATAAACCTTTGGAAGAATTAATCGATGGATTGTAGTTTGCCGTCGACAAATGTCAAGGACATGGGCGGGCCATACTGGGATGGCTGATAGGTCCAAATCTGCGGTTTAGTCTGACTTTGTACAGGCACTTCGATAAAGGTATTGTTAACGATGGAGGGGCTTCCACAAGCACCATATACTTTGCCGACCGGATCACCTGCCTGGATGCTGGTGCCTCCGCAAATAGAAAAAGCATTAGTGGAGTTGCCATTCAGAACAATGTCATGAACCTGATTATTGACAACGTCTACTTGCAATTGCACCCCACCCGCAGTCCCCTGAAAGGGCGCGCTGCCGTAATTGCTGTTTCCGATAGGCAGCTTCCATACACCATAAAAGGCGGTTGGAGCTCCTTCATTGTTGTAATAAAGCTGTTGCGCAGGAATTTTCTGCATTAGAGGCTTGTTAGAGTTTTGCTGACTTAATGGTTGCCCACAGGCTGCGATAACCTGGTCCTGAGTCATCCCCACATTGATATACCCGTGATTCTGCGGGCAATATACCGAATCGGCTGCCCAGAGAATACAGGGGAAAATAACGGTTCCTACAGCTACTGCAATTTTTCCGGCCATTTCAGCCTCCTCAAGTTCCCTCATAATCAGTATATACCCTGTGAAGAAAAAAAAGGGATTTAATCTGCCGGTATAAAAAATGTTTTATTCAGGGACTTGTTAATAAAAGCTTCAGAATTCTTTTTTATACTTATAGAAAGTATGTATGTAGTTGAGGTTGTCATGGCTCTAATCATTAAAATTGAAAATCCTGACGAAATAAGTAAGGAAATTACCGGTAAACGTAAAAAAGTAGTTGAATTAAAAGAGGGTATCCAGGATTCTCTGAGCAATGTGGAAGACGATCTGAATGGTGGTCTGGACACAGAACTTGCAGAAGGAAGGCTCAGTCCTGAGGAATATGAGCTGCATAAAGGAACTAATGAGCAGATGTTAGAGAATTATACGAATGCGCTCAAGGCTGCCGGTAATACTATCACTCGTTATGATCAGCTCTTGGCAGAAAACTCTGGTCTTTGTATCATAATACCGGCCAGTACTGGAAGAGATGAACTTAAGCAGATTATTCAAGGCATAGAGGCGCTATTAAAAGAAAACAGGAATGCAGAAGAGGTTGAGTTTTTCAATGCCATTCTTACCCGAACGAAAAATTTGAAAGATATTGTGGATACGGGTAAGCCTATCAAAGAAACCAATATTCCCATTACCAGAAGCGAATTGGCAGTCTGGGAAAGAATTGCAAAAGATCTTGGTCAGGATAATAGTCAGGCGAAAGATTTGAACTATTTGAATAGTCAGGTGGCCGCTGTACATAGCAGCAAAACATTGCGAGGGGAAGAGAAAAATATACTTATCGATTTATATAATAAGCTATCATCCATTATACTAAGTGATGCCACGGACAAACAAAGCAAGATCCAGCAAGCAGTGAGCGCCGTGGCCGATACCTCTGCATCGATTAAACGCACTGAGGGGTTCAGAGGCTTTCTTAATGCTGTCTGTCAATTTTTTAAGCTCCCGCTTGTCTTTACCATGAAATCAGAGTCGGTGGCCAGCACGATTAGCATCAAGCAGGAATTGCAATTGTTTAAGAAAGCACAAGCTGCAGATGATTCGCCAGAAGTGGAGGTTGACCATGATCAGCAGATGGATGAAGCTCCGGCAATAAGTCAGTTCAGCTGATTAAGCATGCACTTCCCTGTGCATCGGCATACTGCACTACACTAAAGGTAATGGCATGGACGCACTAATGAACAAAGTAATGACTTTGATCATCACCATCATAATGTAGGGTGCAAAATCAAATCCTGAAACATTGGGAATTATTTTGTGGCCTAGACGAATCAGTGGATTAGTCATTAAGCTAATCACATATCCCGCTGGATTCTGCTGTTCCCAATGCGGATTGACCCAGCTCATGATTACCCGAATGAGCAGCGCAAAGAACATCAGGTTAAGCGGTTGAACGACAAGATCAGCAATTACGAACAGAAGAATGAAGGAAACCGGCAGTAATCCTCCATAGGCAAGCAATCCAAGACATACGAATTTGATAATCTCAACTACGGCAATCAGGACTAATCCTGGCCAGTCATATTGGGAAAGGGGTTTTCTGGTTTTTCCCGGTGCATCCTGCTGTATCATCCGCTCAATGGGGCCTAAAACAGGACCTACCAGAGCATTAATACTCTGATTGACAGGATGAAGGGGGCTTAAACGAAAATAACGTAGAATCACCCGTGCCCAGAGAAGGAATAATATTAATGTAAAAATCACGGACACTAAAAAATAAGCTGCCGTCAAAAGTCCTGTCATCATTTTATCACCTGCACTTTATGAGCCTGGCAAGCAGTCTCGAATATTGTTTATGCATTTTACGGCATCACAGTGATTTGACAAGAGCTTTGCAAGCTACAGAGGCTTATCAAAAGTAATCAGATATAATCGGCTATTTTCATGTTTTAAACCGGCAATACCAGTCTTTTTATCAAGCTTTCCGTTTAGATAAAAATCATTATCGATGATTAGAGCAATCTGATTGGGCTTCACCAAACTGATGCCTTCAATTTTGGAATCTTTGATACCAAGAGCAGCTAAATCCAACACCAGTTCTTTTTGCAGGGTTTTAATTCCCAGGGTTTTAAGTGAATCAGCGCTCTGACTTTCCAGGTTTTTATTGAGTCCCTTTATTTTTAGATCTGGAGATTGCAGGTTGCTGGCATTAGAGAGAGCAACCAAATAGATTTTTTTATAGGCATTTTCCCCAGTCTGATCATTTTGTTCAATTACTAAAAAACGCCCTCTGCCTAGAGCCGTCATATCCCCAATTCGATCCGAGCCCTTTTGATCAAGCAGGTAGATGAATTGGCCGGTGGTTTGTTTTTTTTGTATATCAAACTCAATGAGGCGGATAACTTTTGAGTTTTTGCCATAACTACCAGGGGGATTTTGCAAGGGGCTTTGTAAAATGGCATAGACTTTTGAACCTTGCAGAGCAATCCCTTCAAACCCCCGATTGAGTTGCCGTCGTTTTAAAAGAAGCGGGAGGCCTTTACCTGGGTAGAAGCTCTCCAAAAGCTCTCCCTGCGAGGAAAAATGAATGATGGATGGGCCATACTCATCAACCATCCAATAACTGTGATCATTGGCGACATCGATCCCCTCCAAATCCATGTCTAATGGTTCAGATGCCAGATCTTTGCCAAACAGATCCACTGCTTTTTCCTGGTGCTCAGAGGAGGGAGATAATCCTGAAATAGGTTTGCTATCGATATTTTTAAGTAAGATTTGTTGGCTTACTGTTAATGTTGTAGTAACAGGATCGGCCATTAAAATAACCAGGCGAGGATTAAAGTCTGGCAGAAGGAAGGGGCGCTTGATGACTCCTTTCTCTTGATAAGCCTCCGGATTAGGGCCTCTGTCTGTATGACTAAGAAACTGCAGTTTGCCTTCGCTGGTTTCACCTAAAAATCTCAATCCAGAAAAACCGCCGAGCAGAATAGTTTGCCCCGCCCGAGTTTTACCCAGGGGAGGAGGATTTTTCAATTCAAAACGCTCAATTATGGGTATTGAAGCGAGGGTTGATTGCGCAAAAAAAAAGCACAAGCCGAATATAAACCTTTTTAGTGGAATCATAATGGCTCATTATCCGGTTTAGCCAGATAGTCTTTAAAGGCTTCAATCCCTTGATTGCCGGGCTCTTCAAAAACATAATAGGCTGGAGAAGGAACACGTGTGACATAAAATTTATCTATTTCATCCAGATAGGCGGTGGCGTCTATTCCCACTTTTGAACTGATCATATGCTTTTTAATCGAGGGATCCAGTTTTGAACCAAGTGCTCCGTTAACAACTACCAGGTCACGCTCTGCCTGAAAGCGAGTGGCTATGGCCCATTCAATGTCATTCGGATCGTCAATGTTAATGTCATCATCCACCACGATCACCAGTTTGATGTCGTAATGGCATCCAAAGGCGCAGCAAATCACATTTTTGGCTTCACCCAAATTGGTTTTTTTCATCTTAACCACCAGGTGGTAACGTCCTAATCCGCCCGTTGTCAATCTGATATCAATGACATTAGGGAAGTTAACACGAATTCTTTCGAGCAGGGAGGCTTCGCGAGGCACTCCGCCCAGCACAACATTTTCCAGCCCGGAAGGGTGATTGGTTTCAAAAATCGGTTTACGCCGGTGGGTGATGCATTGAATCTGAATAACAGGCAGCATCGAACTGCCGCTGTAATATTTGGGAAATTCACCAAACGGTCCTTCCAGCGCTCTTACCCCGGGTAAAACCAATCCTTCAATAGCAATTTCAGCTTCGGCGGGGATATACACATCATTGGTATACGATTTCACAACAGATAGGGGCCTTCCCAGTAAAGCGCCTGCAATTTCAAGTTCGGATTGATCGCGGGGAGCAATCATTTGTGAGGCCATTTTGGTTACCGGATCATGGCCAATGGTTATGGTGACTGGCAGAGGTTTTCCCATACGTTCTGCATCCTGATAATAGGCATGCAGATCACGCGGCAGCATGAGAATACCCAGCTTGTCAGGAGCATGAACCTGCAAGCGGTTAATTGAGGTATTTTGCTTGCCTGTTTTTAAATTCAGACCATGCACCAGGCCTGAGGTAATATAGGGACCAATATCCTTTTCATGATGAGTTACAATAGGAAAAAGTTTTAATAAGTCGATTGACTTATCATGAATAATCTCATGAACGGGGGCTTGTTCCTGATTAACGACCACCCAGGGAAGTGGTTTGTGCAAAGCGTTTTGAATGTGGCCGAGCATTGCGTCCTCTCTGACATTCATGGCTTCTGCCGCCCAGGCACGCTGTCCCAGTGTTCCGGAGACAATAGGAATAGAATGTCCAAGAGGATCGGGAAAAAAGCAAGCTTTCTTTCCTTCAAATTGTTCAATCCAGGTCATCACTTCAAATTTTGGATCAGCGCCGGTTTTACAAATCATCAAACGCTCAGTACTAAACAGCCTGTCAAGCCAGTCACGAAGGTTATTCATAGCTCATCCCTGGGTTAATAGTGTTGGCAATCAAGAAAATGCGAGTCACGAAATGAATCCTCAGGTGGCTCGACAAGAGATGCAGATAATGAGTGGATATTTTCAGGTTCAAGGGCAAAAAACAATGGATATCCGGGATTGTCCTCTACCACAATGCGGTAACCTTCTATTGTGATTCCCCTGCTTTTTAAAGTTTCTTTGGGTTTTTCAATCAATTGTTTTTTCAGAGTATTATTATTTTCTGCTTCAGCCAGTAAAGTGGAAATCATTTCCGCCAGCTGAGGTGATTGAATATTAGACATCTTATTCTCCTTGAGATCACTGATTTTAAGTATAAACACTTCTGAGATTAAAGGGTATTCAGTGATTCGCCCAATTCCTGAGCTCGCTCAGACGCTTTTTGAAGTGCGTTTTCAAGTAATTGCTTAAACTGTCCTTTCTGCAGTACATCCAGTGCAGCGGCTGTAGTGCCTCCTGCCGAGGTGACATTCTGCCTCAAGGCTTCTGGAGATAATTGTGTGCTATTTAGCAAATCAATTGCTCCCAGAATGGTCTGTTTAGCGATAAATTCTGCCTGAGCTCTGTTGATCCCCAGCTTTTCTGAGCCTTCAGTCAGCGCTTCCAAAAACAAATAGACATAGGCCGGCCCGCTGCCTGACAAGGCGGTAATGGGATTGAGAAGCGCCTCATTTTCAATCCAGAAAGCATAGCCTCCGGTGTTAAACAAACGCTCCACTCGCTGACGTTGTGTTTCATTTAATTGAGAATTCGCAACCAGTGCCGTGACGCCCTTACCCACCGCAATAGGAGTATTGGGCATGCTTCTGACAATAGGCTGGGTTTTTGGGCAGTATCGAGCCAGGTGCTCAAGGGTGATGCCGGCTGCCACTGAGAGTAAAACGGCTTGTTCAGGCAGACGCCCGCCAATTTCGGCAAGTACTTCATTCACTTTAAATGGTTTGACTGCCAGAACAACGAGATCGGCGTTTTCAATAATTGCCTGGTTGTTAAAATCAGTGAATAATCCGCTGGGTAATTGTTCTTTTTTTAAAGAGGGCGAGGAAACAGCTAATTGAATGTCTGGCTGAGTGATTAAATTGTGCGCCAAGGCTTTTGCCATATTACCATAACCAATGATACTTATTTTCATTGACGCTCTCCAAAAATAGCTCGGCCTATTCTAATCATAGTGCTCCCTGCTTTAATCGCAGCGTCCATGTCATCACTCATTCCCATTGAGAGAGTATTGAGCTTAAGACCCGTTTGCTGATTGAGTTTGTCAAGCAGCTGAGACAGCCGCAAAAAACTCCGATATTGTTCTGTTTCATTCTCACGAGGCCTGGGAATCGCCATCAGGCCGCAAAGCTTAAGATGGGGCAGTTCAGTGATTAATCTGGCAAGCGGCTCCAATTCCTCTGGCGTAATCCCTGATTTACTGGCTTCCTGGTCAAGCTTCACCTGAATGCAAATTTTAAGAGGCGGCATTGAAGCTGGGCGATGCATGCTGAGCAGGCGGGCGGTTTTTTCTCTGTCTACACTGTGAACCCAGTCAACACTGGCTGCGATTTCTGCAGTTTTATTGCTTTGAATGGCTCCAATAAAATGCCAGCGGATTGGCAGATCTCGTAAATCAGAGATCTTTTTTTGCGCTTCCTGCCAGTAGTTTTCGCCGAATTCATTTAATCCTGCTGCCTGCGCCTGGCGAATCGATTCACTGCTGTGGCCTTTGCTGACTGCAAGCAGAGTGACGCTGCCTGACGGCCGGTGAAGTTCGGCTTCAAGCTTTTGAATATGATTTTTTATCCGGATAATTCGCTGAGCTATAGTCATTTTCAGATTCATAAATAGCAACATCATAACTGATTTCGATTTGTGAGTGAATTTGCTCTGAGCAGCATCCTGAGTTAATCTTGCATTATTCCAATGACTTAGAGCCCTATATGGATATTGCCGAGCTGCTGGCTTTTTCTGTTAAAAACAACTCATCTGATTTGCATCTGTCCGCCGGAATGCCTCCTATGATTCGGGTTGACGGTGATTTGAGAAAAATCAATATTCCGCCCCTGGAGCATAAAGAAGTAATCAAAATCATTTATGATATTATGAATGACAAGCAGCGCAAGGAGTATGAAGAGCATCTGGAAACAGATTTTTCTTTTGAAATTGCCAATCTGGCGCGCTTCAGGGTTAATGCCTTTAATCAGGCTCGCGGGGCGGGGGCGGTATTCAGAACCATTCCTTCCAAAATTCTGAGCATGGAAGATTTGGGATTGCCGCCAGTGTTTACCGAAATTGCCTCGTTTCCCAAGGGGCTGGTATTGGTTACTGGTCCTACAGGTTCAGGAAAAAGTACCACACTGGCAGCGGTAATTGATTACATTAACTCAAATCGCTATGATCACATTCTAACCATCGAAGACCCTATTGAGTTTTTGCATACCAGCAAAAAATGCCTCGTCAATCAACGGGAAGTGCATCGCGACACACACAGTTTCGGTGCTGCCTTGCGTTCTGCCCTGCGGGAAGACCCCGATATCATTCTTGTCGGTGAGCTTAGAGATCTCGAAACCATTCGTCTGGCGATGACCGCCGCAGAAACAGGCCATTTAGTATTTGGAACTCTACACACGAATTCTGCAACCAAAACAATTAATCGAATCATTGATGTGTTCCCTGGTGATGAAAAATCGATGATCCGCACCATGCTTTCTGAATCCTTACAGGCGGTGATAGCGCAGACACTGTTAAAGAAGCGAGGCGGAGGACGCCTGGCTGCTCTGGAAATTATGATATGCAACTCTGCAATCAGAAATCTGATTCGTGAAGACAAAGTGGCTCAAATGTATTCTTCCATTCAAACAGGGCAAAGCAGAGGGATGCAGACTTTAGATCAGCATTTGACCCAGTTGGTTAATCAGGATTTGATAGCCAGGCATACGGCCCGTGAAATCGCGATTAACAAGTCAATATTTTAGATACTGACATCCCCTGGAAATAATGCAGCATTGAAAGGGGAATACTTCGATCTGTTTTTAGTTTTCTATTTAGGGTAATATCGCTCAGCCCAATTTTTTAAGGATAAAAAGGTGATAAAACAATGGTTAAAAGCTGGTTTTTTTACCAGTTTGATTTTTTCCGGGGTGGTTGATGCGGCAATTCCAAAATTTAGTCTTGCTCCTCTTACTCCCACTATCTTGAATGTTCCTTCCAATGCTTCAGCCTCCGTTAGTTATTTGGTACGCAATAATACCAGCCTTCCCCGTGTGCTCACTATGCAGCCATTGCCGGGTATTGCTCAGGTAGTCAATGCAGGCACTTGCGGTAATCCGTTTTATTTAAATCCCGGGCAAACCTGTGTACTTGGTTTGCAAGTCAATGGCAGTCAATTACCTGTAAGCGGTATTCACGATGGTCCTGTCATTTGTAAAACGATGGGCCCGGGCAATAATAGCCCAGATCCATTTTTATGTTCCCGACCAGACCCCTTATCCATTTTAAATATTAGCTTAAGTGCTGCGACTACCGGGCATCTGCTGTGGGTTTACAATGGAGTTCCTGTAACCAATGTCGATTTGCTCACCGATACCAGCGGTATTATTACGTTAAGCAACACAGGGATTAACACGGTCACCAATTTACAGATAAATATCCCAGCGCCTTATAACGCCTATTTCTCGAATGGCTGTGGTGCCAGCTTGTCACCCAATAGCAGTTGTAATGTCAGCTATAACATTCCATCGCCGGTATTCTCAAATAATTTCGTGATTACAGCGACTGGCTTAAATGCAGATAACAGTCCCTTGCCCTTGTCGGTTGAAATTGGTCCTGTAGGCCCTGTGCAATGTTGGGGGGAAAATAATACTGGACAACTGGGGAATGGTACAACAACACCTCCAGCACTTCCTGTAACCTCTCCAGCAGACCCCTTGAGTGTGGTTCTGGGGATTACCAACGCTACCGAGATAAGCGGCGGTTCCACCTATACCTGCGCCCTGTTGGCCACTCGCCAGGTTCAGTGCTGGGGTGCTAATAACGTAGGCCAGTTAGGAAATGGCGCTCCACTTCCTGGAGCTACGTCTTTAACGGCAGTTAATGTAGTCGGAATTAATACGGCTGTGGATATTAGTGCGGGTGAGAATCATGCCTGCGCAGTGCTTGCCAATGGTACCGTACAGTGCTGGGGTGCTAATAACGTAGGTCAGTTAGGAAATGGTCTGACCACGAACAGCAGTACGCCTGTGACTGTGGCTGGAATTACTAACGCCATCGAAGTCAGCGCCGGCTTTTATCATACTTGCGCTGTGCTCGCAAACGGGCAGGTATCCTGTTGGGGAGCCAATGATGCAGGGCAATTAGGGAACGGTACGACTGCACCTCTACCACAGTTTTTCCCAGCTGCTCCCGTTATAGGAGTGGATAATGCTATCGCGATTACCACCTCGAGTTCGACTTCATGTGCGCTTCTAGCGAATACTCAGGTCAAATGCTGGGGTCTGAACAATGCGGGACAGGTGGGTATGGGGCAATTCACCCCGTCCGTACCGACTCCAACCACTGTAGTAGGAGTTAACAACGTGGGTGTTTTATCCGGAATCACTGATTTGTCAGGGCGAGGCTTTCATACCACAGCGCTTGGCAGCAATGGTTTGGTATATGCCTGGGGATTAAATAATGCTGCCCAATTGGGTAATGGTACGCTTATTAATAGCCCATTCCCGACGCTGGTACTTGGTATCACTCCACCGGCAATTGATGTCAGTTCCGGTCTGGTGCATGCCTGTGCTCTTCTGATTAATGGTCAGATGCAGTGCTGGGGTAAAAATGAGTTTGGCCAGTTGGGGCTTGGGAATGCGCCGCCTCCACCCTCTGTTCCGCCGGATATTTACACTTCAGCGCAAACTGTGCTTGGTTTAACCAACGGCATTGGACTGCTCGAGCATGGTTCAGCGGCCATAAGTTGTGCGATTGTTTCTTAATACTCAATAACTTGTTACATACTGCGGCCAATGTCCGCAGTATGTAACTTCCAGTCTTATGCATAAAATCTTTTTAATATTCTGTTAATAATTTTTTGATTAAATAAGCACTCTTTTAGCAAGTTAATGGAAAAAGTATGCCTGCTTATTCAATCGATAGCCCTGTGATTTTGTTCTCTCATTCTGAATATGGTAAAAGACTTTTATTTAAAAATGGCGCTACCAATCCAAGAAATGAATTAGGAAAAAACGGCGTTACTCTCCACAGTGGATTTGGTTCATTAGCTTATAAAACAATAAAAATTAATGCTAAAAAAATTAATCAGGATGGTACTGAAGAGCTAACTACATTTCGGGTCAATCGAAACAGCCTGATTAAATACCTTGGTATTAAAAATCCTAAAGGAATGAAGGATGCAGACCTGATCGCCACTCTTCAATCGCAATTCTGGACAGATGACTACGAAAATCGAGATACCGCTAAAGCTCAGGGGATGGCTGGTGAGCGTTTACGACATGCTGGAGAACATAACAAGAGAAAAATCAGCAATTGGCGTAATGCGATTGGCGATAGCCTTAAAGGCGGCTTTCTGAGTTGGTTGTATAAAAAAACGATTAGCGGCGTAAACCGGATTAAAGCTCGTTTCCTTTTTGTACGTACGGAAAAAGACATATTTGAGGCTGGAGAAGTATTGGCCAAGAAACGAGTTAAGCAGGCCTATAAAGAGATCCCAGCATACAAAGAGCATTTATTGCGCTTCAATTGTAAAATTAATTCTGAAACCAAATTTTCTGACCTCCCGGTTACCACCAAAGAAAATTATATTAAACATAATGATAAACATGAGAACAGAACGCATCGTCATGGTAAATTTCCTGCAAAAGCGAAAGTGGATACCTCAACCGGCACCACTGGAAAGCCTACTGCATGGGTCCGCAGCCATGAAGAAGTTGAGCTTGTCAAAGAATCATTGCAATTAGCTGCAAAAATTCAGTTTGGCGATCGCAAACTTCATTATATTGATGCGTTTGCACTGGGTCCCTGGGCAACGGGTTTGACCACTTATGAGCTAATGCGAAATACCGGCAGTGTGTTTGCTACCGGTTGCGATAAAGAAAAGATTCTGGAGGAGTTAGTTCTCAGAGCTCGCTATGACACTGATTTACGAGAACAGGCATTAGACAGATGGCAGAATAAACATCCAGAAAAAATCACAGACGGTGATAAAGAGCTGATTGGCAAGTTAATTAAGGATACATTGGCCAAGGTTTTAAAAAACCGTGATCTTGACTTATATGATGCTTTGAAAGAAGCATTCCAGCAAAGTGAGGGTCGAACTGCTGAGCTTGTTCAGCGATATAAATCTGAAATACGACGGATGGCTGCCGAGTTAAATAAGGACAAGCAGCAGATCATTATTGCCGGCTATCCACCCTTTTTAAAGGATTTGACCGCCTATGTTGAAAGTAAAGGCTATCAGTTCGAGGATTTTTCAGCAATTGGTGTAGTTGGAGGACAGGCCATTTCAGAGGCAATGCGTGAATTGCTGATAGAAAAAGGGTTCAACCAAATCTATTCCTCTTACGGTGCGTCAGATCTTGATATTAATCTGGGAGTTGAAACTGAATTTGAGATAGCACTGCGCAAGGCGCTTGAGAAGCACCCAGGCCTGGCTCGTGAGCTCTTTGGGGAGAATAAAGGCATTCCGATGGTATTTCATTATGATACGATGAACTATCATGTGGAATGCGATGAGAAAAATCAACTAATCTTTACCTGTACCCATGATTACCAATCCTCCCAGCGGGCGCGCTATAAATTGGGAGATGAAGGCCGTCTTTATGCCTGCAGTGACGTTCAGGCAGTGATGGCTAAATATGGGATATTCAATAAACCTAAAACCAATCTTCCTCTAATGTTTGTCTGGGGGCGCGAGTCTACCGTGATTTATAACGGGGCCAATCTGGCTTTCACGGAGCTGGAACGCGCAATCACCGATGACGAGGAACTCAAGTCACAGGTACTTAAAAAAGCGTTTTATGTTTATCATGACGATGAAGGAGCTGAGAAAATGGAAATGTGGCTTGAGCTTGATGAAGGGCAAGAGTTCCCTTCTGAAGAGGAAATGTTTGCTTCCTCGCAACGCCTGTATACCAACCTGGCATTAGTTAACCAGGATTTCAGATGGCAGCTGAAACAACTGGATGAAGGCAGACAACTGCCCGTGATACGTTATTTCAAACGGGGTGCAAGCCCAATCAGTGAAACGGATGGACATCACAAACAGGTTCTTGTCTTTAAACAAAATGCCAATCTTGCCCGGGATTATCAGTTCCCTGACGAAAGCCTGTGCAGAGCCGTTACCGTGCCGATGAGTGGTGAAATTCTTAAGGAAAGGCCTGCCGAATTGGGAATCTGAATCATCTGATTAACCTCTGGGTCTGTCATTCCCATGCAACAAAGCCTCGCGGAAATGACAGACACGTCTATGTGAAACAGATTAATTTGCGATAGAATACAATTTTTATCGGAAGGTTAAAAACAATGGGTGTAAACGAATCAATTTTCCTGCGCAGTCTGCGCCGAGAGCCAGTACCAAGAACTCCGGCTTGGTTAATGAGACAGGCAGGACGTTATTTACCAGAATATCGCCGGGTTCGTGCACAAGCCGGCGATTTTATGACCCTTTGCAAAACCCCAGAGCTCGCTTGCGAAGTCACCTTGCAGCCGCTCAGACGGTTTCCTCTGGATGCCGCCATCCTGTTTTCAGACATTTTAACCATTCCGGATGCAATGAGGCTTGGCCTGCATTTTGTGGAAGGCGAGGGACCCTGTTTCCGGTTTCCGCTGCATACTGAAAATGCTATTAAAGCGCTTCCTTTTGAGCAATTAAATGAAGGTCTTTCCTATGTTTTCAAGGCAGTTGAATTAATCCGTCGGGAGATGCCTGCTGACCTGCCTTTAATTGGTTTTTCAGGCAGCCCCTGGACGCTTGCCTGTTACATGGTGGAGGGCCAAAGCAGCCGTCAGTTTCCCCGGTGCATGCAGCTGATTGAGAAAGAGCCGCAGATTGCCAGGCTTTTGTTAAATAAGCTAACTCATGCAGTTACTCACTATTTACTCGCACAGATCCATTCAGGTGTTAACGCCGTCATGTTGTTTGATACCTGGGGAGGGCTTCTGTCAACGGAGGATTATCTGAATTATTCACTCAATCCGATGAAGGAAATTGTTCAAAATATAAAAAAACAGTACCCCTATATTCCCGTTATCTTATTTACCAAGGGCGGGGGGCAGTGGCTCTTGCAAATGGCTGAAACCGGTTGCGATGCATTGGGGCTGGATTGGACAACGGATCTGGGAAAGGCCAGAGCACTGATTGAGGACCGGTTGAGCCTACAGGGAAATTTTGAGCCGGCCTTGCTTTTAAGCGATGAAGAGACCATTACTAAAGAAGTAGAGCGTATTCTCGCCTCTTATGGAAACGGGCACGGTCATATTTTTAATCTGGGGCATGGGATTACACCGGACGTTCCTCCTGAACATGTCAGTATGTTATTGCAGGCTGTACAAACCTTTAGCCCTGCTTATCATAAGGAAAGCAAGTGATTACCGAGAGTGAATTCAAGCCGGCCTGGTGGCTGGGTAATGCACATAGTCAAACCATCTATCCCACAATTGCGCGCAGCATTCGATTTGTCATTGATAAAAGCGAACGCATTGAATTGGCGGATGGTGATTTTCTGCAATTATCCTGGATGACTAAGGGAGTGCCGCAGAATGCGCCAGTGGTCGTTCTGTTGCATGGTCTTGGTGGAAATTTGAATTCGACCTATGCCGCCGGTTTAATGCATTCGTTTAATAAAGCAGGCTGGCGCGCAGTAATGATGCATTTTCGTGGAGGCGGCAGTAAGCCAAATCGTTTGCCAAGAATTTATCACTCCGGTGATACGAGTGATTTTTCTTATTTCCTGAATATCCTCTCAGAGAGGGAGCCTGACGTCCTGAAAGCAGCGGTGGGGATATCTTTAGGAGGCAATGTACTCTTGAAATGGCTGGGAGAAACAGGCGAACAGAACCTTATCCAAACTGCAGTCGCTGTTTCAGTACCTTTCAAACTAAATATTGTTGCTGAAAAAATAAATAAAGGCTTTTGCCGCATCTACCAAGCCTATTTGCTGAAGAAATTGAAGAAACTGGTTGTAAGGAAACAGCAGATTTATTCCGACCAATGGGAAGATATTTTCAGCAGACTGCAACAATCCAATTGTTTTCGCAGTTTTGATGAAAATATAACCGCTCCTTTGCATGGCTTCTCCAGCGCGAATGATTATTATGCCAAAGCGAGTTCGCTGCCTTATTTATCAAAAATAGCGACGGAAACCTTAATTATTCATGCCAAGGATGATCCTTTTATGACTACGGAGGTTATCCCTTCTAATCGGGAATTATCCGATAAAATTACTTTAGAGTTAAGTGAGAAGGGCGGGCATGTGGGTTTTATCAGCGGGAATATGCCAGGTTTGCCAGTATATTGGCTGGAAGAAAGGATCCCTGAATATATCCAGTCTGTATTTGGGGCTCTCATGAAAAAGCCCAAATAAAATCCGGTATACCAGGGTGTTTAGTCGCCGCATAGTTGAACCGCCTGTCAGGCTCCTTGTTCTTCCTCGGTTTTTTTCATTGGGCGAGGATTAAAATGCCGGCTTAGCTGAATTGCCATTTCTAATGATTGTTCATAATTCAGACGAGGATCCACGAGGCTTTTATAAGCGTGCTTTAAATCTTCTTCACTTAAGCCCCGGGCTCCACCGATGCATTCGGTGACGTTATCCCCAGTCAATTCAAAATGAACACCACCCAAATTGCTGTTCATTTCAGTATGAATGCGATCGGCTTGCTGCAATTCTGATAAAATATTATCAAAATGACGGGTTTTTATTCCATCTGCAGTAGTTTCTGTATTTCCGTGCATAGGATCGCAAGACCAGGTGACTGGAATATTAGTCGAGTGCACCGCTTCAATTAAAGGAGGTAATAATTGAGAAATTGATTGTGCACCAAACCGGGTAATCAGTAAGACCCTTCCCGCCTCGCAGTTGGGGTTAATAATTTTCAGTACATCAATCAGCCATTCCCGCGTGGCTTTGGGTCCGACCTTAATTCCAATAGGATTTTGAATACCCCGCATAAATTCAAGATGGGCGCTATCCAGTTGCGCGGTTCTCATTCCTATCCAGGGAAGGTGAGTGGATAAATCGTACCACAGTCCGTCATGCAAACGTCGGGTCAGAGCCTGCTCATAATACAGATGTAAGGCTTCATGAGAAGTATAAAAATCCACTTTGTTTAAGTTGTTTAAATCATGGCCATTAATAGCCTGAAAAAAATCTAGGGAATCAGCAATCGAGTGCACCAGTGAATGGTATTCATCCGCTTGCGGCGAATGATCAACAAATCGCAAATCCCATTGCTGTGGATGGTTCAGATCTGCAAAGCCCCCGTCGAGAAGCGCTCGGATAAAATTGAGCGTCATCGCAGCACAGCTGTAACCCTGAAGCATTAACTTGGGGTTTGGAATACGTGATTGCGCATTAAACTGAGGAGAGTTAACCAAATCACCGCGATAGCTGGGCAGAGTCACCCCATCAATCGTTTCAAAATCAGAGGAGCGGGGTTTGGCGTATTGGCCGGCAATTCGTCCCACTCGAATAATGGGTTTACGCATTCCATGCAGTAGAATCAGGCTCATCTGCAGAAGAATTTTCAGTTTGTTACTGATAATATCCGAACGGCATTCGCTAAAAGATTCTGCGCAATCGCCTCCTTGCAGAATAAACGCTTTTCCCTGTCCTGCGAGCGCAATTTCCTTTCTGAGATTTTTAATTTCACCGCTTGTCACCAGCGGCGGTAACTGACTCAACTGTTCAACGACTTTTTCCAGCTGTGTTTGATCAGGATAGACTGCTGCTTGCTGGTAGGAGAACTGTTGCCAGGAGATTGGCGACCACGCGTTCATAAGCACCTTGGATTACATTAATAATTCAACAAGTATGCGATAACTGCGTGGGAGTAGCAAGAAGGAATCCAGGCAGGGGAGCAAAGCATTCGAGTGTTCATTGGAATTCTCATCGCTTTTTAGAACTATTCTTCAAAAAATGATAAAAAATTTCCATGCAAGCCTTGAATTTATCGTTATCATCCCCATTTTCTGTTGTCGGTAAATTCAGGAGTTGTTCAGATGAGCAGTGAAAAAACAAAAGACTGGAAAAAAATTAAAGAAGAAATCGAGCAAAAACTCAATGAAGACACTGAAAATTCAATTGATACGGATGAAGAAGAAGGTGAGAGCGGGAGCAGTGGAAAAGCGTCTGAAACTGCTTTGGATCATCCCAGCTACACCGCGCTCGAGGAAAAGCTGACTCTGGCTGAGCAACAGGCTCATGAGAACTGGGAAAAATCAGTACGCGCAATGGCCGAGCTTGAAAATGTCCGACGCCGGGCTGAACGCGATATCGCTAATGCCCATCGCTACGGGCTGGAGAAGTTTATCACCTCGCTTCTTCCTGTAGCTGACAGCCTGGAGCAAGCAATGCAGTTGGCTGATAAATCGGCTCAGGATGGCATGTATGAAGGCCTCGAACTTACCATGAAGCTATTTCTGGATGCGCTGGCCAAACAGGATGTTGTGCAGATCGATCCGCAGGGGCAATTGTTTAATCCCCAGGAACATGAAGCCATGTCGATGGTGGCAGTGCCTGACGCAGAGCCTAATACAATTGTCACTGTATTTCAGAAAGGATATAAATTGGCGGACCGAATTATTCGTCCGGCTCGTGTTATTGTGTCAAAAAAATAAAACTGGTTGCATGCATATTGGCTTGAATTTATTAGATTCACCCCCATATGTTGGACTAATTGCAATAAAAATTTATATTGGAGCAAAGGCAAATGGCAAAAATTATTGGTATTGACTTAGGTACGACTAACTCCTGTGTTGCGGTTATGGAAGGTAAAAATGTGCGTGTTATTGAAAATAGCGAAGGTCATCGCACAACGCCATCCATTGTCGCATTTACTGAAGACGATGAAGTGTTAGTTGGGCAATCAGCCAAGCGTCAGGCAGTAACCAATCCGGATAAAACCCTGTTTGCTGTCAAGCGTTTAATTGGCCGCCGCTTTGATGATGCGGTTGTTCAAAAAGACATTAAAATGGTTCCTTATAAAATTGTCAAAGCAGACAATGGCGATGCCTGGGTTCAGGTGAAAGGCCAGGATAAAGCGCCTCCGCAGATCTCTGCAGAAGTACTGCGCAAAATGAAGAAAACCGCTGAAGATTATCTCGGTGAAGAAGTGAAAGAAGCGGTCATCACTGTTCCTGCATACTTCAACGACTCTCAACGTCAGGCAACCAAAGATGCGGGTCGCATTGCTGGTCTTGAAGTCAAACGTATTATTAACGAACCAACTGCCGCAGCTCTTGCTTATGGTATGGACAAAAAGCGCGGTGATTCTGTTATCGCTGTTTATGACCTGGGTGGTGGTACATTTGATATTTCAATTATCGAAATTGCTGAAGTTGAAGGCGAACATCAGTTTGAAGTATTGGCTACTAATGGTGATACGTTTCTCGGCGGGGAAGATTTCGACCTGGCTCTGATAGAATATCTGGCTGCGGAATTCAAAAAAGACACTGGTATTGATCTGCACAATGATCCTTTAGCGCTGCAGCGGCTGAAAGATGCAGCAGAAAAGGCAAAAATTGAATTGTCATCTGCTCAGCAGACCGATGTGAATCTGCCTTATATTACTGCCGATTCCAGTGGTCCAAAACATATGAATATCAAGCTGACCCGCGCCAAGCTGGAGTCACTGGTAGAAAAATTGGTTGAACGTACTATTGAACCCTGTAAAACAGCACTTAAAGACGCTGGATTGACTGTTTCCCAGATTAATGAAGTGATCCTCGTGGGCGGTCAGACCCGTATGCCTTTAGTGCAAAAAACAGTACAGGATTTCTTTGGTAAAGAACCGCGTAAAGATGTGAACCCTGACGAAGCGGTCGCTGTGGGTGCGGCTATTCAGGCTGCTGTATTGTCCGGTGAGGTAAAAGATATTCTACTGCTTGACGTTACTCCGCTTTCTCTGGGTATTGAAACCTTGGGCGGTGTAATGACCAAGTTAATTCAGAAGAATACGACTATACCTACCAAGGCAAATCAGGTATTTTCCACGGCCGATGATAGACAAACCGCGGTCACTGTGCATGTTTTACAAGGAGAGCGTGAGCAGGCTTCCGCTAATAAATCGCTTGGTCGATTTGATTTAACGGATATTCCTGCAGCGCCTCGTGGCGTGCCTCAGATTGAAGTGACTTTTGATATTGATGCAAACGGTATTTTGAATGTATCGGCAAAAGACAAGGCAACCGGCAAAGCGCAATCCATTGTTATTAAAGCGTCCAGCGGTCTTAGCGATGAGGAAGTTGAGGCGATGGTTAAGGATGCTCAGTCCCACGCGGAAGAAGATAAGAAATTTAAAGAGATGGCCGACTTGCGCAACCAGGCGGACAGCTTAATTCACAGCAGTGAAAAATCACTGACCGACCTCGCTGGCGAGCTTGATGATGCTGAGAAAAAAGGCATTGAGTCTGCAATTGCTGAGTTGAAAGAAGCTGTGAAAGGCAATGATAAAGAGCAAATAGAAGAGAAATTAAAAGTTCTCACCGATGCTTCTGGAAAAATGGCTGAACGCGTTTATGCTAAAAAAGCTGCTGAAGGACAAGCCCAGCAGGGTGGCGAAGCGCCTCATGCCGGCCAACAGTCACATGCTGGTGAAACTCAATCGGGCAAGCCTTCTGACGGTGTGGTGGATGCTGAGTTTGAGGAAGTTCAGGACGATAAGAAATAAAGCTTAACAGGGTTGTTTCTGCTAAAGCGAATAGGCGCTGAAAGAATCCCCTCTCCAAAGCAGGGAAAAGGGCTAGCGGCTAAGTTAAGGAAATTTTGTCATTCCCGCGAAGGCGGGAACCATTCCTTCGTTGGCATTATAGCTAGCTCAGAGATGGATCCCCGCCTTCGCGGGGAGGACTGTTCAATATAGAGCTTAACTTATGGTAATAAAGGGGTGAGGGTGATTTTAAAATCCCTCTCTCTAACTCTCTCCCTGAGGGAGAGAAGATTTTTAAGAGAGATCCCTAAGAAGTTGACGCCTATGTGCTAAAGCAGGAATTTATTTAAAATGTAGCCTTGATATGCGAAGCGCATCAAGGTTTTTTTGCTTAAGAATGCTAAATCCGGATGCCATTTATTTTGCAGGGGCTACAATTTAATAGTATAGAATAGGTGGAAGAGCGTCGCGGTTTAATAAACGAGACATTCTTTTTGTATTATTCCGTTTTTACCCCGGGTAAAAGCATAGTTATTGGTGTGTGCAGTCATGGATCAACGGGATTATTATGAGATTCTGGGTGTTAATCGTGGAGCCAATGAAGGCGAAATAAAAAAAGCTTATCGAAAATTGGCAATGAAATATCATCCGGATCGTAATCCAAATGATAATGTTGCGGAAGATAAATTCAAAGAAGTACAAAGAGCCTATGCAGTGTTATCCGATCCGCAAAAGCGGACTGCCTATGATCAGTTCGGTCATGCGGGAGTAGATGGGGCTGCAGGCGGTTTTGGCGGCCAGGGCGGGTTCGGTTTTGGCGATGTGTTTGAAGATATCTTTGAAAATATTTTCTCAGGCGGCCGCACTCATAGCCGGCAGTCCAGAGGGCAGCGTGGCTCTGATTTACAGTATAATGTTCAGTTGACGCTTGAGGAAGCAGCACTGGGCAAGCAGATAGAAATCACTGTTCCCCGGCATGCGGCTTGCCAGACCTGTAGTGGTACAGGTGCAAAAGCCGGCTCAACCCCAAAAAATTGTGAAACCTGTGGCGGAATAGGCCAGGTACGAATTCAGCAAGGCTTTTTTTCTATTCAGCAAACATGCCCCGGTTGTCATGGTGAAGGTAAAATAATTACGGATCCCTGCACAAGCTGTCATGGGCAAGGTCGAGTCAGAGAAAGTAAAAAATTAACCGTTAAAATTCCCGCCGGTGTGGATAATGGGGATCGGGTTCGTTTGTCCGGCGAAGGCGAAGCCGGCGCTTACGGCGGCGGTTCGGGTGATTTGTACGTCCAGATTAACGTCAAGCAACATGCCATCTTCGAACGTCATGAGAGTGATTTATATTGCGAAGTGCCTATTAGTTTTGCCACCGCAGCATTAGGCGGCACGATTGAAGTACCTACCCTCGAGGGGCGGGTTAGTCTGAAAATTCCACCGGAAACACAAACAGCCAAAGTGTTTCGATTACGCGGAAAGGGTATGAAATCGGTCCGTGGTCATGGTGTTGGTGATTTATTATGTAAAGTGGCAGTAGAAACGCCTGTGAATTTATCCAAAGAGCAGAAAGAACTGTTGACGAAATTACAGGAATCTTTGGACAGTAGCAAAAAAACACATTCTCCCAAGTCAAGCTCCTGGTTTGATGGTGTAAAAAAGTTTTTTGAAGACATGAAATTTTAACAAGTCTGAGCTACAATTACGGCTTTGATGTATTTTTCCGCCATTGTACGGCACTGCCATTCAGGAAGCGTATTGAGGAATTCGCGCCATGTGTGCGAATACAGGATTAAGCAGCCTTATACTGGCTGCTGCCTCGCAGCATACAAAGGGATTTCACGCAATGGCAGCGAGACTAATGATTGCCCATTTGTAGGATTTTCTTCATGTTGAATAAACCAGCCATATTAGCTCTTGCTGATGGAACGCTTTATCATGGACTCTCTGCAGGTGCTTCCGGTCACTGTGTTGGAGAGCTCGTTTTTAATACGGCAATGACTGGTTACCAGGAAATGCTCACTGACCCTTCCTATGCCCGCCAGATAATTACACTAACCGCAGCACATGTTGGGAACACTGGTTGTAACGAAGAGGATATGGAGTCATCACGAATTTGGGCGGCAGGATTGGTCATGCGTAACTGCACTCAAAATCCCAGTAATTATCGCTCGACGCTATCTTTACCTGAATGGTTAAAACGAAATGGGGTTGTGGCTATTTCAGGAATTGATACCCGCCAGTTAACTATTCATTTACGTGAGCAAGGTGCAATAGGGGCTTGTATCAGCACGCAGGCAGATAAAACCGAGCAAGCGATTGAGAGAGCCAGGGCGTTTAGCGGATTAAATGGCGCGGATTTGGCCTGCGAAGTGTCGCGTCAGGCAATTGACCGCTGGGATGAAGGCCGTGGACAATGGGCATTAGATTCAAGCCCGCTTCAATACCATGTAGTCGCTTATGATTTTGGTGTGAAACATACCATCCTTCGTATTCTGAAAGACAAAGGCTGTTATATAACCCTTGTGCCCGCTAAAACCAGCGCAGAAGAGGTCCTGGCTCTAAACCCGGATGGTGTATTTCTTTCTAATGGACCCGGTGACCCATTAGCCTGCGACTATGCAGTCAATGCAACCCGGGTATTTCTGGAAGAAGGGATCCCGATATTCGGCATTTGCCTTGGTTTTCAAATTCTAGGACTGGCTGCTGGCGGCAAATCGTTAAAAATGAAGTTCGGCCATCATGGCGCCAACCATCCTGTGGCTGAATGTGGTGGGAAAAAACGAGTATTCATTACCAGTCAGAACCATGGCTTTTCAATTGATGAAGCCAGTTTGCCAGAGTGTCTGGAAGTAACCCATCGCTCTTTGTTTGATAACAGTTTGCAGGGGATAAAACACAAAACAAAGCCTGCTTTTGGATTTCAGGGACACCCTGAATCAAGCCCGGGGCCTCATGATATTGAGATTCTTTTTGAGCAATTTATTTCGATGATGAAAAATGATAAGTAATTACCCATATTACTATAAAGCCAGAAACTGTTTTTACATCCCAATGAATCGAGTCTCGACATAAGCATGAGAGAATTTAAAACAAAGAGATTCGGGAAGCAATGTTGTTTGCCGCAAACTCAGAGCATTAACGTTAAAAGGAAATATAGAAGTGACCGAGCTTAAAGTATTTACTTCAGAATCTGTTTCTGAAGGTCATCCTGACAAAATCGCTGATCAAATATCTGACGCCATTCTTGATGCAATCCTCAGCAAAGACCCTAAAGCAAGAGTTGCCTGTGAGACTTTTGTAAAAACCGGTATGGTTTTAGTCGGTGGTGAAATCACGACTTCTGCATGGGTGGATGTTGAAGAAATTACCCGTCAGGTGATTAAAGAGATTGGTTATAACAGTTCGGAAATGGGTTTCGATTGGGCTTCCTGTGCCGTTCTTTCGGCAATAGGCAAGCAATCGCCTGATATTGCCCGTGGAGTGGACAATCAGGATACAAAAATTCTGGGAGCAGGGGATCAGGGTTTAATGTTTGGTTATGCCAGCCGCGAAACGGATGTATACATGCCTGCCCCGATTGCTTATTCCCATCGCCTGATGGAGAAGCAGGCGGAGCTACGAAAAAACGGCAGCATTTCCTGGTTACGGCCTGATGCCAAATGCCAGCTGACTCTTCTATATGAGAATGGTATGCCGGTTGCTGTGGATACGGTTGTGTTCTCCACCCAGCATCATCCTGATGTGAGTTATAATGAGCTGGTTGAAACAATCAAATCCGCGATCATTCATGAAGTGATTCCAGCAGAATGGTTAAATAGCAAAACACGCTATTTTATCAATCCCACCGGGCGATTTGTAATCGGCGGACCTTTAGGGGATTGCGGTTTAACCGGCAGAAAAATTATTGTGGATACTTATGGCGGCATGGCCAGACATGGCGGCGGCTGCTTCTCAGGAAAAGATCCATCCAAGGTAGATCGTTCAGCGGCCTATGCGGCTCGCCATGTGGCTAAAAATCTGGTTGCGGCAGGAATTGCAGAAAAATGTGAAATTCAGGTTTCCTATGCGATTGGTGTTGCAGAACCTACTTCCATCAGTGTAGAAACCTTCGGCACCGGGGTTCTTCCTGAATATACCATCATCAACCTGATTCGTGAGCATTTTGATTTAACCCCCCAGGGTATAATTGATCATCACGAACTGTTAAGACCTATCTACCGTCAGACAGCAACTTATGGCCATTACGGCAGACCGGATTTTCCCTGGGAAAGACTGGATAAAGTCGATGCTTTAAAAAAGGCGCTTTAATTCATAAGCTGTCAGTTATTAACGCAAGGAATATTATGAAAACAACCAATGTAGCCAGTAACCTGCAAACACATCAAGATTATAAAGTGGCTGATTTGTCACTTGCAGACTGGGGGCGCAAGGAAATCGCCATCGCCGAAACGGAAATGCCAGGCTTAATGGCTTTACGGGAAGAATTTGCTGCTCAAAAACCGCTAAAGGGGGCTCGAATTGCAGGTTGTCTGCATATGACGATTCAAACGGCTGTTCTGATTGAAACCCTGATTGCTCTGGGTGCTGAAGTCAGATGGTCTTCCTGCAATATTTTTTCTACTCAGGATCATGCTGCTGCTGCGATGGCAGAAGTGGGTGTTCCCGTTTTTGCATGGAAAGGCGAGACAGAAGAGGAATACTGGTGGTGTGTGGAACAAACATTGCGTGGTCCCAATGGCTGGACGCCCAATCTTTTATTGGATGACGGCGGCGATTTAACGCAGGTTCTGCATGAAAAATATCCGGAAATGCTGAAACACATTCATGGCGTTTCAGAAGAAACGACCACAGGTGTCGCCAGATTGTATGAAATGGCGCGAAATAAGCAGTTGATGATCCCGGCTATCAATGTCAATGATTCGGTCACCAAATCCAAATTCGATAATTTATACGGTTGCAGAGAATCCTTGCTTGATGGGATTAAAAGGGCTACAGATGTCATGATAGCCGGTAAGATTGCCCTGATTATGGGCTATGGCGATGTGGGCAAGGGCTGTGCTCAGGCGCTGCGCGGTCAGGGCGCCACAGTGTGGATTACCGAAGTGGACCCAATTTGTGCTCTCCAGGCTGCAATGGAAGGATATCGCGTAGTAACCCTCGATGATGTGGCACATGAAGTGGATATCGTGGTAACAGCCACAGGAAATTATCATGTGGTAGCCCATGAGCATATGATTCGTATGCGCAATCAGGCGATTCTCTGTAATATCGGTCATTTCGATTCAGAAATTGATATCCAGAGCCTGAGACAATATCAATGGGAAAATATCAAACCTCAGGTGGACCATGTCATTTTCCCTGACGGCAAACGATTAATCGTCCTGGCAGAAGGACGCCTGGTGAATCTGGGCTGTGCGACTGGACATCCAAGTTTTGTGATGTCAGCTTCTTTCTCCAATCAGGTATTGGCACAAATTGAATTATTCACCAATGCCAGCCAATATCAAAAGCAGGTTTATGTACTGCCTAAATTATTGGATGAAAAAGTGGCACGTCTGCATCTCAAACGTATCGGGGCAAAGCTGACAACCTTGACTAAACAGCAGGCAGAGTATTTAGGTGTGAAAGCGAATGGACCTTACAAGCCGGACCACTATCGTTATTAACGCTAACCTGTCTTTGCGAACAAAGTGAAGCAATCCAGATCGAACCTTGAACAAAGTCAGGATCTGGATTGCTTCGCTGACGCTCGCAAAGACGGTTTTTCTGAATCATCAAGAAGAATATGAATTCCCCTATCATATTCGAAAATCCGCCGAATCTGGAAAATCAAGAGCAAGTACAAAATAACGCTAACTTAGCATCAATACCCTGCGGGATGATGGGAGAACTTCTTTATTTGAATTATGACGGGATAGAAAATAAGCCCCCGATTTTGATTTTAAACAAGAACCCACGAACTCTGACAGAGTGTTAAACAAACAAAAACTAATTATTTTGCGAACATGGTTTATGTGCTTTCAATTATCAAAATCTGCGCTTGCAACACAATGCATTAAATTATGCCCGGGCGGGGGATACGATAGGGATTAAGCGCTTTTCCTTGAATCCATCTTTTGCATTTCCTCAACTGCCCAGTTCATTAGTTCGTACCTAAAATCTAATTAGTATAAACCTTTGTTTGAATATTAACTTTACCTTACGGGCAATAGTGTAAATTTACTTTACCACTACATTTAACGTATAGTTATTATCTAACCGCAACTTAAAGGGACTTTATGAAAATATATAAAAGGACGCATATTCCTGAAACAGTATGGGAGTTTTTTAACACCGAAAAAGGATTATCAATAGAATTGTTACAACAGGCAATTGATGTAGGCGATCCGTTTAAAACATATTCATTTGCCTTAGAAATGATTGAAATATTTAACGGAAAACATCTGATTCAATACTACCGAGACAATCCTCCTTTTTCTATAATTGACTTATTACAATATAATCCTTACGCAATTCGAGATTTTATATGTCATGATGGTACCGATGAAAAAGGATATAGATTTCACAATTGGCTGCTTCAAAACAAATTAAAAATGCCTTCTTTTCTGGTAAATGACGGATTTTATAATATAACAAACTTATGTGATGAGTCTGGAATAGAATATCTAAACCGGAAAATTATTAATTCTCCTCAACAGGATAAACAAGCTGAACTTGAAAAACTGGTACAACTTGGAGTGTGTGAGCTTCCGATAAATAAGCAAGAAGTTTTAGCTGATAGCCTTTTTAAAGGTCCGATTTATGGTTTTGATACTACTGATGATCGATTCCTAATCTTCAAAAAACATCAACAGAATCGCTTTTTTAAAGAGCATACTGCTGTGCCAAAAGAGGATACCACTACAGATATGGCGACAAAAATGATTGAATTGAACCGGAATGGCTCACCCATGGGGTAATCACACTACTACAACTTATATTGCGAAAGGCAAACCACTAAATTCTCATTTATGCTCGTGTATTATGTGCCAGAAGTAAGTCTTCGGGCGCACCAACCGTTGCATGGTTGGGTTTCCATTAGACCATTTTGAATGGACAGCAAATAATCCAGCATTATATCAATCTTCCTCCTAAATGGTGTAAAATTCAGATTGTATAATAAAATTCATTTGCTTAAGTCGGTTGGCCGTTCCATTACCCCCCAAGCCCGTTAAGGAAAACGCCGGATCAGTTAGGTTGATTTAAGAATTGAATGGCCTGTTTTATACTCTTATCTTCTGGTTTAAACATTGAATAAAAATTATGTTCCAACCTGGTATCAATGTCTAAATATAAGGGTTGTTCGATTCCATCCGCTGATACCATGCGCAGTATCATTAGATTGAAATAGTTGCCGTCTTTTAATTCCAAGCTTGCATTGACTGACAAAGTGGGACTGGTTCGTTCACCAAGGATATGAGATGTGCTTGAATTTTCTTTCAATGCAAAAGCTGTAATTGCACCAGAACTCCCTGTTCCCTCATCTACTAGTAACACAATAGGTATATTAACTCGATTTACTGGAGGCGAATGATCGATTTGGTGAAGTATCACTTTTAAACCATCCGCTGTTAATGCAGCCAGGGTATTCCCATCCTCTGATAAATGTATCCTTTCTCCGTTTGAATACGAAAATAAGGTTCCTGGAGTTATTAATTTTGAAAGACTCAGTAGCATCGGAAAATAATTACCACCACCATTAAGTCGAAAGTCAACAATAACCCCTGCGGCGGTATCAAGATCTAACTCATTAATAAGATTCCTGCCTTCCATTATTCTGGCATTTACTTCATTATGACTAAACGCATACCCACTTGGTACATAGATATACGCTATATCCCCATACCGTTTTCCCCAAAAATGGGAGGTTGTCTCTTGAATATAAGAACGAGCAGCATCATTTAACTGTATAAAGTCACTCCAATATTGACTCAATTCATCAGGATGGTAATTTGGACATAATGTACTACCTAAACCCTGCTCAGTCACTAAGGAGTGAAAATCATATTTGTTAAGTGCAGGGGCTAATATATTCGCAATTGCGGAAGTACCTCGACAGATAATCTCTTCATTGCCAATAAACTCCAGTGCTTTTGTTTCAATGTCGTTCCAATTTAGTTGCTGACTAAAAGGAGACTCATTTTTAGCGAAATTAAACGCCTGATAGAAAACATCCTGGGCGTCGCTAGCATAACCAGACAAGCATAAGTAATTGCTTGCAAGAATCAATGCTATTAGTTTAATTTTCTTCATGATAAGGCCTTGGAGTGAAAGACAGCAATTATACACACTGATAAATCTGAAAGTGAGGTTGTCAATCCTGTTAGAAATCCAACCGCAACAGGAGCAACTTGTGAAAAGTGAAATCAAATTTCATAATGATTCATTTGGATATCATTCGCTCCTTAAAATCTCTCATCCCTTTGAATATTGGATCTGCAATCTTTTCTGGGAAATGGTCTGGTAATTGTATGGAGACCTCATCGATAGCAGAATCAATACGATCGAGCACTTGTTCAAAAATCTGAGTTGCTTTAATTTTAGAATATTGGACGTATTTTGCCGTTTCAATAAAGTGTCTTTTTTGAATGCCGTCAATCTTATAATGATTATTTTTACCATATAAAGCCATTGCCATTTTCAATTTCTTAAAGGATAGCTGTTTTTGTTCCACGATAGGATAGGCTGAAATGATGTCGTATAAGGGGGTGAGCTGGTAAGCGCCTTGTGGTTGTATACTTATACTGAAATTTTTGGCATGCGCATCAATAGCGCCAAGGCACCAGTACACAACCTGAGCTCTGAAAAAATCATCTCTGTCTTTTTGGGGCTGTTGCGAACCATTAAGCAGCTGCATAACGTCTTTAATACCCGGACCGCCATCTGACTGATATTTTAAATTTGGTGAGTAGCCCAATGCCTGGCATAGGTCTTCTTGCGGTAACCTGAGTATATAGCGGTTATCTCGACTCCATTTTCGATCAAATCTTTCGACAACCAGCACCTTTTCATCTTCGAATTGTAAGATTTTTGATTTTGCAACATCCAAACCAAATTTGCTGGCTAGTAATAAACAGAGATGCTCATTTTCACAGCTCTCACTTAAATCCATTCCTTGATGTGGTAAATATCCAATAGGTAATTTGAATATGTGAGTTGTTGGTGTAGGTCCAAATGGCTTATGCCATTCATTTTGGTAATATAGAAAAGCTGTTTTTTCCTGAGCACCGGCTATTGAGATTCTAAACTCATCATCCTCTTTATCCATTCCCAGTGGCGAGGTTTGGTAAGAACGTAAAGTACGAGCTATTTCGGCCTCACTGACAACGTGACTTTCAATGCTGAGGGGCTGTGTTTGAGGAATACGCTCAACAATTTGTATTGCACCAACACAATCAATGCCAATTAATGCCAATAAATCAAAGGGTCGTGATGATTTTGCCTGAAAACGAGCTTGAATTCTAGCTCTTATCTGTGGATTATCGGGAAGCAAATTATCAAAAAAGTTATAAACGACTTCTCCTGAAAATTTTTGATTTACTAATGGCAACGATAAAGATACTGGTCGCGAATGTGGCTTGGAGATCCAGTCCCCGACATAGGAAAAACTCAAGCCTCCTGCATTATCCTGTATAAGCTCACCCACAAGCTCATTATTCATCAATATGTATAATTTACGCATTACCATTCGAGCTCTTTATGAGTCTCTTGATTTTTTTCAACAAGGCTAATATTTAAATTCAGGGCGGACAATATTCTAAATAAAGTATCAATTCGACTATTGTCAGGGCTATTTTCAAACTTTGATATAGTATCCTGTTTTAAACCCACTAAATCCGCGACTTCAGATTGACTCATTTTGAGTTGCTTGCGCTTGTCATTTAAATATAATGCCAAATCTTTTGCTGATCGAATAATCATAAACCCTCTATTTTACCCTCAATTGCCAATAATACCAACTATACCCTTAAGTGCGGGTAAAATCAAATATACCCGCATTTGCGGGTAAAAAAGTTGCAGCATATGCTAAAAATTTAACTAACAAGGCAACTTGTCATACATTAATTACGACACAAGCTGTGTCATAATTACCATACGAACACAATGTAGCTTTTCTGATGCAGATGGTTAAGGATGGAAGTAAGTGGCAGAATAAAAATTTACATGAAATTTTAATAAAATTTTTTGTTAAACTAGACAGTGCTTGTATATCATATAACCATGAAAACATTAAAATTTGATTTTAACTAGAAGCCTTACTGTATATGATTCCCAGTCAAGACTCGAACCTGAGACCTAATGATTAACAGTCGTAGTCTTAGCCATCAATCGCAACACTCTACAACAAATAACAATAATAAATCAATCACTATGAACAAGCTTATTACTGCCAGTTGTTATCATTTATTGCCATTATTTGTAGCGTAGTGCCCATGAGTGTCCTACGAAATCAATTACTTTTTAGACGTCTAAAACTCGTTTTAATTTGTTGAGCTGCTCTATTTTTTTCTCTTCGGGAATTTTGTTAATGTTTTGTAACTTCCATTGAATACCAGGAAGATTTTCAATGCCATCTATAGGTAGTAATGACCAGTCAGGATTGCCAGACTTTAATTGAATTAAAAACATTTTTTCTGTTTCGGTAAAAGAACTCAGTAGTAGTTTAGGTAAATGTGCTTGAATGCCTTTTAATTCTTCATGTGTGGTAGGAATGGAAGTCATGCCAGAAAACTCATTTTGAAAAGTGCTTTCAAATTCTTTTTGTGATGTTTCTGTTATTCTCGGTTCAAGAAGTTCATGCATAGGTCTCGAACCACTGGCAAGATAAACAATGAACGCTTGCCGGATTGCTTCAGTTAGTCCTTGATTTTCTAATAAAAGTTTTATATCGAATAGATCACGAGGATGATATCTATCTAATGCTGCGCATATTTTACCACCGTACAAATCAGCAACGGATAATGTTCTAACGCGCATAAATTTTAAAAATTGGCCTTGGGCTTTGTCGCATAGCTCTATCTCTTCACAAGGAAATACAGAACCTCTTAAGACAAAATTAGGTTCAATCTTGATCATGCCATGATTGGAATAAACCTGTAGTTTGGATATTGATCCGTTTTTCATAAGTACTGTTTTAACTGTCACACCAAATTGCTCGATCAGCTGTTTCATTTTCAGTAATTCAACTTCGATATTTGTAAGGAAAACATCTCGGCTCTCAATAGGTAAATAAGTCAGGTCAATATCAACACTTAATCTGGGCATATCATGGATGAATAAATTAATTGCTGTGCCACCTTTTAAAGCGAAACATTTAAAATCATTAAGTACAGGTAAGACTTCGAGCAATAAAGCTACCTGATTTTTATAAACGTCTTGAAAACTCAATGCATTACTCCTTTACTTCAGGCAAAGACAGCTGATATTTAGAAAAATATTTTCCGCCTTCAGCTAATACTCGCTTACCTTTGCCCAAATCTACTTTTGTTAAATCCAAACTAGAAAACCAAGGATGATTAAATTGTTCACTTAAATGTAAGAAAAGCCTTTTTACTTTGATTGAATGGCAGTCCTCTAGTAATGCTTGGATTACTTTCGGTCTTAATTGAGCTAGATTTTCTATTAAATAGGTTATCTCATTCAGTGATTGATGCTGAGGATATAGATAAAGTAGTTCAAGCGCGGCTCTTTCAGGACTGGATATTTTTAAGTTTATGCCATTGATAGGTCGTTCTACTAATCCTTGATCATTAGAAAATAATGAGGATTTGTATATCTCAAACTCTGCATTCCATGTATTAGCTAATAGCCATTTTGGTATTTTAGTAGTTGCAGGCGCAAATAGCATGATGTGCTGCATACCTTGCATAGATACAAAATGCCCTAATCCTAATAAATGCAAGGCAGTTTTTGCTCCTACATGGATTGGAGTTGCTAGCTGTGTTTGCAGCGCATTAATCGCCCCTTCCCAAGTGATGTGATCGCCTGCTTTTTTATAAGCGTTAGTTCCGAGCTTTTCTAATAGCCCTGAGTGGACATACCACCACGCTAGCTTGGAAGATACGCCTTGTTCCTCAAGCCATGCGGCAGTCAATACTACACCTGATGGTGCTGTAACCATAAAATGGTTTATTTTTGATTCATTATTTCTAGTCATACTAGATATTATAGCATAAAGTTAAACCTAGGTTTAATTTAACAAGAAATATTCGAGGATTCCTAGAATTTTTACATAAAATGTAAACTTTTAATAATTGTGTGATTTAATAGGTGATATTTTATAGTCGGTGTGTTACAGCGAAGGAAAACTCACTCGTGCATTTTTTTGAGTACAGGGTTAGTTTCTAGCCATTCCCATTCATTAACCGCAGTAGTTAATACATGGGATATGGCTGCTAAATATCGATTAACTGTCGCATTGGTTCTTTTTTCGCCTCTGGGAGTGGGGCTGTTTGCTAATTCTATTCGGAGGGATGTTATAATTTGAGAGGTAAAATCTGCCAATAAATAGTAGCCTGCTTTATCTTTCCACCTAGCAAGTTGTTTTGCCTGAGAGGCTTGCATGGATTCTGATTTTTCAGGCAGGATGATTTCAATGTATCTATCAATAAGCTCTGCTACAGTACGTTTTTTTGATTCAGCACATTTAAAATAACGGTTTTCTCGTATAGCGGCTTCTGTGCTTGTCGCCCAATTTTTGGCGTCTGTCTTTCTTTTGAAAGTCGCCTCTTGTGGTTTATGTCCTTTCAGACGGATTTTGACACGATAGGAAACACCGTCTTTTGATTTTCGTTCTTCAATTACTGCCATATACCAATCTCCTCAGATGGAGGTTGGTAACTGATATGTTATAGTTACATCAGTCACCATTAGCCCCGATACGGTTAATGTTGATTAAGATTGGTGGCGCCTACCACCAATCTGCCTATTCTGCGAAGACTAAAGAAATCACCAAAAAATAACAACCATTGATAGCTAATCATGAGACTAATAAAAATTAATTTTTATCGATCAATACATTGCATGGCTTTTTTTAATTTTTGGGACACTCACGGAACAGTAACCCAATAAGCACCTTTAGTTTCGTTTTAAAATAAGGCAAAAAGAACAAATGACATAGCTTATGTTAAGAGAGCAAAAGACAGGTTGATTAGGTATTGTTTTGTTGTAGTTTGTTGCCTTGTACTGTCCCATCAGTGTCCCAAATGGGTGATGGTTTTTTAGGAGGATTCGATTTAAGCCACGCTAGAAGTGGCTCCCCGGTCAAGACTCGAACCTGAGACCTAATGATTAACAGTCAAATGGAATGGACGTGGCAGCTTAGATTCAACCACATCATTCCTGTCGGACGCAGGAATGACGTGATTCTGGAGCGTCAGATAGACGCTTATTCCCAGGCTGGTATTGCTGCGTCACCAAATAACTCTTTGGCTTTTGCTTTGACTTGAGGTGATTGGAAAGCCTTAACAAACTCTTCGAGTTGTACTTTCTTTTCACTGTTTTGATTAATAACAATCAGATTGGCATAGGGTGAGTTTTTATCTTCAACAAAGATGGCGTCTTTCAATGGATCAAGGCCGGCCGGAATGGCGAATGTAGTATTGATGATCGCTGCATCCACATCATCAAGTACGCGCGGCAATTGGCCTGCATCCATTTCCTTGATTTGCAGGTGTTTAGGGTTTTCGGAAATATCCGCAACGGTCATTGTAGTGTCGTCTTTTTTTAATTGAATCAAACCGGCTTTTTGCATTAAAAGAAGGGCTCTTTCTTCATTACTGGGATCATTTGGGATAGCGATGATGGCATTATCGCCGATTTCGCTGATAGCTTTATGTTTGCTGGAGTAGATCCCTGTTGGATAAACAAAGGTTTTGCCAATAGGTTCCAGAGTATAGCCATGGGCTTTCATGGAGGCTTTCAAATAGGGGAGATGCTGATAAACATTGGCATCAATGCTCCCATCCTGCAGGGCTTCATTAGGCAAATTATAGTCATTGAATTCAACTATTTTTACTGCTAAATCATATTGCGTCAGTGCGACTTCCTTGGCGGTTTCCACCAAATCGGTTTCCGGGCCGGAGATGGTCCCTATAACCAGAGTATTAGGGGAGGGTTTACTGCATGCCAATAAACTGAGACTTAAAAAAATTATGGAAAATAAGCGCATGAAAATCTCCTGTTAACAATGTGTGTAGCGTCTGGTCAGTCGGTCCCCTGCCATTTGTAATAACTGGACGATACCGACAAGAATGATTACGGTGACAATCATCACGGTCGAATTAAATCGCTGATAGCCGTAACGGATAGCCAGATCGCCAAGACCGCCTCCGCCGATTGTACCGGCCATTGCGGTATAATTAACCAGCGCAATAGCAGTCACGGTGGTGGCCTGGATTAGCGATGGAAAGGCTTCCGGCAGCAAAATGTGTTTAATCATTTGCCAGGTATCTGCGCCCATGGAAAAGCCGGTTTCAATGAGGCCGCCGGGAAGTCCCTGATAAATATTATCCACCAGGCGCGCATAAAAAGGGATAGCACCGATGGTTAATGGAACAATAGCGGCATTGATTCCAATGGACGTGCCTATCAAAAGGCGTGTGAAGGGAATTAGAGCAACCAGTAATATAATAAAGGGGATGGAACGCGTAAAATTAATCAGGCCGGCGGTAAAACGATTAATCCAGGCATGCGGCTTTATTCTGGAGGAAGTAAATAATAAAGTCCCCAGCGGCAGGCCCAGTAAAGTTGCCAGAATAGTGCTTACTGCCGTCATATAAACTGTCTCAAGACTGGCTTGAACAACATCATAAAGCAGGTTCAGTGACATAACCTAAAATCTCCACGGTTAAATTGGCTTTCTCACAACGCTCGATAAAAGCAGTTAACAGGTTTTCATCCGCTATCAGTTCTACAACCAGCACCCCACAGGTCACCGTATCGAAACGATCAATATTAGCCAGCAGAATATTGATATCAATATGCAATTCCCGGCTGGTTTTACTTATGAAGGGTACAGTGGCATTGTCGCCCTGAAAGAATAAACGCAGCAGAGGTTTATTATTGGGTTTCTGAATCAGTGTACCAGCAAGACAGGGGGGCAGCTGCGGGCTTAATTGGGAATATAACATATTCCTTGCCAGACTTTGTGGGTCTTTAAACGCACTGGCCAAAGAAGTTACTTCAATAATTTGCCCTTTTTCCATAACCGCCAGGCGATGGCAAATTCGCTTCACGACATCCATTTCATGGGTAATCAGAACGATGGTAATACCATAAACTCCATTTATTTTTTTTAGCAGCGTTAAAATGGACTCTGTGGTTTCAGGATCCAGGGCCGAGGTGGCTTCGTCACAAAGAAGGATTTTAGGGGAACAGCTCAGAGCACGCGCAATGGCGACCCGTTGTTTTTGACCGCCGCTTAATTGGGCTGGATAGGCATGTTTTTTATCCTGCAATTCGACCAGCGGTAATAATTCTTCAATCTTTGCGGCGATTTCATCTTCGCTGATGCCCTGTATCCGCATGGGCAATGCGATATTGTCATACACATTCTTAGATTGCAGGAGATTAAAATGCTGAAAAATCATGGCAATTTTATGCCGAGCCTGGCGCAGCTCAGATTCTGTCAGTGAAGTCATTGCTTTATTGTCAACGAGAACTTCGCCTGAGTCTGGCCGTTCAAGCAAATTGATACTGCGCAGTAAAGTGGATTTTCCAGCACCACTGCGGCCAATAATACCAAATATTTCACCTTCCTGAATGAATAAACTGACGTTATTCAGAGCAGTTACCTGATGATAAGATTTGTGAAGCCCAACTAATTCAATCATATGTGTATATTACCTACGAGGAGTACAGCAGGCGGGAATAGGGCAGGATGGGATGTTTGATCCGCTTTAGCCGTTTTACAAAAACCAGAGACTGGTTTTGTGCGCCCGCAAGCTGAAATTTCAAATCGGCGCAATGCATTAATAATACGCTATTTCTTCAGGAAGGGGAATATATTTTTAAATTTTGCTATGTTTTTGAGCAAGATAGCATAGGGAGGAGGTTAATGTGAATTTGACTTTCACACAAGTTCTTGGCATCTTAGCGCCTTTTAGCAAGGAGCAGTAATGAAAAAAACAGTCCTCTCTTTAATGGCAGCAGCCGCTTTCTCTGTTCAGGCAGCCGAGCTGGCCAGTTTTTCAGAGGTTGCCGACGCAGTGAGCCACGGACAAGCCTTAAGTTTTGTCTGGTCGGTTAAGAATTGTGTCTCGGAAATGCCTTTACCTGATGTCACAACCTCTATTCAACCCAACGCTGTAATGCTGATAGCAGGCCAACTGGTCACGGCCTCAGATCGCCATTTTACCCTGAACGACCCATTTCTGCCGGGAACACCTGCCTTTGGCTATAGTAAATTTGAGTTGACTGCTGACGGTAAGGCTGCATTGAAAATTACATTAATGCGCGCTGCTGACTACAGCAAGGTTAAGGAATATAGCATCCAATGTCATCTAGGAAATGGTCTGAATATTTTTACCGCTGGTTGATAGTAGTTTGAAACTAACCTTGATGCATCACGCATCAAGGTTATGGATTTTTACTGTTTTAATTCTACTCTATTCCGGTAATATTCCAGCGCTTCCGGGTTTGCCAGAGAACTTAAATTGCTTACTGTTTCGCCATGAACCACTTGCCTGACTGCGACTTCAACAATTTTCCCGCTCATCGTTCGCGGAATATCAGTCACTTGCAAAATCCTGGCAGGTACGTGTCGGGGTGACGCATTTTTCCGGATAATATCCCGTATTTTATGTTGTAATTCCTCGGTTAATTGAGAACCATTACGCAGTTTGACGAATAAAACAACTCGCACATCGTCCTCCCATTTTTGGGCAATTACGATGCTTTCCAGTACCTCTTCTACTTTTTCGACCTGACGATAGATTTCAGCGGTGCCTATTCTTACGCCCCCTGGATTTAATACGGCATCGGAACGCCCATAAATAATCAGGCCTTTGTGCGGGGTCAGTTCGGCAAAATCGCCGTGAGCCCAAACCTTTTCAAAGCGCTCAAAATAGGCATGCTTATAGGCTTTTTTGTCAGGATCATTCCAAAAACCTATCGGCATTGAGGGAAATGCCTGAGTGCAAACCAGCTCCCCGCATTCTTCCTGTACCGACTGACCTTCCTCATTATAAATTTTCACGGCCATGCCTAAACCGCGGCATTGCAGCTCGCCGCGGTAAACAGGCAGTATCGGGTTACCCAATGCAAAGCAGGAAACGATGTCTGTGCCGCCGGAAATTGAACTCAATTGCACATCGGATTTGATCTGCTGGTAAACAAAATCATAATTTTTGGGCAGCAGCGGGGAGCCTGTCGATAAAATAGCTTTTAGAGTCGGCATAGAATAGCGCGAGCCTGGAGTGGCTCCTGCTTTTTCGACAGCAGATAGAAACTTGGCACTGGTACCGAACACGGTAACCCCTTCTTCATCCACTAATTGGAATAACCGATAGGCGTCAGGAAAATTGGGAGCCCCTTCATAAAGGGTTAATGTCGCGCCTAAGGCCAGCACAGAAACCATCCAGTTCCACATCATCCAGCCGCAGGTGGTATAAAAACAAAGATTATCCTGTTCTGAAATATTGCTGTGCAGCCCAAGCTCTTTAATATGCTGTAGTAAAGTGCCGCCAGCGCCATGCATGATACATTTGGGCTTACCTGTTGTTCCTGACGAGAAAAGAATATAAAGCGGATGAGCAAATGGCAGGGAAGTAAACTGGCAATCTGCGGCGGGTTTAAGAAAGTCTTGCCACCAGACGGCCTTATCGATTGTTTCGATATTAAAAGGCTCATTGATGATCGGGGAAATAATGACCTGTTGTATCGAGGGAATCGCTTTTTTCAATTCTGCAATTTTGTCTTCGGCTAGATGTGTTTTGCCCATATACTGATGGCCATTGCAGGCAAATAAAACTTTGGGTTCAACCTGGCCAAGCCGGTCAATGGCTGCCTGAGCGCCGAAATCGGGCGAGCAGGACGACCAGATTGCGCCAATTGAGCTGGTTGCCAGCATGGCGATGATGGTATGGGCGACATTGGGCATAATAGCGGCCACTCGGTCGCCTTTGCAAACGCCGGCATCGAGAAGGCCCTGGGTACAATAGGCTACTTGCTGTCGTAATTGTTTATAGCTCAGCTGTGCACGCTTCCCATTTTCATCGATACTCACAATTGCTGGGTGATCGTCATTGCGTTTTAATAATTGACTGGCAAAATTAAAGCGTACTCCTTCAAACCACCTGGCTTCCAGCATATGCTCATGATGATTTAAAACCTCACCAGCTGAATCATCCCATTCTATGCCGAAAAAATTCACTATGGCTTGCCAGAATTGTGCCGGTTCCTGGATAGACCAGTCATATAATTGCTCGTAGTGATTAAAATCCAACGAGCAAGATTTTTCGACGTGGCGCATAAATTGCCACATTCTGCTTTCTTCAGAATGTTTGGGCTGCCAAACAGGAATGTTCATAATGCTTCCTTTCTTGAAACAATAGTTTATCTGGATACGGGTTGCTGCTGAGTTATACAATGTATTCCACCTCCGCCAGCAAACACATCCAGTGCATCAATTTGACTGATTCGGCAGGTGGGGAACAGTTGTTTAAACAGGACAAACGCGGCTTCATCGTAACTTGCATGGCCGAAAGAGGGCATTACAATACCCTGATTGGCGCGATAGAAGTTAATGTAGGATAAGGTCAGACGCTCCTCATTCATAAACGTGGCTGGGGGTTGTTCGACAGTGACCACCTCCAGTTGACGTCCTCTGGCATCACGAGCGGTTTTTAAAATTTCCAGGTTTTCCTGGAGCAGGTAATAGTTAACATCCGTTTTGTCGCTGGTGGTCAAAGCTAATACTTTGGCGGGCTCAATGAAGCAGGCGATTTCATCGATGTGCCCATCAGTCTCGTCGCCAATTAATCCGCGGTTTAGCCAAATTGTATGTTCTGCTCCCAGAAATTCATGTAAATAACTTTCAATCTGATGCTGACTGAGCTGAGGATTACGATTTTTGTTGAGCAGGCATTCACGGGTGGTCAAAACAGTACCTTCGCCATCGACGTGAAACGAGCCGCCTTCCATAACCAGCGGCGCTTTAAAATAACGGGCCTCGGTATAGTGAATAAGGGCTTTAGCAATTTCCTGATCCAGTTCATACTCGGGATAGTTTCCTCCCCAGGCGTTATGGATCCAGTCAATTCCTGCCAGTTCGTATTGATGGTTAAGAAGGAAAGTCGCTCCGGTATCCCGTGTCCAGGAGTCATCCAGGGGCAAAGTAATTATGCGCACACTGTCATTGCAGTATTCTGCCACCTGCGCTTCTTCTCCAGGCTGAACCAGCATCATCACTGGCTCGTATTGACTAATGGCCTTGGCGACTTTTGCATAGGCTTTTCTGGCGCGTTCAAGTCCAATGGCTGACCATGTTTGTAAATGGCGGGGCCAGGCCATCCAGCAAGCTGCATGAGGATACCATTCGGCAGGCATGTAATATCCGGCTTGTCGCGGAGTAATCATAAAGTTCCCTTTGTTTTGTTACCATTAAGATAGGTTAGTTGTGAAAATACACTACGCAACTCATTTAAATAGGTGTTAATGCTTTCCTCAGAAAGATCTGTGTTTAACAATTGTTTCTCATAGGATTGCAGCAATCTTTTTGTATCATAATGAGCCATATTCAATACATTGGTTACTGTATCTCCGCTGACCAAATCATTAATTTCAAACCCTTGATTATCTGACAATTTTACATCGAGCGAATTGGTATCGCCAAATAAATTATGCAGATTACCAAGAATTTCCTGGTAGGCCCCTACCATAAAAAAAGCAATCGCATAGGGGTTTTGCGGATCGAAATGAGGCAGCAGTAATGTCGGATGAATACGAGAACTGCCTGTATATTGTTTGAGAGTGCCATCGGAGTCACAGGTTAAATCCTGTAAGATACTGTGCATTGCAGGCGGTTCGGTTAAATGAGTAATAGGGGCGACTGGAAAAATCTGACCAATGGCCCATGCATCTGGCAGTGACTGAAAAAAGGAAAGGTTGCAAAAAATCTTGGCCGCCATTTGCTCATGAATTAAAGCAATTAATTCATTATCTCCTGGACTCTCCGGATCGAGCCTATTCTGAATTTCCAGACAAATTACGGTAAACAGTTGCTCAACTTTAGCTTTTTCCTTAAGGCTTATCACGCCATGCTTAAACATTGAATGTGCTTCATCAAGCGAATGCCGGGCATAATTGTAAATTTCACTGGGTAAGCTGTCACTAATTGATTGATAAGTATCCCAGATATCCCGTATGACGTGTGAATCATTCGCGTCGATTTTGGGTAGAGGAGACGATTTCCTGATAATTTCCACATCGGTGATATTGGATATTAACACCGCATGATGTGCTGTCAGGGCACGACCTGATTCAGAGATAATATCTGGCTCTGGCATATTGGCTTCTTCACACATATGCCGAAGTGCCAGCAGAATATTGGTCGCATATTCATTGACGGTATAATTCATTGAGCAGCCGGTACTGGAGCGGGTGCCTTCATAGTCCACTCCTAATCCGCCTCCGACATCAATAGTGCCGATTGGCGCCTCGAGCCGTCTTAATTCAACATAATAGCGGCCAACTTCCAGCATACAGTGGCGGATATCATGGATATTGGCAATTTGTGAGCCTAAATGACAGTGCATAAGCTGAAGGCAGTCCAATGCATTATGCGCTTTCAGCTTCCTGACAACCTCAAGAACCTGTTCGGCATTCAGCCCGAATTTTGACTTCGCTCCGCCCGTATTTTCCCACTTGCCAGCGCCTTTGGTAACCAGCCGAATGCGGATGCCGATGCTGGGTTTAACACCCAGACGAGCCGCTTCTTTGAGTAAGATCTCAAGTTCGGATTGTTTTTCAATGACTATGAATACCTGATGCCCCATTTGCTGAGCGATAAGCGCAATGCGAATATAGCCGCTATCTTTATAGCCATTGCATACGATGGTTGTTCTTTGGTGGCTAAGCATACCGATAACAGCCATTAACTCAGGTTTGCTTCCCGCTTCAAGGCCTACACTGAAATGCGGCGATTTAAGCAGTTCGCGGACCACGCATTGCTCCTGGTTGACCTTGATTGGATAAACCAGTTTGTATCTTCCCTGATAACTAATTTCTTCAATCGCTTCATAAAAGGCTTCATGAAGTTTTGCGACCCGATCATGCAGAATATCGACAAATCGTATAAGTAAAGGTAGTTGCAGACCGGCGCGGCTGGCACTATTAACAATGGCCTGAAGCTCTACACCCGGCTTATGCGGATGTTTGCTGACTTCAATATTGCCCCTGTTATTGATTGAAAAATAGCCTTCTCCCCAATGGGAGATATTATAAAAATTCTCGGAAGATGGTTGGGTAGGCATCAGGGGCATCCAGTTGGTTGATGAGGTTTCAGCAATTCATGATAAGTTGCCGGTTGCCTTTGTTTTGGGAAAGGAAATAATCGACCCCATAAGTCTCTCTGATTAAAATCGAGTTCTGCAACCACTACTGCGGGTTCATGACGGGGAGCCTCCGCAATAATTTCACCAAAGGGATTGGAAATAAAACTGCTGCCGTAAAATTTAAGGCCGTCTTCGGTGCCGATCCGATTGACCGCGATAATGAAACAGTTAGCCATAATGCCTTGAGCGATCATCACTTTCTGCCACATCGGTTGACTGTCAAATCCGGGTGCAGTGGGTTCGGCGCCAATAGCGGTGGGATAAATTAAAAGCTCCGCTCCTTTAAGGCCATAAATACGGGATAACTCAGGAAACCATTGATCATAGCAAGTAGGAAGCCCGGTCTGATGATCGGCAATCCGATGGATCGGATAGTCAGAATCTCCCGGTTTAAAATAATAATCTTCATGGTATTTTTCACCGCTGGGGATGTGTTGCTTGCGGGTGACAGCTATCAATTCACCTTTATTATCGAAAGCGACTGCTGTGTTATATCCCTCTCTCTCAAACAGGGATGCGGTGATGGTGGCATTCGCGGTTTTTGCCATATGACTAACGAACTGGGCAGTAGGTCCTGTTTTAATATCTTCCATATAGGGTTCTGGATCAACAGAAGGACTAGTACAGAAATAGGGTGAAAGGGTTAATTCCTGCAGACAAATCAGTTTAGCTCCTTGTCTGGCCGCATGAAGAATCCCTTTACTCAATTCTTCTTTGTGTTTGTCGGCATTTGGATACCACTGTTGTTGAACTAATCCTACTGTTAATTTTTTACCATCCACTTTTTCACCTGACTTCGTTGAGAGTTAGAAAAAATAAGAGTGAATATTACACCGGTTTTAAGATATTCATACAGTAAAGAATCGTTAAAGGATTGAAAAAAATTTGCAGATTTCTCGAAAAATCCGGTTTTGTCAATTATGCAAAAAACAGCCCTGTGATTGATGCTCTATAGCAGGTTCTGGTCAATAGAACCTTGTTCTAGCTTCCGCCTTCCGGAGGGCTTGCTACCTCTGTCGGTACTGAGGCATTGGTTGAGCCTGTTTCTACGGAGTGAAAGCCTTTATAATTATAAAAGGCGAGGGCGACTATAAGAATGATGATAATCAGGCTGATAATGCCAATAATTTTATTTCGATTATCCATAAAAAGCTCCGTGAGTTGGCTTGTCTGCATTGCTTAATGGCGCTTACTTAAGGCTTTAACCCTTGCTCCTACGTCCCTCGGACAAGCCGCGCCATTAGTCTGTATTACTGGCTTGGCAATTTTTGTTCGGTTCTTTTAGTAATTATATATCCAGTGGCCTTAAATAGAGCGGGAATCTCGGTTTTTTTCAAAAAGTATACAATTCTTTAAGGATTTGCCAGAAGCGCTGTAGCGACTTTGGACTGATTTTTTTTACCCAGTATTTTACAAATCATATCGCCGGCAGCCACAATTTTATAGATATCGACTCCTGTTTCGATTCCCAATCCGTGCATAAGATAAAGCACATCTTCAGTCGCCACATTTCCGGCTGAGCCGCGCGCATAAGGACATCCGCCGAGTCCGGCCACGGAGCTGTCAAAGCGGCTAACCCCTAACTGCAGTGAGGTATAAATATTGGCAATTGCTTGCCCATAGGTATCATGAAAATGCATGGCCAGCTGGTGTCGGGGTAAAATTTCCAGGACTTCTGAAATCAATCCGTGAGTTTGTTTAGGTGTGCCAACGCCGATTGTATCCCCCAGACAGATTTCGGTTACTCCAAGCTCAAGCAGCACTCGCATGACGCTGACAACCTGCGCCGGAATAATAGTGCCTTCGTAAGGACAGCCAAGCGCACAGGAAATATAGGCTCTGACCGGCATTTTTCGTTCTTTGGCGATATCCATTACCGGCTCGAAACGACGGATGCTTTCGGCAATTGAACAATTGATATTATACTGATTAAACGCTTCACTGGCGGATGTGAACAGCGCGATTTCTTTCACTTCGCAATTCAAAGCTTTCTCCATGCCTTTCATATTAGGCACAAGAGCCGATAAATGGATGTTGTCTGATTTATTAATTGATTTGAAAACCTCTTCGCAGTCTGCAAGCTGTGGTATGGCTTTAGCCGATACAAAGCTGGTAGCTTCTATAAAACGAAGACCGCTTTCACTGAGTAAATTAATCAGTTCAATTTTGGCTGCGGTAGGCACAAAGACTTGTTCATTCTGCAAGCCGTCACGCGGGCCTACTTCTACTATCGTAACTTGTTGTGGATAGTTCATTTCAGTCTTTTCCTATCGTTTCGCCGAAACTGTTTATCGAATGGTTTTCTTCATTTCGCGCAGAGGTGCACTGGGATTATGTAAGCTTCAGTAATTCCTCACCTTCATTCACCTGAGAGCCGATCCTGTAATATAATTCCGTTATTACTCCATCTTTGGGAGCGCGGATGCTGTGTTCCATTTTCATGGCTTCCAAAATCAGTAATTGCTCTCCTTTTTTTACCACATCTCCTTCATTTTTTAAAATAGCAACCACAGTGGCGGGCATCGGCGCTGTTAAACGCCCTCCCTGACTAGCAGTGTCGGCATGACTTGTCTGCCAGCTAAAACGTTCAATACGCACATTACCCGTTGCATTGTAAATTTCAATCTGCCCTTCTCTGTTTATAACCCAGGCAGAGCGCCGCTGATGACCATCATTGACTGTTAAACGCTCATTGTGATACGTAGCAGACAGACGCCAGATTTTGTTCTGAATTTGGGCAATAAATTCCTGGCCATTGACGGCAATAATTTTCACTTCTTTCAGTTGATCCCCCAGCATGTAGCGGAAAAACCAAAAACCTTCTAAATTCAGCTGCCAGGCAAAATTTTCAAGAAACAATGGATCCTGTTCCTGGTTGATTAATCTTAAGTAGTCATAAGCGGCAGAAAGTAATAAGCACTCCAGCTCATCCGAGTTTTCTATTTCAATGGTTTCACGGCTAAGAAAATCAGTGCCCAAATCCCCCTTGATAAACCGTGGATGATTGCAAATGGCCTGCAAGAAGCCGATATTGGTTTTTAAACCGCCCACAGCATAGGATTTAAGGGCTTGCTGCAGACGTTGAATGGCTTCAAGCCGTGTTTCTCCCCAGACTATCAACTTTGCAATCATTGGATCATAATACTGGCTAATCGTTGAACCAGTGCTTACGCCTGTATCAATGCGCACACCCTCTCCACAAGGCTCTTTAAGAAAATGGATTTTTCCAATGGAAGGAATAAAGTTCTGTTCCGGATCTTCAGCGTATATCCGGCATTCAATGGCATGACCTGTCGCCTGAATATTCTCCTGCTTAAGGGGCAGGGGTAAATTAGCAGCAATTTTGATTTGCCAGGCGACTAAGTCAAGTCCGGTGATCATTTCGGTTACTGGATGCTCCACCTGCAGGCGAGTGTTCATTTCCATAAAATAAAACTGATTATCTTCAGCGACTAAAAATTCAACTGTACCGGCGCCGCGGTACTGGATTGAACGGGCTACTTCGCAGGCCGCCTCTGCAAGACCTTGCTTTAGTTCTGTATCTAAACCAGGGGCAGGGGCTTCCTCAATAATTTTCTGATGACGACGCTGGATGGAACAGTCTCGCTCGAAGAGATGAACAACCTCTCCATGCTGATCGGCCATGATTTGTACTTCCACATGACGTGGATTTAAAACCAGCTTTTCTATGATCATGGTATCATCAGCAAAACTTGCCTTGGCTTCACGCCGGGCTCCTGCTAATGCGGAATCAAATTCAGCAAGCTCATGAACTGCCCGCATTCCCTTACCGCCGCCTCCGGCAGCCGCTTTTAACAGAATGGGAAACCCGATACGGCTTGCTTCTTCCTTAAGACGTTTATCGCTCTGATCGCCGCCGTGGTACCCTGGAGTTAATGGAACAGCGCTTCCCTCCAGTAATTGCTTGGCTAACTGTTTGGAAGCCATTGCTTCAAGCGCTTTAATAGTAGGGCCGATAAAAACAATATCTTCTTTTTCACAGGCTGCTGCAAACTGAGGATTTTCTGATAAAAAACCATAACCGGGATGAATAGCCTCTGCCTTCGCTTTTTTTGCGATGTCAATGATCGCATGGATGTTTAAATAGCTTGCCAGAGCAGGGGAGTCTCCTACCCAATAGGCTTCGTCGGCCTGCTTGACATGTTGGCTCTCTTTATCCGCTGTGGAATATAGGGCAACGGTTGTAATTCCCATGCTTTTTGCCGTGCGAATGATTCGACAGGCAATTTCACCGCGGTTAGCGATAAGAATTTTATTAAACATGAAAATCCTTAGTTCCAGTTAGGGGGTTCTTTATTTAAAAACGCATGCAGGCCGCGCTGTCCTTCCTCAGAAACCCTTTTTGCTGCAATAATGGCAGCTGTCTCTTCGATAAGCTGCCCATCAATGGGCTTTGATGCCACCCGCTCTATCAGCGATTTGCAATCAACAATAGCACGGGGTGCGAGATGGCTGAGTTTGCTGGCATAGTCTAGCGCAAATGAATCCAATAAATAATCATCAATATAATGATGAACCAGATTATATTGTTTTGCTTGTTCTCCATCGAATACTTCAGCACTCATGAACAGCCATTTGGTTAATCGCTCACCAATTGCTTTGATTATATAGGGGCTAATCACAGCGGGTATAAGGCCTAGTTTAACTTCAGAAAAACAAAAACGCGCGGAATGGCCGGCAATAGCAATATCACAGGCAGCTACCAGTCCTACTCCGCCGCCATAAGCGGCACCCTGTACCGCAGCGATTGTCGGTTTAGGGCAGGAATAAAGAGTATTCATAAGTTTTGCGAGAATCATGGCATCGGCCAGATTTTCCTCTTGCGTGAACTGAGCCATTCGCTGCATCCATTGTAAATCAGCGCCTGCTGAAAAATGGCGGCCATTGGCGCGCAGTAAAATGACAGAAACCGCAGGATCCTGGATTGCTTTCTCCAGACTGGTTTGCATTGTTTTTAATAATTCATCATCAAAGGCATTATTCTTTTCGATTCGATTCAGGCTGATTTCAAAAACTTGTCCTTTTAATTCACATTCCAGGTCACTCATTTTTATCCTTACATTCTGAATATGCCAAATCGGGTTTGATTAATCGGGGCGTTTAAAGCCGCAGACAAGCCTAAGCCCAGAATACGCCGAGTGTCAGAAGGGGCAATGACGCCGTCATCCCACAACCTGGCACTTGCATAATAGGGATTCCCCTGTTCTTCGTATTGTGCGCGCAAACTGGCTTTGAAGGCTTCTTCCTGCTCAGGCGGCCATTCGGTGGCATGTTTACTGTGTTTATCGCGATTGATTTGCGCTAAAACATTGGCAGCCTGATCACCGCCCATCACCGAAATTCGTGCATTGGGCCAGGACCATAAAAAACGCGGATCATAAGCACGGCCGCACATGGCATAATTTCCCGCACCAAAACTTCCGCCGACAATCACAGTAAATTTAGGCACCTGCGTGGTGGCAACTGCGGTAACCATTTTTGCGCCATGCTTGGCAATTCCGGCTGCCTCGTATTTACTACCGACCATAAAGCCAGTGATATTTTGCAGGAATATAAGAGGAATATTACGCTGAGAGCATAACTCGATAAAATGTGTGCCTTTCAAAGCACTTTCACCGAATAATATTCCATTATTAGCCACAATACCCACAGGATAGCCATATAAATGGGCAAAACCGCAGATTAATGTGGTTCCGAACAATGCTTTGAATTCATCAAATTCTGAACCATCCACAATTCGCGCGATAACCTCGCGAATATCAAAAGGCTTGCGCAGATCAGTTGGAATGATACCATTTAATTCGCTGCTATCGTAAAGTGGTTCTACGCTTTCTCTTCGCTGGAGCACGCGCGGTTTTTGCCGGTTCAAATGACTGATAGCGACCCGTGCCAAATGCAGGGCGTGTGCATCGTTATCAGCATAATGATCGGCGACCCCCGATTGTCTGCAATGCACCTCGGCACCGCCCAGCTCCTCGGCACTGATTATTTCGCCGGTTGCGGCTTTGACCAGGGGAGGGCCGCCCAGAAAAATAGTGGCCTGATTTTTAACCATAATCGATTCATCCGCCATTGCGGGTACGTAAGCACCCCCTGCGGTACAGGAACCCATTACAACCGCTATTTGCGGAATGTTTTTCGCTGAAAGATTGGCCTGATTGTAAAAAATACGGCCAAAGTGATCGCGATCAGGAAATACTTCATCCTGACGCGGGAGAAAAGCACCTCCTGAATCTACCAGATAAACGCAGGGCAGAGAATTCTTTTCAGCGATTTCCTGGGCGCGCAGATGTTTTTTTACTGTTAGAGGATAATAAGTTCCCCCTTTAACGGTGGCATCATTAATGACAATCATACATTCAGTTTGATGAATACGCCCAATTCCGGTAATTATTCCGGCTGCGGGAACATTATCATTGTAGACCTGGTAGGCGGCCAGTTGTGATAATTCAAGAAAGGGGCTGCCTGGATCAAGTAATTGCTGCAAGCGCTCTCGTGGTAATAATTTTCCATGCTCTAAATGGCGCTGTCTTGCCTTTTCATCTCCCCCCAGAGCAATCTGTTGGATGGTATTCTGCAAGTTGTCCAGCAGCGATTGCATCGCAGCGGCATTTTCTCTGAAATCCTTGCTTGCAGGGTTAATTTGACTGCTTAACTTTGGCATTGATTTACCTTAACGTATCAAAATGTTGCTGAGTACAATGACTAGCCATAAACACCAGGTTAATTCGAGAAAATAAGGCATTGGTTTTCCCTTAATTGGACGATAAATCAAGGCGGGAACCAATGCAATAATAATTGGTATAAAAGTCAGTAGAATAATTTTGCGAATTAATACACCCACTCCGGTATGAGTGAACAGAGGACTAAGTTTTATATTGATGTAGGTATAAAACAAATCGATATAAAGAATAAGAGTGTGTGCAAATTTGGCGAATACGACAACCAAAATGGTTAGAACCAGATAAATAAGGCTTTGTCTAAGCATAACTCTCCATTTAAAACAACAAAGATTTAACAAATAGTCACACATGAAAGCGAATCTGTCATCCTGCGTTCACATAAGATGACAGACTCTTGAATTGCAAGTATTACACCAGCTCAATGGCCATTGCTATCCCTTCGCCTCCACCGATGCAAAGTGCTGCAATACCTCTTGCTTTTTGCTGTCTTTGCAGAGCATGCAGCAGAGTCACCATCACGCGTGTGCCGGATGCTCCAATTGGATGACCCAGGGCGCAGGCGCCGCCATGAATATTAACTTTGGAATCATCCAGTTCCAGTTGCGCGATAGCCGCCATAGCCACAACAGCAAAAGCCTCATTGATTTCAAATAAATCAACATCCTGATGCTGCCATCCTGCTTTATTCATAACTTTGCGGATTGCGTCAACAGGTGCTGTGGTGAACCACTCGGGAGCTTGAGAATGAGTAGCCTGAGCAACAATACGCGCCATCGGTTTGATGCCTAATTTTCGTGCGTGTCCGGCGCTAGTGATAATGATGCTGGCTGCTCCATCGGAAATAGAGCTGGAGTTTGCTGCGGTCACTGTTCCATCTGCCTTGAAGGCGGGTTTTAATTGTGAAATCTTGGAAAGTTTGCTTTCATCCGGGCCTTCATCCAGGGATACAATGGTATCGCCCTTGCGTCCGGCAATGGTCACCGCTGTAATTTCTGACAGAAAGGCATCATCTTGCTGAGCTTGCAAGGCGCGAGTTAAAGAGCGTACCGCGTATTCATCCTGCTGGCTCCGGCTGAATTGGAAATGACGAGCAGTCGCTTCAGCAAAACAGCCCATCAATTGTCCACGCTCATAGGCATCTTCCAAACCATCCAGAAACATATGATCTTTCAGTTCGCCATGGCCCAAGCGATAGCCAGAGCGGGCTTTAGCTAATAAATAAGGGGCATTACTCATGCTTTCCATACCGCTTGCCAGAACTACATTTGCGGAGCCTGCCTTGATCATGTCATGACCCAGCATAATGGATTTCATACCAGAACCGCACATTTTATTAATGGTGGTTGCACCTGCTGAATGGGGTATGCCTGCTTTAATCGCCGCTTGTCTGGCTGGAGCTTGTCCAATCCCTGCCTGTAACACACAACCGGAAATGACCTGATCTATTTCTGCAGGATTAATATTGGCTTGTTCCATTGCGGCCTTGTGAGCAATCGCTCCCAGCTCAGGTGCGGTTAAACTGGATAAAGAACCAAGCATTCCTCCCATTGGGGTTCTTTTTGCGGCAATAATGACAACATCATTTTGATCCATTTGAATTTTTCCTTATTCAGTTTCTTTAAAAAGTTCACGACCAATCAGCATTCGTCTGACTTCCGAGGTTCCAGCGCCTATTTCATAGAGTTTGGCATCTCGCAGCAGTCGTCCGGTCGGGTATTCATTTATGTAACCATTTCCACCTAAAATCTGAATGGCTTCCAATGCCATTTGTGTTGCTCTCTCTGCAGTGTATAAAATCACTCCGGCTGCATCCTTGCGGCTTACCTGATGCCTGTCACAGGCAGCGGCAACACTATATACATAGGCCCTGCTGGCGGTAAGCTGCGTATACATGTCAGCCAGTTTGCCCTGAATGAATTGAAATTCACCGATAGGTTTATCAAATTGCTTACGTTCATGAACGTAAGGCAAAACCACATCAAGGCAGGCTTGCATAATACCTACAGGGCCTGCGGAAAGAATGGTTCGTTCATAATCCAGGCCGCTCATCAGCACTCTGGCTCCCTGATTCAATTCGCCAAGAATATTTTCAGCAGGAACTTCGCAATTATTAAAAACCAGTTCGCAGGTGTTGGAGCCGCGCATTCCCAGTTTGTCTAATTTCTGTGCTGTTTTAAATCCTGGAAAGCCTTTTTCAATAATAAATGCAGTAATGCCTTTGCTTCCTGCATCTTTCTCTGTTTTGGCGTAGACAACCAGTATATCGGCATCGGGACCATTAGTAATCCACATTTTGGTGCCGTTTAAGATAAAATGATCGCCGGAACGTTTCGCTTGTAATTGCATGCTCATGACATCCGAGCCGGAATTGGCTTCACTCATGGCTAATGCCCCTACAAACTCCCCGCTTATCAGCCGGGGTAAATACTTTTCTTTTTGTGTCGGATTGGCATTTAAGGATATTTGATTGACGCAAAGATTGGAGTGGGCACCGAAGCTTAAACCGACTGAGGCCGATGCGCGCGAGATCTCTTCCATAGCGATAACATGAGCGAGATAACCCATATCGGCTCCGCCATACTCTTCACCGGCGGTGATCCCTAACAAGCCCATTTCTCCTAATTTACGCCATAAAAAATGGGGAAACTTGTTTTCCTCATCAATTTTGGCAGCCAAAGGCGCAATTTCTTTTTGGGCAAATTGGTAAACACTGTCGCGTAATAAATCAATTGTTTCGCCTAACTGAAATTGTAAACCAGTATACATGATGACTTTCCTGTAGTAAGGAGCTGTCCTAGCAATAATCACTTAGGCCATGCTCAAGTCAATGAATAAAAAAACAGCGGCTTGTTTTTCCTGTTTGTTTTTTCAGCACTCACATTCATGGAGCAAATGAGCTAGACTATACCCAATCAAGTTTAACTTTCAACCTGATTTTATTTGTTAAACGCATTATTGAGATTTTTAGCTTAGCACAGGAAATCATCGCAGCAAAATCCAATGCGTTCAAAAAGAAGAAGAGGTGTGTACATGAGCAAACTGGTACTTTGGGGACATCATGTTGATGATTATCGCGAGATGTTTGATCTAAGTGATGACGATCTGAAATCCAATCTACTCGAATTCGGTTGTGGCCCAAGCGCTTTTAATACAGAGGTTCAGGCTTATACCAGTTCCTGCGTAAGCTGTGATCCCCTGTTTTCTTTGGATCTCGCCACGTTAAAAACCAAAACTTCCCTGGTATTTGAAGATATGATTGCACGTGTTAAACAGGATCACGACAAATACGATTTTGCTGATTATGGCGGTTTGGATGGCCTGGTTGAAAAAAGACGGCAGGGAATGGAGGCCTTTTTTTCAGACTATGAGAAAGGAAAGCATGACAAGCGTTATCAGGGAATTCAACAGATCCATTTGCCTTTTGACAGCTTTCATTTTGATTTGGCCCTGAGTTCCCATTATCTGTTTGCAGGACTGGACAATCAGAGTCTTGATTTTCATATTGAAGTAATTCAGGAGTTGACGCGGGTGGCTAAAGAGCTGAGAGTATTTCCTCTTATTGATCGCTTTGGTACTCCTTCGCCGTTATTAGGCCCGGTGTTGCTAGTTTTACAGCAGAAAAATTATGGTGTTGAATTACGCACAGTCGCCTATCATCTACAGGAGAAGGGTAATGTTATGCTGCGTATTTATGCGCAGGAGTGCGAATTATAGAGTTGACAAAGCCACTGCTGAAGTGGCTCTGGATCTTCTTAATGAGATAATCCATAACTGAGCAGATCACAGTCTCCCGGTATATCAATAATGCAATCTGATAAATTGCCTATCAATTCGTCCTCGAATTCCTGTTCTCTTTCTTCAGGGGTAGGAGGGGTATAAATCAATTCATCCAGATTTGCCTCTTGCAGTAATTGGTCACATAAAGCGATTCCATCCTTACTTGTCAGTCGACATTTTGGATTATATCGGGTCAAGCCATAAATCAGAGTGTCCAGAAGGATTTTAGCCGTTTCTGACAAGTTCATTCGAGCGTACAGATCTTTAAATGTTTCTTCACGATTTCGACGATATAACCGTTTGGCGTCACCACTAATGGAAATGAGATCCAGGAGTGTGTCTCCCCATAACTCGGCGAGACAAAGACCTGCGGAATAATCATCACATTGCGAGGTAATATAACCATGCCTATACACCTCGGGTGCAAGATAAAGAGGGGTTCCTTTATTAGTTTTACAATGCGTCTGAGGATGTTTCAGTTCTTTGGCAAAAGCAAAATCTACCAATGTTGCTTTGCCATTGGGCAGATCCAGTAAAATATTAGCAGGCTTAATATCACGATGTCCGTATTTTTTTTGCTGAACCGTATCAACCTGCATTAGAATTGACTTTGTTGCAAGGATCATCTGGCGCAGGGTGGGATTGATCTCACCGATTTTCATCTTATCAATCACACGAGAGAGCGGAATTCCCTTGGCTTTACTCATTACTAAAAAGGCCCATTGATTGCTGAACAATGGCGGTTTGCATTTTATTGCATCACCCAGACTGGCTCGCTGGGCTTCTTTTGTAATTTTTTTCCGGTCCTCTTCAGTATATCGAAGTGCCTTAATCACGGCTTCCTTGTCATTTTCTCTTTTAATGAATTTGAAATCCAGACGACTTTTCACTTTCCCCTCTGAATTATAAACTTTCGCGAAAGTGCCTGAGCCTATTTGATCAGAGAAAATATCAAGGGTGAACTCACCGGGATATTGTTTGCTGGGTTTAGCGAGAAAGGCTTTTTTAACCAGAACAGGAATAGTGACCTGGTTTTCGCCTTCTGGAAGCAGGTTGCTATACAATGGAACATAGTGGACCCCCTGTCCAAACAACGGGTCGTTTGTAGATGCGAGCAAAATTCTCATAAGAGGCTTGGACAGCTCATTCAAATTATCAGGGTCAATCTCAATCATTAACAACTCCTTTTGTCAATTAACTGATAAACCAGGTAAGGCTGGCATCGTGCTGTGGTTTGACAAGAATCCAATATGTCAAAGGGCTGTACTACACTTGAATATCATAGCAATGATTTTTAAATAACAGCAATGGATGAGCAGTCATGATTTCATGGAAGAGGAAAGAATGATAATCTTGGGAAACTAAAGAAGCATACCAGATTTATAGCCATTAAGTTTTGTCATTCCCGCGAAGGCGTTGTTGCGTAAACAGAACCAGGCATTAACTTGCCGTCTTTGCGAACAAAGTGAAGCAATCCAGATCGAAACTTGAACAAAGTAAGGCGCTGGATTGCTTCGCTAAGCTCGAAAAGACGGTTTTGTGCACCAGTCTTCATTTACGCAATGCCTTCGGGGGATGACAGTTTAATTTAACTCCAAGTAGTTACCCTGATTTTCTGAAAGGAGAGGGAATGTACTCACTGATTCGTCCGTTATTGTTTTCTATGGATGCCGAAAAAGCGCATCACATGACCTTGGCTGTACTTGATTCGCTGCCTGCTTTTTGTTTCAGACAAGCTCCTTCCTTACCGGTTGACGTTTTGGGGATGCGGTTTAATCACCCTGTCGGCTTGGCCGCCGGACTGGATAAAAATGCATCGCATCTTGATGGCTTGGCTAAACTGGGGTTTTCATTTGTCGAAGTAGGGACGGTTACACCGCGTCCACAGGCGGGGATGCCAAAGCCCCGTCTTTTTCGATTGCCCAATGCAGAGGCGCTGATAAACCGCATGGGGTTTAATAATCGTGGAGTCGACGTATTAGTCAATAATATTCAGAAATCCTCTTACAGAGGGATCCTGGGTATCAATATTGGCAAAAATAAAGATACTCCAATGGATAAAGCGGTTAATGATTATCTGTTTTGCCTGAAAAGAATTTACACCTGTGCATCCTATATTACGATTAATATTTCTTCACCCAATACTCCCGATTTACGGCTTTTCCATCAGGAAATGCTGCTGACTCAATTGCTGACGAGTATCGTGGATGAGCAAAAACGATTGGCAGACCAGCATCAACGCTTTGTACCTCTGGTGATCAAACTGTCTCCGGATGAAAGCGACGAAGAGTTAAAGATTGTTGCCAATGTGGCCGCACAATGCGGGATATCCGGAATTATCGCAACAAACACCACCTGTACCCGGGTGGGTGTGGAGAATTTTCCGGAAAGCAAAGAAATGGGGGGGCTTAGCGGAAAACCGTTACAGGATCGCTCAACACAATGCATTCGCGTTCTTAAAGAAGCCATTGGCAACCAGCTGATTATAATTGGTGCTGGAGGCATTCAATCTGTTGATGCTGCTAAGGAAAAGCTTAATGCCGGAGCCTCTCTGTTACAGGTTTATACCGGATTAATTTACAAAGGCCACCAATTGATCTCTCAATTGGTTAAAGGATTAAAAAAAGATCAAGGGTAATAAGACGGCTTTTGAATGCTCTTCTACAGGTAAATTTGGTACTTCGTGCAAATGGCGTTACAATTTGCCCTTGTTTAAAGCTATTCAGTTTTATTTATGACCGAAAAATTCACCACCAGCACCAGTTCTCTTTACCGGCGCCTAATGAGAGACGTTAAACCATTCTGGCTCGTATTATTACTGGGAATTGCCGCCAATATTTTCTATTCGCTGGTTGACGCGGGCCTCACATACATGCTGCGTCCCTTTCTTGACAAAGGATTCATCGATATTGATATGAGCTTTGTTAAGAAAATTCCGCTGATTATTTTAGTCGGTATTACTGTGCGTGGTCTGATGAGTTCTTTGGGCAGTTATTGCATGACCTGGGTAGCGCGCTCGGTAGTAAAAGTTTTACGGCAGAAAGTCTTTTCCCATATATTAAGATTGCCCGCTGATTATTATGATGAAGCTACCTCCGGCCAGCTTTTATCAAAGATATTATATGATGTGGAGCAGGTCGCTCAGGTCAGCGCGGACGCCCTGACTGACTTTGTTCAGAATACCTGTCTTGTTATTGGTTTGCTGGCAGTGATGATGATTATCTGCTGGCAGCTCTCACTGATGTTTTTACTGACGATTCCTTTCGTTGGCATAATTGTTAACTTTACCAATAAGCGGGTTCGCCGAATCAGCCATAAATTACAGAAAACGATGGGCCTGGTTACAGAAATTGCCGCAGAGGCAATTGATGGCTATGGCGTGGTACGCATTTTTGGCGGTGAAGACTATGAAACCAAAAAGTTTAATCGTGCAACCGAGCTCTCACGTCAAAATGATATGAAGGTTGCCGTCACTAAAGCAATCAATGTTTTTGGAGTTCAGTTTGTTATTGCAGTGGGGATTGCATTAATTATTCTGGCTGCCATTCAGCTGACTACCGTAATCACCATTTCTGCCGGGTCATTCCTGGCAATTATTGCGGCCATGCTGCAACTGATAAAACCCATGAAAACCCTGACGACATTGAATGCTACCATTCAGCGGGGCCTCGCGGGTGCTGAAAGTGTGTTTTCCTTGCTGGACAAGCCAATTGAATCGGATAAGGGTAAAACCTTATGCGCAGGAGCTAAGGGAAATATTATTTTTGACAAGGTAAGTTATGCCTATCGTCAGGGTTCTCCTGTATTACATGAAATCAGTTTTACAATCAATGCGGGCGAGACCGTGGCTCTGGTAGGCCATTCGGGTAGCGGCAAATCGACTATTGCCAGTTTGCTGCCGCGTTTTTATGAAGTGAACCAGGGGCGCATTCTGCTGGACGGTGTGCCTTTAAAAGACATAAGCCTCGCCAGTCTCAGAAAACAGATTGCCCTGGTGAGTCAACAGGTTACCTTGTTTAATGACAGCCTTGCCAATAATATAGCTTATGGCTGTTTTGAGGCAACTGAGGCGCAAATTATCGAGGCGGCAAAAAAAGCCTATGCTGATGAATTTATTCGTTTATTGCCTGAAGGTTATAATACTCGGGTCGGTGAAAACGGCATCCTCTTATCGGGCGGGCAACGGCAGCGTCTTGCCATCGCTCGAGCCATTTTGAAAGACGCCCCTGTTCTGATTCTTGACGAGGCGACCTCCGCATTGGATAGTGAATCAGAAAGGGCTATTCAGGCAGCCTTAAATGAGGTGGTGAAGAATAGAACCACATTAATTATTGCCCATCGTTTATCAACCATACAACGAGCGCACAAGATTATTGTGATGCATCAGGGAAGAATAGTAGAGCAGGGCACTCATCAGCAGCTTTTGGCAAAAGAAGGCCACTATGCACAGCTTTACAATGCCCAGGGCCTTGGTGTAAACCATGAAGAGGAAATGCTAGTTTGATACAGTCCTGTTTGGAAAAAATGTGGTATGGTTCAAGGCGGTTCGGCTGGTTAATCTGGCCGCTTTCTCTTTTTTATCAGTTTGCTAGCATGCTGCAGCGATTCTATCTGCGGACATTTAAACAGCAGCATTTTGAAGTGCCTGTGATTGTAGTCGGTAATTTGAGCGTTGGCGGGGTCGGTAAAACGCCTCTGGTAGTAGCGCTGGTCAAGGAATTTCAGAGCAAAGGATTGCGGGTAGGGGTAGTCAGTCGTGGTTATGGCGCATCAATAACTACTTTTCCGCATGAGGTTTTATCAACAGACACTGCCGTTGAGGTCGGTGACGAACCCTTGCTGCTCGCTTGTAAATTATCCTGCCCGGTAGTTATTGCACCAAAACGGGTAGAGGCCATTCGTTATTTACTGGAAAAATTCCAAACGGAAATTATTATCAGTGACGATGGCTTACAGCATTATCGCATGGGAAGGGCAATTGAAATTGTAGTCATTGATGGTTTGAGAGGTCTTGGAAACGGCTTTTGTCTCCCGGCTGGCCCTTTGCGCGAAAGGCCGTCTCGGCTCAAAACTGCTGATTTGGTGGTCGTTAATGGCGGTCAGTGGCAGGAAGCGCATGCGATGAGCATACACCCGGGAGCTATACAGCATCTGGCAAGCGGACATAGCATTAATGCAAAATCTCTGGAAATGCCTGTAGCTGCTGTGGCGGGTATTGGACATCCGGCCCGCTTTTTTACTACTCTTAAAGAAGAGGGAATCATTTGCAGGCAATATCCTTTTCCAGATCACTTCCAGTACAATGCAAGCGATCTTTGTTTTTCGGAAAAAACCGTCATTATGACGGAAAAAGATGCGGTTAAGTGCAAATCGTTTGCTGCGGATAATTGGTATTTTTTACCGGTAGAAGCCAGATTAGCTCCCTCATTCTGGCAGGCTTTGTGGTCGAATCAACATTTGAAAGGTTATCAGAGATGAAGCGAGCTTCTTTATACATCCCGGGATTTTATCTGGCTTTAACCGGTCTTATTTATGCGGATACCCAACCGGCTGAGGTAAAGAGCGGCTCCAATGCGGAATTAATCGCGACTGCTGAAGTGCCGGTCAGCAAACCGGTTCCATCCCTTGATGCTTTACAGGCCAATTGGACTTTTGCCGGAATCGTGGTTAATGAGAATGACGAGCGATATCAATATTATCTGGAAATACAGCGTAACGATAAAGATCTGCATGCTTTTGCAACATTAATTAATGGGACAACCAAGGAAGTAGTACTTTATGAAGAAAGTGATGGTCAGGTCGATGCGGCTGATAAAGCCTCGCTGAAAGCCGGCAGAATCTTTCTCCATTATTATCCCATTAACGACAGCTGGATTTTTGGTGTAAAAAGCAAAGAGAATAAAGGATTTAATTTTAAAGTGGATATGCTGGGTTTAGCCGAGACTTCTTCAGCAAAGCAGCAAAAACTTCAAAGCGGGGTGGAATTGCAAATTAGTCAAACCGGTCATTTGAATGGTCATTTACAAACAGGAAGTGGAAGCAAGGAAGAGTTTGTGACTGCGTCCAAAGCCTGGTTTCGGCAAGTCTGGGCCAATTCTTCAGAGGCGGGCAAACCTTTGTTCATGGGGGTTTTGTGTCAGTTTAACGATGGAAGTGCCTTTTACTCAGTTAACATGAAAGAGCCTGATGCGATGAAAGCGGCTGTGGCTGGCTGGCGAAATGATCAGGGAGAAGCAGTTAATATGGCGCAATCGGTAACCGTTAAAGAGGAAAAGCAAGGCAGCTGGCAAATTCAAATCTCATCTCCAAAAGTGAAGCTCTCTCTGGAAGATATGCTATTCGATAAAACTGTAAATCACCGTATAATCCTTGGCTTAACCAAAGGGATGCGCCCGGGGTTTTGTGCGATTAGTAAAAATGATTTGAGTCAGATCAGTGTCGATAAAACAGTGAGCTGACAGCGATTAGACTATTTCGCTTTTTTCTCCGGCAAAAAATAAACCAGACAGCTCGCAACTAATAAATTCACTGGCAAAACGGCCAGGGCAATCTGATAAGCCTGAAGACTATAGTGATGTTCCGGGCCGCCATACAGGTCAAGAAGAAACCCGGTAACCAGCTGGAAAATCGGAGCAGTGAGCATGGCCAGTGTATTTGTAAATCCTGTGCTGGTGGACAGTGCCCCTTGGGGCGAAATTTCATTGGAGATAGTATAGGAAAGCATATAAGAACCACAACTAATCCCGGTCATAAAAAACAAAACGCTCATCAGCACCGGATCGTTATATGGGAAATAAAGCGTTATATAAAGCAAGATAGCCGTCAGAGTGCAAGAAATAAACATCAGCGGTTTTCTTTGTTTCAAACAGGCGTTCAAATATCCAAAAAGCGGGCAACTGATGGCTGCTCCTAAAAACAGCATGGAATCGATGACGCTGGCTTCTTTCAGACTGCATCCCAGTTTAGCCTGGATAAAAGGAATGGCCCACATTGCGCCAAAAACTGTGATAACTGTAAACCCAAGACCGGCGAAACAGCCGTTAGCCCACTGGGTTTTACAACGAATGATAATGTTCAGTGAATCAGCAATTGAATAATTTCCTGGTTGTACAGAGGTGGTTGCCGGGATAAAAAGCCAGGCGAAAAAGGCGATCAGACAGCCCACCAGGGCAGCTGAATTGATGAATTCACGCCATCCGAAGTAGCTGACTAATATACCCAGCCCAATAATACCGAACATAGTGGAGATAAATCCCAGGGTTTCTGATAAGCCAATTAAAAAGCCAAACTGCCGCAATGAAAAATGCTGGCGCAAGAGATGTGACAATCCCACAAAGGCAAAAGCCGAGCCCATTCCAATAATGATTCGGCCAAAAAATAGCAGATAAATATTCATTGAGTTGGCAAAAATAAAGCAGCCGATGCTGCATATCAAGGCGGTAGTAGTCAGAATGGTTTGCGTATTTCTGCGATCAAACAGCATCCCGGCAGGAATTTGCAGACTGGTGTAAATGTAATAGAAAGCACTGCTTAGCAAGCTTGCGGTAAATGCGGAGATCAGCGTTTCCTGCATGATCGCGCCTATAATGACGCCAGATGACAATTGCAAAAAAAATTGAAACAATACAAAGGAGACTCCTACCAGCCAAATGAGAAAGCGGGGGGAGTGTAGACTAGTTAATGACTTCATTCGTTATTATATTTATTAGGATTTCTGAATTGGTTAGCTCTTATCCATTGGTTTATTTTTGGATAAAAAACGTAAATTTTGACATAGCTTTAAAAAAAAGGCGAGAAAAAGTCGGAATTTTTACGAGTATTTATTAAAGTGTGTCATTCTAATGTGAGGATGTGTATTAAAATCCTTCCTTCAGTGGAGAGGGGTTACACTGCCATTGAATTAAGGAATTATGTCATTCCACGAGGCATTGTTGCCTAAATAAAACCAGGACGGCAAAAGGCTGTCTTTGCGAGCGTCAGCGAAGCAATCCAACTCATAGCCCTGCTCAAGGTTTGGTTTGGATTGCTTCACTTCGTTCGCAAAGACGACGGCTTAGTTACTGTTTCTATTTACGCAACAAGGCCTTCCCGCGAAGGGGGGAATCCATTCCTCAGTTGGTATTCTAGCCAGCCCAGGGATGGACAGTTGAGAATAAAACTGAGCTTGGTTTAATGCAGGCATGAATATTGATTAATTTTGCTGGATGCACATGAATTTACGGGATTTGCACTATTTTATCGTTTTGGCAAAAACACAGCATTTTGGCGAGGCAGCCAGGCTTTGTCATATCAGTCAGCCTACTTTAAGCATGCAGCTTAAAAAACTGGAGGATGAGCTCGGTGTCCTGCTGTTTGAACGGTCTAATAAGCAAGTGATTTTAACGGAGGCCGGTAGAAAAATTCTGGAAAAGGCTCAATCTGTCTTGCATGAGACCCGACAATTAAAGGAGACGGCCCAGTCATTATCCGATCCCTTTTCGGGTGAACTGCGTCTTGGTGTAATTCCTACGCTGGCTCCTTATCTGTTACCTTTGATAATGCCTGAGATTCAAAAACGTTTTCCCAGGCTTCGCGTCTGGTTAATTGAAGAACAAACTCATCGCCTGACATCCAAATTGGCACTGGGTGAGCTTGATGCGGCTATAATGGCAATGCCGGTGGAAGCAGATTTTGAATCGATTACCCTTTTCAAAGAACCTTTTTATTTCGCCTGCTCCAAAGATTACCCGTTTTCTAAAGCCGCGCCTCTCGAGCTGAGTGATTTAACAGAGCAAACAGTACTGCTGCTGGAAGAGGGACATTGCCTCAGAGAGCAGGCGATGGATATCTGTCGAACTGCCAGAGCCAATACAGGTGTGGACTTTACCGCAACCAGTCTTGAAACATTGCGTTTAATGGTGCAATCGGGTTTGGGTGTTACTTTATTGCCTGCTTTAGCCGTCAGAAACAATTCAGAACAGCTTGAAACATTTCCTTTCGCTGAGCCGGCTCCATACCGAACTATTGCGCTGTTTCATCGCTCACAAAGCGTAAAACTTGACTGTTTGAAACAACTTGCCAGCTTGATTGAGGCGATAATTAATCCTTTATTGCGACCTGATTTATGAATCAATTAAATGATGCGGCAGAAGTAAAGAAATTATCTATTTATTTTGAAACGCGAGCCAAAACCACCCGAGCGGTCGAAGAACTCGATTTTTCATTATTGCCCGGAAAGACGCTTGCTTTACTGGGTGAGTCTGGCTGCGGTAAATCAATCACTGCTTTAGGTTTGATGCGTTTACTGCCGGCAACGGCCCGATATGGCATGCAGAGTCAGATTTTAATCGACAATAAAGATATACTTGATTTACCTGAAAAGATAATCCGGGCTTTACGAGGAAAACGTCTGGCGATGATTTTTCAGGAACCGATGACCGCTTTAAATCCGGTGCTTCGTATTGACGCACAGTTAGCTGAAGCCGTTTGCCGTTATCAGAAGCTATCAGGCAGTGCCTTAAAACAACGTTTGATTGATTTGCTGACAGAAGTTGAGATTGCAGATCCAGAACTTCGTTTGCAGCAGTATCCACATCAACTGTCTGGAGGACAAAAGCAGCGTGTTGTTATCGCAATGGCACTGGCGAATCAACCCGACATTCTGATTGCCGATGAGCCGACTACCGCCCTGGATGTGACCATTCAGGCTCAAATCCTTAAGCTATTAAGAAAACTGCAGCAACAGCGGCAGATGAGCATGTTATTAATCACTCATGATTTGGGAGTGGTAAAAGCGGTCGCTGACCGGGTCTGTGTGATGTATGCCGGTCAATTAGTCGAGGCGGCGGAAGTTGAAGAATTCTTCAGTCATTTGAAACATCCCTATTCACAGCAATTAATGGCCTCTTTGCCCAGGTTTGAAAAACGGTTTGGCCGTCTGCAAACTATATCAGGCGCTGTGCCGTCATTGGATAATTTACCGGAAGGTTGCCTGTTCCATCCTCGTTGTGCTTATGCCTTTGAACGTTGCCATAAAGAAACACCGCTGATACAACAGTTGGGAGAGCATCGTATCCGTTGCCATCTTTATCCCGAATTGAAGCAATTGCCTGCGCTGAATGCTTCCCAGACCTTATGGAATATAGAGGAAAAGGAGACGCCAGTCTGTTTATCAGTCAATGATTTAAAAGTCTATTTTCCAGTGGGAGGGGGGCTGTTTAAAAGAAGTCAGTCTCTGATTAATGCAGTGGATGGCTTATCCCTGGATTTGCACAGGGGCAAAACACTGGCATTAGTGGGCGAGTCTGGATGTGGAAAAACAACTGTATGCCGCAGCATTTTAAAACTACAGCCTGTGACTTCCGGCGAAATTCGATTCAAAGAACAAGATATTCAGAGAATTAAAGGCAGGGATCTCAGGGCTTATCGTAAAAAAGTACAAATTGTATTTCAGGATCCTTTTTCTTCGTTAAATCCGCGCTTAACTATTGGCGAAATAATCGCAGAGGGTATGATTGCCCAGCGATTATCCAAATCATTGATCCATCACCGCCAACAGCAATTACTGGAGCAGGTCAATTTGCCACGTAATTGCTTAAACCGTTATCCTCATCAGTTCTCAGGCGGTCAAAGACAGCGGATTTGTATCGCTCGCGCGCTGGCGACTGAACCAGAGATTTTAATATGTGATGAGCCAACCAGTGCGCTGGATGTCTCGGTACAGGCCCAGATTCTGAATCTTCTTAAAGAATTGCAATATGAGCTGGGTGTTTCTTATTTATTTGTCACGCATAATATGTCAGTGGTGTCTTATATTGCTCATGAAGTCCTGGTGATGCGCAATGGCAAAGCGGTGGAAACAGGCAGTGTAGAGCAGATTATGAAGTCGCCCCAGGAAGACTATACAAAAAAACTATTAAATAGCGTCTTGTCCGCCTGACCGTCGGTTCACGGATTGTTATTTGAAGGAAGGTTCACTAGTCGGAACCACCAAAAACAACAAAGTGGTTATAATCCATCTAATTCTAAGTAGGGGTCATTGAGTTGTTAGTTAAATCAAGACTCTCTAGCGTACACTCTATCACTTGGTCTGTTAATTTGTTAGCGTTTGTTGTGAGCGATTGCCTTATCAGCGTATCAAATTCGGTGCCCGCAGTGGTTTCTTTTGGTGAAAAGAAGGAAGCCCTGGCTTTATCGAATTTTTCATAGCGCCGAAAGTTTGAGGCACTATGAACTTTTTCGACACAAGAATAGAACTTATGCATAGAATGTATATCTTCCAGTTTAAATGCCTTAAACTCTGCTTGAAGTGCCTTAAATTGTTCGAGTTTACTTATAGTCTGGCTATTTTTAAAAAAAGCACCTTCCAGGCGTTTAATCTGATTAGTGATAAAGTTATTTATCTCTGGTATAAGGTTGCTATTGATAAAAGCTATATCCGTTGTCTCATTTACCAGTTTTATTTCAGCCTTCGTCAAATAGGGATTGCTGTCGTTACAGGCAGCCTGAATGACCTTTAATTTTTCTGGGTCGACACAGGAAGTTTTATAAAGGGAATATTCATGAAGGTATTGGGCTACGGCTTTCCTGTATGCCACACCATCGCTCCCTAGTTGAGTGGACTCTCTTAAATTCTCGATAATTTGATCAGGAGCGGGAATTCCTTGTTTAAAATCTTCGAATATATCCTTATAACTCAATTTAGGAAAAAATTCTGGATCTAATATTTTTTCAATAGTTTCAATAGAATAGCTGTTAACAGGAGATCCCCAATTGATTTCAATGTATTCCACATCTTCCAATTGATCTCTGAAATCTCCAAAAAGTTTGTTAAGTAACTGTTCACGTTCAAGATCAGAAGTATGCTCATAAAGTTCAAAAAATATTCTTCTGGGCTCGATCACTAATTGGTGTAATTGAAATGTAATGTGATATTGTCTGTTCTTTTCTTTTTCTTCTTCTGTCAGACTGTTGGAACTCCGCTGGGGAGGATTTTTTGCCCATGTACTAGCCAGGGAAAATAAAAACTTACTGGTATCAGGATAATCTGTTAAATCTTGGTTCTGAATAGCGTCTACTGCTTCCTGTGATAAATCAGAGACAGCTGCTCCTAAATTGCCAGGACCTGCCATTGCTTTTGTCCATTCGAACTTGAACTGCTGGGCACTGAAAGCTCGCATAGGGGTGTGTTGATAGTCACGATAATCGTATAGGCTACGGTCAGTTGTAATGTCTACATACTTACCTGTTAATAGTTCAGTTAATGGTTTTGTATAATTTTCCTGAAATCTAGCAATGGCATTTTGAATGAATGGACTATTTGGTACTGCTGCTATCCAGTCATTGTTAAAAACAGTCCTTACGCGTGGCTCCGGCCATCCATACGCATTATATTTTCTCAAGCTTTCTAAAGGGTCTTCTTCAAAAAAGGTACGACCGTAGGTACTGAGGTTAACCCCATGCGAAAGTGCAACATTATCGGATAACTTTCCTGTACAAACAATATCGGTCGTATCACTATAAATACCGCCAAAATGACTAAGAATTTTTAACCGTAACATATCAGTGGCACTTCCAGGCCATTTTTTTTTCATTTCCATTTGATATAAAAGGCCTGCATCCCCTAAACAATTTCCGACACTGCTGTTAACGTCTACTAAATGGATAGAGTTGTCTTTTGCCCATTGCTTTAGTTTTTCAAACTCCTCTTTTTCATAAACGTGCTTATCCACCCACAAAGTAAAGCGATAGTGAGGATTTTGTTTTTTACCTTCTGCAATCATGTCTTTATAAGTATCCGGAATCGGATTAAGTACGAACAGATAATGGAGGAAATTAGGTAGAATGGTTTCATCGGTTGCGCTTTTATTTTGAGGCTCAATATTCACGTTTGCTAAGTCATGAGTCTTTAAAAGCTCCTCGAAGCTCCGATAAGGCCACTCCTCGCTTTTGTATTCAAATAAATGGTATGGATCAGGTAGGGGCATTGACTCTCTCCTATTATCTGCCATTCGAGTTTTCATAATTTACGAACAATGATTCTCCGGTTCTTACAATTATACTATATAGACCCATTATTGCTCATGCTGAGCAAATAAAATCAGTTAATACGAAAGCTGGATAAGATTGCCAGTGTTAAACTTGTTCCTATTAGTGGCAATTTAATCCGAATTCATTTCTTTATTTTTTGACAGACACTTTCGCGCCTCAAATCATAAGGAAAGAGGTTGTGGCATTGCTTAATGATGTTTTGCAGGCAATGTATTGAAATTTAATCGGAAATATGAATTGAATAAATTTAAGTAAAGATAAATTATTTTTAGCCATCTAAAGCTATCAAAAAAACTCAACTTAGCTATTTAAGCTGCCCGGTTGCATGGCAACCGGGCCACTCACTTATTTAGCAGTTAATATACGTTTCACAAAGTCACTTACCTCAGCCAGCGGAATCATACTAAGCTCTTCTTTATTCCGTGCCTTATATTCTACAGACTGCTGTTCTAAATGACGTTCGCTGATGACCAGACGGTGAGGAATACCTACCAAATCAGAGTCTGCAAATAATACGCCTGGTCTTTCATTGCGGTCATCCAGCAATACTTCAACACCGAGCTCAGTGAGTTGCCTGTATAGTGTTTCGGCTGCATCTCTCACAGTTTCAGAGCGTTGAGCATTAATCGGGATAATCACCAACTGGAAGGGGGCGATTGCCATGGGCCATAATATTCCTCGCTCATCGTGATGCTGCTCGATAGCCGCAGCGACTACGCGTGAGATACCCAAGCCGTAACAACCCATTTGCATGACCTGTAATTGACCGTCTTCATTGATGACCGAAGCATTCATTGCGGCTGCGTATTTATCACCTAGCTGGAACACATGGCCGACTTCAATTCCGCGGCAGGAAGATAATCTGCCTTTGCCATCCGGGCTCAAATCGCCTTCTTTAACGCTGCGTAAATCATAGGCATCCTGGTATTGAGCATCTCTTCCCCAGCAAGCATGAGTATAGTGTTTATGCTCGATGTTCGCGCCACAGACAAAATGAGCCAAGGCCAGTGCATGATGATCCGCAATGACAGGAATGGATAAGCCCACAGGACCCAGAGAGCCGACAGGCGCTCCCAGTGAGGATTTTATCATTGTATCGTCAGCCAGACGCAGCGGGGATTTCACCAGTGGATGTTTGGCAGCTTTGACTTCGTTCAACTCGTCATCACCGCGTAAAACCAGTGCAACCAATGGATGCTCTTGTCCTTCTACAATCAGGGTTTTAACCATCTCAGCCGCTTGAATCTTTAAATGGCTGGCGACTTCGTCAATTGAGCGCATATTCAAGGTATCAACCAGTTGAATATCATGACTCAAATCAGGACTTGCTTTTGCAGGAATCACTGAGCTAGCCTGTTCGACATTGGCGGCATAGTCACTCTCATTACTGTAAAAGATAATATCTTCACCTGAATCAGCCAGGACCTGAAACTCATGCGAAGCGGAGCCGCCAATTGCTCCTGTGTCTGCTTCAACTGCGCGATAACGCAGGCCTAAGCGATCAAAAATTCTGCAGTAAGTTTGATACATTGTATTGTAGGTCTTTTGAAGACTTTCCTGGCTTAGATGGAAAGAATAGGCATCTTTCATTATGAACTCACGGGCACGCATTACTCCAAAACGCGGTCTTATTTCGTCACGGAACTTCGTTTGAATCTGGTAAAAATTCACGGGCAATTGCTTATAGGATTGCAACTCATTACGCATAATGTCGGTAATGACTTCCTCATGAGTGGGGCCGAAGCAGTAGTGACGCTCGTTGCTGTCAGTCATTGTTAATAACTGGCCGCCAAAAGTATCCCAGCGTCCTGTTTCCTGCCAGAGTTCGGCTGGTTGAACAGCGGGCATAAGAACTTCCATGGCCTGTGAGCGATTCATTTCTTCTCTGACTATTTGTTCGACTTTTTGTAACACTTTAAGACCCATAGGCAGCCAGGTGTAAAGTCCTGAACCCAGTTTTCTAATCATACCTGCACGAAGCATCAGCTGGTGTGACACAATTTCTGCATCATTTGGTGTTTCGCGAAGAGTCGGTAAAAACCATTGTGAAGCCCGCATTGTTGTTCCTGTTTATTTTACGAATAAAGCTATTATAAGGAGCAGCAGGGAAAGTGCAATCGGTTTTGGGTAATAGAACAGCGGGGAAGCAGTTAGTCAATGTATTAATGCTCTCATTTCGGTAAGGCGTTGTTACTAACTTGTCGTCTTTGCGAGCGTCAGCGAAGCAATCCAGATCGAACCTTGAACAAAGCTGGAAGTGGATTGCTTCGCTGACGCTCGCAAAGACAGTTTGGTGCATTATTCTCATTTATGCAGCAAAGCTGTCCCGCATAGATGTAAATCCATTATTAATTACGAAGCTGTTATTATGGAAGACAAAGGCACAGGCAAGTCGACGACTAATAGCGAAATTGGCTATCGTTTTTCTCAGCTTCTTTTTCATCGACCTCCGGCTGCCCTTTCTGATCATTTTCTGGCGGCCTTTGATGCGGCAGGAAAGTGGTCTGAGATTTCTGATAGGCCGCGATCCCATCATAAAACATAAGCAATGCTTCCGCCAATTTACTGCGGTATCCTTTAAGGCGCGAGGGGTTTTGCTCTATTTCCTTGCGGGTGATGGGACATTTCTCAAGATGCTTTCCATTATGATATAATACCGAGCTATTAAAGATATATCCCGATTCAAGCACATAAGGCTCACTAAAAAGCTCTTGTTCCACAGGGCAAAATAAATCTTCCTCTAGTCGGTTTATTTGAAGCCATGTTGAAAATAAATCCTTCATGTCTTTGGCAATTCCGGATTCATAAGGAAAGGGCTGGTTTAAAGCGTTTTTGAACAGTTTTAGATCGGGAAGGGTTAGTTCCTGATACCTTTGAAATAGAGAGGGTTTGGTTTTATCCCAGTAATTAATACTTCCTGTTGCCATGCGCAGTACGCTCATAGCTTTGTCAAGACCTTTCAGAGGTTCAACATACTTTTTGGGGCTCGGTAACGCTTTCTCATGCCAGTGAATATAAGGGCTTTGATGAATGTAGTTTGAGTTTGAAGAGGCTTGCTCCTCTGTGGGTAAAAGTAATCTATCTTTGACGATTTCCGGAAACTTCGTGAATATTTTATCCAGTAAAGAGGACAGCATTGTTTTTTCCTGACCGTCTTCAGTTTCTTTTTTTTCCAGGGTTTCTTTGTAATGCGGTTTAAAAGAAGGATCGCATTTCGTCTGTTCAATTGACTCGCTGGTGACAATGAGCCATTCGTTATTACAGTAGGCATAGCGCTGGTGTTTGACTGGCTGATTTAATGTTACGAAGGATAGGGTAATCATACCAGGGGTGCGGCTCTCTCTGAGCAGCCAGGTTCCACTCCTGCGGTACTCAAGGAAACTGACAAATTCATTTAACACATTGCCCCTCGAGTTCGGGAGAGCCTTTTTAAAAACAGAAACCATATAATCATTTTCAGATAACACTTTGTGTTCTTTATCCTTGGTTAACGCGGCTTGAATAATTGCTGTTGATTGCACGAATTACCTCTAAATCGATATTGTTTATAATTTGCGCGGATTTTATATTTTTTAAGAATTTTTGTCAAAAAATAGCTTTTTTGAAAATAGGATGAGGGGTGAATTTTAAACTCAGTTTATATTGAACTGTCACCTCTGCGAAGGCGTTGTTATGTAAATGAAGATAGGTGCACAAAAAGCTGTCTTTGCGAGCGTTAGCGAAGCAATCCATCTCCTTACTTTGTCCAAGTTTCGATCCGGATTGCTTCACTTTGTTCGCAAAGACGACCTATTTGTTGCTTGGTTCTATTTACGCAATAATGTTTCGCAGGGATGACAAAAACCTCTCCCCTGAGGGGAGAGAAAATTTTAAGGACAGCAAGTTAATTAACACAGAATTGCAGGTTATTCGTCATCCCAGTTTAATGTACCGCCTGCCTGATATTCAATGACACGGGTTTCAAAGAAGTTTTTCTCTTTCTTGAGGTCCATCATTTCGCTCATCCAGGGGAAGGGATTTTCGGCGCCAGGATATTGCTCTGGCAAGCCAATCTGGCTTAAACGGCGATTGGCAATGAAGTGGAGATACTCTTCAAACATTTCGGCATTCATTCCCAAAATACCATGCGGCATGGTATCCCTGGCATATTGATACTCGAGTTCTACACCCTGACGAATCAACTGAATGATTTCTTCTTTAAACGCGGGTGTCCACAAATGCGGATTTTCGATTTTGATTTGATTAATCACATCAATACCAAAATTCATGTGCATGGATTCATCGCGCAAAATGTATTGGAACTGTTCAGAGGTTCCTACCATTTTATTTCGACGGCCCATTGACAGAATCTGGGTAAAGCCGACATAGAAAAAGATCCCTTCAAAAACCACATAAAATGCGATCAGATCACGCAGCAGGCGCTGATCATTTTCCGGCGTACCGGTATGGAAGTTCGGATCACCCAGACTTTGGGTAAAGGGCAGGGCCCAGGCTGCTTTGGTCGCCACCGAAGGAATTTCCCGATACATGTTGAAGACCGCCGCTTCATCCAATCCAAGGCTTTCAATGACATACTGATATGCATGGGTATGCAGTGCTTCTTCAAAGGCCTGACGAAGCAGGTACTGACGACACTCGGGATTGGTAATATGCCGGTAAACCGCTAATACCAGATTATTGGCAACTAATGAATCGGCTGTGGAGAAGAATCCCAAATTGCGAAGCACAATCAGGCGCTCATCTTCGGTTAGCCCGTTAGGATCTTTCCATAAGGCGACATCGGCACTCATGTTAATTTCATTCGGCATCCAATGGTTGGCGCAGCCGGTCAGGTATTTATCCCACGCCCATTTGTACTTGAAAGGTACGAGCTGATTTAAATCAGCCCGGCAATTAATAATTTGCTTATCATCAACATGAATGCGTCCTGCACCCATCTCTAAAGCTTCCAGGCCGGTTGCCCCCATATGAGATAATGGGGCATTTAATATTTCTTGTAATTCTGACATGGAATTCTCCTTTATTGGCACGCTTCGCAATCGGGATCAAGGATAGAGCATACTTTAGGCTCATCAATCTTGACTGCATTGAGCGCACCGTCTGTAACTGTGGATTTTTCTGCATTACTTGCCCCAAGGCTTCGCAGATAATAGGTGGTTTTCAAACCGCGTAACCAGGCGTGCTTATAGAGCTGATCCAGCTTTTTACCGGATGGTTTTGCCATATAAACGTTCAATGATTGGGCTTGATCAATCCATTTCTGACGTCGTGAACCGGCTTCAATTAACCACAGGGGGTCAATTTCAAACGCGGTTGCATAACGCGATTTCAATTCATCAGGGATTCTGCTGATAGGCTGTACACTACCATTATAGTACTTCAGGTCATTGACCATTACCTCATCCCAGAGATTCAATGCTTTCAAATCGGCAACCAGATAAGGATTAACCACGGTAAATTCGCCGGACAGATTCGATTTAACATAGAGATTCTGATAGGTAGGCTCAATGGATTGCGAAACGCCGCAGATATTGGAAATGGTTGCAGTGGGAGCAATCGCCATTACATTGGAGTTACGCATTCCCTGAGTACGGACTTTCACACGCAAACCTTCCCAGTCCAGACGTTGTGAGCGATCCTGTTCCAGGTATTTGCTGCGAGCCTGCTGCAATAAGTTGATAGAATCAATCGGCAGAATGCCCTTGCTCCACAATGAACCCTCATAGGTGGAGTAGCTGCCGCGCTCTTTGGCCAGGTCAGAGGACGCTTCAATGGCATAATAACTGATTAACTCCATTGATTCGTCAGCAAACTGGACAGCTTCCTGTGAAGCATAATCGAGCTTCATTTCATAAAGCGCATCCTGAAAGCCCATTAAACCCATACCGACTGGACGATGTTTTAAGTTGGAGTTTCGAGCCTGAGGCACGGAATAGTAATTAATATCGATCACATTATCCAGCATACGAACAGCAGTTGTAATGGTGCGTTTTAATTTTTCACGATCAATTTTGCCGTTTTTAATGTGAGCCGGTAAATTAAGGCTGCCCAGATTACAAACCGCGATTTCCTCGCTGGAGGTATTTAAAGTGATTTCCGTACACAAATTGGAGCTATGAACAACGCCCGCATGCTGCTGGGGTGAGCGAAGATTACAGACATCCTTAAATGTTAGCCAGGGGTGGCCTGTTTCAAATAACATGGAAAGCATCTTCCGCCATAGTTTAACCGCGGGAATTGTTTTGGCATTATGAATTTCACCAAGACGTGCCTTGCTCTCATATTCTTTGTAGGCTGCTTCAAACGCCTGACCGTAGAGATCATGCAGGCCGGGTACTTCATCAGGAGAAAACAGCGTCCACTCGCCTTCTTCATGGACACGTTTCATGAATAAATCAGGGATCCACAGCGCTGTATTCATGTCATGAGTACGGCGGCGATCGTCACCGGTATTTTTGCGAAGCTCAAGGAACTCCTCAACATCGCGATGCCAGCATTCCAGATAAGCACAGACAGCACCTTTGCGTTTGCCGCCCTGATTCACTGCTACTGCGGTTGCGTCAGCTACATTCAGGAAGGGAACAACACCCTGTGATTTTCCATTAGTGCCTTTAATATGAGCACCCATTGCACGAACTGGAGTCCAATCATTACCCAGCCCGCCTGCAAATTTGGACAGTAAGGCATTGTCTTTGATGGCACCGTAAATGCCATCCAGATCATCAGGAACTGTCGTCAGATAGCAGCTCGATAATTGAGGCCTGACCGTACCGGAATTAAACAGAGTAGGAGTTGATGACATATAATCGAATGAGGATAGCAATTGATAAAACTCAATGGCTTTGGCTTCGCGATTGGCTTCACGAGTAGCCAGCCCCATCGCGACACGCATAAAAAAGGCTTGTGGTAATTCGTAGCGAATGCCTTTTTCATGAATGAAATAGCGATCGTAAAGTGTTTGCAGGCTCAGATAGGTAAATTGCATATCGCGCTGCGGTAATAAGGCTTTTGCCAGTTTTTCAAGATCAAATTCACCCAGTTTATGATCCAGCAGGCCTTGTTTAATGCCTTGAGCAATATAGGCTTTGAAATAAGCAGGGTAGAGATTGCTCATTTCATCAAAAGTGGCCTCAGTCTGCATACCTAATTTAGACAGTGCCTCACTGCGCAGGCTGTCAAGCAACAGGCGTGCGCTGACATAAGTATAATTAGGCTCACGCTCAACCAGCGCACGGGCAGCCATAATCAGGGCTTTATGAACTTCTGTCAGTTTAGCCTGATTGTATAAGTTACGTAATGCGTCTTTAATGACCGGCTCCGCCTGAACGTTGGAAAGATTTCGACAGGCTTCCTCGACAATGGTCTGTACACGGGACATATCAAGCGGCCTGCTTTCTCCGTCCGGCATGACAATTAAGGGAACCTTGCTGTCTTTGGCCTGTTGCTGCAGCTTGGCTTCACGCGCTTCCCGGTGTTTCTCGCGGTATACCACATAGGCTCTCGCCACTTTGTGATGGCTGCTGCGCATCAAGGCTAACTCAACCTGATCCTGGATGTCTTCAATATGAATGGTTCCACCAGTGGGCATGCGTCGCTTAAAGGCTTGAGTGACCTGATTAGTCAGTTCTTCAATTTGCTCCCGGATACGATCGGAGGTTGCAGCGGCAGCGCCTTCTTCTGCAAGAAAGGCTTTGGTAAGGGCAATTCTGATTTTACTCGCGTCATAATCAACCACTTTCCCATTGCGTTTAATGGTTTTAATCGCACCAGGGGCATTGGCGGTCAATTCCAGTTGACTTATGTACGGCACATCTTTTACCGGCTCAAGAAGTTCTGACATGTTCGCTCCAGAATTATTGTGTTTTTATTTTTCAGAGCAGAACATTTTATCCGCTTGAGTCAAAAAACACAATATATTGTGTCGATCATGATTAAATTTTAGTACATATTGTGTTTATGTGCAAGTTATCCCCATAATTCACAATCTGGCAAAGCCCTGAAGTTTATTAGGGTTTTGAATGATATTTACATTTTATCCACAGGTTTATAAACAATATTAATCCCACGGTTCTCTGTAGATGAAAAAGGATTGACCTCGTCTTTGATGTACTTATAGCGATCAGGATTTCTTTTTAACAATCACCGCATCGGAAACATTGGAGAAGCCATGAACATTCAGGCGGAAGGCGTCAATTTGCGCATGCAGCTGGCTGGAACTTCCACCATCGAGATTCAGTGCGTTCAGGCAGTTCAGCGGCGGTGCTCTCATAATTTGCGCAAGCTCGATGGTGGACAGCGCAGCATTATCAGTGACCAGGATAATGACCTCTCCATCACGCGTAATGCCTAAGGCGCTGCGCTCCGCCCGTCCTGGCTTTAGAGGAGGGATTTGACCATTAATCAACAGGCGAGGCCCGCTTTGAACTGCAAATTCTATCTGGCTGTCTCGTTTGAACTGACGCACATTGGTGATGTAGGGTTTGTCGTTTCTGATATAAAAGATTCCCCACCAGCTAATTTGCTTCAGAGGGCTTTTTAACTGTCTGTTTTTTATCCGAAGACCCAGAGGCTTAAAGTCCTGATCAAAAAAGCCGCCATTAATAGTGATTAAGGCATTACTATGCTGTGCATATTCGTCAGCTGACGCGTATTTAACTGCCATATCTTTGGCAAAGACTAAAGAAAGTTGATTATACTTTAAATTGATTTTGAAGGCGTACACATGGGCCCAGGGCGTTAAATAACTTTCTTTAAGCTCCTGATACTCAACGCCCGATGTTAGTTTATGCCAGTTATTGGAAGCAAGAGCATAATTAAGCAGTAAGGCTAATAATGAAACGGTGAGCAGGGATTTCCAGATCCGCGTCAGCCATTTTCTGTTTACAATGGTTTGACTGGGCATAGTAATCTTGTATCCTTGTGAACAAAAATATTTTTCAGCAGTGGAAACCGCCATGCAAATAACAACGCAAAATAGCAATGAATTACAACAAAAGTCAATCGAGAAGTTATCCGAGTTGATGAAAGATGTCCTGGACCGGGCAAAAGCTCTGGGCGCTTCCGATGCCTCGGTTGCTGTCAATCATGATAACGGATTCTCGGTCGATGTACGGATGGGGGAAGTAGAAACCGTCGCTTTCAATGATGACAAAGGGGTTAGCCTGGTCGTTTATTTTGGGCATCGGAAAGGAAGCGCAAGCAGCACCGATACATCGCCTGCAGCGCTTGATTCACTGGTGGCTGCAGCTTGTGAAATCGCTAAAGTCAGTGCGGCTGATCCCTGTTTTGGACTTCCTGACAGCGAATTGATGACTAATCAGTATTCCAATCTGGAGCTCCATCACCCCTGGTCAATAACGCCTGCTCAGGCTATTGAAATGGCATTAGCCTGCGAATCGCACGCCTTATCTCTGGATAAGCGCATTAGTAACTCAGATGGCGTCAATCTCTCTACCTATGAATTCTGTCATGGTTTTGCCAATTCCCGCGGCGGAGAAGGATTTTTGACCGGTACTCGGCATGGATTAAGTTGCTCTTTAATCGCTCAGGAAAATGAAGCCATGCAAAGAGATTATGATTATACGACTGCACGGCATGCCGGCGATCTGGCGGATATCAGATATTTGGCTGCTAATACAGTGGAGAGAACTATCAGCAGACTAGGTGCGAAGAAAATCAGTACGCAGCGAGTACCAGTCCTGTTTTCCTCCCGTATTTCCAGCGGGCTCTTATCCAGTTTTATTAATGCAATCAGCGGCTCCAATCTTTATCGGAAAAATTCATTCTTGATGGACTCGATTGACCAGCAGGTTTTCCCCAAAGGGTTTAAAATTTACGAACAACCTCATCTCTTGCGCGCTCTGGGCAGTTCTCCTTTTGATAGTGAAGGCGTTCCTACCCGTGATAACGTGTTTGTTGAAGATGGACGGGTTAAACAGTATGCACTGAGTACTTACTCCGCCCGCCGAATGGGCCTTAAAACATCGGCTAATGCTGGGGGCGTCCATAATCTGACGCTTGACTCCACTGCAGGGAATTTACAGCAGCTGATTAAGCAAATGGAGAGGGGATTATTAGTCACAGAGCTGATGGGACAGGGGGTTAATGGGTTAACTGGCGACTATTCCCGCGGAGCCAGCGGTTTCTGGATTGAAAATGGAGAAATTCAATTTCCAGTCGAAGAAGTAACCATTGCAGGCAACCTCAAGGATATGTTTTTAAACATTGCCGCAGTAGGCAGTGACATCAATCCGAATATTGCCACACGCTGCGGATCGATTTTAATCGAGGAAATGATGGTTGCTGGAAAGTAGATGATATTCTTAACAATCCTCTCGATTAGGTTGATATTAGCACTCTCCCCAAGGAGAGGATTGAAAGAAAGTTTCATTTAATAGAATCCCCTCTCCCAAGTTGGGAGAGGGCTAGGGTGAGGGTTGATATTAAGCCCCCTCTCTCTAACTCTCTCCCCGGAGGGGAGAGAGTATTAAAGGATATTTTTAAGAAGATGGAAGTTACCCGGAGAATAGACCTCGTTTACAGGGGAATGACATAGTAATGGCGAATATACTTTTCTAATTTTTATCGCGAAAAATAATACGGCCTTTAGTCAAATCATATGGAGTTAACTCAACCTTTACCTTGTCACCGGTCAGGATACGGATATAGTTTTTTCGCATGCGTCCGGAAATATGAGCCGTAACGATATGCCCGTTTTCCAACTCCACTCGAAACATGGTGTTAGGCAAGGTATCAATAACTGTCCCTTGCATTTCAATATGATCTTCTTTCGCCATAAGTCTCTCAAAATTGCTTCAACAAATAAAAGCAAGATAGTGCACTAAAATAAAAAAAATGGCAATCAAAACTGCTTGCGAATGCCTCTTCCTTACTCAAATGGGCTGGTTGAATCACTACTGGCCAATTTAGCCCAGCTTCCCCGAAGTGTAGGGTGTTGCAGGGCCTCTTTAAGCCGGTGCAGAAATTCCTTGCGGCTGATAATCGTGCATCCAAGGCTTATCAGATGAGCTGTTGGTAATTGACAATCGATAAAATCGAAATGCTGATTTAAAAGGGTCTGGCTAAGATAATACATCGCCATTTTTGAGGCGTCCTGTTCGTAGTGAAACATAGATTCACCGAAAAACGCTTTTCCAATACTAATGCCATAGAGTCCGCCAATTAGGCGGTTCTCACGCCAGATTTCAAAACTGTGAGCAAATCCCATCTCAGACAAATGGATATAGGCCGCTTGCATCTCCTTGGTTATCCAGGTGTTATTTTCACGGGCCTCTACCGTTGCGCAAGCCTGAATCACCTCTTTAAAATCAGAATCAATTTTCAATTCATGGGGTTGTTTCAGGCTCTTTTTAAGACTGCGGCTTAACTTGAATTGCTGGGGATAAAGAATCAGTCGGGGGTTAGGAGACCACCAAAGAATAGGGCATCCACGTTCGTACCAGGGAAATATTCCCTGGCGATAGGCAGATAACAATCGTGCAGGCGACAAATCGCCGCCGATTGCTAATAATCCCTGTTTATCACTGCTTTCCGGATCAGGGAATGAATAGTCTTCACCGTCTTCAGAAAAATCAGAAATAATTATTCTCCCAAATCATCCAGATATTTTTCGGCATCCAGGGCCGCCATGCAGCCAAATCCCGCAGACGTAATGGCTTGTCTATACACATGATCAGCCACATCCCCACAGGCAAACACGCCGGGAATAGAGGTTGCAGTGGCCATTCCTTCCAAACCTGAGCGGATAATCAGGTAACCATTTTCTTTCATATCCAGTTGGCCTTTAAACAGGCTGGTATTGGGATCATGACCAATAGCAATAAAGACGCCATCAAGAGTGAGCGTTTGTATTTCACCGGTGTCGACATTGCGGACACGAGCGCCGGTTACTTTCATGCCGTCACCGATAACCTCATCCAGTGTGTTATGCCAAAGTAATTTAATATTGCCGTGCTCTGCCTTTTCAAACAGGCGATCCTGAAGAATTTTTTCTGCTCTTAAGCTGTCGCGGCGATGGATTAGGGTGACAGACGCTGCGATATTAGATAAATAAAGCGCTTCTTCAACAGCGGTGTTACCGCCTCCTATGACGCAAACGGTTTTGTTTCGGTAAAAGAACCCGTCGCAGGTCGCACACGCAGAAACTCCACGCCCCTGATAAGCGCTTTCCGACTCGAGGCCCAGATAGCGGGCAGAGGCGCCAGTTGCGATAATCAGCGCATCGCAGGTATAGGATTCGCTATCACCCTGTAAAAGGAATGGTTTTTGACCAAGATCGGCTTTTACGATGTGATCAAAAATAATTCTGGTGTCGAAACGCTCTGCGTGTTTTTGCATGCGATCCATCAATGCCGGGCCTTGCAGGCCTTCTATGTCTCCTGGCCAGTTGTCCACATCGGTGGTTGTGGTAAGCTGTCCTCCTGGCTGCATGCCAGTGATTAATACAGGGTTCAGATTGGCGCGTGCTGCATAGACAGCCGCGGTATAGCCTGCCGGGCCTGAGCCAAGAATTATCAGGCGATGGTGATTGCGATTAATCATCTCTGCCTTCCTCGTGAATTATGGTAAGATGGCAAATGGTATGACAAAAACACAGATTTTAAAATAGCTATGGCAAAACAAGAATCCGGGCGGCAAACTGGTGCCCTTAAAAAAAACCTGCCACCATTTATACGAAATCGGATTAGCGAGGGTAGTTTTATTCTCGTATTAACCTGTTCGCTGTTTATCTGGCTCTCACTGGCAACCTATAGTGTGACTGATCCCGGCTGGACGCATGTGCCGCGCAGCCATGTGCCGATTGCCAATGCCGGCGGTACAGTAGGTGCGTATATTGCGGATACTCTTTATCTTCTTTTTGGCTATTTCGCCTACATTCTGCCAGTGTGTATTGCCTACCTGGCCTGGGCCATTATGCAGGATCAGAAAACGTTTAAAGCGATTAGCCGTTTTAGTCTGATGATTCGAGGCAGCGGTCTGATTTTTCTGATGATTGGCGGGTGCAGCCTGCTAAGTCTGGAACCCGGTATTACTGCTATTGACGGCTCACAAAGCGCAGGCGGTGTGCTTGGAAACTTCATTGCCGATGGGTTTAACTATGCCTTGAATCTGCATGGTGCTACATTACTTTTGTTAGCGATTTTACTGGTGGGAGTTACATTTCTCACCGGCATTTCCTGGATTCAGACAGTAGAATCACTGGGTTATTACACGCTTGAGCTGGGAAGAAAAACAGTGAGAGGGCTTGGAACAAGCAGTCGGGCAATGAGCCGAATGATTGCCGGCCTGAGATCGCTGGCCAGTTATTTACCCGCTCGAAAGGAAGCGGAAGAATCAGTCGGACAACCTGTGGTCAGCCGCCCTCTGATTAGAGAAAAGAAAGAAAAAAGAGAGCCCAGAGATAAAAATGTACCTGTGTTAATGTCCTCATCAGTCTCTGTAGAAGAAAAAAAACCAGTGGAGCCCTCAATAGCTGCTGTTCCGGCTTTAAGCTCTATTCCCGTATCTGCACCAGTTTCTGGGCCTGCGCTTGATGCATTACCTGTGACTAAAGCAGCCAGAGAGCCCAAGGCTAGTAAACCGCCGGTTACACCTGGATTGCCTTCACTATCTTTACTCGACAAGGGACAGCCAGGCAAAGTAATGGGAGGATTTACCCATCAGGAACTGGAAGGATTGTCCCGGGAAGTAGAACAGCATTTACTCGATTTCGGCATTCAGGCCGATGTGGTGGCCGTGCACCCAGGACCGGTTATTACCCGTTTTGAATTGCAATTGGCTGCAGGCATTAAAGTAAGCAAGCTGAGTGCCCTGGCGAAGGATTTGGCTCGCTCATTATCAGTGACCAGTGTGCGGGTTGTTGAAGTGATTCCGGGTAAAACCGTGGTAGGTCTTGAACTGCCCAATCAGCATCGCGACATGGTTCGTTTATCAGACGTATTAATATCTGACACCTATCAGCAGGCTCATTCGCCTTTGGCATTAGCTCTGGGCGTGGATATTGCCGGGCATCCTATGGTGGTTGATTTGGCAAAAATGCCTCACCTTCTGGTTGCAGGAACCACTGGATCAGGTAAATCAGTGGGAATTAACGCCATGATCTTAAGTCTGCTCTTCAAAGCATCTCCCGATCAGGTACGTCTCATTATGGTGGATCCCAAAATGCTGGAGCTGTCAGTTTATGACGGTATCCCCCATTTATTGACCCCGGTAGTAACTGATATGAAGGAGGCAGCCAGTGCTCTGCGCTGGTGCGTTGCTGAAATGGAGCGCCGTTACCGTTTGATGGCGGCTATGGGCGTTCGCAATCTCGCAGGTTTTAATAACAAACTTACTGAGGCTGCAGCAGCCGGTGAAGTGCTGACGGATCCTACCTGGAAACCCAGCGATTCAGTGGATGAACAGGCTCCAGCGCTTCAGTCTTTGCCCTATATTGTAGTGGTCATTGATGAGCTCGCGGACATGATGATGGTTGTCGGTAAAAAAGTCGAGCAATTAATCGCCCGGATTGCTCAAAAGGCCAGAGCGGCTGGAATCCATTTGATTCTGGCCACCCAAAGACCTTCTGTCGATGTGTTAACCGGTTTGATTAAATCCAATATTCCGACCAGAATGTCATTTCAGGTGTCTTCAAAAATTGATTCTCGCACTATTCTTGACCAGCAGGGCGCGGAACAATTACTGGGCCATGGGGATATGTTATATCTCGCGCCTGGAACCGGAGCTCCCTTGCGCGTTCATGGAGCATTTGTCGATGATATGGAAGTGCATCGAGTCGCAGATGACTGGCGCTCACGCGGCGAACCGGAATACATCGATGAAATTACTCAAACCTTTGATCCTTCCGAAGGGCCAGGGGAAGAGGGAGGCGGTCAGAATACAGAGGATTCTGATCCGCTCTATGATCAGGCAGTTGAGTTTGTGCTTCAAACCCGTAAAGCCAGCATCTCCTCAGTTCAGCGCCGTTTGAAGATAGGTTACAACCGGGCTGCGAGACTGGTTGAAGAAATGGAAAGAACAGGCATAGTGGGTCCTCTTGAAGGGGGATTTCGTGATGTTCTGGTATCGTCTGTCAATGAGGAATAAGTATGAAAAAATTAATGAGTATCGCATTATGCTTTTTAATGAACACAGCCTTTAGTCAGTCTCCCGGTGAAGAACTGCAGGAAAAACTGAATGCTCTAAAAACTATGAGCGCCAGTTTTAATCAGGTAGTAAAGGCAGGTAAGCGAGAAGTGTCACAGACTTCTGGTACGATGGCGTTGTCAAGACCCGGCAAGTTTCGTTGGGAGACCAAGGATCCAATGGAGCAATTAGTCATTGCTGACAGTAAAAAAATGTGGGTTTATGATGTCGATCTTGAGCAGGTCACTGTAAAAAAACAACAGAAGGGGCTTGGAGGTACGGCAGGTTTATTTTTAAGCGGTTATGATAATACCGTTACACGTGATTTTGATGTGAGCTCCGCTGTTGACGGCAGTAAACAGGTTTATAGTCTTAAAGCCAAATCGCCGAAGGAGAATTTTCAACAGCTTAAACTGGTTTTCAAGGGCGATAAATTAACTAATATTGAATTATTTGATCAATTAGGGCAGCACACCAGCGTTCAATTGTCTAATATTAAAAACAATCCCAGTTTGGCAAGCAGTCTGTTTCAATTTAAGCCGCCTAAAGGTGTTGACGTAGTCGAACAATGAACCTATTTTCAGAGCAATCCCATACCCCGCTTGCCGAACGAATGAGGCCTGAAGTTTGGCAAGAAGTTGTTGGCCAAACCCATCTTCTGGGGGAAGGCAAACCGCTGCGTCTCGCTTTTAGCTCAGGCAAACCGCATTCTATGATTTTCTGGGGACCGCCCGGAGTCGGTAAAACGACACTCGCCCGCCTCGCAGCGAAAGCCTTTGATTGTGAATGGATAGCCTTATCAGCGGTATTAGCCGGTGTGAAAGATATCCGGGCGGCAGTCGAACAAGCCGAACGAAATCGATATCATCAGCGACAAACTATTTTGTTTATTGACGAAATTCACCGCTTTAATAAATCTCAGCAGGATGCCTTGCTTCCTTTCACTGAATCAGGTCTGATCACCTTTATTGGTGCGACTACTGAAAATCCTTCGTTTGAAGTCAATAATGCCTTGCTTTCCCGAGCACAGGTTTATGTATTGAAATCCTTAAGTGAAGAGGAACTCGGTTTGCTGGTTAAGCGTGCACAGGATAGGGGCTTTATTAACATTCAATTGGATGCAGAAGCACTGGCGGCTCTCACTGCAATGGCGGATGGTGACGGCAGGCGTTTGTATAATTTTCTCGAGCAGATTGAAACCGCTGCCAAAGTGGAAGGCCAATCTTTAATTGACCACGAGCAGTTGCTGAGAATGCTGACGCCTGCGGCGCGCCGCTTTGATAAAGGCGGAGAGAATTTCTATGATCAGATCTCTGCTTTACATAAATCCGTGCGCGGCTCTCATCCTGATGCGGCCTTGTACTGGCTATGCCGTATGCTCGACGGCGGAGTGGACCCCTATTATTTATCAAGACGCATTGTCCGTATGGCCTGGGAGGATATTGGTCTTGCCGACCCCAAAGCCATGCAGATTGCGAATGACGCAGCGGCAACCTACGAGCGTCTGGGTTCTCCTGAGGGCGAGCTGGCATTGGCGCAAGCTGTAATTTATCTGGCCGTTGCACCAAAAAGCAATGCAGGTTATATAGCTTACAATCAAGCCAGAGATTTTATTAAAAAAGATAAATCGCGGGAAGTACCACTGCATATCCGCAATGCGCCCACAGCGCTTATGCAGAAGCTCGGATATGGTCAGCAATACCGTTACGCGCATGATGAGCCGCATGGGTATGCAGCAGGCGAAAGTTATTTGCCTGAAGGAATGAAAGAACCGCACTGGTATGCCCCGGTTCCGAGAGGATTGGAAATTAAAATCGCAGAAAAGCTTAAATTTCTCCGCCAGCTGGATGAAGAGTATAGGAAAAAATGATAATTTCCAAAGCTCTGTTTAGATTAATTAAGTTTTGATACATTTAATAATTAATTATTAATCCAAACCAGCGCATGTTATCTGAAATCTCAATCAAAGAAATTCTATCCTGTGTGCCTACAGGATTAATTGTTTTGAACAGTCAGGGCCTTATTGCCTGGATGAATCAGGCTGCCATCGAGCTTCTTGAAGCCGATATGACCGGGCAAGAGTGGCGAGGCGTTATCGATAAGGTGTTTTCTCCCAAAGAAGATGACGGTCTGGAAGTCTCTCTTGTCAATGGCCGCCGCGTACATCTATCCATTTCCTCACTTTCCACCCCGCCAGGGGAGTTAATTATTCTTACCGATTTCACCGCTACGCGTGAATATGAGCATGCCAGAGAAAATCAGAATCAGCTTATGACGCTCGGACGGATGACTGCGCAGCTTGCCCATCAGATTAGAACCCCTCTGGCTTCAGCCATGTTATACACCGAGCATCTGAGTGCTACGCAAAAACTTGAGGAGCGCAGCCAGCTGTGGTTATCAAGGCTGCAGGCCTGCCATAGTGCTATTGAGCAGCAAATTGAGGAGTTATTGCTGTTTGCCCGTGGGGAGCGATTGGAAAAACAATCTCTTGATCTTCAGCAATGGAGCAAGGTATTGGAAGAAAGAATATATATCTTGTTAGAAGATAAAACGGTACAATGGAAAATAAATAACCAACTACCTGCACGCCGATGCCAGTTGCACAAGGAAGCTCTGATTGGGGCTGTTTTAAATTTGGTAAGTAACAGTCTTCAGGCGGAAGCGGGGCATATTACAGTGGATATGCAGCCGAATGAGGGCAACACCGGCTTTGTAATCAGAGTAAAGGATGATGGTAAGGGGATGTCTGAGGAAGTCAAAGCTCAGGTTTTTTCGCCCTTTTTTACCACGCGCGCCCAGGGTACAGGCTTGGGATTAGCAATTGTCAAAGCAGCGGCGGCCGCTCATAAGGGGCGGGCAACAATACAGACGTCAGAAGGAGTCGGTTCGACGATTGAGCTGGATATTCCCTGGTAAATAATGATTACTTTCATTTAGTTATTGAAGCATCTTGTTTTTTATGACATGTTTAGATTCTATGAAAAAATATCGTTGTCGTTTATTGGTACGATTAATTGAGGAATAGGTATGGGCGATGTGTTAATTGTAGAAGATGATCCAGTGTTGCGGGAAGCACTGGCAGAAACAATGAACCTGGCAGGTCATTCCTATTTGTCTGCCAAAGACGGTAAAGAAGCACTGGCCATGCTGGAAAAACATAGTCCCGCCATTGTGCTCAGTGATGTGCGAATGGACAGGATTGACGGACAGCAGCTTCTTGCGGAAATACAAAGACGCAATCCCGGCGTACCGGTGATCCTGATGACCGCCTATGCGTCTGTTGAAGACGCGGTCAGCGCCATGCGCAATGGCGCCGTTGATTATCTTCAAAAGCCATTTAGCGCTAACTTACTGGCAGAAAAAATCAATCGCTATATCAAACCAGCTTTTATGCAAGATGATTCCCAGCCCATTGCGATGGATCCTAAAAGCCAGGCATTGCTTTCTATGGCTTTGCGAGTGGCTCAGTCGGATGTGGGCGTAATGATTAGTGGAGAGAGTGGAACGGGTAAGGAAGTTCTTGCCCATTTCATTCATGATCATTCACCGCGGGCGCAGAAACCTTTTGTGGCGATTAACTGTGCGGCAATTCCCGAGCAAATGCTGGAAGCCACATTGTTCGGCTATGAAAAAGGTGCTTTTACCGGAGCTTATAAATCAACGCCGGGAAAATTTGAACAGGCTCAGGAAGGCACGCTGCTTCTGGATGAAGTCAGTGAGATGAGTCTTGCTCTACAGGCCAAATTGCTGCGTGTTCTGCAGGAAAAAGAGGTAGAGCGTATAGGTTCCAACAAGATGATTAATCTTGATGTGAGAGTACTTGCTACCAGCAATCGTCATTTATTAGAAGAAGTAAAAGCGGGGCGCTTCAGAGAAGATCTTTATTATCGTCTCAATGTGTTTCCCCTTCACTGGCTGCCGCTTCGAGAACGTATTTGCGACATCATACCACTTGCTAATTATTTGATTAGACGCCATTGCCAGGATAATTTTCCTGTAATTCCTGTGCTGAGTGAAGAGGCAAGGCAGGCCTTATTGCATTATTCCTGGCCAGGAAATGCCAGAGAACTGGACAACGTGGTGCAAAGAGCGCTTGTTTTGCAAACGCATGGAGTCATTGAAATAGCTCACCTTCAATTACCTGATTTAAATAAGGACAAACCGGCTAAAAAAACAGAAACAAAAAACCTTCAGAATCATGAATTTGATCTTATCGAAAAAACATTGAAAGATTATAATGGTAATCGTCAGCAGGTCGCCGGAGCGCTTGGAGTCAGCGAAAGAACATTAAGATACAAATTAGCCAAGATGCGAGAAGAGGGATATGAGGTGTGATCTGGCACAAATCCAGGTGTATCAGTTAAATAAAAACGCAGGTAAAAAGAAATGACTGATGTGAATACTGTTTCACTGTTTAATCAAATGCGAGTCATGGCTGCGGAAGCGCAGGGAAAAGCCCCCGAACTGACTCCTGCTACGACCTCTTTTGGTGATATTTTTCACAATGCGATGGGAGAGGTTAACCAGTTGAGTCAGACGGCTGACCATTTGCGAAACCAGTTTGAGGTAGGCGCGGCCAATGTGAGTCTGGGGGATGTTATGATAGCAGCCCAAAAATCGAATATTGCTTTTGAAGCAACACTTAGAGTCAGAAACAAACTGGTTCAGGCTTATCAGGACATTATGAATATGCCGGTCTAATCCGGACAATCTATACAGGAAGTAAGTTAATAATGACAGGAGTATGTCATGGCCTTGGCTGATACTGCGGCCAATGCGGCCACAAAGTTTACCCGCTTACCCATTGCCAAACAATTAGGCCTGATGATTGGGCTCGCAGCGAGTGTGGCAATTGGCGTTGCTGTAGTTCTCTGGTCACGCACGCCAAGTTATATGCCGTTGTATAACCAGTTAAGTCCGCGTGACTCCACCGATGTGATGGATACATTGCAACGTAATGCAATTCCTTTCAGGCTGGATGAAACCTATGGCACCATCATGGTTCCCAGCAGCGATGTTCAGACTGCCCGCTTAAAGCTTGCGGCTGAAGGTTTGCCGCGTGGTAATAACCCAATCTCGGAATTATTTGCCAATGGGAATACATTTACCACCAGCCAATTCATGGAAAATGCCCGATACAAACAGGCACTTGAGGCTGAGTTAGCCAGAACCATCAGCCAGTTGCATGATATTAAATCTGCGCGCGTACATCTTGCTATTCCACGGGAATCGGCTTTTGTGCGCGATAGCCGCGAGCCCAGCGCTTCAGTATTCATCGATATTTATCCCGGTGTGGAGTTAAAAAAACAGGCGATTGCATCCATTATAAACCTGGTTGCCTCGAGTATTCCCAACTTGTCGGCAAGCAGAGTGACTGTTGTTGATCAAAACGGGCAATTATTAAATGAGGGCGGTGGCGGCTCTGTGTTCAGTAGTTCTGAAAAATATCTTGATTATCGTCAGACTCTGGAGCAGCAATACGCTCAGAAAATACAAGACATTTTAACTCCCTTGCTTGGCTTTGGAAAAGTGAAGGCTAAAGTTTCAGCGGATATTGATTTTACCGATTTTGAGCAGACTCAGGAGCTCTATAATCCTGATGGCGGAGCGGTACGTAGTGAGCAACTGGTAGAAGAGCAGCGCAAAACAGCCAATGCAGGCGGGGTTGCCGGTTCACTATCTAATTCTCCTCCTAAAAACGCTAATTTGCAGGGCAAAGGGCAAAATAAAAATGCGCCCAACACGCCAACCCCGGCCAATCAGGGGCAAGCTGATTCCAATGATATGCAGAAACAAGTGGTCAAGAATTTTGAGCTTGACAAGACCGTAAGTCACACCAAAAATCAGCCTGGCAGTATTAAGCGCTTAACCGTGGCTGTGTTGATCGATAACCGCCCTGTTCTGGATCCAAAAACCAAGAAAATGGTATTAAAGCCATTAACGGCTAAAGAACTGGATCAGGTCAAGGCGCTGGTTTCAGACGCAATCGGTCTTAATACCGAAAGAGGCGACAGTCTCAACGTAGTGAATAGCAATTTTGTAAAACCTGATCCTATTGAACCTATCCCTGAACCTCATTTTTGGCAGACCAGCACATTTTGGTCCATTGTAAAACAGAGTCTAGGGGGCTTATTTATTCTTGCTCTGGTCTTCGGTGTATTCCGTCCTTTATTCAAAACCCTTGCAAGCAACCGTTCTGAAGAGGTTGAGGAAGAACAGCAAAGCGAACTGACTTATCAGGGGCAAGGTATACTTCCTTCAAATGCCAATGACTATGAAACGCAGCTGGCTTTATTGCGGCAGGTGGTGGATAAGGAGCCAAAGCGGGTTGCGCAGGTGGTCAAGACCTGGGTAGATCGAGGATAATATTATGGATGGAATAGAAAGAGCGGCCATTTTATTACTCGGCATGGGGGAAAAAAATGCTGCTGAAGTGTTAAAACATCTGGAGCCTCGTCAGGTTCAAAAAGTAGGAATGGCAATCTCCACTTTGAGCAGTGTCAGTAAGGCAAAAATGCAAAATGTGCTGGGGGAATTTTTAAACGCCATCGAAGAACAAACCAGCCTCACTGTCGATGCGGAAAACTATCTGCGTACGGTATTGATCAATGCACTGGGTGAGGAAAGAGCCACACCCTTCATCGACAGGATTTTAGTTTCTGACAAAGACAGTGGTCTGAACCGATTAAAATGGCTTGATGGACGCTCTATTGCGGATGTAATCCGCAACGAACATCCACAGATTATCGCTACCATTTTAATTCATCTGGATAGTGAGCAGGCTGCCGAGGTGGTTAGCTATTTCACGGGTGAGAAACGCGCAGAGGTGCTTTTGCGCATGTGCACGATTGATACCGTCAAGCCAGAGGCAATTTCTGAACTTGGCAAAGTGATTGAAAAACAATTGAGCGGACAAAAAATCAGTAAAACAGCTTCAGTAGGAGGCATTAAAACAGTAGCTGATGTCATCAATTTTCTGGAAGGCTCCGTAGAAGAAGAAGTTCTCGAAAAAATTAATGCCTGGGATCAGGAAATCTGTGAAAAGATAAAAGACAAAATGTTTGTTTTTGAAAATCTTGTAGATATGGATAATCGCAGCGTGCAAACCCTTCTCCGTGATATACCCTCCGAGCAGCTTTTATTGGCATTGAAAGGCACTACGGAACCGGTGAAAGACAAAATCTTTGGTAATATGTCAAAGCGGGCTGCTGATTTATTACGAGATGATTTGGAAATGCAAGGCCCTGTTAAGGTCAGTGAAGTCGAGAAAGCGCAGCGCGATATTCTTGCACTGGCCCGAAGTCTTGCTGAAGAAGGGAAAATTGCCTTGGGAACGAAAGGCGGGGATGAAATGATTTAGAGTCTTATGCGGGGAGAAAAGGCATTTATTTCGCCTTAAATTCCACCAAAACAGGCTCTTCTGCGGAAAACTCTTCCAGAGCTGCTTTTTCATTCTTCACTGTTTCAGCAAGTTTTTCCACATACTGCAGTCGTCCTTTCCTGGGATTAGCCTGATTGAGTTCAATATAATTTTTGCATTGCTCAGCAATAGCATTTAATGCAGATAATCGCAGCGTCCTGGACACATCAGGATCTAACTCTTTATAGGCTTTTACTGCCTTCAAAACAGCCTCTGCCTCTCTGGATGTTCTAGTGCCCATGAATCCTTTATCCCAAAGAAGAATGGCCGCCTGATGGCTTTTCGTAAACTGCAGACTTTCTGAAGGACTGGATAATCTAACGAAGGCAAAGTCTCTGCTGTGAGCTGCGGTTTCGCCAGCAGGCCGGGAACTCAGTAATTTCTGATAAGTATCACTCAAATGTTGTTCAATAACTCTGGCATTCTGAGCAATTTGGTTAATAAGTCTCATGGGTTCGGCCAGTTCCTGATTACCGCTGGCCAGTTGATTACAGGCTTCAAGGAGATTAACCAAAGCACAGGATTTACGATAAATTTCTTCCCGATACTCTTTAGTATTAACATACTGATGTGACTTGGGTAGTTTGCTCTCCATCCCGAAATAATCGTGCAGAGCCTGATGAATATTCTTAAAATCAGGAGTATCCTCAAGCTGCTCTTTGAGACTTTTTAACAAGGCCTCCTTGTCCTGAACCACTTCTGATGTAACAGGCCTGAGTTTGCTGTCTGCTTTTACCAGAGCAATTTCTTCTTTGGTGTTTCGGATTTTTGACGCTGCGTCACTTTCCATTTGCGAAAGAGCGCTTCCCATTTGCTTCCAGGAACTGGCCGTTGGCGAATTTCGTAACTGGCCGCGGGCTGTATAAGTAGCCCCAATCTTTTTGCTATCTTCATACGAATCTTTAACAAAAAATATATCAGGCAGAATATTGGAAAATACATTATTCCACCAGTCGCCAATTACATTGATCACATTCGGTAAATGCTTAATTGGTTTTGCCAAATTGGCGAATGAGGAAAAGATAGCACCACCGGCCAGGTTTACCGGTGCCAGAACCACATCCATGACCATCCACCAAAAGTCTCTGGGGTGGGGAGAGCGGCCATAGGCGAAGGCCTGATGCGCCATATTGGCAACTGAAATAATAGAGGCTGCATAGGATATGAAGCTTATAGTACCGATGATCCCGGCGGGTACAAGCAAGGGTGGAAAAAAGATTCCTGCCAAACCGAGAATGGCTGCTGGAAAACTGGTGACCCATCCGATTAGAGAAGTAGCTGTAGCCACATCGTAGCCAATAGCCTCCGTCAAGGTCATTTTTTTGGCATGTTCATATTGTCCATCGATGACTCGTTTGCCTAAGACTTCCAGCTGTGTAATCGCTTCGAGGGCGTCTTTATTGTTTGCATCCGCAAAAGTTCGCAATTCCTGACAAAGTAAACTGATTTGTCGATGAGTTTGCAGGCAATCATATCGTCTCTGTAATTTCAGTAAGGCGTTGGCTGAAAAAAGATTTCGTATTTTATCTTTAATCTGATTAATTGATTTGGCTGCATCGTCATTCGCGATGGAAAGATCATCAAGGGTTTTGTTAACAAATTGAATCAGTGCTTTTTCTTTTAAATAGTCAGATTGCTTTTTGAATAATTTTTCAAAAGCAAGGATCTCTTTTAAAGCCTTCTCGTCTTTCTTGTTGGCTTTTTTCGACTTTTCAATGAGTTCTTCAATTAATTCAGAAGCAGGTTTTTCCTTACTTTTAGCTGCGTTGATCCGTGTTTCAAACAACCGTGCCCCTGACCATAACGCAGGGTAGTTCAAGATGCTATATTGGGAGGTTTTTATCTGGTCGGTATTTTTAATAGTTTCAGGCACATGGCTTTTGATCCATTGTTCAAATTCTTTTTGAATGGATTGGTCAATGGACTCAAGATTTTTGAGTGTAATAGCCATTGTCCCCTCAGTGCTCATTAACCGCTTCTAATCATTATAAGCTTTCAATGCTTAATATTTGCTTAAGTGGTTCGATAAAGATCAGAAATGATTCATTACTGTATTAAGTTAAGAACTATTGTAGGTGGGCCCTTGGTCCCCAATGCAAAGGGGTTGAACCCCTCCAGAAATCAATGTTGGGCCAAGGCCCAACCTATATATGGACCCATTCGTTTTTACAAGCAAAATTATAATCAACAAATAAATAGAAGTAAGATTGCATCTATATATTCGACCTGTTAATGAGTCTATTGACTCTGGCCTCTATGAAAATCAGCGCTTTCTCTCCTATCTACAAAACGACTTTTTATAGTCGGCAGGTTGGTCAGGTTTTGAGAAAGCCGGTTCTTACCTGTTTACATAGTCGATTAATCGCCTTGCTTGGTACTACGTACTCTTTCTATTTCTAATCAGCGCGCGTGTTATCCATAGTTTTATCATGCTAGGAGCCCCTCATTCTTGCGGAGAGCATGATAAGGCTGTGGGTAACACGCGCTACCTTCTACTAATTCATCATTTTTTGCCTGATACGGTTTACATGATTGCAATACCGCCCATGCAATTCGAGCTGTTCTATTCGCTACAGCAGTAGTCACCACATTCGTATGCTTCTTGGAAGATAGAGCAGTGATCCATTCGCTTCGCCAATCTGTTTTTTTACCTGCATGATAAACAACCGCTCTGGCTCCATGAATAAGTAGTTTCTTTAAATCAGCATGGCCTTTTTTGATAATACCTAAAAGCCGATGTTTTTCCCCACTGGACGATTGCTTGGGGACTAATCCTATATGCGCAGCCATCATCCGCCCATTTTTAAATTGGCTTCCATTACCAACTGCCGCATAAAGTGCCAGGGCGCTTATCGGACCAACTCCAGGTATCGTGCGAAGTAAGCGACAATACTCATGCTTATTGCTGATAGTCTCTATTTTCCTATCATAATAGGCTATGCGTTTACTCAACTCTTTAAACTCTTCATAACAATCGCTAATCCCTTCTTTTAATTCTTCACTCAGCTCGTTGCTATTTGCATCAAGAAGTTGGCTAATATGTTTCTTCAAATGAGAAAAACCCTGGGGTATTACTATGCCGTACTCCAGTAGTAAGCCTCTTATCTGATTACTCAAACTTACTCGATTACCTACTAATCGTTCTCGAATACGTAATATGCTTTGCATATCTTGTTGCTCTAGCGTTTTTACAGTGACAAACTTGGTGCGGGGTCTTGTTCCGCACTCCAATATCCCATCGGTATCCTTGTCATCATTCTTATGATTCCCTACATAGGGCGTGACATGTTGCGGGCTTATTAATTTTACTTCGTGACCCATCGTGCCAAACACTCTGCCCCAGTGATTTGAGCCTCCACACGATTCCATCATGATCGTACAACTTGGCAAGCCTCGCACAAATGACTCCAGTTTGCTTCGACTCAATCTCTTCTTAAATATCTCTTTATGATGTTTATCTAATCCTTTCAATTGAAAAACATTCTTTGCCAAATCTATTCCTAATAGGGTAATCTCTTTCATGGACCCGTCTCCTTGTTGATTAAGATATCTCGTGGATATCAACTTAATCTTGGCTCATTACGAAGCCGTTTGATAGGAGAATGGGTCCATATCATTACATGCAATTGTAGAATTTCTTAACTTAATGGCAGTGGGCCCAGTTTTGCTATATCACTAAAAATTAATTTGTTTTCAAAGGTTATTTTTGTGATACTAGCCTGCATGTCTGCTGGAGTTAGGGATGACAGCGAATGGAAAAAGAGTTTGAACCATTCCATGAAAAGGCCAGTCAAAATGAATTTTGCCCCTGGGATTTAAAAGCGCCTGTATCCGAGTCGCCGCCATCGCCGGTGGATACACAGGCAATTTTTGAGGCGGAATGTCAGCGTCTGCGGGAAGAGGCCCGCTTGGCGGGATATAAGGAAGGCATGGCAAATGCTCTTTCTGAAATAGAGTCGCTTAAATCCCGATTACTGGAATGGATTGACTTTTTTCAAAACCCTATCCGTTTGCTGGACAAGGAAGTCTGTGACGAAATTGTCCAAACCATTTTCTGGATTTGTGAATCCTGCATCGGACTTGAGTTGAGCTGTAATCCTGAGAAGGTCTTGTGTCTGGTTGAAGAGATTAAGAAGGAATTGCCTTCTGTTAAAGGAAATAAGCAGCTGGCCATGCATCCTTTGGACGTCGAATGGCTGAGAAATCATCTGGATAAACAGAAAGTAGCAGTAATCACCGATATTTTACAAGAAGACGCTAATCTGATGCGCGGGGATTTCTATTTAAAGGGTGCCTACACTGAGCTTGATGGGCGGCTTAAAGCGCGATTTGCACAATTATTTTCTGAGCAGTTCAGTCTTGAAATGAGCATTCCTTCAAGCGATGATAATTCCCTGGATGATTTCTATGATTCATTATGAATCCCGTCTGGTTCCGCTTTTAAAACGATTAAGAAAACGCTCTGCAAGCGGTTTGCTTCGACGCGGCAGAATAAGCCGCGCGGTAGGTTTAACTCTTGAAGCCCGCGGATTTCAACAGCCTGTCGGAGCATTATGCTGGGTCAAATTGTCTGCTTCAGAGCGCGTTGAGGCAGAAATTGTCGGTTTTGATGATGATGCTTCCTATCTGATGTCGATTAGTCATACTCAGGGAATTGCGCCTGGCATGCTCATAACGCCCACCGGGCGGATTGCTGAGGTAAGAGTAGGAGCCCAGCTGTTGGGCCGAGTTCTCAATGGGGCCGGAGAAGCGATTGATGGCGGGGAAAAGCTTGAAATTATTGAGAATTATCCCCTCATTAGTTCTCCCGTTAATCCTTTAAAAAGAGCGAACATTGATACAGTGCTGGATGTGGGAATTCGGGCAATTAACGGCTTGTTAACCATTGGGCGGGGGCAGCGAATTGGCCTGTTTGCCGGCAGCGGCGTCGGTAAGTCAGTATTGCTGGGGATGATGAGCCGCTTCACTGCTGCTGACCTGGTGGTGGTCGGTTTAATTGGCGAGCGCGGGCGCGAGGTCAAAGAATTCATTGAAACTAACCTTGGTGAAATGGGTTTAAAACGAGCGGTTGTGGTCGCTGCACCGGCCGATGAAAGTCCATTAATGCGTCTGCATGGTGCAATGGTTGCTACCAGTATCGCGGAATATTATAGGGATCAGGGTAAGCATGTATTGTTATTGATGGATTCTCTGACTCGTTTCGCACAGGCCCAAAGGGAAATTGCATTGTCGATAGGCGAACCTCCGGCAACCAAAGGCTATCCACCTTCGGTATTTGCCAAACTCCCCCAATTGATCGAACGAGCAGGAAATGCCATGACAGGGGGAGGGTCGATCACTGCATTCTATACTGTTCTTACGGAAGGGGATGATCAGCAGGATCCCATTGCGGATGCCGCCCGTGCGATTCTGGATGGACATATTGTATTAAACAGAAGCCTTGCGGAAGCTGGGCAATACCCAGCAATTGATCTTGAGGCATCCATTAGCCGGGTTATGCCAAACATTGTGCCGGAAAGCCAGATGAAGGCTATGCTTGTTTTAAAAAAATATCTGTCTATTTATGAAAAAAATAAGGATATGATCCTGCTTGGGGCATATACAAAGGGAACAGACAAACAATTGGATAAGGCCATACTTTGCCGCGATCAGATAAGAGACTATATTTCTCAGGATATGAATCAGTGTGTTAGTCAAGAGGAAAGTTTGTCAAAGCTAAGGGAGTTGGCATCAATTTTGGAAAAATAAACTATGAGTCAGGCACCTATCAATCAGCTGCTGCAAATTCTTAAAATCAGAGAGCAGACAGTTTTGGAAGCTGCAAAAAACTGGCAGCTGGCTCGGGATCAGTTTCATGCCGGCAAAACAAAACATGAGCAATTACTGGTTTATCGTCAGGATTATGTCGAACAGTTGCATCAGTTGGGCAATGCCGGTTGCGAAATCGGGCGTATGCGAAATCGTATCGAATTTATTACGCAACTAGATCAGGCTCTAGGGCAAATGAATCAGCATCTGGCCTCTCTTGCGAAGCAGCGTTCGCAACTTGAAAAAAACTATCTTCAGGCTAAAGCAGAACAGGATGTAGTGCTTGAGTTGCTGAAAAAGCTGTATGACGAGAAAAAAAACGAGCAAGAACGTCTGGATCAGAAAGAAAGTGATGAGTACGCGCTCAAGCAATGGTATAGTAAGGGTCCAATAACCCATTCAAAAAAAACTGGTGACTAAACTATTAAAACGCTGCCGTTTACCCTTAGCGATAATGATTATTGCTGCGGCGGTGATATCCAGCCTCTTTCGAGCTCTGACTCCCTGGGCCTCCCAGTATAAAACAGAAGTCGAGAAGCATCTGTCTGCCCTGGTAGGTGAACCTGTTCATATCCAGACAATGGAGACGGGATGGTATTGGTTTGAGCCGGTTATAAAATTGAAGCAGGTCAGCGTTTCAGATGGCAAAGAGGGTGCTATTCATTTAAAAAATCTGCTGGTAGGTATTAATCTTTTGGGCTCGTTGTGGCATTGGCAGATACAGCCCGGTGTTCTCTATGTCGATGATCTGAATCTGGATATCCGTCAAAACAATAATCAATGGTCAATAGAAGGCTTAAACCTGGGTAATGGAGAGTTCAAACTGGATCCTGCTGTCTATACACCAGTTCTGGCCTGGATACTTAATCAGCAAAAAATTATTATTAAGCATTTCTCAACCCAGATTCATCTACAAAATGGCAGCGTCATTCCAGTGAAACGCTTTAATCTGGTTGTTTCCAGAAAAGCCGATCGCTACCGCATCCGCGGTGAAGCGGCACTTGAACAGGATATACCGACTAGTTTTCGATTAATTGCTGATCTATCTATTGATCCTTATCATCTTGCGCAAACCGAAGGCCAGATTTATTTTGCTTCAGAGGACTGGAAATTTGAACAGTGGACTAGTTTGTTGCCGCAGAATCTCCAGCAAGAACTTAAAGGATCAGGCGATTTAAAATCCTGGATTGATATCAAAAAAGGAGAGGTACAAACAGTTCAGGCCAAACTGAATTTAGAGCAGATTCAATGGCGGGAACTGCTGAATGACAAAACAAATACAATTCAAAAATTAAAAGCCAGCCTCGCCTGGACATTAACCCAGTCAGGCTGGAAGTTAACGGGCAATGAGGTGGTTTTACGTTTAAATGGCACTAAGTGGCCAAAAAACTCCTTTGAGATCAGCTACGATACGCAGAATAACGCCTATAAGACCTATATTAAACAGATCAATATCGCCTCTGCTTTGGAAAGCTTGTCAAATCAGCTGACTGAAAAGTTTTCCAGTATCCGCTCCTATAATCCAATTGGTTTTATGAGCGATACACAACTGGTGATAAAGCAGGGGCAACTGGATTGGGTTCTTTCTCGTTTTAGTAAGCTGGGCTGGCAAAATTCGGCAACAGTGCCTGGTATTGATAATTTTTCCGGTGTCCTTCAATGGCAGCCAGGACAAGGTCGTCTTGAACTGGATAGTGAAGATGCGGTGATACGCGTTGAAGATAAGCCTCCGGTCAAATTATTGCTGGCCAATGCGGCGCTCGACTGGAAAACAGAGAATCAGGAAACAACGATTGATATTGAACGAATGGTACTGCAGCATCCCGATCTGTTGCTTAAACTCGAAGGCAAATGGTCTGGCATAAGTAATCAATCCAGGGGAAATCTGGATTTGACAGCAGAGCTGGAGGGCAATAAGGGTGAGCAATGGTTGAAATACATCCCCTCAGGCAAGCTGAAGCCGAAGCTGGATTTATGGCTGAAGCAGGGAATTAAACAAATTGATCATATGGTGGCTGAAGTTCATCTTCATGGCCCCGTCGCAGAGTTTCCTTTTGATCAGAATAACGGCGAATTTCTGGTTAAAGGTCATCTGCGGGGAGTAGACCTGTATTATGCCAGGCATTGGCCTATAACCCGCAACGTCGAGGCCTATCTGACTATTGACAGACGCTCGCTTAATGTCGATGTGGTGCATGCGAATTTACGCGGTATCATGGTGGATAAGGCCAACCTTCGTGTCAATGACATCGGCCATGATCGGGAAACTCTGCTTTTGCATGCCAAAGTCAATTCGGACTCCAGAAAAGGATTGGCTTATGTTATGGCCTCTCCGCTTAAAAAGAAACTTTCAACCTTGAAAATGCTGCAGATGAGCGGTGATCTCAGCCTCGATTTTCGATTGGAAGCGCCGCTATATCCAGAAAATGATGAGATTCTGGTGTTAGGCGATATGGACTTTGATAATAATGAGGTAACAGTCCATCACAGCCTGGAGGATTTACAGTTAAGCGGCGTCAGCGGTAATCTGCAATTTGATCAGGAAGGCGTACTGGATAGCAATTTGAAAGCCTCGCTTTTACAAAACCCGGTAAGTATTTTAATTAAATCTGTACGCAAGGGTAAACCCTATACCGAAGTCAAACTGAAAGGAAAGACGAGCATTGAATTGCTTAAAAATAAATTGAATCTGGCCTTATTTTCATTGATGCAGGGTGATCTTTGGCTGGAAAGCACACTGACTCTTACTGACGATCCAAGTGATTTGGATCATTTGCTAATCAAAACAAATCTACAGGGTGTTGGTATTAATCTTCCTGCGCCGTTCGGCAAAACGGCGATGAGTAAAGCGCCGCTAACACTGGATGTTCAGTTCAATCCTGAAAAGGCTGTTAAATTGAACATGAATTATGACAAACGCTTATCGGCGAGTTTGAGTTTTGCCGGAAAGAAAAAAGAGTTTCATCTGGATACAGGGAGCATTCTATTCGACAATGGCCGTGCTGATCCGAAGATTAAGGGCTTGCAAATTGCGGGTACTTTGCCTGTGTTTAATTTGCAACAGTGGCAGAATCTGTTGGCCAAGACTAAAGCAGATAATCAAAAGGGAATTGCCGGACTAGTGACATTTATTAATGTTCACCTGAAAAAAGCAATTGTGGGCAGTTATGAGTATGATAATCTTGGTATCAAGGCGAGCAAAACGCCAGAGGATAGCTGGGCTATCCGAATCAATCAGAAAGCAATCGACGCCAACCTGAACTATGATCCCAAATTCAATTTAATTAAAGGCAGTTTCGACCGATTGGTTTTAGGCCAAAATAAAAAAATTGAAGGGGCTTCCTGCAATCCTGATATTAGTGATATGCCTAATATGGAATTGAATATCAATGACTTGCGATTTGCGGACTGGCGTTTGGGTAAAATGACTCTGAAGGCGATTTCCACACGCTCCGGTTGGAAAATCGATTCTTGTACTTTAAAGTCGCCTGCTTATCGAATGACGGCAAAGGGATTATGGTCGCCTCAGCAAAATGGCAGTAAAACCGAAATTCAAAGCAATGTTGAACTTACTGACCTGGCCAAAGGACTGGAACAGTTTAATATTAGTCCGGTGGTTGAGGGACAGGAGGGAGCTATCCGCTTTTCAGGAAACTGGACGGGAGGTTTTCAGGATTTTTCCATTGACAATCTCAAGGGTAATATGTCGATTATGCTCAAAAACGGACGTATAACTCATCTGAGTCCGGATACAGAAGAAAAACTGGGGCTGGGTAAACTATTAAGCATTCTCAGTTTGCAAACCATACCAAGACGATTAAAACTGGATTTTAGTGATTTGTCGAATGATGGATATAGCTTTGATATATTTGAAGGCAATTTCAACATTACCCAGGGGATGATGACGACTCAGGACAGTTATATTGATGGTCCAATAGCTTATGCGAGCATGAAAGGAAATCTCGATATTTCCCGCCAGCTTTATAATCTTGATTTACGGGTGACTCCGCATATCACTGCAAGCCTGCCAATTGTCGCTACGATTGCCGGAGGGCCGGTTGTTGGTTTAGCGACCTGGGTGGCTAGTAAAATAATTAATCAGGGAATGCAGAAAATAAGCGGCTATACTTACAAAATTTCAGGTCCCTGGAAGCAGCCGGTGGTCGCTCAGGACAAAATTTTCAGAAAAAAGAAACAACAGGCCTAGTCGGATTTGTTCACTCAATAGTTTAATACAGAGCTTATAATTTAAGTATCTGCTCCGCTGTTAAAACTTTTCGGGGTAAGGACTGGCGCAGAATGAATGGATGATCATGTGGAAACATATTTTGCAGCGATATTGGAAAGTAACTACCTTAAAAGAATCACCGGCGCAAACGCCGTATTCATTGTATTTACTAGTGATTCTGTCGCTTCTTTTTTTTATTGTCGTTAGTGTTCAGTGGTCTTTGGTGGCCCCAAAAAAGCAGGCCTTTCAGATTCCATTTCTTGCGGCAGCCATCCTTCTCGGGACCTATTTTATCTATACCTTATTTCTTTTATATCTAGCCGGAAAATCAGAACGACTTGTCCAAACTGTCAGCTCACTCTATGTGACCTATCTGATTATTCATTTACTTGCCTTTCCCTTGATTTTCTTCTCGCAAATTATGCTTGGCGAGCAAATTAATAATCTTTTAATGCTGCTTTTGCTGTTAATTTATTTAGTGGCGGCACTCTTCCTGACCGGCTGGCAATTTTTAGTGACTGCCAATATCTACCGCCATGCTTTGGATTTAAGCTTTGTTAATGGTATTCTAGCCTGCCTGGGATTAATGGCATTCAGCCTTCTAACTCTTTCTTTTATCCGGTGAGAAAATGCATCTACATATACTCGGTATTAGCGGTACATTTATGAGTGCTTTGGCACTACTGGCCAGGGAAGCGGGATTTACCGTTACTGGCAGCGACGCCAATTGTTATCCGCCCATCAGTGACTTGCTGGAGGCCAAAGGTATTGACTGGGTTGAGGGTTATGACGATGCATCAATGGCGTTAAAGGCAGATTGCATTATCGTAGGAAATGCAATTAAACGCGGTATGCCTGTACTTGAGGCGATTCTTGACGCAGATAAACCTTATACTTCCGGCCCTCAGTGGCTTGCAGAACATATTCTCAGCAGATACCGGGTACTTGCAGTTGCAGGAACTCATGGAAAAACAACAACTACTTCAATGCTGGCTCATATACTGGATCAGGCGGGCCTGGAACCAGGGTTTCTGATTGGCGGAGTCGCCCCCAATTTCAATACCAGCAATCGTCTGGGCAAAGGGAAATGGTTTGTTATTGAAGCGGATGAGTACGATAGCGCCTATTTTGATAAGCGGCCTAAACTCATGCATTATCGTCCCGAAATCGCCTTGTTAAATAATCTTGAATTCGATCATGCCGATATTTATGCTAATCTGGAGGCTATTCAACAACAGTTTCATTATTATTTGAAAACAATCCCTGCCAAAGGAATTGTGCTTAAGCCACGCGATGATGCAGCGCTGAATGCTGTCGTAGAACAGGGGGTATTTTCTCGACTGGAAGAATTAGCCTTGAATGGCGATGCGCAATGGCGTGCTGAATTACTGGAAGAAACCGGACGTGCTTTTCGTGTCTGGCATCATGGCAAGATCGTGGCCGAGGTGAATTGGCCGCTGATAGGCCGTTTCAATGTGGAAAATGGTCTGGCGGCCATTGCGGCCAGTTCCCATACTGGCGTTAATCCAGTGGATGCAGCAAGGGCGCTCGAATCATTTCGTCCGGTTAAGCGCAGGCTTGAAGTAAAATCCGATCAGAACGGCATAACCGTTTATGACGATTTTGCCCACCATCCGACTGCAATCAGTAAAACCATTCATGCTTTGAAGAATAGTCAGCGCCATAAGCGCATCACTGTGGTGCTGGAGTTTGCTTCTTACACCATGAAAATGGGCGTACATGGCGATAAAATTCGAGACGCTTTACAAGAGGCTGACAACGTTATTATTTTAAAGCCGCAACATTTTAATCTGGATGATTTGGTTAAAAGCTGGAATTTTAGCTACAAAATTCTTCCTACAAGCACCGAAATTGTCAATGAAGTGGCCACCAACTGTCAGGCTGGCGATGCCATTCTGGTAATGAGTAATCGAGGCTTTGACAATATCCATCAGCAACTGACCGCGGCTATTGCCCAACTTGGTTGATGCTGTCGCTAGAACAGCAGTCACCCGCTGGCGTACAAAACCGTCTTTGCGAGCGTTAGCGAAGCAATCCAGCTCATAACTTTGTTTCAAAGTTCGATCTGGATTACTTTACTTTGTTCGCAAAGACGACAAGTTAGTTGCTATTATTGTCTGCAACAAGGCCGTGGGGAGTGACGTAGTTGCACCTAATGAATAATCTTGCCGGATATTTCAGCCCCTATTCAATCAGGATGCCAGCATACAATATTGCTGGCTTGCTTTTTGCACCTATAAAAACCTGGTTAATCGACTATTTATATTGCAAAATCTTTAACAGATTGTTATAAAAAAAAAGGTTCCCAAGGAAACTATGGATTGGGATTAGCAACGTCGCTGATTTTTAGCTGCGAGTGGATGCTTGTGGAGGGATGCCATGTCAGATTTTAAAGTTCTGCAAAAAAAAGCAATAAAACTCCCTGCGGATTTAACTCGAAGCAATAACACTGGGTTGTTCGGTACATTTTTTGGCTCCTGTTTACCCTTAAATCGAATCAATATTCAACATTTGAATGATGCAGAACTTCTGAAGCTGGTCGCGGAAAGTCTTAATTTTTATAAATCCGCCAGCGATAAGCTGAAGTTCGATATATTAGTGGGTATGTATATATTTATATGGGAGCGTCATGACACGCCGGTAGAGTGGATTTGGGATAAATCTTTATTTAACGCAATGCGGAATCACCTGGGAGTGGATGACATCCACCACTTGGAAAAAGAGTATTATGAGCGCGCATTGCTGTCACTGCGGCATTATTTTACCTGGCTAAATGATAATCAAAATACAGTGGAGTTAAATCCTACCTGGCAAGCTTTCCCACTGGATACCCAAAGTTTAATTCATGCATTGCTTTGCGCGGAGCCCGAGGAAGAAAAGATTAGCTGGAATTGCGGCATTTTTAATTATTGTTAAAAAAGGAGCTCTCATGGGATATCGTAAGCCACCCTTATCGCATCTGTTAGAGAAAACAGCTTCGCTAAAAAAGGATTTTGTTCAAAAAGCCAGAGGCTATACTCCGCCTACCTATGAATATTTGTTTGAGCATTTGGATAAACTAAAAAAAGATTATGCGGAAGCTGCGGCTAAAAGCTATAAGACCAATGAAGAATATGTAACGCTGCTCATTCAAACTATGGCCTTACTACCCAAACCTGAGGAAATTGACGAGAGAGCTAAGGCGCAAAATGTTGATCGTGATGAATATGAGGCAGAGTGCAGAGATATTTTAATGGGGGCAATATTCGATCGATTTTTTCGGATGAATACGGGATATACCTCATGGTATTTCTGGGATCGCGAAAATAGTGTTTTATATACAAAATTACGAAAAATTCTGGATATAGAGAAGAACACAATCACAGATTCCAGGTCGCTGTCTGAGTATTTTAAGAAACATCCTTATGCCTTGAAAGAATATTTAAAAGCCTATCATAAATTTTTAAATCAGGCTTACAAAACGGAAACAACTGAATTTACCTGGCAAGCCTTGCCGCATGTCCGTGATCAAAAGGCGCAATATTTTTTAAAATTAGAGGGATTTATATCCAACGCAAAAGAAAAAATTAATAAAGATAAAACCTATCATGACATTAAAAAGCAAATTCCTTATGTTCATTTTGTGTTATCGATGAAAAACTCTTTTGTCAGTTGTGAAACCAGAATTTCGGAAATACTTAAGCAGTTAGAAATTCAGGCAGCTTCCTCTGGTCCCTTCAACGATGGAGATGAAATGCTAGCCTGGGCTAAAACCCTGGTGCCGAGAGAATTGATGAGTGTATTTGAATATTGTGCTGAACGCTTTGAATTTGAAAAAGATGCTGACAATGTGTTAGATCTTGTAAAACATATGCGTATTCGGTTAAACGGTATGTTAAGCCACTCTCTGCTGGCTGTTTATATTATGTGCTCAGAGCAAATGAAGAAAAAAGATTTGAAAGAATCTATTCTTTACAAACTCTGCCATCATGCCATTCATTCAGGGCTTGGATTAATTGACCCTGAGTCGGTTCATGATGCACTGGATATTTTTGCTACTTTCAGGAGTAAATTAGGTGAGGTCTATGCGCCAGTACTAAAAAATACACCTTGGGAAAAGCTTGGATTAAAGGTCCTCAATGAGGACTTTAACAATTTAACCGAAGAATACCAGCTGCTGCTGCAAGGAAAAAATGCAGAGGAAAAGCGCAGCAGTATGGTGCCTAGTTAGGGGGGCAGATTCCAGTTCCTTCAAAAGTTCTTCCCGCGGAGCGGGAAGAATTTAAAATCAATTCGCAATGTGAAATTGCAAGCTGTCGTCTTCCCAACTTGCCTTGATGGTATCGCCTGATTTGAATTCCCCGGTTAATAAGGCCTGAGCTAGCGGGTTTTCAAGCTTTTGTTGAATGATCCGTTTTAAGGGTCTGGCTCCATACACGGGGTCAAAGCCTGCTGCCGCTAGATGTGCAAGGGCATCCGGAGTTACTGAAAGCTGAATATCCTGCTGCTGCAGGCGCTGCTGTAAGTAACTTATTTGAATAGCGGCGATGGTTGCTATCTGCTCTTTGTTCAGAGGATGGAATACCACCGTATCATCAATACGGTTTATGAATTCAGGTCGGAAATGCTGGGTGACAATTTCCATCACCGCGGCTTTTAACTGATCATAACTGAGCTTTTTAGCCATATCCTGAATGAGATGAGAACCCAGGTTGGAGGTCATTACGATCACTGCATTGCGAAAATCAACAGTTCGTCCCTGTCCATCGGTCAAACGTCCATCGTCCATGACCTGCAACAGGATATTGAAGACGTCTGAATGGGCCTTTTCGATTTCGTCCAGCAGGATGACCGAGTAGGGGCGTCGTCGGATAGCTTCTGTCAGATAACCGCCTTCTTCATAGCCTACGTAACCAGGAGGGGCGCCGATAAGACGAGCGACTGAATGTTTTTCCATAAATTCGGACATGTCGATACGCACCATTGCATCGCTGGTATCAAAAAGAAAGCTTGCCAGTGCTTTGCATAACTCCGTCTTACCGACTCCGGTAGGCCCAAGAAATAAGAAGGAACCAATCGGACGGTTCGGATCTGACAGACCGGCGCGTGAGCGGCGAATGGCATTGGCTACCGCGTCAACGGCTTCATTCTGCCCAATCAGACGTTTGTGCAGGGCGTCTTCCATATGCAAAAGTTTTTCTCTCTCGCCTTCAAGCATTTTTGCAACAGGAATACCGGTCCATTTGGAGACAACATCGGCGATTTCCTCTTCGGTGACTTTATTGCGTACCAGTCGATTTTCTGTTTTTTCGGCTTCATTAACTTTAGTTAACTGTTTTTCCAGTTCAGGAATTCGTCCGTATTGAAGCTCAGACATTCGGGTCAGATCGCCTGCGCGTCTTGCCGTTTCCAGCTCGACTTTGGCCTGTTCCAAAGATTCCTTGATTTGTGTCGCTCCCTGCAAGGAAGCTTTTTCAGACTTCCATACTTCTTCCAGATCGGCATAATTTCTTTCCAGCTCATCAATATTGGTTTGTAAATCCTGTAAACGCTTTTTGGAGGCTTCGTCATGTTCCTTTTTTAAGGCTTCCCGTTCAATTTTCAATTGAATCAATCGACGCTCAAGCTTATCCAGACTTTCTGGCTTGGAATCAATTTCCATGCGGATTTGGCTGGCTGCTTCGTCGATTAAGTCAATAGCTTTATCGGGCAGTTGTCGATCCGTAATATAACGATAGGAAAGGGTGGCTGCGGCAACAATTGCCGGATCGGTAATCTCAACGCCATGATGTACTTCATAACGTTCCTTCAAACCTCGAAGTATGGCGATCGTATCTTCTACAGACGGTTCGTCAACCAGCACTTTCTGAAAACGGCGCTCAAGAGCGGCGTCTTTTTCAATGTATTGACGGTATTCGTCCAGAGTAGTGGCACCGATGCAATGAAGCTCGCCGCGCGCAAGTGCAGGTTTTAACATATTGCCCGCATCCATAGCACCTTCTGCTTTACCAGCTCCAACCATTGTATGCAATTCGTCTATGAAGAGAATGATTTGGCCTTCCTGCTTCGCGAGATCATTTAAAACGGCCTTTAAACGTTCTTCAAATTCACCACGGTATTTGGCTCCGGCAATTAAAGCGCCCATATCAAGAGACAAGAGGCGTTTACTCTTTAAACCTTCTGGAACCTCACCATTGATTATACGCTGAGCCAGGCCTTCAACAATGGCTGTTTTACCGACGCCAGGCTCGCCAATAAGGACAGGATTATTCTTGGTTCGCCGCTGGAGTACCTGGATAGTTCGTCGAATTTCATCATCCCGGCCAATTACGGGATCAAGTTTTCCCTGCTCCGCTCTGGCAGTTAAGTCGATGGTGTATTTTTCCAAAGCCTGCCGCTGCTCTTCAGCATTAGGATCATTGACTGCGGCTCCGCCCCGCAATTCATTGATAGCTTTTTCAATAGACTGAGTCGTGGCGCCTGCCTGTTTCAGGATTTTACTTAAATGACTGTCTTCACTGATAACAGCCAGTATGAACATCTCGCTTGAGATATAGCTGTCTTTTTTTTGTTGGGAAAGTTTGTCAGTCAGATTAAGAAGCCGGTTCAGGGCATTGGATATATGAATTTCGCCGCCAGTGCCGCTGACTTTAGGCAGCTTGTCGAGCGCCTGATCAAGCAAGGTTTTAAACTCAGTGAGATTGACTGCTGCCTTTGCCAGCAAAGCGCGGCAGCTGCCTCCTTGCTGATCGAGCAAGGCTTTCATAACATGTTCCGGCTCAATAAAGCCATTATCTTTTCCTAACGCTAAAGATTGTGCGTCAGCAAGGGCCATTTGGAACTTTGATGTTAACTTGTCCATGCGCATAAGAGGAACCTCTTTTTTGTTATTTAATTTAACCGCTATCTGCCGTAAAATGTGGGTTCATTTTTTAAAATCAAGTAGCCGCAACAATGAATAATCCTTCAGTAGAGAATTCCGCGGATTCTCAAGTCCTGCTAAATCAAATTGTAATTGAATTTATGAAAGAACAAAAACGCAAACGACGCTGGAGATGGGTCTGGCGTATTCTGTTTTTGCTATTAATTGTCTGGATTGTTTATGAAGCAGCCTGGGATACTGAAGAAAAGGGAGCAGGCAGCAAACCTCATGTCGGTTTAATTGATGTCAATGGCAGCATCTTCGATACACAGAGTAATAATGCTGAAAATTTTGCAAAAGGTCTGGATGCCGCTTATAAAAATAAAGGCTTAAAGGCATTGATTTTGCGAATCAACAGTCCTGGCGGCAGCCCAGTGCAAGCCAGTTATATGTATAACTCATTAAAATACTATCGCAGCAAATATCCAGATATTAAGGTGTATGCCGTGTGCGTGGATATTTGCGCATCCGCTGCTTATTATGTGGCGGTTGGCGCTGATGAAATTTATGCGGATGAATCAAGTCTTGTGGGATCGATCGGGGTTTTGTATAACGGCTTTGGTTTCGTAGATGCCATGCAGAAGCTCGGGATTACCAGGCGCTTGCAAACCGCAGGCAACAACAAGGGAATACTGGATCCCTTTTCCCCAATCACTCCAGAGCAAACTCAGCTGATGCAAACCATGCTGGATGATATTCATCAGCAATTCATCGCCAAAGTTAAAGAAGGGCGGGGCACGCGTCTGCTCATTGATGATCAGACTTTTTCCGGTTTGTTCTGGACTGGAACACAGGCTAAACAGCGCGGTTTAATTGACGGTATAGCCAGCAGCGGTCAATTAGCGAGAGATACTATCAAGATTGACACGGTATCTGATTACACTTATAAGCAAAGTGTATTTGAAAAAGTCAGCAAAAATATTGGAACCGCGATGGCTGATCAATTGCCTTTGGCTCTCGGTTTGAATACCGGGCTCCGATAATGGATGAAAAGTTATACTGTTAATTGCCACAAAATCGTCTTTGCGAGCATTAGCGAAGCAATCCAGAGTCTGGCTTTATTCAGGCTTCGATCTTGATTGCTTCACTTTGTTCGCAAAGACAAAAATGCGACAAAGTGAGAAAATGAGATTTAAAAAGAGCGGCTGATTAGTGACTTCAGATTCAGCAGAAAATTTCTTTTCATACTGCCGATTGCTGTCAGCAGGGCGAATTTTGCTGCTTCTTTTAAAAAAGCAAAAATCCCTGAAGCCCGAATCATTTTCCATCCCAAAAATACCAGTGGAAGCGCTCCAAGGGCAACCATGCGTTTATCACCCATGTTGTAGTCAAGATTTCGCTTATAATAGCGAACTTTACTCAACTCGAGCTTTAACCGCATGTCTGTCTGCATCAGCTCTTGGTAGATTTGTTGTCTCTGCTTCATCATGGATATCTTCCGGATGGTGAGAAAAATATTCTCGGGTTTTTTCAAAACTCATCTTTCTTACATTTGAAAGGGCAAGCCTGTAAACGGTATACATTATCCCCAGGTTTAAAACGACTACTAGCAATAAGGCTAAGGCGATACTGCCAAGGAGATAAAATAAACCATAGGCCACCAGCGACATTATCAGTAGCCATAAAGTCATGCTGATAATCAAAAACAGGACTGTATGGATAATGAGAGGCAAAACCCCCATTGCCGCCAGTCTTGTTTCCAGCTGGAATACTTTCGCGAGTAACTTATAGCTTTCCAGTTTACTGGAAACAAGGCCTGTTATCGTTTCAAATAGGTTACTCATTTTATAGATAAAACTTTGGCCAACACGAACCCAATGCCTCCAGCGATTAATAATGCACTCAGCGGATTGGTTTTTACCTTTTCAGTTAACTCATCAGAATATTGTTTCACTGTTTCCTGTGCTTCATTCACTTTCTGGGCAATATTCTCTTGATAGAGTTCATTTGCCAGTTTTTTACCTTCTTCGAGAAGCTGACTAGCTGCTTCACCTACATGGGATTGTGATTTAAATCCAGATTGATTGCTCATTTGCGGTCCATTTGATCGTGGTTGATTAAGATTTGAATTGTCCATTTCATCGTTCCTTAACTAGTTGTCGATTATTCTTTAAAAAATATCGTTACTAATTAAGTATAGTCTATGAATGAGATTTGTTTATTTAATGCGGCTTCAGTTTATTCTGAGAAATAGCGAACCGTCTCGAAGGAACACAGCGTGAGTCTTCGAGACAGATAAGGATAATCTTTACTTTAGTTGCTCCCAAAAGTGGGTGTATCAGATGCGGGTGCTTCTTCAATTCTGGATGCTTTAGGCAGAGCGAATTGTCCAAAACTTGCCAAAAGGCTGGCTGTGCCAACTTTTACAGGAGCCTCGGGAGCCGCTTTTTCGACTGGAATAAACTGAAGCGCTTTATCTGAAATTAAGTCTGGCGTGTAGATTTTGTTGGTAAATTCAGAAACCTTCAAATGACATGCGCCCTGACTCTGATCAAACACCATCCTGACTGTTCCGTTTAACTCACAAACAGGCACAATATTGCCTTTTGTTTTTCCACTGACCTCCGCTGAGGCTCGGGGAATGACCTTTTCAAGATCATCATTAACTACCTGAACAAGCGAAGAACCATCACTGCCAATGGTGAAAAACTTCTGCGGATCCTCGACATCATCGAGATCTGCAGTGGAACAGGTGAAGATTTTCAGATTAACTTTTGCAGAAATTTCTCGATTTTCAGGATTCTTAACCCAGTCGATGTGGCCTTTAACCATACCGCGCTCAAGAATAAAATCCGGATTAGTAGCTAGCTGCATGCTATGGGTGAACTCCTGTAGTAAAATAGCTTCAAGAAACTGGCCGCCAAAATGATAGATTTTATTGGCCTGTGAGCCGGCGGTATGAATCTGATCGCCTGTGAAATTTTCAATGGCCTGTCGAATCCAGGGATCATTATTATCATTACTGTCTTTGGCTGTGATCACTTTTCCATTAAGAGTCACCCCCTTGCGCTGGATATCTTTAACAATGGTAGCGCTGTCGGGAAGTTGCGCCTGCTGGCTCGTTAATTCCAAATCAAAAAATGATTGAGTGCTTTGTAGCTGCTCGGTGCTGTATTTTACTTTACTGACAGGAATCTGACCTGCGGCATGATTGCGGGATAACTGATAACTGCTCAGTAAGGATTCATGCAGCTTTATCAGCAAACTGCTTATCTCGGTATCGCCCCCTGGGACAATAATCGAAAGTTTTTTCCCTGATGAAGCGGGTATTGATTGAGCTTCATCTAATATTCGATATTGTTTGCTGTCCAGATAGTCTTTGAAATGAATTGCCGCAGTAGCTCCTTCGGGTTTAATAAGCAGATTTTCCACAGTAGATATCGCACAAGCCAGGTCACTGATACTCATCGTATCGTTTAAAGACAGGGCTTCGTCCAACTGCTTAAGAAATGCTGCTTTATGATTGGTACTGAAATATCCATGCTTTTCTTGACGAACTAATTGTCTTAATTGTTCCAGGATGTTGCTTTGTACGGTAACTGCCGTTTGCTTGATTTTCATATAACTTTAAAACTTAATGTACACCCTGCGTATAATATGGTATAAACATTAAGGCCGTATTAAGTACAAAAGAGAATCAAAGTGACCGGTTTTTTTAATAGAAGTGGGGCGGTGGTCCCTGAAAATAAAGAGGCATCCCCAAGTTGGTATTACGTTCCTGTGCTTGAGCAGTTTAGAAATCAGACCGCTGGGAACAAGCGAATGTGGCTCTGTGCCAGCCAGAGTAATGTGGTGCGTCAATTTTATACATCCACAGACGCTTTAAAAAAAGCACTATTTTCACGTCTAGGCGCTAATCAAACCTTATCTTGCTACAAAGTATGGCTGAGTGCGGAACAGAAAGAAAATCTTGTTCAATTAAACAATAATCCTGAGATCTTCACTGCTGCAATTTCATTGCAAAGCACTCAGATTAGATCGCTGATTAAATTACGTGAGCAGGAAATCGAGGAAGTGAATCCCAACTTTGGCGAAGCTGTTCCCGCTTCTGCCTCCTGTGCTGCCTGAGTTTAAAAGAAGTCCCCTCTACCAGGTCATGAGAAGACTGGAGGCACTGCCATTAGATATTTATCTACGTCCCTCAGCTTGTCCGAGGGATCCAGAGATCCAATCCTGGCATGAGACTCCTGGATCCCTCGGACAAGCCGAGGGACGTAGGAGTAAGGGTACAGCCCCCTGAATTAATCGGAGCAAAAATGGCTAAAAAACAATATAGCATTAAAGAACTGCAACAATTTAATACCATGCAATCCTGTGTTGAAGTACCAGCAGGAATTCCGGAAGAGATACGGGTCGCCCCCGAAGCGCACATTACCCGTATTTTCAGAGAGCGTAATACACAATGCGGCAATCAGTTCTTTGGTCACTGTTTACCCAGGAAGCCGGAGGAACCGGATACAGCAGCGAGCGCTATTCCAGTAATGTAGGTTTATTGTAACTGCTTCCAGGATTGACGGCCGAAAATCTGAGGTCCCGGGTTTTCACCTACTTTCTGAATGCCGCCGCTGGTTCCCGGCATGTATTTGTATTCTTTACTGCCGGCATTCAATATGGAGGGGCCGGCTATCAGACCCACTTCAGACTTGATGCCGCTAGGTGGTACGGTGACTGAGCTTCCGCCATCACTGGATGTGACTGAATCGGCAGTGGTGAACGCGCCGTCTCCATTCAAGTCAAATACATTATAATTCAGACGGCTTCCTGTCAGCGCATTCAGTTCCATAAGCCAGCTTTCACCGCCGAAATCGCAGGGATCAGAGGTGGGAATAACGGTTGCAAAAATGATTTTGCCATTCAAGTAGGTGAGATTGGAAATAACGCGCTCCCCTCTGGCCTGACCATTCACCACTAAATCGAGAAACCAGCCGCGATCATTATTTGCTAACAGATTCGTACTGGTTACGCGAGTGTTTTCCTGCTCCGATAGAATAGTCTGTTGACGAAGCTGATCGCGCCGTATTTCAGAAGTATTGTCATCTCTTAAGGCATAGACTGATTGCACGCTCAAATCGATTTTGTCGCTGGGTTCAAGGTATTTACCTGTTCCTATATAAACCTGTAAAGCGGAAGCACTGAAAGTCACTCGCGAAATTTCTGGTCGGGTGGTGATTGGCTGGCGTTTTCCCGTACTGTCCGCAGCTACAAAAAGGGGCAGAGGCTGATTTCCCTGCTTATACCAGAAGTCCCACTGAGACGGATTAGCCGATGAAATATCAATTTTCCATAAGTTGCCGAATAAATCACCCGCATAAATAATATTAGCGATTGAATTACCATCGGTATCGACAACCGCAGGTGAAGCCATGCCGTTAGGTCGTCCAAGGCCAAGCGGATCCTTACTCATGCCTACGCCGGTATCCAGCTTTTTAATCAGCTCGCCGGTATCAATATCTACGATGTAAATCACGGCGTTACCAGTGGTGCTGGAGAAACCGTCACTGGCTGTATTGTTATAGCCATTGCCAAAAACAGCGGCCCAGCGGCCATTAGCCAATCGTACAATGGACGCCTGTCCGTAAGTAAATCCCAGGTCCGCATCATCGCTGTCGGTGAATTCCCATTTCACAATGTTGGCGGCGTTATTTTCGTTAAACTGGGTCGGCGTAGTGACATCCAGAGCGAAAACGCCCTGGCCACCGCCTCCCAGCGTACCAACCAGTGCTGTTCGCCACTGCGAGTTTATAAATACATCAACCACTGTCGGCGAGCCATCGACGTAGAATTGATGCGTGTAATTAGGATCGGTTAGCAAATTGAGCTTGGGAAACACTTCCGCTGGCACATAGGCGAATAGTTCATTTCCTGCTTTCGCATCAAAGGCGTGCAGCATGCCGTCATTAGCACCGACATAAATGACGCTCTGCCGGTTGATATTATTTTGACGGAATGTGCTGTATGGAGCTGCATTTTCAGCAGCATTATCCGGCCAGACGGGGGGATAATTCTGATTAGGCGCTCCAACAACAACGCCCTCCGAATTAATAATATCGCCAAGCAAAGTTTTTCGATTACGGAATGTTCCGCCATTTTTCTGCTCGAGGGATTGATCACCCCTTAAATAATTAAGACGACTGCCTCCAAGATTGTCACTTAGCGCATTCTGAGGATTGGTGTTAAGGGCGCTAATCTGCGCTGAATCGAGATCGGATATGCCAGGAAAGGAAGGAGCGCCTGGCCATCTGAATTTAATTCCTTTTTTGGTTGATGGTTTAAAAGTCAGTATTTTTCGACCGGTGTTAAAGTTTTGCAAGCTGAGAAGTTGACCCGCATCCCAGAGAGAACCTCGTGGACCACTGCCAGTACTAAGAATATTGCCGCTTGTTTCATCAATAGGAAATGCCAGTAACTGACCGCTCCAGTCTTTTGTTTGAAAGATGGACTGATAAATAAAAGTATCGGAAGAAAGAAATCCGCTGCTCAAGGCCGCTGAGGAAAACGAACCTGCGCGATCCACTATCAGAGAGAAGGCTTTTGCTAGTTGGGCCCGCAGGCTGTTAGCGTTGGTGACTAGAAAGTAATTGTCGGGATCACCGCTGTTTGAGGTGTCAAACTCCCCTTGAATGTCCGGAACATTATTCCCATTGGAGTCATTAAAACCTCCCCATTTCGCGGCATACCAAAGCGGCGAATTGAAAATAATTGCCGAGGGGGTATTGCTGGGAGTAAAGGTCCTTGTCGTGGATATTGGTAATGCCGCTTTATCTTGCCAGGCTTGCCCAGGCAGTTTTCCAGGCGGGGTGTCCAGAAAATAATCAACATCATTAATCGCAGCAGTATCGCTGTCTCTCACCTCGAGATATACTCCATCGGCTGTGGTGCCTGAAATGACATAGCCGAGGTGTTGATTAATGCCGCCCGCAGCATAAATGGTTTCAGTACTAATAGTTAAGGTATTATTAGCGTTGACTGTAATAGTGTATTTAACCACCGCATCCATATCGAAATCAGCGCCTTGCTGCAAATCGGCAAAATTGACTCGGAAAACCCCGCCGGTGTTAGAGAGTGATTCAATATAAAAATCAACGATTTCATTGCTTGGCTGATATTGCCCTTGCTCCGCATTGATATTTAAGCCTGCAACCGATTTTGCGAAGGGAACAATGGTGACAATATTATTTCCTACCTTGAATTTTATTTCGGGTTGCGGTGAAGAGAGAGCGATAATGTATGACTTCACATTTTGCGTGCCTCTTGCGCTATTTAAGTCATTTATCCAGCCATAATAGGCAGCACTTGCTGCATAATAACTGCCTTCCGAATTCGCTTCCTGTGGAGCAAGTCCTCGTATATTACCGAAGCTGGTCACGGTCTTTGGTGTGGGGGCGCCATTGGCTACTGCGCCGGATTGACCGATGAAAGCCGAGACACTGGTAAATCCCTCTCGATTAAAAATAGTTTGAGCCAGCGAGGATGCATTCAGCGCAGGATTTAAATCGCTGCTTGCCGTATTAAAAGAGTTTCCGGGCACCTGATCGCTGTCATAAGAAGGATAAAGATCGCTAATTACCAATAGATTAGCCTGAGAGCAATAGGGGTAAATGCTATAAGGATTTTGCCAACCCGGCTTTGGCAGACCAAGCGTCGCATCGGTTCCACTGGAATAGTCGAAACTGGGGGTGGGGGAACCTTTGCCGCCGAGATAGCGCAAAGCTTCATACATAATTTCGCCGATGGGATTACCCCACATCTCACATTCGCCATTGACAATATTTCTGGTGCTGATGAATCCACAGGAATAATTATAATTGCTATCAAAGCCGGTGACTGTTAACTTGTTGATGGTCGAAATAATGCCATTCACCGCCGTAAACTGGCCGGTATTTAAATTGATTTCATCGGTGATACTGGAAATATTTTTTCTCAATACACCGCCCGCCAGATTGTTTTTGTAAGAGCCGGTCATTAAGCCAAATAGCATCGAATTATTTTCACCAAACTCCTGTAGAAGCCCGATAGGTTTATATTGGCCGTTGGGATAAGCCCGGCAGTTGCTTTCAAGCCCTGCACTGGAGTCACAGACTTTGACTCTTACCGTATAGTCAGTGATCCCGAGAATAAGGGGACCGCTACTGCCATTAAGCGCGCGGCTTCCGGCGACCGGCACTTCAATGCTGACCCACTCCCATATGCGATAGGGTTGGTTGGCTGCCACTCGCAATAAAGGGGCGCTGGTTCCATTTCTTAGCGTGGTATTGACAAATAAATGACGCGTGCCTAACAAGGGGGGGAGGAGCGGGGTATAGTCGCTTATATTATACCCATCGACAGCAAAACTGGTATATTCTTTACCCCAGCTATGCCCGTCTTGTGGAATATAGGTTCGTTCAAGAATGGTTTGATTGAGCGCGTCATTGGAGCGATATCCGCCGTAAAGCACTTTTCTTATCGCGTCCAGTCTGGCAGTAGTTACATAGTTTAGAAAATTTCCACTCCAGGCGCCAACACATTTTTTAGTGCTGGTTACTGAAATAGGATAAAAAAATTGCTGCAGGCCGCTGTACCCATAGCATTTATAACTATCATAATACCCATAATAATCAATTGCCGGATTGAACCGTAAATCAATAACATCATCGCCGTTAATATCGGACGCATCATTGTAAGCTTCAAAATAGAGTTTATGGTCACGTTCAAGAATCAGCATCGTCAAGGGAGCTACCGAAGAAGAAATAAATAGAGGTGTTTGCGATAAGTTAAGGGTTGCGGCCTGACTGGTCAGGATTCCAAACCACAAAAGCCAAACTATCAGCAGGAGTCGTTTCATTAAAATCTCCTTCCCACTGTGGTCTGTAATACGGTAATTGCCTCATCCGTAAAACCATAACCTCTTCCGGTAACCTGGTAGTAATAGACCCCCTTGCTTCGAGATGACGAGGTGCCAATCACAGGGGAATCAGGCACAAATTGTAGAAACTCAATAATAAATCGCGGTTTAGAGCTCGCCTGTTTAAGAGTGGAGCTATATTCAGCAGAGTTGCTTTTCCACCAGCTGTCTGACTGGCTGGCAAAATCAAGATTCTGATAGGGCTCCTGCACACAGGGAAAGCTCGGGCAGAGTGTATAGAGGGTGGGCTGCCTGCTTTGACGAAGTAACCAGTTTTCTCCGGCGACTAAAGCAGTTTCTGCAGATGCAAACGACATTTCCTTATTCTGCATATTTGCGGACATTTTTTCCTGCATTTGCGTTACCTGAACGGCACTGATGGCTAATAACGTGATCACCAGCAGTAAAAGCAGGCTAACTGCCAATGTGGCTCCTCTCTGCTTTATATGCAAATCGCTTTTCATAAGGGAAGTCCTCGATTACGCAAGGTAACAAAAATAGTCCATTCCCGCCGGAGCTTGCGATCACCCGGAGTTAAATTGCTGCCGTTGTAAGAATAGGACATTGCCTTGTCAGCCACATTTTCAACCGTGGCCAGGAGCAGATTAATTTGGACTGAAATGACGTTATTCCAATTGTCGCCGCTTTGAACCTGGGCTGCTGTCTGATAGGTATCGACCGTGTTATCGCCGTTGGTGTCGACGCCATAACTAATACGCATCTGCTCAATTCCCTCGGCTATCTCGTCCTCATTGCCATTTCTGTCTTGCCTGACCAAAGCCAAAATAGCCTGATTTTGGGCATTCACCCGACCGGTATCTTTTATATAGTAGGAATAATAATCAAATATGGCTATCTGGGCAGTACGGAGATAAGCCACACTCAAATCATTGGAAGTGTTTTGATTTGAAGAGTGGGTAATGGCGGTAGCATTGCTGTTGGAGCCGGCAATGAAAAGATCCCCCACAGAACAATCAGTAATCATCAAGGGGGTTCCTGCTGTAATTCCCATGCGATCATAGACCAGAATAGGATTGTTAGGTCTATTCATGTCATCACGAAGCTGTACCCCAAGACTGGATGCCTTGCGTATTTCGATAACATCGCTTCCTGGAACGGATTTGCCTTGCAGGTTTGCGGGCAAGCCCGGGCTGAATGTGGATCCAGCGCCATCATAACCGCGCAAGGGTTTGTCATAATCTAGCATTGTTGATAAATTTTTTATTAAATTGGTCACTTTGACTTGTCGTTGGTTTGCACAGCCCTGATAACCCGCCATCCGTAGATCATAACTCAGCATGTAATCGGCATAACGTCCATTTTCCTGTAGTCTGGCAAGCGCGTCCTGTATGACAAAGGTAGTTTTATTACTGAGATACACTATGGAAATACTGGCTACCAAAAGAGTCCCCAGACTTATGGCAATCATAAATTCAATAATTGAAAATCCTTGCTCATTTCTTTGTAAACTGCTCATAACTCAACATCCATGGTAAGACAAGCCAAATCCACCCGATAGTCACCGCTGCAATTCATCCCGGTGGCGCCGGTACGGTCATTATCCCAGCGAATAATAATTGTAAATACATTGCCATTACGAGTGACACTGCCCTGTCCATTGGGTAGAAGCTGACTGTTTGCCTGATTCCATTGATAGAGATCGCGCTGCGCGATTTGCGACATACTGCAGGTGTTGCAGTTAGGGTTTGTAGAAAGACCAGACATATTATTGTAAGAGCCCGCTTGCACCCCTGCAGGATTAGCCAGCATCCGGTCAAACATATTACTCATCTGGGAAATTGCAATCGAGCGCAGATAAGCGGAATGATTATAGCGAACCGCGTTGGTCTGCAATGAAGCAATGCCTAATAAGCCAATGGCCAGGATTACTGTGCTGATGAGGACCTCAAGCAAACTGAATCCTTCCTGTTTGCTTAACATGTGCATAGGAGTTCGGGATGATGAATGTTAATTTGGGCTTGCAAGAAGTGTGCCAGATGCCTGCGGGACTCAGTGTGTACTCCTACATCCCTCAGCTTGTACTCCTACGTTCTCGGCTTGTACTCCCTACGTCCCGCGGCTTGTCCGAGGGATCCAGGAATCTCATAGAGAAACACTGGACCCTACGGACAAGCCGCAGGGCATAGATACCTATGGGACATAGATAAATACTCCAAGAGTTTAGCTGCCTCTTGTGACAGGCATAAGGGTTTGTAGTAAAGCTTTGAAAATTTTTGGGTTTCCTCCGGAAATATCGCCTTTTTTGAGATAATCTTCACCGCCTTGAAGATCACCGACCAAACCACCTGCCTCTTTAATCAGTAAGGCGGCGGCTGCCATATCCCAGGGTCTTAGTCCCATTTCCCAAAAGCCATCAAGACGGCCGCAGGCCACATAGGCTAAGTCCAGTGCGGCGGAACCGGTTCTGCGGATGCCTGCACATTTTCCAATCAAGGCTTCAAATGTAGGCATATACCTTTGAGCGAGCTTGGGATCACGGAAAGGAAATCCGGTTCCCAGCAGGGAAGAGTCAAGCTGGGTTTGTTTGGATACTCGAATACGCCGATCATTTAACTGAGCGCCACAACCGCGGCTGGCGGTAAAAAATTCATGGCGAATTGGATCATAAACGACCGCATGTTCAATCCTGTTTTTGATTTTGCAGGCGATAGAAACGGAAAAGAAGGGAAACCCATGCAGATAATTGGTTGTGCCATCAAGGGGATCGATCATCCAGGTAACTTCTGAATCGATATTATGAGTGCCGCTTTCTTCAGCAAGAAATCCATGATCAGGATAAGCTTTATGAATAGTATGCATAATTGCCTGTTCGGCTTTAATGTCCACTTCACTGAAATAATCGTGAGTACTTTTAGCGCTGACCTTTATTCGGTCAATTTGCTCTATATGGCGAACAATAATATCACCCGCCTGCTTGGCGGCGGTCACTGCAATATTTAATAGTGGCTGCATAATTTAGCTCATGAAAAAACAAAGGGCGATTCTAGCACATTTTTTTTGTACAGAGAGAAGACATTGCTGGTATAGTTGCTTTTTTTTATTTAAATTGGTTAAGATGAATTTTTCTGCAATACGAATAGTGCTTGTTGGGACTACTCATCCTGGCAATATCGGCTCTGCAGCAAGAGCCATGAAAACGATGGGATTAACCCGTCTTTATCTGGTCAATCCAAAGTCTTTCCCTGATTTAAGGGCCTGTGAAATGGCAGCGGGTGCTGATGATTTATTGGACACTGCAGTAGTAACTCAGGATCTGGAGCAGGCTTTGCAGGGCTGCCAACTGGTTTTGGCGACCAGCGCAAGACCAAGAGGAATAGCTTTACCGGGCCTTAATCCGCCTGAAGCGGCAACCTTAATTGCTGGAAAGTCCGATGATACCGAAGTGGCCATTTTATTTGGCCGCGAACATGCCGGACTAACTAATGATGAACTGCTGCGCAGTCAGTTCCATATTAACATTCCCAGTAATCCTGAATACAGTTCTTTAAATCTCGCCCAGGCAGTGCAAATTATTGCCTATGAGCTGCGGATGAAATTGCTGTCTTCGCCTAAAGTTGAAGTGGCACTGCGTGAAGATCGGGTGGCTACAGCAGAAGAAGTAGAACAGTTTTATGGGCATTTAACGGATGTGATGGTGGCAATCGATTTTTTAAGACCTGATAACCCTGGGCGATTGCAGCAACGCATTCGCCGGCTTTTTAATCGCGTAGGTCTGGAACACATGGAGGTGAACATTCTGCGCGGCATTTTGAGTCATATGCAGAATGCTTTGAAATGGGCGAAAATTAATAAAGGGAGTTAATCATGAACAAAATGCCTCTTTATTTTGATTATATGGCGACTACACCAGTCGATCCGAGGGTTATAGAAAAGATGCTGCATTACCTGGGAAAAGATGGCATTTTTGGTAATCCAGCTTCAACTACGCATCGTTATGGCCAACAGGCTCAAATGGCAGTAGAAACAGCGCGCGCGCAAATTGCTGAATCAGTTCATGCTGAACCCAGAGAAATTGTATTCACATCCGGGGCAACCGAGGCTGACAATCTGGCCATTCTTGGAGCTGCCAGGTTTTATCAGCGGAAGGGGAAGCATTTGATCACATCTGTCACGGAGCATAAGGCTGTTCTTGACAGTTTTCATCAGTTGGAGCAGGAAGGCTTCCATGTAAGCTATCTTACTCCACAGCCGGATGGGTTGCTTTCATTACAGGATTTAGAGCAGGCGATCACTGAGGAAACCATCCTTGTTTCTATTATGCACGTCAACAATGAAATTGGTGTAGTTCAGGATATTGCAGCCATCGGCGAATTATTAAAGAACCGGGGGATTATTTTTCACGTGGATGCAGCGCAAAGTGCAGGGAAAATTGCAATTAATCTGCGTGAATTATCGGTTGATCTCATGTCATTTTCTGCTCATAAGAATTATGGTCCCAAAGGGATCGGTGCATTATTCGTGCGTCAGAAACCAAGAATACGACTGCAGCCGCAAAGTTTTGGCGGCGGACATGAGGGTGGTTTACGTTCAGGAACCTTAGCGACTCATCAGATTGTTGGTATGGGGGAAGCCTTTGCTTTAGCCGAAGCGAGCCGCGAGGTGGAACAGGAAAGAATACTTAAACTACGAGAACTATTATGGAATAATATAAAGGTCCTGCCTGATATTCATCTCAATGGCCATACAAGGCAAAGAGTGGCTGGCAATTTAAACATCACCTTTCCGGGAGTTGAAGGCGATTCACTGCTCTACGCTTTGAAGGATCTGGCTGTTTCCAGCACCTCTGCCTGTGCATCCTCCAGCATGCAGCCTTCCTATGTACTGAAGGCCATCGGGTTAGATAATGAAAGCGCCTTTAGCTCGATACGCTTATCAATAGGCCGATTTACCACAGAGGCTGAAATTATCGAAGCCTCGCAGATTATTCGTCAACAAGTCTCACGGTTACATGAAATATCACCATGATCATTTATAATGAATTAGTAGAACGTTGTTTTTTTAAGCCCCGCCATGCAGGTATTCTGGATTGTAATGAACCCTATACGGTGCATGCCAGGGCTGGTTATCCTGGCCGATCAGGACATTTTGATCTTTACTTACAGTGTGATGCAGGTTTAATTAAAAAAGCGAGATTTAAAGCATTTGGTAATCCTTATCTGATTGCTGGACTGGAGCTTCTCTGTGAGCAGATTGAGAATAGTTCATTAAACGAACATCCTCACTTTGAGCATAATGGGCTTGCGTGCAGCCTGGATTTACCAAAAAATCAGCAGCAGCTTGTTTTTTTGATTGAAACAGGGTATCTCAGTGCTATAAATCATATGAAAGAGAAATTAGGGGTTTAAGATGAGTGTGGTGCAGCAACATGTTAACGATGATTCAATAATGGGGATTTCTCTGAGCGAGGCAGCCATTAAACATTTATTAAGCTATCTTAAGACGCAAGCCGGAAGTAAAGGAGTACGTTTCTCAGTTAAAAAAACGGGTTGTTCTGGCCTCTCTTATGTCGTGGATTATGTCAATGAGACGGTTGAGGATGACGCCAGTTTTCCTCTTAATTCGGATTATCAGATTTATATCGATCGAAAAAGTTATCCTTATTTAAAAGGAATGCAGATTGATTACGTCAAACAGGGTCTTAATTCCAAGTTCATTTTTAATAATCCTAATCAAACGGGTCAATGCGGCTGCGGTGAAAGTTTTACTGTGGATTAAAATCTATCCCGGTTGTCACAACCGGGAGCCGACAATCTTCCAAAACCCTCTATAGCCCTCATTTAATCTATTTTTACACTGTTTGATAACAAATAATTGCGAATGTTTAAATATTGGCAATTGCTTTTCTTAAGCTTTCTTTAGTGAATTTATGCAAAGTTTGCTCCAATTAAAATTAATTAGTATAAATTTGCAACGAAATATGCAAAAAAACTTGATTAAATCTTAATTTTTTCTTAATATTTCCTTAATAAATGAGTATCTATAAAACAATGTTTACATAGTTTGTAATATTTGGTAGTATTGCGATCATGATGCTCAAAATGGGTAACTTTTTTTAATGATTCAACAGAGTCTTTGGAGAGATCAATGAGTGCAGTAATGCAAGATGTGACACAAATTAACGATGCCTTGATTCAGCAAGTAATCGGAACCGTCAAAGGGTATCTGAATGCTGTCAGCAATAAAGATAATAATCTTAACCTTTATCAACTGATTGTTGAGGAAGTAGAAGCTCCCTTATTTCGTACGGTGATGGAACTGACCCGTTATAATCAATCAAAAGCTGCTCGTGTACTTGGTGTTAGCCGCGGCACACTGCGTACTAAACTGAAGCGTTATTTTGATGATGAGTTTATTGGCACCCGCGGTTAATTTCTAAAGGCTTCTGTTGAGTGTATCTTGCGAAAAATCATAGAGTGTTTAATACTATTTCTCGCAGGATGCATTCAAGCTGTTTAATTCATGTTTAGTATAAACAGGCTCTAGCCGGGCGCCAATTTTGTTGGAATATCTTCATTATTTTTCTGCTCCTTCGATGTCTGATTTGCCGATTCTCTTAAATCCTCGAGGGTTGATCGCATATTCTTTAGCTTATCCTTGACAACCTGTCCATCTGATACTGTATTTCCACTGTCTTTGCTTGCTCGTGAATATAGGAATCTGAGGGACAAAATGGCTAGTAAGATTCTTTTCACTTTAGCTCCCAGACTTTCTTTTTTTTCCAGACCGCTTGCTTCAGAAATATTTTTGCAGTTTTTATAAAAATCATTAGATGATGACTCACCGTTTTTAAAACGTTGAAACTCTTGGCGTATCAGGCTGCAAAATTTTTTAATTGTCCGTTGATCTGGACCGGGTTTTTCGGACAGTTGTTCCAGACTTGATAATGCTGCTTTAAAATCATGGATTTTTTCGGGAGCCATAGGGGGCCTTTTGGCCAGTTGCCCCCGATAGTTTTGTGCTTGTTCTTCGATACTCTGCTTTTTTTGCTGAATAAGTTCGTTGAATTTACTGTTAAGCTGTTCGGCTGATACTATCTGCTCAAGCCGGCTTTTTTCCTGGGCGATTTTTTCTGTAAGTTCATCCTCTGTGTCACAGTCTGTAAAATCGGCTATGAAATTTATTAATTGTTCTTCAACTCTCTGCTCATTTTGTTCTTTCTCACTTAAATTGCTATCTAAGCCATTTTTTTCCGGATTGCTCATATCTTTGATATATCGACTGGGATCATCCAACATCTTCTCAAATTCAAGTTGTACCTTTTTACTGTGCTCTGTGCTCAAAGCTTTTCTCTTAAATCCGTCGACTGATTTTGAGCAAATAATTTTATTGAATATTGCCTCGAAAGCACATAGAGGTATATTTTCCAGTTCTTTATTACCCTTATGTTTCGCAAAGAATATCGCTATCTCATTGTCCATAAATGGAAATTCACCATACGCTTTAATTGCTTTGCAAGTGTCAAATCTTCCTGAGACGAATGAATTAAGTTCGACTGAGCTTTTTGAATCCTCAGTTATTTTATTTTCTGGTACCTTTTGTTCCAGAAGATATGCTTTTATTTTCTCAGATAAAGACATAAGATCCGCAACAGAGGCGTAACTATTCATGTATATTGTCAGTTGAGCCGTGTTTTGAAACCGCGGATGGCTAAGTACCTCAGGGTTGATAACTTTAAAATTTCGGACATTATGTGCCCAACTTTCCGTATGAATCAGACGTATCAGGCCAAGTAAAGTTTCTTGATCCAGGCTGCCTATTTCATTTAAATTGACATGCAGTTTGAAAGAGGCCTCTTTAAAATTCTCTTCTCCATAACCTGATGTACTTATATAATTATTTGTAAATTTGTGTATGAACCGGCTGAGGGGGTCACGTTGAGCGAGATCTTGATACGCATTTAGATGGATGCTCTGATATTGGCTTTGCAGTGGTACGTTCATATCTCTATTGGAGGGGGATATGTACGTAAACCCGCCCATTACACCACAGTCAGCAAATTCTCTTTTAATTCTTTTGAGGAACTGATCCGCAGAAAGCGAGCTAAATTGTTTTTTAGGAGACATAATTTATAAGAATAAATTGCATTATTTGTTAATAATAGTATAGCTTTGACTCTTTTCATTGAATAAAGCCTCATTTAAAGGAGATGTTACTGGTTTTCCAAAACCCAGTTTGCTATTATGATAGTCAAAGTCGGTTAGGCAATCGCTCTTTGCTTTGCAAGGGGAGGAAAGTCCGGGCTCCATAGGATAAAGTGCCAGGTAACGCCTGGGAGGCGTGAGCCTACGGAAAGTGCCACAGAAAATATACCGCCATGAAAATGGTAAGGGTGAAATGGTGCGGTAAGAGCGCACCGCGCAACTGGCAACAGTTGTGGCAGGGCAAACCCCACTTGGAGCAAGACCAAATAGGAATCCATCCGGTTTACCGGAACGTATGGTCCGTACGGGATTCGGGTAGGTCGCTTGAGGCATTCGGTGACGAATGTCCCAGATGAATGATTGTCCCTGACAGAACCCGGCTTATCGACCGACTTTTTTCTCACCTCATTTAGGCTGCGAAGTAGCATTGGCCGTCTCGGAGACTGGCAATGATGGTTTAAGCTTGATTATGTTCAAGTCAGGCTTTACTATCGGAAGCCTGAATTCCTGAACAATAGAAACTTATGATTTTATGCCTCGATGTGGGAAACTCTCATATATATGGTGGTGTCTTTGCAGGGGATGAAATCCGCTTGCGATTTCGTCATACCTCCAAAGCCTGTACCTCGGATGAGTTCGGTATTTTTTTGAAAACGGTCTTGCGTGAAAATCAATGCTCACCGGAAGCTATAAAGCAAATCGCTATTTGCTCGGTCGTACCGCAACTGGACTATTCCCTGCGTTCCGCTTGTCTTAAATACTTTACTGTCGACCCATTTTTTCTGCAGGCCGGAGTAAAAACAGGACTTAATATAAAGTATCGAAATCCTCTGGAAGTAGGAGCTGACAGGATCGCCAATGCCATTTCGGCGGCACATATTTATCCCGGTAAAAATATTATTGTGATTGATTTTGGTACGGCAACTACGTTCTGTGTCATTACTGCACATAAATTTTATCTGGGAGGAGCTATCCTTCCGGGAATGCGTTTATCGGTTGATGCACTTTCCACTAATACCGCTAAATTACCGGCGGTAGAAATTGTAAAAATGAACCAGGCTGTTGGCCGTTCCACGATTGAAAGTATCCAGTCGGGCGTTTATTTTGGCGCCATAGGTGCTTGCCGCGAATTAATCACCCGGATAAAAGCGGAATCCTTTAATGATGAGGAAGTTTTAGTACTGGCTACCGGTGGTTTTGCTTCCCTGTTTGAAAAGCAAAATATTTATGATTATCTGGTACCAGATCTGGTATTGCAGGGCATTCGTCTGGCTGCCTTAATGAATCAATAATGATGTAGCCTCCTTGTTCCTGACATCACCCGTCTGGAATCAGTCATTTCCGCGCGGCATTGTTGCGTAAATAGAACCAGGCAACTAGTCTGTCGTCATTGCGAACAAAGTGAAGCAATCCAGATCAAAACTTGAAAGTAAGGATCTGCTTCGCTAATGCGCGCAAAGACGGTTTTTGTGACCCTGTCTTCATTATGCAACAAGGCCTTTCCGCACCACCTTCTGCCAATTCATAAAAAAATCAACCTGCCCATCACTTGGTCAAAAATTCCTCTTCCTATTAAAAATTAAACAAAATTTGTTGACGAGAAGGATTTTGTGTTTCTATAGTGTAAGAAAGTGGTGTAAAATATTAAAAAAGTGGAGAATTGTGGGATAGCCTGCAAAATTAATCATGTTTCGTGGCATAACGTCTTTGACAATCGATGCGAAGGGTCGTATAGCGGTTCCAACACGTTACCGTGAAGCATTGGACAACGCAGGCAATGCCTCTTTAGTCATCACTATTGATACTGAAGAAACCTGTCTTTTGCTGTATCCCGCTGCACAATGGCAAGTTATTGAAGATAAATTGCAGAGTTTGCCGAGTTTTAACGCGGCTGCAAGGCGTATTCAGCGTTTGCTGATTGGGCATGCAACTGATGTTGAGGTAGATAACAATGGACGATTATTATTGCCTTCTTTGCTGCGTGAATACGCAGGACTCGAAAAGCATGCAGTAATGATTGGCCAAGGCAATAAGTTTGAGATTTGGAATGATAAGACTTGGGAAGAAAAACGTGAAAGCTGGTTAGCTGAAGAAGCCTCTCAGCACGACGTCTTACCAGATGAAATGAAAACATTTTCTTTATAGTGAAACAACATGCATCAATCAGTCTTATTAGAAGAATCGATAAATGGTTTGGCAATCCATCCGGACGGTGTCTATGTTGATGCCACTTTTGGCCGGGGAGGGCACAGTCGTGCAATTCTTGAGCGCCTGTCGGAGCAAGGCCGATTGATTGCCATTGATAAAGATCCTGAGGCTATCCAGTATGCCGGTGAAGTATTTGCCCAGGAAAAACGCTTTGAGATTTTCCACGGTTCGTTCGCTGATATTGCCGTTTTTGCAGAAAAAGCAGGCGTTAGTGGTGTTGTAGATGGAGTGTTAATGGATTTGGGAGTGTCATCTCCGCAGTTAGATGACGCAGAAAGGGGGTTTAGTTTTTTAAAAGAAGGCCCTCTGGATATGCGAATGAACTTGCATCAGAAACTTGATGCCGCAACCTTTGTTAATCGTACCGACGAGCAGGAAATGAAGGAGGTGTTCAGGAAGTACGGAGAGGAGCGTTTTGCAGGAAGGATTGCGCGGGCGATAGTGGCAGCCCGCCAGCAATCCCCAATATTGACTACTCAGGCACTTGCCGAGATCGTCAAGGCGGCAAATCCAAAATGGGAAAAACATAAGCATCCTGCAACAAGAGTATTCCAGGCAATACGTATTTATATCAATGATGAATTAAGCGATTTGGAAAAAGCGCTCAAATCATCGGTTGATGTGTTGAAAATCGGGGGGCGTTTGGCTGTTATCAGTTTCCACTCCTTAGAAGATCGAATAGTGAAGCAGTTTATGAAGGCAATGGAGGAAGGTAATAGACCGCCTCCCGGTGTGCCTGTGAAATACAATGAGATTGTAAAAAAATTCAGACGAGTAGGTAAGGCGATTATGCCAGAAGAAAGTGAAATTAAAGAGAATGTCAGATCCCGTAGTGCGGTCCTTAGAATAGGAGAGAAGTTGTCATGAATGCCGCAGCCAGAGCGATAAATCAAAGCAATTTATTTACTGGACAATTATCTGAGATGCGCCTATCCAAACAGATGAGTTTGATAATAACTTTGCTAATCAGTGTTCTCTTAAGTGCACTGGCAGTAGTTTATATTACCAATGAGCATCGATTACGCTTTGATTATTTGCAGCAATTAGAGCAAAATAACCACCAATTGCAATTACAGTGGGGACAGTTACTTTTGGAACAAGCAAGCTTGGCTACTCCGGCGCGCGTTGAGCAATTGGCTATCGAAAAATTACGGATGCGTTTACCGGCAGATAAACAAACCTTTGTATTAAAGCCGCGATGAAAAAAAACGGACACCGTTTACGGTTAATTACCGTTTCAGGCTTTTTTGTTCTCATTCTGGGTATCTTAGTCTGGAGAATGCTTGACCTCACTGTCCTTCATCGACAATTTCTTAAAGGACAAGGCGACGCCAGAAGTTTAAGAGTTCAGGATATTCCTGCGTATCGGGGAATGATAACTGATCGTAACGGCACGCCGCTCGCTGTAAGTACCCCTGTTCAATCTGTTTGGGTTAATCCCAAGGAATTTTCTCCTACCCCTCAGCAACTTGCAACATTGTCCAAAATAACCGGTATTCCCGCCAAAATATTAAAAGCACGAGTTGAGAAAGCCAAAAACCGGGAATTTCTTTATTTACAACGCCAGTTACCCCCTATGCTGGCCAAGGAGATTGAAGTATTAAAAATTCCAGGTGTCAATTTCCAGCAGGAATTTAAACGCTATTACCCGGAAGGGGACAGTACTGCTCAGCTAATTGGATTTACCAATATTGACGATGCCGGAATTGAAGGAATGGAACTGGCCTATCAGGACTGGTTAATGGGTGTTCCGGGGAAAAAGCGGGTTGTTAAGGATAGAACGGGTCATATTGTTGAAGTATTAGGGATCCTTAAGGAACCTAAGCCCGGTCATGATTTGGTTTTGAGTATCGATCGCCGTATCCAGTACCTGGCGCATCATGAATTGAAAAATACAATGGAAAAATTTGCCGCTCGCAGTGGTTCGGTCGTCGTGGTGGATACTCAAACCGGTGAAATTCTGGCAACCGCCAATTATCCCTCGTTTAATCCTAATGCCAGAGCTAACTATTCCCGGGATAGTTATCGTAACAAGGCGATCACCGATACATTTGAACCCGGCTCCGTTATCAAACCTTTCAGTATTGCCAGTGCGCTTGGCAGCGGCCTGGTAACGCCGGCGACAATTATTGATACCCGTCCGAGCTGGATGATTGTTCATGGTCATACTATACGAGATGTTCATAATTATGGCGTACTTGATGTAACAGGAGTTTTAGAACATTCAAGTAACGTCGGAGTGACCAAAATGGTACTCTTAAGTCCGCCGGAGCAACTGCTTGGGCTTTTGCAGCGCAGTGGTTTTGGTCAAAGAACAGAAAGCGGTTATCCAGGGGAAAGCGATGGGGCGATTGTGAAGCCTAAAGATGCCAATCCTTTCGTTTTAGCAACCGTCAGTTTTGGATATGGGTTATCAGTGACCCCCCTGCAATTGGCTAAAGCCTATTTAATATTTGCCAATCATGGCAATTTGCTGCCTGTTACTTTGTTGCATAATCCCGATTATCACCCGAGCGTCGAAAAGGTAATTGACGAGAAAACTGCTAATGATGTTCTGGCTATGATGGAGGCCGTTATGGTGGAGGGAACGGGTAAAGCAGCCCAGATTCCGGGCTATCGTGTAGCAGGTAAAACAGGAACCGCCCGAATCGCTGGAAAAAATGGCTATGAGGCCAATCGGCACATAGCCAGCTTCGTAGGTATTGCTCCAGCATCGCGTCCTCGACTGGTTGTGGTGGTAGTAATTCATGAGCCGACTAAAAATGGTTATTATGGAGCAGCGGTTGCCGCACCCTTATTTGCAAAAGTAATGTCAGGCGCCTTACGCACTCTGGATATTCCGCCCGATATAACAACAGGCTAAGTCAAATGAAACTCAATGAACTGCTCAATCCCTGGATTGATGATGTATCTGAATTGGAAATAACCGGGATCAGCAATGATAGCAGATCCGTTAAGGCTGGTGATTTGTTTATAGCTTACCCTGGTCATGCCTCAGATGGACGGCAGTTTATTTCACAAGCTGTAAAGAGTGGGGCTGCCGCAGTTCTTTTTGATCCTCATGGGTGGAAGATATCCGAGCCTGCCGCGTCTACTGTGTATATTCCATTGGCTAATCTTGCAGCGAAGCAGGCTGAACTGGCTGCCCGATTTTATCAAAATCCTTCGGACAGCCTCTACGTTACCGGCGTCACTGGAACGAATGGTAAAACAACCATCGCCTATCAGTTAGCGCAGGCACATGAACTACTTTCTGCAAAATCGGCTTATATCGGCACTTTGGGCTATGGAAAAGCGGATGATCTGCAATCACTGGCCAATACCACGCCTGATGCATTTTGCCTGCAACAGCTATTCAGCCGATTTCGTCAATCCGATATCAGTCAGGTGTGTATGGAGGTATCGTCACATGCTCTTGATCAGGGACGCACTGATTGTATTCGTTTTTCTCAGGGGATTTTCACTAACTTAACCCACGATCACCTCGATTATCATCACACGATGGATGAGTATGCAAAGGCAAAAGCAAAACTGTTTGCGTTTCCAGAGTTAAAGTGGGCCATTGTAAATCAGGATGATCAGTATACCCGACAAATCCTGAAATCTGTTTCTGCCAATTGCCAGTTGTTAAGCTATGGTGTTCATCAGCAGGCTGATGTCAGAGCTATTGAACATGAAATCAGTCTGACAGGAACCCGAATTAAACTGATCTCTCCTTGGGGAAGCCATGAATTGCAGATAAGAGCTTTAGGATATTTTAATATTTACAACGCCCTGGCCATATTTACCAGCCTTATGGCTGCAGGCTATCCCGTGTCTGAAGTTGTTGAAACAATGTCTAAACTTCGAGCCGCTCCGGGCCGTATGGAAATTGTAAGCCATGAACCCTATACCATTGTGGATTATGCTCATACACCGGATGCTTTGAAAAACGTTCTTGAAACCTTAAATGGCGTCAAAAAGGGTAAAATCATTGCGGTGTTTGGCTGCGGCGGCGACAGAGATAAAACGAAGCGCCCCATTATGGGACAAATCGCCAGTGACAATGCGGATATTGTCATTATGACCAGCGATAATCCACGCACCGAAGATCCTGTGCAAATTCTTGATGAAATTGAGCAAGGTATCCATAAACGAGACAATTTATATAAAATTGCCAACAGAGAAGAAGCTATTGCCAAAGCAGTCAGTCTTGCCTCAGCTGATGATATCGTGTTGGTCGCTGGGAAAGGGCATGAATCCTATCAGCAAGTGGGCAGTATACGCCATCATTTTTCTGATCAGGAAGTCTTAAAGCGCTATGTGGATAAGAAATTATTGTAGTTTGGGCCCTTGGCCCAATGGCGCTGCCTTAAGACATTTACCTACGTCCCTCGGCTTGTCCCTGAGGGCTCCCCTCATAAATAGGGATATTAAAAAGTGGCAGTGCATGAAGATATATGATCAAATAGTTTTGCGAACAATTTTGATTAGGATATCTCATGCACATAAAGCGATTTTTACACAATTTGCTATCAAGTACTATCCATGGAAAACGATTTAATACTCTTAATTTATTTATCAATGCCTTACTCAGGGAAAAAAAGCTGTCGTTAACTCAGTTGGGGCGAGCATTAAAAAATAAGGCTCAAGAAAAGAATAATATTAAACGCTGTGATCGTTTTTTAGGGAATAAAAACCTGCATGGAGAGCGATTCTCGATATACCAAAAAACAGCCCATAGGTTAATTGGAACAAATAGTCGTCCTATTATCCTGGTAGATTGGAGCCATGTTCCTAATACAACGCATTACTTGCTTAGAGCCTCATTAGTCGCTAAAGGCCGTGCGTTATCAGTCTATGAAGAGGTATTTCCTCGCCAATATGAAAATAGTGACAAAGCGCATCACTTATTTTTACAGAATTTAAAGCAAGTTCTGCCTGAGACAAGTCTCCCGATATTAGTTACGGATGCTGGTTTTTATAATTCATGGTTTCGGTTGGTGTTAAAACAAGGTTGGGACTATGTTGGCCGTATCCGGGGTAATATATGTTATCGATTGGATACCCATACTTACTGGGAATATTATTGTGATTCAAAGGAAAAGGCGACCGAACAAGGACAATCTCTGGGGTGGGGCATTGTCTCTAAAACAGACCCAATAGAAACATTTCTTTATTTAATAAAGCTATCCGGAAAAAAACGTACACGTTTTAATAAGTACAAAAAGAAAGCGCAAAGCAAGAAAGACAAGGTGTATTCAAAATCAGCCAATGAACCTTGGCTTTTAGCAAGTTCATTAAACAATACAGAAACATCGTTTAACCCTTTTTCAATCTATTTCAAACGCATGCAAATAGAGCAGAATTTTCGAGATTTGAAGTCATCTCAATATGGCTTTAGCTTTGAACATGCTTACTCAAAATCAATAGAGCGAATTCAAGTGTTACTAATGATTGCTATGTTGGCTACTTTAATTGCTTATTTAACCGGCTTCGTTGCTGAAAACAAGCGATGGCATCTCTCTTTTCAAGCCAACACATCCCAAAAAAAACGAGTGCTTTCTTTGTTCTATCTCGGCTGTCGAATCATACAAAGGAAATTTAAACATAGAATTGATTATGATAAAGCCGTCGAGGCCCTGCAAATAGAGATACTAGTTGCAGGGAGAGAATTATGAGGGGATCCCTCAGGGCTTGTCCGAGGGATCCAGGAATCTCATGCCAGGATTGGATCTCTGGATCCCTCGGACAAGCCGAGGGACGTAGGAGTGAGGGTTAAAGCCTTAACGCAGTGCCATTAGGCCAAGGGCCAATCTACATGCTTTTCTAAAACAACCGCTGATTTCTCATAATACTAAATGACTTTGCATCCATTTCGGCAGATTCTCCATCCAGAAAATATGCCACATCGTCTCGTGCGCCAGTCTGTTCGTAATTGCCCCCCCATTCGAGGACTGCCCATTTGATTAGGGGATTGAAAATATTGTGATCCCATTCAAAGGCAGCATGTCTGCTTGCTTCAGCCAGATTAATTTTTACAAACTCTTCCTGATCCGCTGCATCGGACTTATTCTTAAATTCGGCAAAACTTTTGGCATCCATTTCGGCTGTTTCTGGATTTACAAAATAGGCAATGTCTTTTCTTGGGGGCAGAGCTTGCGGTCCACCAAATTTTTGACCCACACTGGCGCATTTGACTACTAGCCAACCAATGGCAAATTTGCCGATTTTGTGATCCCATTCCAAGGCTACATAAGTCATAATCAGTTTATCCTTATCTAATTTCCCATGAACTATTTGAAAAAGAGATATTTTTTATCTTTTAATCAAACATTATAAAATGTAGACAAGAAGTGAAGAATTGTCGACTATTGATTATTCGTTTCCCACACCAGCAATTCGCTGTAGTTCAGCAAGTTTACCGGTAGCCATTTGATAATGATCAAAATCATGCCTTGGCGGATGGGCTTTGCGCAATTGCAAAAAAGCCGTCTGAAGATCTACTGCTTGTTTAAGCGCAGCAGTTTCCGGCTCGGGGTTATACAGGGCTAAGGCCAGCTCCTCCCAGGTCTCTGCTGCCGGTTCATCCATAAATACCTGACTTTCAGGAAAAGGGCTTAAAGGAAGATTATACAATGCATGTAATTTGCAACTGAGTATTTGTACCGCCCGCAATTTTGCTTCGATACTATGGCCGGCGATGTGTGGGGTACAAACTGTAGCCATTTTAATAATCTCGGGATTTACCGCGGGTTCATTACTGTATACATCGGTGCAATAAATTAGCCCTGGTCGTTTTAAAAGAGATTGTTCATTAACGATATGTCCTCTGGCGGCATTTATAATAATTCCTTGCGGATTGAATGCATTAAAAAATGGCTCATCCAGAAGGTGGAAACTGGGATAGGGATCAATCGTATGTAAATTCGCATGAATGCTTATCAGATCGGCATCAAATAACTCTTGATAGCCGCAGCTTTTAAAGCCGGTATCAGAAGCCGATTTTAGAGGATCGTAATTTAATACCTCAAAACCCAACATTTTCAAACGGCGGCTGACTTTTGAACCCACCATACCGGCACCAATCACCACCGCATTCTTACCGCTAAATTTTCTATGCTTTCTTAACCAGGCAATACTGCATACTACATAATCCGCAACCGCTTGAGCATTACAACCCTTTGCATCCAGCAATTCAATCCCAAGCTGGGCCAGCAAGCCGCTATCAATATGATCGGTGCCACTACTGGCCGTGGCCACATATTTAACCCGATGCTTTCTAAAAAGAGATTCATTGACTTTCAATGCGGCACGACAAAGCAGGATTTCCTGTCCTGCCAGCAAATGGGGAATATGGCTTTGATCTTCATAAACAGTCAGATTAAAAGGTGCTGGGAAAGCGCTCTTCAAATTGGGGAGTGATGCATCGGCTAATATGTTCATAAATGAAACACGGCGACCAGCAGACGAAGAGAATAATTCATAAGTGGATTGAGAATCCAGCTCAGAGCGCCGGTGATTAGCAACAAAAGCACAATAAAAAAGCCATATGGCTCAATTTTTTGAAATTTCATTGCGGCTCGTGGTGATAACAGGCTCATTACCACTTTACTTCCATCCATCGGGGGAATAGGAAGCAGATTAAAAAAACAGAGCAGCAGGTTTATGATCATCCCGGCCCTTGCAGCCAATAAAAGAAAGAGGGCATAGCTAGTGCGCTGGGGATCCAGATAGAACGAAAGTTTAAAACAAATGGCCCAGAATATTGCCATGACCAGATTAGACAAGGGACCGGCCAAAGTGACTAAAGCGAGATCACGACGCGGATTGCGCATACGAGAGGGCATGATAGGCACAGGTTTTGCCCAGCCAAAAACAAAACTGAATTTGCTTAAAGTTAATACCAGCAGAGGAACAATAATAGTTCCAAACAGATCGATATGTCTTACGGGATTAAAACTCAGCCGTCCTTCCTGCTCAGCAGTTCGATCGCCGCATAATGAAGCAACCCAGGCATGTGATGCTTCATGAATGGTTATAGCCAGCAAAACAGGAATAATCCAAATAGCAATTTGCTGTATCGTTGATAATTCTGGCATGAGAAACGCTGATAAAAAGAGAAAGTGTAACTCGCAATGATAACAGGAACAAGATAATAAGATACCTGCATTTAGTCTAAGCTGAACCGCGGGAGGAATTTTTTGTCATTTCCAGGGGAGTTAAGTATAATCAGCCCAGCCGAAGATTCAGGAGTATAAGGCATTGCGCAAATTAGTGATTTGGTCAGGGCTTGTTATTCTGTCCCTGATCTTTTTTGCCTCAGGCATTAGCCAGTTGCCGGTGATTGACAGGGATGAAGCGCATTTTGCACAAGCAAGTCGCCAAATGCTGCAATCAGGTAATTTTTTTCAAATCCGCTTTCAGGATAGAACACGCTTCCAGAAACCGCCCGGAATTAACTGGCTTCAGGCGGGCAGTGTAAAATTATTCAGTGAACCTGATTCAAACCAGATTTGGCCTTACCGGATCCCTTCTGTTTTAGGGGCATTAATTGCTGTATTGGCCACTTTTTATTTTGGTTCACGGCTGTTGAATGAACGCTCGGGATTAATTGCGGCGCTATTGCTGTCCTCCTGCCTCTTACTTGTGGTTGAGGCGCATATGGGGGTAATTGATGCCGCTCTTCTTGCCACTGTGGTGTTAATGCAGGGTGCCTTGTGGATGGTTTATCAGGGAAGCGCTAATAATACTGGAATTCACTGGGTTTGGCCTTTATGTTTCTGGCTGGCAATGGCTGCGGGACTGGTGTTAAAAGGGGTTACGCCTTTAGTAGGTTTTCTGTCCATAGCTACCCTTTGTCTAATCGATAAAAATATTCGCTGGTTACGCAATCTATGGCCGTTTACAGGCTTATTGCTCCTCCTTTTCCTAACTCTAATCTGGGTAATTCTGGTCAATGAGGCTGAGCACAGTAACTATTTAATGCAAATGATTCATAAGGACTTATTACCCAAACTAAAGGGCGGGCATGAGTCACACGGAAAGCCTCCACTTTTTCATTTAGCTATTTTGCCATTAACCTTTTGGCCCGCATCACTCTTTTTATGGCCCACTGCAGTTTATGCATTCAGACATCGAAATGAAAAGGCAGTGAGATTTCTTTTGAGCTGGGTTATTCCGAGCTGGATTTTTTTTGAAATCATGCCCACCAAGTTGCCCCAGTATATTCTTCCTGTTTTTCCGGCTTTGGCGCTATTGGCCGCAATGGCGATTGATTCTTTAATCAATATGACAAAAACTGGAGAGGCGAGGGCTTCAGCTAATAGTTGGCTGAAGCTCTTGCAAAGCCTTTGGGGGATATTATCCATTGGACTTGTGATATTTCTAGCTGTTATATCCTATGTCTTTTTAAACCACAACAGCTGGCCCGCTGTTTCAATACTATTTTGCGGAATAACATTCGCAGTGGTAACCGTTTATTTCATATTCAGGCGAGCTTATTATCAATCCATCGCTTCGCTGCTGATTATGGCAAGTGTGGTATATTTTCTAAGCTTTAATCGAATTTTGCCGGATCTCGAGCCGCTTTGGATTACGCCTAAAATCTCTGAGCTGGCTTTAAAGCATGCGGTTAACTCCGATAATCCTTTAATTGCAGTAGGTTTTGATGAGCCCAGCCTTGTTTTCAATCTGAATACCAACTGGATAAAATTTGGAGATACTGCCGATGCGATTTCCTCTTTAGAAAAAAATCCAAGACAGGTGCTCCTGGTTGATGACAAAACATTTGCTCGCTGGAATATCGCTTTTGATTCTTTTGGCGTTATTGCAAGACTGCGTGGTTTTAACTATAGTAAAGGCCGATGGCTCAATCTTTTTATCATCGGGCCTAAAAATAAAGAGAGTAATGATGTCTCCGTGTAACAAAATAATGTCTTTTTTTGTCAAACCCTGGGTTATGGTGTTAGCAGTAAGTTTGATTGCCTTTTGCTTTTTCTTTGTAGATAAACCGCTAACAGAATTTTTCTTTGATATTGATCTGCGTCATAATTACAAATTTCTGGAGCTATTCACCAAACTGGGGGCGGGTTTCTTTTATTTTTCAGCTTTTATATTAGGAATATTCATTTTTAGATATATTAGGGTCAATACAGACTGGGAAGCGAAATGCTGGTTTCTATTGCTGTGTGTATTAATACCCAGCTCAATTTGCGGGTTTCTGAAAGTAGTATTAGGACGTGCCAGGCCCAGCATGCTGCTCGAAGGTCAATACTTTGGCTTTTATGGTTTTCAAACACATTCCCCCTTCTGGTCATTTCCCTCTGGTCATACGACCACTATAATGTCGGTTGCTGCCGGTTTAAGTCTTTTATACCCACGTTCCAGCTCTTATGTGCTGACTGTGGGATTTTTAGTCGCTGTTTCGAGAATTATATTAAACCACCATTACTTAAGCGACGTGTTGGCTGCCACTTATCTGGTGTTTATAGAACTTGCCGCATTGCTCTGGGTTTTACGCAAACAGAAATGGTTGGAGTCTGCCTGGAAAAATCCCCAGTGCAGTAGGTATGGATGCAGCAACAGGACGATAAGTAGTCAGTAATATTGTAAGGGAGTGACATTTGAAACAACCTATTAATTTATCAGTAATTATACCTGTATATAATGAAGAGGATAATGTTGAAGTACTTTTTCATGAACTAGTGAATGTTTTGGAAAAAGATGATTATTGCTTTGAGGTCATTTTTGTTGATGACGGCAGCAATGATGAGACTGTCAGCCGTTTGTTAAAGCTGGCTGCAGAGGATGAGCGGTTGCAACTCGTACGACACAGGGTTAACTGTGGTCAGAGTGCTGCTCTGGTTAGCGGGGCAAAGGCAGCGCGCTATGAATTTTTAGTGACGCTTGATGGCGACGGCCAAAATGATCCTAATGATATTCCTGCCCTTTGCGGCTTTATTGAGGACCACAAAACAGTGGTGCTTGGAAATCGAAAACGACGAGATGATAACCTGATTCGCCGCATTTCTTCCCGTATAGGTAATGGTGTGCGTCAGACTATTTTGCGTGATAGTTGCCCTGACACAGGCTGCAGTCTGAAACTGTTTCCCAAAAGTGCATTTTTAAATTTGCCTCATTTTAATCATTTACATCGCTATTTACCGGCATTATTTTTAAGGGCTGGATACAGGCTCGTGAATGTGCCTGTGAACCACCGCCCGAGAAGGCATGGTGTATCAAAATATGGGGTCATGAACCGATTATTTGTTGGTATTTACGATCTGGTGGGGGTGCGTTGGCTGTTGAAGAGACCCTGTTCGCCGGAGGTTATCAATAATGAGCTCTGAGTCAATCTGGCTATGTGTGGGATTAGTCGGGCAAGGCATTTTTTCTGCCCGATTTTTTGTTCAATGGCTAATAAGTGAAAAAGAAAAGCGAAGTGTTATTCCGGTCGCTTTCTGGTATTTAAGCTTATTAGGCGGTATCACATTATTAATGTATTCAATTTATAAAAAAGATCCAGTGTTCATCCTGGGCCAGTCCACCGGTGTATTTATTTATTTAAGAAACCTATATTTAATCCAACGGGAAAGAGTGGCACGGCAACTTAAAACGACGGGGTAAGATTTTTTCAGTCTGGTTTGCTATGTTAGTTTCCGTCATTGCTTCGCTGCATCCACAATGACGGGTTTCAATTAAGCTTCGGTAATCTCGATCATCTTTCTCAATGCTTTTTTAGCATTATCAATAACCCATTGCTGGTCATTCAGCTGCAGGCGCTGACGTAAGCCAGTAAACTCGTTGACTACGTCCCCGGCTTTCACTTCATTGTATGCCATTTCTTTGCCTTGTCTTAGCAAATCAACAAGCCCAATCAAATGAGGAGGATCATTTCTCGACATAGTTGCGCAGCCGCAGCCAATGCCTTTGGCATCATCAGGTTTAGGTGCTTCGGCGAGATTTACTACCTGAATACCAAGGTTTTTACAATGTTGTTTGACATTTTCTACCATATGGTTTTCAGTACCGATGGCATAACGTTTGGTGCCAGCACGATCATTGACTACGTAGTCCCAAATGAATGCTGTAGAGCCAGCCTGCTGGGCGGCGCGAACCACTTCGTTTCGGCATTCAGGGTGCACCACTGTGGCATAGTGTTGCGAGTGCCAGTAATCACACATATAAGCCTGATAGTGGGTATGAACTGCGCATTGGCTGGAAAATAGTATTAACTCGGCTTTATCAAAAGTATCGAGTGTTGCCTTATCCTGGGCTTCTAAAGAGTATTGGGCACCGGCCGTTCCGCCTGGCCAATAAGCAAGATTTTTTATTCCCAGCCAGTAGGCAACGTTTTCACCCATATGCTGATCAGGTATGAACAGGATCTTCTTATTTTGAGCGCGAGCCCATTGGAAGATTTTTTTTACGTTTGAACTGGTACACACCGCACCTCCCTGAGCACCAGTCATGGCTTTCACCCGGCCGGAGGTATTCATATAACAAACGGGTAAAATATTCTCAGCCCCATAACGTTCATTAAGATCCAGAAAGGCAGGCTCCACCATAAAGTCTTTAGCCAGCATTTCCATAGTACAACCCGATTTAGGGTTGGTGATATAAACATGTTGATTGTCATTGGCGAGAATACTTATTGACTCCGCCATAAAATGCACGGCAGACTCAATAATAACTGACTTCTGTGGATTTTGCGCTGCCATTAATGCCAGTTGATAGGAATCCCCAATCTGGCCGCCGAACTGCTCTACCAGTCTGACAATATCTCCGCCCATATAATAATGCGCTAAAAGCAACAGGCGTTCGCCAAAATGGGCCTCTGCTTTTTGCATATATGGCTTCATCCAGGCAAGTACAGTAGTAAGCTTGCGATCAGCTAATGCCTGATACTCTTCTGCATAGGGAATGAAATCTTCCTGATACCAGTCCAGCGGATAATCACTTTGACAGATACTCATGTCATTAGTGATGCGCATAATACTTTTTTCAGGTTGGTAAATGGATGAATAACCGAACATTACTACCTCATAAGAAAAGGTCTGATTAAAAAAATGGGTTTTGCGGCGATGTTAATCGAGCAATACTTTCCTGGGCATGGAGATTTTTATCAGGGAAGTCTTCGCGATAATGGCCTCCCCGAGACTCCCTTCGACAAAGTGCTGCTCTGACGATAAGTTCAGCATTCAGAACAATATTTCTCAGTTCAATGAAATCTCTGGTGATACAATGCTTCCAGTAATACTCCTCAATAATTTTCTTTCTCTTCAATATTAATTGTAGTAAATCTTCAAGACCAGCCTCGGTTCTTACGATTCCGGCATAGGAAGTCATTTCGCCGCGCAAACCGCGCCAATGGGCATTAATTTGACTCGCTCTTCTCGGATTGACGGCTCCCGGAGACGACCAGTTAGGGATATCCTGGGACAACTTATTGGGAGTGGAAATGTCTTTTAATGTACAGCGAGCAGCATTACTCGCCATTGCCAGTGCTTCCAGAAGCGAGTTGCTGGCAAGCCTGTTGGCACCGTGCAAGCCGGTGAATGCTACTTCACCCACCGCATACAATCGTTTCAGGTCTGTTCTGCCGTCAACGTCTGTTAATACCCCCCCGCATTGATAATGAGCAGCGGGAACAACTGGAATCATATCCTGGCTCATATCAATCCCAATCGTTTGAAGAGTGGAAAAGATTTGAGGAAAACGTTTTTTAAGAAAGGCACGTGATTCATGAGTAATATCCAGATGCACAAATCCCTGTTGCCCTTGTTCAATTTCACTAAAAATTGCACGGGCCACCACATCGCGTGTTGCCAGTTCCATCGCTTCTGGCGCATATTTCTTCATGAACCGCTCGCCGGATTCCGGATTAATCAGGATCGCACCTTCACCGCGTACGGCTTCCGAGATTAAAAAATTATTCAGGCTATGATGATGCAAAAGGGTAGGGTGAAACTGATAAAACTCCATATTTCCTACACGTGCTCCAGCCCGGTATGCCATGGCCACGCCATCTCCGGTCGCCACCATTGGATTGGTGGTATATCGATAGGTTTTGCCTGCTCCACCCGTTGCCAGAATGACGCAGGGAGCAAGAAATGTGTGGATTAGATTTGCCTTGCAGTCGAGAATGTAAGCGCCCAGCACTTCCCCCTGAATATCCGTTCGATGCGGGTGATAATGAGTGATAAGATTAACCGCGATATGATGTTCAAATACCGTGATTTGTTTCAACTCTGCGATCTGGCTCAGAAGGGCTTGCACGATAACCAGCCCGGTTTGATCACCGGCATTAAATATACGGCGAAAGGAGTGCCCGCCTTCCTGAGCCAGGTTATAACCAGTATCCGTACGGGTAAAGGGAACTGAATAACCAAGCAGCTCTTCAATAATAGAGGGGGCTTGTCGAATGATAAATTCAACAGCAGGTTCATAGCATAAGCCATCCCCTGCCAGAATAGTATCTCCAATATGAGCTTCCAGTGAATCTTCTTCCGTAAATGCGGCGGCAATACCTCCCTGGGCATAACGACTGTTACATTCACCCAGCTCTGCCTTACTGATTAAAGCAATGCGAAGACGAGGCTGTAATTTAAGGACCTGCAGACAATAATGTAAGCCCGCAATCCCCGTTCCAATGACAATGACATCAAATTCCCGAGAGGTCCCTTGTTGTGATAATGATTCTTCGATCATGAAAATGCTTTCACCAATTGCGCGGCCAAGCCAGTGTAACTCTCGGGTGACATGGCTAATAGTCTGGTTTTTGCTGCTTCGGGTATCTCCAGCTTTTTAATGAATTGTTGCAGACTGCCTGCGTCAATTCCCTGACCCCGAGTCAAGTCTTTTAATTGTTCATAAGCATCTGGAATCTGATAGCGCCGCATGACAGTCTGAACCGCTTCGGCAAGAACTTCCCAGTTATCTTCGAGGTCTTCTTTCAATGCAGATTTATTGATCTGCAGTTTATCATTGCCTTTGGCAATTGCCTGATAGGCGATGAGCGTATAGGCAAATCCTGCACCGAGATTTCTTAGCACAGTAGAGTCGGAAAGGTCGCGCTGCAGACGGGATTTCGTTAATTTATCCGCAAAATGCTCAAACAGGGCATTGGCTAATCCCAGATTGCCTTCGGCGTTCTCAAAATCAATGGGATTCACTTTGTGCGGCATGGTGGAGGAACCGACTTCGTCAGCAATTGTTTTCTGGGTAAAATAGTTTAATGAAATATAAGTCCAGATATCCTGCGTATAGTCGAGCAGAATATTATTGATTCGCACCATAATATGACAGACTTCGGCGATGCCGTCATGCGGTTCAATCTGAGTGGTGTAAGCACTGAAAGACAAACCCAGTGAGCTGACAAAGGAAGCGCAATGTTTACGCCAGTCTACTTCCGGGTACGCCGCGACATGCGCGTTATAGTTACCAACCGCGCCATTGCATTTGGCAGGAATCAACACTTCGGCAAGCTGCTGTTGAGGTCTTTTAAGACGTGCCACAAAGTTAACCAGTTCTTTGCCTAAGGTTGTCGGAGTTGCAGGCTGTCCGTGGGTCCGGGATAACATCGCCGCATCACCATGTTGCTTCCCCAGCAGGGTGATCCCGCCAATAATTTCTGCCAAAGTAGGCTGAATAACCTGAGCTAATGCTTCTTTTATCATCAGGGCATAGGAAAGGTTGTTAATATCTTCCGAGGTGCAGGCAAAATGAATGAAACCGGCTGCGGCGCTCAAACGAGGATGGTCAGTCAGCTTTTCCTTTAGATAATATTCAATTGCCTTGACATCGTGATTGGTTTTTTTCTCTATGGTCTTAACTTTCTCAGCTTCTTCCTCATTAAAATTGCCAAGAACTTGCTCCAGAAAGTGTTTGTCGTCTTCTGACAAAGGCTTCACCTCCGGAATATCCGGATTAGCGGCCAAAGCTTCCAGCCAGCGAACTTCAACGATCAGACGATAATAAATGAGTGCAAACTCGCTAAAATAGGGGCTTAGTATGCTGGTTTTTTTTTGGTAGCGGCCGTCAAGCGGAGAGACGGCAGTTAAAGAAGTTAAGCTCATGAATATTTTCACCACAGTCATAAAGCACATATAATATTAGAAGCTAGACCATATGTGAATAAAACAATAGAAATATGCCATTTTTTTTCACTTAATTAAGGCTGCCAGGCACATTAACAGCGGTAAGCACATGCTGGTTTAATAAAAACCGCGTGAAGTAACAAAAAGCGGCTTTTGCAGCAAAAATACAGGAAAAATAAACAATCCTTGTCTAAACATTATAATATTCGTTGAATGAGGTAATCAGAGCATTGAATCAAAGTGGGGTGAAGTTATTATTTTACTGGCAAGTTTTAACAGCAAACATTCCCATTAATGGGCATTTTGAGTAGAATGGCCAATATTTTTAAGGATTATAAGGGTGGCGTTATGGCATTAGAACAGCACACGATTAGTTTTACGCAGCTAGGCATGCGTGATCTGGAGCAGGTTGGCGGAAAGAATGCGTCGCTGGGAGAAATGATTAGCCACTTATCTTCGGCCGGAGTCCAGGTTCCTACCGGATTTGCCACCACTGCCGCGGCTTTTCGTGAATTTTTACAGCAAAACAAGCTGGATGAGAGAATTCACCAGATGTTGCAATCCCTTGATACTGATAACATTAATGACCTCGTCGCCACGGGTAAGTCCATTCGGGAACTCATCATCAATACCCCATTTACCCGGCAATTCATTCAATCGGTAACTGATTCCTATAATGCATTGATAAAAGAGATAGGAAACAATGATTTTAGTGTCGCAGTACGTTCTTCGGCGACAGCGGAAGATCTGCCCGATGCCTCATTTGCCGGTCAGCAGGAAACCTTTCTCAATGTGAAAGGGATAGACGCTATTCTTGATGCTATCAAGCTGGTGTTTGCTTCATTGTACAATGACAGGGCAATTGCTTATCGTGTGCATCATGGGTTTGCTCATGATGAGGTTGCCTTATCTGCCGGGATCCAGCAAATGATACGCAGTGATCTTGCGGTGAGTGGCGTTATGTTTACTATCGATACTGAATCAGGCTTTGATCAGGTGGTGTTTATTACTTCTTCTTTTGGGCTGGGTGAAATGGTGGTGCAGGGCGCGGTTAATCCCGATGAGTTCTATGTTCACAAACCCGCCTTGAAAGCCGGCAGGCCCGCCGTGATTCGTAAAACTCTAGGCAGCAAGGCGCTCAAGATGATTTATGCACAAGATGCGGATAACGGCAAAACCGTGGAAACAGTTGATGTTTCTGAGGCCGAGCGGCTGCGCTTTTCATTAACACCGGCAGATATTGAAGAACTGGCTCGCTATGCGGTCATAATTGAAGAGCATTATGGTCGGCCTATGGATATTGAATGGGCAAAGGATGGCATCAATGGCCAGCTCTATATTTTGCAAGCGCGCCCGGAAACGGTGAGAAGCCGCGACAAACAACAGAAAAGAGAGCGCTATCAGTTGTTAAAGCGAGGCGAAGTCTTGAGCGAAGGACGCAGTATTGGCCAGAAAATTGGCCAGGGCAAAGCAAGAATTATTCATGACATTAGTGAAATGGATAAAATGGAACCCGGCGATGTGCTGATATCGGATATGACTGATCCTGATTGGGAACCTATTATGAAGCGTGCAGCAGCGATTGTCACCAATCGTGGCGGGCGAACCTGCCATGCAGCAATAATAGCCCGCGAGCTGGGAATCCCTGCAGTGGTTGGTTGCGGCGATGCGACAAAACACATTCGTGATGGCGAGGAAATCACTGTCAGTTGCGCAGAGGGAGATAATGGTTATGTGTACAAAGGGATTTTGCCCTTTGAGTATGCAACGCTTGATGTCGAGTCGATGCCTGAACTGCCAATGAAAATTATGCTGAATGTGGGAAATCCGGAGCGTGCATTTGCGTTTCAGTCTATTCCTAACTCCGGTGTTGGCTTGGCTCGCCTGGAATTTCTAATCTCCAATTCCATTGGTGTGCATCCCAAGGCGCTTTTGCAATTTGATCAATTGCAGGACGAGAAGCTGAAAGAGTATATTTCAAGAAAAACCGCGGCTTATGAGTCGTCAGTTGAATTTTATATAGAGCGCCTCAAGGAAGGGATTGCCACAATTGCCGCGGCATTTTATCCCAAGCCGGTTATTGTTCGGTTATCTGATTTTAAATCCAATGAATATGCCAATTTGACCGGGGGCGAGCTGTTTGAGCCCCATGAAGAAAACCCCATGCTCGGCTTTCGTGGTGCTTCCCGCTATGTTTCATCTGCGTTTGCGGATTGTTTTGCGCTTGAATGTGAGGCGGTAAAACGCGTACGTGAGGTCATGGGTTTTACCAATGTCGAAGTCATGATTCCTTTCGTAAGAACGGTACAGGAAGCGCATGATGTCATTGATGTATTGAAACAGCAGGGGCTTGAGCGCGGAAAGAATGGCCTTCGCATTATCATGATGTGTGAACTGCCTTCCAATGCCTTACTGGCTAACCAGTTTCTCGAATATTTTGACGGCTTCTCCATTGGCTCTAATGATCTAACCCAGTTAACTCTTGGTCTTGATAGGGACTCTGGGTTGGTTGCTTCGCAATTTGATGAGCGCAATGCTGCAGTTAAAGCTTTACTGCATATGGCCATTTCAACTTGCAAAAAGGCAGGCAAGTATGTGGGGATTTGCGGGCAAGGCCCCTCGGATCATAAGGATTTTGCTGAATGGCTGATGGCAGAGGGTATTGACAGCGTTTCCTTAAACCCTGATTCTGTTGTAGATACCTGTCTGTTTCTTGCCAAACACTCATCATGAGTTTTACAAAATATTGTGAGTTCCTGATTAGAAAGGCTTCTTCCTTGTTTGGGAAAAAGCCTGAGCTCTCAGCAATAAGCAAGGCTTGTGGCTGCTTCCTGGTTTTAATGATCTTTCCCCTGACTGTTTTAGCCCAAACGCAGCGGGAAGCTGAGCATGATCCGGTAGCCAGCATTATTTTTTGGGTCACTTTAATTTTTACTCTCTCAATAATGGGGCGATGTATTGCCAAAGCCCTTCGCCAGCCTGGTGTGTTGGGTGAATTGTTAATGGGCGTTTTGTTAGGAAATATCTGTTATTTTTTTGGCTCCGAGCTCATTGTTGTGCTTCGCGAGGGATCCGCGATTTTTAATATTATGAGAGATATACTGGGAAACGCCACTCTCGCTGAGGCTGTACAAAATAATATTGCGGATCCTGTTTATGCTCAGCAAATGGTGGTTGCGCTAAGCAGTGTGAAAGGAATTGATTATTTAAAAGTGGGTTATATTCTCGATATCTTTTCGCGCTATGGGGTCATTTTCCTTTTGTTTATGGTGGGCTTGGAAAGCTCATTCCAGGAGTTAAAGCATACAGGCCGTGAAGCTTTAAGCGTGGCTCTTATTGGTGTGGTCGCCCCAATTATTTTAGGCTTTGCTATTGCTCATTGGCTATTGCCGAATGCCTCCTACCAATCAGATTTATTCGTAGCCGCTACCTTGTCAGCGACCAGCATTGGCATTACTGCACGCGTTCTTTCCGAGTTAAAAAAGTTGCGTACCCGGGAAGCGCATACGATTTTAGGTGCGGCAATGATAGATGATGTGCTGGGATTGATCATTCTTTCGATTGTCAGCAGTATCGTCATTAATAATAGTCTGGACATGCTGGTGATAGTCCGAGTGGTTGTTTCGGCATTTTTATTTTTTACCGCAGTATTGACGATAGGCCCCTGGGCTTTAAGAAAATCGGTCAAAATGCTCAACTTTCTTGAATTATGGGAAGCAAAGCTTTTTTTGGCTTTTATTTTTTTAATGGCTCTAGCCTGGTTTGCAACTGTGGTTGGATTGTCTTCAATCATTGGCGCATTTGCCGCCGGTCTGATTATTCATGACGGCTATTTTGAACCTCATTCTGATTCAAGTTCTGTCAAGCCTTTTAATATCAAACAGTTAATTGCTCCTCTGGAGTTCATATTAGCGCCTTTGTTTTTTATACTGATTGGCATCCAGGTGAAACTGGAATCCTTTTTCGATTGGCATGTGTTAATGACTTCGGCAGGATTAATTGTTGCTGCCATAGTCGGAAAACTGATTAGCGGTTTGGGAGGAAACAGAAAAGATGATCGCCTGTTAATCGGCATCGGTATGTTGCCACGCGGTGAGGTCGGGCTTGTGTTCGCGTCCATTGGCCGCACATTGGGGGTTATTTCCGATCAATTATTTTCGGCCATCGTTTTAATGATTATAATCACTACTTTTTTAGCGCCTCCGCTATTAAAGTCTCGTTATGCTGCTTATGACCGGAGGAAGAATGAAGTTAACTCCTGATTTAATTGAAGCCGATGTGAGCAGGGCATTGGCTGAGGATTTGGGCACTGGAGATGTCAGTGCAGAGTTGCTGCCTGAGAGTCTTGAGGTGCGTGCGGAAATCATAAGCAGGGAAGCTATGCTGGTTTGTGGACAGCCCTGGGTAGAAACAGTGTTCCGCAGTTTAAGCCCTGCGATACAAATTAACTGGCATGTTGCTGAAGGACAGTGGCTGGCCGAACCCGCCACACTCTGTCAAATCAAGGGACCTGCACGTGAAATTTTGTCAGGCGAGCGTACAGCCTTGAATTTTTTTCAAACCCTTTCGGGAACGGCAACAAAAACCCGGCATTATTTGAAAGCGTTGGAAAATACCAAAGCCAAGCTGCTCGATACGCGAAAAACCTTACCTGGATTAAGACTGGCGCAAAAATATGCGGTTGCCTGCGCGGGTGGCGTGAATCATCGCTTAGGTTTGTATGATGCTTTTCTGATTAAGGAAAATCATATCAAGGCCTGTGGTTCAATTACACAGGCAATTCAAAAAGCAAAAACGATGCATCCTGAGTTAATGGTGGAAGTCGAAGTTGAAAATCTTGTGGAATTACAAGAAGCGCTTGAGGCAAAACCTGACCGAATTCTCCTTGATAATTTCAGTTTGCAGTTGCTGACTCAGGCTGTAAATCTTAACCAATCCTATGGCTCTACATTAGAGGCATCTGGAGGGGTAAGCCTTGAGACTATCCATGCAATCGCTCAAACAGGTGTTGATTTTATTTCTGTAGGCGGTTTAACCAAATGTGTTGAAGCCATCGATCTCAGCTTATTAATCAAGGAAATTCAATGAGCCCAAGAATTGTTTTAACAGGCGGCGGCACTGCAGGGCATGTTACACCTAATCTGGCCCTGATTGAAATTCTTAAGCGAGAGAATTGGCAGATTGACTACATTGGTTCAAAAAATGGGGTAGAAGATAGTATGATTCGGGCGCAAGGCGTTCCCTTTCATTCGATAAGCTCGGGTAAATTGCGGCGCTACTTTAGCTGGCAGAATTTTTTGGATCCTTTGCTTATTCTCAGGGGGATCTTTCAATCCTGGCGTTTGCTTAAACAGCTGAAAACGGATGTGGTATTTTCAAAAGGCGGTTTTGTCGCATTTCCTGTAGTATTTGCAGCCTGGTTACGCGGCATTCCGGTGATTGCTCATGAATCCGATTTAACCCCGGGACTTGCTAATCGTTTGAGTTTTCCTTTTGTTAATAAAATCGCCGTAAATTTTGCCTCAGCCAGTACTCATTTTAAACAAAAAGAAAAAGTGGAAGTGACTGGAACTCCAATTCGTTCGGAACTTTTTCGTGGCAATCGTCAAAAAGGGCTCGACCTTTGCGGCTTTAATGATGAAAAGCCCTGTCTTCTGGTGATGGGAGGAAGCCTTGGTGCAAGCAAAATAAATACAATTATTCGTAAGGCTCTACCCGAATTAACCAAGACCTGGCAGATTATTCATCTCTGTGGTAAAGGGAAACTGGACTCATCTATTAGCAACTCTGCCTATTGCCAGTTTGAATATGCCAATGAAGAGTTGTCTCATTTGTTTGCCGCCAGTGATTTGATTATTTCAAGAGCTGGAGCCAATGCAATTTACGAAATTCTTGCTCTACAAAAGCCTCATATCCTGATTCCCTTATCTGCAAAAGTAAGCAGAGGGGATCAAATTCAAAATGCACGCTTTTGCAAGCAGCAAGGTATTAGCGTGGTGCTCGATGATGATCTTTTTAACGAGGCAGAGCTGTTGAAGGCTATTGAAGAAGTGAAGGCCAATCGTGAGCATATTCTCGATAATATCAGACTCCTGGGAATTGAGTCTGCTACGGAGAAAGTATTAGCACTAATTAAGGAGTTATTAAGTGTTGAATCACCAAAAGCTGTTTGAATTCATAGGCAATGAATGGCAGGAAACTATTTTACCAAGCTTGATGGAATACATAAAAATTCCTAACAAGTCTCCTCATTTCGATCCGGATTGGGAAGCTCATGGTCATATGGAACAGGCCGTTAATCACATAGCAGATTGGTGCAGACATCATGCGCCACGCGATATGCTCATGGAAGTTGTACGACTGCCTGGCCGAACTCCTCTGATTTTTATGGAAGTTCCGGGACAGGGTGAGGAAACGGTATTGCTTTATGGGCATTTGGATAAGCAGCCTGAAATGTCTGGATGGAAAGAAGGCCTTGGTCCCTGGCAGCCTGTTTTAAAAGAGGGCAAGCTCTATGGGAGAGGGGGGGCTGATGACGGTTATGCTGCCTATGCGTCACTACTGGCGATCAATGCATTACAGAAGGAGGGGATCCCTCATGCGCGCTGCGTCATTCTGATTGAGGCTTGCGAGGAAAGCGGCAGTTATGATTTACCTTATTATATTCAGGCTCTTGAGGAGAGAATAGGAAAACCTTCTCTCGTCATTTGCCTGGATTCTGGCGCAGGAAATTATGAGCAGCTATGGATGACGACCTCATTGCGCGGCAATATTGTCGGCGAATTATCCGTTGAGGTGTTAAAAGAAGGGGTTCATTCAGGCAGCGCCAGCGGCATTGTCGCTGACAGTTTCCGTATTGCCAGGCAGTTATTAAGCCGAGTGGAAAATGAAACAAATGGGGCTATTCAGCTCGAAGAGCTGTATTGTGAAATCCCGGCAGAGCGTGTTAACCAGGCTGAAGCCTGCGCTGAAGTGCTGAAAGAGGAAGTTTATAAAGCCTTTCCTTTTCAGGAACGAGTGTTACCCGTCAGCATGGAGAGAGCGGAGTTGATCTTAAACCGGACCTGGCGCCCTGCCATGACGATTACTGGCGCGGAAGGTTTGCCGAATCTCGCCAATGCGGGCAATGTCTTAAGACCTAAAACAGTCCTAAAAGTCTCTATGCGTATTCCGCCTTTGGTCAATCCTGAGAAAGCTGCGAAAGCACTTAAATCAACCCTGACAGAAAATCCTCCCTATTCGGCAAAAGTAGATTTTAATATTGCGGACGGCGCAGAGGGTTGGCACGCTCCATTGTTAACAGAATGGTTCTCACAGGCAGTCAATGATGCGTCAATGACTTTCTACCAGAAGCCGGCGATCTATATGGGTGAGGGGGGTACCATTCCGTTTATGGGCATGTTAGGCAAAAAATTTCCACAGGCTCAATTTATGATAACGGGGGTCTTGGGGCCGCAGTCCAACGCGCATGGACCTAACGAATTTCTGCATTTGGAAATGGCGGAAAAATTAACGGCTTGCGTTTCATTTGTTCTTGCCAAACATTTTGATCATTTTGCTCTCGACAGAACAATTAATAACTGACATACTGACGGCCGTTCTAATTATGGAAATAATGGAACGGTCAAAAAATAGCCTGGAAAGGCTGTTAGTCCAATCAATATGGAGAAAAAAATGAAAAGCAAATTAATTGGTTTAATACTCTCTTTTGTTATGTTCAATCTTCCGCTTCATGCTTCAGAAGTTCCGGTTACACCTACAGAAAAGCAATCAGGTTCAACAATCAATCTCAATAGCGCTGATATAAAGACCTTGTCCAAATCCATTAAGGGGATTGGAAAAAAGCGGGCGGAATCGATTATAAAATATCGGACCGAGCATGGAGATTTCAAACGGGTGGAGGATTTGGCCTCAGTTCCTGGAATTGGAAAAAAATTTGTAAATTCGCATCTGAAAGAATTGCAAAAAACATTTATTATACAGTAAATTAGTATCCGGCTGCGGGCTCACGTTCATCCCACGATATTAATCCCTCAAGTGGATCCGCAGCCAGTTAGTATTTTACAGCAAACCCTATCCCTGTTTATACAATTCTAGCGGATCTGCTATAGCGATTTTCGTTTATTCTTATGCTCTTGTAATCTTTATTAGTCTAATATTTTAGAATACAGTAGTTATTCACCCGTTCTTTTGAGATTTCAATGATCATTAAGATTATTATAATTTTTTTCCTTCTAATCGTCGCATTGATTGGTATTAGAATCGTGACCTGGCCATCTAATCCCTATCCAGGGCAACAAGCCAGCGCTGAATCAATTCCTCATTTTGACAGTATCGAATTAAATTTCGTACACAAATTTAATAATGAGAAATCCCTGCCATTTATGGGAGCTGCAATTTTTAATCTTGAGGGGAATGATGTCCAGTATCTGTTTGCAGGAGGAGGATATAATCAGGAAGATAAATTATTCAAATTCGCAGATGGCCAGTTTGTCGATGTTTCTGCGCAGACTGGATTACAAAAACCTGCTAACGATACAACTTACGGAGTAATTGCCGTTGATGCAAATCATGATGGCTTGCCCGATTTGTTTGTAGCCCGTGACAGTGGAATTTATTTCTATGAAAATGTACAGGGTCGGTTCAATATCAAAAAACTTGATATTCAAATGGACCCACGCTATTCACCTATTTCAATAGCCAGCGCTGATTTGCAAAAAAAAGGCACAGTTGATTTGTATGTCGCAGCCTACATCAAACCTGAGTTTGTAGAAGGGCAAACGATTTTTAATAAGAAAGATTATGGAGCGAAAAGTTTATTATTAAAAAATAATGGTGATAATACGTTCACAGATATTACCGACAGTGCCGGATTGAATTATATTCATAACACCTTTCAGGGCGTTTTTGTGGATTTAGACGGTGATAATGAACTTGACCTGGTGGTGGCACACGATACAGGTCAGGTAAGAACTTATAAAAACATGGGTAACCTGACTTTCAAATACATGCCCAATCCCACTTCGACAGTATACTCCTATCCTATGGGGATTGCCGTAGGAGATTATAATGATGATGGCCTTCCAGATCTGTTTTTTAGTAATATCGGCCCATCTTATTGGTGGAATTTAGGCTCTACACCTCCAGGTTTTATAGTCAGAGGTGATTTAAGGAAAGATCAGACTTTATTACGGGATAATATTTTTCTGAAAAATAAAGGTAATTTTCAGTTTGAAGATGTGGCTAAACAGACCATGACGGCCGACTACGAGTTTGGATGGGGTGTGATATTCCAGGATTTCACTAATGATGGCAGGCAGGATTTGGTAATTGCTCAAAATTACATTGGATTTCCCTTGCATAAATTATTCCGGCTGCCTGGCCGAGTTTTGAAAGAATTACCCAATCAAACTTATGCCAGCATTGAAAAGCAGGCAAATGCAGAAGACCCTTATTTTGCGATCTCTCCTCTAAGCACCGATTTCACGGGGAATGGTTATCCGGATTTGCTTTATACAAACCTTAATGGACCGCTTAAAGTTTTCCTGAATAATACAGGGGGAACTAATAAGTTTATAAAAATTCAGATGCCTTACTCTCCAGAAGCACTGGGTGCGGTGCTTAAATTGAGGTTGACGAATGGGAAAGTGCTGACCCGATTTTTTGTGCCGACTCAAGGCTTGTGCGCTTATCAGGGAAATCAGATCATCTTTGGTCTGGGCAAGGACCAAACTGCAGAACTTCTAACTGTCCGCTACATGAATGGAACTGAGCAAACAATAAATCATCCAGCAACCAACAGTACCATTCATATAGGTAAAACGGACTCACCCCCTGAGCCGAATGGCGAAAAAGGTTGAGAGTGCAAAGAATAGAGTGTAGGTAACATTCATAGCTATTGGCATAATGTATTTGCCAATAGCTGGTGATATAAAATAAATCAAAAAGACGGCAAGCAGGATGAAGAAGGGATTTAAAGCCCACATCCAGCTTGGATAATAAGTCGATCCAGTTAAAACGAGGTAGATAAATCCGGCAGACATAGCCAGGGTGGTTACACGTATGATCTGAAGTAATGTTTCCTCATAAAGCTGATAAGATGCAATTAACTCTGCATTGGCTGAGGTTTTGCTTTGTATAATAGCCGCTATGATTGCCCGCGAACCAATCCAGACGATTCCCATAATAAATCCATATGCCGCAGTCAATGCGACTGCGGCTGGCAATTTACCTCCTGCTGGAAGTAACATTTGATAAAGATGCCAAAAGCCAACCAGGTAAAACGGAGCTGCCAGAACGGCGATAAAATGTCCCCATAGCAAACGTTTAGGGGATATATCATGAAAAAACTGATAAGGGATTTTAGAATCATAGCCATTCGAAGTATAGTGGAGAAGGAACTCTCCTGTGCCCACCAGAACTGCTGCTGCCAATCCAATAAAACCAGCCAGAATAATTTTGTCTATGCTCATATTAGTATCATCCCAAAATAATGAGTATCTCTATGTATACTATGAAATCAGGCTCGGTAGAACAACCCAATGATGAGTGGGTCAAAAAATTATATGACCAGGCACGACAAGAAACGAAAATGGTGCCTAATCTTTTTAAGGTAATGGCCAATGCTCCAGAACTGCTGCAAGCCTATCTGGATACCTACAGATTATTCAGTCAACACTCTGGGTTTTCTTCTGAAGAACAACAAATCATTTTTCTGGTAATCAGTTATGAAAATGGATGTGGTTATTGTCTGGCTGCCCATGGAACTGTTGCCAGTATGGTGGCTAAAATTCCTTATGAAGTGACTGACGCTATTAACAGCGATGCCGAAATTCCTGTACCCAAATATCAGGTTCTGGCTAATTTTATCCGGGAAATGATCTGGAGCAGGGGACGGCCATCCGAAGATAAAGTAAAGGAGTTTCTGGCTGAGGGCTACACTGAAAAGCAGATATTGGATATCATTCTTGCCATCTCATTGAAAACCCTGTCCAATTATACAAATCATGTATTTAATACGCCAATCGATGCTGTATTCAAGGCACAGCAATCGAGATTGGGAAAATTTGTCACACGCGTATATCAGGGATTTAATCGAAAAAAGTAATTTGTTATCACTGTTATCCGTTGACATAGCAGCGCAAAGCTTTAGCTCATGTAGATAATAACGTTTTGCAATCCTGCGATAATGATTACGCCACTCTTATGTAAATCGCAGTTCCAAAAAAAAAACTGCGATTTACAATGACAAAAATCCATTAAGCCCTGATTTGAACACCAATATAGGGCCCATAATAGGTAACATAGTTCAGCCGTAATGGATCATTGGGTCCTGTTCCGGCGCGTCTGCCATGAATATCATCATAATAAATGACTTTAAATCCCCCATTGATACCCGCTTCATAAGCACCCAAGGGCAGGTCGTACTGCAGTCCAATGTCGAGGAAGCCATAAGGTACGAGCCGTTCTCGATCGAAGTTTTTAAAGTCAATATAGGTAATAGGCTGGATGGGAGCATCATTAATATCTCCCATTGTCCGCATATCCGCATCTCCAATGAGGAACCCTAAGGTGAAGTCATTTTTTAGCGTCAATCTATCGAATAGTGGATAATGGCTTTCAAGGCCTATTATGGGGCCAATTCCTCGGAAACGACTCGTGAGATAATGGACAAAAGCAGCGTCGCTGCGATAAAACCGTTGGATTAATCGATCATTCTCCTCAACATAATGAAGTCCGGTGTAAGGTCTTAATCGCCAACCCGATTGGGAGGCATTGATGTTAGCACCGATAGATAATTCATAATTGTCCAGATCAAAGAGCACTTTTCCTGCAGCCCCACCAAAAAAATCGGAAACAAGTGTCGAGTTGACGACTAATAATGAATCAGGAATCGTCACTGAGGAGCCAAACTCATGATCAAAATGAGTCGTCCTGAACTGAATATCAGCTTGAGGCGTCCAGTTATACTTGACAAATGCTGACCAGGAAGGCTCATAAGACGGGTTTACATAACTTCCATGCGCAGCAACAACTGTGGGTGTTACAAAAACCATTTCAGTCGCATAATCAATCATCGCACCATCGGGTCTCAAATAAGACAGCTCACCGCCAATTGTCCATCGGCAGCAAGGGCTGCTGCTTTGCTGAGGCCCCATATCTCCCGCGCTAGCCGTCGTTAGGACAGACAGTAATAACATTCCAGTTACATATTGCTTCATCGTTAAAAACTCCTTGTTTCTGATATCAAAAGCCAATTTACTCTGATTACTTTGCGTGTGATCTGAAGTCAGGCGCCAAGAATACTACACGAACCACCCTCCGTCTTTAATATTTTAGGAATTGCTCATTAATTGCGAATACAGCTAAACTGGCAATGGCATAATAAAAGGCCTAATGCAAAGATCTCACAAAGATCTGTCGATTTTTATCCAAATATAAGGTAAAGTACAGGCCAAAAAAAGAACGAGGTAATGTTGCACATGTTCAGGAAACTCAGGGGCGTATTTTCCAATGATCTGTCGATTGACTTGGGAACCGCCAACACATTGATTTATGTGAGGGACAAGGGGATCGTCTTAAATGAACCCTCTGTTGTGGCTCTCAGAAATGAATCCGGGCAGAAGCGGGTTGCCGCTGTAGGGCTCGAAGCCAAGAGAATGCTGGGACGTACTCCCGGAAATATAAACGCGATCAGGCCCATGAAAGACGGTGTTATTGCCGATTTTTTTGTTACTGAAAAAATGTTGCAGCATTTCATACACAAAGTTCATGAAAACCGATTTTTACGTCCAAGCCCGCGTGTTCTGGTATGCGTGCCTTGCGGATCAACACAGGTAGAGCGCAGAGCGATTCGTGAGTCCGCGATGGGCGCTGGTGCCCGCGAAGTATTTCTGATCGAAGAGCCCATGGCTGCGGCATTAGGTTCAGGTATGCCAGTTGAAGAAGCCAGTGGTTCAATGGTAGTGGATATTGGCGGGGGTACTACCGAAGTCGCTATTATTTCTCTCAGTGGAATTGTGTATCATCAGTCGGTTCGTATTGGTGGTGACAAATTTGATGATGCCATCGTTTCCTATGTGCGCAGAAATTATGGAACACTGATTGGTGAAACCACCGCTGAGCGTATCAAGCATGAAATTGGCTCAGCCTTCCCCAGCCGTGATCTGTTTGAGATTGAAGTGCGTGGAAGAAATCTGGCTGAGGGAGTGCCAAGAAGTTTTACACTAACCAGTGCCGAAATTTTAGAAGCTTTACAAGAGCCTCTTTCGGGCATTGTGGGTGCAGTCCGTGCGGCTCTTGAGCTTGCACCTCCCGAATTGGCAGCGGATATAGCCGAGCGGGGCATGGTATTAACAGGTGGTGGTGCGCTTTTAAAAAATATGGATACGCTGCTTATGGAAGAAACCGGTCTTCCGGTTCTGGTGGCGGAAGATCCATTGACTTGCGTAGCACGCGGTGGTGGTAAGGCATTAGAAACAATGGACCTTCGCGGCGGTGATTTCCTCTCAACCGAATAATTCCAAAAATAGATTATTTACTAAAGGCAGGCACAAAACCTCAGGTTTTGTGTTTGCTGTTGCTTTATCTATTGCTTTGATGTTTTCTGATTACCACTATAACTATCTGGGTTCAGTGCGTAATGGCTTTTCCTTTCTCGTTTCTCCCTTACAATACGCAGTCGATTATCCCGTTCGTATTATTGGCTGGATTCAGTCACTGGTAGGCTCCAAAAACGCCTTAATTAATGAGAATATGCAGCTTCGCTATCAACAAACTATGCTTGAAGCGGAACTGCAAAAATTAATGGCGATTAAAGAAGAGAACTCCCAGCTTCGCGAGTTGTTACTAACCTCCTCAAAAGCACAGATGCGGGCAATGGCTGGGCAAATTCTTGCGGTTGATACGACGACGGCTCGTCAGTTTGTTGTATTAAATAAAGGCAAGCGGGACGGTGCTTATGTAGGGCAGCCTGTTTTGGATGCAAAAGGTGTAATGGGGCAGATCATTGATGTGGGTTATATGACCAGCACCGTATTGCTGATTTCAGATTCAAAAAGCGCTGTTCCTGTAAGAAATACCCGTACGGGTGAGCGGGCAATACTGGTTGGCAGCAATAATCTCGGGCAGCTGTCTTTGATTAATCTGCCGCGCACTTCCAATATAGCAAAAGATGACTTATTGGTTACCTCGGGCCTGGGCCGTCTATATCCCGAAGGATATCCTGTGGGGCGTGTGGAGTCTGTTCAAAGTATACCGGGAGATGCCTTCATCAAGGTGAATGTCACACCGGTTGCTCTTTTAAACCGAAATCGCCTGGTCTTGCTTATCTGGCCGGATAAAGAGCAAGCCGAGTTGACTCGTCAGATTAATGAGCGAATCAATGCTGCTGGAGCCAGCTCATGAGTTCACTGAATATACGCTTACTTATTGCATTTTTACTGGCATTGGCACTCAGTATTCTGCCTTTACCCGAACTCATTGTGGGTATCAGACCGCCCTGGATACTGCTATTGATGCTTTATATCCAGTTCTATCTGCCTGATCGCTTTAGTCTGGCGGTTCTTATTCTCATGGGGCTCATTCTCGATACTCTGCTGTCGACGATTATTGGTGAGCATACCTTTGCCTTATCGATTGTTACCTGGATTGCCAGCAGCAAATCCAGGCGATTCTGTCTTTTTTCAATTGGCCAGCAAATGGTTTTGGTAGGCATTGCGGTTCTGGTGTATCAGCTATGTATTTTTGGCATCGATATTATTCTTGGCGGTTATGCCAGTCTTTTTGATGTCCTCGGCAGTGCAGTCATCAGTATTTTGATATGGCCCTGGATTCGATTATTAACCGAAGACACGCTGCTTACTAAAATACATCCTCGATCGCAATTTAATTGAATATTATAAGGCCCCGGTTTATCAGATAGTCACCACTTTATATTGACCTGGTAAGAGATCTCCCAGTTCCCAATCAGCTATCCGGTGACGTATAAGACGCAGCGTTGGAAAGCCAATTGCGGCCGTCATTCGCCTGACCTGATGATTTTTGCCTTCGCAAAGCACAATCTCAAGCCACGAGGTGGGTATCGATTTGCGGAAACGAACCGGCGGATTTCTTGGCCATAGATTGGCAGGTTCTTCAATGATTCTGGCTTCGGCTGGAAGAAAAGTTTCCTTTTCAAGTTTTAAACCAGCACGTAATTTGTTTAAATCACTATCGACAGGGGTTCCTTCAACCTGTACCCAATAATATTTCTGTTTACGTTTATCAGGATGAGTGAGTGCGTGTTGGAGCTTGCCGTCATTGCTTAGTAACAAAAGTCCTTCGCTATTTTTATCAAGCCTGCCGGCAGCGTAAAAGCCAGGCATTGAAATATAATCAGCCAGTGTTTTGTCTTGTTCTTCACCAGTAAACTGGCAAAGGACTCCGAATGGTTTATTAAACAGAATGATTCGTTTCACAAGGGGTCTATACCAATAAAAGATGAATTATGCCGAATTAGAAGAAAAGTGTCTAATTCCGAAAGCCCTTCATTTTGAGCCAGCCGAACGGTTTGAATCCAGATCACTTCGAGGTGCTTGGGTTAAAGAGTTTTAGCATGCTATGATAGCGCTCATTGGAGTAATAAGCGTATTATTGATGAGCATGGAAATGGCTCTCGTATAATTTTCCTGCTTCATTGCAGGGATAATACTCAAACGTAGCTATTTGGCCTGGATATAAGATTTCTTCCTTGTATTACTTGCTTTCCAAATGAGCACTGAAGCCTAAATCGCCTTGGTGATCATGAATTTTACTAACGGAGCAGTCGATGACATTTGAAAAAATAAAAGTACCCGCAAATGGGCAGGCAATTACTGTTGCCCCCGATTTTTCTTTACAGGTTCCTGATCATCCGATTATCCCTTTTATTGAAGGCGACGGAATTGGAGTGGACGTTACTCCTGCAATGCGCATGGTCGTAGATGCCGCTGTTGAGAAAGCCTATGGTGATAAAAGAAAAATTGCCTGGATGGAAGTATATGCCGGTGAAAAAGCGACCCGAGTATATGGTGAAAATCATTGGCTTCCTAAAGAGACGCTGCAAGCTATCAGTGAGTTTGTCATTGGGATTAAAGGTCCTTTGACTACGCCGGTGGGCGGTGGTATTCGTTCGTTGAATGTCGCGATACGGCAAGATCTTGATCTTTATACCTGTTTGCGCCCTGTGCGTTATTTTCAGGGAACACCAAGCCCTCTCAAAGAGCCCTGGAAAACAGACATGGTAATATTCAGGGAGAACTCTGAAGATATTTATGCCGGTATCGAATGGCAGGCGGATAGTGTTGAGGCTAAAAAAGTAATTCGTTTTCTACAGGAAGATATGGGCGTTAAAAAAATTCGATTCCCGGATCATTGCGGAATTGGAATTAAGCCTGTTTCACAACAGGGAACTGCCCGATTAGTTAAAGCGGCTATTCAGTATGCAATTGACAATAATAGAGACTCTGTGACACTGGTTCATAAAGGCAATATCATGAAGTTTACTGAAGGCGCCTTCAAAGACTGGGGTTATCAAGTCGCTCGTGAATGCTTCTCCGCTACAGAATATCAGGGTGGTCCCTGGTTGCATTTCAAGAATCCTAAAACAGGAAAGGACATTATTGTTAAAGATGTTATTGCAGATGCCTTCTTACAGCAAATCCTCCTGCGTCCGGATGAATACAGCGTCATTGTAACCTTAAATCTTAATGGTGATTATATTTCCGATGCCCTGGCTGCCCAGGTCGGTGGAATCGGTATTGCTCCAGGGGCCAATATGGCGGATGCAATTGCTGTTTTTGAAGCCACACATGGTACTGCACCCAAATACGCAGGCCAGGACAAAGTCAATCCCGGCTCGCTTATTCTGTCTGCTGAGATGATGTTGAGACACCTGGGTTGGACTGAAGCTGCTGATTTAATTATCAAAGGAACTGAAGGCGCAATCGAAGCCAAGACTGTAACTTATGATTTTGCCCGATTAATGTCAGGTGCAACTGAAGTAAGCTGCTCAGGTTTTGCCAAAGAAATAATTAATCATATGTAAAGCTTGAGCCTGTTCAGCATTGTTGCATAAATAGAACCAGCCTGCTCGCAGGCCGCAGTCAATAATTCAGCGGTTTGCGGGCCAATTGCAAAGAGTCTTTGATTTTTGTCAGGATATTTTGCAAAATGGATGCAAGAATGTGGCTTTTATCAATTGCTTGAAAAAAATAATCTGCTTACTGTTATATAAGACCGTCAATTTGAATCTTTAAGAAGCAGGATGCTGGCGAGAACTACAAAATTAATTTTTTTCATGAATTAAATCACTTTTTTACTGGCCAAATGCTCGTGGTAAGTCTATAAAATTAGTAAAGGGTGTACGTAATGAGCGAGCGATTTTCAGGTGAAATAATTGAGCGAAAGGTGACGGAGCTAGAGGTCGTCCCAGCGCTGAAATTGCCCAAAAAATATAAGGTTATTCTCCTGAATGATGATTACACCCCGATGGAGTTTGTGGTGGATGTGTTAAAGCGTTTTTTTCACTTCCGTGAAGAGCTGGCGACACAGATAATGCTACAGGTGCATATAGTTGGAAAGGCTGTATGCGGCGTTTTTACTCGGGATATAGCAGAGACAAAAGTTGCTCAAGTCAATGATTTTGCCAGAAGCAACGAGCATCCACTGTTATGTACCATGGAACCGGAATGAGTGCAGATGGGTGAAGAGGAGCAACGACAATGTTAAACAAAGAACTTGAATTCACCTTAAATCTTGCTTTTAAGGAAGCAAAGGAGAAACGTCATGAGTTTATGACGGTAGAACATTTGTTGCTATCATTGCTTGATAATCCAGCAGCAGGAAATGTTCTGCAGGCATGTGACGCTAATATTGACTCATTACGCCGTGATTTGATCGAGTTTATCGATGAGACAACTCCCCGAATCCCAGAAGATGAAGTCGATCGTGAAACACAGCCGACACTCGGATTTCAACGGGTACTGCAAAGAGCGGTTTTCCATGTGCAATCGGCCGGCAAAACTGAGGTGACCGGAGCAAATGTACTGGCTGCTATTTTCAGTGAGCAGGAAAGCCAGGCAGTTTATTTTCTCCGCAGAGAGAATATTACACGCCTTGACGTGATCAATTATATCTCTCATGGGGTTTCCAAGTACCAGAACAACGACATGAGTGATAACATGAATTCTTCTATGGATGAAGAGTCGATGTCAGGAGAGGGCAGCGAGTCGCCGCTTGAAAGCTACTGCATGAACCTCAACAAGCGAGCCAGATTGGGCAAGATTGATCCGCTTATTGGCCGACATGAAGAAATTCAGCGCACCATACAGGTGCTCTGCCGTCGTCGAAAGAACAACCCATTACTGGTGGGCGAAGCAGGGGTTGGAAAAACAGCAATAGCCGAAGGTCTGGCAAGACGTATCGTGGATGGGGAAGTACCGGAAGCGATCAGTAGCTGTATCGTTTATTCTTTGGATTTGGGCGCTTTGCTGGCGGGAACCAAATACCGTGGTGATTTTGAAAAACGCCTGAAAGCGGTGCTCAAACAATTGGGGCAGCAGGATGGCGCCGTACTTTTCATCGACGAAATCCATACCATTATCGGCGCTGGAGCCGCTTCTGGTGGGGTCATGGATGCGTCCAATCTCATCAAACCTCTTCTGGCGAATGGTGAGTTGAAATGTATCGGTTCTACTACTTATCAGGAATACCGGGGTATTTTTGAGAAAGATCGTGCCTTGGCAAGACGTTTCCAGAAAATTGATATTAAAGAACCAAGTATTGATGAAACCTTTGAGATCCTCAAAGGGTTAAAAGGACGTCTGGAAGAGCATCATGGCGTCAAATTCTCAATCCCTGCACTTAAAGCGGCTGCGGAATTGTCTGCCAAATATATTAATGATCGTTTCTTACCGGATAAAGCCATTGATGTGGTTGACGAGGCAGGGGCCTACCAAAACCTTCTCACAGCCAACAAACGCAGAAAAATTATCAGTGTCACTGAAATAGAGAATGTGGTTGCGAAAATTGCCCGTATCCCGGTGAAAAAAGTTTCTGCAAGAGATAAGGATACTTTACGAAATCTCGAGCGGGATCTCAAATTGCTGGTTTATGGACAGGATGTGGCCATTACCGCCCTGGCTTCTGCAATCAAATTGGCACGCTCAGGTTTAAGAGAACCGCAAAAACCAGTAGGCTGCTTCCTTTTTGCCGGACCTACCGGGGTAGGTAAAACTGAAGTGACCCGTCAGTTGGCTAATGTACTGGGCATTGAGCTCTTACGTTTCGATATGTCAGAATACATGGAAAAGCATACTGTATCTCGATTAATTGGAGCGCCTCCTGGGTATGTAGGTTACGATCAAGGCGGATTGCTGACTGAAGCGGTGACTAAGAATCCTCATTCGGTATTGCTGCTTGATGAAATCGAAAAAGCGCATCCCGATGTGTTCAACCTGTTGCTTCAAATTATGGATCATGGCACGCTGACCGACACCAATGGACGTCAGGCTGATTTCCGTCATGTGATCATGGTGATGACCAGTAATGCCGGCGCTACTGAAATTTCTCGAAGCTCTATCGGCTTTGCCATGCAGGACAATAGCCTCGACGGACTTGATGCCATCAAGCGTCAATTCAGCCCGGAATTCAGAAACCGTCTGGATGCGATTATCAACTTCGCACCATTGGATAATGTCACTATTGGTCTGGTAGTTGATAAATTTATCATGGAGCTGGACGAGCAATTAAGTGCCAAGGGAGTGACCTTTAAAGTGGATAAGGCGGCCCGCGAATGGTTGATTGAACATGGCTATGATAAGGCAATGGGTGCAAGACCAATGGCCCGTCTGATTCAGGAAAATGTCAAGAAGCCTTTAGCTGATGAGCTGCTGTTTGGTAAATTAACGAATGGCGGTCATGTGATTCTGAAAGTCAAAGAAGGCAAGCTGCATTTTGAAAGCCATGATTATCGTGAAGGTGTTTTCTAGCTAGATAGTCAGATTCAAAAAATCCCGCTTAGGCGGGATTTTTTTATTCTATGCGGCAGTGACTGAATGTATTTTTTGAGCAGGCTCGGAATTGGAATGTATATTTAAGTTAATTTCAACTGATTTGGCAAGGCTTTTTCCGCTCGTATCCCTGCTATAGATTTCTTATTCTTATGAGAAAATTAAGAGGCTATGAAAAAGGAAATTATTTTGATTTCATACATGGCACTGTGCCGAATCAGGAATAGATTTCCGCCTGCGTGGAAATGACAAGGTGGGGATTGTCAGGAGTCCGAACACTTGAAAAACGCTTTTGATTTGTTATTGTTCTCAATGTATAATATATCGCCATGCAGGTGGTTGTTTGTTTTTGGTGATTCATGCAAGAGAAGAAAGAAAATAATCTGGTTCGTTGGAAACGTGTATTTATAGACAGAGCCGCATTGGCGAAATATACGAAGGGTCCCAAGCTGGTAAAGAATCTGGCTGGGGCATTGCTGAATAGCCCCGGCACAACAGACTATGAACCATTGCGTCGTGATTTGGCAAGCGCACGCTTGAACAAGGCCGACCGGGCCCTGATTATTGATTTTGAAGTAGATGGTGAGTGTAATGCAGTCATAGCAGACATTGCCGAAAATCATGATTATAACAAATCACCCCTATATTCAGATAAGCACGGGGTAGAAAAATATCGGACGAAGTACGGTACCTCAATAATCCAGCGCATCCGCGAGCAGATGGCAGAAGAACGTGCCGCTGCTGATCGTCAGGTTGCTGGGGAGGCAATTGCTCCACCCCATCCGGTGATAACGCTGGATTGTTACAATCAGAATTTCATTCGTTTAAACAGCCAGCAGGAATCGCTATTGGAAGCTATGCTTCCTGCTTTAGTCAGTGGGGCGCCTGGCTCTGGAAAATCCTGTGTGGCGATCTCGCTGATTACAGAGTTTCTAAGCCGTCTGTCTGATAATCCTGAGGCGCGCATACTTTATGTGACGAAATCCCCGGAATTAATCGAGGCGATGCAGGCAATTTGGGATGCCCTGTTACTACCTGAGGAGCTGAAGCAACGAGTTGAGTTTAAAACCTATGAAACGGTTGCCCGCGAGCAGAAAAGTGAGGCTTTTGTTGGGAAAAGCCTGGCCAGGGAAACCGATTTTGAGCAGTGGTTAAAAGATCATATACCATCCCGTTTACATGAATCACGCCAGATTTATGAGGAGTTTCGTCTGCTATCGGGTTATCCAGGTGAATACATGGGGCTCGGAGTAAAGAAAAGCCTGTATCATAATCAAGCGGATAGGCAATGGATACTTAAGACCTACGAGGCCTATCTGGCCAATCTTGAAGACCAACATAAGGTGGCGCTTGATTTTCTTGATCTGAAACAGCAAGGCAAATACGACCTGGTCCTCGGCGATGAGGCCCAGGATTTGTCAGGCCAGGAACTGGTAAATTTGCTGAATCTTGCTAAAAATGGGCAGATTTGCTTTTGCATGGATTCTCATCAAAGTCTATTTGATAGTAAATCCAAGCGTCCATTCATCTTTGAAATGATGCACCGCTCAAAGTTAAAGCTTGAGCATATTGAATTGCCGCATTCTTACCGTTGCCCTGCTGATGTGGTGCATTTCGCGAACACAGTGATCCGTATAAAAAACACGGTGGTGGGCGGAAGCTCAGACAAACTGGAAAAGCCTGAAATAAAGATGTCTCCTGAACAGGCAAATACGCCAGGCATGGTCCATTGGTTGAAGCAGGATAAAGAAGAACTGGCCAAATTACGGGAAATGGCCAGGCAAAGTAATTTCGCCATTATCACCCTGCCTCAGTATGTGAAGGAAGCCCGGGACAAATATCCTGGTGTAATGATATTTACCCCGGAGCAAATCAAAGGACTGGAGTATGAGAATGTGCTCCTGTATCGGATGCTGGATGATACGCTTTGCCATGAGGCCAGCCGTGAACTGGATCCGAATGCCAAAGTACCTGTTAACCGGGCCAGACGAGGTTGCAGCAAAGATCGATTTGGTCCGCCCTTAAACAAATTCTTCACGAGCTGTACACGCGCTACGCGCCGTTTATTTGTTGACCAAGGGAAAGGCCATCCATTGACTATGCTTTGCAATGAGCTGGAGAAAGGCATAAAAACGCCAGACACGGCCTTTTTGAGCGAGGTGATTCTTAAACAAACTGAGGAAGAACGCCTGGCGGGATGGCTGGAAGAAACCTGCAGGCTGTATCGGAACGGCAGGAAAGAAATGGCGGAAGAAGCGTTTAATCGCTGGCTTAAGGGGAATACGCCTCATGCTGATTATACAAGCTTCCTGTTGGCGAATGAGCTAATTAAGATAGAAGAGCCAGTTAAGCCAAGTGAAACAGTTCCCGCTCAAGAGTCGGAAAAGTTACTGGAAGCTGCTTCTTCTGTAAATGTAAAGGAAGACGCTGCGCCTGATTCAAATACAGTAAGAGGAAAACGAAATGCTAATAAAGGAAGAAGGGGCAGGCAGCGTATGAACCCTGCTGGAGGGAAGCCTCCCGCCGCCGCAACTACCGCCAGTCTTTCAAAAAATAATGTTTCAGGCGGTTTGGCAGGTCTGTTACCCAATTTTTTTAACAGTAACCAGAAAAGTCAAGAGAAGTTGCCAATCAGCACTGGTGGTAATTTAGGCGTATCCAGGCTGATAGATACAATTAAAACAGATCTTCCCCTCGATGAGCAGACAAAGTTGATGAGTTTATTTGAAACCAAGGATCCATCAGCATCTGCAAGTCAGTCTTCGACGTCCTTAACAAAAGACGAGAAAACTCAGTCAGATTTGAATAGATGGTTTGAGGTTTTTTCTGACGACTGGCTTGATCGTCTGGGTGGTGAGAAACCGCAGCCGGAGGTAATTCTTGAATTCCTATTCCTCATCAAGAATGCAGGTTATGACAGTTTCCTGAGCAGGTTAAAATCCGATAATGATAAATGGATGGCGCTTAAACGTTCTTTTACCAAGAATCCCGAGATGACCGAGTTTTATTTTTCACTAAATGAATTAATTAAAAAAGAACCTGTAAGTGGGAAAAGCTATTTTGAAATTCTATGCCGGCGACAGGATGGCCTCGATTTTTTGAAAGAGGTCCTGGAATCCCTACCAGTCCCTGAAATGCTCGATAAAGGTCCTCTCCTTGTATTGTCGGTTATTTTTTTTGGTGCGACCGCAAACACTGAGTGGGATAATTTGAGCGATGAGAACAATTTGTTAATATTCCTGCTTAACAGTCCATCAGGCCGACAAGTATTTAAGCTTCTTTTTACCAGTCAATTGTTTTCAGGCTTAGTCTGGAAAGACAAAGCAAGTGAGACACTTTTGCATTGGGCGGTCAGAAACCAGCGCATCAATGTGATTGTTTTAATCATGGCTGCAAGAGACAGCGTATTGCGTGATGGCCTTTTGAAGCCGGAATGCGATGTATGGAGCATAAAAAATAAGGATGGGCTTACGCCTCTCGAGTTAGCTCAAAAGAATAATCTGAGTAATGTAATCAAAGCGCTTGACCCTGCACTTTATGTAAGATCTTCCGCTAAAAAGGCTACTTCTACCTCGCATGAGCCCGATAATAGCGAGGAGTCTCTTATGAAAAGGATGAAAAATATTGTTGGAACAAGAGGGGCTTTCCTTCTTCCTGATGCTAAGAAACTGAGAAATGAAATTAATGAGTTGAACCAGGAGATTGCCACGATACGAAATAAAATAGCATCGGCCAAATTGCAAATGCAAAAGAGCGGAAAAGAAAGGAAAATCTTGCTTCAACTGAAAACAAAGGAGCAGCGTGTTCTTGGAAAACAGGATGAGCTCAATGAACTCTGTAACAAGGCAAAAATTAATGCACTCTTGGACTTATTGACTACTACACTGCACTCAGAAGAAATCTATGCTAATTTTGATCTATTGATGATAGGAACAGTTCCCAGTTTATTGTACTCGTTTCTAGTGAACCCCTGGAAAGGCATGCCGTCCCTGCTTCAGTATTTATTTGAAAAGAGTCTTAAAACGAGAGAGGAGGAAAACCTCTGGCGTTGTCTTGAAAAGTATTTGGGAGAGAATCCTGAGCTGGTTAATTTCAGTTTCTCTTTAAAAGAATTGTTCAAGCCTTTTGAGGAAACCAGTAAATCCTGCTTTGAAGTGCTGGCGCGTACTGAAGCAGGTCTTGAGTTTCTGGTATTAATTTTCAAGAACCTGGCTATATCCGATACTATGAAATCAGATCTACAAGATGCTATCGGATTAAGTTTTGATCATGATATAACCAGAAAGAGCTGGGGTGGATTGTCGGAGTCTAATTCCCTATTACTTTATTTGCTCAATCGCCCGCAAGGTCGTTACCTGCTTTCAAGGTTGCCTACAAATATTTTTTACAATTTGATTCGGCAACAGGATTCGCAATCGAATAGTTTTCTGCACTGGGCTGCAGCTACGCAGCGAACGGATCTGATCTCTATGGTACTTGAGCTTCAACTAAGACTTAAGGATGGCGCTACAATACAAGTGTTTGCCGGCATAAAAAACAAAGAGGGGCAGACTGCACTGGATATCGCAAAAGCGAATCAGTTTGAAGATGGGATTGATTTATTCACCCAGCTGGAAGCAAATCAGACTGTTCAACCGGGATTGGCGGCGTATTCCTCTTTGTTTCATTCTGTAGAGAGGCTATCAGCAGAAAGGGAAAGCAATGTAACCTCTCAGTGCACTCAAATAACGCTTTAGCCTGCGTGCTGCGAGTTGTTCAATAGGTATATCTACACACCTCTGACAACTCAGTCTGCAATTAGCTCTACGTCCCCGGCTTGTCCCTGAGAGGTGGTCACAAAATTTAACCATCCTATTAGAGCCTACGTACCCCGCTTTATGCGGGGTATCCAGGCAATGTGTCTGATTGACTAAAGCATTTTAAAACTCACTACCATTTTTATGGATGCCCCGCATAAAGCGGGGTACGTAGGCTCTTAGGGTACGTGGGGGAGGAATTAGATGATAATTCAATACGTTAAAAATGAATCACAAACCGGGCTACGGCAACTTTAGCCTGTGCTCTGTTCCTTGCGTCCTGTTCTGCATAATAGTTAAGGAAGAGAAAATGGTTTTTTGTAATGTTATATAATAACCCGGGTCCAATTGACCAGAGCTTCTCACGCCTGCCTTGAACGTCCGCACCATTTACTTTGGTATCGGTGAACTGATTGAACCAATAACCATTGATACCTGCAAAAAACTTGTCTGTAAACTGATAGCTGCCAGCAAAATTGGCGTAAACTGCCTGTCCCGCTTGTGTGGTTCTTGCGTAGGGGCCAAAGGCAACATTGGGGTCATGATTTTTAGCGTTCCATAAATAATGGAGACGAAATGAAGCGGCTATTTTGGGAGTAAACCAAAATGTTCCTGCCCAGTAAGGGTTAATTGACCAGAAATTGCTCCCCGGGTTAATTGCATAATTGCGGTTATACTCACCAGTGGGTACGACAATATCCAGATCCAGACGATGGACCCATAGGGGGCCTTGACCGTCTTTTCGCATGACCGGGTCAAATTGCAGGGCAGGACCTATAAATAAATCCCCTTGCCCCACTTGGCCATATATGGCTGTGTTGTCCAAACCATCATCCACACTGCTGTTGACCACCCAGGGAAGCAGGGCGGACATACCCAGACTGGCGCCAAGAATTTTAATTTTCGAGAGATAAATCAATTGTGTAATATTGACGGTGACATCGACATCTGTTTTTGGAAGAGGCAGACGATCGCCATTCTTATCTTTTAGCTGATCGGTAGTGAAATATTGGAAATAATCCTGAAAATACACCCCTGGTCCAGCAGGAGGCCCGCCATCGAAGAAGCTTGTAAATCCCAGATTGACATAAGGTTCATCATAGGCAAGTGCTGTAGAGATATTTAACAGTAATAATAAACCCGCAATACAAATCCTTTTCATTTTACTCCTGATCCAGGTTAAGGTTTAAATAGACAATCTGCTATATTATGCTCTTTTGCCGACCTGGGAAAGAGGCAAAAAATAAATGCTGCAAAACTGGTACAACAGCTTGTGATTTTCAAAACTGTGCCATACTTAATTTATCAGGATGTAAGATCTGCTTTGCAATTCCCGTAGTAAACCGAAAGGTTTTACATCGCGTGAACTTCATTGTGTCTATTGCTGCTCATTATTGTTAATGGGGAATTGTTATGTTTATATATACGGCTAAAATTTACGTAGGAGCACAGGAAGTTCAAAATAATACAAGCGATGATCTTGAGCAACTATTCATTTGGATGTTAACCCAGGTGCAAGGCAAGACAGGTGATTATCACGGACATATTGTTAATAACTCCACCAATGAAATCATTAGAAACTTTCGTAAATGCCATGACGAATAATTTTGTCTGATATCAGGATATGAGTCCGATAGGTTCTATATTTTAATTTTCTTCTTAAAATATCTCTTCTTAGTTACAAGCTCAGGCATTCTCGTTAAAATAAGCCCAGGTTAACTGTCGGGTCGATTTAATGCTCAGTGTTATTATTATTACCAAAAATGAAGAAGCGAATATAAAAAGATGCTTGGACTCGATTGATTGGGCTGATGAGATTATTGTACTGGATTCCGGGAGTACCGATAAAACGGTTTCCATTGCTCAGGAATACACAGAGCATGTGTATATTAGCGATGATTGGCAGGGCTATGGTATTCAGAAGCAGCGTGCTCTGGCACTGGCCTCAGGGGATTGGGTATTAAATCTGGATGCGGATGAGTCGGTGAGCGACGATTTAAAATCAGAGATCGAGTCTGCCATGCAGTCGGGAAAAGCCCAGGCTTTCCGGGTTCCTATTCGCATGAATTTTTATGGAAAAGTATTACGCTATTCTGCCAGCCCCAAGCGTCATATTCGTTTGTTCCAGCGAGACGGAGCTCGATACAGTGATGATATAGTTCATGAGAAAATCATTCTTCCCGATAATCGTGTTGTAGGTAAGATATCTAACCCCATTATGCATCATTCCTTTCTCGATGTGACGCACGCCCTTGCTAAAATTAATCGTTATTCGTCTTACAGCGCACGAGTTCGCATTAAACAAGGTAAAGCTCCTTCGTTCCTGTCGGTAATGTTGAGTACCGGCTGGATGTTTTTCCGCTGTCTGATTTTGCAGCGCGGGATATTGGATGGTAAGGCTGGTGTCCTTATGGCAGTTTTCAGCGCTCAGGGGACCTTCTACAGAGGGGTGAAGCAGATTTATCCCGACAGGCAATTGCATAAGTTACCGGAAAGTAAGAATACGGAGTGAGAGGCAGGGTGTTTCTTAACCCCTCTCTCTAGCTCTCTCCCAAAGAGGCGAGAGGGCTTTAAGGTGGGGTTTAAGAAAAAAATCCCCTCTCCCAAGCTGGGAGAGGGCCAGGGAGAGGGTTGATTTAACCCATCTTCCAGCCTGTTACTAAAACGCCAGTTTAAGCTGTTCCCAATACTGGTTATATATTAACAAAGTATCTTCTCCCACATCTCTTTGAAAATGTCCTTGCTTCAAAACATCCGCAGAGGGATAAATCAGTTTGCTTTCCTGAAGTGAGGGAGGCAGTAATTTTCGTCCTGATAAATTGGTGATTGCATGTCCTTCTTTGAGTGCAATCTGACTGGCAACGTCAGGGCGTAAAATGAAGTTGATGAAGGCATAGGCTTCTTCGGGATGCGGTGGATTGAGCGGCATTGCGAGACAGTCCACCCAAATCACAAAACCATCTCGGGGAAAGTTAAAACGGATGTTTGTATTTTCCGCCTGCGCCTTAAAAGCATCGCCATTCCAGGCGCTTCCAAGCGAGGCATCTTCATCAATCATTATGGCCTGAATACTGTCGCTGGCAAAGAGTTTGATATTGGGAACCAGCTTCAAAAGATGTTCATAAGCTAGCTGAATATGCTTTACATCCGTATCATTGGGATCAAAGCCCAGACTCATCAGGGCAATAGCAAATACTTCCCGGGAATCATCAAGAAGCATTAACTGGTTTTTCCACTGTCTCTCCCAAAGTTCTGCCCAGCTTAAGGGGGGATTTTTTATTTTGGTCTGATTGTAAAAAATACCGGTTAATCCCCAAATCATGGGGACGCTGAATTGATTACCCGGATCAAAGGCATTATTGGTAAAAACAGGATCAAGATTTTTAAGATTAGGTAATTTTTGCGGATCGATAGGATGAAGCATATTCTGTTTTTTCATTCGTTCAACAAAATAGCCGGAAGGTAGAATGACATCATAAATTGTTCTGCTGCTTGCCTTTAGTTTGGCATACATGGTTTCATTGCTGTCATAGGTGGAAAAATTCACCTTAATCCCTGTTTCACTTTCAAATTGCTGAATAACAGATTTGGGAATTTCGCCGCCCCAGACATAGACATTCACTACAGCAGAAAACCCGGTTACTGAATAGAATACAAACCAGAATATAAGCATCAGCTTTTTCATAGTGAACGCCTGGATAATAAATGGGAAATGATAACCAGAATCATTGAGAAGCCAAAGGTGATAGAACAGAGTGCATTGAGCTCAGGAGTAACCCCTGCGCGTACCAGCGAATAGATGGTTAAGGGAAGAATATTGAAATCAGGCCCGGCGACAAAATAACTGATAATCACATCATCAAGAGACAGGGTAAAGCAAAGCAGAAAGGCGCTAAGGACAGCAGGCCAAAGCAGGGGGAGCAAGATTTTTCTTAATGCGGTAAAACGGCTGGCGCCTAAGTCCAGCGCACTGAAATAGATATTCGGGTTGAGGGTATTGATGCGTGCATTAATGGTTAAAATAACAAAAGGCAGGCAAAAAGTGATGTGTGCAATCAACAGACTAAAAAATCCCAGGGGTAATCCGGTGATATTAAAGAATATCAATAATGAAACGCCCAGTACCAAATCGGGAATAATCACCAGCAATAAAAGCATCACAGCCAGAACTTGTCGATGTCTGGTTTTGAAGAGAAAGAGGTGGACGGCAGTTAATAAACCAATAACGGTAGCGATTAATGCCGAACTGACTCCCAATATTAATGAGTTGCTAAATGCAGCCCACAATCCGCGATCATGGAAAAGTTCAGTGTACCATTTTATTGAAAAACCATGCCATTGCAGGGAAAACTTGGCATTATTAACAGAATAAAGCACCAGGATAAGAATAGGTAAATATAAAAGTGTATAAACAAAGAAAAGGAAAAAACGCTGGGCGAGCTGTTTCATGCGCTCACCTCGCTACTTTGACGTCGATAAAACATGAGAATTAGAAGCAATAGTAAAGTAAGCACAATACTGGTCGCCGAGCCCTGCGGCCAATTCTCAAGCACTAAGAGTTGATTCTGAATTAAATTACCAAGAAGAATGGAACGTGCTCCTCCCAATACGTTAGGAATATAAAACAGTGTCATTGCCGGAAGCATGACCAAAAGAGAGCCGGCGGTGATACCCGGAGCTGTGTTGGGTAGAAAAACGCGGTTGAATATTGCCCATTTGCTTGCGCCCAAATCTCTGGCCGCCTCAATTAAGCGAAAATCAAAACGTTCCATATTATTAAAAATCGGCAATACCATAAAGGGAAAAAGATTATAAACAAGACCGATAATGACCGCAAAATTGGAGTAAAGCAGCGATAAAGGTTCATGAATGATATGAAGCTTTAAAAGTACAGCGTTGATAATGCCTTTATATTTCAGCATAGCGATGAGCGAATAGGTCCGTACCAGAGAGCTGGTCCAAAAGGGTATGATAATTAAGAGAATCAAAATAGACTGATGCCGGGATTTCACTAGGAGATAGCTAAATGGATAGGCGATTAAGAGACATAGGAAAGTTGTAATCGCTGCAATCAGCAATGAGCGAAAGAAGATTTTTGTAAATACCCAGTTTAACAGAGCTGAATAATTTTCAAGCGTAAAGGGAAGGGCCATCAGATTTACGGGATCCCTGGAGAGAAAACTGGTTATCAGCACAAAGCAAAGCGGCAGGAAACTGAAGATAATCAGCCAGCTGTATAGAAAATAAAGTGAGAATGCCTTAGCTTTCATCGCGTAAAAGCACCTCCCATCCTGATAACCATTCTACCCAGACTGTTTCATTTGCACTGTATTCCAGCTTATCGTCATCCTCATCAAAAAACTCAGAGGCATTAATTATTTTTCCTGAGTCAAGGCTGACTTTTAAATCAACGGTCGAACCTTTATAAACAATTTCATTAATTTGTCCTGGAAGCATATCGTGGCTGTCTTTTACTTCGTGCAAATCCCACACACGGATATCTTCAGGCCGTACAATCAGGTGAACTTTCTCTCCAGGTTTGAAGTTGGAGGTGTTTTTGCAGGTGAGCTCCACTCCCTCAATCTCAACTGTCAGATCCTGTTCTCTGACTTCCTTAATTGTGGTCTGAAAGATATTGGCTTCGCCGATAAAGCTGGCCACGTGCAAATTTACAGGGGTTTCATAGACTTCACGCGGAGTGCCAATCTGCTCAATCTGGCCGTGATTAAAAATGACGATTCGATCAGACATTGATAATGCTTCTTCCTGATCATGGGTGACAAAAATGAAGGTCATATTTAATTTTTGCTGCAGCTGCTTTAATTCTGATTGCATGGCCTTTCTCAGACGATAATCCAGTGAGCTTAGCGGCTCGTCAAGCAGCAAAACCTGCGGGCGGTTAATTATTGCTCTGGCAATGGCAACCCGCTGTTGCTGGCCTCCGCTCAACTGCTTGATATTACGCTCGGCGAAGGGTTCCAGCTGCACAAGCCGTAAGGCGTCCAATACCCGCTCTCGAATCTCTTCTTCTTTGATTTTGCGGCAGCGCAGGGCAAAAGCCACATTTTCAAATACAGTCAGATGAGGAAATAAGGCATAGCTTTGGAATACTGTATGCACATCGCGTTTTTGGGGAGGCAAATTATTTACGCAGATCCCGTTAATATAAATTTCCCCCTTCGTCGGCTGTTCAAAACCGGAAATCAGACGAAGCAGCGTCGTCTTTCCGCAACCCGAGGGGCCGAGTAATGTTAAAAATTCGCCATCAAGGACAGATAGGGAAATATCGGTCAGAATTTCATTCTGGCCATAGGATTTAAAAACGTTTTTAATTTCTATCAGAGGTGTCGTCATTGATTTTTGCTGAGCAAAACCTTAATTATGATTGTTGCAAGGAAAGTTGTCCAGTAATAGATTCTTTTTATGACAGGATGCTCGGGTATAAGCACCGAGCAAGCTCTGTAAATTAGAACTGGATTACCAGGTTACTATATTCTGAGTAATATCTAGGCTGCATGATTCTGAAACCTGGCCGCTATTGCAAATTACTGCACCAGTGATGTCGTCGACTTTTAAAACGCCCCCCTGCCAAAGGCAGCAACCCTGGATTTTCTGCAGATCCATAATCGCATGCCGGGTACAATAACAGGCGGAGTAGTAACCGTTGTTACATACGAAGCGTCCTGCCGATGAGTCGCAGTATGAAATACCGCCCATATTGCCACAGCACTGATCACAGCAAGTCGGGCAGGCTGTGGAAGTGTTTCCTAAACAGCGTCCGGCATGTGCCAGGGACAGACTGAATAATAGAAATGTAAACAGGACGAGACGCGAAACATTATACATGAGTAGTTCCCTCAGAGCTGATTAAGTCAGCATATCAAATTGCGGGTTTGAAAAGAAGTTCTTTGGACTCAATCGTTTATTCCTTTGAGTCCTCGGTGATCAGCAAATCTACCGATTCAATGCGCTGGAAGCGCTGGGTGATTTTTCTGGCTGAAGTAGAGACTTCGTCGACATCCTGATGCGCCTGATCGATATGCTTCGACAATTTATCCATCCGTTTTTCAAAGCGCTGGAAGTCATCAGCCAGAGCATGTAAATGTTTCTGAATGATATGAACCTGTTTGCGAGTGGCGTCATCTTTAAGTACCGCCTTCGCCGTAGTCAAAACGGCCATCAGTGTAGAGGGGGAAACCAGCCACACTTTGAGTCGTTGTGATAAGGCAACCACCTCCGGGTAATTGGCATGAATTTCAGCGAAAATAGCTTCAGCCGGTATAAACATCATCGCACCATCGCTGGTTTCACCTGAAATAATGTACTTTTCGGCAATATCTTTAATATGTTTGCTGACATCCTGACGAAATTGCTGCTGCAGTATTTTTTTATCTGCCAATGAGCAGTTGCTGTTAATCAGTTTTTGATAGGTTTCCAGCGGAAATTTGGCATCGATGACCACCTGTCCAGTGGGTTCGGGGAGAAAAAGTATACAATCAGCACGTTTTTGATTACTTAAGGTGTATTGCATTTGATAGTGGGTGGAGGGAAGCATATTGGCAATTAAGACATTTAACTGGACTTCGCCAAAGGCGCCTCTTGAGCGTTTATCCTGCAGTACATCCTGAAGGCTGACGACATGAGTGGACAGCTCAGTTATTTTTTTCTGTGCTTCATCGATAATGGTCAGGCGCCTGACTACATCCGTAAAGGTGCTGGAGGTTTTTTCAAAGCCCTCTGCCAGCTTATGATTGACTTGTTGAGTAAGTTGTTGCAGGTGATTGCGGATTTCCTCTGTCAAGGAATGAAGATGAGAGGTGAGCCCATTAGCGTGCTGCCTGAAACTGAAATTGATTTGCTCTCTGATATCCGTCATTTGCTGTTGTATATTTTTAGTAATCAGCTCCTGAGCGCTTAACTGGTTTTGGATGATCAGCTCATAAAGGCGTTGCTGGCTGTTTGAAGCGTTTTCACTGATCACCATTTCCAACTCATGAACTTGCTCTATAAACAGCTCTCTTAACTGGCTCATTTCCAAAGAGACGCTTCTCTGTAACTTTCCTCGTTGTGCAATCAACAGAAAGAGAAACAGCAACTGCAACAGGTTGGTATAAACCAACCCCTGCAGCGAAAAAAAACAGGATAAATCAGGCATTAAATAAATCTTAAGAAATAAGAATAGGGTTATTGTACTCAAAAACTGACTTGATTTGACCATAGTCAATCACTTGAATAGCGGTTAAATAAAAAGGTCCGCTATAACGGTTGGCCAAATCAGGAGAAAAACTAAGGGTCAAAGTTGTTTTTCCAGCGTCCAGCCAGTTTGCAGATTGTGCTGTTTCCACTGGAATCTTATGGCCTTGTTTATCTGTGGCCAATAAGACTGCCTGCAGGGCATAACGACTTGACATAGATACGTTTAATTTGGCGCTATACTCAAAGGCCTGTCTGCCGGATGGCTTAATCTCAAGCAGGGCCGCCGAGGGCAGTGAATAGGAGAATGCGGTGTGAGCCTGGTACTTAAGCTCCTGACTTCCTAAAAGAATACATTCCTCGGCTTCCACATACCAATTTTCACCCAGAGAATTGATCTCTTCTGTTAACCGGATTTTCCCTTGATAAACCCCTTCACTGATTTCTTTAAGGGTAAGGGGGTATTGGGTACCGCCAGGACTAAACAGGGTTCCTTCAATCCGATCTGCGTTATAGTCAGTTGTACGAATGGTGGCAATTAGCATGTCGCCATAGCGATAGCTGCTTTTATCCGTGCTTACACTGAAATAGGCGCTGGAGCCTATATCATTTACATGTATGATAAATTCATCTGCAGGGGAATTATTTCCTGATGCGGCTGTCAGCGAAAACATACCGCTGCCCAGTGAGGGGCTGAGTTGCATCACCACCCCATTCCTGGGAAAGGGTGTGTCGGCGAGGGCTTCATCTTTCGCCATCAGCTCAGCAGCCTCTTTCAATGTATATTGAAGTTTATCTTTTTGAATTAGGAGCTGTGGTATTTCAGGAAGAGCGGAGGATTTACTTTGAACAGGATTTATTCTAAGAATCGCACCAGCCGCTTTGGTTGGCAGCTGGATCCCTTTCTGCAACTGCGCAAAACTGACCTTGATGTGGTAGGATTTTGTCTGCTGTTCGCGCAGGGGGCTTGTTTTTTTCAGCAGTCGGGCATCGGTAAAAGGCCAGTGAGTGCTTAGCGCCACACGAGGTAATAAGGCGCAGCTCTCACAAGGATAGGTGTGAACCGCCTGTTCCGGAAATGTAGCTGCCATAGCCTGTGAGGCGGCAAGCGCCAGAAAAATACTGTATTTTGCTCTCATGGCTATACTCCTTGTTGCGCCAGATCGGTGATGAGAATTTGTTCCAAACCGAAACAACTGTGCCTGCTTTGGCTGTGACTTAAAGGCGTCTTATCGTTTGTTTTCTCGGTATCAAAAAACCAAAGGGTCCCGGCAATGACCTGCGAGCTGCAATTAAGAAAACCGTCTGAGCATCGTTCCAGGTATAGCTTGGTTAGTTTTAAACCGGTGCTAAGCAAATAGCCATTGCAATAGCTTGCGCTGGAAAAAGGAGACGCGGTGACATCTGTTCCTACAACCACTCTGAACGGTACGGGCAGGTTGCTTCGTCCGGCACTTCCAAGGAGGAGTTCATTATTAAACAGGGCCATATCACCGACACGCTGTTGTTTGACGGAATTATTTCGATAGCCGAGCAGCCATCCCACTGATTCCGTAAAAATATTTCCGCTGATCACTTCATCAGCAAGCGGAGTTCCGCCGCTTGAAGGGGCAAGTGCGACGACCCGGCGAATGATTTTGCCTAATTTCAAGAATCGCTCGTCATAGGTGGGGTGAGACAAGATCCAGCGCATGACGTTAGCACCATTGGAATGAGTGTATACTACCAGCTTGTCAATATTTTTATTTGTTACAAAATCCAGAATCTGATCGGCTGTGCAGCCAGAGGCCTCTTCTTCCCACATGTATTTACTGTAGTCACAGGCTATAACCAGAGCATTGCCGGGTTTAGGCAGACTTTGGCTCATCTGGCTTATAAAATCCTTTTTCCAATAACCGCCATCTGCGTCATCACGGTGATCATTGGTACCATGAATAAAAACAATACCCAGATTGTCTGAGGTCGTTGAAGAATAGGATATCGTTGAAACAATAATCAAAAAAAGACTAAGTATTAAGCGGGAAAAGTCCATTTCTTTTAAGTCCTGTTTAAAAGTCTAGCAGTATCTATATCACAGGTTATAAGATAACGACAAGCGGGTCATTAAAAAAATAAAATTCAACCGGCTGTAATAATCCGGCGGTTTTGATTATGATTAATCACAAAATTATTGCATTATCCAGGGTTAGAAATGAGTCTCGAAGCAGTCAGAAAAAGACTTGAGTCATTGCGTGAAACAATCAGATTGTATGACTATCAGTATTACGTCCTGGATAATCCCAGCGTTCCTGATGTTGAATACGATCGCTGTTTTCGAGATTTGCAGGCTCTTGAAACAGAATACCCGGAATTAATGACGATAGACTCTCCAACACAAAGAGTCTCAGGAAGTGCTGCCCATGTTTTTGAACCGGTAAGACACCGCCAGCCAATGTTATCTCTTTCCAATGTGTTCAGTCCTGAAGAGCTGCAGGCTTTTATCAAGCGGGTGGCGGATAGACTGGATTCTGCTGACGACGAGTTATTATTCAGCTGCGAGCCCAAGCTGGATGGCCTGGCAGTCAGTCTTACTTATGAAAACGGCATCCTGGTAACGGCTGCCACGCGTGGGGATGGCAGCGTGGGGGAAAATATTACTGCTAATATTAAAACAATCGCCGCGGTTCCCTTAAAACTGATGCTTGACACTCCCCCGTCCTTAATCGAGATCCGGGGCGAAGTGTATATGCCAAAAGCCGGATTTGAAGCCTTAAACCAGCGGGCAATTGAGCGCGGTGAGAAAACCTATGTGAATCCTCGCAATGCGGCGGCAGGTAGTTTAAGACAGCTTAACCCGCAGATAACGGCTACCCGTCCATTGGCTATTTTTTGCTATGGTGTTGGTGCTCGTGAAGGGGTTGAGCTGCCTGACAGTCATTTCCAGCAATTGCAATGGCTTCGTCAATGGGGATTTCGGGTGTTTGCCGACAATCGTCAGGTTCGCGGGTTAAGCGGGTGTCTCGATTACTATCATGAAATGCAAAAAAGGCGAGACAGCCTGCCTTTTGAAATCGATGGGGTAGTCTATAAGCTGGATAGTATTGCCTTACAGAATGAGCTGGGGTTTGTAGCACGTGCACCGCGCTTTGCCTGCGCCCATAAATACCCTGCCAGTGAAGAAATGACAGAAATATATGCTGTTGATTTTCAGGTTGGCCGCACCGGCGCATTAACTCCTGTCGCGCGTCTGAAACCTGTTTTTGTAGGCGGCGTCACGGTAAGCAATGCGACCTTGCACAATATGGATGAAATCAGACGCAAGGGGATTTTAATTGGCGATACGGTAGTGGTACGCCGGGCTGGTGATGTGATTCCAGAAGTAGTGAGCGTAGTGCTTGAAAAAAGACCCGATACAGCCAGAGAAATTACCTTGCCTTCTAATTGTCCGGTTTGTGATGCGGAGGTAGTGCACGAAGAGGGCGAGGCTGTGGCACGCTGTATGGGAGGATTATTCTGTCAGGCTCAGTTAAAAGGAATGATTTGGCATTTTGCCTCACGCCGGGCCATGTCCATTGATGGATTGGGTGATGTATTAATTGAGCAGTTAGTGAATCAGCAGTTAGTCAAGGATGTTGCAGATCTTTATGCTTTAACTCTGGATCAATTGATGGCTTTGCCGCGTATGGGCAGGAAATCGGCCGAAAATTTATTGAATGCAATAGAACAAAGTAAGAAAACAACCTTTAAACGCTTTTTATATGCTTTGGGGATCCGTGAAGTAGGAGAGGTCAGCGCAGGCGTTTTAGCTGATCATTTTAAGGATTTGATCGAGCTGAAAAACGCCAGTATCGAGCAATTAATGGAGTTGAAGGACATTGGGCCTGTCGCTTCGCATTATATTGTTCATTTTTTTTCCCAGGATCATAATTGTGAAGTCATTAATAAACTGTTGCTTTATGGCGTTTACTGGCCGCAGGTAGAAAAAAAGCAAATCGACACAAGCAACCCTTTTTATAATAAAACACTGGTCTTGACGGGTACTTTGAACACGATGGGAAGAGATGTGGCGAAAGCCAGGCTGGAGGCGCTTGGTGCCAAGGTAACCGGCAGTGTTTCAAGTAAAACCGATTTTTTAATCGCAGGTACCGATGCTGGCTCCAAGTTAGAAAAAGCCGCTAAGTTAAAAGTAATGATTTTAGATGAAGAACAGTTTCTTCAAATGCTGGATCAGTAAGTCAGGATGTTATTTTGAAACTAACAGGGAATATTCAATTACGAGTTGCAGTGCTGCTGCTAGCCAGCAACTCGAGCTATGGTCTGGTTTTAAATGATCCTTATCCTGAAAGCGATTCTGGAAAAAAAATCTATTATTCCTCATTTAATGAGCAACCTAAAACACTGGACCCGGCTCGTTCCTACTCAAGTAATGAGTATGTTTTCATCATGCAAATTTATGAGCCCTTATTACAATATGACTATTATAAGCGGCCTTATGAACTGGAACCTTTAATTGCGGCGAGCATGCCGCAGGTGACTTACCTCGATAAGTCTATGCAGCCTCTGCCTGATTCTCTTTCAGAAAACGTGGCATTCAGTCTTTATAGGATTGATATCAAACCTGGAGTTCTGTATCAGCCTCACCCCGCATTTGCTATGGATAATGAAGGGAAATATCGCTATTTACCTCTTCCTGATGACTATCTCGAAAACAATGATATTAATCAGCTGGCTGATTTCAAGTATACCGGAACCCGGGAGCTGGTCGCTGATGATTTCATTTATCAAATCAAACGCCTGGCTGATCCGGATGTCAGTTCACCAATCAGAGAATTAATGAGCGAACACATCGTAGGTTTCAGAGAGTTTGCCAGTCAGTTGCCTCCACTAAGAACGCATCATTATGTGGACTTGAGACAATATCCCCTAAGTGGTGTCAAGAAATTGAACGATTACAGTTTTGAAATTCTGGTGAAAGGTTCCTATTCACAGTTTCTTTTTTGGCTGGCAATGCCTTTTTTTGCACCAGTTCCCTGGGAGGTCGACCAGTTTTATTCACAGCCTGATATGGATGATAAAAATTTGAGCTTTGACTGGTATCCTGTTGGAACAGGGCCTTTTATGTTGAGCGAAAACAATCCTAATCGAAAAATGATTTTGTTGAAAAATCCCAATTACCGTCAGGATTTTTTTCCGCACTCTACGGATCCGGAGGATGTGAAAAAGGGGTATAGCATCAATGCGGGGAAGCAACTGCCTCTGATTGATGAGGCTTATTTTACTTTGGAAAAAGAGTCGATCCCGCGATGGAATAAATTTTTGCAGGGCTATTATGATGCCTCTGCGATTAGTAATGAGAATTTCGATCAGACTATCCGTCTGGATACCAAGGGCGAGCCCCATTTGAGCGGCGAAATGAAAGCGCGAAATTTACAGCTGCAACAAACAACCGATCCTTCGATTTATTATCTGGGCTTTAATATGCTTGATCCGGTGGTCGGAGGCAACAGTAAGCGTGCCCGCAAACTTCGCCAGGCGATTTCTATCGCTGTGAATTATGATGAGTTTATTACAATTTTTTTTAATGGCAGAGGCCAGTCTGCCCAAGGTCCCATACCGCCAGGCATATTTGGCTACAAAGAGGGCAAGGCGGGAATAAATCCAATTGTGTATCGCTGGGATGCTGCTGATAATAAAATGCTGCGCCGAGATATTAATGAAGCACGGAAACTTATGGCAGAAGCCGGTTATCCCAAGGGGCGCGACCCTTCAACCGGCAAAGCCTTGATATTGCATTACGACAGCGCTGTAACGGGCGGCCCTGATGACAAGGCTCAATTGGATTGGATGAGAAAACAATTTGCCCGAATTGGTATTGATTTGAATATCCGGGCCACTCAATACAATCGGTTTCAGGAGAAAATGCGGGCAGGCAATACGCAAATTTTTTATTGGGGATGGAATGCGGATTATCCAGACCCGGAAAACTTTCTGTTTCAGCTTTATGGCATTAACGGAAAAGTTCGCTACGGCGGCGAGAATGCCGCCAATTACAATAATCCTGCGTATGACCGGTTGTTTGATCAAATGAAAAATCGTACAAATGATCCAAAGCGTCAGGAACTAATTGACAAAATGCTGGCCATAGTACGTGAAGATGCTCCCTGGGTGTGGGGTGTGAACACGGAAAGCCTTATTCTGGCGCAGCAGTGGGCTAATCTGGCAAAGCCGAATACTATTAGCCTCGGGCATTTAAAGTATGCCAGTATTGATGTCGCGCTGCGTGAAAAGTTGAGAAGTCTTTGGAATCAGCCGGTTTTATGGCCTATCGCTCTGATAGTACTTATCCTGAGTCTTTTGATCTTACCCTTGCTGTTTGCCTATCACCGTAAGGAAAAAAGTCCTGCCAAGAGATTGCACTCATGTTAATTTATCTCGTTAAAAGAATAGCTTATGCCTTGCCCATACTTTTTGGAATCAATTTAATCACCTTCGCACTTTTTTTCATGATTAATTCACCGGACGACATGGCGCGTATGCAGTTAGGACAGAAGCATGTCAAGCCGGAGGCGATTGCGCATTGGAAAGCAAAGCATGGTTATGATCTACCCTTGTTTTTCAATGAACAGGTCCCAGGGATGCAGAAACTCAGCCAAACCCTGTTTTTTCAGAAATCACTTAAGCTGTTCGCTTTTGATTTTGGTATGTCGGATGCTGGCCGCGATATCAGTTTTGATATCTCGCATCGGATGTGGCCAAGTCTTGCGATTGCGGTACCTATTCTTTTATTCAGTATGTTGGTGAATATTATTTTTGCAATGACGATGGCCTTTTTCCGTTCGACTTATCTGGATATCAGCGGCGCGGTTTTCTGTATTATTTTAATGTCAATTTCCAGTCTGTTTTATATTATTGGCGGGCAATATTTATTTGGTAAAGTACTAAAGCTGGTTCCCATCTCAGGCTATGACGGCGGATTTGAAAGTATCAAATTCATTATATTGCCTGTGGTGGTGGCTGTAATTAGCGGGATTGGTTCGGGAGCCCGCTGGTATAGAACGCTGTTTCTCGAAGAAATGAACCGCGACTATGTCAAAACGGCACGGGCCAAAGGGGTCTCTGAAACCGGCATTTTATTCAGGCATGTGCTGTGGAACGCTATGCTGCCTATTTTGACCGGAGTGGTGGTACTAATTCCTTCCCTGTTTATGGGAAGTCTGGTTCTTGAGTCTTTTTTTGGTGTGCCAGGGCTTGGAAGCTATATTATAGATGCGATTCAACAGCAGGATTTTGCAATTGTGAGGGCAATGGTTTTTCTCGGCTCCGTTTTATATATTCTTGGCTTAATTTTAACGGATATTTCCTACACCTGGGCAGATCCGCGAGTAAGGTTGGGTTAAACAATGCTTTGGACGGATATTTTTTTTCTTGGCATGCTGGTTTTTGTTTTTGCCGGTCTCTTGTTCAGTTTAAGGAAGGAGCCAGCACGAGTGGTGCTGTTAAAGATTTTTCAGCGGCCCATCGCAATCGCTTCGGGGATTATCCTCTTATTTTTTTTAAGCATAGCCATTCTTGATTCCTTCCATATTGAGGTATCGGAGGGTAAAGACACTGCTGCTCTCGAATCGAAAACCTTGCTGGACGCCATTCTTGCCCCTTTGGATGAGGTGTATGAAAATACGTATTCTGCGCCAATGGCTTTAAAGCTTTATACTACCGAAACAGCCATCCTCGACGGTAAAATTCAGCAAATTTATCCTCGTCTTTCCTATCCCCCAGTGATGGTTCAAACCAGTCAGGATAAAAACAGCTTAATCATCAATACGATTTTTAAAGCGGGGGTCTCTGGGATAGTATGGACAGCAGGATTGGCATTACTGTTTGTCTTAATCGCTTATTTATCAGGCCATAGGCATTTCAAATACTCTCCGCAACTTGCTGTTGCTCTGGGTACTGTTTTCATCTGTATTTTTCTTAGCATTCTTGCTTTTAAGTTATCCCGTTACTTTCACATATTTGGCACTGGAAAGATTGGGCAGGATATTTTCTTTTACACCGTAAAAAGTATTCGCACAGGTCTTGTTATTGGAACCTTAACCACATTATTCATGCTTCCTTTAGGAATCATTCTAGGCATTGCTGCAGGTTACTTTGGCGGGGTTGTTGATGATATTATCCAGTATATTTATACTGTTTTAAGCTCCATTCCAGGAGTGCTTCTTATCACGGCTTCTGTATTATCGATGCAAACTTATATTGCCAATCATCCTCAGCAATTTCCAACGCTTGAAAAAAGTGCTGATGCGAGATTATTTGCTTTATGCCTTATTCTGGGGATTACCAGCTGGACCAGTTTATGCCGTTTACTGCGCGCAGAAGCTTTGAAGTTTCGGGAAATCGACTTTGTATTAGCCGCTAAAGTAATGGGAACCCGGACTTCAAGAATTATCTGGAAACATTTATTGCCTAATATGATGCCGATTGTGCTCATTTCACTGGTTCTCGACTTCAGTTTTCTGGTGTTGGCTGAAGCGGTGCTTTCCTATGTGGGGGTGGGGGTATCTCCTATGACCATCAGTTGGGGGAATATGATTAACGGAGCCAGGCTTGAGCTGGCCAGAGATCCGCTGGTTTGGTGGCCTATCATGGCGGCATTCCTGTTTATGTTTGTGCTGGTACTCGCGAGTAATTTATTTGCCGATGCGGTACGGGATGCCTTGGATCCTCACCAGGCTTGATGGTGTTATTCAACTTAAGAATCCTCTCTCCCCCTCAGGGAGAGAGTTAGAGAGAGGGGATTTTCTCTAAAGTTGATATCTATAACTAAAACAAATTCTCACTTTCTTCCGATGATGAAGAGGAAGAGCTGCCGGCGGTTACAGGCGCTCCTTCTTCTGTTGGAACATCCTGTTCTCTGAAATATTCCACTATCGCATTGCTTTGATTTTCGTTGGCCAAAAGACCTGTTTTGGGATCAATGCGAACTGCGACCACATTTTCAGGTTTGGTCAGGCTTTGTTCTGCCACATTTTTGAGGGCTGTCTTCATGAACTCAATCCACATAGGCAGTGCAACGGTTGCACCATATTCGTGAAGCGATTGAGGTGTATCATAGCCAACCCAGGCTGTCGCAACCAGATTGGGAGTAAATCCGGCAAACCAGGCGTCGACCTGATCATTAGTGGTTCCTGTTTTACCCGCCAGGTCTTGTCGATTCAAAACGCGAGCGGCACGAGCCGTTCCCTGCTGAACTACGTCTTTTAATGCAGTATTCATTAAAAAGGCGATATCGGCCGGGATTACCCGTGGTGCGAATGAATCTGAGTCCGACTTGGCTTGTGCGCAATTGTCACAAACTACGGCAGGTTTTGCGCGAAGTAAAATATTCCCGTCTTCATCGCTAATATGATCAATCAGATAGGGTTCTACGCGATAGCCGCCATTGGCAAATACTGCGTAGGCTGCGGTGAGCTCAAGAGGACTGACCGACAAACTTCCCAGAGCCAAAGACAATGCGCGGGGAAGTTGTTGCTTGCGAAAGCCGAAACGGGATACAAAATCAATTGTATAATCAAAGCCCAAATCATCCAGTACACGAATGGAAACCAGATTGCGGGAACGAATCAGGGCTTCTTTTAAGCGCATGGGGCCGTTAAACGTCTGGTTGTCATTATGTGGACGCCACAAGGTGGGCTGACTGGGATCATCAACAACAATCGGCGAGTCATTAACAAGAGTTGCCAGCGTATAATCTTTATTGAGCGCTGCGGCATAGACAAAAGGTTTGAAGCTTGAGCCAGGTTGTCTGCTGGATTGCGTTACCCGGTTAAACTTGCTTTTCTCAAAATTAAAGCCGCCAACCAGGGCTTCAATAGCACCATTTTGCGGATTCAAGGCAATAAGCGCTGCTTCGGCCTGCGGTACCTGGTTTAACTGCCAGCTATTCTCTTTCTGATTGACATAGACAATATCGCCGATTTTGAAAATCTGATGCGCATTCTGAGGTGCTTTACCCATCCATCCTTTTCTTAGCGCGGGCCTCGCCCAGGCCATACCATCCCATTTGATAGTAATGCTATTCCCGTCACGCATCAGCGCGGTCGCTTCTTTATCTTTAAGGCTTAAAATAACCACGGGCTGAAGATCGTTCACCGTGGGATAAGAAGCCAGCAATTTACGGGCAGCAGCAGGGGACTGATCATTAATCTGGCCCACGTTGGCTACGGCTCCCCGATAGCCATGCCGATGATCATAGGCCATCAGTTGACTAAATACGGCCTGATTAGCTGCGAGCTGCAGGTTACTATCGATTGTAGTGTAAACCTTATACCCTTTGGTATAGGCGTTTTCACCATAATGATCATAAAGTGATTGGCGAATCATTTCAGCAACATAAGGGGCGCTTACTTCAATATTGGGTCCATGATATTTGGCAGTTATCGGTTGCTGAATGGCCTCGTTATATTGCTCCTGGGTTATGTACTTTTCTTCAAGCAATCGTTCCAGCACATGGTCGCGTCGTTTCTTGGCAGCAGCCGGATTGATGATAGGATTCTGTGTGGAGGGGGCCTGTGGTAAACCGGCGATGGTTGCCAATTCAGCCAGGTTTAAGTCTTTCAGCTGCTTTCCATAATACACTTTAGCCGCGGCTCCCACGCCGTAAGCGCGATTCCCCAGATAGATTTTATTCAGATACAGCTCAAGAATTTTTTCCTTGCTTAATTCACGATCAATTTTGATAGCCAGCAGGATCTCATTGAATTTTCTTAAAAAAGTCTTTTTACGGCTCAGGAAAAAATTACGGGCTACCTGCATGGTAATCGTACTTCCTCCCTGTGATTTGCTGCCTGTCTGGATCATATTCACCATGGCGCGGCCAAGCCCCATGACATCGACTCCGGGATGTTCAAAAAAGCGTTGGTCCTCAGTGGCCAATAGCGCAAAGACCAAGGTTTTAGGAATCTCGTCATAAGTCAGTGGAATGCGCCGCTTCTCCCCGTATTCCTGGATTAGTTTTCCATCCTGCGTATAAACGCGTAGTGGTACCTGAAGGTGGACAGTTTTTAATGAATCCACATTCGGCAGCTGACTTTCCAGATAAAGATAGAGGAAACTGACTCCAACGACACCAACAAAGAAAAGGCTTAAAAGCGCCCAGAGCCCTTTACGCCAGAAGTAAATCATTTTTTTCATGTTGTGTGGAGCTTTAGAAATTGAAATGCGATGATTATAACGCGATTTTGCGCTTTATTGCGAATAATAAAGCGCAAAGAGAAGGGGTTTGCTGTTTAATCGACCAGTGAGCCTTTAAAAACACCTAGTCCAGGAAACTCATCGCTGTCTTTTGCAGTCAGGGTTTGCTTTTCCTCTTCCGGTTTCGGGTTTAAATTTCGCATGAGGATATGACGATTTGTTCCGTATAATTGGGCTGTCAATGAAAAAGGAGCGCCGAAGGCCCTTACTGCAGAGAGTTCCGTCTGAATTTTTTCACAGGCCTCATCTTTACTTCTGTTGCTTTGCTCCAGGGCGGCAATTCTTTTCTGCATAAGGGCCAGTTGTTGCTCCTTTTCTGCCACTAGCTGATCTTTCGCTTCAAGTTGTTTGTCCTTCGCTGCCAGTTCAAGATCTTTGGCGGCAATTGTTTTAGTTTTATCAGCATTCTCTTGCTTTAACTCTACATTTTCAGCAAGCAGATTATCCTGAGCTTTTTGAGATTGCTCGAGGCGATGCCTGGCTAATTCTTCGCTCTTTTTCAACTCCTCAATCGCGATATCTTTTTCACGAACAAGTCTCTCAACTTGTGAACGCAGTTTTTCCTCTTCCTCACTGGCTCGCAAAGTTGCGGCAAGTTTTTTCTCCAGATCCTGTATTTGAAGCTCAAGAACATGAATAAGTAGTGGAGCGAAGCAATTGTCCGCCTCTTCCTTACATCGCTCTTTTGAAGATTTATCGTCAAGTATTAACAGGGCAAAGAGCTTTTTGGGGTTGCAAAATAACTCACCGGTATAACAATAAGAGCTATAGATATTTCCTCGGCGAAGCAATCCTGGCATCTTGATTTTTTGATGGTTATAGCTGATTTCAATCAGTGCGGTTTGAGAAGTTTTAAGAAGGGTAATTATATTCCATAAAAAGTCCTCAAAATCATTCTGGGCTTTCAAGACCTCTTCTTTAGTCAGGCTGGGCTTCAGAACGAACTTTTTAGTAGATTCATTAATCTCATGCAGTGAATGCAAACTCGAAATGATATATAACACATAGTTATAAAGGGTTTCTCTTTCGCTATAACTCGCCTTCATAGCGGCTGTAACCAAGGCTCCCAAGCGTTTTGATTTGCCCTCAATGGAGTCGCGATTATAAGCTTCCATGTTAAAAGAAACATTTTGCCCAGCGCAGTATTCCACGACAATAGTTTCTAAGGCACCTATGACGTCTATTATCTTCATTACAACTCCTTGTACTGTATCTGAAAACTGTTAGCAGATTATTCACTATATTTTAAGCGAACTAAGAGTGCAAGGGTTGAACAAGTGGTTAGCAAAAAATAAATACGGACAGTTTTAAGACGATTAGGCAAGTTTTATCATTCTCTGGCGAGCAAAAGGGAAAATAAGATGAGCGATTATCAGTCGAATAGTGTCAGGATTGGCAGTTTTAAAGAAAAAGTTCCTTTTTTTAAATGCTTACGTTAGGATATAGAGGGAACAACCTCAAGATCCGCATAGTTTACACGTTCGCTTTCATTGCATGGTGCACCTGAAGGGAGATTATACGCGTGCTTAAATTGTTTAAACCAAGACGTCAGTCCTTGCTTGGAATTGATATCAGCTCGACTTCGATCAAGATTATAGAGATTTCAGGATCAGGTCAGCAGCACTGCGTAAATGGCTATGCTTCTAAATTATTACCCCTTAATGCGGTTGAAGGAAATACAGTTAAAGATATAGATGCTATTGCTTATTCTATCAAGCAGATGATTTCCTCGGAAAATCTGACTAGTAAAAATGCTGTACTCGCCGTTCCTGACTCAGCGGTTATCAGCAAGACCATTCAAATTAATGAGGGTTTAAATGATTCGGAAATGGAAGAGTTTATCACCATGGAAGCTGAGAAATATATTCCATACCCTGTTAATGAAGTGAATCTTGATTTTGAAGTGATAGGGCCTGCTGCAAAAAATGCGTCTCTTCTCGATGTACTAATCGTTGCATCGAGAAGCGAAAATGTGAATAGTCGGGTAGAGGCTGTAAAAAGAGCAGGACTAGAGGTTCTGGTGGTCGATGTGGAGTCTTTTGCTGTAGAGCGAACCGCCCAACTTGTTACCCGCGCCTTGCCAGCCCAGGGGAAGGATAAAGTGATCGCTATCATCGACATAGGAGCACTGTATTCTCATTTTTTCGTACTTCACGGAATGAAGATGATTTTTACCCGCGAAGAGGAGTTTGGTGGAAAACAGCTTATTGACGCAACTTCCATGCATTATGGGGTCTCTTTTCATGAGGCGATGAAAATGAACTCAAACGGCAGTATGCCGGCCGATTATGCGGAACATATTTTAAATCCATTTAGAGAAATGCTGCAGGTACAGATTAAACGGGCATTGCAATTTTTCTTCTCAACCAGCCATTACGGATTTATTGATCATATTCTTCTTGCTGGAGGCGTTGCAAAGCTGACTGGCCTTGCGGAAAAGCTGGAGGAAAGTACTGGAATTCCAGTTTCAATTGCCAATCCCTTTGAACAGATTGAAATCGCTAAAACGGTAAATCGAGAACGGCTAATTGCTGAAGCTCCTTCCTTAATAGTGGCCTGTGGATTAGCGTTAAGAGAGGTTTATTAGGCAATGACGACTATTAATCTTTTACCATGGCGTGAAATCAAGCGGGAGCATGAAAAAAAAGAATTCACTATGCTATTGCTCATGGCTCTTATTTTAGGAAGTGCCATTGCTTTCGCCATGTATTATTATGCCTCTGACCTGGTAAGCGGCCAAAAACATCGAAATCAGCTGTTGCAGGACGAAATAAATACGTTTAACGGACAGATTGCGGAAATTAAACAGCTAAAGGATTTAAGAGCGCGTCTGATTTCAAGAATGACTGTAGTGCAGAATCTGCAGGCCACTCGCAGCTTAACGGTTCATTTATTAGACGAGCTTATTAAAATACTTCCTGATGGCGTATACCTTACTCAAATGAAGCGCGAGGGTAACCGCATTACCTTGCTCGGTTATTCTGAATCCAATAGCAATGTATCCATTCTGATGCGCAATATAGAGCAAAACCCCTGGATTCAAAATCCTGAATTAACCGAGATCAAAAAAAGCAAAGATCCCCTGGATCCGAATGATACCAATGCAGCTGCCCCTGAAACCGGTGAAAATGAATTCAAATTAAGCTTCATACTTAAACCCAAGAACAGTGCGTTATTGACATTATGAATACTATAAACTTAAGTGATCTGACGCTCGAAAATGCTGGACAGTGGCCCTTGGCGGTCAAGTATATGGCCGCCCTCGTATTGGCAGTTTTAGTCATAGGTCTTGGCTATTGGCTGATTATCAAATCCTATTTTGAGGAATATGACAACTTAAAATCCGCAGAGGCTAATTTAAAAACTGAATTTGAGCAAAAACAAAAACAAGCCGCAAACTTACAGGCTTATCGGCAGCAAATGCAGGTAATGACCGAACGATTCGGAAACATGCTCAAACAATTGCCGGCAAAGAACGAAATGCCCGGTCTTCTGGAGGATATTTCAAAAACAGGTACAAGCAGCGGCTTAACTTTTGAACTGTTTGCACCGGCTCCCGAGGTGATTCATGATTTTTATATTGAAGTTCCGATCAATATTATAGTAATCGGAAATTACCACCAGTTAGCTGTTTTTCTAAGCCGTGTGGCGCAGATGGGGCGCATTGTGACTTTACATGATTTTGAAATCAACACAGTTAAAGAGGATAAGCAAAAAGCAGCCTCCGGTGATTTACTGGAAATGAAATTAACCGCAAAAATTTATCGATACAAATCATGAGAGCACGCAATTTCAGATATTTGATAGTGATTCTGACCGGCTATGTGCTGTCGGGCTGCGATACCTCAGCAGATCTTGAACTTTCTCGCTATATCAATGAAGTCAAGTCGCGCAAAGCACAACCCATCGAACCGATTCCAACGATTAAACCTCTGGCCAAGTTTGTCTATCCTGAAAACGAAAGCCGTCGCAGCCCGTTTAAGCCTAAAACCGTTAAGCAATTTCAGGATAAACTCGCTCCTAACACCAAAAGGCCCAAGCAACCACTTGAAGAATATCCCCTTGATTCCTTAAAGTTTGTTGGAATCCTTAAACAGGATAATATGATATGGGGATTAATCAGCAAACCCAGTGGTGAAATAGTCAGAGTCAGACCGGGTGATTATATGGGGCAAAATTACGGTAAAATAATTCAAATTACGAATAACATCCTAAAACTGGAAGAAACAATCCAAATTGATGGAAAATGGGAAAAAAAAGTGACTAGCTTTAGTTTAAGTGCAAAAGAACAATAGGAGTTGATGTTGCGTAAATTAATTTTAATCGCCCTGTTTATGCTGGTCGCGCTCAGTAAGGCAATGGCCGATACGAACACCATGACGGGTATTAAGGTGATTCCTTTACCAGATGAGCGGGTGCGGGTGGATTTTTGCTTTACAAGCCCATTGAAAAACCTGCCCGCCAGCTTCATTACTCAAAAGCCCCCGCGCCTTGTTCTTGATTTCATTCAGACCAAAATGGTGATTAATGAGAAGGATAAATCCAGAAAAATAGAAATAGGCTCACTAACGAACTATAATATAGTGGCAGTGGGCGATCGAGTCAGAGCTATTCTGGATCTTACAGACTCTATTTCCTATTCAGGTCAAATAGCAGGAAATACCTATTCCCTGACATTAAGTGGAAAAAGTCATCAGATATTTCAGCAGCGCAGAGAAATTTTTGTAAGCAATCGACCTGTTAATGCTCGTCACGGCATCACCAATCTTGATTTTCGTGGTACAGGCGCAGAAGGCGGCCGCGTGATTATTGATGTAACAGATGCCAGTATACCCATTGATGTAACCCAGACTGGAAAGGAGGTTGTGGTTAACTTCATGAGTACCCAAATTCCCCCGCGTTTAATAAAACGCTTTGATGTGGCTGATTTCCAGAGCCCTGCACAACTATTGAGCCTCCAGCAGGACGGAAAGAATGCGCGCCTTACTATTATCAGTAAAGGGGATTATGGTCATTATGCCTACCAGGTTAACAAACAATTTATTGTCGAGATTTATCCTTTGAGTGCCGAAGAGGCAAAACAGGCCAAACTTAAGAAAATGGTCTTTACCGGTAAACGGATTTCGCTGAATTTTCAGAATATTCAGATTCGAGCGGTTTTGCAGTTATTGGCAGAGTTCACCGGTATTAATATCGTGGTGAGTGACCAGGTGCAAGGAAGTATTACTTTACGATTAAACGATATTCCCTGGGATCAGGCGCTGGATATAATTCTAAAAACCAATGCTCTGGATAAACGAAAAACCGGCAATGTGTTACTAATCGACAAAGCGTCAAACCTGCTGGAGCAGGAAAAAAATGCGCTCAAGGCTCAGCAGGCTGTTACCAATCTTGCCCCTTTGCGCTCTGAATTGATACAAATCAATTACGCCAAGGCGGCGGATATCGCGGTGCTGCTTAAAGACAAAAATAATTCACTTTTGTCTAAACGAGGGACACTAAGCGTTGATGCTCGCACAAATACAATATGGATTCAGGATACTGGCGTCCAGATTGAAGAAATAAGGGAATTGGTCAAGCAACTGGATATTCCGGTTAAGCAGGTCCTCATCGAGGCAAGGATTGTGAATGTTACCAAGGATTTTGCTCGCGATCTGGGTATTCGCTTCGGTATCTCCCGTCCTACGCATCTTAGCGGAACATTGAGTGGTGCGAATCAGCTGGCGCAAAACGTCGCTCCAGCGGATGTAGTTCCGCTTTCCGATCGTCTTAACGTGGATTTGGCGGCAACGCCTGTTTCTGCATCGCCTGCCTCTGTTGGTTTGGCTCTGGCAAAACTGGGAGATGGTATCCTGCTGGATTTGGAATTGTCGGCATTGGAAAGCGAAGGACGGGGTGAGGTGATCTCGAGCCCGCGTTTGATAACCACCAATCAGCAATCAGCGGTAATTGAGTCGGGTGAGGAAATTCCTTATCAGGAGGCGACCTCAAGCGGTGCGACTGCGGTGGCGTTTAAAAAAGCGGTCTTAAGTTTAAAGGTGACTCCGCAGATTACCCCTGATAACAAAATTATGATGGACTTGCAGATTAATCAGGATACTCCTTCGCCGCAAACTTTCAACGGCGTTCCTGCTATCCTGACTAAAGAAATACAAACCAACGTCTTGGTTAACAATGGACAGACGATTGTTTTAGGGGGGATTTATAAACAAGATAAAAACAATTCGATTAATCGAGTACCATTTCTTGGAAACCTGCCAGTAGTTGGCGTATTATTCAGAAATCAGTCCACAGAAATTAAAAATGAGGAGTTGCTCATTTTCATTACTCCTAGGATAATAACCAATACGCTTTCAATTACCACTGTTGAAGGTAAAGGGGTTGAACTGAATAAATTCGGAAGGCCTGCTCCCTGGAAATAGGGGAAACAGGCATCTCGTTAAACAACAGGACTAAGTTCCTGTTCAGATGAAGAGGTATGTAATAAAAAATGAGCATAGTTAAAGTACGCAACATTTTTCTAATTGGGCCAATGGGAGCAGGAAAAAGCACGATAGGCCGTACTTTGGCAAAGGAGCTCAAACTTGAGTTCTATGATTCAGATGAAGTAATAGAAGAACGTGCCGGTGCTGATATTTCCTGGATATTCGATATCGAAGGTGAAGAGGGTTTTCGTAAACGGGAACAAAAAGTCATTGATGAATTAACCCAGAAAACCAATATTGTGCTTGCAACTGGCGGTGGTGTAGTGATGACCCCCGAGAATCGAAATGCCCTGGCTGGACGAGGAACCGTTATTTATCTGAAGACTTCCTTGCAACAGCAATTTGAGCGCACCAAAAGAGATACGAAAAGACCGCTTTTGCAAACGGAAGATTTGGAAAGCCGTCTGGAAATGCTGCGTGATGAGAGAGAGCCTTTTTATGATGAGCTTGCAGACATCAGCTTTGAAACCGACAAATTAACCGTGAAAGCAGTCGCTAATAATATTATCAAATACATTTATGGCGAAGTCTGAGTTATATAAACAGATTTTAGTGAGCTTGCCTGGCCAGGATTATCCAATCCATATTGGAGAAAATCTCTTGGCAGATCCTCAATTTTTGCGGAGTGTTGTTAAATCCAGGCAAGTTTTAATTGTAAGCAATGAAACGGTGGCTCCACTCTATATGGAGCCGTTGAAGTCAGTGTTTGCTGACAGACAATGCGATGTGGTTCTTTTGAGAGATGGCGAGCAATATAAGAATCAGGAAAGCCTGACGCAGATTTATGACAGGCTTATCAGCGCATCGCACCACCGGGATACCTGCCTCATTGGTCTTGGTGGCGGAGTGGTTGGCGATATCACTGGTTTTGCTGCTTCCACTTATCAGCGAGGTGTGGGTTTTGTGCTGATTCCTACAACGCTCCTGGCACAGGTTGATGCTTCCGTAGGCGGGAAAACAGCTATTAATCATCCGCTTGGGAAAAATATGATAGGCAGCTTCTATCAGCCCGATGCGGTGATAATCGATGTCAAAACCCTCGCCAGTTTGCCGAAGCGAGAACGCCAGGCTGGATTTGCAGAAGTGATTAAGTATGCCATCCTTAAAGCCGGTGATTTATCGAATCAAATCAGGCTTTTACTAAAAGATCCTTTTTCTGAAGCTGATTTGTTGCCTGTCATTGCTCAATGCTGTGCAATCAAGGTGAGTTATGTCCAGGATGATGAAAAAGAGCAGGGCCGCCGGGCTTTGCTTAATTTGGGACATACCATCGGGCATGCACTGGAAGCTTATACCTGTTATGAGCGCTGGCTGCATGGCGAGGCGGTAGCCATTGGTTTATACTGTATCGCTTTATTATCGCGAGAGATGGGCTATCTCGATCAGTCCGGAGTCGAGCAGGTGGATGAGCTTTTAAAATTGGCAGAATTGCCGCGCCGCATTCCGATAGATATCAATCTGGACAGGTTGACGCTGTTAATGGCGAAAGATAAAAAAATTAAGAATAATAAATTACGCTTTATACTGATTAAAAAAATAGGCGAATGCTTCATCGAGGACAAGGTTCCTGCCGATTTGTTACAGAAGGTATTAAAGCTCGCAGTCGAAGGAGAGTAATTCGTGCTAAATGATTCCATGGATAAAGACCGCCGTGAACCAACGATGGAAACACCTCCCTTTAAACCCGCAGCCTGGCTTAACAAGATTGATTTTATTAATCATCTGGTTTTATTGAATAATGTCTTAATTACTGTGCTGGCAGAAAAAGGGGGAGGGAAAAGTACTTTTGCCCAAATTTTAAAATCATCTCTCGACTCCGGAGTCAAGGCTGGATTGATTAATGCCGAAGCACCACTTAATGTGCAGCAGGTATTATCCAAACTTTACGAAGCGTTTCATTTGCGAATCGATGCGGAACAAAGTCTGTCTAACTTTGTCCAGCAAGTGAATGAAAGAAAGGTTCATGTGCTGGTTATTATCGATAATGCACAACTTTTACCTGATCTTTTTATCAAAGAGGCATTACTTGAAATCAAAAAACAGGGTAACACCGGCTTTTTCCACTTATGCCTGGTTTCAGACTACAGTCTGGCGGCCAGTATTAATAGTTTGGATAAAGATTTATTTGATAATTTAATTCATAGCATTGAGCTTGGTGGATTATCAGAAAGCGAGACAAAGACCTATCTGTTAAAGTTTCTCCCTTCTCCAAGACGCCTTGATAAAACCATGACTGATAAACGCCTGGCGCAGTTTTACCAATTGACTGGCGGCTATATTGGGCGCATTAACACTCAGATGCAGGATTTCTTCAATCCGGACACCTTAAAGGCCAGCCGCCCCCGTCGTACCGGCGTCAAAGCCTATGGTCTTTTGGGGGCTGCCCTGGTTGGTTTGGGATTTGCTTATACATCCACTCAGAATCAAACCCTGACAGTGGCTGAGCCTGCCCCCGCTCCAATACCCGCCCCTCAGTTTCAAGAGGTAGCTTCACTAATCGAATTGCCGGCGCCTTCGGTCTTTTTGACTGTTCCCGAAGAAAGGCTTGTATCAAGCCTTCCTAATCTGGCAAGCCACTCCATTCAACTTTTACGCTCTCATATTGAGCCGGCACTGGTTACCGAAATCCCTTCCTGGACTGTGGCATCGTCGTCTCAGGAGCTGCAACCGCCGCCAATGAGACGAGTAATCGAATTTAATACGGATGAAGACGAGGAGCTGAATAACCTGGTGGTGATGGACAAGGTGGTTGTGATTCCAAAAACGGTTAATAAAGCAAACCCTCATGCCGTTCCTGCAAAATCACTCGCTAGTAATAAGTCCACGAAGACTTTGCCTGTGCGTCCAACTGAAACGAGCAGGCCCGCGGTTATTCAGACAGCGAAAACCAGCAAGCCGGCAGTTACGCAGTTTACTATTCAAATCCTCGCCAGCCGTAATGCCGATGATTTAAAACGCTTTGTTGCGCATCATATTGAAGCTAAAAATGGAAAGATTTATCGCACACTTCGCGAAGGCAGTGAGTGGTTTGTATTAACGCTTGGTAATTTTCCTGATTTAAATAAAGCGCAACTGGCAATTAAATCCTTACCCGGCGAATTGGCTCAACGCAAACCCTGGGTACGCTCAACGAGCAGCTTAAAGGCGATTGGATAAGTGAGATAGAGGGGTCTCTCCAGTTATATGTAGGTTGGACTCTTGGCCTAATGGCGCTGCCTTAAGACTTTACCTACGTCTCTCGTAAGCCTACGTACCCCGCTTTATGCGGGGTATCCAGGCAATGCGTCTGATTGGCAAAAGCATTTTAAAATTCACTACCATTGTTATGGATACCCCGCATAAAGCCTGAGGGCTCCCCTCATAAATAAGGATATTAAAAAGTGGCAGTGCATGAAGATATATGATCAAATAGTTTTGCGAACAATTTTGATTAGGATATCTCATGCACATAAAGCGATTTTTACACAATTTGCTATCAAGTACTATCCATGGAAAACGATTTAATACGCTTAATTTATTTATCAATGCCTTACTCAGGGAAAAAAAGCTGTCGTTAACTCAGTTGGGGCGAGCATTAAAAAATAAGGCTCAAGAAAAGAATAATATTAAACGCTGTGATCGTTTTTTAGGGAATAAAAACCTGCATGGAGAGCGATTCTCGATATACCAAAAAACAGCCCATAGGTTAATTGGAACAAATAGTCGTCCTATTATCCTGGTAGATTGGAGCCATGTTCCTAATACAACGCATTATTTGCTTAGAGCCTCATTAGTCGCTAAAGGCCGTGCGTTATCAGTCTATGAAGAGGTATTTCCTCGCCAATATGAAAATAGTGACAAAGCGCATCACTTATTTTTACAGAATTTAAAGCAAGTTCTGCCTGAGACAAGTCTCCCGATATTAGTTACGGATGCTGGTTTTTATAATTCATGGTTTCGGTTGGTGTTAAAACAAGGTTGGGACTATGTTGGCCGTATCCGGGGTAATATATGTTATCGATTGGATACCCATACTTACTGGGAATATTATTGTGATTCAAAGGAAAAGGCGACCGAACAAGGACAATCTCTGGGGTGGGGCATTGTCTCTAAAACAGACCCAATAGAAACATTTCTTTATTTAATAAAGCTATCCGGAAAAAAACGTACACGTTTTAATAAGTACAAAAAGAAAGCGCAAAGCAAGAAAGACAAGGTGTATTCAAAATCAGCCAATGAACCTTGGCTTTTAGCAAGTTCATTAAACAATACAGAAACATCGTTTAACCCTTTTTCAATCTATTTCAAACGCATGCAAATAGAGCAGAATTTTCGAGATTTAAAGTCATCTCAATATGGCTTTAGCTTTGAACATGCTTACTCAAAATCAATAGAGCGAATTCAAGTGTTACTAATGATTGCTATGTTGGCTACTTTAATTGCTTATTTAACCGGCTTCGTTGCTGAAAACAAGCGATGGCATCTCTCTTTTCAAGCCAACACATCCCAAAAAAAACGAGTGCTTTCTTTGTTCTATCTCGGCTGTCGAATCATACAAAGGAAATTTAAATATAGAATTGATTATGATAAAGCCGTCGAGGCCCTGCAAATAGAGATACTCGTTGCAGGGAGAGAATTATGAGGGGATCCCTCAGGCATAAAGCGGGGTACGTAGGCTCTAACGGGGGTACGTAGGCTCTAATAAGATGGTTAATTTTGTGACCATCTCTCAGGGACAAGCCGAGGGACGTAGGGAATAGAGGGCCAATCCTTAAAGCAGCGTCATTAGGTCAATGGCCCTCAGGAGAGAGGATTTTATCTAATGTGAGAGTTGTGACTGGTATTCTTGTGAGAGGCCATAGGTGTTTTCAATCACTTCTTCCAGCTGTTCCCGCATCATGATCACCAAATCATAACGTTTGCTAGTTTTGGCATTTTTTCCATCAAGCCAGGTATTGATAGCCTCTAAAAGTGTTCTGTCATTTGCTTCATTAGGCTCTTTCATGGCATGCTCTTGAATGGCCCTTTCAAGTATTCTCGTGGCATCCGTTCTGAAATAAGAAGCCGGGCTGATTGACTTCTTCCACTCATTCACAAAATAGTTTGTATTCCGTAAATTTTCGCGGTTAATTTGTGCAAGCTCTGTTTTATCGACGTTCATATTTAGAAGTTTAACCTGAAGATGATGACGAAGAGACTCTACCTGAGCATATCGGGAAGAGGCAGAATTTGCTTTTAAAATAAGCCATTTATCGGTCAATTCAAAAAGACGTTTAACACTATCTGTATCATGATAATCTGTAACATGAATTAACGTGGCCAAACCTTTAGTTAATTCAGTGGAAAAGCGTGACGCTTTTTTATCCTGCCTATTCCACCAATCAATAATCGATTCATCTTTCAAAAGACCGTAGCCGGAACGAATACCTGCCTGGGGGTGTAATTTGTCCACATAACGGTAGGCATCCCTGGCTCGCAGGCCAAAGAAACTTTGCAATTGCTGAGCCGGTGGAAATTGTGCTGGCGGTAGTGTTTCATTAACGGCATAAGTTTTTTGGGCTTCCTGTCTTTTTCGTGCCACTTCCTCTTTGCTGACGTAACCACGCTTTTCCAGTGATTTGGCTATTGCCATATTTAAGTGTCCTTCACCATCAGCTGCATTTAGTCTGACCTGATGATGACTTTCACGAGGAATAATAATTAATTCACGTTTTGCTGTATGAGGAAGGCTGGGGACTATCTGTGAGAAAAAAGCGCGATGGATATTGGAGTTATTCTCATAAAACGCTTCTGTGTGCAGATGTTCAGGCTTGATTAAACTAGCTAATTCGTCTGAGCGGAGTGTCTGTGTGCGCGCTAGTGCGACGTGTAACTGGTAGCCCTCAGGCATCGCATTGGTAATCTCTGCATTCTCATCCACATAATAAATAACACGACCTATCACTACATATTGATTTTTGTAAGCTTGGTAATTTTCGGGTACTTTGCTCAGTACATTCAGGTCAACCCATTGTCGAACTCCCGTATAAGCTCCAAGAATAATGGTCGCATTTTTAATATTTGAGCAATCACTGCAATCGGCTATATTGGCCGCGTTACTTCCAGGGATTTGATAAGAATTACCCGGTACAGGCTGATCGGCAACTACATCGACTTCAACATTCGGTGCGAATGTTTTAAATTGTTGCGCCTCAAGAAAAGCGGTTACACCGCCGCGGCTAAAGCCCGCGAAAGTGACTGAGGTTATTTCTTTTTGCTCATCTCCAGCAGCAACAGTGGAGTGGGGATTACTGATTCCTACCTTTTTGGATGCTAAATCAGAGGTCGATAAATATAATTTACCCTCCCTCATTTCAAACACTTCTTTGGTGAATCGCTCAGTAAATCCTTTCAAATCCGGGAAAGTTCCCCCATTACACACTTCGCGGTCATGACAGCCTTTAACGAAGATGGTCTTCACATTGGGATCATTGACATAATCATAGCCTTTTAAAAAATCGGTTCCCGGATTTCCTGTGCCACAAAAATAGATAACCAAATGCATTGCTTGTTCCTAAATTATATTGATGTGCTAATTATAGTCATGAAAGCTTAATGGAATGTTAAGAAATGCAGGTTATTCGAGAACGCCATGCGCCGCTCTGACAGCCTCTTCCAGTTGCTCACGGATGATAATGACTAAGTCAAAGCGTTTATTAGACTGAGCATTTTCCTGATGTAACCATTGATCAAGGATACCCAGTAATTTTTCCGCATTTTCTCTGGTAGGTAATTCACCTGCATAATCATGAATAGCTTCTTCCAAATCCCTTGTTTGCTTGGTGCGAAAATAATTGGCGTTTTTTACAGTTTTATTCCATTCGGAAAGAAAATAATTGGTTTCGTGCATATTTTCCCAGACGATGGTTGCCAGTTCCTTCGGCTCAACTCCCAAGGCGATTAACTTCATCCCTATATGGTGACGAAGTGCTTCAACCATCGCGTATCGTGACGAGGCAAAGTTCGTTTTCAGAATAAGCCAGGTGTCGGTTTCTTTATATAATTCCTTGAGGGCATCTGGATTGGACAAATCCATTGATTTAAGATTTTTAACCAGTAATTGAGTTAAAAGCGTAGAGTAATGCGACACTTTTTTATCCTGTCGTTCCCACCAGTCAATTAAACTTTCTTCGTGATGCAGCTCATAACCTTTTCTAAGGCCGGTATTTCCATGTGCTTTATATTGAACTGGTTCCTTTTTAATGCCGAAATAATTTGATAAGTCGGAATTGGTCAATGGTGGAATACTGGGGTTTAATTGCTGATAGAGAAATGAAGCGGCTCTGCGGCAAGTCAGCGTTTTTCTGACCACAATTTCCTGAGTAAGGAACCCTCTCTTTCTTAAGGATTTTGCCAACTCCATATTTAAATGCTCTTCACCATCGGCAGAATTTTCACGTACCTGATGACTCTCTCTGGGAATCACTATCAGATTTTTGATAGCTTTATCTGGAAGCAGGGGAGTAATCTGTGTAAAGAAAACGCGGTGATATGGTTCATCTGCGTCCGGAATGGCAAGTGATTCCGCATAGGCTTCAATAATGACGCTCACGTGACGTATATTGTTACAATGACTACAGTCCGCAATATTCACCGCCTGACTTCCCGGAAGTTGATAAGCATTTCCTGACACCGGTTGATTGGCGATGATGTCTATTTCCAGTTTGGGAGCAAGATTTTCAAGCAGCGGAGCCACCTCAAAGGCAGTCAAGGCACCGCGATTAAAACCGGCAAGACTAATAGAGGTGATATCCTCTCTGGCATCCTCTGCGGTCACTGTCGTTTTCTTACGTGTGACAGGTTCCCCGTTATGAGTATAGGAATATTCCTCATGCGTATTGATACCCAGTTTAAGACGGGCCAAATCGACATGTTTCAATCCAAGATACTCGCCTCTGTTTTCAAAAAGAGTATGAACAAATCGTTCGGCAAAGGATTTTAAATCGGGAAACAGGATTGAATTACATACTTCAGAATGATGACAGCCTTCAACGAAAATAGTTTTAATGCTGGGGTCGTTTATATCATAACCATTTAAGAAATCATTTCCGGAGTTTCGGGCTCCACAAAAATAAATCACCAAATGCATACCTGCCCCACAACTTTACTATTTGTTAGTATAGTGAGTATAGTGGTCAAATATTGGTCTTACAAAGAAAAAAGAACTTTTTATTGAAGGATCAGTGACACCAGCGAATAATCGCTCGTCCAGTAAACAGCAAAACCCTCTGGGCCTAGATTTCTTCGAGGGCTTCTTCAGGCATGGTTACATTGAGTTCCAATACAGCACTATCTCCCATTCGCTCTAGGTTAACACTGACTTTATCGCGGGTAATCGGGATGTATTTCGCAATTACGGCCAAAATTTCTTCCTGAAGCTTTGGCAGATAATCAGGGGTGTTTCGCTGAGTACGTTCATGCGAAATGATGATTTGCAATCGTTCTTTGGCAACTGAGGCAGTACTGTTTCGTCTTCTCAAATAATTGAATATACTCATGCTGTGACATCCTCTCTGTTCTTACCAAATAATCTGCGCAGAATTCCTTTCCGTTCACTTTGGATAAAACGCATGGGTCTGCTTTCGCCAAGAAAGCGGGCAATCGCATCCTGATAAGCCAATCCTGCATCACTGTGCTCATCCAGAATAACTGGTGTCCCCGTATTGGATGCCTTTAAAACAGCTTTGGATTCAGGAATTACTCCAATCAATGGAATAGCCAGAATTTCTTTTACATCTTCAACGGAGAGCATTTCTCCTTTTTCCACTCGCTCAGGATCATAGCGAGTCAATAATAAATGTTCCTGTACAGGACTGTTATTATCAATTGCACGCTTGGTTTTGCTGGCTAAAATTCCAAGAATTCGGTCAGAATCTCTTACTGATGACACTTCAGGATTAGTCACTACGATGGCATGGTCAGCGAAATGCATGGCCATTAAGGCGCCAGTTTCAATTCCAGCCGGAGAATCGCAGACAATATAGTCAAATTCAGCTGATAAATCTTTTAATACCCGCTCAACTCCTTCAAGAGTTAATGCGTCTTTATCTCGTGTTTGTGATGCAGGCAGGATGTAAAGCTCTGGAATACGTTTGTCTTTAATCAATGCCTGATTCAGGCTGGCTTCACCGTTGATGACATTCACAAAATCATACACCACACGACGTTCACAACCCATAATAATATCAAGATTACGAAGTCCGATATCGAAATCAACAACCACTGTTTTGTGACCCTTTAATGCGAGACCAGAAGAAATTGCAGCGGATGTAGTAGTTTTACCTACTCCCCCTTTGCCTGAAGTGACGACAATTATTTTAGCCAAAACGATACCCTTCCTGTAACACAAAAATTTTGGTCCAGTTTACACGGGTTTGATTGTATTATTCAAGCTCAAGTTTTTATGAAAATGAAATAATTTATTGACAATCATTGAATAAATCAATGTGTTTCCGATTCAGCGCAGGAACTTGTTGTCTCTGCTTGCAAACAGCCCTAAAATGAAGCGCTATTATTAATCAAAAGACAGTTGTATTTAAAGAGGAAAAAATGAACCAGCGCAGAATGTTAAAATCGAAAATTCACAGAGCTACTGTAACCCATGCGGATCTGGATTATGAGGGAAGCATCACCATCTCTCCCGAGCTGCTTAAAGCTGCCGATATTTTGCCTTTTGAAGCAGTGCATGTGTGGAATGTGACTGCCGGCACGCGCTTTGAAACCTATGCGATTACAGGTGAAGCGAATTCACGGGCGATTTGCGTCAATGGAGCGGCAGCTCATTTAGTCACACCGGGTGATATTATCATCATTGCTTCCTTTGTGCAGATGGATGAGCAATCTTGTCGAAATTATCAACCAACAGTTGTATTTGTTGATGAACAGAATCAGTATAAGGAAGTAAGGGCAGAAATTGCCGCTCTATTGGATTAATTATGAAGAAAAAACGATTGTTGGGTTTGGCATTATTGCTTTGCAGTTTTTCGCTGATGGCTGGCGAGTGCAAAACCAGCCGGGAAAATTATTTTGAAAATGAAGATGCAAAAGCCTGGATAACGACGCTTTGCCCTAAAGACATTCTGGCTTACCATAGCCATCAGTTTCCAAGGGTTATTGTTCCCCAGGAAGACGGCAGCCTTCAGGTGGTTTATCGTTCGGGAGAAAGGCGAATTATTCAGCTGACAAAATCGATGCCTATGTTTCTCGACACCGCCCAGGGACAGGAATTACATCAGGATATCAATATAGGCAAAACAGCGCTGCATATTCTGGTAATTGAGATCAGAAAAAAATCATAACTTCGAGACTACAGCTCCCGCACTCAGCGGAAGCTGTAGTTGTCGAGATTACCAGCTGGCTGAAGTACAACAGCTTGTGGTATATCCACAGCAGCCTGAGGTTGTCGTATATTGAACTGCTGAATAATTGGCGCATCCGCCGCCACAATTATTGAATCCACAACCTGAAACGAGTACAGCAGCAGTAGCGATGATTACAGCAGATACTATTTTTTTCATGATAGCGTCCTTGCAGGATGGTTTAGTATAACTATATACCATAAAATCATGGTGTACAAATATTGGCTAAATATTTAATAATTTTTCTTGTATAATCATAGTCTGTCTATTAGGCTAACGCTTTAAAATAACTAAAAAGGGATATTTATGAAACTGTATTACAGTAAAGGGGCCTGTTCATTAGGGGTTCGTATTCTAATCAATGAGCTGGGTCTGGATGTTGAATATGAGTCGGTCAATCTGAAAAGCAAAACCACTGAACGCGGGGATGATTTTCTTGCCATTAATCCCAAGGGGGCAGTGCCGGTACTTGAGATTACCCCGGAGAAGAGATTGACGGAAAATGTAGTAATCCTTCAGTATCTTGCTGATGCTCATAATGCCGCAAGCTTATTACCGGCTGTTGGCGATTTGAAAAGGTATCGAATTCTTGAAATATGCAACTATCTTTCATCAGAAGCGCATAAAACAATCGGTATACTCTTCAATCCGGCAGTGACAGAGGAAATGAAAGAAAAAATTATCATACCGGCGATTCATCAAAAATTAAATTATCTTAACTCCATCGTAAAAGATAACTCCTTTGCTGCCGGCTCTCATTTTACCATAGCAGACGGCTATTTTTATGTCATATTAAGCTGGTTGCCTCATTTTAAAATTGATTTAAATCACTGGCCTGCATTGTATGCTTATTTTCACAGAATGAGCGAATATCCGGCTGTTATGAGATCTCTGAAAGAAGAGCAATAAGTTTATTCCAGACAGCGAATTGCAGCCTGGGTTCTTTGAAAACAGGCTGCAATCGTTTATTATCGCCAATTATTAATTTCTGCTCTTTGTCCGGAGATTATCGATGCTGATAAAAAAATTGGTTTCAATTGCAGTAGTTTCTGCAGCACTTGCCTTAACTGCATGTACAAAAGAACTTGAGCCGGGAGATTATGACTCCGCTGAAGTGGGTAAAATCAAAAAAGTGGTTCCAGGCACCATTATTTCCATGCGTCCTGTTCGTTTGCATAATAAAAATGCGGAAGCAGGTATTGTAAGCCCCGCCAATGAGAATTCAGATAATGCCGATACAGGCACTAACCGTTCTCACGGCTATGAATACGTCATCAGACTAAACAGCGGCAGTATTATTTCTGTGGTTCAGGCTGAAAATATCAAGTTAAAAACCAAGCAGCATATTCTGGTTATTTATGGCCGAAACACCAGAGTAGTGCCTGATAATGGAAGTGATGATTATTAGAAGATGGCCAGATATACGCTTCATAGGTATTTACCCATCACCCCTACGCCCTGCGGCTTGTCTGCAGGGTCCAGTGTTTCTCTATGAGTCTTCTGGATCCCTCGGACAAGCCGAGGGACGTAGCTGTATATAAGCTGAGGGAGGCAGACGCTAAGAGCAAACTGTGTTGTCAGAGATGTGTAGATACCTGGAACTAGTCGCGGTAAGTAGCGGGTTTGGCAGGCATAGATTGCTCGCAAAGACTACTCCACAAACTCCCTAATCGCCTTCAAAAAGTGTAACCCATAGTGGTTTAATTTATGCTGTCCAACCCCCGTGACGTTCAAGAGCTCTTCCGCAGTTTGGGGGTTTTTCCTGACCATGTCATGTAAAGTACTGTCGCTAAAAATCATAAAGGGCGGTTTGTTTTCCTGCTCTGCAAGCTTCCTTCGCAATGCACGCAAAGTGACGAATAAGGGATCATTATCCTTAGAGAAATATTGCTCTTTTATTCTTGCAATAATCCCTTTCGGCTTTTCGCTGGGAAGCACCAGCATGACTTTTTCTTCTCCCTTTAAGACTGCTTTGGCTTTTTCTGATAAGCGCAGCACATTGAAATGGTGGGTATCCTGATAGCAATAATCTCTATGAATCAACTGCCAGGTCAAAAGTTTCCAGAATTTACCGGATTTGTCTTTCCCAATTCCGTAAGTTGACAGTTTTTCATGGCCATTCTGTAATATCTTCTCAGCATTACTGCCGCGAAGCACATCAATTACATAGGATATGCCGTAACTTTGCTTTAAGCGATAAATACAGGAGAGAATCTTTTGCGCTTCGAGGGTTGCGTCCTGGGTTACGGGAGGGGAGTCGCAAATATCGCAATACTGACATTGGGGCGCACTGCTTTCATCAAAATAATTTAACAGGATATGACGGCGGCAGTGGCTGGCTTCGGCAAAGGCCATCATATGATTTAACTTGTTAAGTTCAACCCGGTGTTTATGTTCATCTTCAATTTCGGCAATCCAGCCTCTAAGACGAGCGCTGTCGGCTGGATCATAGAGTAGAAATGCCTGGGAGGGTAACCCGTCTCGCCCGGCTCGGCCAGTTTCCTGATAATAACTTTCAATGGTCTTAGGCAAATCATAATGGACCACATAGCGCACATTCGGTTTATCAATACCCATCCCGAAAGCCAGTGTCGCTACCACGATATCGATGTGATCATGACGAAAGAGTGATTGAACTTCCCGCCGTTCGGCATGCGATAGTCCTGCATGGTAAGCACGCGCTTTATGGCCCTGAGCTTGAAGTCTTTCAGCCAGTTGGGTAACGGCATTGCGTGTGCCGCAATAAATAATCCCCGCTTGAGACTCCTGTTCTTTCAAAAAATGGGCCAGCTGTTTTCCTGGATTATCTTTGTACTCAACCCGGTAGTGGATATTAGGGCGATTAAATGAATCGACATAGGATAGAGGCTGATAATTTAATTTGTCGATGATGTCCTGACGTGTCTGCTGATCTGCGGTTGCAGTGAGTGCAATAACGGGTACATCAGGGAAATAGGTTTTCAATTTACCCAGTTCAGCATACTCCGGGCGAAAATCATGCCCCCATTGTGAAATACAATGCGCCTCATCAATGGCAAATAATGCCAGTTCGCAATCCTCAAGACGCTGCAGAAAAGAAAGACTTACCAGACGTTCCGGAGCAATATACAGTAAATCCAGTTCTTGCTGATGCAATTGGGCCAGCACTTGCCGCGATTCTTCGCTATTAAGTGAAGAATTATAATAAGCGGCCCGGATCCCTTGCAGCTTCAGGGCAGCCACCTGATCTTCCATTAAAGCGATTAAAGGCGAAACGACAATAGCCACACCCGGTCGAATGAGTGCCGGAACCTGATAGCAAAGCGATTTTCCACCACCGGTAGGCATCAGCACGAGCAAGTCCTTGCCAGCTAACAAGTCGCTAATAACCTGTTGCTGCAAACCGCGAAAAGAGTCATAGCCAAAATAATCTTTCAAAATTTTGGTTGCTTGATGGGATGTGCGTTCCTGGACTTGTTCCATGATTTTTCTTTTTTTTATTTCATAGACAGCAAAAATTGGCAATAATATCATTTTATTGATTCAATAAAAATGACAGATTAGCGTGTCTAATAAATAAGTCACTACAACTTAAGGACAAACAATGGATTTCACTTATAGTGAAGAGCATCAGGCTTTTCGGGAAATGGCTGCTGATTTCGCACGCGAAAAGCTAATGCCTTATGCTGAAAAATGGGATCAGGAACATTATTTTCCTATGGACGTGCTGCAGGAAGCGGCTGCGCTTGGAATGGCTGGCTTGGTAGTGTCTGAAGAAATTGGCGGCACCGGAATGACCCGTCTGGAAGCTTCCCTGATTTTCGAGCAATTGGCATCCGGTTGTGTAAGCACCAGTGCTTTTCTGTCCATTCATAATATGGTGGTTTCTTTAATTGACCGGTATGGCTCAGAAGCTTTGCGCCAGCAGTGGGGGCCTCGCCTTACTGAAATGCAGGTGGTAGGCAGTTACTGTCTGACTGAACCCGATTCTGGCTCCGATGCTGCCTCCTTAAAAACCCGGGCGGTCAGGGAGGGCGATTATTATACCCTGAATGGCGCTAAATCATTTATTTCCGGCGGCAGTGTAAGCGACGTGTATCTGTGTATGGTTCGTACCGGTGACGAGTCACATCACGGTATTTCCTGTCTTTTAATTGAGAAAGATACGCCGGGACTAAGTTTTGGAAAACTCGAAAGAAAAATGGGATGGCATAGCCAGCCTACATCCATGTTATTTTTTGAAAATTGTAAAGTACCAGTCAGCAATCGAGTCGGTGATGAAGGGATGGGTTTCAAGATTGCTTTAAATGCCTTAAATGGAGGGCGCGTCAATATCGCTTCCTGTTCATTGGGCGGTGCGCTTGCCTGTTTAAGGCTGGCCCAGTCTTATTTGCATGAGCGCAAACAATTTGGCAAATCTTTATCTCAAATGCAGGCCTTGCGTTTTTATTTTGCGGACATGTTAACTGATTTTGAAGCCGCTCGACTGATGGTTTACCGGGCTGCAGATGCTTTGGATAAAAATAATCCTAAAGCGCCGATGTATTGTGCTATGGCCAAACGCCTGGCAACAGATGTTGCATTTCGCATCAGTGATCGTGCCATGCAAATGCACGGAGGCTATGGGTATTTGCAGGATTATCAGGTTGAAAGAATATTCCGTGATCTGCGTGTACACCAAATCCTTGAAGGAACGAATGAAATCATGCGCGAGATTGTAGCCAAATCCGTTCTTGATGAAGACTATTTTATTGATTAAACGTTTTATTTAACGGCGCACGCGCTATTAACAGGAGTTAGTAATGGATGTTATTGAACAGGAATTAAATCAGGACGGCATTTTCACTATCACTTTAAATCGGCCTGATAAGCTCAATTCCTTAAGTACAGAGGTTCTGCAGGCACTGTCGGAATTATTTCACGAAGCTGGAACCAATGACAGAATCAAGGCTGTATTGATTACCGGTGCAGGCAAGGCGTTTTGTGCCGGAGCCGATATTTCTCGATTGGCTGAATGCAATGCCCAGACGGGTTATCAGTTTGCATGCGAAGGGCAGGACATTTTTCGCCAGTTAGAGACACTGGGCAAACCTTCTCTGGCTGCTATTAATGGTTTCGCTTTTGGCGGGGGCTGTGAACTGGCAATGGCCGCTACCTTGCGCATAGCCTCGACCAAGGCACAATTTGGGCAACCAGAAGTGAAACTGGGTGTAATTCCAGGTTATGGTGGAACGCAGCGTCTGGCTCGACTGGTTGGAAAAGGCAGAGCATTAGATCTATGTCTGACCGGTCGTTTTATCAATGCCGAAACAGCATACAGCTGGGGATTGGTTACTGACGTGGTTGAGCCGGAGCAGCTGCTTGAACAGGCTAATAAGACCTTAAAAACTATTTTGTCGATGGCTCCTTTAGCCATTCAGGGCGTTATGGAAGTCATTGATCATGGTTTTGACCTCTCATTAACCGATGCCCTGCATCTTGAAGCGGTTCATTTCGCAAAAGTTTGCGCATCGCAGGATAAACAGGAAGGGGTGCAGGCATTTCTTGCCAAACGGCAGGCTGTATTTCAAGGGGAATAATAAAATGAACAGTAATATTCTTTTTGAAAAGCAGAATCAATTGGGAATCATTACACTCAATCGACCCAATGCCCTGAATGCTTTGACTTTAGAGATGATTAACTCCTTACAAGAGCAACTAATCGAGTGGGAACATGACCGCCATATTCATGCGGTGCTCATTCAGGCAACTCCCGGAAAAGCATTTTGTGCCGGGGGTGATGTGCGCTGGCTCTATGAAAGCGGTCTGCATAAAAAAGAAGAGCAGATGGAATTTTTCTGGCATGAATATCGATTAAATCATTATATTCATCACTATTCCAAGCCCTATATTGCATTAATGAACGGCATTACTATGGGCGGGGGCGTCGGTATTTCTCTCCATGGCTCACATCCTGTTGCTACAGAGAATTTCGTATTTGCCATGCCTGAAACAGGAATTGGCTTTTTTCCTGACATCGGTGCGAGCTATCTTCTGGCAAGACTACCCCATTATCTTGGGGTTTATCTTGGTTTGACTGGTAATCGCTTAACGAGCCAGGACGCTTTGGCAGCAGGTTTGATTAGAAAAATTATTCCAGCCGAGCATTCGGCGGGGCTTATTGAGTTATTAAACGAGACTGATCTTGCTGTGAACGCCGCTCAGAAAGTGGATGATTGCCTTACACAGCTGCCATTAGCCGATACTCAACACTCCATTGCGAATGCAGGCCAGATTGAAAAGCACTTCAAGTTCAATACAATTGAGGAAATTCTGGTTTCATTAAAGGCCGCTCAGGATGAATGGTCGAAGGCCTGCCTGGATAATTTACAGCAGAAAGCGCCCTTAAGTTTAAAAATAACCCTGACACAGATCCACAAAGCCCGATTTTTATCAATGGCTGACTGCATCAAAATGGATTATTGTCTGGTGCGGCATTTCATGAACGATTCCGATTTTTACGAGGGCGTACGCGCCTTGCTAGTGGATAAGGATAAATCTCCTCATTGGGATCCAAAACAGCTGGAGGGTGTTTCAGAAGCTAAAGTGGCTGATTATTTTGAATGCGATCAAGAACTTAAGCTCCTTGATTAGGCCTTGATGCGCTTGCATCAAGGTTTATCAGGGAGGCAATTATTCAACCAAAAATCGGCAATATCGATTCGTCTGGTTATCCATACATCCTTAAACTGCTTGATATAGGCAATAAATTCTTGAATAGCCAGACATCTTCCCGGACGTCCGCTAATCCGGGGGTGCAAGCCAATAGTCATTAAGGCCATCCGTTGTTCCTGATAAAGATAATCGAAGCTGGCTTTCAGGTGTGTATAAAAGTCCTGCCAAATACCAAAGCCTGGATTGGTCGTATAACGAAAATCATTGCAGTCGAGCGTGTAGGGAATAATCAGATGCCCATTTAAAAAATGGGGCAAATCATCGGCATAACTCTCGGAATCATATTTAAATCCGCCAATCTCTGAGAGCAATTCGCGTGTATGGCTGCTTCGTCGACCGGTATACCAGCCCTGAGGCCGACGTCCAGTTGCCTCTTTAATCGCATTAATACATTGAATAATATGCTTTTTTTCCTCTTCTTTGGACATTTGTGCATAATCAATCCATCGCCAGCCATGACCTGCCGCTTCATGGCTTGTGTTGCGTAAATAAGATCCCAATTCGCGGTTTAAACGGATGGCCAGACCAGTGATAAAGAAAGTCAGTGGAATTTGCTCCTGCTCAAACAGGCGGATAAGACGCCAGATACCGCAGCGGCTGCCGTATTCAAATAAAGACTCCATGCTTAAATTACGCATGCCTGAAGGCTTGGCTGCTAATGGAAACTCTCCACCATAAGTCTCAGCTGTTAAGTCACCATTGACAGGCGATAGTTCAGCACCTTCTTCATAATTGATGACAAAATTAATGGCAAGTTTAGTATTTCCCGGCCAGCCATTGAGCGGAAGATTGGGGCCATAGCCCACCATATCACGAAGCATTTTTACCCCAACTCGAAGGAAGTGATGCCATAAATTGATTGAATCTTCACTTCAGGCTCCCCTTTTAAATACATACGGGCTGTAGTAAATACTTTTTCCATTTCATACTGCTTTACCAGATTTAGCGCGTGAGGATTATTTTCAGGAATATCTAAAAACACAACATGGCTTTTAGCCTGTTTACACAATTGGAGAAATAAATCATTGGCGATAGCAGGGTTATCAGCAAATAATGGCCCGATTCGATAGCCCTCATGAGCGGGGCGAATGACGCCATACCCGCATAATTCGCCTTTGTGAAGACAGGCAAGGCTTATGCTGTCTGGTTGATTAATCCAGCAGTTCAGAAATGATTCGCGCCGTGCCGGAAAATGTTGACGGTCATAATCACTCAGGCGCTTTAAATCGACTTGTTTTAAATCAATAAATGAGGGATCTGAGGCAATAGCGATTGAATGGGTCTCCCAGCGATAACGGGCATTGGCATGGGCTTGTCGATAACCGAGACGGCTGTACTTCTCGAGCATTTGTGGAACACCGTCAATGCCCGCATTGCGGCTGCCGACATACTCCAGGCGTTTTCGCGTTAACGCCAGGCCATAACCTCCGCCACGATAGGCCTTATCGACAATATAAAAACCGCAGAACGCATAATGATCGTCATAACGAACAGCGGAACCGATCGCAATCGTCTTGCCGTCAAGCCTTCCAGCAAAAAAACCATCAGGGTCTGTCTGATAATAACAATTGATATCATGCAACCCAGGATTCCAGCCCTCCCTGGCTGCCCATTCAAGGGCTATATCCGCTTCCTGCCGACTCATTCGCTCAATAACATAATTCATCGCAGTCCTTGCTAAATTGAAATCTCATCTGATTATTATAGCATTCTGATAATTTAAGGCATTGAAGTATTGCGTTTTTCAGTGTCCACCGTACCCGGTTCCACTTTTTCGCGACTTAAAACGTTTTTGGCTTTTTCTGCAAACAGTTGCCCTGCTGTTTTGGGAATATAATGTGAAATAAGTTCTTTTAATTTTCGAAATAAACTATTAAAAATACCCTGATGCCGATGCTCCTTAAGCAGGGTTGTACTTTTATTCAGCTCACGTCCCAAATTGCCTAAGGTTGCTGGTTCAGGCTTGTGAAGAGTGATTTCGCGAAGCCTGTTTACTGCATCCAGCTTATTCTTTAATAAAGGTGGATTTTTCTCTGAATGCTCATTTTCATTGACACAGTCTTTTAATAAGTGGCTTTTGTACTGATGAGTTAAGTGACTAAACTTAAGCAGGGTTTCAGCTGTTTTTAAAAGCACTGCTGGCTTTTCGGTTTGTTTTAATTCCAAAGCGGCATTGTCGACTATAGAAAGAATATCAAGACGCTCTTCTTCACTGCAGGCCTTTCTTAAATATTGTATTTGCAAGGATTCAAGCGCCTGTTGATGTGTATGAACAATTGCAACCTTATCCAGTCCTGCACGGCCTTCTGGAAATGTGGAATTATACTCAAACCATGTTGGATTATTTTTGAATAGGCCTTGCTTCAGCTTATCAGCGTTGGGAGAGGACTTTAGTTTGTTCCATAATTCCAGCTTCTCATGATGCAATTGCAGCTGGGTCTGCATCATCCCTTGCGGGCTTAGATAATATTCATGCAGTTTTAAAAGGTAGCGGCGGTTTTCGGATGTATCGGTAAAATCATCATCTAATATATGCGCAGTGATTTCAGGAGCCGCGTAAATAAGCGAACAAGCCAGATAATCTCTTACTTTAAGAAAGGGCGATTGTTTTTGTACCGCCACGGGATGGCTGCCAATGACCGAGTGATCGCGGCCTGAATTCTTTTCCGGGGCAATCTTCACGGCAGCCTTTAACACTAGCTGGATACCCTGGGAAGTGCTGCGCTGGTGTATTTGCTGTTTAGCCAGCCCGGCATCGTTTACACTGACAATATCAAGCATTCCCCCTTTAGCAAAACCGGGACGTTTTTTATCAGCAGTTAATGGCATATCCTTTAAGTTATTTTTATAGGTGGAAGTCCTGGATTGCTGCTGATTTCCAAGAGGCGCCATGACAAGTTCCTGCATCCCGGGTTCGGCGTTATATTGCCAGGGATTGGTGGAACCCAATACTCCATCGCTCTCCAATAAGTAATTGCGCGTATTGGCATCATAGCCATTCGCCACCATATCGGGGGTTTTTCTGCTTAACTCATCCCAGGTATCAGCATGAAACTTGCGAGTTTTATGAAGATTTATCCAGTCCTTGGCTCTGGCCGCTTCGTTAAATGCATCAAGATGCGCATTGCTGAGGCTTAAATAAAACTCCTGGTCATCTTTGCGAAGCTTAAGTGCCGTGTGGGTTCCTCCTTTATTATACCCTTTATCCATCCTGCCTTCTCCGCGGCGTGCCAGCTGCGTTTCACTATGGACTATCTCTACCTGGGGCTTGCGAACAATAATGGTCGCCATACCCGTTTGACTATGAAACTGAGTGTCCAGCTTGGTATGAGTAACCATCTTTTCAGCGAATTCAATCTCAAGAGGAGCGGGAAAGGCCTGACGAAGCTGCTGGTAGGTTTTGTCAAAATTAACCTCCTGACAGTGCAGGACAATCAGGTCAACATCGGACATTTCTTTAGCCAATTGTTCAACCGCAAGTCTGCCTGGCGTATCGTTTCCGCAATTGAGCGTAAAGGTTTTCAAAGTTAAGGACATGGCGATTCATTGATTGGAAGATCATTGTAATTATAGTGTACGCAGTCCCTCGCGTATTCTATTACTTACTTTCTGATAATGATGCGATTTTCTACGGTTTTAACGCCATTGACTCTTGAAGCAATTTGCTCAGCTACATCGGCCTGGCGTATTTTTTTAACATATCCACTTAAGGTTACCACGCCGTGATCACTGCTTATCTGAATAGGTGCATCAGCCAGAATTTCATTTTCGCTAAAGGAGGTTCTTACCGCATTGCTGATTTGTTCATCACTGTTGCCAGCAAACGACTGGCCGTAACTGTTAAAACCAGACATGGACTGGCAGCCTGCCAGCAAACTGAGAGACAATAAGGGGATACAGAGCTTTTTCATGGAATTCTCCTGTTACAGACTAAATCTGAGCGTTTTCAGCTCAGATTATTAATAAATGCGCTACTATAGTAACAGAATAGGGGCGTTGACAAGCTTTTATTGAAACAGATTAAATTGTCTGTTTGCTTAATTTCTTTTAAAATACCGCTTTATATTTTTGAGCAACTCATGTCCGATTTTTACGAAGACTTCAATAAGCGACGAACTTTTGCAATCATTTCGCATCCTGACGCTGGAAAAACAACGGTTACTGAAAAACTGTTACTATTCGGAGGTGCTATTCAGCTTGCGGGAACAGTCAAGGGACGTAAGGCTGATCGCCATGCGACATCTGACTGGATGGAAATGGAAAAGGAGAGAGGGATTTCGATTACCACTTCGGTCATGCAATTTGTTCATAACGAACATGTAATCAACTTGCTTGATACCCCAGGACACGAGGATTTCTCTGAGGATACCTATCGAACCCTGACTGCTGTTGACTCGGCCTTAATGGTAATCGATGTGGCCAAGGGTGTTGAGGAGCGAACGGTAAAATTAATGGAAGTTTGCCGTCTGCGTGATACGCCGATAATGACCTTTATCAATAAACTGGACCGTGAAGGTCGAGAACCCATTTCTCTACTGGATGAGGTGGAGTCTGTTCTTGGGATTCAGTGTGCACCTGTCACCTGGCCTGTCGGTATGGGTAAGCGATTTAAAGGCATTTACCATTTATATGAAGATGCCGTTTATCTCTATCAGTCAGGAAAAAATGCCCAGAAACAAGAGGCGACACGCATTCAGGGACTCGATAATCCTGAACTGGATGAGCTATTAGGGAGTGTTGCTCAGGAGCTGCGAGATGAAATTGAATTGGTTAAAGGCGCTTCTCATGAGTTTGATTTGCAAAAATACCTTGCTGGCCGCCTGACACCTGTTTATTTTGGTTCAGCCATTAACAATTTTGGTATCAAAGAATTACTGGACGATTTCGCCGCCAATGCGCCAGGTCCTCGTCCAAGAGAAGCTGTGGAACGGGAAGTGTCGCCTGATGAGGAAGCCTTCAGCGGATTTGTATTTAAAATTCAGGCGAATATGGATCCTAAACATCGGGATCGTATTGCCTTTGTACGCATTTGCTCAGGCCAATTCAATAAAGGGATGAAATTAAGTCATTTGCGTATTGGTAAGGAAATTCAGATTTCCAATGCTTTAACATTTATGGCGGGTGACCGTTCTCATGCTGAGCTTGCAATGGCTGGCGATATTATCGGCTTGCATAATCATGGCACAATACGGATTGGCGATACCTTTACCCAGGGGGAGCAATTAAAATTTACCGGTATTCCCAATTTCGCTCCCGAGCTGTTTCGTCTGGTACGTTTAAAAGATCCTTTAAAAAGCAAGGCTTTGCTGAAAGGATTGATTGAATTGTCCGAAGAGGGCGCGACCCAGGTATTCCGTCCGTTAAACAGCAATCAATTGATTCTTGGAGCAGTCGGTATACTTCAGTTTGATGTGGTCGCTCATCGACTGAAAAATGAATATAAAGTCGACTGTGTGTATGAATCAGTCAATGTGAGCTGTGCCCGCTGGGTTTATTCAGATGACGATAAAGCAATGGCTGAATTTAAAACAAAAGCCTATGATTATCTGGCGCTGGATGGAAGCGATTCATTAATGTATCTGGCTCCTACACGAGTTAATCTGACAATGGCGCAGGAACGTTACCCCAAAATCCAATTCACAGCAACCCGAGAACATTAAAGCCCTGATGCGCTGCTAAGCGCAGCGCATCAGGTTTTAACTCATACTTAAATGCCTTCCGATTTGCCATACAAGCAAAATAACTGTATCTTAGTTTCCAATTTTATCACTGTGGAGATTTTTAATGTTTCAAAAAATTGGTATGTTCTGCGTTGGTGCCTTATTTGGTGCTCAGGTTTTCGCTGCGAATTATCCTCTGGCTCCCTTCACCACTATCGAATACGATTTAGTACCGAACAAACCTGAAGTGCTTACTAATTTTACTTTATTCACTATCAAAGCCGAATGTGAATTACAAACCGCTGAACCAGCCGCAGTCCTTCGGGTCTTTATGAAAAAGCGCTCTGGCACTATTAATGACATGCCAATTAGTGAAGGCGATGAAACAGCTCTGCTCGTTGAAAATGGAAAAACCCTGCGCTTGACCGCTGTCTCAGCTGCTGTAGTGGAATTGGAAAATAAAGGGAATGAAATAGTTCATGCTAAATGTAGAACGGTGAAGTAAAACACCGTAATCGACGTACTGCTCTTCTCGCCTACGTGCCACTGAGAGCCTACGTACCCCGCTTTATGCGGGGTATCCATAAAAATGGTAGTGAGTTTTAAAAGCTTTTGCCAATCAGACGCATTGCCTGGATACCGCGAACAAGTCGCGGTACGTAGGTATTTGTAAAGTGGGTAAGTAAGCATTGTAAAGCGTTAAGCAGACGATTAAACCTCCGCCAATGATTTGGCAATCGATTCCGTCATCACTTTAGCATCTCCGAAAAGCATATAGGTGTTGTCACGGAAGAAGAGATCGTTTTCCACGCCCGCATAGCCTGCATTCAGGCTTCTCTTCACAAACAATACCGTTTTGGCTTTCTCAACTTCCAATACCGGCATGCCATAAATCGGTGAACTGGGATCAGTCTTAGCCGCCGGGTTGGTTATATCATTGGCGCCAATCACAAATGCGACATCTGCGGTTCCAAAATCACGATTAATTTCGCTTTGCTCAAAAACGCGATCATAGGGAATATTTGCTTCTGCTAATAACACATTCATATGACCAGGCATACGACCTGCGACAGGGTGAATCGCAAACCGAACGCGAATGTCTTTCTTTTCTAGCGCATCAACCAGCTCCTTCACCGCATGTTGCGCATGCGCTACCGCCATACCATATCCGGGAACGATAATAACGTCCTTGGCATTACTAAGCAGAAAGGCGGCATCTTCACCATTGGCCTGATGAACTTGCTGATTGCCGTTTAATCCACTCGCATGAGCTGCGGCACTGCTTCCCTGAATCCCGCCAAAGATGACATTGATAATCGAACGATTCATGCCTACGCACATGATATAACTGAGAATGGCCCCGCTGGCACCTACCAGAGCACCGGTAATCACCAGCAAATGATTACTCAGGGTAAATCCAATCCCTGCAGCAGCCCATCCGGAATAAGAATTTAACATGGAGATAACGACAGGCATGTCGGCGCCGCCAATTGGCATTATCAACAAAAATCCGAGTGCAAAGGACAGCAAGGCGAGCAGGCTAAATACCCAGAATGCCTGAGTCATAACAAAATGAATTAATAAAGCAAGAATGGCAATTCCCAATAAGAGATTCACTATTTTTTGGCCGGTATATTTCAAAGGCTGACCGGACATTAAGCCCTGAAGCTTGAGAAATGCGATAATCGAACCGGAAAAAGTAATCGCTCCAATGATTAGTCCAAGGCTCATCTCAATGAGGCTTGAGGTATGAATTTCTCCCGGCTCTCCAATATTAAAAGCAGCTGGCGACAAAAAGGCACAGAATGCGACCAGAACTGCCGCCAAACCCACAAGTGAGTGGAAACCGGCGACTAACTGAGGTATGGCTGTCATGTTAATCTTTAGCGCAATAAACGTTCCGACTATTCCGCCCGCGATAATCAGGCCGATAAGCAACAGGTGATGATTGATGACTGGCATCATCAGAGTAGCGCCAATTGCCAGTGCCATCCCGAATATACCCAGTAAGTTACCTCGGCGGGAAGTTGACGGGCTAGCCAGACCCTTTAAGGCCAGAATAAAACAGACAGCGGCAATCAAATAGAAAAATGAAATCATTGTCGTCATGACGGTACCATCCATTAAATTATTTTTTATACATACGCAGCATGCGTTGCGTAACTACGAAACCGCCAAAAATATTGATTGCGGTGATGAAAATACCCAAACCTCCCAACCAGCCGACACTTCCGCCAAGATGTGTTCCGGTGGCTATAAGCGCTCCGAGAATAATAATACTTGAAATGGCATTCGTTACCGACATAAGCGGCGTGTGCAGCGCAGGAGTGACTTTCCATACGACGTAATAGCCGACAAAGCAGGCGAGAACGAAAATAGTCAGTGTAGCGACGTAGGGGTTGTTAATAAAAACGGCACTAGGCATTTTGAGCCTCCTTCGTGGATTGAAATGGCATATAAGCACCCTGATGGCATAACAATGCCTGTTTCATAATTTCATCCTGATCATTAAATGATAAGGAGCCTGGCTTATCCGCCATCAGGCGAATCAGATTCAGTACATTGTTGGCATAGAGTTCACTGGCTGTTGCCGGAACCAGGCCCGCCATATTACTGATTCCGACGATGCTTACGTCATTCACTTTAACGACCTGATCTTTTTGGCTGCCTTCACAATTGCCGCCTCGGGAAGTAGCTAAATCCACTATGACGGAGCCTTTTTTCATATGAGCGACAGTAGCGCTTCTAATAAGAACAGGCGCTTGTTTCCCGGGGATTAATGCGGTGCAAATGATAATGTCAGCCATTTTGGCGTACTTATCAATCAATTCTGCCTGGCGTATTTTGTATTCTTCACTCATCTCACGAGCATAGCCGCCGCTGGTCTCCGCATCAGAATCATCGCTGACTTCAATAAATTCAGCCCCAAGGCTTTCTACCTGTTCTTTAGCCGCGCGACGAACGTCAAAGGCATAAACAACGGCACCAAGCCTCTTGGCTGTTGCAATCGCCTGCAGGCCGGCAACACCTGCACCAAGAATCAATACTTTTGCAGGATGAATCATTCCGGCAGCAGTCATCATCATCGGAATGGCTCGATGATAATATTGAACTGCCTCGAGAATGGCGCGGTAGCCTGCAAGATTAGCCTGTGATGAGAGACTATCCATGCTTTGGGCACGGCTGATTCGCGGAATCAGATTCATAGAGAACAGGCTCATTTGCTGCCGGGTAGCCCAGCTGATCAATTCGCTATTTGCCTGATTATCAAAAGGACCGACAATGAGAGAGTTGGCCGGTAGACCCAGCAACTCCCCAGGAGGTAGTTCACTGACACAAACCAGAATCCTGGTCTGTTGCAGCAGCTCCTGCCGGTTGGCGATAACTTTGGCGCCAGCCTGAATATAATCATCATCGGTAAATCCGGCAGCAGCTCCGGCATTACTTTCGCAACAGACTTCCAGCTCAAGCTTGTTATAATGTTTAACGACACTGGGAGTAATGGCTACTCGCGTATCATGGCTGTTTTCATTTAAAGCGGTAATTATCATAGTAAAGATCCTTTTTACCAGCAGTATTGAAGTCTCTCAATTCAGGAGAGTGTCCTAGGTAATTGAGCAGTCAGAAACTATTCTTCTTTAATATACTCGATTTTGCTATGGGTTGACAGAATCATGGCAAAATTTGAGTTTGCAGTTTGTTATGGGTTTCGATAAAGTAGGCGACAATGGAAGTCCAAGCTCATCATTATGGAAATTCTTTGTTTTTATGCAGGAATTGCGTTTTTCTATACGCATTCTCCCTATGCGGTATTATTTATGCTCATTGGCTTATTATTCAAGGCAAGCCGATGGGTTCTGCTTTGGTTTATTGCGGCTATTTTATGGTCCTTAATACACCAATGCTGGGTTGCCGAGCAGGGTGTCCCGAACACTGGCCTGATTGCTAAAGCGACAGTACGTGGAAAAGTCGTGTCAATTCCGTCCGTTTCTGAAGAAAAAGCTCAGTTTCAGTTTCTAATAAGCGAGCTGGATGGAAAAAAAGCCAGCGCTTATGCCATGTTATCCTGTTATCAGCATTGTCCTGAAATTACCACCGGGCAGCATTGGCAATTCGAAGTCAAATTAAAAAAGCCACAGCCGCCGGGTAATCCTGGAGGAATCAATTATCGCCAGTCTTTACAGGCACGTCATATTCACTGGACAGGGTATTTAAAAAATAAAAATCATAAACTGCTTCGGGATGAGTCCAAATCCTCAAGCGTTTTAAATCTGCGCTTCTACCTGTCCGAATTAATCCAGAAATATCTGAATGATCCTGTTAGTGCCGGCATCATACAAGCCTTGACACTGGGGGTAACCAATCATATTGCCAAATCAGAATGGGAGCTGTTTCGCCGTACCGGAACCACTCATTTAATGGTCATATCGGGGGCGCATATAGGCTTGGTTGCCGGGCTTATCTATAGCTTGTGCCGATGGGTTTGGACAAGATTTCCTGGTTTATGTCTCTATCGGCCGGCTCAACAGGCTGGAAGTATTGGCGGTATTCTGGCGGCTTTGGTTTATTCTTTATTGGCAGGCTTTGCAGTACCGGCCCAACGATCGCTCATTGCCTGTACTCTGATGCTAAGCAAAAATTTTGGCAGGCAGCGATTTACCGGCTGGCAAACCTGGCGTTATGCACTGCTTATTGTTTTGCTTATCGAACCACATGCCGTGTTATTACCCGGGTTTTATTTGTCCTTCATCGCGGTTGCGACTCTGATTTCTACCAGTCAGCGAATCAGCCATTTGAGAGGCTTGAAAAAAATGATGGCCTTACAAATTGCCTGTCTGCTAGGCTTAATGCCATTGACTTTATTCTGGTTTTCTTATGGCGCAATTAATGGATTGTTAGCTAATCTGATTGCTATTCCCCTGGTTGGTTATGCCATCGTACCTTTGGGATTGCTCGGGGTGTTGCTGCTGCTTTGCTTTAAAACGGCCGTGGTTTTATGGCCGGTTATCAGTGTGATCCATCTGCTGATGTGGTATTTGCACGCTATTAATTCCCTGGCGTGGATGAATTTTGAGTTTGGTCTGAATAATATACTGCAACTGTTTGCTTTAAGTCTCGGTGTCAGCCTTGCGGTGTTTCTACCAGATAAAAAGCTGATTCTGGCTTTAAGCCTCTTTATAGTCTGCACACTATTTCCTTCCTATCCCAAGGTAAAAGAGGGTGATTTTATTTTGGATGTACTGGATGTGGGACAGGGCTTGTCGGTTGTGCTCAGAACGGCCAATCATATTCTTGTATATGATACCGGCATGAAATTTTATCATGGAAGCGATATGGCTGAGATCGCTATAAACCCTTATCTTCGTACAATTGGCATTAATAAAATTGATAAAGTCGTTATTTCTCATCCAGACCTGGATCATCGCGGGGGACTTCCCAGTCTGGAAAAACGCTTCCCCGTTGCTGAGTTGATTGTCGATAATGTGGAATTTTACAAACGGGGCAAGAACTGCCATCTTTACCCGGATTGGGAATGGGATGGTATTCATTTCCATTTTTTTCCTATACAACAAACTTTCAGAGATAAGAATAATTCATCCTGCGTTTTGCAGATAAGCAGTCGTAACCGAACCATACTATTGACTGGTGATATTGAAAAGAGAGCGGAAAATTATTTAACAGAAACCTATGGTAAGCATTTGGCGGCGGATCTATTGGTAGTTGCTCATCACGGCAGCAAGACGTCCTCCACAAAAGAGTTTATTGAGCAGGTACAGCCCCGGTTCGCAGTAATTTCTGCCGGTTTTGATAACCGCTATCATTTTCCACATCCACAAACCTTGCTCACTCTGAAAAAGGCCGATGTTATTATTTATAATACCATTAATTGCGGAATGCTTGAGTGGACTGAGACAGCAATGCCAGTCTGTTATCGTAAAGAGGAACTTTAAGTAGAAAAAATTCCTCCTCATAAAACTTAAACGGTTAAAGCATGGCTTCTAACGAATTCAGTTTCCCAGGAAGTTATATCATTTCGAAGTGATGTCGTTGTGGGAAATTGTTCGTGCCAGACCAGAGGAAGTCTAGGTTTAGACATTTTATCTATATAACGATCCAAATCATTTAAATAGCTTTTGACATCAGCAATCGGAATGTCGCTCAGTTTGTTAAACTCATAAGTTTTAAAGATAACTGAGGCAAGCGCTGAATTGGCTATTTTTTCCTCATTCCCCTTATACTCGGCATCAATTTTGATCAACGCATAAATACAGGCACCAGTGATGACACGAGCCAGAAAAGCCTCTTTTTTATCATGGCGGTCAAGCTTATCCTCTTGTGACATGTCCGGAGTAATTTTGAACTCTTCATCCAAATTACCATAACCACCTTTATTGGCCTCAATGCCATTTGCCAGCGCCTCAATAAAGTAGGTATCTTGTTTGCGTTTTTTATTATCTGTTTTGCCGAAAGCCCATCTGGTGATGAAGCTACGATTGTCATCTCTTTGAGAGCGCTCTTCTGCATATACCTCAGAAATGCTTTTTGTTCGAGAGATAAGAGTGGCTAACCTTGGAATATTAAATGGCATAATAACCTCACTGTTAAAAAATACCAGACGGACTGTGTATAGTTTTCCTTCACAGTTATCACATTATGGAAATAGTGTTTTATAGTCAAGTTTTATCGATAGATGGATCGAAAATCGATAGGCAGTGAGTTAATAATTGACAATTTAATGGACATATTGTATCATGCGCCAACTTTATGCTGACTGGTAAAATAGAATGCGAGTCGTTTTTTTTCTGCTGGGTTGTTGTCTTTTTTTCAATTCCACTTATGCAGCACAGGAAAACTGCGAGCAACAACAGTGTATAGCCATTGTGGATGCAGGAAGCACTGGATCGCGCCTGCATCTCTACTCCTATGATTTGGAAGGCCAAACTCCGGTGAATATCACCGAGCGATATTCCAAAAAAATCAAACCTGGCTTAGCAACCATCGAAGCCAACGAACCGACCGTAGACGCCTACCTGACTACTCTTTTTTCCGGCGCCCCTGCTTATCAGATTCCTGTTTATTTTTACTCCACAGCGGGCATGCGCTTGCTGCCTCAGCCAAAACAACAGCAGATGAACAATTTAGTGCAGCAATGGTTTACCAATCAAAGCCAATGGCAGCTTGTTGAAGCCAAAACCATCACTGGTATGGATGAAGGAATGTATGGCTGGCTGGCAATCAATTATCAGCTCAATACTTTAAAGAACGACAGCGAAACTGTGGGCACAATGGACATGGGAGGCGCCTCGGTACAAATCGTTTTTCCGGTGAGTGCCTCTTCAGAGGTAAACAGTCAGGATATCCGTGAGCTTGATATATACGGACGTCACTTCAAATTATTCATTCACAGCTTTCTGGGGTTAGGACAAACTGAAGTCACCCATCAGTTTCTCGATGATTCGGTATGCTTTGCCAACGACTATCAAATGCCCGCAGGCGAAAAAGGGCAGGGCGACGCCTATGTGTGCGAAGGAGAAATATCCAGCCTGATGAATGCAGTGCATCACGTAAACCGGGTAGTTCAACCTGCTCTTCAAGCCAATCCAGTAAAAAACTGGTATGTAATGGGCGGCCTGGTTGATTTGGCAAAAAGCCAGCCATTCAACTACACCGAACAAGAATTCAACAATCAATCCCTGCTCGATGAAGCCAATTCTCAAATATGCCAGCAACAATGGGGCGCATTAAACAGCCAGTTTCCAGGCAATGAATACCTATACGGCTACTGCCTATTCCCAGCTTACTACTATGCCCTGATGGTAGACGGATACGGCCTGAATTCCCAACAGCCCCTTCACTATCTAGGCGCCGACAAATCCAGCGACTGGACCATCGGAGTAGTCCTGCAACAACCCCAAAAGGACTCGCAAACCGCTTTAAATTAAGTAATAATCATCTGAATGCCGTTGTAGCTCAGTCGGTAGAGCAATTGATTCGTAATCAAGAGGTCAGAGGTTCGACTCCTCTCAGCGGCATAGTAAAATCAAGTGGTTACGAAACTTTTTCGAGAAGGTCTTTTTTTGTGTCGCAGCTGTGTCGCAATAAAATCTTTGTTTTTTCTTAGTCTATACTCTAGGTATTAGTGCTTCAGTCAAAAAGGACATGATATGCATACTAGAGTCCTTATTTCTTTTCTATTGTTAGTTCTACTACCGCTTACATCATTTTCCGAAGAAAAATTCGACAAAATAAGATGTAATGGAAAGCTCATAGAATCAGGTGACTCCCTACAATTTGTAATTGAAAATTGTGGTGATCCAGTTGACAGGAGAAATTGGGGAAACCAATATGAGACTCAAAAACATCTCTATTTCAAAGCTCCAGGGGAATCAGGTTGTTATTACACTTTTTTTATTGATGACAAGATAGTAGCTAGTGTCTATAGAGGGTATCAAGGATGTCCTTAAGAGCCCTCATACATAAACTAGGAATAGGAGTTTTCACCTCCGTATTGCTAGCAGTTCCTTTATTTACTTATGCTAAATCAGGTTGTTGTTCACATCATGGAGGAGTTGCAGGATGTAATTCATCAACTGGATTTTATCGTTGTTCTGATGGAACAGATTCTCCTTCCTGTATTTGTGGATATTCTACCCAAAATAATTCTATCAAATATAATCCTTTTAATACCAATACCAATACCAATACCAATACCAATACCAATACCAATACCAATACCAATACCAATACCAATACCAATATTAGTGCACCATCATCAACAATAACCATTGGAGACATAATTGTTTATAAATGGACAGATAAGAAGGGAGTTGTGCATTATAGCGATCTGTAATGCCCCCCAAATAAACCGGTCCACCTAGTTTTAAATTAACGACTAGGAATAGGACTAGTAATATGACTATAACAACAATAGAATGTAGCGAAATAATTCACTCCAGTCGTAAGCGAAAACGTTGGACAGCTTACGAAAAACAACAAATAGTTCATGAAACCTACCAAACAGGCGTAACAGTATCCTTTATTGCACGCAAACACGGTATTCCCCCCAGTCAACTATTTTACTGGCGAAAAATAATGGAGAATGGTGCATTGACCAGCGTTAAAACAGAAGAAGAAGTCATCCCTGAAAGTGAAGCCAAGGCGTTGAAAAAACGTATTAAGCAACTTGAGCAAGTTCTGGGACAAAAGACATTGGAAAATGAGATTCTGCGTGAAGCAGTTAAGCTGGGTCGAGAAAAAAAACTGATCTCGCGACAACCCTTGTACGGGATAAGCGATTTCGAATAAGAGCAGTTGCCAGGGCGCTGCTGGTTTCTCGCTCCCACTTAACGCAGAGGTTGAAAAATATGGAACACTCCAGAAAACAAACGGTTAAAATACGTGATCAGGAACTACTGCCTTACATTCGTGAAATAACGGATAAACGCAGTAGTTATGGCTATCGCAGGGTTACAACGCTTCTTAATCCACGAGTTAAAAAAGAGAGGTCTTGCCTGCGTCAATCATAAACGTGTATATCGTATTATGAAGCAAAATCAATTATTACTGCCGGCGTATGGCAAAAAACAAACACGAGTACATGATGGGAAAGTCATTACATTGCATAGGAATACTCGTTGGTGTTCAGATTGTTTTACCATACAGTGCGCTAACGGCGATAGAGTTCATGTCGCCTTTGCAATGGATACTTGTGACAGAGAAGTATTAGGCTATATCGCCTCGACAGTGGGCATTGACGGACAGGCAATCAGGGACTTATAGCTAGAAAGTGTTGAGTACCGGTTTGGTGCAGCAGAATACATGCCCAAACAGATACAGTGGTTAACTGACAATGGCCCTTGTTATGTAGCCAGAGACACTGTGTATTTTGCAAGAACCTTAGGCTTTGATGTGAGGACGGACAACACCAGCATATAGCCCTGAAAGCAATGGTATGGCAGAGGTTTGTTAAAACGTTTAAACGAAATTATGTCGCTTTTTTTGATCTTGATGATGCGCAGACTGTTATGAAAAAGCTTCCTGAATGGTTTGACGATTACAACGAAGTTGCGCCTCATAAAGGCTTAAAAATGATGGCTCCCAGGGAATATATCAGGAGCTTATTAGCGGTGAGTTAGGTGGTTCGGTTTTATAGGGGCAACTCCACGATCGACCATTTAGGTAATAAGTAAAATCAATTTTATCGATACATAATTTAAATTTGTCGATACATAAACATATCTCATGGCTTTGATCTAATTATCAATAATTTTGCTATAATTTGAACAATGGATATTAATAGGGAACTTATGTCCGTAAATAAATTGCGATCTATTTTAAAGAGAGCTCTTCCTAACTTATCTAAAATGTTTTCCGAAAAAGAAGGTGTTCAGCAGTACAGGAAAATATTAACGTATTTTTTAAAGGATGGAGTAATCGATCCCCTTGAGTTAGAGCAACTCAAATATGTAGAAAATAAATACGAACTTACAAAGGAGGAAATAAGAAAAATTCAAAGAAAGGCATTATCGACCTATTTTAATGAGATTATATCTGATCAGAGAATTAGTGAAGAAGAACGAAAATCGTTACAAGATTTATTGAATTTATTCTCTTTACAAACTAACGAAATTAATTTTGATCAGAAAATTTTCAACAAATATTATACCTTGGGATTAATTGAGCAAGGCTCATTACCATCAGTTGAAAATAAAAATGAACTTAACATTATTTTTAAACCAAATGAAATATTGCACTATGGTGCATCTTCCCAATTAAATAAAATAAAAAAAGTTACTAAACGAATCAATTATGGTGGCTTGACTGGTTCTATAAAAATTATGAAAGGCGTTCGTTATAGGATCGGCTCTATTGGTGTTCAAACAAAAACACAAGAAATTCTTGATACAGAAGATGTCGGAATTTTATACATTACAAACCAACGTATTGGTTTCAAAGGTAATAAGAAGCAATTTAATATCTTATTTAATAAAATCATATCTTTTGAATTATTTTCAGAAGGCATCTTTATATTCAAACAAGGCAAAGAAACTCCTTATATTTTAACTTTGGATGATTATGAGGTTCCTTTGAGCATTCTTTCCTGTCTCTTAAATAAGTAAGAATAGAAAAGGATTATAATTTATGCAGCCTAGTATTTGTAAATTATGTGAATCCAAATTTAAACTTCATGAAAGCCATATTATTCCCAGATTCATTTATAAATGGTTAAAAAAAACATCTAAAACCGGCCATTTAAGAATAATGAATAAAATAAATCATAGAATACAAGATGGGTATAAAAAATTGTGGTTATGCCAAAATTGTGAAACTTTATTTGGTAAATGGGAAAAATATTTTGCTGAACAAATTTTTATTCCAGTAATAAAAAATAATTCCGCTCAATTTCTTTATAATGAAAATCTTATAAAATTTGCGGTATCCATTTGCTGGCGAGTACTATTATTTTTTAAAGAAGAGAATCTATTAAAACCTAGTATATCGTCTCTCACGAATTCAACATTAAATAATTGGTCAAATTTTATTCAAAATAATATTGCTAATCCAGGTTGTAATGAAGTACATCTCTATAATTTAGTAGGATATCCTAATGATTCAACAAATATTAGCATTTATCTTTCGAGAACCATCGATTTTGATGTCATATTTTTCGGGAACGATATCTTTGTATATATAAAATTACCGTTTTTTATTATTACGGGATATTTAAATCTTGAGTCAAAATCAGAGTTAAGAGAATCTCGTATTAAATTGAGCTATGGTAATTATCCAAAAAAAATTAATTTTCCTGGGGACTTATGGAGGTATATTAACAATAAAGCATTATACACAGAACAGTGTCTAAACAACTTATCAGATGAACAACAATCTAAAATTTTACAGTCATTACGGAAAATCAGTCTATCAATTTCAAATTAATTTTCGATGATGTCTTCAATTGCCTTAACTCCTTTTTGTCGTGTTAGACTGCAATTGGCTGCGAAATCTTGAAGAATTTTTCCATCGGGATTAACAAACCTTGAGCTATGTTCATAATTTAGATGTGTTCATTAAAAATGAACATTATAAAAAAATGAACAATATTGCTTAACTATAAATCTAGAATACTAATAATTAGAGTTCTAATGTGTTATGTGTTGAATAACTAAATGTGGTTTTCAGAAATTTAATTACAAACTATTACTTAAAAATGGGGCAATTGGGACTGTAGGGACAACCTTATAAACACTAGATTTTAAGTGTCCCAATATAAAATGTTCGCTTGGGACAAATGGGACAGATCCTGCTTGAAAAATTTTTTTAGTAACAAACAATATCATTTAATAACAATCAGATCACCAGGCTTTAAAGCGCTTGACACCCTTTTAAATTGCAAGCAATACTTCTCGTGAGCTGTATACTTTTGCGGGTCCACGGTCCTGTAAAAGTCACGGAAAATGAAATATCACGACTATTATCCGGCCGGACAGTCAACTGATATTCATCGAGCAGGACGCATACCGTCGGCATTAAGCTGAATGAATAATCATTTGATGAGGTTCCATATGAATAAAAACTATCTCGTTTACAACTATTAAACGAATTTGAATCCGCACCGACTTCTGCGTTGTTTAATCAACACACTTTGGCGGCTGTTTTGAATTGTTCCACCCAACTTTTGGAGCGCAATCGCTGGGAAGGAAAGGGCGTTCCCTATCTTAAAATTGGTCGTAAGGTTTTGTATCGCAAAAGTGACGTGTTGTCTTTTCTCCAACAACAGAAAATCTATCGCTCTACTGGTGACCTAGGTGAGCTGCTTTCATTGGTCAACGAATAAATCCCATAGAAGAAATAGATTGTTCACGGATGGATAGGGTTTCTATCTTCCTTGGGCGTTGTCGGAGAAACAGTGATGTTGCAAAATCAAATTATTACGTTAAAAAACAAAAACGGTCATAGTCCTATTATCTGCGAATACGCTGGAGGTCATTTTAAATTAAATGAGCAGGGCGTGTCTTTTCTTGGGAAAGATAAAGACGGTAATCCAATGGCGCCAAAGTGGATTTGTTCTCCTTTGTATGTAGTAGCTAAAACTCGTGATGCTAAAAGTGGGGAGTGGGGTAGATTACTCGAATGGCAGGATGATGATGGAATTATTCATCAATGGGCTATGCCTTTAGCCTTATTACAAGGAGATGCCTCCGAAGTTAGACGGGAATTGGCTAGCCTTGGTTTAACTATTTCACCTCATAGAGTTGCTCGGGATTTACTGGCTATCTATTTACAGGTGTTTCCTGTTGAAGATCGTGCGCGTTGTGTCGAGAAATTGGGGTGGCATGAAAACCTTTTTATAACTCCTTCACAAATCTTTGGACATTCCTCTGAAAAAATTGTTTTTCAAAATAGCCATGCGATTGAATCTGCTATGTCTGTTTCCGGTACTATAGATGATTGGCGAGAATCGATAGGCCATCTTGCGTCAGGCAATTCCCGGTTAGTTTTTGCCATATCCACTGCTTTTGCTCCTGCTTTAGCAAAGATTGTTGGTGAAGATTCAGGCGGATTTCATTTTAGAGGTGCTTCTTCTAGTGGCAAAAGCACCGCATTGAAAGTAGCTGCTTCGGTTTGGGGTAGTCCTCAAGCATATTGCCGATTATGGCGCAGTACTACGAATGGACTTGAAGGATTAGCTGCTTTGCATAACGATGGTTTATTAATTCTTGATGAATTAAGTCAGATGGATCCCAAAGAAGCAGGGGAGGCGGCTTACTTGTTAGCCAATGGTCAAGGTAAAACACGAGCCTCACGTCATGGAACGGTCAAACCATCGTCTCGATGGTCATTGTTCTTTCTCTCTGCTGGAGAAGAATCCTTAATGTCTTTGATGGCCAGAGCAGGGCAGAAAACCAATGCGGGTCAAGAAATACGTTTGGCAGATATTGAAGCCGATGCTGGATTACATAAGGGGATTTTTGAAAAAATCCATAATCAAGTTAGTCCAGCTACTATGGCTTTATCTTTAAAAGAATACTCCAGCAAGTATTATGGTGCTGTGGGCATGGCATGGCTGCAAAAGGTCGTGGCAAATCAATCAAGCATTGCAACTGGCATTGCTGAGGCGATGCAAGAATTTGTAAATAGTGCTGTTTTACCGGATTCAACAGGACAAATCATCCGCGTAGCCCGGCGGTTTGCTTTAGTTGCTGTTGCTGGCGAATTGGCTAGCCAATATGGATTGACCGGCTGGCAAGAAGGTGAGTCTACCTATGCAGCTTACAAATGTTATAGAACATGGTTGGAACATTTTGGCATAGAAGGTAACAAGGAGGATAGAGCGATATTAGCTCAAGTCAGAGCGTTTTTTGAATCTCATGGTGCCAGTCGGTTTGATAATATCAGAACCCCAAACAGTGAACGGATTCAAAATCGTGCTGGGTTTTATTGTACCGATGATGCAGGTTTTCGAGTATATATGGTGTTAACTGAAGTTTTTAAAAAGGAACTATGTTTGGGGTTTGAGCCTAGAATGGTAGTTCGTGTATTAATGAATGAAGGTTGGTTAAAGCCAGCAGCAGATGGATCATCCTCTCATAAACCAAGGATTAAGGGAGTTGGAACACCCAGATTATATATATTTACGGATAAAATCTGGGGTGGAGAGTAATCATATCCCGATAATTAGCAAAATTTGTCCCATTATTTTTAAATGCTGGGACATCTTGGGACGGCTACAAGTCAGTATTTACAAGCCGTCCCTCATGTCCCAATTGTCCCAGCTAAATTTTCATTCTTTAAGATATAACCAAAGTGTATTTCTAGATTTTATTCCCATTTCATCACGTATCAGCCAACAAGCCTTGTAATTTTCATATTCGGGTAGCAGGTGAGAATATATTTGTTTGGCATACAAATAACGCCAGCTTTTGGTACTGGATAACCGGTGCTTTGCTAATGCGCTTCTCCAGATAATGCGAATTTCCTCATAAGATTTTAATTGGATCAGGTTACCATCTTGTTGAGTGAGCCAGTTAAACAGATTGAGTACCGTTTTCTGGTTTTCTGTTCGTACAGGTATAGTGCGGTCGCTGGAATTAAAAGCAATGTCTCGGGTTACCCAAATAGAACATTCACGAACTTGAATATGTGGTTTAATAAGAATCGCTTCTTTGAAAGTCAATCCGAACTCGGATTGTAATCCCATGATTACCCTGGCTATAGGATCCTGAAGCGACTTCCAAATGTCTGGAGAGATTGTTTTCTTTCTCTTTTTTCTTGCTATAGGTCTTGAGAGTTCAAGTGATTGGTTATCGATATTCGCTATAGCACAATCATTCATCTGCAAAAAACGGCGAATAATGGTCATGTAACGCATTATGGTGACTGGATTAATATTCTGTTTTTTCCAATAACGTACCAGCTTATGAATTTGTTCAGATTGCAAAGCTTGCCATGAAGGAGGAACTTGCCGGATAACAAATAAGTCATCAATCATTTTATGGATGACATAGGCACGGTGTTTTCGATATAGGTATTTACCTTGTCTATCCTGTTTGATTTGTCGGTTAGCGAATTGTCTTAAGGATTTTGTACGCATCTTCCCATCCGCAAAAAAATTATTAAAAAAGAATTTGCCCTGTGTATTGTTTAGTGTTGGTCGAGCGGTTCACTCTCTGTTGAAACCCGGCTAAAGCCGTAAAGCTCGAAGTAGGGGGCAAATCAATCGTTATAAGGCAAACGATCTTGCCTGTACTGCTAGTTTTTTATGTGTTTTTCTCCTCAATAAAAATAAAGTAAATGAAGCGATAAAGCAGAGCTTTATCTCTAATCCATGGTCAAATGAAATGACTTAGAGTTCCGAAGAACTCCCCTTACCGAATGGTAAAGGCTCCTGAAGGGTTTCCCGACTATACGTCCAGCCACAAGGTTAGGGAATGAGAGTGGCTTAGCATAAGACGCCTAAGCGTTTCATCGGATTTTCATCGATTCATCAGTTATGCTTCATCTAAAAAATAGCAAAGTGCAGATCTGGGGGCAATACCTTTATGGGGAATATTTTGTCCTATCTTATCTGATGCGTCAGGACAAATGGTGTTTAAAAGCTCTGTATTAGCGGGTTATTGATGTCAGACATTCCTGCGTCACTGCTGGAAAATTGCAGTGACGCAGAATACTAATGCGAGAACATTAATGTTTCTAGTAATATTTTTCGTGAAATAACATGCTTTAGCCAAAAAGTGAGCCATTGTTTTTATCATAGGTAAATATTTGTCATTTGTGACCGATATATCACAGAAGTGTCTATAATAAAATTTCAATAATGAGTTAACATATAACTCAATGTGTCATTAAATTAAAAAATAGGGAAGGTAAATGGCATATTTTCAACAATATTCAAGCCTTTTAGAGATTCGTGAAGGACTAACTCCCAATGCTGGTTTAAGACGTGGTCAAGTGGGGGCGCTTTATGCACTTGCGGCTCATTTTATTGAAAGAAATGAGCCAGCTATAGTTTCATTACCAACTGGTTATGGCAAAACAGCGATCCTTACAGGCATATGTTTTCTTATGCAAGCAAGGCGAGTTTTAGTTGTTACTCCCACAAATGCACTACGAACTCAAATAACCAAAGCATTCCAATCATTGGAAACATTACGCAGATTAAATATTCTTCCTAGAGAAGATAAACTAGTTGGTCCTAAAGTGATTGCGATAGAACATCGTATAAATTCTGTTTCTGGATGGAAAGATTTAGAGGAGTATGATGTTGTGGTATGCACTCCACACTCCGCTAGCCCGGATTCAACAAATACATCAGTTATACCTGAAACTTTCTTTGATCTAGTGTTAATTGATGAAGGCCATCATTCACCTGCTCGAACATGGAGTTCCTTTATACATGCTACTCCTGAAGCATGTCACGCCCTCTTTTCTGCTACTCCTTTTCGTCGTGATAAAAGAGAACTTCCAGGACGGCTCATTTTTTATTATTCATTACGTAAAGCTGTGGAGGAAAAGGCATTTGGAAAAGTCACATACTGTCCTGTCATTGTTAGTGAAGATGCTTCTCGGGACGAACGTGATTTAGCATTGATTTCAAAAGCTGTAGAGATTTATGAACGCGATACTAAGGCTGGCTTACAACATCGTTTACTAGCACGTACTGAGAAAGTTATCGACGCTCAACGGTTAGCTAATCTATATGTGATTGCTGGTTTGAAGGTTGAAGCAGTCTCTAGTAAAAAATCAAAGCAACAAATAGCTATGATTGAGCAAAAACTTAATTCTGGGGCGCTTGATGGGGTGGTTTGTGTAGACATGTTTGGTGAAGGATATGATTTTCCAAAATTCAAGATAGCCGTGCTTCATAATGTGCATAAGTCACTAGTTCCGACACTTCAATTTATTGGTCGTTTCGCTCGAACAAATGATGAGCATACTGGTACTGCAACTTTTCTTGCGATACCACGTGATGTAAATACAGAAAGTTCTGGGCTTTATCGAGATGGTGTTGATTGGGAGACTCTTTTAGCTGATACGGTTGATGCACGCCAGCAATTAGAATTACATGAACGAGAGATATTAAAGGCGTTTGCTCCCGCAGGTCAGCCATCTGCAAATTATGAGTTGGTAAACCTCAGTGCATTTCGCCTTTCGCAACACATTGTTGTCTATAAGACAATAGAAAAACCCAATTTTTCAGAGGTACCCGAGCAGCTTCAATCTTTACAGATCACTAACGCTTGGAAAAGTGATGATAGTAATACAATGATACTTTTGGCAAAATTAGTCCACTCACCAGCATGGTATCGTGACTCTCATGTAATTGATGCAAAACATGAGTGTTTCCTATTAAATATTTTCCTATTTCAAATTTAATCTTTATAACAGCAACACAGCGTTCTGGTAATTATTATAATGAGTTACTGAAGTTTTTTGTGAATGGTAACGCTGCCTCTATTGCTTTTGAGGATGCTCGTAAGGTTCTCAATGGAATGACTGATCAAGAATTCTTTAGCGTTGGTATTCGAAGTACTTCTCCCGTAGCTATCGCTGAATCTTATCGCATCGTTGCTGGTAAAAATGCCGACAGAGGGATTCGAGACACTGATGCGAATAATTTCTCGCAAGGCCATTTTATGGGGCGCGGTGAGGTTGATGGGGAAAGTGAAATTATTGGTGTGAGTGCAAGAGGTCGGATATGGTCAAACGGAAAGTTATCAATTACGGATATTTTAAACTGGATGGCAGCATTACATGAGCGTATGACTGCAAATCAAATAAACATTGGCAGATCGGGCTTGGACATTTTATCTTATGGGGAGACTCTTCAGCAAATTCCAGAATCAACTTGTATGGCGGACTGGCCTAAAGAGGCATATCAAAAAGCACCAGCCGTTTTTATTTTAAGTAAAGTTCAAAGATATAAATTATGCATCCTAGATCTTGAAATAAGAAATTTTTCTGTGGATGCTGATGGTCTTCATATGACATTTGAAATAGGTGATGGTAATCATTATTTACCTTGTTGTTATCGACTAAATCAGGTTCCACATTATGTATCATTAACTCAAGATATAGAAATACAAATGGAGGTTTATGATGGACGTGAAGAACCTATTGAAAATTGGCTAGAAACGCATAATTTAGTATTTTTCACTAAAGAATTAGCCTCCTTTTCTTCAAATACAATACAAAAAAGGAGAACAAATATAGAGTTAAGGAGTAATTGCTTAATTCCATTTGATTGGAGCAATTGCGAAATTCAAATAGAGTTTGATATTAACGATCCAACAAAATTGACGGTACAGAAAACTATACAGAATTACTTGATGGGAATATCAGGACTTAATTTCATAATATTTGATCATAGAGCTGGCGAAGCAGCAGATTTTATCACAATAGAAGAAGTAAATAATCGTTTACATATTAAACTATACCACTGTAAAGGTGCTGGGAATTCTAATCCTGGAGCGCGTGTGGAGGATGTTTATGAACTAGCTTGCCAGGCAGTTAAATCGGGTCGGTTTCAATCTAAAGATTATCTGGTTCAACATATTGAACGCAGAACAGAGATAAAAAGTGGAAAAGGATGGTCGCCAATGTTGTTAGGAGATCGAGATAATGCATTAGCTTTATTTAAGAAATACAGCCCTATTGATATTAATTTAACTATTTATGCTGTACAGCCTGGTCTCTCAGAAGGAAAGTTAGCTGAGAATGTCACATTTGTTATGGCAGCAGCGAATGATAGTTTGACAGCTCAAGGTATCAATTTGCAATGGATAATTAGTCCTTAGTTAAATGCTTGATGGTGCTATTGAATAATAGAACTTATCAAAGCTACTTATAAGATCCCTCAATGAACTAAGTAATATTAAAATTTTATTTACTTTTGATGTAAAAGAATCATTTATTCGAAATTTATATTATAATAAAAATATCATCAGGTGATATTTTTGGATTATTAATGAAGCAGGATGTAGGACTAGAAACTTTACTTGCATTAAATGGTACGGAATATACAGAGGAAAATGGTTATTGGTACAAGATAGAAGCATTTTTAGTTGAGCCAACTGAAGAGAGGCCTCATGGTATTAGATATAATCTAACTCTTCATGATAATTACAATCAGCGGATTTTAGGGTTTGATAATGCGCATGGAATCAAAGTTAGAGAAAGTGGTCGGTATTCGGGGCGTATTATTAAGTATGATCACATTCATACCTCAATAAATGATAAGGGAATTCCATATGAGTTTGAAAGTGCTGAACAGCTTTTGCGAGATTTTTTTCAAGAAGTGAATTCAATTATTCAAAAATTGAATAATGGAGATAAAAAATGAAAACATTACAAGTTGGTATTATGTCACGAGATAAATTTCAAAGCCGTACTATTGAAATTGCTTCTGGGCGTTATAAACCTAAAAAAAATGAACCTAAGATTTGGTTTAGTTCAATCAAATCACTTTGTGAAGTATTGAATGAAAACAATATGAGGCTACTGAAAATAATTGATGAACAAAAACCTGAGTCAATTAAAGAGCTTGCTGTCTTAAGTAAACGTGAACCAGGTAATTTGAGTCGTACACTTAGCACAATGGCTCGCTACGGCATTATTGAAATGAAGAAAATTGGCAAAAACTCTAAACCAATTGCTAAGGCCTTAGATTTTAATATTCAATATAGTGCTGCTGGATAATATCTATTCTTTAATTTTGAATTATCCGGAGCCCAGGGATGTAACTACAACTATATAGATATTTAATTATGACTACGAAAATCGTACAAGCTCAGGCTGATAGTAAATTGAAAGATGCTGGAGAAGAAATCCTAAAGCTTCTAGATATAACTCCTACTCAAGCTGTTAATGCATTGTATGAACAAATTGTTATGTGTAGCGGTTTGCCTTTTGAACTAAAACTACCAAATCAATTATCTCGTGATGCGATTGAAGAGTTAGAAAAGGGTGGTGGTAAATCATTTTTATCTTTTAAATCAATGATTGATGATGTGGATAATTGAGATAGTTTTGGTAGTTAGAGTTAATAAAGTTCAATGCAATATAATTTGGGGCATATTGTCGGCCAAATTTATATCCATTCAGTAGTCAAGGATTACTTGACTACTAATATAACAGGTTTAATTTTGAACTTTCCGGAAATCCCGGGGTGTTCAAATGATTATAAATAAGTTGTCGACATATAAGTGACATCTCTGCGCAATCTGCTGATGACAATAAGATAATTTCTTGGTTGAAAGTTGTTTTTGAATTTGGCACGCAGTGAGTGCGAAATTGGATTTAAATACGGACCGCAGTGCGGTCCAAAACTTGATGGGTATTTAGATCTGCTCTTTGTTGGCAGATTGCAGAGAAATAACTTCAGCCGAATCAATTACTCCCATGCACTTTAGAATATAAGTAGTAATAAGCTGCATAGGTTTTCGTAGCCGTTCAACATCAACAATAATATATCCTGCGGTTACATCATTACTCATCTTATGGTTCATTAAACGCTTGAGTGCATAAGCAGGGTAATCGCCCCAAAAAATAACAGATGTCAAAAGTAGAATTTTCTCGTACCCTATGACGAAGGAGATTCTTCATGAAACGATCAAAATTTACAGACAGCCAAATCCTATCGATTTTAAAACAGGCGGAAGGTGGCACTCCTGTTTCAGAGCTTTGCCGAGAACATGTGATAAGTGCAGCCACATTTTATAAGTGGCGGGCAAAATTTGGTGGAATGGACGCATCGATGATGTCGCGCTTAAAAGAGCTTGAAGCGGAAAATAGCCGTCTTAAAAAGATGTATGCAGAGGAACGATTAAAAGCAGAAATCCTGAAAGAGGTATTGAAAAAAAGTGGTAACACCGTCACGCCGACGGGAGTTGGCGAAAAAGGCGGTGGCCGATAAGGACATTTCCATCCGATTGTCTTGTGCGCTTTTTGGCATCAGTGAAACCTGCTATCGATATCAAGCTAAGTTGAATGATGAAAACGCAGTAATAGCGGACTGGTTGTTGCAATTAGCGCAGAGCCAGCGTAATTGGGGTTTCGGTTTATGTTTTTTATACCTGCGTAATGTGAAGGGTTTTCCCTGGAATCACAAACGGGTTTATCGAATCTATCGGGAACTGGAACTCAATAGGCGAATAAAACCTAAAAAGCGGTTAATGAGGGAAAAGCCAGACGCATTGGCGGTGCCTACAGCAATCAACGAATGTTGGTCTATGGATTTTATGCACGACCAATTGCAGGATGGTCGTAGTTATCGATTGTTAAATGTGCTTGACGACTTCAACCCGTGAGGTCTTGCGATTGAGGCCGATTTATCCTTGCCGGCAGAGCGCGTTGTACGGACTCTTAATCAAATCACCGAATGGCGTGGTAAGCCTCGGCAGATTCGTTGTGATAATGGCCCTGAATATATCAGCAAACTGCTGCAACAATGGGCTGATAAAAATGAGATAAAGTTAGTTTTTATTCAACCAGGAAACCCGCAACAAAATGCCTATATTGAACGCTATAACCGAACCGTCAGGTATGACTGGTTAAGCCAATTTTTATTCGAAAGTATTGCAGAGGTACAGCTTCATGCGACACAATGGTTATGGATGTACAATAATGAACGTCCTAATACGGCTATCGGAGGCATTCCTCCAAGACAAAAATTGGCATTGGTTGCCTAATTCCTCTACTTTTGGCTTCAGTTAAAAAGGGGGGATTACCCAAGATTAATCTATAATGCTGCCCGATTTTCCACTTAAAAAAATTATCAAAGATTTATTTGCTATAAAACTGCGCCTGCTTTCAACAAGCGTTTAACAGAATCGATTCTATTGTTTAATTGATTAAAAAAAGACCTTCTGATAACATTTTAACTAGTTGTTTAATTAATCTATATTTTAGATAGGCGGAAATTAAAAATGGGTAAAAGTTAATGAGTGAGATGAATCATACTGGTACCCTTGAGGCAAATGAAAACCGTGCGAAATTGATCTCTGATCGAATTAATATATTACGACCAAAATTACTTGATTTAACAAGAAGAAACCCTCTAATTTCTACGAAATTTTCTGAACGCTCAAACTCATTGATAAGAATAGTAGATGAAATTCCCGAGTTATTACTTAAATCTTTAGTATCTTGTCAAATGCGAATTGTGCCTTTACCCGATTTAGGCACTGATCCTAGTGATGAACAGACTTCAATATTTCAAAACTCTCTAGCAGGGGCTAGGCTCAATGATGAAATTTATTTAAGTAAGTTAGATGAAATAGATTCTGAGAGTGATGAGGCGCCAAATCTTTTAGCTCAAACAGAGCGAGAATTAAAAGATAGGCTTCGTGAACAATTAAACTTACCACCGCGACAAACCAAAAATAATCTATCCTTACAACAGCATGCAATAAATCATGGAATTTCTCCTAATTACGAATTGTTTTTAGAGGGACACCAAGCTGTGGATGGACGGCACAGTGATCAAGATATTCAGACTCTTCTGTTACCGGATATATTAGAGAGACGGTTAAATGCACTTTGTGCAAAAGAAAAAACTTGGAAAGAAGAGACAGGTATTAGCGTATTACATGCTGCATTTGGGTTTCTTGAATGGGAAGACGGAAATAATAGCTCTACGCAGTTTTCTCCGTTAGTTTTAATTCCAGTTTATATCGATAAAAAACGAACTAGGAATGGTCAAGAGTTTTGGGTTATCGGTGATGAGACAGAAGTGCAAGAGAATAAAATTCTTGCTGAGAAATTGCGCCTAGAATTCAACATTATACTCCCAGAATATACAAATCAAGGTTTAGAAAAATACTTTGAAGAGGTTTCTAAGCCGCGCCCCAAAAATATGACATGGCGAATTAGACGGTGGGCTACGATAGGTGTTTTCCCTTCAGCTAGATTAGCAATGTATCACGATCTTGAGCCTGATGGTTGGGATTTCGCGTCTCACGAAGTTGTTTCTCTTTTATTTGGTGGAACTGAAACAGGGCATGATGCGTTGCCTTTTGGAGAGGAATATCATATCGATGAGCCTGAAATTGAAAGTAAAGTACCATTCATTATTGCTGATGTAGACTCCTCTCAATTTAGTACCATAGTTGATGTAGCTAGTGGAAAAAATTTAGCAGTTGAGGGGCCACCAGGAACGGGAAAATCGCAAACAATTGTAAATACTATTGCAACCTCGCTTTCCTTGGGGTTGAAAGTGCTTTTTGTGGCAGAAAAATCAGCGGCACTAGAGGTTGTTGGATCAAGGTTGGACGCATATGGAATTGGTAATTTTTTATTACCATTACAAGCAAACCGCTCGGGAAAAGAACAAGTTATTTCTTCAATTAGGAACAGGCTTGAAATGAAGCCTTGTGCTAATCCTTTAGAGTTAGATCATGCAGTTAAACAATTTAAAGATACAAGACAAAAATTAAAATTATATGTAGATATTTTATCCTCAACTTATGGAAAAACGGATCTTACTATTTATGAAGTTCTTGGACGAAGTATTAAATTTACAGATTTAATTAACAACTTACCTGAGAAAATAAAAAAACTAACTATTCCTGATACAAAAATCATTACATCAGAAAAATTAACTGATATTTTGTCTCTTTGTAAGCGGGTTGAAGAAGCATGGGAGGCTACTTTACTGTATCCAGACTCATGGAATATTATTCAAATACCTAACATTGATCCTTTTCTTGCTGATGAGTTAATTGATTTGGCTTTTGAGATCGCTACTCTTTTTGCTGAGGCAGATAAACAACGACAATCATTAATAGAATTTCGACTTTCACCTGTAATTGGGAATGAAAGGCTAAGCAAAATTAGTACTGCTATTAAAAATACTCAAGAGATCTCAAATCGAGATATTGATATAGCCACTAAACTAACTTCTAACGAAATTATAGGAGTTATTAAAAATTTTCTAAATGAAGCTCGTTTGTGGAGAGATAAAAGAGAAAGCATTGTTGAGCTATTCAAGATTGATCTAGATTCTGTTGTCATAGAAGAATTATATCTTCTCAAAGAGCTGTGTTTAAAATATCAAATAGAATCATTAAACGAACAGGTCTTTGAGTCATTAATCCTCAAATACAAAAAATGTCTTGAAGACAATATCCAATCAGAGAAAATTTGTAATACGGTAATTAATATCTCAGAAAGTCTTGGCAAAATAACAGTTCATGATCTGATCAAAATGTTTGATATTATTTCTGGTATATCAAAGCAGGTATTATCAGTTAGAAAGAGCGACTTTGATGATCCAATAACCCATGTTTTGATAGAGAAACAGGCTTCACAAGCTCTGGCTTTAAAGAAAACTCGAGCTTTACTTGATGAAGAGTTTAATTTATCGATGCTTCCGGAAAGTGAGCTTACAAATCATCATGCTGAAACATTACGTCAGTCGGGTTTGCTTTCTTTTTTCTCAAAGAAATATAGGCAAGCAAAGCAATTTTATAAATTCGTATCTAAAAATAAAAAATTTAATAGATTATATGCCACTCAAAAACTTAGCCAATTAGGGCAATGGCAATTAGATGTAAAAGTTTTTGGTGAAAATGTAGCAATGAAAAATATACTTGGTTCGCACTATTTTGGAATAGAGACAGATTTTTCTCCTTTTGAAGAAGTAATATCATTATTTAATTATCTTGATCATGAATTTTCAGGCCCTGATTATATTGATTTGAGGAATTTTTTAAAATTTGCGGATAATGAAATAATTCAATCAATTCCTATAATCGAAAAAAATCATCCTCTTTACGAAATAGAAGATACTACTTTGGCGAATGTAGCCGAACGAATTAGCGTTTTGCAAGATCAAGTTAAGGATTGTGAGAGTGATGTCATACAGCTTAAAAAAATTATTAAGGTATTTAATGATTCTGAAAAAATATCAAAAGAGCAAATTATTGAGCTTCCATTAATATTTGAGCAGTTATTAAAAACAAGGGAAAACTTAAGACATAATGATGATATTAAAGGTGTTCTAGGATTGGCTTACAAAGCTGAACTTACTGATGAACATGAGTTAGAAAGCTGCTTTGTATTGGCTACGAATCTCATTGAGTTAAATGAGAATGAGCGACAGGCATTTTTGTATAGTGCTAAGCAAGGTTTTATAAAAAAATTAGAAACACAAGTTTCGTGCGTTACGGATTGTGATGCTCAGGCCTTAACTAGTTTAGAGAAAATTGCAGTCAAGACAAATACGATGCCGGAAAGATGGTTAGATAATATGACCTATTTGGCTTTTTCAAAATGGATGGAGCAGGCATCTAAAAATAAAGATGGTTTGGTTGCATATTCGAGATTTATTTCAGCTAAAAATAATTTAAAGCAAGATAGATACATAGAGCAGATTGAACTTATTTTGTCTGAAAAATATAGTAATTTATGTGAAATAATCGAGGCATTAATAACTCGTGAAATGGCTCGTGAGATATATAAATCTAATGGTGAAATATTAGCATCATATAATGGTAGTAATTTGGATACATTAAGGAAGCGTTTGCAGGAAGCTGATAGAGCGGTTATAAAGCTTTCGCGTCAACGTTTGCAATCTGAACTTTATAATAAGGCTTGTCCACCACTTGGAATAGGTTTTGGGCGAAAAAGTGAATTTACAGAACTTGCGTTACTTAGAAATGAAATATCTAAAAAACAACGCCATATTCCAATTCGAAATCTTACAAAAAGAGCAGCAAGAGCTTTGTTAGAAATTAAACCTTGCTGGATGATGTCTCCTTTAGCTGTAGCTCAATATTTACCTAGAGGAGGAGTCGAATTTGATCTTGTAATCATTGATGAAGCATCTCAAATGACTCCAGAGGATTCAGTTGGGGCATTGATACGAGCCAAACAGGCGATGGTCGTTGGTGACACTAATCAATTACCTCCTACGGGATTTTTCCGTAAGATGCTAGAGGATGAAAGTGCAGATGAGGATGAAAAAGTAACTGAGGAATCAATTTTAGAAATGGCGAATGCTTCTTTTACACCTGCAAGAAGGCTTCGTTGGCATTATAGGTCTAGACATTCGGGATTAATATCATTTTCTAATAAACATGTTTATAACGATGATCTAGTGGTGTTCCCTTCTGCGCAGGAAGATCATCCACATATGGGAATATCTTATATTAAAGTTAACGGGATATATTCTTCGGGTACTAATCCTAAAGAAGCTATGTTCATGATAGACGCAATTATCGATTTTATGAGAATACATACTGATAAATCTCTAGGTGTGGTTCTTATGAATCAGAAGCAACGGGATCTATTACTCGATGAGATGAACTATGCTTTGGAGCAACATCCGCAAGCAAGAGAGTATATAGAGCGGTGGGATGTAGCTAATGATGGTTTGGAATCTTTTTTCATAAAAAACCTAGAGAATGTCCAGGGCGATGAGCGAGATGTTATTTTCATTGGCACTGTTTATGGAGCAGAAAAAGAAGGTGCTCCTGTAATGCAATGTTTTGGACCGATAAATGGAATAGCTGGAAAACGAAGGTTAAATGTGCTGTTTTCTAGAGCTAAAGAGCGAATTGTTACGTTTTCTTCTATGACTGCGGCAGATATTCGTGCAGAAGAAGAGTCCAATCCTGGTGTGTATATGCTTAAATGTTGGTTGGAATACTCTAGCTCTGGGATCCTGGAGGCTGGACAATACACTGAAAAAGAACCTGATTCTGATTTTGAAGAGCATGTTATTAAACAAATAAAATCAATTGGTTGTGTAGCAATCCCGCAAGTTGGTGTGAAGGGATACTCTATTGATATTGGTATTAAGCATCCAGATTGGCCGCATGGTTTTATTATGGGAGTGGAGTGCGATGGTGCATCTTATCACTCTTCTCGTTCTGCCCGTGATCGTGATCGTTTAAGGCAAGAGGTTTTAGAGGGGCTAGGGTGGAATCTTTATCGTATCTGGTCAACAGATTGGTTTGAGGATCAGCGACGTGAAACAGAAAAACTAAGAAGAGCAATTCATACGAGATTGTCACAGTTGGTGAACTAATCGAATCTGTCTTACTTGCATCTTTCAAAAAAATTCAAATGAAATCAAAATATTTTATTATTAATAAGAATTGATCCATTTATGATCATATTGATTTATTGATGATTTCTTGCAAATATGCTAAATTTGGCATATATCTTAGTTATACGAGTTTTCTTTGAAAGAATTAATTTGGCTTGGAAGCAGTTTAGATGATTTGAAATTATTTCCTAGTGAAGTAATTGATGAGATGGGATATGCACTGCATTGTGCACAAATGGGAGAGACCCATTCATCAGCAAAAATTTTTAAAGGACATGGCTCGGGTGTATATGAAATTGTCAGTAATTTTAATACAGATACTTATAGAGCTGTATACGTAGTTAACCTTGACGATTGTTTATATGTTTTGCATGCATTTCAAAAAAAATCAAAGTCAGGGATTAAGACACCGCAAAAGGATTTAAATATGATTTCGAATAGGCTTAAACAGCTTAAATTAATGTTAAAGGGGAGTCGGATATGAGCAATTCTGATGAATTAAAAATGACTAGGTCATCTGGAAATGTGTTCCAAGATTTAGGTATTCCTAATGCGGAAGAGCATTTATTAAAAGCAGATTTTGCTATGTTAATTAATCGAATTATTAAAGAGAAAGATCTTTCCCAAGAAAATGCAGCAAAAATTCTTGGTATTGATCAGCCTAAGGTTTCTAATCTTAGTCGAGGACAACTTTCTGGATTTTCAATAGACAGATTAATACGGTTTTTGATTTTGTTAAATCAAGATATTGAAATTAATGTGAAGCCTCATACTCAAAGTATTAATAAAGATAGTAATAAACACTATTCATTAAATTATTGTGCTCTTTAAATATGATTGAAGATAAAAAATGAAAAAACTACAAGTTGGTATTATGTCACGAAATAAATTTCAAAGCCGGGCTATAGATATTGCTTGTGGTCGTTATAAACCTAAAAAAAATGAGCCTAAAATTTGGTTTAATACTCTTGAGTCATTATGTGAAGTATTGAATGAAAATAACATGGAACTATTAAAAATAATTGACGAGCTTAAGCCTAGATCAATTGATGAGCTTGCTGTCCTAAGTAAATGTGAACCAGGCAATTTGGTTCATGCGCTTAGTACAATGGCTCACTATGGCATTATTGAAATGAAGAAAATTGGGGAAAATACCAAACCAATTGCAAAGGCTTTAGATTTTAATGTTCAATATAGTGCTGCTGGATAATATATTTTCTTTAATTTTGAACTATCCGGAAATCCCGGGTAGTTAATTCTGAGAATCTAAGCAGCGGGTTCCAAAATGGAACATACTGATGCTTGGATTTTTGAGTTTGGCGGGCAGTGTCTGTCAAACCATAGATAGCCTCCTTTCTATCCATTATTTTTTGTTTCTTTAATTTGGTACACGGTGTGTTCCGAATCTATGTTGTAACTTTACTTATGATTTGGATCTCATTGCGATCCAAATTAAATATTTATTCTGAATTTGGACCGCATTGCGGTCCATAACTAGGGAGGCATTTATATCTGTGTAAACCTCCCATTATTAGTGTCTGGAGTTGCCCCTATAAAACCGAACCACCTAACTCACCGCTAATAAGCTCCTGATATATTCTCTGGGAGCCATCATCTTTAAGCCTTTACGAGGCGCAACTTCGTTATATTCTTTCATCCATTTCCCGGTTATTTCTCGAACTTCATTGAGATTTCTGAACAAATAAAAATCCAGTATTTCATTGCGGTAAGTTCGATTTGTAATGCCCCCCAAATAAACCGGTCCACCTAGTTTTAAATTAACGACTAGGAATAGGACTAGTAATATGACTATAACAACAATAGAATGTAACGAAATAATTCACTCCAGCCGTAAGCGAAAACGTTGGACAGCTTACGAAAAACAACAAATAGTTCATGAAACTTACCAAACAGGCGTAACAGTATCCTTTATTGCACGCAAACACGGTATTCCCCCAGTCAACTATTTTACTGGCGAAAAATAATGGAGAATGCATTGACCAGCGTTAAAACAGAAGAAGTCATCCCTGAAAGCGAAGCCAAGGCGTTGAAAAAGCGTATTAAGCAACTTGAGCAAGTTCTTGGACAAAAGACATTGGAAAATGAGATTCTGCGTGAAGCAGTTAAGCTGGGTCGAGAAAAAAAACTGATCTCGCGACAACCCTTGTACGGGATAAGCGATTTCGAATAAGAGCAGTTGACAGGGCACTGCAGGTTTCTCGCTCCCACTTAATGCAGAGGTTGAAAAATATGGAACACTCCAGAAAACAAACGGTTAAAATACGTGATCAGGAACTACTGCCTTACATTCGTGAAATAACGGATAAACGGAGTAGTTATGGCTATCGCAGGGTTACAACTTCTTAATCATGAGTTAAAAAAGGCAGGTCTTGCCTGCGTCAATCATAAACGTGTCTATCGTATTATGAAGCAAAATCAATTATTACTGCCGGCGTATGGCAAAAAACAAACACGAGTACATGATGGGAAAGTCATTACATTGCATAGCAACACTCGTTGGTGTTCAGACTGTTTTACCATACAGTGCGCTAACGGTGATAGAGTTCATGTCGCTTTTGCAATGGATACTTGTGACAGAGAAGTATTAGGCTATATTGCCTCGACAGTGGGCATTGACGGAGAAGCAATCAGGGACTTATTGCTAGAAAGTGTAGAGTACCGGTTTGGTGCAGCAGAATACATGCCCAAACAGATACAGTGGTTAACTGACAATGGCCCTTGCTATGTGGCCAGGGACACTGTTTCTTTTGCAAGAAACCTGGGCTTTGATGTGAGGACAACACCAGCATATAGCCCTGAAAGCAATGGTATGGCAGAAGCGTTTGTTAAAACGTTTAAACGAGATTATGTCGCTTTTTGATCTTGATGATGCGCAGACTGTTATGAAAAAGCTTCCTGAATGGTTTGACGATTACAACGAAGTTGCGCCTCATAAAGGCTTAAAAATGATGGCTCCAAGAGAATATATCAGGAGCTTATTAGCGGTGAGTTAGGTGGTTCGGTTTTATAGGGGCAACTCCACGATTAAACCGTTCAACAAATGAATTTTGAGTAGTTTTTCCGGGTTGAATAAACTCAAGAGTAACTCCGTGTTTTTCAGCCCAGTCAGCCAATACCAGCGAGATAAACTCAGGCCCATTATCAAGCCGCAGTTTGCCGGATATCCTCGACTGGCAGCAATGCTGTTAAGCCCCCGGGTAACCCGTTGGGCAGGTAGGCTCAGATCCACTTCAATGGCCAGTGCTTCCCGGTTGAAATCATCAACCACATTAAATGTCCTGAATCGTCTGCCGCAGTTCAATGCGTCGCTCATAAAATCAGCAGACCAAGTATGGTTAACTGTAGCGGGAACCGCAAGAGGCTCCGGGTTGCGTGCAGGCAATCTCCGCTTTCCTTTACGGCGGATATTCAACTGCAATTCACAGTAAACCCGGTAAACCCTTTTGTGATTCCATGTAAACCCCGCCTGCCTCAGTTTGACAAACACTTTCCTGAAGCCATAACGCGGATAGCGTTCGGTAACTTCCATCAGCTCTTTAATCACTGCCTCATCCTTATTGACTGCCGGCTGATAATAGTAACCTGTGCGACTCAGGCTTAAAGCGGCACAGATCTGTCTAAGACTCAGGCCGTATTCATTTACCAGATAATCAGCCATTTCCCTTTTCTCTGCCGGCTTTAAAGCTTTTTTTCTATCACATCCTTCAAGGCACGGTTTTCCAGCGAACATCCGCTTCAGCTTTGCATTTTCTTCCTCAAGTTCCTTCATACGTTTAATATCTGAGGCTTCCATCCCACCATATTTAGCTTTCCAGTTGTAATAGGTAGCATCGGATATTCCATGCTCACGACAGACCTCCTTTACCAGACGGCCATTCTCTACATGTTTTAAAATATTTAATATCTGGTGCTCTGTAAATCGGCTGCGTTTCATCGTTTCTCCTCCTCTTGCTTATTTATTATGCTGGAGAAACTCTATTTTTGAATGGTGCTATTTTACGGGAGGTTTACAGGCAACAACACTCCTTCTTTTTTGGCCAAAATAAATTTATGGACGGGAAAATGGCCATTCTCCTCAGTATTCTCTTTTAAAGCGCTAGTGCTTGCGGGGACACGGCCAATTTTCCTGATGCCTGACATCAGAGTTTGGCAAATCGCTTCATCTTCACCCGCAATTTGCTCTGCAATCTGTAAGCAGAATTGATTCATTGGCAAAAAAGGATGCCGCGGATAAGCCCAGCCTGTTTTTTTAATAAAAAGCCATCGTTCTTCCAACCCAGAGGTCTCTTGATATAGTTTGAAATTAATTGCTCTAAAAACTGGGCAGTCAGCATCTATTTTAATCTCTTCAAAAAAAGCTAATGATAGCGCCTTTTAATTTGAAAGGAAGTTAAAGCTTCGTTGCCTAAATGCTGCTTAATCGTTTCCTGTCCACCATTCTTTGGGCAGCTTAAAATCAGAGTGAATGAGCATCGAAAACTGTCCCAACAATAAGTAGTGAATTTGTGATTATTTAGTAAATTGCCACCGTTTAGTTGATAGATATTTAAACATTTTCTATACTAATAAAGCAAGATACCTTGCCACAGGAGATATGTATGTCAGAACAATCTACACCAAAAGATAAAAAACTGGATAAAGTTTCAGATACTGAACTGGAAAAACTCTCAGGGGGGGTTGGCGGCGGCGATATGGGGGTTGGCGACATGGGGATTATCGGCGACGACATGCGGCTGAAGGCTGGTGGCGGCAAACAGAAAGACAAGAAAAAAGCCAAAAAGAAACACAAATAAGCCCCTCGGTTTGTCTCGCTTCTATGCTTCCAACTCAATGAAGAAGAAACAACATACGAGTGATGATTCTTTGATTGGAAGGCTCAAGAGCTAATTACTCACTTAAAACTTGTTAACTCTTCATCATTTGAACTCGCTCAACGGCATAGTAAAATCGATTGTACCCAATCATCAGATCTCATGCTTTCCTCGAATAAATATTGTTTTTAAACATCTGGATCCAAGCATTTTAAAGAAATACCCCTGAAAAAATAATCACCTGCTATTTTGACGTATCCGTAAAGTTTGTTGATTTCATCAGATAGTTCACCAAGATAAGTATCGAGAACATAGTTATCCATATATTACATCCTCAATAGTTCTTTTTTGTATAAGCGCCTCGGGGCTGTTTTTATCTGTTATTTGGCACAATTCGAAAGAGGCTTTCCATAAAGCCCAGGCTTTTGCGCGAAGCCAAGTGTTTTCATCTAAATCTATCTCTTGAAAAAAGATGTCACGTGCTTTTCCGTTAAGAAAAGTCCACGCAATCACAAGATCGCAAGCAGGATCACCTAAAGCCATTCCGCCAAAATCAATAATAGCGGATAGTTTGCCCTCATTAAGTAGCATATTACCGATAGCAAAATCACCATGAATCCATACAGGCGACTTGTTCCATTTTGTCTTACAGGCTCGTTCCCATAGTTTTATTGCCTCATTTCCATCAATAACAGTTGATAGCTCTGAAATTTGTTCGCGAGCGCCTTTATCATAAACACTGACATGATCCCCACGCCACCAATTATGCTGGCCTGGAGCGGGGCCCTCTATATTGCGAATGCTTTGCAGCTCTTTTAAAAATTTTGCTAAATCAAATGCAAGTTTTTCCAGACAATTATTATCCAACACAAGAAGGTTAATACTCACTCCTTCCAACCATTTGTAAATGGAGAAGGGATAAGGATATCTCTGTGAAGCAGTGCCCATTTTGATTGGAGTAGGAATACTGACGGTTAAATAAGGCGCTAGCTGCGGTAATAGGGATTGTTCTTTAGGCACCTTCAAAGCATAAGATTCAGCAGTTGGCATGCGAATTAACATATCCAACCCTAAACGATAGGTGCGATTATCGTGTCCTTGCTTTTCAACTGACTCAATGGGTAAATGAGCAAATTCGGGAAATTGCTCAGCAATGAGCTCGCGTGCAAGATCAGTTGTGATGTTAAATGATTCATCATTAGACTCAGTGGGTTCAAATCGTCTAATCAATAAATAATGTGGTTTACCAGCACCAGAAACATCGCCAGACATAACAAAGTCGGCGACATGCTCAAAACCTGCCTTCATGTAGACATTCTTTGCTCTAGGATTATCGGCTGCAGGGTCGATTATAAAAGTATCTGCTGATGCATCGAATTCCTTTCTGAAAAAATCAAGAAATTGTGATAATGTCTTAGCACCATAGCCTTTGCCAAAATAATTTTTATTCCCGATCATGTAGTCGATACCGTAAGTATGACCTGTTTTGGAAAGGTGATTTAATTTAATGTCATCAATATGATCCTCTGTTGTTTCTCGAATCGTCATCAGCATTGCGAATGGAGATTCATCACAGCTTGCTATCCAATAAACATACTTGCCATCACAATAATTCGAAGGTTCTTTTCTACCATTAACAAAATTTAAAATATCGTCTTTATGACTCTGTGTATTATCCCAAAATTTCTGAATAAAAGGTTCTGCAAGCCAATCAAAAATAATATCAACGTGCTGCAGGCTTATTTTCTCAAAGCTTAGGGGCATGACTGATTCCTTAAATAAGTTCTCTGTATGATGTTATCCATCAAAGGTTCTTCATTTGTTAAATAAAAATTGTCGAAAGATAAGCCGAGGGGTATGCCGTCACCTAAAATTTGAGGAACGATTGTAAGAATGATTTCATCGATTAATCGATCCTCAGCAAAGCTTTTTGCAAGATTAGCACCGCCAAGCAGCCAGATATCTTTATCTGTTCCATTTTCTCTTATCTTCTTTATGAATTGGCTTGGACTATCATTCGTAATAGTAATACATGAAAGTGGGGCTTTTAAAACTTGTTTGCTAAAAACATAAGTGTGTTTATTAGTCCATCCCCAATTGCCAAAACCTATAATTTGCTTAAAGCTACTGCTGCCCATCAAAATTATATCGATACGCTGCATTAATTTTTTATAGCCAACAACCTCTAAATCATGATCATCTTTGGGATGCGGTAACCAATCAGCACCGCCGTTTTTATCTGCTATATAGCCATCTTCAGAAGTGGCAATATATAGTATAATTTTGCTCATAGTATTAAAATTTTCCAATAATTAATATTCTTTTTTAGCTCATGTAAGATATCACAAAACTCTCGCTGCAATGGCTAAGATCATAACTCTATAATCGATTTTTTATGTATTCGAAGTACAAAACTATATTAAAGCGCTTGATTATGGACTAGGGCGGTTAGCAGACCTTCCATTATCGCTATGCCTTATCACAGAAATTCATGAACACTTAATGCAAGGCGTTAGAGGATCTCATGCAACTCCTGGAGAATTTAGATGTAGGGTGATTACCGTGAAAAGATAATTTACCTGTGCTCTATCATTGGCGTATTTTGCCTAGTAATCCTGCTGACATTAATCTCAATTATTGGGGTGACATTGAGCAATATTGTCAGTATTGGGAGAAAACTAGCCCCATGCCATATTGCGGAGATCTTATCTAATGTTGGTTCACCAAATCAGCAGCGAAAGAAAGAAGGGGGATTCACGAACAAATCAATTCTGCATTGGAATATTCCAACTTATTTAAAATAATAGAGCTTTATATAGCGTCTTTTGGGTCTTTCTTATTTATTCTTACACCTTTAATTGAGAGTTTGCCTCACTTGCCAAAGTGTCCGCAAAATCGAGGCAAAATCTAATTTAACCAACGCGCAGATGCCTTCTCGAGTCTAAAGATGTAACCCTGCACTAACTCCAAGATCGATAAGTGATGTTGGAGTTAGCTGTTAAGACAAAAGCTAAGAATTGTTTGTAGTCTTAAGATTCATTTTCAGTGGAATCTTCAATCGCGAATACTCTGCTACTCGTTTAAAGAATGGAACAAGCATTATTTTCCTATCAGAATGCAAAACAGCAATGAAATCCTTAAATTAGGCTCAATGAAAGCCAACACCTCACCATTAAGCAGCTATTTCGTATCATCATTTGTATTTTATGCGCAAAAATAGTACAATTGGATTTTTGATTTTCGGTGCTATTATGCCCAATCCAATACCAGAAGTTCCGTTAAGTGACTATGACCCATTTATCCATGGCACGACCTCCGCAGCTCTAGCGCTGATGTCTAAGACAAATTTCCAGCTTATGCCAATTATGAAGATGATTGATGACTTTCAGGTGGCACCAATGGGAGGGGAATTAACAAGAGGCGGCTATGAATTTATTGGATTTGAATTAGTACAAAAAGAAAAAATAGGAGCCATCTCTTTTGGAAATTTGAAAACAGGGGAATACAATTTAAAAGAGGTGACTGGAGGCTATACCCAGTTTGTGCCTCCGACCAAGACCGCAGTTCTTAATAATTTTAGAAACCTGCTTAATCGTCCCATAGTCGGTGCCGAGCTTAATTTGCTCTTGATCTATTTTACACGTGCAAGACAGATGCACCAATCTCTTGATCAAATAATTACTAAAAATGAACTGAATAGTCTAAAACAGCGATTACAGGCAATTACTCAATTCTATTATTTTGTCCAATTGCTGGGAACGTATATTTTTCCCGATTTTGAGGCAATCGAAAAAGCTATTCTTCCGCCCTCATCCTTGACGAAAAGAGATATAACAGATGCGGTATACAGCTTCTTGAATTTCGAGGGCTTAATTCAAAAAATTATAGATAGCCGAATGGATATAAAAAGCATTCTTTTAAACCCGACCGCGGATAATCTTGAGAATGCACTCGGGCTTCTTCAACTGCCTGATAAACTTACCATTAAATCTGGAGTCTGCGGTGATATCAAGGATATCGAGCTTCCTGTCACCCAATTTTTTAGTTTGGCAAGGCCTTCTGCATCAAAGAAAAGCCCCGCTTTTAAAAGGAGCCATTTTGTCTATCTTGCCCAAAATAAAAGTGGTGATGGCATCAATAATGTACTAGAAAATTTTCTGTCCCAGAAATTGAATGCTGATTTTTTTGTAAATATGGCGAAGGATGCCCAGAGTTATGTCTCTGCCCTGGAAGATCGCATCCGCGTTTTAAATAAGCTGGCTGATACACCTCAAGCCCAATTTGAACTGACTGTTAACCAGAAAACTTTATTGGATTCCACCTATCCAATTATATTCGTATCGGAGTCTGATTTAATTAAGCCTCATTGCAAAGAATACCGTAGCACAGCACCTTTGAAATTAGGTGAGGATATTCGAATGATTGCTACGGATAATAGAGAACACAGAGAGCAAATAAGGACTTACCTTCGCCAACATCAGCTGAATCCAGTTCAAGTGGTTTTATTCAGTGATCTGGAAAAGGTAATAAGTGACCGATCTGCTTTACCTTTGTCCATTGATTCACAACCTCTGAGAGCTATGTTGGCAAAGACTAAAGCCGGTAAACATGGTCCTCTTTTTTATAACTTATATGCCTTGCTGGATGATTTGAACGAGAAACGGAATAAGTTTCGTTACAAAAATTCCCAGGTGTTTGCAACCATTGATCGACTATTGAGTGAAATGGATACGGCTATGGCTGAAGCGTTTTCCAGAGATAAGCCCCTGACAAAAAATACGATACATACATTTTGCACAAAGGGCAAATCTTTAATAGAGAGAGAAAAGCCGGTACTTGAACAGCATCGCGGCTGCATGGGTATTGTGGATACAGTGTTAACAATATTTACAAGTCTGATCGTATTCTATCCCGCAGTTTATCTGTACCAGAAAAACAACAATATCACATATAACTTTTTTAATACGGATTCGGGGACAAAAGCCAAGGACACAATGGCAGAATTGGACAGACTAATGGGGGCGGCAGATGATTTTCCTGATGGCGAGCATGCTACTCTCAGTGAGATGACTATAATTTGTTCTTATGCAAATGCTGATTGATTACATTTTGAACAATCGGCAGATGTAACTTCTCATGATGCTAAAATGATCCTGTAATAACCACACTGCTGATTTTTATAACCCGCAGTTATAATGAGGCTGTGAAAAATATATTTTTATTAATATGCCAGGTTATCCTACATAAATTGCGTTCTTTCATGTTGAAATCTGGTTGTTTTTAGGTTAGTGTAGCAGTTTAGTAGTCAATGTGATCAAATTAAATGCCTAAATATTCTTGCTCAACAGAGGATGAAGATTCCAGCTATGAAAGCGATGATGGCACCACTTATTCTCCTGCAACTACAGCCCAATACAAGCTTGTTGAATTTAATCCTCAAAAAAACATATCCAATAGAAACATTCAAATACAGCCTGCATCGGGAGGGTTAACCTATTTTTTAGGCAATAAACGTAATACTCAATCGGGGTATATTGCTTTTAAAGATCTCATCTCTGAAACAGAGAGTTTAACTGCACTGAGCGGGCCGAATTGGTTCGAGGAAGTGGCCGGGTACTCCAGGAAAATTATAGATATTGTTTTAAATAATAAGCATGGAAGGAAGGGTTATCTGGCGACAGGGACTTATTCATCTGCTAGATTATTTTCTGCAAAATCACCCTCGCAAGAAGAGAGTAAGAAGACTAAAGTTGTTCTGGATCCCATACAATGTGATTATAAAGAAAGCAGAAAAAAATACCATTTTTTTAAAAGTCTTTATCCGAATGAAAACAGCTTTTATGTAGAAGATATAAGCAGAAACACTTACCGATTAGTATTACCGAATATACATGGTTCTCTTTATGGCGATTTGTCTTTAGTTACTGATTTTAATGAACAAGTTAAATTATTTCTGGCGACAGTAAAAGCCTTAAAACACTGCCATTCAAAAAAAATTATATGTCTTGATTTGAACCCTTATAACATTAAGTATGTTGCTCCCTGCAGTGAATACAATTTGGGGCGTAGTTTCTTAATTGATGGTGGTTTTTCCAATGCCCCAGGCGAAATAATTGACACGGCATTTTTCAGATGTGAGACACAGGAAAAATTAACCAGACGCATTGCGTCTTGCGATTATATTGCTCCTGAATGTTGGTATACAGACATTGCACCTCTCGCGTCTGAGAGTATGGATATTTATTCGATGGGGAAAATATTAACAAAAGTGATGTTGCCACTATCGCCAGAGTTAATTCCTTATATAGAAGGTTGTTGCCAACGAGAACCTTCTAAACGACACACCCTCGAAGAACTAGAATCAAGTCTTGAATGCTTGTTGTACAACAACAATACCTATTCACCTTGAGGGTTTAAATGCTCATAGAAATATCGTTTGAAATGCTGGATACGTTTTTGCCTCAAACTGAGTTGGTGACGCAATTTGAGACACATCAGTTAAGCAACATTTATTAAAAAATCGCTCTGTTTTTCAAATTGATTTGGCTTAAGTATTGAACTTCCCATCGGGTTGATAATTGCTATTATTTTAAATTGATAATCCGGCTTTCTCGGCAGGTTGAATTGAAAAAGCGAGCTCTGGCTCTTAATTCTTCTAATTGTACTTGGGCATGTAAGGTGTTGAGTTGTATTTGTGTCGTCATTTGCTCGCGTTGATTGACTAAAAATAATGTACTGTCGCCGCCATAAAATTTTTTGGTTTCTCCTTCCTGCACCTTTTTAGCCAAGCGCAATTCTTGTTTTAACAGGCTGACTTGCTGCCTGCTTCTAGTTATACCAATCCGTATATTTGCAAATTCATTGTTAAGTTGTTCATAAAAAAACCGTTTTTCTGCTTGAATTTGTCGTAATTCACTTTCAGCCTGAATCAGATTTCCCCTGGCTTCTCTTTGTAATAAGGGAAATTTGAAAGATAATCCCACCATTGCGGCTTGAGGAATTAATAAAGGGTATCCTCCCGTTCCATTTTGTTTGAAGGTATAGGCAGTTGCATCTAATTGAGGCAGGAGTTCGTTGCGTGCCTGATCGCGTTTGAGCCTCATCATATTGGCATAATGGTTAAGCTTTTTAATACCAGGGTGTTCTCTGAGCGATGGTTTAATTTCTGGCTTATTGTTTGAAGTGCTGCTTAATGTAGGTAAGGATTGTTCTCCAGGAACCAGCGGGTTTCCCTGGGGATCCCGAAAATATAGAGATAGATTAATGCCTGCTTGTTCAAATATCATTTGGCCTTGATTGAGTAATTGTTCACGTTGAATTATTTGCTGTAAATTTTCACTGATGGCAAGTTCTGGCAAATCCCCAAGACTAGCCTGTTTTTCAATTGCCCGTTGTCGTTTTTTTGCCAATTGCAGCAGTTGCTTGAATGCTTTTATTTGAAGGCCTGCTTCTACCCATTGCCAATAGGCTTTAATTGCTTCCTGGTAAATTTTTATTTTGATTGCTTCGGCGTCCTGTGCTTTCATGAGCATCAATTGAGCAGAAGTAAATAATCCGGTGCGCTCTTTATCGGTTAGCCGGTCGCGAAGCAAGGGAAGCGATAACCCGGCCCGATATTCTCCACCTGAGTTCGTCAAATAGTTTTGATAATAAATGGGCCAGTCGCCTTGCCCGTTTCGATAGCCTGCAAAAAGTTTCAAGCCGTTGTACAGGGTTGGGATGGTGAGTTGAGTATCGCCAAAATTATTAATATAACCACCAGCGGGTTGTGAGCGGGTACTGACTTCCAGGGTGGGGTCAAACTTTCCATTGGCATTGACAAATGCACCACTTGCCTTTATGACTTCGAGACGTGCTATTTTTACTTGAGGGTAGTGAGTGTCAATACTTTGTAATACTTGAATTAAACTCAATTCCTGCGTTTTGGGAGAGGCATAAGAACATGAATACCCCAATAAGAGGCCTATGCAAGTTAGTATAGTGAAAAGCCCGCGTAATGCTAATCTCCTCATGAATTCGCCTTTTGTGCTATGCTTTCAGGCGGGAAGCCGTTAAATTGACGCCATAGCTCGTACCATAAAGGTACTTCACCCAATTGGACCCAACCATGAACACGAACCCCCTGTCTTAAAAAGTTTGGATCAGGCCAGGGCTCATCAGGTACAATTACGACGCGAAATAATCCCATGCCATTATCTGTCGGATCTATAAAGGCCACTTTTCCGCCAAAAGTGCCTACGGCGATCTGTGGCCAGCCTCTAAATTGAATCGCCGGCCATCCTTCGAATTGAAGACGTGCCTTTTGATTGAGGTAAACGAATGGAATATCATTCCCATCAATCCAAAGGGCTACCGCCCTGGATTCGGTGACGGGTATAATCTCAGCTAATATTTCTCCTTCTCTGACTACAACGCTTTGTTGTCCGGCCAGGCGTTTGACTATCACTCCCGGGACGTGCGCTTTGATGAGCTGAGTTTGTTGCCTGGCAATGCGAACATCGATGCTGACCTTATCTATATTGGCTTGTGCCAGTTCGTTTTGATATTTGGCATATTCTATTTGAGCCAGTTCATATTGACGTTTTGAATTTATACCTTGCAGAAACAAATTCTTTTGGCGTTCAACATTGGCTTTTCCTGCGGTTAACGATTGCTGTGCCGCTTTGATGCGAAGCAAAATAGCTTCTTTTTCCATCTCCAATCGTTTGAGTAACTCAGGGTCGTTGTCGCTAATCTCTACAATTGGGTCTCCCGCTTTAACACGGATTCCTTCGTCGACGTACCATTTTTTAATTCGGCCATAGATAGGTGAGTTGACAGTATGTAACCGCTCAGTAGGTGAGAATGCGATCACTTTTCCGCTCCCCAAGGCAAATTGCTGCCAAGGGGTGAAACTCAATAATAAAATTAAGATAAAAAGTACTAAAGAGATAATCTTGGCGATTTTGCGCGGATTGGGTAATTTGCCAATCATTTGATAGGCATGTAGCTTCATGAAAACACCAGACAGTTAGACAAGGGAATGTGATTCAGATATTGAGTAATTATTATTAAAAGCGTCTCATTGAGCTCTCCTAAATGGGATAGCAGTAATTCAATTTCATTTCGAGTCAGTCTATCAAAGAGGCTATCGATGATAAGAAGCTTGGGTTTTGCAATTAAAGCGCGAATCACCATGAGTTGAATGAGCTCGAGTTCAGTAAACACCTGCTCCCAATCATAAATCATGCTCTTTAAGCCATGAGGCTGACTCATAATTTTATCCATCAGTCCAAAAGATTTTAAAAGCTCTTTTAATTGCTGTATACGAAAAGACGCCTGGTTAAGGCGTAGATTGTCATAAATGCTGCCGGCAAACCAGTCTTTATCTCGCAGTAGCAGAGTGTGTTCACGAAGGGAGCGTCTGTATTCCTGATGACAGAGAGTCTGATTGATATACACACTGAGATCGAGATTATTTTTAAAACCCAAGATACAATCGGCAAGTGACTCCTGGTTGCGTGTCTCATTGAAGCAGATAACCAGAGGGTTTCCAGGCGAGCTCGATCCTTTTTCCTGTTCTTTGGTTACTAGCATGATGTGTTTTATGGGATTGATAAGTTCGCTTAACTCTGTGTTGACAAGCTCTGTTGGGAGATTTAATACCAGATCAATTTTATGTTCAGAAGCCAGCAGGTCGTAATAATTTTCTAAAAGGACACCAAATCGTTTGAAAGCATAAATTAACGCGCCAAGTACAATTTCTGCTGCAACGAGCTGGCCCAGGCTTAACTGGTTATTAATCACAAGATAGCCGCCCAGGCCGAGTAATAAACTGCTGGCGATTGCTGAGAGAAGATAAAATCCAATCTGATGTTTAATAAGTTGTCTAAAATGGGTATTGCGAGCCTTCAAAAAATGAACCAAGCGTCTATCCGTTTGCAGAATAGCGTAGCGATGATAGCGATTAAAACGAAATAAAAAGCGATTGGTCAGCAGCTCTTCCAGCCAGGCACCTATTTGATGTTTTTCAGTACATTCCTTTTCAGCACTTGCTAATCCTTTACGGTAGGGCAAAAAAACAATTAAAACAATGCTTAATATAATAAATGCATCGAATATAAGAAAAAGGGGATGATAAAACAGGAGCAGGATTAAACTAAAAAAAAGCTGCAGACCCAAATTTACGCCATAGAGTAAAAGACTTGATAATGCTTTGTTAATGGTTGCCACTTCGAAAAAGCGATTAACGAGCTCAGGTCCATGATGTGAAGAGAAATTATCGAGTGACAAAAGAGTAAATTGACGGGTTAGGCTCAGACTTATGTTAACCATTAATTTCTGTTGAATGACTTCGATGATAACCGTTTGCCATATATTTAAAGCCCCCAGAGCTACCATTAATACAAGTACGATGATGCTTAGTGTGACTACTGGCTGCAGTAATTTGCCGAAGGCAATCAGATTGACTAAAGTTTGGGCTGCAATAGGTATGCTTAAGCTAAGCAGGCTTACTACAACGCTTATCATCACGATTGATGCAATCGTCGCTTTATCTAATACCTCAGCAATTGAGCTCATTCCCTGTTTCATCAGTGTTCCAAAATCCTTTATTTAAGTTTTAATTTATCCATGATAAAAAATTCAAGAGAATCAATCGCTTTACTTGCAGCCTCTTTCTTAATTAACGATACATGAATGTCTTTCAAAGAGGGAAGAAAATAATCATCGAGTCTATCCAGATAATTGGGAATCATACTACGTTGTATGGCTGTGATTCCAAGGCCCGCCTTGACAGCCGCCATTTTGCCCGCATAACTTGGACTACTAAATGCCAGGCGCCATTTTAGATCATGCTGATTGAGGGACTCAATCACATTCCCGCGATAGACGCATGGGGTGGGTGAAAGAATCAACGGGATGACTGCTTTATCATTGAGCGCTGGCAGTAACTCTTTTTTGCCTACCCATTCTACGGGCTCATTCCATACATTGACGCCCTCAGAAATCAGGTTTTTTTCATTGGTCTTTATCAGAATTAAGTCAAATTCATCCTGATGAAATCGCTTGATAAGGTTCAATGTTAAATCGCATTCCACATTGAGCATTATTCTGGGATGAAGCCTGGAAAACTCCACCAGAACTTCAGAAAGCATCATGGAGGCAAAGTCTTCAGGAAGGCCAAAGCGAAGCTCGCCCTGTAGCTCCGGTGTTTTGAATCGGTCTAGTGATTCGCGATGCAGCTCGTATATCCGTTTGGCGTAACTTAAAAAAAGTTCGCCCTCTGGGGTAAGGGATAGTTCTCGCCCACGGGTAACCAACTGTTTTTCAATTAAATTTTCAAGTTTGGCAATTTGCTGACTTATCGCTGATTGGGTTCGGCCTACACGGGCAGCTGCTTTAGTGAAGCTTTGGGTGTCTGCCACAGCTAAAAAGCATTGCAGGGTTACTGTATCTAATGACATTAGAATTCCTAATAGAAAAGATAAATATTTTTAATTTCACTTATATCAGTATATCTAATATATTCTCATTGTAACAAAACAATCTCTAATGGGGAATGATGTGAATACTATAGTTCTATTTTTTTTATGTCTCATGTTGTCCAGTCCAATTATCGCGCTTGCTTTAAACTGTTTAATCTCCCGGCCAATTGTTGCAGCCCGCCTGGCAGGTTACAGTATTGGTGGCGGCTTTTTAACTGGGGTAGGGCTGCTTTCCTATTTATCCTTATCTCAGAATTCTGCAGTCTATTTGTTAATTAGTTTCAATACTTTGAGCCTGTTGTTATGCAGTTTAATTTTATTAGTGAGTTTTATCGTGCATCGCTTTTCATTAAGGTATATGCATGGGGATAGGCTCTACAAACGTTTTTTTCTTCTATTATCAGCGCTTACATTTACAGCGCTTATCATGGTGCTTGCCGATGATTTGTTTTTATTCTGGTGTGCCTTATCTGCTTCTAATGTATTTCTAGTACTGTTGATGGTACATAAATCTGAATGGACGGCTGCAAAAAACTCTGCGCGCCTGGCCTTTTATACACTGGCTTCAGGATGTTTAAGTCTATTAATCGCTTTTATTATTTTAACTGTCACTTATAGATCAAGCTCTATTTCATTATTGGTGCAGATAACTCAATTCAGCCATCCATCCTTGTTTTCTATTTCAATGGGACTAATCCTGATTGGCGCAGTTGTCCAATCCGGATTGTTGCCTTTTCATCGATGGTTAATCAGCTCTTTGAATTCACCAACCCCGGTTTCTGCTTTAATGCATGCAGGCCTTGTTAATGGCGGAGGAATTCTGATCGTTAAATTGGCATCATTGATGATACTTTGTCCCGGCTTGCTGACTCTATTGTTCATAGTCGGTTCTATATCCGCATTACTGGGTACTACCTGGAAGTTGATGCAGCATGATGTAAAAAAAATGTTGGCTTGCTCCACTATGGCACAAATGGGGTTCATGATGATGCAATGCGGCGTTGGCCTGTTTGCTGCAGCTATAGCGCATCTGTGTTGGCATGGATTATTCAAGGCCTATCTTTTTTTAAGTTCGGGCTCTGCGGTGAAACAAAGAAAATCAGAGACCAATTCCTCTAAAGGGTCTCTCATTATGCTAATGATTTCTCTTTCAGGCGGAATAGCGGCAATGGTTTCCTTTGCGTTTGCAACAAATAAGTCCCTCTCCGTGCATGAGGCAAGCAGCTTTGTTTTGTTTTTTACCTTTATAGCTGGCTCACAACTCATGTTCACCTGGATCAGAACCCGCCAAACGATGTCAAGTTTCGTGTTGGCGCTTCTTCTTGCCATGATTTCCGGCCTCATGTACGGCGCGAGTATCCAATTGATTCAGTGGCTAATACCAGGCATCTCAATGTTGAAAACATCTCAGTTATCGATAATTCATTGGGCGATTATGGCCTCATTTGCGGCGTTATGGGCCTTCTTTAATCTGGGTATGCATCAAACAATTGGCCAATCAATATTAGGCTGTTGGCTTTATATGAACTTATTTAATTCAAGCCAGCCCTCTTTAAAAACTGTCACCGCTTTACGAAACGATTACAACTACTAAGTTATTAAGGAGTATTTATGACCGCTGCAAAAATATCATTGAAGCAGAATAGTGCAACAAAAGAAACTAGAAATGGAGATATTACCTTCCCTCATGGAAAAAACAAGGTGCTTGAAATACAAACCTGGGTACACAATGCTGCAAAATGCATCGCGCCTGTTTGGCCGCTAGAAACGTTTATCGCCTGTAATCCATTACAAGGGTTTGAGGGACAAACGTTTGAAGACGCCCTGGCTCAGGTTAAAGGTAACTTTAAACGCCAAAGGGCTGAGCGAAATCTGCAACTGGAGGACGTTAATATTCAAATGATCAAATGGTGTGGCGGCTTTTTTGATGCGGGACAAGGCAGTATTGATATGCCTTTTAGGGAGAAAGGTTTTTATTTTGGATTCTTAAAATTGGCTTATTTTGATAAGCAAGTGCACCAGAATAAAAAAGAAGCAAAGGAATTTCTACAGCAATTACCTGAGTCTGCGGAAGAAGCAATCAGGATCTGTCTGCAAAGACTTCATGTTCCAGAAGGGCAGGAAGAGGCATTTCTTTCAAAGTCGCTTTCCTATCTACCAGGTTGGGCAGGATTTGTGAAATGGAAAACAGACTGGCAGAGCTCAAAAAAACAGGGAGAAACTAATGTAACTCTCACCGATTTCCTGGCAGTGCGCTTGGTGCTAACCTGTATTTTCTGGCCTGACGCGGCTAAAGAAAAAAAAAGTCTCGGCGATGGTTCTTTGGTTAAAGAAGTATTGGCGAAGCTAAAAAGCAATGAGAATTCTTATCGGCAAAAGCTATTAAGCCAGCTTTTGCCGGAGGTAGAAAAAGAAAAGCCCCCTCTTGCGCGAAGAAATGCTCAGTTGGTTTTTTGTATTGATGTCCGTTCCGAGCCTTTTCGCCGCGCCATCGAATCCTTAGGCAATTATGAAACTTTTGGCTTTGCCGGTTTTTTTGGTCTCCCTGTGCGTGTGGATGAGTTTGATAGCAATAGAAATAAAGAGTGCTGTCCTGTCCTGTTAAAGCCAAAATATGCCGTTAAAGAAATACCGGCTGCCAATAAGGACGTTTTTGAACATTATCAGCGAGGAAAGGCCTTCATTGACCGCTGCAAAAGCCTGTATACGCAACTAAAATACAATGTGTCGACGCCCTTTGCCTTAGTCGAGTCCTTAGGTCTTTGGTGTGGTCTGAATATGACTGTCAAATCTTTATCGCCGGAACTAAGCAATCATGCAGTATCGGCCATCAAAAGTTGGTTAAAACCACGTATGCCGACCAAGGTTGCTTATGAGTCAGGCCAAACTGATGCAGGGCAAGGCTTGTCCCTGGAAGAGCAGATTAATTATGCCGAAATGGTACTGCGACTAATGGGGCTTACTTCAGGTTTCGCGAAGCTCATTATTCTTTGCGGCCATGGAAGTACCACTGAAAATAATCCGTATGCATCAGCTCTGGATTGCGGCGCCTGTGGTGGTAATCATGGCGGTCTCAATGCCCGTTTATTGGCATCTATTCTCAATAAGCCCGAAGTTCGGAATGGTCTTGAAGACCGCGGCATGCACATCCCCCTGGATACGATATTTTACGGGGCACTGCATAATACTACGACAGATTGCGTTGAGCTTTATTCTGAAGAGGCAGTGAAGACACCTGTATATCCTGAACTTCTAACTCAATTGCAAGCCGATTTGAATGAAGCAAAGCGCATAACCAACCAGGAGAGGGGAACCAAATTGCAGAGTAGCAGGCCCCATAAAGATATAATACGACGGAGTCTGGACTGGTCTGAAACCCGACCTGAATGGGGGTTGGCACGAAATGCAGCCTTTATTGTGGCCCCTCGGCATCTAACAAAAAATATCAATCTTGATGGCCGTTGCTTTCTTCATTCATACCGCTTTGAGCAAGACCATGACGGGACACTGCTCGAGACGATTTTAACTGCGCCCATGGTAGTGGCTGAATGGATAAATACTCAATATTTATTTTCTACTTTAGATAACGTTGCTTTTGGAAGTGGGAGCAAAGTCACTCACAATGTAGTTGGAACCATTGGGATAATGCAGGGCAATGGAAGCGATTTGATGCATGGTCTTCCCCTGCAGTCGGTCATGAGTTCTGATGATAAAACATATCATGAACCACAGCGTTTATTGACAGTTATTTACGCTCCCAAAAAGATGGTTTCTCAAGTGATTGAAAAACAATCCATTTTAAAAACCTTATTTTTTAATGAATGGGTGCATTTGGTAGTTATTGATCCGAAGAGTCAAAGTACTTATCAACTCTACCCATCTGGGGAATGGCGTTTAGTAGAATTACATCCAATGAATAAAATAGAAGTCATAGTATCTGATTTCAACCAAACTAGGGTGTGATGTTTGTTTCTGATGTGGATGTGGCGCGAATGGATTATTTCCACTCAATTACTGGAGTTTAATCATGCATTATCGCAATCAGTCGGTTTTACTTGCTTCAAAACATGAGAAAGAAAAAGCAATTGCTAAGGTATTTTTTGATACACTTTCGTGCACATTGGATGTGCACGAATTTGATACTGACCAATTTGGAAGCTTTACTGGTGAAATACCAAGGACACTAAGCCCCTATGATACCTGTGTTTTAAAGGCAAAACGTGCTGCAGAGGATTACGGTTATGATTTAGTCATTGCCAGTGAGGGAAGTTTTGGGCCGCATCCAGCATTTCCATTTACCCCTGTTGATCATGAGATTATGGTATTTCTTGATCGCAAACACAATTGGGTAATTGCTGAGCAATATACTACACCCAAAACTAATTATCGTATGATGACAATAACTACACAAACAGAGCTAAGCGATTTTTTAGATAAAGCAGGTTTCCCCGAGCATGGCCTCACATTGCAGACCAATAGAGATAAAAAGGTGCTTGCGAAAGGGATTAGAGACATCACAGCGCTGAAAAATGCCCTCTCTCTTGGGTTTCAAAACGAAAAAGAGCTTTTTCTTGCCACGGATATGAGAGCCATGATGAATCCAACCAGAATGAATGCGATTTCTATCCTCGCCGAAAAGTTAGCTCATCGAATTCAATGCTGTTGTCCTGAATGCTTAGCTCCTGGTTTCGGGTTTAATCAAGTGTCAGGCTACCTTCCTTGCGGTGAATGCTCAGCTCCGACTTCATTATGCCAATACGAGATTTGGGGTTGTATCCAGTGTGATTATCAAGAGAAGCGGCCAAGAAGAGACGGTGTGAAAGTTGCTGAGCCACAATATTGCGATTATTGTAACCCATAAAAGTATTTGAATAACACAATGTTTCTGCAAATAATTAAGCGTGATCTGCTTTTGACTGATTATGAATTCGATAATTTGCTCAACGGTCAAAATCGCTCATAATACAAGAGGATTCAAATTTATGGGGAAAATCAAATATACTTTATTTCTAGGCATTTGGGAGATCAATTTTAATTTTGGACCCAAATGCAAGGCGTAAGGCATTAGCAATCGCAAGAATATCAATACATTCTTGTAGAATCGCCCCCAAAACCGGATTTATATGACCTGTTGCGGCAAATCCCATACCGACGAGGCTCAAAAGCATTCCTCCAACAGCACTTTGTGCGGCAATATTTCTAGTTTGGATGCTTAGATGCAGCAATTCATCTACTTTATTTAAGGTGTTTTCCATAATAACAGCGCCTGCAGCCTCAGCAGTCACATTGCTGTGTTGCCCAAAAGCAATTCCTACAGTGGCTGCGGTTAAAGCGGGGGCATCATTAATGCCGTCTCCCATAAACACTGTAGGGGCGTTTTTTCTTTCACGGCGCACGATAGCCAATTTTTGTTCAGGACTTTGAGACGCATATATTTCTGTAAACGGAATTAATTCCGCCAGATATTTCACTTCAGACTCCCGGTCTCCGGAAACCAGCATAATTTTTTTAAATTGATGTGCTGGCTTCAAATGACTGATAAAGGATTTGCTTTCTGCTCTCGGTGCATCGTGAAAATGTAAAGTGGCTGCATATTCGCTATCAATTAAAATAATGCATTCTAAACCTGGAGAAACGGGAGGGAGCAATGATTGAGAACCAGGCAACATTTCTAACAGTTTTTTTCGGCTCGTAACATTCACTTTTCGATGATTGATGATACCGTTTAAACCCTGTCCAGGTTTCTCCGATACATCCGTCGACTCTAGTAAATCAATATGGCGTTCTTTTGTTGCTTTAATTACAGCATTGGCAAGGGGATGTTTGGAGTAACGCTCAAGGCTTCCGACATATTGCAGAATTTGCTCTTTTGTATAATTCGGAGTGGTATAAATGTCAGTTAAAATGGGTTTTCCGTAGGTCAGTGTGCCTGTTTTGTCAAAAATAGCAGTTTTACAAGTAGGTAACCGCTCCAAAACGATTGGATCTTTTATGATGATAGCTTCTTTCGCAGCCCGTGAAATAGCGCTAATAATCGTAATGGGAATAGCAATTAATAAAGGGCATGGTGTGGCAATAACCAGTACCGCAAGAAAACGGATGGCATCATTTGTAAAATACCCGGTGATCGCTGCGAATAATAAGGCCAGAGGTGCAAAAATTGCCCCAATTTGATCCCCTAATCGGCGAATCGAAGGGCGTTTTTGTTCGGCTTCTTCTAAAACTTTCACAATAATTGCAAATCGTGAATCGACTGGCAGTCTGGACGCTCGAATGACAAGTACCGACTCACCGTTGATCGCCCCTGATAAAACGGATGCGCCGGTTGCCTTGGAAATTTGATAAGGCTCTCCTGTAAGGTAAGATTCGTCCATTGAACCATTTCCCTCAATGACTATGCCATCAACAGGGCAGGTTTCATGGGGATAAATAACAATTTCATCATTAATTTGAATGTCAGCCACAGCAATATCAGAAATTTCACCATTCATTTTATGATGAGCAAAAGCGGGCATTCGTTTCACTAACGCCAATAAGACAGAAGATGCTTTATGACGCGCATAACGCTCTAATGTCTGGCCACTCGCTAACATCAGGATTATTAACGATGCGGCTAAATATTGCTGCAAGATAACCCCTGCGACTAAAGCAATTGCAGCCAGGGAATCCGCACCAAAATTTCCCTTTAGCAGTTTTAAAAAAATTTGCAAAAATAGCGGGATTCCTCCAATGATAATTAAAGCTAATAAAGGAACATTGGAAAACCAGAAATTTTCTGCGTTTAGTATGAGATAGATACTTATAGACAGGAGGGAAAGTACTAGGATCAACGATTGCCATTTAGATTGAAAAAAATGCGATAGAATTCTTATTAAATGTTCTCTCTTCATCGTCTTCTTAATTTTAGTTAATAGTGATAACTGCAGATCCGGTAAATCGCCCATATCGTAAATCATCAAGAGCTTCATTGACTTCTTTGAGTAGAGTTCTCAGATATGCCAGGTTAGAGTAAAGTCAAAGTTATTGCTGTTAATTGTTTCCTTGCCTCTCACCAAACCTGCGCTGGCCGTTCTGTCAATCGGCGGATTTGAAAAGGCATGTCCGTAGATAAATTTGCCAGTTAACGCTTTGGTAAACGCGTAATCAAAGCCGCCTCCCACCACCAGCGATCTGTAGACAGCCAGCCCTGCATTCCTGTAAGTGATAGATTGCGGACTTTGATTATATTCCACACCGCCAGAGAACCCCAGTTTATCATTTGTCTGGTAGTGCGCTGCCAGGGTATATATCCATGTATTATTATAGAATTCAGGCACAAGAATATTTCTTCCCAATGCGGTATTGCGTAAATTCAAATAATCGAACGTATCCCACCACTGGTATCTTAAATTTCCTTTTACAAGCCATTTCTCCTGTATCTTTTGGGCAACACCCAGGTTGGCAATGGCCGGAAGGGGATAGGTAATGGCATAATTATATGTTTGTGCGGTCCCCCAAGTGCTGGAGCCTGTGGTGGGATGCACAATTTTTGAGAAATAACTTAAGTCTATAGTGGTTTTGGTTGGTGCCGCATAGGAAATCCCGACTCCCCAGCCCAGGGCCGGTTCCCTGGAGGACGAGTGATTTTTTAATTCTCCATTGGGGTTGACTACATTGTCCAGTTTTGTTTTATAAGTAGTATCAAAATTCAGGGCTAAACCCACTGCGAGGGATTTAGTAACCAAGTAGCTCAATCTGGGGGAAATGGCGATAGTTTGAAGCACGATAGAGGTGGCTATTTGCCGGGCAACACTACTTACCGGAAACACAATATTGGTATAGCTCAGATGAGTAACATCAATACCTCCCATCCACTTGGGATGAAAACGATAAGCCAATCTTCCATAGGGATAATTATAGAATTCCTTACTATCCGATCTGCCATACAAAGAGCCTGCCTGGCCTTTATACGTAAAGAGTCCATACATGAGATTATTGCCTATAGTGGCTTCAGCTTTTTTAACTGTATGGTTCATAATAGCAGGATTATCATAAGCAAAATCGATTATTCTTTGAAAGCCGGATGCATAAGCCCCTGAATCCAGAAGAGTCAATCCCCCAATGATAGTGGTATTTAATATGCTTATCGTAATAAGTCGCATCTTAAACATCGCATGTACCTTATGTTTATCGATCCTTGTCACACTGCGCAACCAATTTGCCCTTAAAAATGGCGTTGGATGTGCTGCTACTTACCTCAAGACAGCTATGTTCGTGGCTTATCATAAGGCAAACACAATAGTTTAAACAAGATAATGTATCAAAGCAGCTAAGGCATTTCCTGGTCCATATAAAACAACATGCCAATTAAGCAGTGTAATTGATTGAATATTTGAGTAAAATACTTTTCTGAATGCAGGAACGCAGTTTGTTATTTGAATGAGGGAGTCATGAGAAGTTGTTTATTTTTATCTTTAGTTTCCATTTCTACAGCAATTTATTCACAGCAATTTTCTAATCCATTAGATGTTGATAAATTTGAAAAGACAGGGATTTGTGAAGCTTGTGATTTGAGCAATGATTTTTATCTTTTTACAAATAAAAATGGTGCTATTAATCTCAGTTATAGCAATTTAAACCGTTCCAGTTTGAGCATTTGGGGTAATCATCAACTCTCAAAATTTAATCGCATAATGGCCACGGAGTTTTCCCTTGGGGCTGCTGACTTTTCTTATAGTGATTTTAGCTTCGCAAATTTAAAAAAAGCGAGAATGAATCATTGCAATTTTACATCATCAGATTTTTCTGGTGCTAATTTATCAGGTGCCAGTTTGGCTGGAGCTAATTTATACAATGCGAAGATCACACAGGAGCAGCTTAAGTCATTGAGTTCCTTTTGCAATGCGATTTTACCCGATGGAAAGATTGGGAGCTGTAATTTCACTCACAGTTAGACCTGGGACGCTGGTTATTTTTTAATGAGTTTAATAACTCTATACCCTCGATTTCTTTTTGAAAAAAAGTGGATACCAAAATCCTAATCATCCACGAGGACTCGCTAACTGGTGTAAACAGCGATATGAAATCGCAACAAGATTTTACTATTATTATTAATAAGATAGGTGAATAAATGCCTTCAAAGAAAACAGTCGCAAAATGTCAAGACTGGTTCTTCTAAAAAAAAGAAGATAGAATGCATTTCCGAAATATATATTCACTTCATTCGCTTTGTGGATAAGTTTTTTAGCCTCTCTTTCTTCCTACTCATTTTATGTTTCTTTCTTCATGCGAAACCCATGGCCACAAAGGCTTTTTAGGTTTTATCCTCCGAAAATAAGCTGGTTAGTTATCCACAAAATCTGTGGATAACAATGTGTATAGAGTGTTAGTGCCTTATTCGTCAGGATACGAAGGCTTATTTAATACTCAGGTCATGAAATTTTTGCTGAAGAGTATTTGCCTGCTCATCTTGTAGCTTGTGAGTTAGCTTATTAAACAACAGGGTGCTCGGCTCATAAATATAGAGGCAAAATTTTCTTTCTTTGCCAAAAGTGGCGTATCCAGCGGCAGCTTTCTTGATACCTGCGTCATTTAGGCCAGCTTTTAATGCCGCCAATTCCGTTTTGTAGTTATCGTTATCCATCATGATCATAGCCACTGAGTTATTTTGCCTTGCATCGTATTGGGCTGTTTTGGGGATGCCGTATTCTTTAGCAAGTTGTTTCAAAGCCTCAAGAATCTCTTTTTTTGAAGATCGGCTGGGCTTAAAGAATGGCTGAGTTGAGTCTTGTGGAATTAAACAAAAATCCTGGCTAAAGGGGCGTGATTCCTCTATCCACGAGTTATAACTTTTTCTCCAGATGAACAGTAAAGGCGAATTATCAAATTTTGCTTTGATTTCTGCTGCTGAAACATATCCCCTGTGACCATAGGGTGTTTGAATCTTTAATGCCTGTAAATTCTCTGAATCAAAATACATTGAAGAAGCTTTTGTAAATAGGTCTATGGGTTTATCACCATTATCGAAGCTAATACGAACACTGAAAGCTCTTGGTCTGTAACTTTTTCGATCGATGATTTCTCCATGCTTTGTAAATAATTCAGGCGGGGCTTCTTTGGTTCGCCAATAATGAATATTATAATCCCAGACCACTATATGGCCCGGAAGAATTCGTTCTTTGGCAATGAAATAGTATATTAGTTGTCCACGATGATTAAGCATCTGCAGTTCAAGATTAGCAACAGCGATTGTGTTTCGATCGATATCGAAAAAATGGTAGTCATCCAGGCTGATGCACCCGTGATCCGCATGTGACGGTGTGGTTTTACGAGGAGCGTGTTGCATAAAACGCGAGAGATTGCCGTAGTTTTTGGCTTGTATCATTGCATAGCTTTTACCTTCAAAATCATCAAAATCCAAGCCGTATTCATTTTTTGATGCAGGAACATTGTTACCCGGCGCTATGGGCTTCATACTCCCGGCATAAATGATGACTGGTTCGCCTGACTCTATGACCTCAAGAGCGAATACCCCAAGCCCGGTTGCTCCCATTGGGCTTAAACACAGTTTTTTGCTGTTTGAATTGATGGTGCTCATTAACTTACTCATTGCGGCGTCATCATAACGCGGTACGGCATTTTCAATCTCAGGATGAGCTAACACCTGGGTGTCTTTAGTAAAAACAAGGCTATCTGTCCAGGCTTTCATCCCGATTTCTTTAGCAAGTACATCACTATTCACTTGCCTGATTTCACAATCTGGTTGATTAGGCAATTTATTAGTAATGTTAATTTTTTGAGGTTCTTCTGACAGGATTTGGCTAAGATTGGATTCAAACTTTTTGTACATACCATAAACTCTTTGGAAAATTTTGGAGATTATATCAATTGATTAAAATATAATCAAACGGTGTAATGATCGTGCCTTTTTACCAAATGCTTCAATAGAGCTCGGTCTTTAGACACTGTTTTTCAAAATTAATTAAAAAAAACGAAAAGAATATTAATCGCTCATCATATCCTATCATTAATCATAATGGCGACAGTAAATTCATTGAGTTTGGGGATTGAGTGTGAGTGCAAGCATCGATCAGGGTCGAATTATACAAAATGTTAATCAATACCTGGAGCGTAATGGATTTTCAATTAGATTTGATGAAGGAGGGGTGTGCCAAGGCCTGGCGATGATGCATGCCAAATATTGCATGGAAGATAGAGAGGCAGATTTTTGGGAGATTTTGAAAAGTATTTCCCACCCATCTGATAGTGCGCTTGAAAATGCCCATATATTTATAACTCAGGTATTGTTAGCATTTGCAGCAAATCAATATAATCAAAATATCAGCCAGGATAATAGTTTTAACATGCTCAAACTTGAGTCTGGTGGAGAAAGTAAGGCATTTTTGCCCGCATTTAGTTTTGCCCTGGTTGCCGATGACAGAAATTGGGCGAACTGTCTTAAAGAAATCGCTCTGGACGATAATGAAATAGCCCAGGTTTCCAGCATTGATCATGCGATAACAATCAGCAAAAAGAATGGTCAGTACCATGTTTACGATCCCGAATATCCAACAGGCCAAAAGAGTTTTTCTACTGAATTAGAGGTGCTAAATGAGCTTCATAAACGAGTTTTTAGCTATGAAACAGCTAATGTTGGGCTTCAGCTTCACCTTTTCAGAAAACCCGATGCAAGCCTCAGACAATATCCTGCTGTTAGCGATCTCTACGAGCGCTATCTGCCCAATGTAAACGCCACAGCAACTGTTCGGGGACACTCTTTCTCGACACTTCGTGCTGCAGCCTCTATAAATTTTGACCCGAAGGTTACTGAATATTTACTTCGTCAGGGTGCTGACGATTCTCGTAATGCTGCAAAAATGGCAATCAATGCAAATAACACTGAAGCATTGTCAATCTTGTTAACTACACTGCCAGGAGATCAATCTGATCTGCTTATCTTCGCCTTAACTTCCGGAAAAGCAGCCGCATTTGAGCTTTTGATGAAAAATGAATCAAATAGGGATCTTTTCAGGCGGGGCTATGGATCAATGTTGTTTTTCGCCGCAGAAGGGGGGAATGGCCCTTTACTAAAAAATTGCCTGGAAATCACGAAAAATGAGATCGAGCGGTACTATGAAAAGGCCCCTCCGGATATAAAGGAAAAACTTATAAATGAACAGATATGCCGTTGTTTAACAAATATTGAACAAGGGCGCGAGGCCAATGTTCTTTCAAATGCAATAAAAAGTGGAGACAGTGAAGCATTTACCGTGATCTGGAATGAATTAAAATCCGCAGGATATAAGTTTCAGCCTCAAGATAATATGAATTATTTAGTTGCGGCCATTAAAAATAATAATGCTCTGGTGGTATCTAAACTTGTAAACGAAATCCCAAGGGAATTACTAGAAACGACCACATTGAGTCAGAATGCCTTAAAGCGCGTTAACAACGACATACTTGTCGAGCTAAAAGATCATGGCGTATCACTTCCTTCTCTTCCTCCAAAAACAGAGAGCATATTAAGCAGGATTTTTCTTTCCTTGTTGAAAAAAATATTCGGAGCAAAAGAACAAGTTGCAACTGATATTACCATTACTTGGGATAAGCAATTGGAAGTGAAAGCCTCATCTTCACCCGTCAAAAGCCAGGATTTTAAGCAGCAATTTTTGGAAATGAGAAAAGAGAACTCTTTGGCAAAAGAGCCCCCCAAAAACAGTTTCAAAGAACAGCTCATGAAAATAAAAGACAGTGCCTCGGCAGAGAGTACACCACAGGTGGTAACGAGCCCTAAAATGGGTGTTTAACCATGATCTGAGTTTTAAGGGTGCGCGGATGCTCTCCTGGTATTACAAACCAGGAGAGCATTTAAAATTTCAAAGGCTATTAGAGGCTGATTTATGAATCTGTTCATTGTTTCTAGTTGATCGCTCTTTCTTCCAGAAGGAAAAATAGTGTGATTTACTGGATAATTTATTGGGTACTGAATCGGCATGTGTTTGATCAACCCTCATTTCCAGACCATCACGATTTAAACTACTTTCAAAATTTCGTTGAAATAAAATAACCGTATTATAAATGTCTTTATTTTTAGATCTCGCTTGACGTATAAACTCTGCCTTACAACACTGAATTAAGTTATTTCTGTCATTTGAAGTAAACGATTCTTTATACTTAACTTGAAGTTGATTGATGTAAAATTGAATTTCGATTTTTTCAGCAATACTCAGGCCTTTTTTGCGTAAATAATTAGCTGAATTAAACTTTATTTTTCCGTTAATTTTGGCAAGCCTGTCGGAGTACCTATTTCTAAATTCCGTCAGATTTTCTGGTTTATTACCATGTTGATGGATTATCTTGCTCGGATTATTTTCTTTGTGTCTCCTCACAAAAGAAGATATTTGCGCCGTTTTTAATAGCTCATCAGGTAGTCTTACCGCAACATAATCTGATTGAGTAGTTGCTCGCCGTTTAAGCTCGCTTAATAAATGAGGCAGTTGATACTGGCCTTGATTATTTTTAGAGGTAGCATCTTTACAAAAAATCAAAGCATCCATGAAGCATGAATGATTATCTGCCTGGCGGGTTTCATAAACACCATAGACTGGAATACGGTTTTCCTCATCCAGATTTTCATTTATAGCATCTATTTGCCAGCCAGCTCTCACAACGCCTTTGGAATTTGCATATAATAAACCTTCCTCCCCCTGTTCCTTTATATACAGAAAAGGTACAGCGTGTGTATTGTCTGCATTTAAAATAAATGCCTTTCTAAAAGAAGTCATATCCTCTGATTCTTTTCTCATGCTTTTTATACAGCTGTTCAAATGCTGAAAAAAAGTATCTTCGTCAAGGCGTTCCAAATAATCATTATGCTTAATAGTGGGTATTTCAATATTGCACTGATATTTATTCGCGTAATAATCAATGGCTAATTGCAATCCTTGGCCAGAGGGATGGCAAAGAGCATTATTTGTCCATCTTACTGTTTTGTCAGGAGAAATTGAGAAATAGGTACGAGGGTTAAACTGAATCATATACTCACCATGTTTGGCATTAAAAGACCCAATTGTACACAAAGCGACCTAAATAGTCAATATGTGACACAATATTTCTGTCTAAAAAATATATTGAGTGAAATCAATGTCAGTTTTTAAATCAAATATAGTAATTACTGAAAGGATATGTCAGATTCCAGGAGATCTTAAAGTCTCCAGTTTTAAGAGCTTGCTCTAGGGTTGTAAGAATAACAACTTCTAGGTTATGTAGTTATCTATCCTAAAATAGATGAACTATAGATATGACATCGACTGGTTTTCAACAGCAAGGAGGTTGCAGGCCGGCACTAAAGCCAATTGAAGCCTCAATTGAAGGGTTATCTATGTCCATCAACACACCATCTGTGGGTATCAAGAAGATCATCAGATTTTTCTGGTGCTAATTTATCAGGTGCCAGTTTGGCTGGATCTAATTTATACAATGCGAAGATCACGCAGTAGCAGTTTAAGTCACCGAGCCCCTTTTTGTAATGCGATTCTACCCGATGGAAAGATTGGGAGCTGAAATTTCACTCACAGTCAGACCTAAGTGCAGATAACTTTATGAATCAGTCTAAATAACTAATAGTCTGATTTTGATATCTATATATATGGATCTCCCGCAAGGAGCTTGCGGGACTGGTGTTATGCGGAATTTTTACAAAAACATCATTTCAATTCCAAGATATTTACACTTTCATCTTTAACATCAGGAACTATGGTGGTGTATACACTTCCCATTTTGGTGAGGATGGCAACATCTCGAGTTTCTTTTGTGAAAAAAGGGGTATAGCCATAATCATTATCATCATAATCTTCCATCATTTATATTCTCATTTATTGCTGGTTTTCGGCATTATAAATCAATTTAATTTAAGACTATTTAGCATATTCGATTGCTTAATGTACACTTAAGCTTTTTTTTATAATATAAGGATTTTCGATTAATGTGGATTTAGTATGACCAAAATAGTAATTTCTGGAGCGGGCCTGGGCGGTTTGTATACTGCAAACCGTCTAATAAATGAAGGGGTTAAACCTGAAAATATTATCATAATCGATCCTCGTGCTGGTCGTTATACAAGACCTGGGCACATAAATCACTCGACTTTTGCTAAAGTTGAAAGATACACGCATATTAGTACCCACCATTCCTCAGCTCATCATATTAAAGAGCTGGAGCGTCGTATGTATGAAAGGTTGAGTTTATCGGGCGTTTCCTTTAGGGAAGAATCTTTTATTGATTTACAACCCCATACTAATACTCAGGAGTCCGGAGTAATCACTAAAGATAAAAAGGGTAAACAGCATGTCTACCCTGCAGCATATGTATTTGATTGCTCAGGAAAAGATGCAGTAGTTGCGCAGGCCGTTAATCGTCATCAAGAAAAATCGAATCAGGATGTCGTATTTAAATCAACTCAATTAGCCGATGTAAATCCGATAACTGATCATTTGGTAGCTCATGTAAGGGTTTCCAATCACATATCAATAGATGACTTCTCGTTTAAAGGAAATACAGATCCCGTTCCAATGCATTATAAGCGAGCTTCTCCTGAAAAAAATGTATCTACAAAAGAAGAGCTGCGAAAAATGGGCTGGAATTTTGAGACCTTCCCCGGATTTTACACTTATTCTCAAAGTGGCTCAGATAAAATCTGCCTTTACATGGAGTCACCGCTGAATATGCCAGAGCAGAAGCAAAAAGAGTGGATAAATCTTGTGTTAAGTATTAACAGCCAAGGGCGTGTAAATAGTTATATGGAATTAAAACCATCAAACACATACGCATATAAACCGAGAATCATGCAATTCAAAAGTGAACCGCATGTATTGAACAGAGCTAGTTTTAAATCATCCGATTTACCTACTGTAATCGTAGGTTTTGATGCATTAAAAGGATTTGATTATCGTGAAGCATCAGGAGTTGATTCTGGAATAGATTGTTTTGAACTCATGCTAAAGCACATTGAAATACAGAACGGTAATATCAAAAATATTGATTTACAGGCAATTGATCAAAACGTGTTAAATTATATTCATGGAAAGTATAAAAAAGATCTGATTTCCAGACTGGCAGATCGGCAGGAATCAATCAACAACGGTTATGAGTATTTTAGTGACATATACGAAAAGGCTGCTGCAGCATTGCCTGAATCAGACAGTGCCAAGAAGAAATATAGGGATACCGCTGCTCAATTAGCTAATCAAAGCGCGATGACGCTGTTTTCATCATTAGAATCAAGAGATAAAGACGAATTAAAAAGTCTCGAAGCACTAAATAAATGTTTGAGAATGATGATTAGAGCCAAGACTCTTTTACCTGCAAGTGCTACTCAAGAGCATCACGATATTAACATAAAATTACAAAAGGTAATTCAATATTTGCGTCTTGAAATCGCTGCACTGGATGTTGCGCCCATTCAATCTCTCGAAAAAAGGCAGCGCTTGGATAAACTTTGCAAAAGTATTCAAGATAACTTTACTCAATTGGATGGAAATTTCGCTCATAATACAGTCCAAAAGAAAATGACAGAAATATTAGAGCGAATCAGTCAAAATTCTTCGGGTGCCAGCCCCTTAATGATGACTCCAGAAAATCCACTGCTTGGCTCTTCTCTTCCCTTTCTAATCTCTGCGTTATCACTGGCCTCTTCTCCGGTTCCTTCTGCACCATCATTTTTTCAGCTCAGGCCATCAACTAGTTCTGCCGGCGCTCGCTCTTTAATTCAATTACTGCTTTTAGGTAGCATATTGTCTGGTTTGGGTGAAGATGAGGAAATCTCATCAAGTTTATCCTTGAACTAGACTGTGAATTTCGCGAATTTTATGGGTGTTCGGCAATGGTTTCCTGGTATATCAATATGCACATTATTGCTAGTTGAGCGCTTTTCTTCCAGAAGGAAAAAATAGTGGTTTACCGAAAGCATGGGTCAGATTTGACAGGCTGTATGAGCAGACTATACTTAAAGTGTAGGCAGAAGAAACGCGAAAGCGATTTTTAAGCCTGCATCAGAAACCACCTTAGGGTGGTTTTTGTTTTTCTGTCACAGGCATTGATGCCTCTGGATACAATTCAATTGTGAACTACTAGCTTGGAGAGGTTGCAAACTGGCACTCAGTTTCGGTGTCTGCCTTTTCCGCTTCGAAGAAGATTGACACATCGTCCCATAAGAGGGGATGAACTGATTCTTTTGCAGCTTTTAAAGCTTCTTCTGTTTTATTAAAGCTGAAGCCTCTTTCATACATATTGCCAAGCAGATGATGAATATAAAAACGATGCCCGTGTTTAGCTGCCTAATGTATAATCTCTTTTTCTTTGTAATCTTAAGAAAACTACATTAAAACGTGGTCTATAATTATACACACTATTAGATACCTGGCACCTATCTATGTTCTTAGTTTAGAGGTTCTGGCCATGATTCAGCCCTTAGCTTTACCTGCTACCGATACCCAACTCAAGCTATTTGTTACAAGTTATAACGAGGCAAATGAGAATTCCCTGGAAAAGTTATATTACTTGCAACAAATAACCACTTATCTTAGAAACAAGCAATTTCTTTCTCCTCAACTCACCAGCTGGCGAAACTCACCATCTCAAGATGGACTTGAAGCCCATTTACAACAATATGGTATACATCGCGATGCCTCAGTATTATTGCAAAATATTGAATTTGCCACAGCAGTGAGTCGCTATGCAAGTGCTGATGTATTTGAGACAAACTTGTCTTTATATGAAGCGATGACTCAAGCGAATGCTGTCTTAAGACAAGATTATTCTCAGGCTGCATTAAACGATTATCTAAATGCCAATCTGGCGATAGTGAAAAACTATGACACAAACCCCAAATTACAGGAAAAAATTGCAAGGCATAGACATTTTTTAGCCTTAAGCTACGCTAAAGCAGAATCTATTCAGGGATTCGTTGAACAGGTTTTTCCCGAATATTCGACTAAAGTTTTGGGCAATCCTGAAGGAAACAATAAGAACTTTACATTTAATATTGACGGCATCAAAGAACAAGTGGTCATTCGTGTTGAAGATAGAGACTCTTTGGGAAAAGAACCTATTCTTCAACTCAATGAAGTCAGTGAATATTTTTCGGAAGATTATGTTACCTTGATGGTGCCATTTGAAAATGAAGATGAGGAAACTGAGTATAAACCCGTCGTTATCAGTAATTTTGCTAAGGAAGGATCTCTGTTAAATTACGCCCAAGCGCTTAAAGGTGAACAGCCCAAAGCCATAGCAGCAGATGCCCAGCGTTTTTTTATTCAATTAACTGACTTTTGCCTGAAACTGGAAGCGGCAGGGCATTATCATCCTGATATAAAACTATCCAATTTTTTAACCGACGGGGAGCAGATTATTGTTAGCGATAGAAAAACATTAACTGATAAAAAAAATCCTTCAGTTATGGATATTCTAAGCTCACCCAATTATGCCCCTCCGGAATATAAAGCCTGTTTAAACGAAGCAGGCGACGATCTTGCCCCAATTCTGGCAAGAAAGACTAAAGTAGATATGCCGGCCTACATGTCGTTTCAATTAGGGAAGGCCTTAAAAGAATTTATGTTTTACGGCTTGGGTAAAACCCAGTCCCAGCAGGATGAAGAAGAGTATGAGAACTGGAAACCCCTTAATGCAGGGGCAAGCAACTCAGTCCATGAAATACAGAACTTATCGGTACTCATTCAGGAGTTAACTCGCTCAGAACCTTCCGATCGCTTACCCATTAAGCATTTACAGTCGCTTTTGAATTTTATTAATCTGCCTCCAGAAGATTTCCTTGTCAAGCTTGAAGAGTTAGTACCCCAGTCAGCATTAAGTACTGGTAAAGAAATTGAGTTGTTAAGCAAGGTCTTAAATGGGGAAGAAATTACCCCCGAAATGGATACAATTTTTGTGCAGGCATTGAAACAGATTAACGATCCAAGAGTTCCTTCTCTCTCTAAAATACAGTCAGACAGGTTTGATACACAGATAGCCTCAGCCAAACAGCATTTAAGCAAAGTGGAAAAAGCGATTTTAAAAGAAGATTTAAACAAGGCAGGCTTCTTTAGACGATTGCTGCATACAGTAACAGGAGGATTAATCAGAGTACCTGCAGTCAGTTCTTTTCAAGATTTGATGCTTCAGAACAGATTGCCAGAAATGAATCAGGAGACAAAATCCAATCTACAGATAGCTTTGATCGTAGGTATAAAGCAAGACTCCAAACTTAATAACCATCAGCGTTTATTATTAAACCAAATGCTGGTTACCGCTGATACTCTGGAGAAAGGTAAAGCCCAGGAATCTGTTGAGCTACCCGATAATGCTCAAGAACAGGAGGCTGAGCTTGATCCAGTGGCTGATGCTGACAACGAAGAGGGACTTGACTCAGTCATTTACAGTTCAGTTATTTATAAAGATGCGCCGGTAGAGCAAAAGCCGGATCTCGATAATCAGCTCTCTGAACAATCTAATATTAAAGAGGGTGATGCTGCTAATAATTCGGTTGTCCATACAGATTCCCCGGTAGCTCCTGACAATCCCCTCCCTGAAAATCCTGATTCAGAGGATAGCGAAGCGGATCGTGGATCAGTTATATATAATTCTGTTGAATATAAAGATGCGCCAGTGGGTGGGGAATTTAATCCAGCAGATGTAGTATTTGATGAAGACATACCGGAAGGAACGAACTTGAGTGAAGAGCAATGGAAGCCAAAAGTTGAGGATATTCCTGCAACCATTAGCCGAGGAAACAGGTCGGCAGAGAGTGAAATACCCCTACAACAACAATTATCTAAATATGATAAAGTCAAACTTTTATTTAGGCATGATACAAAAGGTGACTATAAGCAGCTTGAGAATAGTAGTGACTGCGACAACGAATCTTCTATAAGCAGAAAAAACAAGTAACATTTTTTTAACACCACTCGATATGAATCAAGTTCCAGACGCTTTTAGAAATAACCACATTCCTGATTCTGATAATTGCAGGAACCAGACGAATAGCAGCGTGGAACAACAATACAACGATAGCGCGGGTAGTAATAATATTGAGGATTGGGAGCATAATAGGGATTATACCCATTATAATACCCGTTGTAGTATCCCGGGTTATTGGGATTGATAATGATAACCTTTTGCCCTCCCCAGTAGCGATGGTGATATCCATAGCTATAGCAAAGCGAAGTGCTGGCTATTCCCATTCCGAGAAATAGACCCATCGCACAACATAATCGGTATTTCATCTCAGCTTCCTGTAACGACCTCATGGCAGGACAAATTCCTGATATGATGGTGGTTAACAAATTATCCTTATTGATTAAATTATAGTACTTTTGATTGGTCATTGAGGAGAGGTGGAAAGCAATACAAATTCCGAGAGTTCGCTATCCAACTCCGGCAGAGAGTTTGAGCAAGTAGGGGGGGCAATGGCAGGTTTGCCACCATTATAAATAGCCCATCTGAACCATTGGAATTCTTTTGTGGTTTGGAGGTTAACAAAGCGTTCAAGGTCTTTTTTAGTAACTGGCAGCGCCTCAACATCTTTTATCATTCCTCTCAGCTCATATCGAAATGTTGATCTTTCGTTCAAAGGCATCGTGTGAGTAAATTGATAACCCCGGACTAGGCACTCGAGTATTTCTTCCTTAATCAAAGGCTGGTCTTGTAAATAAAACCTACTAAAATCAGAATTAAGTTTTTTCAACCCCATCATTTCGCAGATCTCTTTTGCAATGAAGTAGGGATAGTTTCCTGCAATTTGATTGTATTGTTCTCTGCTTAATTCGAGATGACCGCTCACATGGTCTTTTAATAAAGATAATTCAACAATAGTGCTTCTAATTCTGATTAAATCATCGACAGAAAACTCATGTCGCAGCTTTTCTAAAATATTTTCATAAAATTGTAATGGCAGATTAAAATTACTGAACTCAATTTGCGAATGACTGCCATGAATGTCTTTATATTTATATTCATAAATTCTATCTCTTACTTCATTTAATTTAAGCTGGGACATAACAGTGTATTCCTGACGAAAACTTAGATTGAGAAAGTGCTCAAGATAAACCCCAGACTGGATAAATTTATTTCTGGCTTCAAATTGAATGTCACTGTCAAATTCATCGTTCAATGTGAGCACTTTTTTTCCCAAACTCAGGTAATATTTAGCAAGGAATAAAGCCGAATTTGATTGTTCACCAGATGAGGTGCTGCCCGAGAACAAGAGAGATCTATGAGTGACCACCGGATCCTGAACTACTGGTCCTTGAGAAGTCTTGCCAAAAAAAACAGTGCGCATTGAAAACATCGGGCGCTGATTCAAATCTATCCTGCCCTTGTCAGTACTTTCTAAACGCAATGCTGAATTTTTGCCGTGGATAAGCGCACGAAGCTGGAATAATATGGTTTGTGTTTTCTTTACAAGTTCGTAATCTAAAGGGGCATTCCTCTCTCTGTTTATTTTAAAACTGGTGTATGATTGCCAGTGAAAGGCTCTCGTGGGGATTCCTGTGAACATTGTATCATCGTACCCCACAAGATCTCTACTCATCCGGGTCAATACATAAATTCCTTCCATAACAAAATAGTCAAATTGCCCAACATTTAAATCTTGTATATTGTTTAATACCAGGCCTTGAAATACGGTCTGGAGTTCCATCAGAGATGTATCAAATTTTTTCGTTTGATAAAGATGGGTTTTGTAAAACGGATTGCTATCCAGAATAAACAATAATGCCGCTATTTTATCATTAAAACGCTGACATACATCTAGGCAAAATGAACGCTGCTCAATCATCTTTTTTTTTAGGATTTCTCTATATTCGCTATGCGTTGGATGGTCGGGGCAGAGAGAGGGGATTGCATCAGGATGCGTATCAATATAGGCAATGACCCCATTTAAAACAAATTCAAACCGTTTCAGATCTTCATGTTCCTGATGCTCGAGTTGACCTTTTGCATTCAGAAGATCCGTATCTGATAATTCATTATTAATGATTTTATTATAATATTGCTCTAATAAATTAGCTGGCATTTCTCACTATTAACCTATATATAATTCACATTGACTCAAATTGATGAATAAATAATTCAAAAAAAGGAGCTTGTTCTGTTATTTTTGATTTGCATGCTCAATTATACGGCAGAATAATGAGAGGGGCTATTGTCCTTTGGTGCAATTAGGTCAGGCCAGATGTCCCAGCCAGGGGCTTTATTTAAAATAACCAGTTGTTCATTATGATTCATTTCAATTGCGCCTGACTAAATTTATTTTGTGTAAGGATGCAAGCAACAATTTCCCAGCCTTGTAATAACAAGCTTATTTTCTGTTTATGAACAAATCGTTGAATATTCAAAAAGAAGTATGGCAAAATTAAAAACATTGTGAATGAGCTGTGCGTGGTATGATGGAGTTTCTTGAAGATTTGTTACTTTTCTGGCGTCGATTTTCCTCATACTTTCGGTATAATGACTTACTAGGAAGGTTGGCATTTCGCTTTTTTAGTTATTTGCTATCGTACTGGGCAGTCAGTATATTGATGGATCACAGTGGTTTACCAAACATCTTCTCCTCACTATTTAAGATTGCTCTTTGGGAACTTGGTTTCAACTTTATCTTGTCGGTACCATCGCTACGAATTCCGGCCAACCGGCAGTTGAACCAGCTTGTAGAGCGCACTCTCAGCCATCGAGCACCCAATATATCTCCGAATGGATTACAGCATGTACTCGCTAGCGATCTTCTTTTTGATTCGCGAGCTCTTTCAGAAAATAGACGCTTAACTTCAGAGCTTATTTTACGCATTCTGACTCATATTCAGTATCGCCGTGAAGTTGACGTGCAAATTTTTTTTCTTGACGCACCTCCATTTATTCAATCTGGAAATGTTCAGTCAGCCCCTGCTCGAATCATCACTGACCAATTGCATACTGTTCTGGAAGCACAGGGGATCTTAAGCGAATGGATCCCCAGACAGTACACTTGTCCCATTACCCTGATGATTATTGATGGAACGCCGGTTTATGCAAAGAATAGTCCCGAACGATTCAACCGCAATGCTTTGCTAAACTGGCTTGATAAGGATAAGAGTCATCCAATGACGCGAGAGGACCTATCCCTGGATGAACTGAAAAATGACCTTGTGATGGAGGGAAAAATCAAGGTTTTTAGTCATTGGATTTTATTAAAAAAAGAATACCTGAAGCATCTCACTTTAGCAGAGGCTTTAACCTGCATTAATCAATTTACAGAGTCACTCGACAGGGTGTTTGCTGATAAAAAAGAATCCGGAATACATCGTTTGGCCGAGCAGCTAATCCAAAGACTCCAAACCAGCGCGACAGAAATTGAATGTCAGAAATCGCTGGTGGTTGCTAAAAACGAAGTAAGCGCATTTTCAACAGCCAGTACAAAAATTCTTTTTTTCCAGGCGTTGAATCTCTCTACTGATGCAAAACCTACGCAAATCGAACAGGCCTATCGCAAGTTAGCCAGACGAGTTCATCCAGATAAAAATTCCAGGCCAGAAGCAAAAGATGCGTTTTTTAAACTAACTGAAGCAAGGGATTTTTTATTAAAAAAACGCCATGCCGCTTCGGAAACTTTTAATTTGGAAAGCCTTGAAAAAATAAAGCAATCCATTAAATACTGATAATCAGACTAAAGGGAATCTCATTGCGTTCCAGTATATACTAAGCATATGAGAAAAGGAGTTCATTATGCTTAAATATCTGGATAGTGTTGAATTGGCCAAGCAGTATTTTTTGATTATAGGCCGTCATCTTGATCTTGAGAGAAAACAAGCCGATGTAGCCAATGCCATCGTGTATAAAAAAGGAGATACACTTTATCTCATTGATACTGGCGCATTGCCTGATTTTCGCCAAATTCTGTTGGACAAATGTGCTTTGCTGCAACCGGTTAATAGGCTAATCCTGGTTAATACACACGGCCATATCGATCATGTGGGTAATAATATTGTCATTGATCAAATTGAGGCCTTTGAAAAGTATCATTATATTTCTGCACATGATTTAACACTGATGCAAAACAATCGTAATTATTTTATTCAGAACTTTAAGAATATTATGATGTTTATGGCGAAAGGATTTAATCCAGAAAAACGAGTTGATGAATTGTTGAAATTTTTTGAACCAGTACATGCTAATACCCAACATTTAAATGTTTTGGAAAGCCTGCCTTCTCACAATATAACAATTGGCCATATTTATTGGTCAGGTTGGAAATTTGATGAAGGGCTGTATGTTCTTAGATCGGAAGGGCATACACGCGGACATGTTATTGTCTATTTACCTGAAATTTCCCATATTCATATGGGAGATGAAACAAACGGTTATTGCAATCTATTTCATGATTGTGATCATCTAAAATCACTTGAATCGCATACCAAAGTATTGTCTATGTTGAATGAGGGATCCATTAAATCCATGACTGATGGACATTCTTTCCAGGTTTATAATCAGGAACAAGCAAAGATAAAATTAGAAGAATTGATTAACGCTCATTATGTGTATGAAAATACCTTAAGAGGGCTTTTACTTAAACATTCAAAGGGGCTTACTTTTAAAGAGATCCAATACCATCTCGATCGTTCAGAACAACTAAAATCGCTTGCGAAGACCGGCAATCCAAATCCTATATTTAATACGCTGATGGTGTTAAGCAAATTACGTGATTTTGGTATTCTCCCTGAAGGCGAAAATTTAGAAAAATCTCTATTTAAATTTCAGGGATTTCATAGTAACCGTTTCAACGATTGATTAAACATATTCTTCAGCCTATCGACATGAAAAACAATTGTCTGGTTATTTGCGGTTGTCATGGAATGCTTACGCATAAAGACAATGGTGTAAAACAGACGATAAAATTCAAGACGTAATTTTGCTTTTTGACTCAATTCCAAGGCTTCAGCCCAGTAATCAGTGTATAAGGTATCCTGTCCATCATTTTCCAATGCAGCATAGGTGAGCCCAAGAACAAACAATGGATCGCCAAAACAAACCTCATCGACATCGACAATCCCTGAAATTTTTCCCTGATGAACCAGTACGTTTCTCTCGCTGGCATCCCATAAAAATGGAGTTGCTTTAATTGCTAGAAAGTCTTTTTTCATATCGATGGCAATAGAAATAGCTTTTGATACATTAGCTGCATCAAAAATATTCTGCTTGCTGATAATATCCTTGAATAAATGCAAACGCTGCATCAAAAAGTCATACCATGTTTCAAAATCAGTCCTGTCTTCATAGCTCTGGCTTATCCCAAAGCTTGAGCCTTCCGGCAGTACCTTTGTGCAGTTCTGAATTGCCACCATTTCCTTAGCCAGGTTTTTCTTATCTGAATTGCTTAATCCCGAATAGACATTGCATAAATCATCACCAGCCAAACGCATCATTAGTAAAGCAGGGAATGGGGAATATTCTCCATCCAAATCGCTGCTGATAAATTTAGCCAGAGGCACGCCTAGGGGAATCAATTTTTCCTGCCAATATATTGCGGAGATGAAGTGCTTTCTATTAGTTTCCTTCGTCATCCTCAGAACATACTCTGCATCTAAGGTCTTAACTGCATAAACAAAATGCTGATCACCTGTTGCCAGTCTAATTGAAGAGAATACTTTTTCATTCACCAAGGAGGCCACTACGCTTGCGGCTATATTTTCATTGGGATTCATACAATTAATCTGAGAATGCTGAGTCTAATTAACTTGCCTCTACGGTTAGCTTATCATATTCATAATTTATAAAGTTGACAACTTGTGTGGCAATTATTGACAATCGTTCAGAGATTTAAATGACTTAGTGAAAAAGAATATTCTGAAACGAACTGGAGAACTTAAAACGACGCGTTATTTCTTAAATATCGACTAAGTCTGTCTACAAATTAGAATGATTGATTCAATCATCTGCTGATTTATGGTATTATGTGCTTCGTTTACGATCGGCACTTCTTCCAAAATGGATATTAGCTCAGAAAAAGTACTCCCTGCCTGGAAAGAGGAGTTATCTTTTTCTTCTTTAGTTTTACGAAAAGAATTATCTGACAACCTTCTTTCATTAAATTTTACTCAAATGACCGCTATTCAAGCACAGAGTTTGCCCTTGCTGCTGAATAGAGCGGATGTAATTGCACAGGCACAAACCGGCAGCGGCAAAACAGTCGCCTTTGGTTTGGGTGTACTCAATCATTTAAAAATTGAGCGAGTAATAACTCAGGCATTAATTCTTTGCCCTACACGCGAACTGGCCGAACAAGTCAGTCAGGTTCTGAGGCGTCTTGCCAGACTTTTACCGAATATCAAGATTTTAAATCTTTCCGGAGGTACCCCGATTAAACCGCAATATGACTCCTTACGACATGGAGCGCATATCATTGTGGGCACACCAGGCCGGGTTCAAAAGCATTTAGACCAAAAAACCCTGAGCATGGCTCATCTGAATACCCTTGTTTTAGATGAAGCGGATCGAATGCTGGATATGGGATTTGTGGATTCCTTAAAGCAAATACTTTCGTACTGTCCGTCAAAAAGACAGACATTATTATTTTCCGCAACCTTTACACCGCTTATTAAACAGCTGGCTCAGGAATTTATGCGCCATCCTCATGAAATAAAAGCAGAGGAGCAGGAGCGTGTACAGGATATTGAGCAGCTATTTTTTGAAGTATCCAGCCCAAACGACAAATATTCTCTATTAAAGAAACTATTGACTCATTATCGGCCAGCTTCCACATTAATTTTCTGTAATACCAAGGAAAAAACGCAGGAGTTAGCCGCAGAACTCAATCATGAAGGCTTTAGCGCTGCGGTTATTAATGGCGATTTGGAACAGGCAGAGCGGGATCAGGCGATTATTCAGTTTAGCAATGGAAGCCGCTCTATTTTGGTTGCGACAGATGTTGCTGCACGAGGTTTGGATATCAAAGAGCTGCCTGCCGTTATTAATTATGAGCTCGCTTTTGAAGCGGAAGTTCATATTCATCGTATTGGACGTACAGGACGAGCGGGGTGTAAAGGTTTGGCTTTAAGTATAACGACACCTAAAGATGCCGGGCGCTTATGCGCTATTGAAGAGCTCATGGCAAAAGAAATGGTTTGGGGAGGAATGGATGAGTTAACTTCCTCCGCTGTCTCTGATCTGCTTCCAGGAATGGTAACATTACGTCTTATGGCAGGGAGAAAGGATAAAATTCGACCGGGTGATATATTGGGCGCCTTAACTAAAGATGCTGGATTAAAGGCAGAAGCAATTGGTAAAATTGATATTTTAAGCTCCCATTCTTATGTAGCAATTGCGCAAAGTCATGCGGGAAAAGCCTTTGAACAGTTCCAGAAAGGAAAAATAAAAGGTAAAAAAGTGGGCGTACAGCGTCTGCCATAAATGATAAGGTAAATGATGACTCAAACAGGTACACTACAGCGTTTTAATAAAATTAAAGGCTATGGATTTCTGATTTCTGATAAGGATAAGCAGGAAGTGTTTGTCCATTTCTCTGAAGTTCAAAGCACAGGTTATAAAGAATTAGCCATTGGCCAGCGGGTTTCGTATACCTTAAATAAAGGGGAACGGGGCGAGTTTGCCACTCAGGTACAAGTAATCGATTAAATTAAGATGGGCCGTTTGTATGTTGGATGTACGCAGTTTAAGTATGGTATTTGGTAAAAAATCCCTGTTCCAGGATGTTGATTTAATTTTATTGCCCTCACAGCGCTATGGTGTGGTGGGTGCTAATGGCACAGGTAAATCAACCTTCTTAAAAATTCTTGCCGGTGAAGAAACGCCTGTTCAAGGTTCGGTGGAAAAGGCAAAAAATTTGAATGTCGGTATTTTAAAGCAGGATCACTTTCGTTTTGAAGAAGACAGGCTTATCGATGTGGTGATCCAGGGTAACGCCGTTTTATGGAATGCGCTCACTGAAAAAAATAAATTATACACTAAAGAAGATTTTACCGAAGAAGATGGATACCGCCTTGGTGAACTTGAAGAAATTGTGATGCATCATAATGGCTATGAGGCGGAACATTCAGCCAAAAATTTGCTGCTGGGTCTTGGAATTGCTGAAAAATACCATGATAAGCCTCTAAGCGCCTTATCCGGGGGGTATAAATTAAGAGTATTGCTGGCCCAGGTTCTGTATCAGCAACCGGATATTATGTTATTGGATGAACCCACCAACCACCTGGATATCGTTTCCATTGCCTGGCTGCAACAATTTTTAAAAACCTTTCCCGGTCTGCTTATTTTCATTTCGCATGATCGCAGTTTCCTGAATGCAGTATCAACCAATATTCTGGATATTGACTACGATACGATATCCAATTATACAGGAAACTATGATCAGTTCGTGGCTGCTAAAGAAGAACAATTAGTATTAAAACAAAGTGAGTTAAAGAATCAGGAAAAGAAAATCAATGCGATGCAAACCTTTGTTGATCGTTTTGGTGCTAAAGCAAGTAAAGCCGCTCAGGCCGCTTCTCGCCAAAAGATGATTGATCGCATTCAATTGGTTGAAATAAAAGATTCCAATATCCAGAAGCCTTATTTTAATTTCCAGCAGCGAAGGCCTTCAGGTAAATCGATTATTAATGTTGAAAATATTCATAAAACATTTGGTGAGAAAAAAGTATTAAATCAAGTCGATTTTTCACTTTATCGCAATGATAAATGTGCCATTATTGGGCCTAATGGTATTGGAAAATCCACTCTCTTGAAAATTCTTTTGAACGAGCTTTCTGCGGATAATGGCCGCTTTGAATGGAGTGAAACGGTAACAGTCGGGTATTTTTCCCAAGACTACCGTACTTTATTAGATCCTGAGATGACTATATTACAATGGATGGAAGCGAATGCGGTAGCCACCTCCCAGGAAATACGCAATATCCTCGGCCAGGTTTTATTTCGCGGTACGGATGTGGATAAAAAAATTGCCATGCTCAGCGGAGGGGAATCTGCACGCCTGGTTATGGCGAAGATAATCCTGGAAAAGCCTAATGTGCTCATTCTCGATGAACCCACCAATCATTTGGATCTGGAGTCCATTGATGCTTTAATTGATGCCTTAAGCCTGTACCCGGGCACTGTATTATTTGTTAGTCACAATCGACACTTTATTGATAAAATCTCCACAAGAGTACTTGTGTTAACCGAACGTTATGGCGCGCAGAATTATTTAGGAAATTATCAGGGATATCTGGAGCAATTTGGTCAGGATTATTTGGGGACTAGTTGAGATTTCAGCTTGGGTAAATCATAACCAACACTGATATTAAATTAAGAAATTCTGGTCATTTCCCGCGCAGCATTGTTAGGTGAATGAAGATGGGTACGCAAAAAACTGTCTTTGCTAGCGTTAGCGAAGCAATCCAGGTCCTTACCTTGTCCAAATTCCGATCTGGATTGCTTCACGTTGTTCACAAAGACAGAGATTAGATCTTCAAACTCTTACGGAGAGGGGACTTATTTTGATTTCTTAATTTTATTTCTTAATAAATTTCATAAGTTGCAATCTATATGAAATAAAATCCTGGATTAATGTCAAGACTGGTTCTTCAAAAAAAAAAGAGGTAGAATGCACTTCCCGAGAGTTTATTTGGTCCTATTATCCTGTGGATAAAATACTTCCGGCTTCAATTCCCAATCTTGTCGACTTCTCATCAGTTTATAAAAACCCTTGCCAATAAAGGTTTTCAGCTCGCGTTTACGTTATTAACTGCTTTTACTTATCCACAAAAACTGTTGATAACTCTGTGAATAGACTGTCAGACACTGGTTAATAGAACCGCTCGGTTATCAATGCTGCACTTAATATTCAATTAATGTTTTCAGTATAAAATATGGACAAATGAAATGTTAGCCTGTCATTTAATCGGGATTCAGTGTTCTAGCTATTATGCCTAAAGCAAAATCTGATAAACAAATTTTCTGCCTGGAAACTAAACTAACCGCTCTGATTCTTAAAAATCCACAGACCCTGCCTGCTGTAGAAAAAATGTCCAGGACCATTGCGGATTTATTAACTCGCCCCGTAAACCGTGAATTTATCATGACGAATGATATTTTGACTAATCAAGGGATCAATGATCTTTTTAGCGATACCTATTTCGGTACTTTGGGTCCTGCACTGGATTATTGTCCTTTGCAAAGCGATATCATGGCATTGATTATTGATGATTTAACCACGTTCCCGATAACTAATCTTCCGCGAATTATGCATTTGCATCAATTTTTCAGCGAGAAAATTTTTGATTTTTTACCTGATCGGCATGTTAAACATATTGTTGAAAAAATCGAGAATAAACACCTTAGTGTATCACAGCGGGTAGCGAAGAAATTAAGCGCCAGGCCTCAGGATATTGATGTTTGTAAAAAGGCTATTTATAAGCAAATATTTCAGGAAAATTTTTTAATTCCCCGTACGCGCATTAAAGTAAACAATCAGGGTAAGATAAGTCGAACTACTGGCATTGCTGATCCGATTAGTTGTCCTACTGATTTTGAGGTTCAGGAGCATGCTAATATTTTAGGCGTTTTTATTCCGCCGCCAGATTCTGCATGGGCTGAAGAAATTTCCCGACTAAACCAGCCTTTTCTTGCGGGTCCATCCGGAAGTACAGCTGATTCGCTATTACAAGCATTATTAATTGGAAATTTCAATAAGGAAGAACTTAAGCAGTATATCACAGCAATCTTGGGGTTCATTGGAGGAGGGGGATTTCACACGGCGCATGAAATCATGTCGGTTGCGAAAATAGCAGGAATTGAATATCAACCAGGCTTTTATAATCATTTTCTTGCTGAAGATTTTTTAAATCTTGAGGCTGTTCAAGATCTGATAAAAGAATACCCTCAGTTTTTTAGCCGTACACTCAGTCGAAGCGACTCCTCAGTATGCTCCAAATACGGCTTTTTTTCTTTGGCAAAAGAAAAAGTTTGTCAGCTAGGTGAGAAACTGCTGGAAAAATCATTGGATGTCGCCGCAGATCTGACTGCGGACTGCGACAGTTATTTTCCAAAACAATATCCTAATTATTGGTCAGCCGCTCCAAATCAGCCCGTCGCATTAATTCCAAATACAACGACTAATGCCTCTTGCACTCTGGCCCTGCCGGGAGCTTCAGCTTTGCTCGCTTTGCCTTAGCTTTAAAAAGCGTCTGCTGAATTGTAGTCTGAGCAAGTTATGTTAAGTCCCTGCATCGGTTATGAATATCGGTTGCGGCGATGGCTGCCTGGCTGGTAGCGACACAGATCTGATTCAGTCCATGAACTACATCGCCTGCCGCATAGAATCCTTTGATTGAGCTTTGCTGGTGTTTATTCACCATTACAGCTCCCTCTTTTAATTTGACCCCCAGTTCATTTGCCAGTTGATTATTATAAACCGAACCCAATGCTGAATAGAGGCAATCAAATTTAAGTATTTTCTTATTATTAAAAGTCATTTTGGCCGAGTCAGAAGTTAATTCAATTTCCAGCAATTGCTCGTTGACTAAGGTGATATCGGCTTTTTTGATTTTTCTAAAGTCTGCTTTGCTCCAGGCTTCTGTTTCTCCAAGGGTTAGTAAAGTCAATTTTGGTGTATACTCGCGTAAGAATAGTGCTTCCCCTAATCCTGATTTGTTATAACCAATAACAGCTACTTTTTTATTAATTACTTCAAAGGCATCGCAAACGGGGCAATGCCTGATCAATCCTTTTTGAATACCATCATTTATGTTGCCCAGACGAGGTTCTATATCCTTTACCCCGGTTGCCAGAATAATATTTTTTGCGTATTGAAATCCTGATCCAGTTTTTACCTGAAAATGGTAATCACCGAGCACTTTAATGGATTCAACAAACTCATGAATAATAGTTGCCTCATAATGAGATAGTTGCTGTCTTAATCGGGTGAGTAATTCCTGGCCTGAGATGCCTTGTGGAAATCCGGGATAATTATGAGAGAGCGGGATTTTTTCAGCGCGGCTGATTCCGCCGTCATAAATGAGTATATTACGGCGAAACCGACTCAGGTAGAGGCCTGCTGTAAGACCAGCGGGTCCCCCGCCAATGATAATGCAATCCAGAATATCATTTTTCATTATTACTCTTAATGGTTAGTTAAGAATAATTATAGTTACCGCCAAGGAGATTAGCATATTGAATTTACATTGTAGTTAAATTATGATGTGTGCGCATAAATTGCCCATAAACAAAAACAAAGGTTGTAAAAAATGAAAAAGATTTTGTCACTGTTTGCTCTTGGCACTTTAATTTGCAGCTGTGCATCCATTCCAGCCGATCCGCAAACAGCCCGTGTCATTGCTTCGCCAAATCCTGTACCGAAGGGTTGCAAGTACTTAGGACAAGTGGTCGGCAATCAAGGTAACTTTTTCACTGGAGGCTTTACTTCCAATAAAAATCTGGAAGAAGGTGCAATGAATGATCTTAAGAATAAAGCTGCAAAATTAGGTGCAAACTATATTCAATTAGTTACCAATCGTGCCGGAGTGACAGGTTCCATGAGCGGCTCTTTTGATCGACGCAGCGGATTTATGAGCGGTGGTTCAGAGCAGACCAATGTTACCAACCTTGGCAACGCTTACTTGTGCCCGCCTAAATCAATTGGACTGGAATAAAGTCAAAATTTGACAGTGGCCTTATGTGTACTATACTTAAAGTGTAAGGAAAAGAAACGCTAAAGGGCGTCTCTTGGACCTGCAACAGAAACCATCTTTTTAGATGGTTTTTGTTTGTCAGGCGCTTTGAAATCTCCTGATGAATATCATTCCCTTGTTAATATTTCAATAATCTAAATTCGCTAAAATAAACCATAAATCGTTATGTATTGCGAATTGAAATGGTTGCCGGAACACAGCTCAACATTCCCAAAAGAAATCAGGCGAATGTAATTAAGAACCTGAATAAATATCTGGAAAGTCAGAATTTGCCTGTTCGCATGCCTATTGATGGCATATGCCGGGGGTTAGCGGTTCTGCGTTGCAAATATATTCTTGAAAACCGTGAAAGCGAATATTTTTCAATAATAGATAAAATAGCCAATTTGGAAAAGCTCGATAAAGGCTCTATAAATGAAGTCAATCATTTTGTAGTTGAGACTCTCGTTGCCTTTTCTCCCCATCTTTTTGATTCGACTAAAGAACAAAGGCATTCACTATCCAATCTGTCGATTAATGGTCATCCTCTGAAACCTTCTTTGAAAATGAGCCTGATTGCCACCGATGAGAAGTGGGTTTCAGTACTTCAGGATATTAGTCTAAAGCCTGGAGAGGGAATGTTATTAACGCTCACCAATCATGCAGTGAGTGTTTCAAGATTGGAAAATGGCCAGTATCGTCTGGCGGACCCTAATGATCCAGAAGGTTATATTCACTGTGCCGACGAGAAGTCCTTAATAGTGGGTGTTCGTGAAATTGCAAGAAAATGCGGCTGGAAAGGGGATTTAGGTCTTGATTTGGAAGTTGTCAGGCACCCCATAGCTGAAATACGCACTCCTGCATTGCCTTCTTCTGCGGAATTATTTGCCCGCTATCTCGATGTGAACGCTTCCTGCACCAGACAGGATAATGAGCTTAAGAAAGAGGAAAAATTTTCCCAACTCATTTTTGCCTGCCGAAAAAACAATGCCAGGGCAGTGGAATTAATTTGTGAAAAGTCGAATCCTGGCAGTACTGATATGCTCAAAGGATTAACCTATGCCGTAATGAGTAATAATAAAAAAGTGATTGATTATATGCTGGAGAGCGGCAATCAGGAGTTAATAAGCCTGGTTAAACGACCTGAAATTAGTCGACTTCTTTTTGATTTCGCCTTAATGCGTGGTAAATACGGCAGCTTTAAGTGCTTAATTCAAAATGATGTCACTCAAAATAATTATTTGAATTTGATTGTATCAGAGCAAAATGCCACCCAATATCTGAATCAGGCTGCCGCTGGAGGTAGTCCGGAAATTCTGAGTGATTTACTCAATGACTATCGGCAAAAATCGCATCCATTTCTGTCTGAACAGCAAATAGCTGATCATATTCTCAATAAATATAAGGATAGGGATGCTATTGAAGCGGCAATTGGAGAAAAAGGAAATTGTGGAATCAGCAACACCAAATCGGTATCCTTGCTGCTTGATCAATTGAAGAAGGCCGGCAGGTTCCCTGATGATGAAATGCTGCTCCATTATACATTGCTTGCCGTGAAGACCAATCAGCCGCACATGGTAAAATTGTTATGCGATACCGCTTCTCACACACTTGCCAGAGAATCGCGCGAAAGATTGTTTAAATCAATTTACTTAGGTGTTGAAACTGCCAGGGAAACAGACTACTCCGTTTTAAAAACCCTGGAAGATGCTGGCGCCCATTTTTCCTTTGGAGTCCGTGGAATAATGAAAGAAAAAAGAGGCCAGGCTCCCGGAATATTGCTCAGCATTGGAATTCAACTATCTAAATTTAGCGATTGGCTCGATGGTATTACCAAGATCAATAATGTCAGTTATTGTAAAGAGCGCTTAAAAACATTTAAGCAGAGTATAAAAGGAGATGAAGCGAGCCCGGTAAACCCTGTTTCAGTCTTCAGTGGGGCTTAGGCTCAATCGAAAATGGATTGGGTGTTGTTGGCTTTGCGTGTTGAGTGGAATCCAATACCTCTGTCGCTGCTAAATCAGTTTTTGTAGACTTAGTGCCTTGCAAGAGTTCCTTGTAGCGATTGCTGATATTTTTTGTTTGATAAGCCTTTTCCTTTAAATCGGGTTTTAAACGCTGAGGATTCATTCCGTGGAAACTGGTTTCGTCCAGTTCTTTTACATTTCGAGCAAAACCATAAGTTGGAAAAAAATAATTTAATGCAGGGCTTAGCGCTTTGGGTAAAATCTTTTCAGCAAGAATATGCCCATTCGCGCCATTGGCACAATAAACCCGGGTAGTTTGACAACGCCCGGTTTCAGGATCAATTTCTGCTCCAAATCCTGAGCGCCATTGGTCCATATCCCCCGTATGATAAGCGCCCACTACCTCTTTATCTTTTCTTACAAGCCCGACGCCCAGCCCCCAGCTCACTTGTTTTCTGTCACTTGCATCCACATTAATAGCCTCCACCAGCATATCCTTTGATTGGGGGAAATAATCATTTTCCATCGTATAAATCGGCTCCTGAGGTTTGAATGCATAATTCAGGCGCTCATCATTAATCCATGAGCTGACAAATGTTGCATACTCCTCAGCCGTAGTTTTTAAGCTATTCGCAGCAACGGGTTCATCTCCATAACTACTGTGGGGCATATTTAAAGCGTGGGGTGCAAAAACGTTTGCCCAGGCCAGTGTTTCCAGATCGCTGTGAGTGAGTTCCTCAATTGCCGTTTGTAAACAATCAATTCCAGGCCCGGAATAAGCATAATAGGCTCCTGGCTCAAACTGAAAGGAGTAGGGCTTTTGCTCCACAATATGCAGGCCAGTTCGATGGGAAAGGATTATTTTTGCATTCAACTGTTTTGCCAGATTCCAATCTTTCGGTTTGAAATGCTTAAGAAAAGGATTGTCATTGTCTGCTAATGTTTCTCCGCTCGCATCTCGAAACACTCGATACAATGGAGTCTCTAAACCAAATTGACTATCCGATGAATTAAACTTGCCAAAACCGGGAATGGCCTCATCGGCCTTATTGGCTTCCAAAAGTTTTAAGACCAGATAAGCAAAAACTGGTTTACTAAGAGAGGCTGCGCCAAAAGGGATTTTGGCTATTGTTCCTATTGACAGGGTTGATATGTGTTCATTGCTATAAGAAGCAATAGCCGCTCCTTGAATATTTGCCGAACGTATCAGTTTCTCGGTGGAACTGCGAGTGATGTCATCAATGGCATCGACCTCGCGGTTTTTCTCTAAAATCGGCTGTGCAGGATGTGCCTGAGGCAGGAGTACGGCTAATCCCGTGGCCCATGATTCTGCAGTGTGGCCTCCATTATGAAGCCGGCATCCAATGTTTAATTTCCTGGCCAAAGACATAACGGCTTGAGTTAGTGGTTCGTCACCCTGGTTTCTATCGCCTGTTTCATGGGTTCCGGCCTGCAGATAAATACTTACCTCCCCTTGGGGAACAGTCTGTCTGGACAACTGGTCATATCCTGTGTCCAGCATTTTTAATAAGTATTGCTGCTCTTCCTGATTGTTCAGGGGAGCTCGCCAGGTGTCATCGTCTTCATAACGCGGAGGCGATTTATTTTCTTCATTATTCAGGCGTGAGGCAGAAGGGCCCCACCAGACAGCCGGAGATTGAGCAATCACCTGTCCGTAAATTTCAGGATGCATTCTGGCAGTGTACAGGGCCTGAAGGCCCCCCAGGCTTTGACCACATAATCCTGTTTTTCTGGGATCGTCAGTCGTTTTCATCCCTGCTTTTTTCAGTGCGCCTGGAATGCTTTTTAGCATCGAATCGGTTTTTAAATCGCAGGCATATTCTTCAAGTCTTGGCATAGAAACCCATTGCCCCTCTTTCTGAGTGGGTGGGGAAGGGGAGACAAAGACGGCAACAATGGGGGGCATGCGGCCGTTTGCAATCAAATTATCCAGAATAGTTTTAGTACCCATGCTGTTTCCAAAAGCATCCTGACGCAAATGCATGCCGCCATCCAGCATTACCTGGACAGGGTAGTCTTTGGAGTCTGAAGCCTCATATCCTGCTGGAATGTAAATTTCTATTAACTGCTCTCCTGGTTTTATCTGATGATGCTCATCCACGGGTTCACTTAAAATTCCCTCAGCGTTAAGGACTCGCCTTTGGATGCTGCCTTTGCGTTCTGTGGGCAACTCAGGATTCTCATAAACCGAAGCTATAATTTTTCCATCGGACAATGCGATTTTGCTGATAATATCAGGTTTCTGAGTTAATTTTCCCGGTTTTACATTCGGGTGCATATAAAAATCGCTGCTCTCATTAGGAACCATCGTTCTATTCGCTGTCCATTGACCATTTTTTTCGAGAGTCATGGGGAGCTGATGCGCTTCTCCGGCGGCATCATGATAGCCCAATAACATTTCATGTGGGGCATGAGTTGCAGCGTCTGGGGTATAAATAAAGGCGGCGCTAATCGTTGATGAATCTGTCTCGATAATTATTTCCACCAATCCGGCGCTGGGTCCATCTATCACGATTTTTAAGGATTCTGGCATGTTGAGTCTGATTTAAATCTGGTCATTAAATTATAGGCGGTTTGATGGTTTGTGTTCCAGCTATGCTACATACTGGACGGGTGTGTTCACACTATCAAGCCACAATAATAATCATGAAATGTCAAGACTGGTTCTTTATAAGAAAATTGGATAAGATGCACGCCCGAAAAGCATTATTTTCTCCTTGTGGATAATTTTGCTCTCTTCTTCTGCATTTTCCAGTGCTCATTTTATAAATCGACCTCGTAACCACCTGTATTTATTCGTTTATTTTACATTTTTTTATTTAATTCCTGCAATTTCACTTATCCACAAAAACTGTGGATAAGCATGTGCATAGTTATCAGAAATGCTGATAATTAAAGGGAATAGAGATTGCCCAGATATTTCTCATTCTGCTATCTCTCTCAGAGCGACAAATACTATTGAAGAATTGTTTTCTGATTTGGAAAAAAGAGGTTTCCAAATCAGGTAGTTCTGTAAAAGGTGGTTTTTGGTTAAAATGCAGACATAAAGAGCGACTTGTAGTCAGTTGTATATGAAAGGTGATTAATTTTAATAGACGAGGGAAAACATTATGAGAAGGCACCAATACGAATTTTTTTTCATTGAGCCAGAAGAACCTGGAGAGCCTGATACCAAATATTTAGTTTTTTCCTCGGCCTTAATCTCCAGCAGCCTCCGCCATGAAGTGTGCCACGGAAAAGATGGCCGGGTACGAGGATTTCATTTATTGAAAGAAAACGAATGGCTGATTCGTACCAGTTCATTAAAAGGGGTATTAACTATCGATTATAAAAAAGAGGGTCAATCCTTATCGCTCCGATGCTATTTGACCACGCAGGGCTGGCGCCTTGATGATGGAAATTCAAGCCGGTTTGACTATTGTACAGATCCGAGTATGTCTGTTCTGTATGCCGATCAGCTGCTGGATGTTTTAAATCATTTATCATTATTGCAAGGTTTACATCAGGTTCTGCCCGATAACAATATGGCAGCCACAGATGAAATGTTCAGTGCGTATTGCATCCATAATCCCTGAAGCTTTCTGCTTTACACGCCCTTATGCTTTCAATATAATCTGATTAAAGTACAGTTATCAATGGGCGGATAGAGTTGATGAGAGGCGGGAAACGTGAAGGTTCCGGGAGGCCCAGGGGCAGCAACCAGTATGGTGAATCCACCAAGGCGATGCGTATTCCGATGTCTCGCATTGAGGAAGTAAAATGTTTGATTACAGGGGCGAATCCAGCGTCCATTCCTTTATACAGCTGTAAAGTGAAAGCTGGATTTCCTTCCCCGGCGGATGATTACATTGAAGCCTATATCAGCTTAAATGAATTTCTGATTAAACATCCCTCGTCTACTTTTCTGTTAACAGCCTCCGGGGATTCAATGAAAGATGCGGGGATCGTCAATGGCGATTTGCTCGTTGTCGATCGCAGCCTTGAGCCTGCACATGGGCGAATCGTTATTGCGGCAGTCGATGGGGAGCTAACCGTCAAGCGCTTGTCACGCATCAACGGCCAGGTTCAATTAATGCCTGAGAATTCTGCTTTTTTACCCATTGATATCACTGAAAATCAGGATCTGATTATCTGGGGAGTGGTCACGCATGTTATCCATCAGACTTTATAAGCGCCTCCCCAATGTACTACTTCAGTCGCAAGAAGGTGTAGCCTGTTCCATCAAATAGTTTTAATACCAATCTGGTACCGGTAACCGCGCCTTCACCCTGAACTGGTCCATCGTTAATCGATAAAAATCCACTTTCGCATTCCAGTTGATAGGAATAGGTGTTGCCATTTTCAACGTCACCGTGAGCAGTGTAATTGAATCGAAAACTGTTCAATCCATTTTCTCTGGTGAACGAGGCCTGTGCATCAAATAGGTAAGCGAGATACGGGCTGACATACCGACCTTCACCCTGCCATGAACGTGATAAGCTGTCGCAACTATCGACGGCAAATGCGCTGCTTAAGCATACTAATAAAAAATGAAATAATAGTATTTGAGTTTTTGTCATAATAAGTCCTTTAAAGGTCACTTCCAGCCGTAATATGACAGAAGTAAAGAAGCAGGTCGAGTGTTTTGTAATGCGCCTGTGCAAGATTAGCTGGATGCAATTAATAGATTGCCTCTGTGTACAAAATATTTCATTCTCATGCAGGCACTGAGGCTGGTTTAGAATCAACCCTCACCCTAGCCCTCTCCCAGCTTGGGAGAGGGGATTTTTATTTTAAGTTGTCATTTACCCGGTAAGCCCTTTAGGTTCCAATGAAAAACCTTTGGTTGATTTGAGTTCTTTGATTACTTGCTGCAATGGCGGTAATGGCTCGACAGCAGGAGGCTTATCAGTGAAAAACTGGATTCGGGCTTTCCCTTTTGTTTCGATATTAGAGGAACTCTGCGGCAAGGGTTTTTCCTTTTCAGTGCTTGTATGTTTTTGCTGGGGAGAGCTTGAAGAGCGTATTCTGCCAAGATTTGTCAGACTGCGTGCTCTCGTTAAAAATCCGTGTTTTGATGTGCCGGCACTGGGTGTGTGTTCATTGGGTTCCGGATTTTCTCCATTTGTCAGCGTCTCTTCTACAACGACCCGGAAAGTAGTTTGAACCGGTTCTAACTTATGCTGCTTACCAAGCAATGTAGAAACATCAGGATGCACAGTTATTTCTGAAGTGGAGTCATGCTGTGTAATTTCCATTTTGTTCTTGTCTAACAATCGTTTTACCTGGTCAATCTGTTTTTGGATTGGCTCAATGCCTGCATTTCGCTGTTGTAACTGAGCGTCCAGTTCGGCAATTTCCTGAGATAGTTTTGTCAGACTTGCGGGATCAGATGGAAATTCCAGAGGTGATGAGCCTTCTTTCCACTTGCTATACAACTGATTTTGTTTTTGTATATCAGTAGCTTGCATCATTTGTTCAGCTATCTGAAATCTCATCTGCAGCGCCATGGAAGCTTGTTGCAGTTTCCTGGCTTTTTGCTCCAGCCGATCCAATTGATTTTGAAGTTCTTGCCTGACGGCTTCGAGTCTTTCCAGTTCTTTGATTGTATCGGGTTCAGGGGCAATAAATTGATTCGCAGACTCGGCAATGTTGACAAATGTTTCGCTGATAAGCCGAGAGCCTGTACTTTGATTGAGCTCAAAAAGTTCCTTACCCAAAATGGCAAATTGTGAAAATATCTGGACGCAAACAATATGTTTGTCCTGAAGGTGCCGGGATCTTAAAGAGGGCCAGGCCAGCGTTTCCGCTAATCGCTGGTAAAATTGATTTGCTTCTTTATATTGGCTTAAGGCAAGAGCTGCTGCTTTACGGATGGATAGAAATGCAGGCGAAGCAACCAGCATAAGCAGTTTTTTAATCAACTCATCTTCTGAGTCTTCTGGGGTCACCTTAAGATGATTCAGAGTGAAAAATTTCAGTATGGTTTTGCTGCCCAGGGTTGTGTTTGGAGCGATCAGCGAATGAATGTTCTTAAAGGGATATAAATAAATCTTTAATTGCTTCATATCTGTTTCATTGAGAAGGTTTCCCTTATTAATCTCTTTAAGCACTTCAAGATTTTCTTTATAAAAGGAGAAAAATATTTCGAGGATTCTAAGCTCCTTTTCTTGTATTTCATTACATAGATTGTAAAGTGTTTTCAAAATTCACCTGAAACAAGCAAAATGCCTGCAATTCTAAGCAGAAATTATTAAGGAAAAATTAAGGACGGAAAATAAATTTTACGAAGTGATTGTCGAGTAATTTTTTAGTGGCTGGTGTTCATTTTTATTAAAAAACACTTGCCTAATTTTTCTACAGTATGTTAATCTTGGGTTCTTTTATTTAAGGGGATAACAAATGGCACGTTTTTTTTCAACTAATTTATTTGGAACTACTGCACTTCGTATTATGACGGATGATGAGAAACATAAAGAAGATCAAGTTCGCTTTTATGATAAATTTGAGTCAGTTTCAGATTTTGCATCTCGACTAATCAGTCTGGCTGTCGCTCCCATCATTATTACGACAGTATCTGCGGGATTTGCTATAGTAGCAGCTGCTCAGTTTTTATGGGGGCTTTGCAACTACCTGGCTGGCAATATAAAAGGTGGGAATCATACAATGAATAAAGCTAGCGAAAATATAGGTTTTTCTCTGGCGATTTTACTTGTAGGTCTAGCAAGTGTACCTTGCAATATAGTGGATTTTGGCGGCGCTTTATGGAATACACTGCCCTCGTGTTCCGAAGAAGAAAACTTAAGTGAATCTCCTTCCATCTAAACAAGCTTGCATTAAAGAGCATATTTCCCTTCCGCAAAGGCGGAGGGGATTTAAACTCATCCTTTCATCTTCCCATCAGTTTATTAAAATTAGGACACTTTGATTCTTGCCTGGATCATATTTCATGTAAGTAAGCAAAATTTAATTGGCTTATAATTTATGCTGTTAGATTAAGTTTTAATAAAATAAGGATTCTGTTAGAAATTAATTGTATTGTTTTTCTACAGCATGTTAGAATTGGCTTCTTTTTTAAGAGTTGAAGAGGATAAAAATGAAAAAGCGACATTTTGGATTAAATTTATTTGGAACTACGCTTAGTTCCGCAATTACTCAAAATGATAATGACATCTCAGCCGAAAAAAAAATCCACTTGTTTGAGGCCTTTGAATCTGTTTGGGATTTTTCATCCAGACTTTTAAGTATAGTAACAGCTCCAGTTATTGGCACTGTGATAACTGCTGGATTGGCTCTGGCTGCTGCAGCTAGTGTTTTCTGGGGACTTTGTAATTACTTAGCCTTCAATAAGGCAGACGGAAATAAGGCAATGAGTAATGCTAAAGAGCTAGCAGTTTATAGTCTGGCTTTTCTTGCTATCACATTAGTGGGTTCGCTTTTAAATATAGCTGATTTCGCTGGGGCTGCCTGGAATTCACTGCCTTCATGCTCTGAAGAAGATGAGTCTAGTCAAGATCTTTCATTTGCCTAAATCCCGGAATATGTTCACCTTCCGCGAAAGCGGAGGGTTTCAAAGTAATTCCTGCCCATTCCCCCTATTTTTTTACAAACCTGAAAAAAAAACCAATCTTTAGCTGAATAATACTTCATGGCATAATCAAGGCCTTGTGACTGATTAGTAAGGCGAGGTTTCTGCATGGATAAAAATTATTGGGAAGAGAAATGGCAGGCCAGGGATATTGGATTTAATCAGCAGCAACCCAATAAACTCATGCAGCGCTATTTTCCGTCTTTGAATTTAGCTCCGGGTTCTCGTATTTTTGTGCCCTTGTGCGGGCAGAGTATAGATATGCTATGGCTTTCAGAACAGGACTATCTGGTCATTGGCGTTGAATACAGTCAAATGGCTTGTGATGCTTTTTTTGAAGAAAACAAGATTCCTTGCAGGATAGTCGAAGTCGACAATTTCACAGTCTATAGCAGCGGCACCATCACTTTGTTATCAGGTGATTTTTTCGAAATCAGACCGTCTGTTATTGGCAACATCGATGCAGTTTACGATCGGGCAGCGCTGATTGCTTTAACGGCAGAGCTTCGTCAAGCCTATGCCAGGCATTTAACGGAACTGATTCGGCCAGAAACAAAGATGTTTTTGATCACAACAAGCTACAACCAGGACGAGATGCGAGGACCACCATTTTCAGTAGATGAACAGGAGGTGACTGAACTGTACAGTGCCTGTTTTAATATAAATCAACTATATAATAAACCTTTTGATGTCCCTTCTCATCTTCAAAACCGTGGGTTAAGGCAGGGGGCTGAACAAGTCTATTCTTTAACCAAAAATAAATGACCACAGTAGATATTTTCCTTTATATCCTCTCGCCCCTTAGGGAAGAGAGTTAGAGAGAGGGAATAAAATCAACACTTCCTCTTTTAAAAAGTACCATAAGACTATTACTGTATTGACCACTTTGGAAATGGACAGACCAGCGACAAATCAGTACAATTGTGCACAGCTCTTGTAGAGATAATGTAACTCCCCAGATCCTTCACTGCGTTCAGGATGACGTTGAGACGTTTGATTCAATTAAGATCAAACTTATCCACAACCTGGGGAGTTACGATGTAATCCTGAATATTGAGGCAGAATCAGCCAAAAAGTCAGCAGGCTAATTACAGGCATTTAACAAGGATGGACAAAATTCCATGTGAATGAAGTCCTCGCTTGATGGAGTTTATATAATGTCATTATATAAAATTGCGATACTGGGTAAACCGAATACCGGCAAAACGCAGCTTGTTCGCCGATTGATTGGAAGTTCCTTCCAAACCTCATACCGAAGAACCATTGGTCATGATTTTTTTGAGTATTCCTGTGGAAAAAAAAGAGCCCAGCTTTGTGACACAGTAGATGACCCTTTTAATGAAAGTCTGGGTAGTGCCTATCTTAATGGTGTACAAACCATACTATACTGTGTTGATATTTCATTGGATGCGCCTCTGAATATAGCCGATTATCAACAAAAGATTGACGAAATTACCAGAAAGCATCCAAAATCCAAAGTGATACTTCTGGGTACAAAATGCGATATTCAGAATCAGAACGCACTGATCAGCTTTACTCAATTGGCTGATAAAGCCAGGCTCAGCCACCTGATAATCTCCTCAAGATCTGATGAAGGAATTGAGCAATTAAAAACTTTTTTGAATGAGCCAATTGTAAATCATGTCAAAAGAACAGAATATCGTGAAATTCTAAAAAAACTGATTTTTAATATCAGTAAAGGGATCAATCGAAAAACCTGCGGCGAAAACTCCGAAAAAGTGCGATTATTAAAAGAGGTTTTGAGTGACGTTATTGATGAAACCAAGCATTTTGATGAGGCTGCCATTAAAAACAGAATTAAAGACCTCTGCGAAATGAAACGTCATTTCTGGAACTTTTACAAGCCTCACAGCGTGACAGAATATGAGGAAATGATTGCTGTAAAAGAAACAGCTCCGCTGCCAGGTGGTTAGATCTATGGATGCCCCGAACAAGTCGTGGCACGTAGGGGGGCTTGTTCGAGGCACGTAGGGGGGCTTGTTCGAGGCACGTAGGGGGCTTGTTCGAGGCACCTGGGGAGGGAAGTGAAGACTTCTATCTACGTGCCACGACTTGTTCGGGGCATCCAGAAAAGATCAAATCATGTTATTGACCCTGACTGGATGAAAGCTGATTACCCGATTTAATCTCTGAATTCAAAATAACACTTTCAAAATTCTGATCCGCACCTACTGCCAGCAATCCATTATTAAGCTTATAAAAATAAACACATTCCTCTTTTGCGTTAAACCAGTGTTCCCAGGTCATGCAAACACTGCCATCCTCTTTAACCCGCCAGGTTCCTTTATCATTTTGCGGAGCATCCGCTGTTTTTTGAGCAAATCCACCCATCATTTTACCGTCTTTAGCAAAATAACCGGTGAAACTGTCAGGGAGCACTTTACCATTAAGCGTTGCTGCGGATATGGTGGTAAGCGTTTTATCGCCTAAGGCATCGCTGACTTCCGATTGACTCATCGATGTGAGGGTGGCAGCCAGAGCACAGGAGGAAACAGACAGTAATACAGCGGCAATGGATATACGTTTCATAGTGTTCTTTCCTTGAATATTCTTATGAAGGCGATTGCAGTTTAGCATTAAACCTCTGGCCTCGCTATTTGATCATTTCTCCAGTTCATTAATGAGATACCATAATTTTATCATCATTTCATTTTTTACTCTGAAGCTTGCGAAACTCGACTCCTCCTTGCTGTCAGCCATATGACTTGCAAAGCGAATAACGCGTCCATCCTTTTCTATCCAGCCCACAAACCATCCATGCTGCAAGTTTAATTTATGGCTTTTGTCCGCCGATAATTGCTGTCCACTACCCGTTTTTCCATATAACTTCCAGCCGCCGACCAGCTCCTGAATAAAGAGGATTTTTTTGGTCATGGCATAGGCTTTGTCTTGCAGGGGTAATTGATGATTGATTAGCTTTTGAAGAAAGTCCACTTGTTCTGTCGGAGAAATGGCGAGAGAGCTTGATAGCCAGGCATGAGTTAAACCGTTATTTTGCCCCTTATCACCAGAAACATCCTGATTACCGTAATCGAATGCCTGCACATAAGCTTTAAAACGGGGCATGCCCAGTTGTCTTGTTAACTCTTGAGAATACCAGACGCAGGAATCTCTTATCCAGGTACTGGGATTGTGAGGGTATTTCCATACATTAAGATACAGTTCATATTCCTTTTTATAGGGCCACAGCGGATGAAGCGGATCTTTTAAAATACCTGAATCAAAGCCCATAAGACTTAATGCGATTTTAAAGGTGGATGCGGGGGCATAGCGTTGATTACAGTCCTCTCCTTCCTGTTTCAGGATCCTTTGATTTTCCTTGATCAGAAAACAGCTTCTCTGAGGTGGAAGGGAAGAACCAAAAGCTAATACAGGTAAAAGAAGCAGCAAGGCGTATTGTTTCATTATTATTTCTCTGGTTATCCCTCTGCTAATGCAGAGGGGAGGATTATCTTGTAGCGCTTACGTTCATACTTTCAATAGCAATCTCGCGAAATACGGGAGCCGCAAGTTCTCCACCATTACTCAATACCTCGCCATTCTTGGTAAAATGACCCTCTTCAACGATGACGGTAATCACATAGCGGGGTGCATTTGCAGGAATATATCCGGCAAACAGGGCGAGCTTAAGTCCTTGGGGATCTTGAGGATTTTCCAGAAGTGTTCCTGTTTTACCTGCGACTTCAATGTCTGGAATATCAGCAAGTTTGCCTGTTCCTTTCTTCACCACATTTTCAAGCATATGAGTGATAGAACTGGCGGTTTGTTCTGAAATGACGGCAGGACGTGCGGGTGAAAACAGATGGCCTTTATTCGCCAGGATGGCATAAGACTGAGTGAGCGATCCAATTGTTACCGGAATATTTTCCCCCACAGCGGTTTCTGCAAGCTGAAGGCTTTCATTTTGGCCAGATTGCCAACCGGTCTTCATGTCAAATCCAAACTGGCTTAGTTTTTCTTTAATGATCGGAGCTCCCGTTTGTTCGGTCACTTTAATCAGGCACACATTGATGGATTTCGCCAAAGCTTCTGACAGAGAGGCGGTGGTTATGCCCGGATCGCTGTCTCTAAACGTTTTTCCATTAACAGAGTAGGGTGAAGAGCAATCATAGACTTGGTTTTCTGAGCTTTTCCCTGAGTCCATTGCTGCAGCAGCAATAAAGGGTTTGATGGTAGAACCGGGTGAGAAAAGACGTGATTTCCAGCTGGGGTATCCCTTACTCTGACTTAATTCAGCAAAAGCAATCAGATTTCCCGTTCTGGCATCTGCGATTGCGACCACCGCCGATTTTGCATGGTACTGATTAATCGCTTTACTGACTTCCTTTTCTGCAATCGCCTGAATTCTTTGATCGAGCGCGGATAAGTCCATTTCTTTTATCTGCGCTGCGCTTAATGTGCCGGTGGCGGAATAGGCCACGCAGAGCGGCAGCAAGATGGAAAATACGGCAATCGCTGTTCCCGATAGCATTTTTCGGGGTCTATTGCCTGAGTATTGGTTTAACATTGAAATCCTCCTGATAATAAAAGCGGAGTCTTTATTTTCTTTGCTTAAAGCCATACCTACCGTGCAGGCAAACGCAGGAATTGATTGCATAGAATTACAAGACAAGTTTTGTACAACATGGAAAAGGCAGCGGCCATAATCAAGTGCTAAAATGTTGCGGCGGTTGACTACTTTTTCGTCACATGCGCATTCTTGTAAATCGCTTAAGATCCGCTGCCACTGAGCCATACCGGGATTGGCAAAGAAAATAATTCTTAAAACTTCAACTATATATGCCCATACGCAATCTCCGTTTCGATGATGCTGACCCTCATGAGCAATCGCAATTTTTGCGTATTTAGGAGTAGACAATAATGAAACCGGCAACACTATATAAGCTTTTCCAAACAGATTGACAGAAAAGGGGATATGGCATTGATCAGAGACTTTCACCCGCAATCTACCAGCGCTTCGATAAGGAATGGCCTCGCTTAAAAGACTGCGTAATCTAGTCCAATCCGCATATACCCAATAAGTGCGAATGGAAATAAATAAACTAAATAGCAGCAGAAACAGTTTTAGATAACTTAGCTCGCTAACCTTGGGTATCGGGGAGTCAAGAGCTGATTGGGTTAAGTCATTGCTTACAACTGGCCGCTTTATGTAGTGTTGCAGACTGTCCAGCGAGACGAGTTTTGGCAGTTTTATGTTCGGCGTTGAAGGAATGCTTTGAATTATAAGCGGCGAAATGACGCAACTGGCTAATAAAAGACGGGTGAGCTTTAGTTTAAGTGAGGGTTGCTCCGTAAGCCAGGGAAGCCGGATAAACCAGGAGCTTAATAATATCAGGCAATGAATGCTTAATACAATTTCCAAAAATAACATTATTCAATTCCTGTCAGGTTTTCATCAAGGCTTAACTGTTTTAGCGCTTTTTCAATCGCCTGAATATCTTGCTGTTGCAGTTTATTGGCAACTAGCAGACGTTGGACAAGTGCCAGGGGCTCCCCATCAAACACATTAGCGACCACATGATCCAGGCAAGTGCTTTCATATTCAGACTTTGAAACAGCCGGCATGAACACATGAGCATGAGTACTTTTCTGGCAGTTTAGAAAGCCTTTTTTCTCGAGCACCTTAAACACAGTAGCAACCGTGGTGTAGGCTAGGGATCTTTTTTTAGATAGATGTGAAACCACTTCCTTAATTGTGGTAGTCCCAAGACTCCAGATGATATTCATCAATTCAAGCTCTACTTCGGTGAGAAGGCGCTCATGAGCTATAGTCGAAGGTGTTTTTTTTGGGGACATTGATTGCTCCGAGGTTATGACTGGATTTCTACTATATTTTTAGTAGATACTACTATAAAAATAGTAGGCGGTGCAAGACCTCAGTTTCAGAGCTCAGAGAGATAAATTGGCCATAGTCTCTTCAGGGGGAGAGTAGGTTCGTTCGGATGGTCTTCTCGGCAAGGCATACATTCCCACCTCCCTCACTGCCGCAAGGCTTAACAGGGTGTTAATCGATTTTCGAAGTTTTAAGGTTTGCTCAAAGGGGTTCACTGGAATATAGGGTTTAAGCTCACATTGATTAAGGGATTGTGCTGCTAATCGATAAAGGATGGTTTTTCTGATGTCATTTACCGCCTGCATTAGTTCTGCTTTGCCTGTTTCCGGGTATTGAGGAGGAACAGTGAGAGTTTCATCATGAAGATACAATGCGAAATATAATCCTGACAGATAAGCAGAGTAAGAGGACTCTGTTTTACTGGGAGCTAATCCGTTTAGTTCCAGATCCCGGCCTAAACAATAGTAAATGCAGTCTTTTTCTCGTGAAGACTGTTTCAAATTTTCATGGTGTTGATGGCGTGTAAAGGCAGGTTTTTTTAACATTGAGGATAAAGCAATGCATAGACTCCTCAGGAGATAATAGCTCTCAAACAGCAGGGGCTGATAACTTCCCTGTAATAATCCATCGTTTTGTTCAAAAGGCGAAATGACAGTCGAAAACTCCAGGCCCTGGAAGTTTAAGCCTGCGGAGATAGTTAAAGTCTCATAAAGCATTTCTTCATAAGAGAGAAAGTTAATATAAATAGAATGCAATTCATTAGTCGGCAGTAGATTAATATCCAGCAAATTTCTCATTTTAAGGAGTTGTTGATTAATTTCTTTTATTGTCAATATGGACTTTTTAATCGTTTCAACGGGCGAGTTATACATTTTTTTGGGCATATCACTTAGTGATTTCCTGGTTTCTTCGTTAAAAAAATCACTGAATTCCTGTTCAATTTTAATTTGTTTTTCTAGAATAGAAATCATGGCCTCACTACGATAGCCGGGGAGAAGAAGTGAAAGGGCAGGATAGTCTTTTGTAGTTGCAAGTGTTCTGTTAAGTGCCTGGATTGAAGGGGATTGTGGATAGGGGAAAAGGCTTTCGGTGAGATCAAGATGATGCGGGGCAAGTTTGTGAACCGCCTTAAAAATCAATAATAACTGGCGACTACTCTGCGATGTGAAAAGCCTGGATATTTCGGCGTAATCAGGCTGATGCTGATTTAAAAAATGATAAACACCCAGTACAAAGCTTCCGAATTGCTCTGAGGATAACTGAATTGTATTCTCATTATCAAAAAATGATGCCGGTATTGTAAGCGAACATTGTCGTCCGTATTGATAATAATAGTAATTAAGCTCCTTGGAATCGCTTGCTATATCTGTAATTTTTTTCAAAGGAGACGATTGAACAGCAGGTGTTTCTTCCAGCTTTTTCTCAACCAGTTGATTGAGATATCCAACCCGGTAATATACATCCGCAACAAGAGCTTGAAAGCTTGCATACAAATAATGCCATTTCCTGGTATCTGCGGGTCGATCGAGGACAATGATTCCAAAGGGATTTTCATTAAAAATATGAAATTTTGTAACATGGTAGATAACCACATCGGACTTGTCTATAAGCCACTCATGAATTCGCTGAAAGTTGGCCTTGATGTAGCTTTTCTGGTTTTGAAACAGGGTACTATCAATCTCCATAAAATCTCTGGTAACTTTATCCAGATATTGAATTAATTGATGGGCCTTCTCAATTTGCTCCAGACGCGCTTCACCAGCTTTTCTCCAATCGTCTTCAGAAGTGTTACGGTAAAATAGGCACAATCCGGGAATAAATCCTTCAATATTCACCCTTGAATCCCGTACAAGAGCCATTAATTCAGATTCTTTCATCAGCGACTATCCTTTGCCTGCGATTGATTTCTTATTTTGTATCATAAACAAGCTTTATGACGATAGATTATTATGAATTCTGTTATCCGGGGAGCTGCAGTTTAATGGGTTAAATTAAAATGGAAAAAAAATTTAATTTCATTATACTAAGCTCGCCATAGGTTGGAACAACAGGTCATAATAATTGGAGAATTTGATGTTACAAAGAACAATAGCAAGTATCCTCTTGGTAACAGTAGTTGCCAGCACAGCCAATTCCAGTAATACACTTACCAGTATCATATTTGCCAATAAAAATTTACTAAAATCCAAAACCCAAAATGCGATTTCGATAAATTCAGAGACTAAAGCCACGAACTTCTCTGGAAACTGGATCGGTACTTGCAGTGATATTGATGGACCTGTTCCAATGGAAATAGATCAATCTGATGATTCAATTTCTCTGGATGGTCAGGAATTTCTATTTGGTGCCATGACAACCCTGGCTTCTTCAAGCAAGACTACTTATGATAATACACAATTGCGATTAACATGGAACCCAACTAAAACAAAATTAACTGCAAATGGAACCACCACTTATAGCAGTTATGATGAGAAAAATGTACTCACTTTAATTTCAGAAGCTACTTTGTCACTTAACGATAATACTTTGGTTATGAAGATTAAGTCTGTTTTATATAATAATCTGGAGTCTACAGGCGAGACCTATAAAGGATCTTGTAGTTTTACTAAAGCTTCATGATCTATGCCAATAATACCCGGAACACTCGCAGAGTGAGTGTTCCTACGTTGTGCACCTAAGCTAACCTATTAGCTTTAAACATATTTCTTAATACTATCCGATAATTTTTTCATATTCTGGCTGGCAAAATCTTCTGGCCCCACTGTTTTATCTGACCGCTCAATTAATTCAATAAAATAACCGCCCAGGTCTTTGACGATGAAAAATTGTTTTAATCCGCTGACGGGATCAGTAATGATCTCTGTGGAGGTTCTGGTAATTTTATTCTCCTCACAAATATTCCAATTCCTGGATAGATCATCCACTTTATAGGCAATATGATGAATTCCTTCGCCGAATTTGCGGTGATATTTCCTAAAGACGGTTTCTTCATTCATTCCTTGGGTAATCACACAAAAAATAGCAGGATTAGCAGGCAAAGTCAGAATATAATTGGTCATGTCATGATCAGGGTCAGCAACAGTTCCTGAATTGACATGTTTAATATACTGAAAATTGAATCCCAGCAGATTAATATGAAAATCGGCAACTTTCTCTGCATTTTCCACAATCAGCGTGTAATGATCAATTTCCCCAAGAGACAGTTTTGTGCATTTAACTGGATGATCAGGAATCATACACCTCTTCCCGAATAGATGAATTAATGAACAATTTTAAATATAGTCATACAGGCAGTAGTTTGCAAAATTTGATAGCTTATTCCTCTGGAGGAATGCTTTAAAAATTGATAAGATTCGCTCTTCAATCCGGGACAACCATTATTTCCGGTCGGATTTCCAATAACAGGATGTTTCAAATTGCTTTCTTCACTTTGGCGGTATCGTCAGCTTGTTTTTGAACTGAGCAAACGCGAATTTTCAAGTCGCTACAGGGGAACGGCAGGGGAGGTGCTTTGGGTTTTCCTGCAGCCTTTATACCTCCTTACAGTTTACACGCTGGCTTTTGCTGTAATCCTGAAAGCTCGCTGGAGTTTTTCCGGTGGAACCGCTGAATATGTGCTAATGCTGTTTTCAGGACTCATTGTCTTTAATGTATTCGCAGATTGTCTCAACAAATCCCCCTCCCTGATTTCGGGCAATAGCAATTTTGTAAAAAAAGTGGTTTTTCCTCTGGAGCTGTTATCGTTTGTGACTGTAGCCGGTGCCTTTTTCAATGCTTGTATTAGTGTAGGAGTGTGGTGCCTGGGTTATATTGTGTTATTGGGGTTTCCCAGCATAAATATACTTTTTTTTCCGCTGATTTTGCTTTGTTTTTTCCCTCTGGTTCTGGGGGTGAGCTGGCTTCTTTCTGCTTTTGGTTTGATGGTACGGGATATCAGTCAGTTAACCGCAATGTTAAGTCACAGTCTTTTATTTATGACCCCCATTTTCTATGCCAGAGAAGCCGCCCCGCCTGGGTTACAGCATGCGCTGGTATTTAATCCATTAACGTTTATCGTGGAACAGCTGCGGCTGGTGCTTTTTGGGGGACAAATGCCAATGTTTAAAAATTTACTGATTTATTTTGCACTCTCATCATTATTCGCCTGGGGAGCCTATGGATTGTTTCAGCGTCTTCGACCTGATTTTGCTGATCTGGTTTAAGCCATGAATGAGAAAGTGATTCAGGTTCAGAACCTCAGTAAATGTTATAAATTGTTTACCAATCCTCGGGCCCGATTATTAAACGCCATTTGGCCAAGACATACTCAGGGCATGGAGGCGCTTTGGGCGCTTCAAAATATCAGTTTTGAAGTTGAGCGGGGTGAGGCGGTGGCCATTATTGGCCGCAATGGCGGGGGGAAAAGCACTTTATTGGAAATTATTGCCGGGACATTAAGACCCAGCAGTGGAAGTGTCTCTGTGAAAGGGCGAGTATCCGCCTTGCTGGAATTGGGGAGCGGTTTTAATCCCGATTATTCCGGGCGTGAAAATGTGATTCTCAACGGCCTGATTCTAGGCTTATCCAGGGAGGCAATTCTTAAGCGTTTTGCTGAAATTGAGGCTTTTGCCGAGATTGGCGCTGCAATTAATCATCCTGTAAAAACCTATTCTACAGGAATGAGGATGCGTTTGGCCTTTGCCGTTCAGGTTTTAGCTGAACCCGATATCCTGATTATTGACGAAGCGCTAGCGGTGGGAGATTTTTTCTTTCAGCAGAAGTGTTTTCGCTTCATTCGGGATCTGCACCAGCGGGGAACTACTTTATTATTCGTCTCGCATGATATGAGCACCGTGCGGGATTTATGCTCGCGGACACTGTATCTGAAGCAGGGTGAGTTGCTGTATGACGGTCCTGTGAATAAGGGAATTTTATTGTTTTTTAATGAAGCGCTCGACAGCAACAGCCTTCCTGAAGCATTGGAAACTCCTGATTTGAAGGAAAACAAGACGGATGAAAAGACCATCCCCTCGCAGTTTGATATTCCCGGTAAAGAAGCTATCTGGAATACAAAAAAGGGCAATCAGGGGCGATTGCTTGCAGTCGCTTTGTATGGTGAGAAAGGGTTGCCGGCAACGACGTTTCGGCTTGGTGAAACAATGAGAATCCGCATTAAATTCATGCCGGATTCGCGTGTTGTGAATCATATTACAGTTATACTCTATGATAAATTCGGCTCGGTTAAAACCACAACAGGCAGTTTGTATCTTAATGTGATTGCCGATAATCCTCCATCCCATATCAGAGTTTTTGAACTACAAATGAAACTTATGGTAGAGGCGGGTCAGTATAGTTTAATGGTCACTCAGGGATATGAAAGAGCGAAAAATCGCGGGCAGAGGCTGGATGAAACGGATTTGCTTGGGCCTATTACAGTTAGTTGGGACTATGAAAATGAAACAGCACCTTTTCTTGGGCAGGTGGGTTTGCCTGTTTCTGCGAAGTATCTGATTTAGCTTTAAATGTGAACAAGGCAGTTATGTATAAAGTATTTATAATCGGTTTGGGTAAAAGAGGAATAGTTCATGCCGGCTTATTAAGTCTGCGGCAGGATGTGCTCATTGTGGGGGGGTATGCGCCTTCCTCATTGACCAGGCAGAATTGTCGGGAAAGCTTTCAGTTTCCTGTATTTGAAAATCTTGAGCAAGGATTACAGACTTCAGAGCCTGATATTGTATTGATTGCAACACCGCCACAGATTAGAAAGGAATTGCTTCCTGTACTATCCCGCATTGATTCGATAAATACCTTAATAGTTGAAAAACCTCTGGCTCTCTCCATTGAGGAAGGGCTTGCGATTAGCCAAAGCTGTGTCGCAAAACGCTGGAAATTATTTATTGTGCATCAATCCCGCTATTGCGAAGAATTTATCGCGATGAAAGAAGCAATTACAGCGGGCAAGCTTGGGAACATACGCCTTATACAGGCAGCCTGTTATGGGAATCTTTACCATCAGGGTTCTCATATGATTGATTTGATTCGCTGGTTTACAAATGAGCAAAAGATACAATGGGTAGATGCTACCGGAACCAATGATTTGAAGCTGCTTGGCAGTTTGCTTAAGAAACCATTCTCTCATCAACCCGATCCCCATCCGGGCGATTTGTGGTCGAGTATCACCATGCGCCTTGAGTCCGGAATTGATGCTTACTTGTCCTGTGGTCTGCTTGATGCAAACCCTCAACCGCATTTGGAGCAATGGCTTCAGCGCCGTATTAGCATTGTCGGTGAAAATGGGGTGGCTCATGCCCATTTATGTTCGCATTATGAGGAGGCGACGTTTCTTTCCCCCAAGAAGAAAACAGTTTTCACCTCTCCAGAAAAATACTTAAATTCCCTGCAACTATTCTACGATCAGATTTTGACGAAGAATAAAGTACCGAAACAGGCGCTCGAAAGTCACTTATTCACTCTCGGAGCATTGCAAGCCTCATTGATTAGTGCCAAAGAGCATAGAGTAATCAGTGTACCGCTTGATGCCGATGAGTTAATTCAACTGGACAAAAGATCTAATTTCCAAAAAAGAAAGGCAAGCGGAAAAGCGCCCCTTATTTCAGTCATATTACCAATGGAAACGCATCGGGGCATTGCTGAAGAGGCTATCCTGAGCTGGACTAAAAAACAGCGCTGTGACCCAGGTCTTTATGAGGTGATTATTGTTTTCCACAAGCATCAGCAAGAATTAGTGGAACAGATTACCGCGAAGACAGGAGCACTCCCCAATGTTGTTTGTATTGACGCCGCAAATGAAATCGAGCTTTGTCACTATGGTGCGACGCTTGCCAGAGGCGATTTTTTGTTATTCACAGAATCACACTGCATCGCTGAACCGGATGCTGTTCAACAGGCGCTGCACTTTTTTAAAGTTGAAACCTATGACGGTTTTTATCCACGTACGGAAGCCATCTGCAGAAACACTTTGTCGCAATTTGAACTTAAGTTATATAACCTTGGTGTTTCTGAATTTGAAAATCCCGATTGCTGGGCTAAAGTGACCTTGCACGCGTTTGGCATAAAGCGCGAGGTGTATTTTGCGGTGGGGGGATTTGCACATCAGTATAATCGCTTCGCTTACTGGATAATAGCTGCTGATTTTCATCAGCGGGGATATTCTTTAGGGTATGCGCCCGGAGTGGGCGTATCGCATGTCTTTGTTGACAGTTTCGCATTACTGGATCAATTTCTAAGTGAGTGTACTTCGGGCGAAGTCCTGTTCAGGCTTGCAGGTGAGCAGAAAGCCCATCATGAACGCTATTTTGGTATACCTAAAGAATGGGAAGATATTCAAAAATATAATCCTTCCCTGGCCAGGGTAGTTTTCAATAAGGCATTGGTTCTTCTTTCTGCAAAGATGAAGTCAGACCAACTGTTTTTAAGGAAAGAGGTCGGGACATTATTGTTTCATTCTTTTTTTGCAAGGCCTTATTTTTTCTGCCGTTACAATATGCCAAGACTACTATCCAAATATTGCTTTATTTTTTCCCGAAAAAAAACGCCATTTGCATGGAAAAACTTTTATAACTACTGCGAGCAAAGTTTTGTCTGGTATCGAGTTAAGTTCGCAATGGAGCAGAAGAAACTGCCAATAAAAAATAGAATCGCCAGTCAGATGCATTATTCTTTGGCAACGGTTGATGATGTATTGCTCTATGGATTCCATAATCCGGAGAATTTTCAGGGAGAGGCTTTTCGATGGAGCCAAAAAATGAGTGCGATCAGGCTCTTTTTAAACCCTGAATCGCATAGTATTCGCATTAAATTACTCAATCGGGTTCGGCTTGTTGATACCGCTTCAGAACTTGTCTTTTTTATCGATAATGACAGAATTGAGCGCTTTGAAATTAATGATCTGGGCAATGAAATTCGGCTTAGGCTTGATAAAAAATATTTTGACAGGGAAGAGGGTTACTGGTTGCTTATACTGGCAGTTCCCTGGAAAACAGAGGAAATAAAAAAAACAGGGGAAAAGCGTGTTTTGGGATTTCCAATTAAAGAAATTCAATTAGAATACCAGGCAGTTAGCAGACGGAATTTATTGAAGGAAGAGATTTGTGCCTGATAACAAATCATTGCAGGAATTTGCAAAAAAGCATGGAATTGACTGGCTCAGCCTGGAGCAAACTCTGGATGAAAACCAGGCATTAAAAAAGCTGGTTGAAGAGCAGGACAAGCTGATTCACGAGCAATGGGCTTTCATTAATTCCTCCTACAGAATCTACTGTCCATTCTGGATTAAGCGCATGAAAATCCGGATATTGGAAATATTAAGACCCCGATTGGGTAATCTGAATCAATATGCCCCCCGCCCGCTTAGTAAAATCAATCGGCCTCCAGCTATACCCATTAATAAACCCTTACGTATTTCACTGGTTACGCCTTCCTATGAACAGGGACAATTTATAGAGCAAACTATCTTAAGTGTCCTCGAACAAAACTATCCTAATCTTGAATATGTTATTCAGGATGGCGGCTCAAAAGATGAAACACTGAGCATACTGAAACAATACAATAATAAGCTCAGCGACTGGGTGTCCAAACCGGATAAGGGCCAAACTCAGGCCATCAATCTTGGATTTGCAAAGACCGACGGCGATATCATGGCTTACCTCAACTCGGATGATTTGCTTTTACCAGGCACCCTTGCCTATGTCAGTCATTATTTTCAGACTCATCCAGAGGTGGATGTGGTTTATGGAAATCGACTGCTGATTGATGAAAAAGGGTTGGAAATCGGGCGTTGGATATTGCCGGGCCATAATGAACGTGTTTTATCCTGGGCTGATTTTGTGCCTCAGGAAACCTTATTCTGGCGGCGAGAAATCTGGGAAAAAGCGGGGGGGCAGCTTGATGAGTCCTTCCGTTTTGCAATGGATTGGGATTTATTGATTCGGTTTAAAGAGGCTGGTGCCCGGTTTGCCCATGTGCCTTTTTTTATGGGGGCTTTTCGAGTTCACGAGCAGCAGAAAACTTCATCATTAATCAATGAGACAGGGTTTAAAGAGATGAGCCGGATCCGCTCTGGTTTACTGGGCTATACCCCGACTCAGAGGCAAATTAGAAGGGCGATATCATCATTTATACTGCAGCACATTGCGGTAGACATGATGTATCGGATAAAGAGCAGAAGCTCTGTATTTATAAAGAAATGGATGTGATCGTGCCAAGCTATGACAGTAACCCAATTAGCAAGACTGACAGTATATATATCGCCGGCCATCGAGGCATGGTGGGTGCGGCACTGATACGCCGTTTAACCGCAGCGGGATATACCAATCTGATAACCCGCACTCATTCGGAACTGGATCTGACTGAGCAAATGGCGGTGACCGAGTTTCTCAAATATACAAAGCCGGCTTACATTTTTTTGGCAGCAGCGCGTGTGGGTGGAATCCACGCGAACAATACTTACAGGGCTGAATTTATCTATGAGAATCTGATGATTGCTACCAACCTTATCCATGCAGCCAAGATAGCAGGTGTCGAGCGTATGCTCTTTTTTGGTTCAAGCTGTATTTACCCGCGTGATTGCCCGCAGCCCATGAAAGAAGACTATTTGCTAAGTGGAGTGCTTGAACCAACCAACGAACCCTATGCGCTTGCCAAAATTGCAGGCCTTAAACTGTGTGAGAATTATAACCGGCAATATGGTACGCAGTTCATCTCGGTAATGCCGGCAAATCTTTACGGGCCCAATGATAATTATCATCCTGATAACAGCCATGTGCTTCCTGCACTGATTCGCAGAACCCATGAAGCGAAACAGCGTGGAGATAAAGAGTTGCTTGTCTGGGGCTCAGGTAAACCACTGCGTGAATTTTTGTATGTAGATGATTTGGCCGATGCCTGCGTATTTTTAATGGAATCAGCAGTCAATGAAGGAATTTTTAATGTGGGGACTGGCAGTGTCTGTTCTATCCGGGAACTGGCCGAGATTGTAATGGAGGCAGTAGGTTTTGAAGGAACAATAGTATTCGATAGTTCCAGGCCTGATGGAACACCCTGCAAGTTATTAGATACCGGAAAATTGCATGCATTGGGCTGGTCTGCCCGAACCATTCTAACCGATGGAATCAGGAAAGCTTACGGTGATTTTCTAATGATGAATATCCGATCATGAGTTTGAAACCTTTAATAACCATTGTGGTCCCTTCCTACAATCAGGGCTGTTTTCTGAACGATGCCCTGGCTTCCATTTTTAAGCAGAATCTTCCTGTTGAAGTATTTGTTATGGACGGGGGCTCAACCGATTGTACGCCCGAGATTATCGATCAATGGAAAAATTATCTAAGTGGATGGCGTATCGCCCGCGATGAAGGACAGGCTCAGGCCATCAATGAAGGGATTTCGCGGGGCAAGGCTCCGTATGTGTGCTGGCTAAACAGCGATGACTGGTTTTTGGCAAATAGTCTGCATTTGTTGTTAAATGCGCTTGAATCGGCTCCTGAAAAACCAGCCGCTTATGGGCGCTCATGGAATGTGTCTGAAAAGTCAGGGCGAAGAAAGCCCGTCTGGGTGGAAGCTTTTTTTGAGGATCGTCTGGCATCCCGTTGTATTATTTCTCAACCGGCCAGCTTAATCAGGCGAAGCGCATGGGAAGCTGTCGGCGGGGTAGATGAAAGCCTTCATATGGCGATGGATTATGATTTGTGGTGGCGTTTGTTTAAATTAGGCGGCCCTCTGCTATTCATCGATGAGTTTATCGCTGTAAATCGCATTCATTCAGCTACTAAAACACGCCGCCTGCGTCGCTTACATTATCAGGAGGCCATACAGACAGTAAATAAATATTATGGTCGTGTGCCCTGGAAGTGGTGGTTAGCCCAACCCTATGCGGTATGGTATAAATTGATGTTAAGCAAAATGAGCTGATGAGCGAAATTCATCCCTTGCTCCTGTGACTAAACCCAATAGGTATCTACACATCACCTCTATGCCCTGCGGCTTGTCACTGAGAGATGGTCATAAAATTTAACCATCCTATAAGAGCCTACCTATCCCTAAGAGCTTACGTACCCCTAAGAGCCTACGTACCCCGCTTTATGCGGGGTATCCATAAAATTGGTAGCGAGTTTAAAAATGCTTTTTCCAATCAGACGCATTGCCTCGATCCCTCGGGACGTAGAAGATAAGAGTAGACTGTGTTATAGACAATCACCCTGTGTGGTGTTGCTACATATCGTACTGGTGGGTTCACGGGATCCAGAATAACTGCGCAATATTAAGACACATCCTAATAATTTCTTAATAATCCAGTGATACTATCTTTCACACATTCACTCATTGATAACTCTTTATGCCAAAAAATGCCTATATCATGGGAATGGGGCCTGCAGGACTGGCTGCAGCTCTTAGCTTATTAACCAAAGGTTATTCGGTTCATTTGATTGACTCCAGGCGAGAAGATCAATTGTTTAGCCGTAGTCAGGGAGTGGTTTTACAAGAGCAAACTATTGCTGACTTCTTTAATTTAAGTTCGCTTAAAAATAAAGCATACTTTTTAGATCAGAGGGATTTTAGATGCCAGTTAATTGCGCCGCAAAAGCTTCCCGAGCTTAACGAAGAAGAGCGTCTTGATCTGGCTTTTTTTGAGCTTATTGAAAAAGAGCGTACGGTGATTGCTATCGGTGATTTGCAACGCTATCAATATGAAAAGCTACAATTGATTTATGCGAAGAAAGCGTATTCTTTTAAAAGAAATACAATTCAGTTTTCAGACGATCAGCAATTGGTTTTTCATAAAGGAGATGCTCAGGTTATCGAGGCCAGAGGGAAGGATCAGGAGTTGGTCCTTGAAATCGATGGCAAGCAGCAGAGCGTTCATTTTGACCTGCTGGTTGATGCGTCGGGAAAAACCGCTAAATCCTATACACGGGTTTGGAATAGACAAAATCCTGAGTTTGCGATTTCCTATGAGCCAATAGAGAATCCTGAATATAATGCTTTTGGTATTATCAGTTTAGCCATTGAGAATGCTCCTTTTGAGATGATGCGTACCCCGGTAATGACCCCATTTGATTCCAGTATTATTTTATCTCCGGAGCAGATCTTTGAACTAAAATCTTTAGGCTGGAAGCTTGATCGTTCCCCCGTATTCTTTATAAAGTATTCAAAGCAGTCTGAAACCGTTTATGCTACTGGTGAAGTGCCTGAGGAAATTTTACAAAGTAAGGACACCGGGGAACTAAAAAAATGGTTTGACCGCATTATGAAGTTATTAATGAAGAATGAAAAATTCAAAACCAGAGCCTTAACCCTGTCTTCAGTGTTCAAAATGGATCTCGAAATTGCCAGTCACCATGCGATGAGTCTTCCTAAGGGAGGATTTTATTGCCTGATAGGGGATGCGTTTATGCCTGCCAATTTTCTACTGGGATGCGGAATAGAGAATGCTCTGGAGGATGCGGCTGAGCTATTTAATGGAGTGGAAAACCAGTTTGCCGAGCAGGGGGATTATCGGAAGGAGCGTGCTGAGGACTATGTTGAGTGCCTTGAGCATTTTAAATCCCTGGTTGACCACAGAGAAAAAATCTCGCTTCTTCAATATGAATTACAGCAGTTAAGCACTCAAACTGTCCCTTAAATTCTTATGTGAGGCAGCGCAGTAGTCACTTAAACCTGCACTGCCATTAAGTTACGAAAATTATGTCTTTCCCGCACAGGTGTTGTTCGTGAAAAAAACCATTCAATCAAACTGTTGTCTTTGCGAGCGTTAGCGAAGCAATCCAGACCAAAGCTTGAGCAGGGGTATGAGTTGGATTGCTTCGCTAATGCTCGCAATGACAGCCTTTTGCACACACCTATTTTCATTTACGCAACAATGCCGCGCGGGGAGGACAGTTTAATCTAACCCTGCGCCGCTTTTTTCCCATGAGCTATAATTAACTCACATTCCACGGCTGATAATCCATTATACATATGGGGGTTAGGATGACTATTACACGAGCCGATTTCTATAAAGCATCTCCTGAAGCACTTAAAGCGATGTTGAATCTTGAGCGATTTGTGAATGAATCCGGATTGGACAAGCGCTTGCTTGAGTTGCTGAAACTGCGAGTTTCTCAAATCAATGGCTGCGTATTCTGTGTTGATATGCATTGTGTTGATGCGTTAAAAGCAGGGGAAACGCAAAGACGTCTGAATGCTGTTGCGGTATGGCATGAAGCGCCATTCTTTACAGAGCTCGAACGTGCGGCACTAGCTTGGGCTGAGGCAATTACTTTATTATCTGAAACTCATGCACCTGATGAAGTCTATGAGGAGTTACTGAAGCATTTCAGCGAGAAAGAAGCAGTTGATTTGACGGTTGCTATCATCACCATTAACGGCTGGAATCGACTTGCGGTAGGCTTTCGCAAACTACCTGCAAACTAGTTATTAAAGCAGCACTTTCGCGAGAGGAGTAAGTTGGGCCTTGGCCCAACATTAAGTTCTGAAGTGGCTCGTGCTGTTCGCATTAAGTCGAAGCCAGATAATTACTGGCTTCTCCCGGGCGTTTCAAATCCCTTCAAAGAGTGATTGATTGTATCTTCAACTTTCCGCATGGTTCGATTACCCTGTGCCTGCCAGAACATCGGTGACCTGCCTGTAATCAGAGAATAAGCACCTAAAACTGCCAAGCCAGGAAGCACGCCGGTAAGCGCTATCGCCAGGATTTTCAGCGAATTTGAGGCAAAACGTGTCCAGGGACCGTCACGATGTGATGAAAGCATCTCTTTATTTTCTTTAGTGAGTTGCGCTTGATATTTTTTCATTCTATCCACGGCTAAAGGGGTTCCTATATCATCATTTAGTATTGCTCTCAAATTGGTTACTATTTGCTTTTTCTGTTCCGCAATCGGATCTTTTTTGTTTTTGAGATGCTCCAGATACTCATCGATGAGAGGTAAGAGTTCATCGTGAATGGTATTCAGGCATTTTCTTTGGGTGTCACTGTTTAAATCCTTGAGCAATTCAGCACGTTTAGCTTCATCTTCTAAGGACTGACTTGCCCGCGCCCGAACAAGCTCTTCCTCAAGTGCGGTTTTCGCAATTTCTAATCGCCCGATTTCGTTTCTATTCGCCTCATTTTGTTCAGCCGCTTGATTCAACTCTGCCGCCAGGCGTGAGTTCTCAGCACTCAATTGAGCGATTTGTCGCTCCGCCGATTCTTTCGCATGGGCTGATTGATTGTGTAAATCGCTATTTTCAGACTTTAAAGCTTCAATTTCACGAGCCGCCGCTTGCTGGAGTCTTCGTGTCTCGTCCATTGCATGACTTTTCGCTTCAATTTCAGCACGTAATTTTGCATTTTCTTCTGCCAGGCTTTGGTTCTGCTCATCTAACTCATTGCGGGTCTTTGTAATGACTCCCAGTTGAGACTTTAGTTCCAGATTTTCGTTGACGGCAGCAGACAGTTGCCTGTCTTTTGCCTGGGCTTCCATTACCATCTCGAATTGCTGGGCAACGGCCTCGCTTTTCTCCCGCTTTAACACAGCAACCTGATCCTGGAGTTTCTCATTGCTTGCCTGAAGTCTTTCATTGTCTGCAAGTAATGCCTGAATGTGTTCCTTCATCCCTTTAAATTTGGATAATGTCGATAACAATTCTTTATTCTGTACATCCAGCTTTTCTTTTTCAGAAGATAAGACATCTATTTTTTTGGTATAAACTGCTATTTCTTGTCGAAGACTTTCAACAGTTTTTTGCAAATCAGCATTTTCAACAGTTAATCCCTCTTTTTCTTGAGTCCGAGCTTCAAGCTGATTTTGTAAAGACGCTGTTTTCAGTTGAAAATCGTCTATTTGAGCTGTCAAAGCCTGCATCAACAGCAGTGAAGCTGCATTTTTAGATTCCAGAGCTTTCACTTGTTCTTCTGCGTGAATCCTGGCCTGAGATAAACGCTCGTTTATTTCTGCCATGTTTTCATTCTTAAGAAGAAGCTCAGCAAGCGTTTCTTCCAACAGGTGATATTCACCCTTGATTTTTTCAATTGAAGGAAACTCGTCTATTCCTGCAAGAATTCTGAAGCATCTCACTTGTTTAGCGAATTCTGAGGCATCGCCTGGTGCTGGCAAATGTCGGGCAGCACAATCACATAATGCATTCAAATTGAGTTGAAGCTCATGCAAGTATTCATCGGTAGGTAATATCTCAACCGCTTTGAGATCCCTCTGGAAATTAATCAGTTTTTCAAAGAGTAATTCAAAGTCAGACCAGCTTGGTTCGGTATCGAAATATTTGCTTAATAACTCGGAATCAATAGAGTTAATTGCTTCGGCGTTTTCTCCTGATAAACCATAAATCGCTATGATATCGCCTTTAATTAATGGCCAAAGCAATGCAATGGTTTCTGGATAATCTGAATCCTTGACTCCACTTACGTGTTCTTCCAATGCGGCAAAAAAGCGTTTGTCCTCTTCACTATTAATTTCTTTGGTATCCGCATTCTTTTTAACAATTGAAAAGGCTATTTTTTTAAAGCCATTTACCAATTTGTCATGCTTGGAGGTCTCAATGGTAGCCACAATGTTCTGAAGTTCGTGTTCGAGATTTTGCTGATATTGAGCAAATGTTTTAACTAGAGACGACTTCGCATCCTCTTTAACTTCTTCCAGCAATTTGGACAACTCACTGTGTTTATTCTGCGCGGAACTGCTTGCTGCTTTTGCGGCATTAGCAGCCACTGCGCCCACTGGAACAGGTTCTGAAGATTGACTTTCTTCGCTCTTCTTTAAGCTAATTAATGTTTCTTCAAATTGATTAAATGCGCCCACAATCGCCTGATAAAGGGTCCATCGAGTGGCGGGATCTAATCCAGCGGATAAATAGCTCTGGCTGATTTTTTCAACGACCGCAGAAAATCCTTCCTTAATCATTTTCTGGCCTGATTCAGTTGCCAGTAAATTAGCAACTGTGGAAGGCATATCAGCCGGCTTTTCAGCAGGGATTAGATTAGTCCAACTCTCGGTCATCGACGAAGAAACGGACAGGTCGACTGGGGTTGCTTTTAATTCTTTATCTGGCTTGGCTATTGCGGCTAAGAATCCTGATACCAAAGTCAGTGTGGCCTGAGTCAGGAGATGGTCAATAGACGAGGTGGCATCGATACCAAAATCCTTGAACAATTTTTCTCGGGCAATATTGGCATGTTCTTCATTAACAAAGCCTGACACAGGTGGAATAACAGTGGATAATGGGACGTATTTACCATCCTGTAAGGCTTCGCGATATTTTTTATTGCGCTTGCCAAGCCAGGCATAATTGGTATTGTTAAATACCTTGTAAGCGAGTTCATTATTCTGAATTTTGTAATAAGAACGATACGTGGCAGGAACCAGGCATTCAGAATTAATTACTGTTTCAATTGGCTCCCCTTCGGTCTGTTTCGTGGAAAGCAGAGGATGGTCTTTATCGGTGAGCTTATGTTTATTAAGAGAGCGAATTACTCGGTTAAGCAAGCCTTTTTCCGGCGCAGTTGCAAAACTGTTCATGTCGAACTGCACTTGATTATCATTTAAAAACCGAAGCAGTTTTAAAAATACTAATTTGTGAGCTTGTTTTGCATTGGCATTGCCTTCACCTGATTTACGCGGTACAGCCGGAACAGGCGTACCTGTCTGGTCACAGTTATTTCCTGAAGAGCCGGTGCCGTGATGTCCCGGAATCGTAATGGCGGAAAACTTTGCGCCTTCGTGAACAGGCGCTTTAGGGAGGATGGGTGTAAATCCCCAGCTCATTTCGTTTTCGTAATAAACTATTTCTGCCTGATCAACGATCTCAGGAAGAGGCTGATAAAATAACTTGTCATCCCATCCGTAAATGGGAACATCGCCAGGAACGGGATCAAGAACAAAAATACTTAATTTAAGATCGATTGTTTGCTTTTGCTCATAAACGGCTTTTAATTGTGGAAAGACTTCCTGCTGAAGTTTTTTAGTAATAGTGGCATTGGCTAAAAAAGGACCAACAACCGGATCGGCTTTAAGCAGGGTAATGAATTGTTCGTAATTGGAACCTTTATTCTGATTGAACAGGTTCTTAATCGCATTCATGTAGTGAGTGAGCAGGACGGTTTCTACCCCGCCTCGGCTATGAGAAAGAATAGCAGCTCGGTCGTCACCGCGAAGAATGGCTTTGAGAAGGGATTCCATCTGTCGGGCGATACGGCTATAAACGGCCTTACCCAAGGTATCGGGACCGATGATAACTTCTATTTTATCAGAGACATAGGGGCTTTCATCATCACGATGAACACCGTTTGAATCGACTAATTGACCAGCGACGCTTAAGGCTTCACCATCAGGATAACTAACGGGATCTTCTTCGGGAGTCGGGGTATACTTAGTATCTGTGCCGAGGTTAACGAGTACAAATACCTTCTCTTTTTTCTCTTTCATGTTATCACCTACAACAAAACTGCGAATCCTTTTATTTACAGAAACATAATTCCATTTAGTCAGATTAATAGTTGAATTATACGTGGTTAAACTTAACGTATTCTTAAAGAATCGATATTTTTTAAGTGCTAAATCATGCTAAAATCCCTCTCAGAGGAGAGGGATTTTCTCTTAATTTTCCTCAAAGTCCTCTCTCCCTTTGGGAGAGAGTTAGAGAGAGGGTTCAAATCAGCTCTCTCCCAGCCTGGATATTCTCTAATTACAAGCCCAAGGGGCATGCTGTACTTTCTTCATCTTTTTCGGTAAGTTCTTCAGCTAAGTCATTAGACTTGCTGCTGAAATCAATCGCTGCCTGAATAGCGGTGATTTGCTTTTGTGACCTCTCGTAGTACTCCGATGAAGCAGGAATGGTTTGATAAAGCTCTTTTAATTGCTCAATATCTATAGGGCGATAAATGACTAAATAGCCGATCTTTTCATATAAACTAAGGGGAGCCTCTGATCTATACGTTTGCTCAACAGGTGGATAAGTTAATTCTCTCATTATACTGACTAATTGAAACATCAAATAATGGTTATCATTCGCTGTTTGTTCAAATTTTGCTTTTTCTATTGCCTGTGCGAGGTTTCCCTGCATAATTAAACTGCCAATGACTTCTATATCCTGTTCTTGACGTTCTTTTAAATCAACGTCTTTTAATGCATTCAGTTGCTTAAGCAGGGTCGCATAGGAAGGGACATAAAAAGGCATGTTTGCTCTTTAATAATAAGTTTTTATTGGTGTATTTTAAAGAAAAAAATTAAAAAAAATAGTCCGGTTTATACTTATTTATCCTGATATGATTGAGGGCAATTGTAAGTCGTCATTAATTCTGATTGAATGATTATCCAGGATCATGAATTCAGGGAAGATTGACATCATGACTATCAATTTTTTTAGAAAAATAGATGAGTATCAATTATTATTTGCCGCGGTAGAGAAAAACAATCTTCATGTGGTGGAACAGGTGCTTTCTCATATTTCAGATATCAACCGATATCAGCAAAGAGGCGAGATCCTCTGTACTGCTCTGACTGTAGCAGTACAAAAAGGCTATATGGAAATGACTGCTCTCTTGCTCGAACATGGGGCTGATATCGATGCGCCTGTGCTGCAATCTTTGTTCTCCTTCCCTGATGGTAATCCAGTTATAGTTTCGAATAATGAATTACAGGACGGGGAGTTGATACTTCGTTATCCGGTTATTTCCCGGCCAATAATGATTGCCGCTGAGATGGGGCATAAACCAGTCTTTAATTTACTGAAAGAGAAGGGCGCCGAGCTTAATTTTATAACGCATGAAGGCAGGCCGGTCTTTGTGGGGGTCGAGAAAGGAAATCTCCAAATGGTCGCATTGTTTCTGGAGGCTGGAATCAATGTCAATGAGAAGAGTGAGGATGGAGACAGCTTGCTGCATCGGAGCGTTAAATCATCACATGCTGCGCTTACGCAGTTATTATTGCGTTTTAAAGCGGATTCTGAAGCGCTGGACTTTTCTGGGAAAAAGCCCATCCATTATGCCAAGAATGAAGAAATTAAGAATTATATTATATATGGTCCAGATTATTCGCCATGCCCTTGTGTGTTAATGTAGAGTTGTTATATTACGTGTGTGGATAGGTACACAAAACTGTCTTTGCGAGCGTTAGTGAAGCAATCTGGCTCCTTACTTTGCTCAAGCTTCGATCTGGATTGCTTCACTTTGTTCGCAAAGACGACAGGTTTGCTGTTTGGTTCTATTTACGCAACAATGCCTGACGCGGGAATGACAAAAACTGGTCAAGAGTAACTGCTGCCGAGTTTAGGGGGGAAAAATGCGGTTAGTAAATAAATTATACTCGCTTCAACGGATAGTTTGCATGCTTCTCATGATGGGTATCTCTTCAAATGGGGCAACAGCCAATCAGCCAATTGAACAGCAAATCAAGCAGTTTGTATCTGCCCATCAGCAGGAGCAGCTTTCCTTGCTAGAGCAGTTGGTGAATATCAACAGCGGTACCAGCAATATAACGGGTGTTCGCAAAGTGGGTTCAATTCTTAAGAGCGAATTTGAAACCTTGGGTTTTAAACTGCGCTGGGAGGAAGAGCCTCCTTCCATGCAACGAGCTGGCACATTGATTGCCGAGCATCCCGGCAAAAAAGGAAAGCGCCTGCTTTTAATAGGTCATCTGGATACGGTTTTCCCTTTAAACAGCCCTTTCCAGCAATTTAAGCGTGAAGCAAATTTTGCAATAGGCCCAGGCGTTGTCGATGATAAAGGTGGTGATATTGTTATCCTGTATGCCTTAAAAGCCTTACAAGCGAACAATCTTCTTGAGGATGCCAATATTACGGTGGTGTTAACCGGTGATGAGGAAGACTCCGGCAAGCCGACTTCTATTTCAAGAAAACCGCTTAAAGAGGTAGCCAGACATTGCGATATTGCCCTGGATTTTGAAGGAGCAGTCACAATGGATACAGCAACAATTGCAAGGCGGGGTATAACTAACTGGGTAATGACCAGTGAGGGTACTGAATCGCATTCTTCACAAATTTTTCAGCAGGGTGTCAGCTACGGTGCAATTTATGAACTAGTACGAATTCTGGATACCATGCGTGAGCAGCTTGCTGGTGAAAAGTATTTATCATTTAATCCTGGCTTTATTTTGGGCGGTACCAGTGTTGACTACGACAACAAGGATTCTCGGGGGGAAGGTTTTGGTAAAGGAAACGTCATTGCCAAAGCGGCGGTTGCAAATGGGGACCTGCGCTTTATCAGTGAACAGCAAAAAGAAGCCGCTCAGCAAAAAATCGCGGCAATTATAAATTCCCATCTGACAGGTACGAACGCCGTCATCAGATTTCAGGATGGAATTCCCGCCATGCCTCCCACCGACAGCAATTTAAAGTTACTGGAAAAGTACAGTCAGGCAAGCAGCCAGCTGGGTTATGGATCAATTAAACCACTGGATCCAGGTTTAAGAGGAGCGGGGGATATTTCATTCATTGCATCTGATGTCGAGGCGTCGCTGGCGGGCCTCGGACCAGCAGGATCTGGTATTCATTCAGAAAAAGAAACCCTGGACATCGCCTCCTTGGCAATTCAAACCGAACGTGCTGCCTTATTAATTTACCAGCTGACACAGGAAAACTAGGAGAGCATTAATGCGAATCACTTTTTTATTTTATGATGAGATGACAACCCTCGATAGTATTGGGCCGCATGAAGTTTTAGCGCGTTTACCTGGAGTCACAGTTCAACGTGTTGCCAAACAGGCAGGAAGAGTACAGACCGGTTTGGGTTTGCAGTTGATTGCGGATTATGCCTTATCTGACGTAACTGAAACCGATATTCTGGTGATTCCAGGAGGCTGTAAAGCAACCAGCCTTTCCCACGAGCCAGAGATACTCAATTGGATCAAATCGATTCATCAAACTACGCAATGGACAACGTCAGTCTGTACGGGCAGCTTAATTCTCGGTGCGGCTGGCCTATTGCATGGGAAGCGTGCCACTAGTCATTGGGCAGTTTTAGACAGATTAAGACATTGGGGTGCAGAACCTGTTTCGGAGCGGATTGTCGAGGATGGCAAAATTATCAGCGCGGCGGGCGTTTCGGCAGGAATCGATATGGCCTTACTGCTGGCTGCCAAAGCGGCTGGACGGCAAGTGGCTGAAACACTGCAACTAGGCATCGAATATGATCCCGAGCCGCCTTTTAATGCCGGCTCACCTGAAAAGGCAGGGCTTGAAATCGCCCGGCCTTTGAGAGAGCGCCTGCTACAATTATTTGAGCCTTTGTAGCGTTTATTTACCTAATCTGGTTTCTGTCGAGTCTATTGCGGTATCGTTAGCTGCTTTACTGCCCTCAACCGGAGTTTGAGACGCTGGTTTAAACAGTTTGAAATACTGTTTATAGGATTCCGGATTGCTGGGCTGACAGGCCTTATATGCCTTGCGCTCCTCTTCAACTGAAATATCTGTTTTCTGATGTCTATCGAGGGATTTTTCAAGTTTGCGATGCATGTCAATACGGAGTGCATTCATTTTATTGACAGACATTTCTTCATGATCAACTTTCTCGGCCTCTTTTATCAATTTGGCCATGCCCGGGTTATTTTCAATTTTACGAGGTTCTGCACGAGCAGTCGTAATACTATTGACCACCACTTTTATCGGCATAAAGACAGCGGTGAGTGCCAAAGTAATTCCTACACCCAATTGCCCAAATCCGTCTCCCATCCTGCCTACTGTTGCCGAGAAACTGGCTTTGACTTGTTCCCAGCCAGTTTTAAATTTTCTGGTGCTGAACAAATTAATCGGGGTTGCTATTAAAAACATCAGAGGGGATAAGCCAATTTTTAAAGCCCCCTCGACAATATTTTTGACTGCATTAAGGGGTTGTAATAAATCCCTGTAAAGGTAATTAGTCGACTTGTAAGTCGTAAAAAATTTTTGGAAATGTTTGCCAATAGTTTTCATATGCTCGGATACGGGTACAGGGGTTGTATTCAGTACCGACATAAAGTAATTGCTGCGATGTGGATAGGGGGTATTCAGAATATCCAGTGAAGCCCCATTCTTTTGAACTTCCCGCTGATTACCATGATATAAATCAGCAAAACGCTCAGCCTGCGCAGTATTCATCGCAAAATCACGCCCAAGCAATCTGTTTAAAAAAGCAAATATCGAAACGGGAAGACGCGCGCCGTATTTGCTGTACTGGGCGACTTCATTTACTTTTCGCGGCGCTAAATCTTTATCAAACCATTCAGAATATTCCTCAAGTTTTTCAGTGCGTTGCTCTGGTGAATCCGTATTCAGCGCATTCAGTGCATGAGACGCATTTTCCAGACAGGCATCTACCCCTTTAAAATAGGAAAGGCCTAGTGCCGCATCGCCAGCCAGCATTACCGTGACTTTCCGGTCGCCGACCTCTTTAAACGTTAGAACTGATTTCGCCCTTGTGGCAGGAGCTTCATTAACGCTCAGGCGAACATCGCTCATATCAATATGCTCACCCACATTATTATTGGTGTAATGTGCGAGCCGTAAACCAAGATAGCCTTTGACCTTCTGCATGATCTCATCAGGAACTTTGTCCAGTTTGGTTTCAGCGTCGTTAAAAGGACGAATAGGGGTTTTTGACGTGGCATGCGGAGTTAAGGCATCAAAATCTTCCTTGGAAATCATAATCTGCATAGTGATTGGTGTTTTACCATCCACTGTTTTACCCATGACTTCTTCGCCCGCCACTCCATAGGCTTGTAAATAAGAAGGCCAGCTGGGTAAATCGATTGCATTGGGTTTGGGTCCTGTTACCTCGAATCTTACCTGAAGCACATAATCAAAAGAGTGCTTAATCTGGTTATCCTCACCAAACACCTGCTTTGAAACAGTGCTATGGGTACCATCAGAACCAATCAGCAGATCAAGATTAGGATATTTCTCAAAGACCTGTGACTGAACATCCTTAACTTCGTCATATTCGATTTCGGCGCCCATTCTCAGCGCCGCTTTTTTTAATATTCCTTCAAGTTCGTTAATTCGGATTGCAGGATTTTTCTTGAGACGTTTTACCAGATCGGTTAGTTCCGGTATGTTTTCCCCGCCTATTGTTTTTATATATTCTTCCAGTTTGGAGTATTTAAAACGGACTACATGGTTTCGCGTGTATTCTTCCCGTTTTTCCAATATCAGAATCTTTTTCTGGGGATTTTTTTGAAGCAGCCCAATGGCATGTAATAGACCTGAGGGACCAGCACCTACAATCAGGGTATCCACTTCTTCTCTTTTCATAATATAAACGCTACATAAAAGACATGTTTAAATGAATTATATTGTATAAATATTAACAAATTGTTAATAAAATGAGTTTTGTGAAAATTAGATCTATATTTTAAGTAAGATTCCCTTACTGATTTGTAAAAGATGAAAGATAAGAAAGAGCTGCGCGCCAATTGGATAGCAAAATCGGATTCCAAGGCAGCCTATGCTCTTGAAGAAATTATTGCTAAAGCTGAAACGGCATATGCCAGTTTCAATAAACTTTCCGATTTCCTCTATCGGATTGATGACAATCATGAAATGGATTCTTATATTGAAAATATTGAGGACTTGAAACTTGCTTATGAAAAAATGGAAATTGACCAGCTAATCACCAATGAGGACGACAGTCTTGAAACAGTTATTGGTAAATTAACGGAGCTGATTCAAAGCCCGCGTTTTGCTGAGTTTATCAGCCGGCTGGAGAAAGCGGCATTGGTTCAGCCAGAATACAGTAAGCAAATTGATAATGCAGTGAAGATCTATAATGACGCCCATTCTGATCCGAGTGAAAAAATCTCCCTGAAATCAGTAGAAAATGTCGCAATTGTTCCCATGCAGCATCTTATGCGATACCCACTTTTGATTGGAGCCTTGCAAAGTCAGGCAGACAAAAGTGCTCAGCTTGAAAATTCGAAGTCAGAACTTTACAGATCTTTAGATAAAGTGATGGATTTTGCCCAGCATTTTGAAAATGCTAAAGCAAAAAAAGATAATTACCTGGGTATTATCGACCAAAATCTCGAACAATTGAAAAAGGAGGCTATGCGCCTGTCGAGCAAGAACGGTGTTGTCGGTGAGCAAGCTACAGAGCTTTATAAAACTCTATTAGATTTACGAGAACGCTATGCCAGAGCTCGAATAACCATTGATGAGTTTAAACAGGAAACCACAAAAGAAATTGAGGCAGCGCAAAAAACCGACCTAGGAAAACATAGAGGAATTCTTGATAGTTTGGTCCGTTTGTTCCATGCTGTTACAGGAATAACCCTGCAAACGAAGTCGGTTGCAATTACAAATCAAATGAAGGCTTCTCTGACTCAGATGAAAGATGAGGTAAAGACTGAAGCTGATGCTGAGCTAAATGCATCCGAAACAGCGAGTATGAGCGGGCCTTAATGAGTTTATAGCGCTGTTTGGTAAAGGATAGATTCACGCATCGCTGCGGAGAGAAAAAGACACATTGAAATTAAGGATAATCATGAAGCTGTTTCCAAGAGGCTTGTGTTATGTGGGATACGCGATTGCGGCTCTATTACTTTTATCTTGCAGCGAAAATGAGAACAATAATAAAACCATTGCCAAGGCACGACCGGTCAAAGCCGTTCAGATAGGAAACTCCACTGCACTTGATGGACGATTTTTTCCTGGGAAAGCCAAAGCCTCTCAGGAGGTCGATCTCTCATTTAACGTGGCCGGCTCACTTATCGAATTACCCGTTAAAATCGGTGACAAAATTAAAAAAGGCGATCTGGTTGCCAAGCTGGATCCCAGAGATTTTCAGGCGAAGGTAAAGGCTGCCAAAGCGGAGTTCGTGCGCGACAAACAAAATTATCAGCGCGCCAAAGAGCTGGTAGGAAAAGGTCACATTTCCAAATCAGATTATGATTTGGTCGAGTCAAAATGGATTATGGCCCAATCCAATCTGGAATTAGCCGAAAAAGCATTAGTAGACAGTGTTATCAAAGCGCCATTCGACGGTCAGATTGCCAACTTATATGTTGAAAATTTCCAGACGATTTCCAGCCACCAACAGGTTGCCAGGCTGCTTAATATTTCAGAAATTGAAATGGTGATTCAAATTCCTGAAAGTGCTATTAGTCTTATGTCCTCAGTAAGCAATATCGTAGTGCAATTTGATGCTTTTCCCACACATTCCATTCCCGCTCAGATTAAGGAAATCAGCAACGAAGCATCTCCGGATACCCGTACTTATCCAGTGACACTGCTTTTGCAACAGCCCAAGGGCATTGAAATTTTGCCAGGCATGGCAGGTAAGGCGAAGGGGGTAATCAAGAAAAACAATACCCAGTCTGAATTAACTGTTCCCGTATCAGCGGTATTGACTGTGGGCGACAGTAATAAAACCTTCGTTTGGCTGGTTGATCCTGAAAGCGGCCGCGTTCATCAGCAGGAAATTCAAATTGGCGAGTTGACTCCAACCGGATTATCCGTACTGAGAGGCTTAAAAGCCGGGGATTGGCTGGTGATTGCTGGAATTCACAGTTTAAAAGAAGGCGATGTGGTTAGCATTTTAAATCAGGACGATAAGAAAAAATGAGCTCACTAGCTAACAGTGCGGTCAAAAGTAAAAAAGTAGCTTGGTTTCTTGTGTTACTCTTAACCATCACCGGCACCGTCTGCTTTTTCAATCTGGGTCGTTTGGAAGACCCTGAGTTCACCGTAAAAACTGCGATTATCACAACCCATTATGCAGGCGCCAGTGCTGAGCAGGTGGAGCTTGAAGTGACCGATTTGCTTGAGAAAAAAATTCAGGAAATGTCTGAGGTGAAGGATATTTCTTCCATTTCGAGGCCGGGGCTATCTATTATTAAGGTCAATATTAAAAACGAATACTGGTCTGATCGCCTGCCGCAGGTCTGGGATACATTAAGAAAAAAATTAAGAGATATTCAGGATAAACTGCCGCCGGGAGCCAGCCTGCCCGTAGTCGGAGACGATTACGGCTACGTGTTTGGATTTTTACTGGCAGTGAGTTCGGACGGCTACAGTTACGCGGAGTTAGAACATTATACCAAAATTTTGCAAAAAGAATTAAGCATTGTTCCGGGTGTGGCTCGTGTCGACTTATGGGGGGTTCAGGAAAAACGTATTTATTTAGACATTTCAAATACACAGTTTTCACAGTTAGGGATTACAACTGCTGATCTTGAAAGAACCTTAAAATTACAGAATCAGGTGGTGGACGCAGGCTTTGTTGATTTTCAGGAACAGCGCCTTCGAGTTGTACCAACCGGTGAATTTACTAATGCCGAGGCAATTGGCGATTTGGCCATCACACCTGAGTTAAAAGTCAAAACTCAAAAACAAAGCGATGAGATTATCCGAATTCGAGATTTCGCCGAGGTGAAAGAAGAGTACATTGATCCGCCCAAACAATTAATGCGCTATTCGGGACTTCCCTCAATTGGAATTGCCTTAGCCCCCTTGTCTGGAGTGAATGCTGTAGAGGTTGGTAAGGCAATTGATGCGCGTATCAATGAAATTCAGAGCGCTTTGCCGAAAGGAATTGAAATACACAAAATTTCCTGGCAATCCGATATCGTTGCAGAGTCAATTAATGCGTTTCTAATTAATTTACTGGAAGCGGTTGTTATTGTACTCATTGTTCTCACCTTTACTATGGGCTTTACTGCGGGAATGATTATTGGCGTCTCCGGGCTTATTCTGGCAATCCTGGGCACCTTTATCGTGATGCAACTATTACATATCGATCTCCAGCGTGTTTCATTAGGGGCGCTAATCATAGCGATGGGGATGATGGTGGATAATGCCATCGTGGTTGCAGATGGATTTATGATTCGTGTGAAAAAGGGAATGGATCGCGAAGCAGCGGCTATTGAAGCAGCCGATATTTCAGCCTGGCCGCTGCTTGGAGCGACTCTTGTAGCCTCGATGGCGTTTTATCCTATTTTTGCCTCAAGCTATGACACAGGAGAATACGCAGGCAGTCTGTTTACTGTGATTGCGGTGTCATTACTATTAAGCTGGGTGTTGTCACAAACGGTTACACCGCTGTTATGTATTTCCTTTATGCCCCAACCCAAGGGAACGGAGGATGAGAACCAGCAATACAGCAGTTGGTTTTACAAAGTCTACCGTTCGCTGCTTGAAGCAGGTATTCGTTATCGTTTTATTTTTTCCCTGACCATGATTGCTTTACTCATACTGTCTATCGTAGGTTTTCGCTTTGTACCCATTATGTATTTTCCTGATTCCTCACGCTTTCAGGTCATGATTGATTATTGGGCGCCTGAAGGCACAAGAATTCAGGATGTTTCCGCTGATGTTAAAACCCTGGAAAAAAAACTACTGGACGATACGGGTGTAGTCAGTGTCAGCAGTTTTATCGGTCAGGGACCGCCCAGATTTTACTTGCCTGTTGAATCGGAGTTCCCTTATTCTTCATACGCGCAGCTCATAGTGAATGTTAAGGATTTGCAGGAAGTCGATAAATTGGTAGCCAGTTTACCGGCATGGAATGAGAAAACCTTTCCTCAATCGCTGGTGAGAGTGCGAAAATACGCAGTAGGCGCATTTAACAACTGGAAGATAGCGGCACGTTTTAGCGGCCCTGCCAATGCTGATCCGGCCATACTGCGCAATCTCGCTGATCAGGCGATGGCAATATTAAAAGCAAGCCCCTATGCAATTGACGTAAGGACTGACTGGCGAGAGCGCGTTTTGCAGGTGGTTCCTGATTATCAGCAGGAACGGGCGCGTTGGGCAGGTATTTCTCGTCCCGATCTGGCCCAGGCTTTGAAAAGAGCCAGTGACGGGATACCCATTGGGCTTTATCGGGAAGAGGATAACTTGATTCCTATTATCCTGCGTCAGCCTTTGGCAGAACGTGAGCGTGCAGCAGTTGATCTGCCCACTCAGCAGGTGAGTGCCGCGCTTTCAGGTAAAACAATCCCTGTGGCGCAGGTAATTGATGGCATTGAACTGTCCTGGACGGATCCAATTATCTGGCGCTGGGATCGGAAACGGGCCATCACTGTTCAATGCTCACCTTATCAGGTGACTGCAAGTACATTGCGAAACAGTATTTTGCCGCAGTTTGAAAAAATTAAATTGCCTCCTGGTTATACACTCACCTGGGATGGCGAATATAAAAGCAGTAATGAGTCTGCAAGTGCCTTAAAGCCAGGATTATTTCCGGCTATTGTGATTATGTTAATGATTATTGTGATGCTATTTAATTCATACCGGCCTCCGTTAATCATTATCGCAGTTATTCCGTTTGCGATGATTGGTGTAACCGCGGGTTTACTGATGACGGGAGTTCCTTTTGGATTTATCGCCTTGCTGGGAGCAATGAGTTTATCCGGGATGATGATTAAAAATTCCATTGTTCTGCTTGATCAAATCAATATTAATCTTGCGGAAGGGATGAAGCCCTATGAAGCGGTGGTTTCAGCCGGTGTCAGTCGGCTGTCGCCAGTAGTCAATGCCGCAGTGACTACTATTCTGGGTGTGATTCCCTTATTGCAGGATGTGTTCTGGGTTTCACTGGCAGTAACGATTATGTTTGGGCTCACTGTGGGTACGATAATCACTATGTTTTTAGTTCCTGCTTTTTACTGCATTTTGTATAGGATTCAAGACAGCGGGCGTAGTGAGCGGGACTTGAAACCCCATACACCAGCAACGAAATAAGGATGCTCATTGGAACGTGCAAAACTGATTATTGTCGCAATTTTATTGGCAATCGTGGGCGCAGTAATCCCCATTCTTGTTGTGCTTTACCTTTCAGTTGAGCGCGCCATTCAAACTGAGCAGAAGCATTTGTCGAATATTACTCATGAAGTCGTTAAGCGCGCCTCGCATACAGCGAGTCTGGCCAGAGAGGCTTTATATGAGCTGAACAAACTCCACATTCAATCTGTTTGCGCCCCTGATCATTTAAACGCCATGCGAAAAATTACTGTAGACAATCCGGTGGTAGAAGAGATTGGTTTTTTTGAGAATGGTTTATTAAAGTGTTCAATTTGGGGTGCTGCCAATAGCCCTGTGTCGCAATATGCACCGGACCTGATTACAGCACGAGGATTTGGTGCTTCTTTTAACATAAAATCGATGGTAAGAAACAATAAGTTATTAATTGCGTTTCAATATGGAAATTACTATATCCTGGTAGATCCTCTCCGTTTTCTGGATATTCTGGTTGACCCTTCTGTGCAGATTGCCCTCACCACTCAAAAAGGCGTGCTAATTGCAGAGCGCCATCGGCCAGATATGAAGTTGGTAAAGCAGTTTTCGCAGGACCATCAGCAAGTCGAAGATAAAATCATAGCCTATACCTCAAGTGATGAAGGGTTCGTTGCCACGGCCATTGAGTCGCGAGAAGTATTATATAATGAATTGAGAAACGAACTGGGCTTATTATTGCCATTAGCTATTGCAATCTCCGCTTTCATTATCGGTTTGGTTATTTATTTTTCACAGCATCGTCTTTCGATTGCTGGAGAACTTGCCTCAGCAATAAAAAATAAACGACTTACTCTGTTTTATCAGCCCATTGTGAGCTTAAAAACTGGACAATGTGTGGGCGCTGAGGCTTTAGTGCGGTGGTTTCGCCCCAGCGGTGAGCAATTATCTCCCGATTTGTTTATACCGATTGCGGAAAAAGAGGGGTTGATCACCAAAATTACGGAGCAGGTTATTGACCTCGTGATCGCCGATTTGGGCAAGGTACTATCAGTCGATCGCGACCTACATATCTCAATTAACTTAAGTGCGGCGGATATAAAAAAAGGACAAATACTTAAAACTCTTGAGGCTAAGCTGGCAACTACCTTCATTTTAAATAGTCAGATCTGGCTGGAAATTACCGAACGTGCTTTTGTTGAACTGAATTTTGCAAAGGAAATGATCCAAAATGCCAGAAGTCTTGGATATGTGGTGGCTATTGATGATTTCGGAACCGGTTATTCAAGCCTCTCTTACCTGCAAAATCTGGAATTGGATGTATTGAAAATCGATAAATCCTTCATAGCCAGTATCCGCACCGACTCAGCGACCAGTAATGTCACGCCGCATATTATAGATATGGCAAAAGCGTTAAATCTCAAAATTCTTGCGGAAGGTATAGAGCTGGTGGAGCAGGCTGAGTATCTGGATTTAAAAGAAGTCGAATACGGACAGGGCTGGCTCTATTCCAAAGCACTTAACGTCGATGATTTTATAGCATTTTATAAAGATAAAAATAAAAAGATCTAGCTGTTTTTTTATCAACTATACTAAGCATACACAAGGAAGCAGTTACACGTTAAAAGGAATCTTCCCATGTTGTTCAATCCACTTGATAATCGTTCTTTATATAATGCCTATGATTGGCTGATGCGATTTATTCAACCGCTGTCTGATTACAGCCTGACCTTGTCCAAACGCTGTCAAAGAATTGCGAACTCGCTGGATTTGCCGGTGACGCTTCCCTATTTATCGGAAATGCAGACTGATGCAATCAGCCAGTTCACCCAGGGGGCCGTTAAAAATTACCGGGAATTAGCCGGTTATTTCTATGTATACCACATGGTTACCAATATTTATGAAAAGCCTAAATTTGACATTAAAGAGGTTCAGATAGGCGATGATTATTTTGATGTGTTTGAAGAAATTGTGGACGAGAAAAGTTTTTGCAATCTGCTTCACTTCAGGAAACGGAACATAGGGGAGACGCAGCCAAAAATGCTGCTGGTGGCCCCCATGTCGGGTCATTATGCTACTTTACTCAGGGACACGGTCAAAGCCTTGCTGCCTTTCTATGACGTCTATATCACCGATTGGAAAAATGCACGCGATGTGCCGCTGAAAGAGGGGGCTTTTGATTTAAATGATTTCATTGATTATGTCATTTCCTATTTCATACAATTAGGACCGGATCTCTCTGTGATGGCTGTCTGTCAACCGACAGTACCTGTTTTGGCCGCATTGGCCTTAATGTCTACCAATAATGATCCGCATCTGCCTCATTGCGCAATTTTATTAGGCGGCCCCATTGACACGAATCAATCGCCCACGGCAGTGAATCGTCTGGCAGTTTCAAGAGGGGATGACTGGTTTCAGCAAAATGTGATCTCAATGGTCCCCGGGCATTTTCCGGGCGCGATGCGGCTCGTTTACCCAGGATTCATGCAGCTTTCCGGTTTTATGAGCATGAATATGCAACGGCATATCGAATCGCTCTTATCGGCTGTTCATGATTATGGAGCAAATCAGAAAGATAAAGCGCTTAAAACAATTCAGTTTTATCTGGAGTATTTTTCCACTATGGATTTGACTGCAGAGTTTTATATGCAAACCATTCATACTGTTTTTCAGGAACATCTGCTTGCCAGAGGACGATACAAATCCAGAGGCAAAGACATTCGATTGCAGGATATCACAAAGACCTCAATTCTGGTCATCGAAGGGGAGAATGACGATATCACCGGTCTTGGCCAGACCAAATCGGTAATCAGCTTATGCAAGAATCTTCCTGATTCGATGAAACAATATTATCTGGCACCCAAGGTTGGCCATTACGGCCTTTTTAACGGCAGTAAATTTCGCAATACGATTATTCCCAGAATACAGAATTTTTTAAGTTCCCATTGTTGCGCTGTTTCCGATACAAAAAGGGAAAGTAACCGGAACATATAAAGAGAGATGAACATGGGAATCATACATTATAAGAATATAAGGGAAATCACAGGCGATATTCTCAAGATTTCTATTCCACAGGCTGAAAATCATGTGGTTTCACCGAGACTGGATGATTTGGCGCTCATCCATACGCCTGAAGGTACAACACTTTTAGCGCAGATCATTAATCTTCAAAAACAGATTGCGAGCTTACAGGTATTCGGCAGCACCAAGGGCTTGTCTACGGATTCCTCCGTCAGTTTGCTGGGGCATCCAATGAGGGTCAGTTATTCTTACAATATTCTGGGACGAGTATTTAACGGGATTGGCAAGCCCATTGATGGTGGTCCCACGCTGGAGCAGGAAGATACTACTCCCATACGTACCTCTACTGTAAATCCCACACGTCGGGTTCTGGCATCCAAAATGATCCGCACCAATATTCCCATGATTGATTTATTCAATTGTCTTGTAGAAAGCCAAAAAATTCCGATATTTTCCATTGCCGGGGAACCTTACAATGAATTGCTGGCTAAAATTGCAACTCAGGCCGATGCCGATATAATCATCTTTGGTGGAATGGGATTATTGTTTGATGATTATTATGCTTTTCGTAAGACATTTGAGGATTATGGCTCAATAGCGCGCACTGTTATGTTTGTTAATCAAGCATCCGATCCAATTCTTGAGCGCTTGCTAGTTCCCGATATGGCACTGGCAGTGGCTGAGAAAATGGCAGTGGAAGAGGGGAAGCGAGTTCTGGTACTGCTAACCGACATGACTGCTTTTGCCGATGCTTTGAAAGAGGTCGGTATTGCAATGGAGCGTATTCCTTCAAACCGCGGCTACATGGGCGACTTATACTCTCAGTTAGCCAGACGTTACGAAAAAGCCTGTGATTTTCAGGGCGCCGGCTCAGTCACCATCCTTTCCGTCACTACCATGCCCGGCAATGATCTGACCCATCCTGTTCCTGATAACACAGGCTATATCACCGAAGGACAACTCTATTTACATGCCGGATCTATCGATCCGTTTGGATCCTTATCTCGATTAAAACAGCATGTTATCGGCAAGCAGACCCGTGATGATCACGGGCAAATTATGAATGCCATGATCCGCTTTTTTTCGGCAGCCTGCGAAGCGGAGCAAAAGCAGGCAATGGCGTTTGAAATCACCGAATACGATGAACGTTTATTGAAGTTTGGCCGTCTGTTTCGCGAGCGCTTTATGGATATTAAAGTGTCTCTCCCTTTGGAAAAAGCGCTTGATTTATCCTGGAAAACTTTAGGCGAGTGCTTTCAGGAGAACGAATTATTAATTAAGCAGGAATTAATTGCCAAATACTTCAAAGTTCAAGTGCCAGGAGAAGGAAATGACGCAAGTCAAACTGAATAAAAGTGCCTTGAGTCTGCAACAAAAAAATCTGAAGAACTATCAGCGCTATTTACCTTCTCTGGAATTAAAGAGAAAAAAACTGCTCTCAGTTCGTGTGCATATTGATGAGAACATCCAACAGTTGACGAATAAAGAAGTTCAATTAAAAGAGCATATGAAAAATAACCTGCCAATGGTCTCGGGTATGATCACTGAAATCAAAAAAATGATTCAGATCGATTCTGTCGATACCGCAGAGGAAAATATAGCCGGAGTAAATCTGCCGGTTTTTAAATCTGTTAAATATACTGTCGAGGGTTATGCCTATCTCAATACGCCTCACTGGTTTGAAGCGGCTATTCAAGCTATCTCTGAGCTTGTCAGCATTCGTTTGCAAATGAGAACCTTGTTATTGCAACAAGAGATTCTGGCCAAAGCCATTAAAACAGTAACTCAACGAAAAAATCTGTTTGAAAAAGTGCTTATTCCTGATGCATTAAAACAAATTCGGCTGATCCAGATTTTTCTGGCTGATACTGAGCGAGCCGCAGTGGTCAGCTCAAAAATTGCCAAGAAAAAAAGGGAGATGCTATGAGCATTGTCGCCTTTAAGAAATTATCCATTTTTGGAAGCAGCCTTAATAAAAATTCCATGGTTGATCAATTACAGGCTCTGGGTTGTATTCACTTAATTTCAGTCAAACCAAAGGACAACAGCGTTTTAACTTGTCCTTCAACCAGCTTGCTGGATCAATTCAACACCGCAGTACGCTATCTCAAGGATTGTCCAGAACAGGGCCGTCAGCGTTTACAGTGGAGACAATTCAATCCAGATGAAATTCTAATGTCCATTTTGGCAAACCAGAAAGACATGAAGGAGCTGATTGATCAGCGTGATCGCTTACTCGCTCGTGTTCATGAGCTGGCAGAATGGGGTAATTTTCACTTACCTGACGAGTCACAGCTAAGTGGGATTAAATTATGGTTTTATAAACTGACTTATAAAGAGGCGGCTTTAATTCCTAAAGATAAAATTGTTCAGGAAGTGTATCGCGACAATCGCTATATATTTCTCGTTTTACTGGCTCGGGAAGAACCTCAGGGGGAAGCATTCTGTTCGTTGCGCAGCCATACTGGTGCTGTTCCGCTTAAGGTTTTGCGAAACCAGTTGGAAGATTTGAATGAACAAATCGATGATTTAATTGATGAACGGCGCAATCTGACCCGTTATCGTTTTTTATTATCGCGAGAGATTGCGGCGTTTGCCGATCGCAGTCAGTTTAAACAGGCCCTCAATCAAATCAATGACAATAAAAATTTCTTCTTTCTTCAGGGATGGGTGCCTCAATCAAAAATTTCAGATATCGAATTATTCTGCAGGGAACAAGTGTTAGGTGTGGCTATCGAAGAGCCTTCAGCTGATGAAATCCCTCCGACACTCTTGCAGAATCCGCCATTACTGGAGGGTGGGCAGAAGCTGGTTAACTTTTATCAAACGCCGGGTTATCGTGCCCTGGATCCCTCCATTATGGTGTTTTTCTCCTTTTCTGTTTTTTTCGCTATGATTTTAGCAGATGCCGGTTATGGAATTGTTCTGGCTGTCATCACCTTGCTAAGCTGGAAATCTTTGGGAAAACGCCAGTCATTAACCTGGCTCAGACCTTTGCTAGTCACCCTGAGTGCGTTTTCTATCATTTATGGAATGCTGCTTGGCAGTTATTGGGGGCTTGAACCCAAAGCAGGCAGTGTATTAGCCCAATTCAAAGTCATTAACATACAGAATTTCAAATCAATGATGACTTTGGTGATTGTGATTGGCTGCCTTCACATTTGCATAGCCAGTGGCATGCGCGCCTGGTTTAGCAGCGGCTTTTGCGAGCGGGTTAAATCCATCGGCATCATAGTATTCATAATTTCAGCTCTGATTTGGGCCTATGGGCTGATGAATCACAATAATTATATTGTGACAGCAGGCATCTGTTTACTAATTTTCAGTTTATTAATGATGCTGTTTTTTGCATCGAATACTCCGGTAAACAGCTTTAAGGGGCTGCTTCTCAGAGGATTTCATGGCTTAACTGCCTTAACCGAAATTCCTTCCCTGTTTGGAGATATTCTAAGTTATCTGCGCTTGTTTGCGCTGGGACTCGCAGGCGCTTCTCTGGCATTAACTTTTAATACAATGGCGTCGCATATTGCAGAAACAAGCTGGCTTTTGGCGGGGCTGGTCTTATTGCTAGGGCAATGTTTAAATTTTGTGTTGTGTCTTATGGGGGCCGTAATTCATGGACTTCGCCTGAATTACATTGAGTTTTTCAAATGGTCTGTCAAAGAAGATGGATATAACTATCAGCCGTTTAAAAAGCAGGAGATATCGCATGAATGATTTAATGTTGATGTTGGGATGGATTGGAATCACCGCCCCAATGGCGTTGGCCACTATTGGCAGTATTTATGGTTGTGCGATAGCGGGACAGGCAGCAATTGGAGCGATGCTTGATATGGAAGGAGGCTATGGCAAATACATTGGCGTCTCAGTGCTTCCTTCAACGCAGGCTATCATGGGCATTGTGATCATGTTTTCCTTAAACCGAACGGTCACGCCCCAAATAGCGGGAGGATTATTCGGCATAGGTATTTTAAGCGGTATTGCGCTTATGCTTTGTGCAATTCAGCAGGGTATTTGTTGCGCCAGCGCGATTAATGCCACCAAAAACAAGCCGGAAATTTTTGGTTTATCGATTGCTCCAGCCGCCATTGTCGAAGGGTTTGCCGTATTTATCTTCGTATTTGCTCTGGTATTGAGCACTGGATTATAGGAGCTATTCATGGATGCTAAACAAGATAAAGCGCCCTCAATTATTTCTCAGAACATTGAAAGTTTAATCGCTCAATTGAAGCAGGAAGGCGTGAACGCGGGTAAAGAAGAAGCGGATAATCTAATCAATGCTGCCAAGAAAAGAGCAAGTGAGCTATTAAATGAAGCACAATTAAAATCAAAGCGCCTGATAGAAGACGCACATCAGCAAATCGTTCGCGAAAAGAAGGCGGCCGAGGATGCGCTGCAACTGGCTGCCCGCAATATGCGCTTGGAATTAAGGCAGAATCTGATGCATCGCTTTGCGGAAGAAGTGGGGCGAATTGTGAATAAGGAATTAAATAATGAGACGTTTTTGCGGGAACTTATTGTTCTGATTGCCGGGGATACCAAAGAACAGTTACAAGGCTTTGCAGCAAAGAAAGTGAATATCCAGTTACCTGAAAAAGTCTTAAGCTTTGAAGAAATTCGTAAAAATCCCAAGCTCCTGGAGAACGATTCTCTGAAGGAACTGGTGCAATCAATTACTCATCAGATGCTTAAAGCTGGAATGAGCGTCACAATCAATCCTGATGCAAAAAAACCTGCAGGCATTAAAGTGCATCTGATTGAAGAAGACATTATTTTGGACCTTAGTGAGGAAGCGGTCAGCAGTCTGTTAGTGAAACACATGCAGCCCCGATTTCGAGCACTTCTCGAAGGCTTGCTGCAATGAACACGCCATTCTATATGCTGGTTACGAGCCTGCCTCGCATGCCGGCTGATTTTAAAATCGAAGCCTTGCCTATTTCCAGATTGCAGTTGGAAAAGCGGCTCAAACTTCTTACCGACGAGCAGTTAAGTCTGCTTTATGCGATTGAAAATTTATTGTGGAAAAGTTGGTACAGCCCACATCAGTCCGTAGATGATACCAAAACCCAATATCAGGCTCTCGATACGAAATCGTCTGATTTTATAAGAAATATTTCAAGATGGTTTCTCGAGTTAAGAAGTATTCTAGCGGCAATGCGAATGCGAAACGCACATTTAGGCCAGCCTGACGATCCTGATCACTATTGGATCAGTCGTTGGCAAAAACGATTGAACAATCAATGGGAGGTTTCAGACTTTGGATTGAAAAAGGTCTATCCCTGGTTACCGAAAATCAACATGGAAATTAGCGAAAATAATACCGTGGCAGTGGAAGAGTTTGTTTTAAATAAAATATGGAATTATCTGGCTAAAATTGAGACGGGGCATTACTTTGATTTCGATGCGATAGTTATTTATCTGCTGCGTTGGAATGTAATTAACTATTGGTCAGGCTATCGCAGCAGTAATCTATTGGATGAGGTTGAGCAGTTGATACAACGTGTCGAAGCGGAACTGGATGAAAACAAAAGAATAAAGGATCAATTATGAATACTGCTCAAGCGAAAGTCATTGCCATTCAGGAGGGAATTGTCCATCTCGAAAGGACAGGAGAGCAGGCACTGGTAAAAAATGAAATTATCTATATTTGCCCTTTGCAAAAGGAGTCTGCACACAAAGAAGAAATTATGGCTGAAATTCTTCATGTTCGGGGCAATACGGCGATTGCGCAAGTGTTTGAAGAAACGAATGGCATTGCAGTAGGCGATGCGGTTTTACAGACCGGAAAACAACTTTCGGTTGTTTTAGGTCCAGGATTGCTGGGAATGGTCTATGACGGTTTACAAAATCCATTGAAGGACTTTGCAGAGGAGTATAGGTATTTTCTTCCTCGCGGGGTGCGCGAAAACCCGCTCGATTTTAATAAGAAATGGGTTTTTTCAGCTTCGGCCAAATCAGGCGATATGGTTTCGGCAGGCGATGTGCTTGGTCTCGTACAGGAGGGGCGATTAACCCATAAAATTATGGTCCCCTTTGACATGGGAAATCAGCTCAGGGTTGAATGGATACAGCAAGGTGCTTTCACAGTTGAAACCCCGATTGCAAAACTGGTTGATCCTGATAACCGCAGCCATGAAATCCGTATGATTCAGAAATGGCCAGTGCGTTTATCAATTTCTCAGGCACTGATGCGTAAAAATCTGACAAAGCGCTTGTACCCTTCCGAACCAATGATGACCAGTTTGAGACTGATTGACACGTTTTTCCCAATTGCCAGAGGAGGAACTGCTTGTATTCCCGGTCCATTCGGAGCGGGTAAAACCGTTTTGCAAAATTTAATAGCCCGTTATTCAGACGTTGATATTGTCATTGTGGTGGCCTGCGGCGAAAGGGCGGGAGAGGTGGTTGAAACAATCACCGAGTTCCCCAAATTAATTGATCCCAGGTCAGGCGGTAGTCTGATGGATAGAACCATTATCATTTGCAATACTTCTTCCATGCCGGTAGCTGCCAGAGAGGCGTCTATTTATACCGGCATCACACTAGGTGAATATTATCGGCAAATGGGATTTAATGTACTACTGATTGCCGACTCAACGTCCCGTTGGGCGCAGGCAATGCGGGAAACGTCCGGCCGCATGGAAGAAATACCCGGCGAGGAAGGTTTTCCTGCGTATTTAAATAGCAGCATTCATGGGTTGTATGAGCGAGCCGGTATTGTGGAATGCGCTGATCATTCCACTGGCAGTTTAACCATTGTAGGAACGGTGTCGCCGGCAGGGGGAAATTTTGAGGAGCCAGTGACCCAATCCACATTAAGTGCGGTGAAAACCTTTCTTGGTTTAAGTTATGATCGTGCGTACAAACGATTTTACCCGGCGGTTGATCCCTTAATTTCCTGGTCACGCTATGTTGAGCAGTTAAAATCCTGGTTTGAAAATAATCTTGAGCCAGGCTGGATTGCGAAAGTGGAACAGGCCAGCACTTTATTGCACCGTGGACAGGACATTTTTAATATGATGCAAGTTACCGGAGAAGAGGGCATCACCATGTCCGATTATATCGATTACCAAAAATCGCTGTTGCTTGATATGGTCTATTTACAGCAAGATGCCTATGATCCGGTCGATGTTTCTGCACCTATTACCAGACAAAAAGTATTATTTAATTTGCTTATTGATATAATAAATAAGGATTATGAGTTTGAAGATAAAGAAACCACCCGTAACTATTTCGTCAGGTTAACCAGTTTACTTAAAAATCTGAATTACTCGACTCTTGACTCAGATCAATATAACCATTATTACCAGCAGATCATTCAGCTGGCCGAATTATCTTTAGAAAATGATTAACAATGACAAGTGGAACAGTTTAAGTGAGTGGATGGAAAGACTGGGAATCAGTGACAGCGATTTGCAGGAAAAGTTTATTATTGGCAGCGGTAAGGGCGGGCAAAAGTTACATAAAACGGCTTCGACGGTTTATCTTAAGCACCTGCCGTCAGGGATTGAAGTCAAATGCCAGGATGCGCGAAGCCGCGAGGACAACCGCTATTTTGCCAGGATGAGAATCTGCGAAAAATTAAATGCACTAGTCAGCGATGAAAAATCCAGACAGCAGCAGCACATTGAAAAATTAAAGCGACAGAAAAGGCGGCGTTCGCGGCGCTCAAAGCAGAAAATGCTGGACGAAAAATCCAGACAGGGGCAACTTAAACAATCGAGAGCCAGGCCACAGTCGTTTGATTAAGCTGGATCACCCGAACAAGTCGGGTGACGTAGGTCAAGTGGGGCGGCTTATCCGGGGACCCCCACTCCCCACTCCACCCACGTGCCACGGCTTGTCCGGGGCATCCAGATCCGGATGTATTTCAGAAGAATTTAACCGCAATACAGAGTGACGCAGAAAGGCTTTGCGAATAGTATATGTGAATCCAAACGTTTGAAATTAACCGGAGCATTCCATGCATCTGCAAGCCGGGGAACTGGTTTTCTCTCCTTCCGATTTAAGTCTTTTTAGCAAAAGTCCTTTTGCTTCCTGGATGGAGCATCTTCATGTAACGCACCCTGAGTTATCACCAGAGCCGGATGCCAATGATTCGATGACTGGCATTTTACAGAAAGAGGGAGTGCTTCATGAGTTAGGAGAGTTGCTGAAATTTGAAGCCCAGGGTCTTCGTGTGACTAATCTCGCGGACAGCAATCGCATAGAAGATAGCATCGGGGCGATGCGCGCCGGGATTGATGTTATCTATCAGGCACCACTGGAATTAATTCCTTTTAAAGGACGCGCCGATTTTCTGGTCAAGGTAACAGGACAAAGCATATTGGGTGATTATCATTATGAAGTATGGGACAGCAAGCTGGCAAAATCAGTCAAGCCAGAGTTTATTCTGCAGCTCTGCTGTTATTCCGAAATGCTGGAAACTATTCAGGGAAAAAGACCTGAGAATATTGTTGTTTCTTTGGGTTCCGGTGAAAATAAGCGTTTTGCACTCAGGGAGTATATTTATTATTACCAGCAATTAAAAAAGAAATTTCTGGCGACACACTCTGCATTCAACCCTGGCGAATGTCCTGATCCCTCTCTGTCAGGCTCTTATGAACGATGGAGTGCCTATGCTAAGACGATATTTTTGCAGCAGGATCATCTGGCACAGGTTGCCAATATTCGCAGAACACATATCAGAAAACTGCAGAAAGCAGGGATTTCGACAATGCAAAATCTGATTGAGTCGGTAGATGCTGTGAAAGGAATCAACAGGCAAACATTGGCGCGTTTAAAAGCTCAGGCCGCTATCCAAAAGGCTAGTCAAAATAAAGAAGTTCCCTTGTTCAGGATTCTGGAACATCCCAGAGGTACAGGTCTCTATTTGCTGCCGCCAGCCTCTCAGGCTGACGTGTTTTTTGATATCGAGGGCGATCCCTTATATGAAGGCGGATTGGAATATCTTTGGGGAGTCACTTATTTTGCTGCAGATGGCAGCAGGCAATACAAAGACTTTTGGGCGCATGATGCAGAAGAGGAAAAGCGTTGTTTTAGCGATTTTATTCAATGGGTGTACCAGCGGTGGATTCAGGATCCCGACATGCACATCTATCATTATGCCAGCTATGAAATCAGTGCCTGCCGTCGCTTGATGGGACGCTATGGCGTCTGCGAATACGAGGTGGATCAGTTGCTTCGCAATGGCGTTTTTGTCGATTTATATAAAATCGTAAAAAATGCGCTGCTGGTGGGTGAACCGCGCTATTCAATAAAGAATATAGAACATCTTTATCGGGCTAAAAGAGAGACTGAAGTGGCGAGTGGCGGCGATTCAGTAGCAGTGTATGAGCATTGGCGGGAAAATCCTGATGGTCATGACTGGCAATCTTCGAAAATTCTGCAATCGATTCGTGATTACAATCGGGATGATTGCGATTCAACCCAGGAGCTGGTGGACTGGCTAAGAGACAGACAGGCTGAAGTCGGAATTACTTATTCCGGAAGCAATGAGTTTGTGGAGCCTGAACTTAAAGAGGCAGTGACCCAGGCCATTAGCCTTCGTAATGAATTGCTTGATCATTCAGAAACGCTGGTACAAAAGGGCCAGTCTAAGGAAGCTGCTATCGCGAGATTACTCGCCTGGTGCCTCGAGTTCCATCGTCGGGAAGCGAAACCGCTCATCTGGAAGTTGTATGAACGAATGGATATGGATGAGGAACAGCTGCTGGACGATATTGAATGCCTGGCATTTTGCTCGCGAACCGAAAAGGAGCCTTATTTACCCACTTCACGGTCACGAAACCAGGCCTATGAATATCAGTTTGACTCAAGGCAGGAGTTTAAAGCCAACTCCAATTCTTATTATGTATTAGGGAAACGAGGAGCTGATGGAAAAAATCTGAAGGTGACTCTCGAAAAGGAAGGAAGTCGAATTAACGAAGGATTTATCACGCTGCAGATGAAGGAAGCTCTTGATGAAACCATTACGCTTATCCCGGATGACTATATTAATCCCGATCCAATTCCTGCTGCAATTTATTCACAGGCCAGCAGATTTATAGAGAGTCAACTTTTTAATACGGCGATTTGGGATTTTTTAAGCCGAGCCTATCCTCGAATAAAAAACAGACTTCCGGGACAGGCTATCGCTCCAAGCCATGAGCCAGCAACCCGATTAAGGCAAATAATTGATGCAGTCATAAATCTTGATAACAGTTATCTGGTTATCCAAGGCCCGCCAGGAGCGGGGAAGACGTATACTGCCAAACATATCATCGCTGAATTGCTAATGCAGGGTAAGAAGATTGGGGTAACTTCTAATGCCTACAAGGCGTTGAATCACTTGCTTTGCTGTACAGCGGAATATTGTCAGGAAAATCGGATTGCAGGGCATTTTGTTTCCACGAAGGACAGCGATGGCATGCTGGAGCGATTAAATATTAAACTGGTAAAAAATAAAGATATAATTGATGAGCTGCAGGACGCTTGCGTTATCGGCTCAACAGCCTGGGGCTTTTCCAGAGTGGAATTGGAGGCGCAGTTTGATTATCTGTTTGTTGATGAGGCAGGGCAGGTGAGCGTCGCTAATTTAATCGCAATGAGTCAGTCCGCCCGTAATATTATTTTAATGGGCGATCAGATGCAATTGCCGCAGCCTTGCCAGGGGAATCATCCGGAAGAAAGCGGTTCTTCAATTCTGGATTATTTACTTCATCATAGTCCTACGATTTCGGAGGAATGCGGTATTTTTCTAGGTACAACTTATCGTATGCACCCGGCTGTCAATGCATTTATCAGTGAAATGATTTATGAGGGGAAGCTTGAGACAGCGTCGTCTAATCACAAACGCATTATTAAAGTACCTGAAACGTATGAGGGGATTTTGAATAAAGAGGCTGGAATTATTGCCGTGCCGGTTGTTCATGAAGGCAATACTCAGGCGAGTGAAGAAGAGGTAGAGGTTATTAAAGAACTGGCTCAGCAATTATGTGGGCGGACCTATATTGAAAGTGACGGTACACAACGAATCATCACTTGGAGCGATATGCTATTTGTGGCGCCCTATAATCATCAGGTTAATAAACTTCAATTTAGTCTGGGACCAAAGGCCAAGGTGGGTACGGTTGATCGCTTCCAGGGGCAGGAAGAAGCCATTGTATTTCTTAGCATGTGCGCCAGTGATGGAGAAGAATCACCACGGGGATTGAATTTTCTGTTGGATAAGAATCGTCTCAATGTGGCGGTTTCAAGGGCCAAATGCCTGGCAGTCGTTGTTTATTCCCCCTCGCTACCTGATGCGAGCGCTGCTTCACTTGAGCAGCTTAAGCAAATTAATCTGTTTTGTCGATTAGTATTGTAGAATCAGAGATGAGAATAGTGTTGCCAATGGTCTGTTCGCGTCAATTTTGTGCTTTGTGTTATAATTTAAAGCAATATGATTGATGGATTTACTTATGATTGACACGCTTTTATTTGATGACAAGGTGGTTGATGAAATAACAAAACAACATCCGGAGATGCCAATTTCTGCAATTCTCGAGTTTATCGTGTTTCACGAATTGAAAAAGCATTATTCAATAGAGGATTGGGATTTAGCAGATACTGCTTGTGTAGATTATCAGACGATCATAGCTCTTTATAATAGACTAAAATCAACCATTCCTTTAGTCATTCAAAATGAGAGGACTCACAGGATCATTCTTGATAAAGTCTCTCTTTTTTTTGCACTTGTAAAAGCGGCTGAGGGATTACTTAAATCAGCTATTACCGTTAGCGGTTCAATTGATACAGTAAGGCGTCTTCCAGACAATGGCTCTTTGAGCAACACGATAAAAGAAGAGTCGATTCAAGGAAAGCTCTTGCATTCCAGAGCGCTGATAACGATGGCATATAATCTAATCAGTACTAGAGAAACTTTGTCGAGAAATCATTTTGAACAACCGATTCCTGAGGTTTCAGAAGAAGACAAGCGTCTGTTAAAGTACGACTCATTGCATTCTTTCCATCAACTACCCAATCATCTTTTTCTAATCAATATGAAACTCTGGGAGTCCGTATATGCTAAGACGCCTCAGATGATAGCTATTTTAAATAGCATCAAGCCTTCAAATCCTGCTGCGCCTCATCAACCAGAAGCTAATAAAGAAAGAGAAGTGATAGAGGATATAAGTGATGAAGATCAAATCCCTGCTTCTGGAAATGAAAATCCGCCCCTGATTTCATTAGATAAGGACGTTGATTTCGACAGGCTTTCAGGAGAAGCCTTTAAAGAACCACTGGTATTTCACATGGACGACGAGGATCACCAAAAGCAGTTGGCTCTGGAAGAAAGTTTTACTTATACGCATAATTCTTCTGATCTGGACTCCAAACTGGATGTAACGGGAATCAATTTACTATTCGGCGGGAAAGGTGTTTTGGCCAGAACCGGAATAAAAGCAAAAGAAATTTTCTGTGTTTACGAAGGGATGAGAATAAGTGAAGATGATGTAAACGGTATCCCAAAAGAAGAGCTCAATACGCATTATTTCATGCGGCTTGGCCAATCAAAAACGATTATTGATGCCAGACTTTCTGGAAACGTTGCCCGTTTTTTTAATGAAAGTAAACATACACCGAATGCTGAGTTTCGCAAGCGGCCCATCAAATTGGAAGACGGGAGGATTAGTTTTGAAATTGTGGTGATGGCGATAAGGGATATCGAGCCGGGAGAGCAGATACTGGTTAATTATTCTGACGACTATGATTATGGGGATATCCAAAGAGTCTTCCTGCATCATTCCGATGGACCCTATAATTCAAAGCAACTGCTTCATAAATACCAGCAGGAATATTCAAAGACAGCCGTTTTATTTCGCAATAAAGGGGAAAACGAGGAGACACACACACCTGGTGAATTAAATGGTTTGTATTTTGATGCGGTCGAAAAAGCAATCCTTCCTGTCGCCTTGGCGGATATTCTTGCTGGGAAAAAAGAGGTGAGAACCCTCGAACATCCGGATCTTCCTGTGCTGTTTATCACCCCCGAAAATGAATTGCAGGAGAATAACACAACAGAGCGGCTCAGTAGTCTAATGATAGCTTCCTATTTGGGGCTTGCAGAAGGGGTCGAGGCATTATTGAAGATGAAAGCAGACCCTGCCATGCAATCCCGAAGAGCAGGTCTATCCAGTTTTCATATGGTAATGGCCGGCGAATATTACGGAGTGAGTTCCGGTGATGCCAAATCAAGACGAAAGATTATTGAATTATTCAAAAAAGAAAAAGTGAGCCTCATGCTTGAAGATGATGATGGATTAACTGTTTTTGACTGGGCATTGCGGCTAAAAACCACAGAGTGTCTTGAGGAGTTAATAAAAGATTTGAGGCCAACCACATTTTCCAAACTTCTTGAGCATAAAAGTAGTGCTTCTGACAAGCTTACTTCACTAATGGCTGAGGGCAAATTGGCGCATTGCCAGGTTATATTGAAAAAAATTGGACAAAAGTCCTATGTCTACTCGTCGGAAATTAAAAAGCTATTCGAGGAGTGGACTCAGCGTGACAAACTTAAGAGTAGCAAGGAAGCAACGTCTGAAGCATCCCCGAAAATGGATGATGAAACTATTCAGCCAAGAGAATCTAAACGTCAACGGACTTCTAAACGAAACAAGATGGGAGTTACTGATGCCTCTTTTTTTAGCGGGCAAAACAAGAAAAGGAAGCAGGAAGCCAAAGGCGAATCGCGCCTTGAAGGGTCTGAAAAGCCGCCTGCACTCACAGATTCAGGCGAAGAAACTGTTCTTAGGATAAGAACACGTCAAAAGATTCATCAAGAAACACCTTCCGATCCCAGTCCTGGTCGAAAATAAGATCAGGGCAATCCTTAAAGTCTTTGCTTTCTGCTGTAATCGATTCATGCTACAGTAAATTACAAATCGCTGCTTATGAAAACTATGGATTGGAATAAAAATCGACAGGATTATGAAGCCAGACTTCGAGATATCAGGCCATTTTTGGAAAATGGCAAAATTATCTCTATCAAAAATATTCTGCCTTTGCTGGAAGCGGCCATCAGGCCTTACGACAAAGTCTGTCTGGAAGGGGATAATCAGAAGCAGGCTGATTTTTTAGCACGCAGTTTATGCGCGGTGAACCCGGAAAAAGTGCATAGTCTGCACATGATTCAATCGGCGGTGACGTTGGCGGAGCATCTTGATTTATTTGAACGGGAAATTGCTGAAAAAATTGATTTTGCCTTCGCCGGACCGCAGGCAACTCGTCTGGCAATTATGATTCAGCGAGGCCAGCTGAAAATTGGCAATATCCATACCTATAATGAGCTTTATGCACGCTATGCGATGGATTTAACCCCCAATGTCGCGCTGATCACCGCCGACAAAGCGGATTATGCAGGAAATTTATACACGGGACCCAATACTGAGGAAACGCCGAGCATTGTCGAGGCAACGGCCTTTAAAAATGGGCTGGTAATTGTCCAGGTCAATGAAATTGTTGATCAATTGCCCAGAGTCGATATTCCTGGAGATTGGGTGGATGTCATTGTGCAAGCCCCAACGCCTTCCTACATTGAACCATTATTCACCAGAGATCCTGCACAGATTGATGAAGTTAAAATCCTGATGGCCATGATGGTCATAAAAGGGATTTATGCGCCGTATCAGGTCAATCGTCTGAATCACGGCGTAGGTTTCAATACCTGTGCCATTGAACTTATTCTACCTACCTATGCCGATGGCCTGGGCTTAAAAGGCCAGATCTGCCAGCACTGGATGGTTAATCCATTACCCACCTTAATTCCTGCCATTGAAAGTGGTTTTGTCAGTTCCATCTTCTGTGTTGGCGGTGAAGTCGGGATGAACGACTATGTGCGGGCCCGAAGCGATGTGTTTTTTACGGGACGAGACGGTTCATTGCGCTCCAATCGATTGTTCGGTCAGTTAGCCGGTCATTATGCCTGCGACGTATTTATTGGGGCGACCCTGCAAATGGATGCACAGGCCAATAGTTCAACAGCTACCAAGGGCCGTATCGCCGGATTTGGCGGAGCACCCAATATGGGCTGCGATACCCTGGGGCGGCGGCATTCTTCCTTTGCCTGGCTCAAGGCGGGACAGGAAAAAAATAGTCATGACCTTAAGGCGATGCCTCGCGGCCGCAAACTGGTGATTCAAATGGTGGAAACATTTCAGAGTGCCGGCAAGCCGACTTTCGTTGAAAAACTGGATGCCTGGGAACTACAGAAAGAAATGAATGCCGATTTGCCGCCTATTATGATTTATGGCGATGATATCTCCCATGTCGTCACTGAAGAGGGCATAGCGAATCTTCTGTTGTGCCGAAATGCTGATGAGCGTGAGCAAGCGGTTCGCGGTGTTGCCGGATATACCCCAATGGGATTAGGGCGTGATAAGACGAAAGTGGATGAACTTCGCTCGCGCGGCATTATTCAGCGTCCGGAAGATCTTGGTATTTCATTGAAAGAAGCGGATCGTGATCTTTTGGCGGCCAAGAGTATCCATGATTTGGTTGAAATCTCAAAAGGACTGTATTGTCCTCCCAATAAATTCAGAAGTTGGTAGGAATTATGGAAAAGTATCAATATACCTTTGATTTATTACAAACGCTTCCAGAAGCCCCATTAATCAAAGTCGGGGTTGCAGGCTCTGGAAATCTGGAAGTAATTGTCAAACCCACCGGTAATAAAAAACAGACCATAATTGAGGTCAACACCGCCGTATCTGGGTTTAAACCGACCTGGGATGCGGTTATTGAGCGTTTCATCGAAGATTATCCCTATGCAGGGCTCGACATTTGCCTCAATGACGCCGGTGCCACCCCTCCTGTGGTTTCACTGCGCCTGCGACAGGCCATCGAAACCTATCAAACCGGTTATCAGACTAAAGATAATTATGCCGAGGCAACAGCTCGTTACCGTATTTTTTCTCTGGTGGATAAAAACAGCTTTGAGGAGTTTCTGCTGGAACAAAATACGCCAAGCCCTACATTGCCGCAGCTTGATATACAGGTTGAGAGTGATGACGGTCTGGTGATTGGAACAGCGTCAATCGATGGAGAGAGAGTAGCGATTGCTGCCCAGCAAAAAGATTTTCTTGGCGGCGCAGTAGGAGAGGTGCATGGTGCCAGGCTCATTGGACTGATTCGTTATGCAATCAAACAAGGTTTGTCAACCATATTATTGTTAATCGACAGTGGAGGTGTGCGTTTACAGGAAGCCAATGTCGGTGAAATTGAAATTTCAGAAATCATTCGCGCTATTCTTGACGCCCGAACCGCAGGAATAAAAACAATCGGTGTGATTTGTGGAAATAATGGGGCCTATGGCGGCATGGGCATTATCAGCGGTACACTGGATTCCTTAATTGTCAGCCAGAATGCTCGCATTGGTGTGTCCGGTGCAGAAGTTATTCAGGCAGTGAAAGGAGCTGAGGTCTTTGACAGCGGCAATCGACCCCTCGTCTGGCGAGTTTATGGAGGTCGAACGCGTTATTTGCAGAAAGCGGCCCAGGAATACAGCAGCCATAAAATGTCAGCGGTTTTAGAGGCTATCAAACGATGTATAAAATCGCCCTGTACGCAAAAGCTGGATCTGTATTCCCTGCTTACAGAGCATGAATTCTTGCAAAAACGAATTTCATCTGCAGGTCATTGTCAGGAAGAAGGCGAATGGCTAAAACAATATCATCCAGAAGTCTATGCGCAGGATGTCTTTAATTGTTCGGATGAGCAGTTTTTAGCTTTGGCTAAGGAAGATCAGCATGTCCAGCAATAAAATTTCATTGAAAGAACTATTGGAAAAATGCTTTGACAGCAGCGAAACTGAGATTAATCAGCATGTGGTTCATGGCAGCGGAGTCATTCAAGGCAGGCGATTCAATATACTGGGTACGGTGGAGGACACCGATTTTGGTGTTGATGAAGCGATGGAAATGGCAAGTCAGGTTCTCGCGATTGTCAAAAGCAACAATACCGATCCCATTGTTTTACTCACCAATGTGACAGGACAAAAATTATCCATGCGGGATGAATGGCTAGGAATGTATGCCTGTTTTGCCCATTTACTAAAGAGTTTGCATTTGGCGCGTGAAGCGGGTAATCCCTTGATTACTCTTGTTTATAATCAGGCGATTGGAGGCAGTTTTATCGCTTTTGGCATGATGGCTGATCGTATCTTTGCTTTGGAAGGAACTCAACTCGCAGTTATGTGGCTGGAAGGGATGGCCAGAGTGACTAAAATTGATATCGATATACTAAGAAAAATTAGTGAAAGCTCACCGGTTTTTGCTCCTGGGGTGGAGAATTTTCACAGTCTGGGCGGATTACACAAGGTGCTGGTTGTTGATGAGGTTGCGAGCGAGTTGCTTAATTGTTTGCTAGATCCAGAGATTAAAGAGGATAAGCGGGCAAAACTTGGCAAATTATACGGCGGTCGAAAAGAAGCTTACGATATTATAAAAAGCATTGAAAATTTATGAGGTATCTAAGACATCATTTGTGCTATCTCAATAAACGGGCAGTACCGGAGATTAACTGTTCACCGGAAAATCTAAACTTGTTTAAGCATTGGCTAGGATGCGGTTATCCACTAATTATGACCCGCCAGCCTCCTGATATTCCTGCCCAACAGATTCAACTGGCCATTCCTTATTTTCAGCCTGAGCAGGCCAGAAAAATACGCGCCAGTTTCATTCTATCCCGTTCAGCGATAAGCCGAGTCAGCGAGCTGCCTGCTCTAAGGGAGCTTTTTCCCGATTTGAATTATGAAATTAAGGTCTATGGTTCCTATTGCTGGCAGTATTTGACAAAAGAGCCCTATGTTCAAGCGGAGTCCGATCTTGATTTGTTGGTTGACTATAGGGATCAGTCCTTCTTGGATTTAAAAAGCCTGTACGCCCAGTTACAATCGCAATTTTCACAGCAAAGAATTGATGGAGAAATTCGTTTTGCAGGACTAGGCGATTGCTCCTGGAGGGAGTTATTGCAACTATCTGGGGAATCTCTCTTATTTAAATCAATCAATAAGTTGAGATTGCTAAAAAGAGACAATCTATATGCCTTATTTCCATCACTCCTTAACTAGCATTTCGCAAATTGCCCGCTATTTTGCCAAAAGGGCGGTGCGGGCCTTATATGATGAAGTGGCTTTGTATCCAAAACCGGGACTGGTAAGCTTTGTTGACAGTGGTGCGCATTCGGATATGGATGGCAGTTTATTCTTTCGCAGTTTATTTGGTTTAAGACATTATTTTGTTAATTTAGGCTGTCATGCCGCCCAAAATTTAGTTCCGCGAAATCTGGTACCGCTGGGAATCAATGCCGAAAAGACCATGCAGTCGATTACCGGAGGAATTAATACCCACCGCGGTGCAATTTTCTCAATGGGTATTTTGTGTGCGACCATTTGTAATCTGAGCCGGCGTTTTTGCCATTTTTCTTTATGGGATCTGCAATCGGCTATCATCGAACAATGGGCTGACTATTTGCAGAAAGAGCATGTTAACGTGCACACTCACGGCGCTGTGGTCAGACAAAAATATGCCGTTGATGATGCTAGACAAATAGCTATCGATGGATATTCACTGGTATTTGATGCTTATGAAGAGTTATCTCCAATACAGGGAGATAGTCTGTTTTTTGGTTTGCTGGCCTATCAGTACTTTTTGTTGAACCTGGATGATATCAATGTGTTGTACCGTACTGGCCCTGAGGGATTAGCTTTTGCTCGTGGCCATATCCAACAGAGTATTTCAGCGAATAATCGTGAGCAGTCTATCCGAGCAGCTGATGAGTTGCATCGCTTGTTTTCAAGAGCCAATATTAGCCCGGGGGGAGTAGCCGATATGCTGGGTTTACTCTTTTTTCTGCGCCAAATTTTTGGAAAGCAATCGTGAGAATTCTATTCATTTTTGCAGGACAAGGGTATCAGAATACTACACTGTTTGATTTTTTTCAGCAGGATGATGAAGCCAACGGCTTACTGAGAACCTTTTCTTCCCTGGCACAACTGGATTTATTATCACAGCCTCTCCCCATTGATAACCCGCGTCGGGTGCAGATTATCATTGGCTGTTATCAACTGATTTTATTTGCAAGAATAAAGCCCTTGCTGACTAATTATCAGGTCGAATTGGCTGGCTACAGTCTGGGAGAGGCCAGCGCATTTCTGGCAAGCATTAATGCAAGCCCAGAGCGAATAATAGAACTGCTTGATCATCGAAGCCAGTTAATGAATACTTTAGTTTCTGAAACAGAGGGCTATGATTTAATCACTATTAAAGGGGAGTTTGACAGGGAGACCATTCAAAAACTGATAGCCGAATACGGTTGCTCTATAGCGATTATCAATTCGCCTCAGCATCTGGTAGTTGGTGGAAAATGTACTGATTTAAAACGTCTGGTTTCAAGGCTATCAACAGAAGGTTTGCGGCTTATAAAATTTTTAAATATTCAGCTGCCTTCACATACTCCTTTCTACAAGCAAGCCACTGTCGAGTTTCAGCAATTTTTAAATGGTAATTTTCCGAATGATGTTATGCAATATCCAATTATCAGCCCTTTGAAGCTAAGAAAAATATATAAGGCTGAAGAGGAAAGGGATTTGCTGGGACTGGAACTACAGGAATGTCTGGACTGGTTCAATGTGTGTAATTTAATCAAAGAATATCAGTATGACTGGATTGTGGATCTGGGGCCTGGCGATTCTTTGAGTAAAATTCTCACTGCTTCAGGTAAGACATTGACTGCTGAACTCCTTACGGCCTCTCGCTATCATCGTATTAGCGGGTTTTTGCAGGCATTTCTAAAAATCTTGGAAAGCTGATCTTAAACCCCTCTCTCTAACTCTCTCCCTGAAGGGAGAGAGGACTATAAAGAAGCTGTCATCTCGAACGCAGTCTGATGAAGACTATCGTGAAACCCCTCCAACTTGGGAGAGAAGACTTTTCTTAATTGATTATTATTCTAACGATTATATATATTCCTGCTCCAAAAGATAATATAATGCGCTTTGTTGTTCAAAATTGGTCATTCAGCGTTTTATCATGAAAAATAAAACTCAAAATTCAATTAAAGGCAGTCAGACATTCTTTATGTCTGGAAGCAAAGTGCTCCTTTTCTCTCATTACTTTGAAAAGAAAATAATAAATGGGCAAGCGTATTATGTGTCAGTTGCCAACCCCAGCCCAGAGTTACAATCTTCATTCAACCGACGTGTCCAGTTAGAAACTCGTCTTCCCAGTTCATTGGTCTATTTTGAATATTATAACAAAATTACAGCGGCCAATTTGAAATTTGCAAAAGAGGCAATGCTATTTATTCGTGCAGAAAGTGCGCATATCTTGCTGGGTATACTGAATAAATTACCTCCTGGGAGCAATCTAAACGATAAAATGCACTTGATTGTCAAAACCTGCAGCCAGTTACATGGCCTTGGCAATTATTTTCAACTGGATTTACTGTTTTCAAAAATTGATGAAGTTGTGCAGAAATATGAAACAATACATGATGTGGATATAATATTGGGAATGGCGATAGCCGAACTGAATCCCCAGTTTTTCTTTCAGTTTCATCAGCAGAATGCTGGGATGTTACACCCTTGGCAGAAAATAGCCGATAGTTGTATTTTACACTTAAACACAAAGCCCTTTTCAGCGCCATCTTTTTTCCAACCGCTAATGCCAACCGATTCGCGTCAAATGTCTGACATTGCCCCTGATCAACAAATACAACAAATTGGTGAAGAGCGTGTTTGTCCTGAACTGATTTCCAGTACGCAATGCGATGATGAGGAGCTGGAGCAATTGTTAAAAAAAAATAGCCCTCTTACAATAAATGATCTTCTCGATTTAAATGAATCCAATCTCCCCGGCACTAATGAATTCACTTGTTTTGCCTAATCGAAATTAGCTCTGGATTGATTCATAAATATCTTTTATAGTCATTGACGACTATTAGTTTTATCGCAGTTGAAGTCAGTATTTTTTAAACAAGGAATGTTCATGAAAATAAATGCTTCTAATCGAGATGTAACTGATCAAAAACCACGCTCAGGTAAGTTAAGTAAACTCAGCATGAGTATACTGGCCGCTACCTGTGCTGGATTATTGAATACCAACACTGCTAATGCCTATTGTATTCCAGCGTTCCCGCAAAATGGCGATGTAGTAACCTGTCTTCCTCCAACAGATCCATTGGCGCCCTCCTATTTTTCCGCTGCAAATAACCTGACTGTGAATGTCGAAAGCGGTGCTTATTTGAGTGTTCTTCTCGGCTTAGGCGGAACAGCTTTGGCTCTGCCAGGAAATAATATTACTTTAAATAACAACGGTACTATCGATCCATCACTCCTGGGTTTGCTCAATATTCTTTCAACAGGTACTTTCATTGGTAATGCGAATCCCAGCAATGTCAACGTAACTAACAATGGTTACATGAGTGGTACCAGCGGGGTTCTCGGGGTTACTCTTGCCGATTTAACCGGTATGGCCTTAGCCGTGCAAAATGGAGTGGGTGGTGTAACCAACATAGTTAATAATGGCTTGATTAATGGCGTTCCGTTAATTGGTGCGGTGCTATTTCCTGATGATATTCCTGTATTAGCTGCTTTTGGTGGTGCGAAAGTCAATGGTATCAATACAGGAACGATTATTGGCCGTATGGCATTTCAATCCAATGGCACAGCGGGCCAGGGAAATACTTTTATCAATAGCGGCGACATTGTTGGCGGACTTTCAATGGGAGGTAACAGCGTCAATACCTTTACCGCTGTGACTGGTTCGACCGTCACCGGCACTGGTTTGGGCGTTTACCTGCCTGTTCTTGGGTTAGGTGTATTATTTGCGCCAACAGGCGTCATTGACGGCGGTTTTGGCGGTAATAACACCCTGATTCTGCAAAACTCCGTTACAGGCACTGGATCAGGAACCGCTGGAGTAGGCTCTGCACCTTCAGGTACTTATATCAATTTCCAACATTTAGTCCTTAACAGCGGTACATGGAATGTCTCCGGTCCTGGCAGCTATTTCGATGCGGTGTTAAACGGTGGTAATGCGATTATTGATACTAATACCTCCCTGGGGTTTGGCTTGATTACCGGCAATGGCGGTATCATTCAGCCTGCTGTAACCGGTCTTGATTTAGGAAATCCAATCCTTTTAGCTGCGGGCGGATTAACCGCGCTGGTCACTGAACCCCTCTTGACTTTATCAGGCGGTATCAGCGGGGCAGGTGCTTTGACTAAAGCGGGGGCAGGGGTTTTATTATTAACCGGTGCGTCAACGAATACTGGTGGAACTAATATTGCTGAGGGTACTCTGGCGGTCGGTGCGGGAGGAAGTCTTTCTCCAAATGGTCCTCTCAATTTAACCCAGCCGGGTGCAACTCTGGATATATCCGCCGCTCTTGGCGCGCAACTAATTGGCAATCTTAACGGCGTAGACGGCAGCCAGATTCTTCTCGGTGCCAATGACTTAATTATCGCAGGCATCGGTACTGGTATTTTCGGCGGTTCAATTGATGGAACCGGTGATTTAATAAAAAATGGCCCGGGCAGTCTGATATTGAACGGGATTAATCCTTTCACAGGAACTACAACCGTTAATGAGGGACTTTTGCAGCTTAATGGCAGTGTTGGAGGCGATGTTCTCGTCAATCTCGGCGGTCGTTTGGAAGGTGTTGGCACGGTAGGCGGCGATGCAATAGTGAATGGCACTATCGCACCTGGTTTGGGATTGGGTATTGGAACACTCAACGTATTAGGTGATTTAATTCAGAATCCCGGGTCTATTTTTGAAGTCCAGGTCAACCCGTTTGGGCAATCCGATTTAATTCAGGTGGCGGGAAGTGCCATTTTGAATGGTGGCTTAGTGAACGTCATCAGTGTCGGTGGCTTACCCTTTGTAATGGGTACCTATGGTATTTTGACTGCAACCGGTGGTGTTTCCGGAACATTTGCAGGCATCTTGCCAGTGATGCCATTCTTAAGCTTCAATCTGCTTTATGGTCCCAATAACGTCAATCTGCAGATTGGCCGTACTGCCTTACCGATTTCAGGTGTTGCAACCTCACCTAATCAATCGGCTGTGGGTAATGCGCTCGAGACCTTACCTAATGGCAGCCTGTTGAAAACGCTTATTTTGAATCTTCCAACGATCCAAAGTGCGCAGGAAGCCTTAAACAGCCTTTCAGGCGAGGCCCTGGCTTCAGTGACTTCAAGCCTTATCACTGCCGGACAGTTTGTTGAAAATACCATGTTAAATCGATTGACTTCACCCATGGACTATCAGAAAGATTTGAACCGTCCTTATGGTGCAATCAATTTCTGGGCCGAAGGAGTTGGTAACTGGGGACATCGAGATGGTACCAATAACTATGCTCGAGTTCGAGTCAACAGCGGCGGTATTTTTATCGGTGCCGATGCCAATACTGATGTGACTCGCGTGGGTGTTTTCGGGGGCTACAGCGAGCTGAGAAACAAGGTCAGTCAGCGAAACTCCGTTGTGGATGTCGACACTTACTACCTGGGTCTTTACGGCAGTGCGCGTATGGATCGCTGGGTTGTTCGCGCGGGTGGCGCCTATGGATGGAATGAGTTTGATTCCGCCAGACATGTGGTCTTTCCTCGTGTCGATGAGTATCTGCGCGCCGATTATAATGGCAACACAGCGCAGGCATTTCTGGAAGCAGCTTACGCACTTGATAACTCATGGCAGATAGAACCGTTCGCCAGATTAAGCGACATTAATGTTTCTACCGACACAATTCATGAAAGAGGTGGAATCACTGCGCTGAATGGCTGGGCTCATCATCAGAATATTGCCTTTACTACCCTGGGTGCCAGAGCGACTCCGTTATTGGTACAAAGGGATACTTATAATATTTCTGGTCATGGAATGCTGGGCTGGAATCATGCCTATGATAATCTGAATCCCTATGCGACTTTCAGTTTCCCTGAAGGGGGCGCATTCACGGTTTCAGGTAACCCAATTGCGAGAAATGCACTGGCGATTAATGCTGGAATCGATGTACTGGTTCCTGCCAAATCCGTTACCCTGACGCTTAACTATATTGGTCAACTGGCTGATAGAGTACAGCAAAACGGTGTCATGGGCGTTGCCTCCTGGCGCTTTAATTAATTTCCCTTAATTAAAAGGAGGCGAATGCCTCCTTTTTTTTTTCACTATGAGGACATCGAATGCAAAAGATAATTCCCTGCTTATGGTTTGATAAAAATGCCGAAGAAGCGGTTAATTTTTATTTATCCATATTTCCTGAATCCGAAATTTGCCAGATAAGCCATTACGGCAATGTAGGGCAGGATCAGCATGGTATGCCTGCCGGCACTGTCATGACTATCGAATTTAAACTAAACGGTCAACGGTTTACTGCTCTTAATGGCGGCCCGGTATTTCAATTCAATGCAGCCGTTTCATTGCAAGTCTATTGCAAAACCCAGGAAGAAATCGATTATTATTGGGATCAACTGGGGCAGGATGGTGATGAATCCGCGCAAGTCTGTGGTTGGCTTAAGGATAAATATGGACTATCCTGGCAAATCGTTCCTGAAATATTAAATGAATGGATTCAGGATAGCGATAGATCGAAATCTGATCGGGTGATGGCAGCGCTTCTAAAGATGAAAAAGCTGGATTTGAGTGCTTTGGAAAAAGCCTGGAAAGAATAACTCAGCTATCCCTCTTGAAAATATGTACTATTATTACTCATAATGGAATTCTAAGTTCATAGGGAGTAATAATGAGAGACCTAAAAGGAGAAGCTTCTACGCTTGCTCGTGAGATCATAAACAAACCAAAATCAAGCTTGGACATAATTTTGCTGGTCAGAAAACATCGAATTCCAATCAGGGCCTTTCTTGATTCCTATTTCCTGCAGAAAAGTGAAGTAACAGGGCAATCTATCGAAAAGATCGCTGATGAATTTCTGGATGACTGGAAAAAAGGAATTGCAACAAAATATGGAGAGGGGCTCGCCAAACGAGATGATCACATGTTGAAGATAATAGTGGATCAGACGGTTGCCAAGAACTCTTCTGGACACTCGCTCAAACCACCGGCCGGTTAAAATATTAAAACAAAACCTGTTATACTCCTGCTGATTACCCAATTGAGCCTTAATGAATAATAACAATAATTTCAGGTGCTGGCTGTGTGATAGCAGGACGCTTGTATTAAAAAGACGGGGAATTTCTCCGGAATCACTCAAGAGCAGTCATTTTACGGTGACGGATTCTGACTATGGTACCAGTTTAAGCATTTACCAGTGTCAAAGCTGTGGTTTCCTGTTTTGCCCCGAAGCACAGGCCATTGATTCCTATTATGCTGCAATGACTGATGTAACTTACGAAGAGACTCAGGAGCCTCGAAGTTATCAGGCGCAAAAATTACTTGAAGAAATAAGGCATTTTAAATTCGAAGGAAAATTACTTGATATTGGGGCAGGCATTGGCATCCTGGTAAAAGAAGGATTAAATCAGGGATATGATGCCAGTGGTATTGAAGTGTGCGAGTGGTTTGTGGAAAGGGCTAAATCAAAGGGAGTGCCTGTTTATTCGGGTAGTTTCCCAGGCGCTGCTGTCAACAGACATTACGACATAATTACCTTAATCGATGTACTCGAGCATGTTGAAAATCCAGTTCAGTTGATGACTGATATCAGTCAATATCTGACTAGTGACGGGATCGCGGTCATTGTAACGCCTGATGTTTCCTCTTTGGCGGCCAGATTATTTAATAAAAAATGGTGGCATTATCGGATAGCCCATCTGAGCTATTTTAATCGAAAAACCTTGCGTTTAGCAGCTGACAAGAGCAATCTGGAAATCATAAAATGGAAAAGACCTTCCTGGTATTTTTCAATGGACTATCTTTTAAAGCGTTTAAATAATTATTTACCTTTTATAGAGCGTCTGAGTCGCCTGGAATGTTTCAAACGCTGGGTGATTCCTTTAAATCTTCGTGATTCCTGGATGATTATTGCGAGAAAAAAGTAATATGAATGCTTATTTATCTATTGCCCGTATTGATAACTGGCCCAAAAATTTGCTGATGTTCGCAGGCGCCGCACTGGCAGCCATTTTTAGTCAATTTTCTGCTCCTGTGCATTGGCTGCAGTGTATCAGTGTGTTTCTCGCACTCTGCCTTGCTTCATCAGCGAATTATGTATTGAACGAATACCTTGATCGAAATACAGATAAGTTTCACCCTGTAAAAAAGGATCGTGCATTAGCAAAAATTCAGACTAAAAAAACTCTGATTATTTTTGAGTATTGCGCACTATTCCTTCTGGCTTTGGGCTTAAGCATGCTTGCTCATGCGAATATTCTGATTGTTCTCGGCGTTTATCTGATACTGGCCTGGCTGTATAACATACCGCCTGTTCGCTTGAAAGATGTTGCTTATATTGATGTGTTGCTGGAGTCAGTCAATTACCCGCTGCGAGTAATTATTGGCTGGCTATGCATCCTGCCGCATTATTTACCACCTTCCTCGCTGATTCTCACAACCTGGGCGATGGGAGCCTTTACCATGAGTATGAAACGGGTAGCGGAATATCGTATTTTTCCGAACCGAGATACCGCTATTTCCTATCGTAAATCCTATGCTTTTTATACAACTAATACACTGATACTATCGGCTTTTATTTATGCCTTGTTAACCATATTCGGCATCACGATTTTAATGTTAAAGTACAAAGCGGAACTTATCATCCTTATGCCGTTTCTTATTGGTTGGATGGGCTGGTATTTCCTGATGGGATTAGAGCATAATTTTGATATTATTTACCCGGAAAAATTAATATTCAATAAGATTTTTATTGCTTTGTTAATTCTGTTAATTTTATTGTGTCTCTTGTTGCTCAATATCAATATTCCATCATTTCTTATTCTGATGAAACCGATGCATTATGCGCGCTGAACAGCCTTACTTCTACGTCCCTCGGACGTGGGGGTAGGGCAACGCCTTAAGCACGTGTCCTTAGGCGCTTCTTCCGACCTGCATCGGTTACATACGCAGGCCGCAGACAATTATTATTGAATGCGCTTAAGCTTGCCCTTTTCTAATACATACACACTACGTTCTGGATAATACTGGAGTATCTTATAGTTTTCGCTTCCCCGATCCTGGGCCACAATCACCGGATTTGAATCAAACCAGGGTTGCATAAAAATAGTAGCCAGGCGATCATTTTCTTCACTAAGTAAAACGACCGCAGGCTTGACAGTTTCTGTATCAATTATCCGCAGAAGTTGTTTGTTGCTTTGCCGGTAGTTATTTGAATACAGTTGATAGCGGGCCGGAATAATTGTAGACAAGGCAATCAAGGTCATAATAAATAGTAACAGCGCAATAATTCCTCGCCATTCATTCAGAGATAATTTCACCCGCAAGCGCTTTCGGAAAAAGGCCGGTATTCGACTTAAAAAAATTGCATTAAGGATAATCACAATACTGGCAGTTTCATATAAATAACGCGGGCCGAAAATGTCATAGGTATATTCGGAAAGAATTAAACTAAAATAAATACTGAAAAAACTCATCGCCAGCAATCGGCACCAGGGTTTCTCAAGACCTAAAAAAAAGAGAAGAAATGCTAATAATAGCGACGAAATCGGCCAGCCAAATAACTGTCTATGAAGTAACTGCATATAATCAATCACACGAATGATTTGATTTTTCCAATTATTAAGGTTGTCATTTGTCAATAATTCTTCCCCAGGTACTACCTGATTTCCAAAATATTTCTGATAACCTGTTAGAAAAGCGGAACCTGTTGTTTGCTGATTGTAATAAAGAAAAAAGAATATGAAAGCAAGAATAATCAAGCTCATCAATGCAAATGATTTGAAATATTTTCTGAATTGAAACAGAAGAATCCAGAGGCTGTAAACAACAAAAGGCAGGCTGAAAAAAAGGGCCGACTGCGGGCGGGTGATGAGATAATAACCCAAAGAAAGTCCCGCAAAAATTGCATTTCTTATCTCCTTTGTTTTGATTGTCCGGATATAAAACAAGGCAAATAATGTGGCGGCCAAAAGTGCTGTTGATCGATTATCAAATTCAGATGAAAGAAAAACGATAAACGGCGAAACCATAAATAAAAATAGACAGATTCGCGCGGCAAAGCTTCCTCCAATTTCTTTGGCCAGATAGTAACTGGCAATCAGCGTTACGGCGGCTATAAGGGGGTTAATGATCGCCGGCTGATAAAAATAATGGCCTAAGGCTAGCAGAAACATATGTCCGGGAGGGTAGAAGGTATAAAACCTCCCATCACTGATAAACCAGGGGGTATCAAAAAATTCGCGCAGAGGGTGACTGGCCAGGCTCCAGTGTCCGCTTAAAAATATTTTTGCGCCGGCATATTGCGCCATAGAATCCATCTCTACCGGAAGATGATTAAATAATGCTCCCGACAAAAAATAGCAGATGGAAAATAACACGACCGCGCTGATCCCCAGCAATTGATATTCAGGAATGTCTGCTGATTTACCAAGAAAGCTGCCAATCTTTGCAAAAATCTTTTTCGGAAAATCAAACAGACAGAGTGCATAAACGATTAGACCGCCAAGCAAAAAGATAAAAAGATGTACCAGAATGGCCAGCTTTATATTATCTATTTTACCCAAGGTAGTGAGAAAAAGACCTGAGGCAATTAAAGAAGATAATAGAGCGCGTTGAGTTCTGTTCACAGGCAGAGATTTAATTAACCGGAAATTATTATTTGACTAGGAGCCTTGTGTTTAGTCAACTGGTCCGGGGTAAAAAACTTTATAAGGACGGCTGTGTGTATTCACTACTGCAAAAGAAGTCAGTTTATGCGGTTTTACTTCCTTTTTATTGAAAATATCCAGAACTTCAGTATGTCTGACAACCTCGATATCTCCGATGAGCGAGCGGTGGCAGCGCCAGGGAAGCGCTTCGGCGCACATAATTACTGTTCCATAATCCGGATGGATAAATGTATGGAGTTCTTTTAATCCTTCAAAAAAGGATGCTGTTTGCATGTAATCCGCAAAGCCTCGAAAACTGGCATTATGCCATCCGGTATTAATGGATGAAGCGGATGTTTTACGCAAACCGCCCAGTTTATCGAGATGACTGTAAGCAATATTTTCTTTTTCCAATGCATTTGCAAAGCTGTCTTTATTGAACCAGGGTACATGCCTTGAGCGTGGAACCGTGCGGATATCCGCCACATGCTTAATGCCATAGTGGTGAAGAATGTCGATGAACTCCTCAAGAGGGTGAGTGGAATGGCCAATAGTATAAAGTTTTTTCATAATAATAAGTTTAGGGAATAACTGGGTCCAGATCCAATTCTGATTTTTGTACTATATTTGATTAGGTGCAGTAAATAAAAAGGAAAAAAATGGAGGGAACTATGAAGAACGTTATTTTCGCACTGGCCGGCGCTGCGTCTATCATGCTGACAGGCTGCGGCACTCAGAATGCGCTGAATGAAACAGGAAGCGCAGTCATGGGAACAGGCGCCAGAGTGGTATCCACCACTGGAACTGTAGTTCAAAAATCAGGCGCCGTGGTGGTCAAAAGCACTAAAGTGGTGGTCGGTGGAGTTGCTTCTGCAACGGATCGTGTGATTTTCCAGAAAAAAGGTGTGGTCTACAGAGACGGTCATGCCTATCACATTAAAAATGGTCGTTATGTAGCAGCCGATTAATTTGCTCTCGGGGCCTTGTTAAGAGGCCCTCAATTTTTGATTGCATTACCAAGTCGAGAAGAGTAATAATCATTGCCTTGATAAGTCAGTTTTTCAGGGTAGAAAATGAAACATTATATATTAACAGGATTTATAGCTGCAGCTTTTTCTTTTTCAAATATGGCGCATGCCAATTTCAGCTTGTATTCCACAAATAGCGATGCTTGCCAGCAGGTTGCCGGACAATGGGCGGGCTCAGGTAAAGCGACAAACTGGTTTATTGGTGAATGCAAATATCATGGTTCGGGTACCATCACAAGCGCTGACGGCGGCCAGCATTTCAGCATAGAGGTGGTGGCGGATAAGGATTCCGGCAGCTTTTTCTGTCCAAAACATACAGTGAATCAATTTACCGGAACCTGTGTCAATGGCATAGCGACCTTTAATACGGAATATGGCAGTATTGATGGTAGCTTTTCTGAAAATAGCGGTGATGCACAGGGTACTTTAACGGTGGGGCCTGGGATGACTGCCGAGGTTAGTCTTCAGTTTCACCGGGTGTCTTGATTAGAGGCTTCGAGAACGAAAGCTAGCTTTCTCCTTTGCTATGCACTGCGACTTGACCTCCTCCTACGTACTTAACTTTCCCTCTACGTACCGCGACTTGTTCGCGGTATCCAGGCAATGCGTCTGATTGGCAAAAGCATTTTAAAACTCACTAGCAATTTTATGGATACCCCGCATAAAGCGGGGTACGTAGGCTATTATTGAGGGTACGTAGGCTTTTATAGCATGGTTAAATTTTGTGACATCTCTCAGGGTCAAGCCGCAGTACGTAGTGGGCTGAGTGGAATAGCCAGTGAGCACGAGGCTAAACATCCACCACAATCTGCTGGGCAGCAAATAGAGTATTAATAATCTCGGCCTGAGTCGTCGCAGGTCCGACCAAATCGCCGTTGATCACAATTTCCTGATCCGTTTTTGCCGTTACGTCCAAAGGAGTCACTTCTGTACCATCAAAATGACCTTGTGAGCTAATTGACAAAGTAGTGGTATCTGAATCGGCATCATAGGCGAAGTGAAGATAATGGGCCAGATTGGACTCATTCTCGCCACTGAGCAATTGGGATAAATCAAGTTTGTCTTCCTGAGGATTAAAATCAGTAATGACATCACGTTCTGGACTGCCTTCAACACCATGATCATTGGCCTGCCATAGGAAGATATCATGACCAGCGCCGCCAGTGAGGGTATCATTGCCCTTACCGCCGATAAGGATGTCGTTTCCATCGCCGCCTATTAATAAATCATTACCGCCTTTTCCATCCAGCATGTCATCGCCAAATACTCCTCGCAAGACATCTTCAAGCTCAGAGCCCACCAGATGGGTGTTGCTGTGATCATCCTGAGTATTCTGAAGATCATTCAGGCTGGAATTAACTACATTGAGATCAATAGTCTGCGAAGCGGATTCCTGCGGGTTATTATCACCGACGTCCGAAATAGCGGTTACGGTGATTGTATGTTCTCCTTCGCTTACATTCTGCAGATGCAATTGCTGTAAATGACCGGCGGATATTTCCCAGGAGCCCTGAGCCAGCATTTGACCCAGAGGATTGCCGTTTTCATCAACGGGAATCGCATCGCCTAAGCCATCCAGACGAACCCTCAATTCATTGGCTGCAGGATTCGCTACCTCTGCCTGAATATTTAAGGGAATAAGCACGGCAAGCGCTGCCACAACCGAATGATAGAGGATAGTCATTTCCGGATTATCTGAGCGTGCGGCGACCACAATATCCACAATATCACTGTCGCTTAGTGCCGGACCGCCGGTATTACCCAGATCATTACTGGTCATGGTCAGTGCATCCGGGCCGAAATAATTGGCCAGACCCTGATATTGAATTCCGGTGGTCAGGAGATTATTCAGATCATTGACCGTTCCGGTTAACACCAGATGATTAGTGAATTCACCTGATACCGTAACAGCCCCGGCACTGCCTGCCAAACTAAGCAAGCCATGCTCTACACCCAGTGTGATAGTGATTGCACCTGCCCCGGCGTCCACATCACTTACTCTTAAGGTATTGATAGTCAGCACCTGATCTTCCGCTGCCTCGAGTGGGATAGAAGGAGTAATATTAACTGGCGCATCATTAACTGCAGTAATATTAATAGGCACGGTAGATACTGCTGAAAGCGCAGGTCCTCCGGAATTGCCATTGTCATTGGTATTAATGACCAGCGAGTCTGAGCCGTTATAGTTTAGATTGCTTTGATAATGCAGATTACCGTTTAGTGCCTGATTGACTGCATCCAGTTGACCAACAAGGGTAACTGTATTGCTGCCGTTCCCGCTGAGCATAATACCGCTTAAAGGCCCAGTTAGTGTCAGTACTCCATGTTCAACGGAGAGGGTAATTGTCATATTGCCATTAGCTTCACGCGCATCCACGTCGCTAATCTGAATATTATTAAGCAAAACGCTTTGATCTTCCTGGGCGTCAAATGATGCGGGATGGATATTAACTGGTGCATCATTGACCGCGGTGATATCTACTGCCACGTTTACTTCACGAACTGCTCCTGGAGCCGCCTGGTTATCTACTGATTGTGCCTGTATGGTTAGTTCTGCATTACCGTTAAAATCACCAGGCAGGAAAATGATGCTGCCAAGATTTGAGGCATTGATTTTAAAAGTCCAGATCCATTCTCCGCTGGCATTGTCATAGACTTTGCTTTCCAGTGTGCCATTGACCCCTGCTGGCAGCTGGATTTCTGAGCCAGTGGGTACCCCTTTTACGGTGATGAGCAATGATTCCGGGCCATTCTCCTGTACATTGGTCGCAGAGCCGTTATAACTGTCTACATTATCCCGAGCCTGAAAGTTAAGATTGATACTTATTTGACCATTCTCAATGCCGCTAGCAGTACTGGCGGCTCCTGCTCCAATAATGTCAACCGGATCACTGACCGGGTTAATATCCAGATGGATACTATGACTTCCGCCAGAGCCCGGCAGAGCGGCGAGCGCTTCTTTTGTAAAAGCGACCACCTCCAGATCCAGACTGCCGCTGAAGTTCTCAGGAGCGATGACTTTAATGCTGGATAAGTCAAAACTGGCGGCATTGACTGTTATTTTCCAGTCGCCATTTCCCATGTTCTGAGCGGAGCTTATCAGAAAGTCATCCGGAACACCTCGAATGACCAGAGAGACGATTTTTTCAGATCCGTCGGTATCCGTTGTATTCACTGTCATTCCTGATAAGGGAACGCCACCAGCGACGTCTTCGTTGCCGCTGAAATTAAATTGACCCCCAAAATGCACCGGATCATTAACTGGCAACACATCGAAATTCATCACCTTGGTGTAACTGGCGCTGTCGGTCACTGTCTGACCCTGACTATTGAGTGCCTGATCAACTAAATTAATAACAGCGGTCACGCTGACCTGGCCGCTGAAATCATTAACTGGCTTAAATTGCAGATGATTCAGATCGCTGACAGATACAGTCACAAAGCCGTTGCTGTCTACTGGTAAAGCCAGACCATTGCTATCGACAAAATAGCCTTTGGCAGGGTCGACTTTTAACTGAACTGAATTAATTTGTTCGCTGCTGTCAATATCTGCTGACGCGACATTCAGCCTTAAAATCACCAACCCATCTTCAAAAGCCGCATTGGGAATTGTCACATCAGAGCCATCAGTCACCGGCTGCTTATCGGTATTTAAGCCCTCAGTCTGAACAACCTGCAAACTGACCGCCGGTGTGTGGTTTGGATCAGTCACTGCCGGATTGGCTGGTACGTCGACCACCGGGGCGACATCCAGTGGAGCCGATACATTACTGCTTCCAGTATTACTATCCCCACTGACCATATTGGCGGCAGCCCAGTTTAATGCGAAGGGCAGGCTGCCGGAATAATCAACTGGCGTTTGCAGAATCACTTCGCCTACACTCAGGTTGCCTAAAGCATCAGCATTTACCTGGATCACATAGCGATCATTGACGAAATCATAGATGACTCCGCTGCCAGAGAGCACAAAGCCTTGGGGCAGAGGACCTTGAATCAACAAGGCATAAACATCATCGCTGGTACCATTACTCAAAGACAGCATGGAAGATAACTGGCTACTGATAGACTGCGGAATATCTTCCTGAGTATGAATAGTCGCAGGGGTGATGGTAATAGTTCCTGCTTCTACAGGCGGATCACCGGGGCCGCCGCCACCGCCAGTGAAATTCATGGTCACTGTGGTTGAGCGAAAGGCTGGATTGCTAATATCCTGCTCATTATTATCGCCCAAGTCACGTACCTGCGCATGGAAGGTGACATTAATTGAGCCGTTGTAGCCAAATTTGGAAGTAATCTGCAGATTATCAAGAGCAGAAGCCGGTACTATCCAGTTGCCTACTCCATCGTAAATTCCGCCAGTGACTACAAATTGATTTCCCAATCCAGTGATAACTACCGTTTGAATCACTTCTGCACTGGACGGATCCAGATCCTGGAAGGTTAAGTGGCCTTGGGAGGACGCATTAGTGGATAAATTCACTGTGGTGCCATTTAAAGCAGTGATATTGTTGACTGGAACGTTATTATTGGTAAGCACATTCAGTGTCGCATCAGGCTCGACCACTGCCTGCAGATCAATATGAAGATCACCCACGATATCTTTAGTGACTGTGGGACTGCCATTGACATCCTGCTGACTGACTGAGGTAATTGCCTTAAGATTAATATCCATATCCGAATCTTCAGCAGCTCGTATTTGCAGGGATTGACCCTGGAGCAAATTATTCAATTGAGCCGTTGTCAAGGTGACTGACGAATCACCCAGCGTGGTAATGGCCACGCCATTGATAAATAATTGCGTGCCTTGAGGGATATTTTCAATACGAAGGCCTGAAATAAATTCCTGACTATCGCTAAATGTAGGCGGGCGCCAGTTCACCGTAGTTAAACCATCTTCCAGTCCGGCAGAGCCCCGGGCATAATCGCCGGCGTCAATAACGGGTGTTACATGAATCACGATTTGCTTGTCAACAACCAGATAATTACCATCATTTTCTGTGACTACAATATGAGCATTCAAACTCATATCCGCTGTGCTGTTTGGCGGTGGAATGACTACTAAATCACTCAAGGTGGTGAGATTAATTTCATACTTGGGTTGACCATTAGCATCCAGTCCTACATAGGTCAGGGTTACGGTGTTTCCATTACTATCCAGCAATTGAGCGCCTGCTGGGAGATTTGAAATCACCATGGTGATTGTTTCTGAAGTATCCGTGGGTGCCAGTGCTTTTTCTCCTGAAAGCAGTTTAAAGTCAAGTCTGGCCTGGCCATCTTCAGGGATAGTGGTTTCAACGCCATTACTGATGGCTGACCATGAAGTATTGCTTACATCAAAGACAGGGGCGTCTGAGATTCCTTTAAGGTTAATGAGAATAACCTGCTCACTGGTTATCTGAGTATCTGTTTCAACCCCGGTACTCAAAGTAGCCTGGTCAATAACCACTGCTTGTACCTTAATCGCAAAATCGACATTGCTTTCAGGCACTGGGTGCAGACGAACATCGGAAAAATCGGTATTGTTAAACTGATAATAGTTTTTGCTGCTGTCCACAGCGTCTTTATAATATTGATATTGAATCGTATGGCTTTGTCCCTGGCTGTCGGTATAAGTCAGCGATAAATTATGCAGGCCAGCGCCTAGACCGGCTACATTCAACGTGGTTCCGTTGATTGAAAAATAAGCGCCATCTGGAAGATTGGAAATCCGAATAAATGAATTTTCTGACAGATCGCTGTTATCAGCCGCTTTGCTCACATTAATAAAACTTCCCAGATTAATTGGAGCATCTTCATTGGAAACCAGGTAAGGTTTATTAATATTCAGCTGTATATTATCCGCAACCGGTTTGACATCAATGGTTAGTTCAATCGGCTGAGACTGGGCATATTGAAATCCGCTTAAGAAGTTGCCGCTTTCCTTGCTGACGGCAATCGCTGAAACTTTAACCATGCCGCTGTAATCTGTCGCAGGATCGATTTGCAGACTGGACAGATTAGCGGGGCTGACCTTATAGTAACCATTCGCATCAGGTGTCAAACCGTTTCCAATCAGGCTGGCGTTGCCTGAAGTAATTTTAACCAGATAATAATCAATTGTTTCTGAGCCATCGGTATCCTGTAAGGCGGCCTTTATTTGCAGAGGAATATTGGCGGCATCTTCCGTGCCGATTGAGTGCTGAGTGGTTTGAGCCAGATCCCAGACCGGTACGTCCGCGATACCTTTCACATCAATGTTCAAAGTGCCGGTTACGGCTGCTTTAGACAGGGTATTGCCATTCACCTGATAGTCCACGGTGGCTCTGACAGTGAATGATAAATTGGCGGTATAACTTGAGAAATCCGCACGAGGCACAAAGGTGAGGCCATTTAAGGTGTAAGTGATTTGGTCTGCACTGCTGAAGGCTTGCGGGGGAATTACAAAATAAGTTATGCCTCCCTCTACTACTGTGCTTAGCAATATTCCATTGTAGTAAAAATCACCATAGCTGGTTGCCGGTGCCTGAATGAGCACTTTGCCAATACTTTCACTATTATCAAAATCGCCGATATTAATGGTCATATTGATGGGAATTCCGCCCTGTGGATTCACCAGTACTTCATTGCTGTCGCGACCTACATCTTCCACGCCCGATGCGGCGGAAATAACGATAGAGGCGGCTTTATCATTTATAGTGAGCGTAATATTGGCATTATCAATATCGCCATCAAAATCACGTACATCAAAGCGTACATTTTTTACCAAATTCAAGCCGTCATGGTCGATGGATGCACTACTGACAAAAAAGACGCGGCCATCGGCGAAAACGTGCAGAACACCAATGACCTGGCCGTTGGCATCGTTGTGCAGAGTAATCTGATTATCGCCAGTGCCGGTAATATTATACTGGGTATTTCCATCCCAAACGGACACGATTTTACCGGTGTCAGCTCCTTCGCGAGCCGTTGGCAATAAATCGACTGTTGTAGTGGTTGCACCTTCAGTAATCGCAGAAAACGAGGTATTTACTGCATCGGGAATGTCATCTTGTACTGTGACCGGTAACTTGGCTACCGCACTGATATCACCGTCAGCATCTTTGGCAACGACAGAAAAAATAACATCAAGATTATTTTTACCGGCTTCAACAGGGTGATCGATTGAACCTGTTAAAGTGAAGGTATAGGTTCCGGAAGCATTCATTTTGAGAGTAAATTTACTCACGCCATTGGCGGTGCCGCGATAAATATCATTCACCGCATCATAGGACAATATAATGGGAACACCACCTGATTTCCATTGCCCATCAACCCCTGAGTTAAAGGCCTGCACATCAATACTATAACTAACCACTTTATCGCTGCCTGTCTGCACCGAAATGCTGCCAGTTGCGGCTTCCCCGGTTGAAGCGGCAGTGGAGCCGGCGTGGTTGCCGGTGCTGGCATTGATGTCGCTTTCCTTAACCGTAATCGCTGCGATTGGATTAATCACAGGTAAAAGACCATCAGTGACTGTGGTCGTCAGATTAACTGGAGCGACCAGTTTATCGCCATCGCTATCGCTGATTTGAACAGGGGTATTAATACTGATGGTTGTACCATTGATGCTTACATAGCCTGTCGCATTGCCTGTTTGCAGGTGATCCAGGGGCTGGTATTGAACAAAAGTGGTAGTTACATTCACATCTTTGCCATTGCCGCTTTGAGTTGCGTTGACGGTTAATGTCAGTACGACATCGCTGCCAATCTTGCCCGTAATCGCATGAGTATTGCTATCATAGGTAAAGGTGATAGTCTGACCATTGGATTTTAATTCACTGCCGAGTTCACTGAGAATGGTATTAATAACCGTACTGTCAATCTGAATGGATTGCGGCAGCAGGCGATCACTGCCAGCAGTGATAACAAATGATTTCACATCACTGACGGGATAGCCATTGGCTACGGATAAACTGCCTTCAACCACGGCGAGGTTAACGACATTCCCGCCTTGTGGATTCGCGCCATCATTAATTGAAACACGAAGAATGGCGGTATCCTGGTCGCCGTCTTTATCCTGGGCGATGACATTTAAGGGAATATTTAATACATTATTGACTGCCTGATCGAAAGGACCACTCAAAGTAACGGAATAGCTGCCATTATTATTTAAAATAATTTCAGCAATTATATTCTGGTTAGAATCCATTATCTTGATACTGTTCGTGCTGACATTAGTAGTCGTACTTAATCCATTACTGGTCAGGTTAGCCAGGGCCGGCTGGTTGGTAGCGAAACGTATACTGGATATCGGATCGCTACCAATATTGAAATCCATAACACCGGAACTGACACTGGAACCATCAACAACCACGGTGTTGGCATCATTGATAATCGGATTAGCGCCATCGCTGACTGTAGCAGACACATTCACTGGATTGACCAGTAAATCACCATCAATATCGGCTATCTGCACCTGATAGTTAATGCGAATCTGATCAAGGTTATTCGCAACTGCGCCCGTTGCATTGACCGTGATATGAGATAGAGGTTGATACAGCGTGATCATCTGACTGATTGATAAATCCTGATTAGCCAGAATAGTGGGCGTTAATTTCACTTCCAAAACCAACTCGCCGCTTGTTGAGCGAAGCACAATACTGTTATTGCTGACAGTGGCCACAACGGCTTCAGTTTGGCCTGTCAGGGGATTAAAATATTGAATTTCGGCCTGTAGTTCCGCTGCCAATGCGGCAGGATTTTGAATAGTGAAGGTGCTTAAGTCGAAGGGATCTGAGCCATTATTGATTACGGTTAATGTCGGACTAATCACACTGACGGGATAAGTGAGCGGTGAGAGATCACCCTCAGCTACTGCAGTGGCTAAGGTTTGCCCGCCGCTGGAAGGACTGCCGTCAGTAATAGTAATAACCATTGTACTGCTGGCAAAATCACCATCACCATCAATAACCGTATAGTTAATCGGTAACTGCTGGACAAAATCATGATCAAGGCCATCAACACTTTGCAGGCTCCAGCTGCCATCACTATTGACTGTCAGCAAGCCTTTAGCGGTGCTAACAGAGTAACTTGTATGAGTGGCATCAAACGTATATTGGGTGCCATTCACAGTAAAGCTGTATAAGCGTCCGCCTTCCGCATTCAGCTGATAGGAAGAGGAAAGGTTGCCCATGACAGTATCGCCTTCAATGACTGTTGCAGTGACTGCCTGCGGGTGAGCTACAGTGTCAGTAATGCGGACTGGAATTGAGAGCGTTGCGCTATCACCATCGCTGTCTACGGCAATAATTCGAACAGGGAGGGTGATGCTATCCTGACCCGCTTGTGAGTGATCAATGGGCTTTAACATTTGAAAATTGACTTCGCCCTGATTGCCCAGCGTGGCGTTAAAAACCGCGACCTTAACGTTATTTTCCAGATAATATCCCTGAAGCACACCATTGTTCACTTCAAGTAAAACTGGATGTCCGCCGGAAAGCAAACCGCTGTTTTCACCATTAGTGTAATTGAAAGTCAGAGTTTTAATGCTATCTGAACCAATATCCACCAGCAGGGTAGTGGTTCCTGTGGTCACTGTGCTGCTTACAGGTTCTGTGAGAACAATATCGCCTGTATAAGAAAGTACAGGTAAAACGCCATCGCCGACAGTGGTTGTCAGATTAATCGGCGCGGCCAGTTTGTCGCCGTCACTGTCCGTAAGCTGGATAGGCGTATTAATACTTAAGCTATTGCCATTAACCTGTGCGTAGCCAGTGTTATTGCCAGTGGTTGAATGATCGAGGGGCTGATATTGGATGAAGCGGGTGGTCACGTCCACATCATAGCCATTACTGCTTTGGCTGGCATCAATCGATAAGCTGAGAATCGTCAGGCTTCCAATGCTGCCAGTGATAGTATGGGTATTGGCATCGTAGGTGAAATTAATGGGCTGACCGCCAGATTTCAGTTCGCTGTTCAGCTCATTGATAATCGTATTGATAATACTGCTGTCGATTTCAATGGATTGCGGTAAAAGGCGATCGCTGCCGGCAGTCACCGTGAAACTTTTCATATCGCTGACCGGATAGCCATTGGCGGCTGATAGATCTCCTTCAGTAACCGCGAGATTAATCACCTGGCCGCCTTGCGGATTGGCGCCATCCTGAATCGAAACTTGCAAAATGGCACTGTCGCTGTCACCGTCTTTATCCGTCGCGGTTACATTTAAAGGAATACCCAGGACATTATTAATGCCCTGATCCAGAGGACCGTTTAACTGGACTGAATAACTGCCATTATTATTGAGAGTAATTTCAGCCAGCAGTTGCTGGTTATGATCAAAAATTTTGATGCTGTGATCGCTGACCGTTGTGGTGGTGCTGTAGCCATTGCTGGTCAGATTGGCCAATGCCGGCTGACTGGCGTCAAAACGGATGCTGGCGATTGGGTCGCTGCCGATATTAACGTCCAGAGTGCCTGAACTTACACTTGAACCATCTTGTACAATAGTTGCGGCATCATCAATCACTGGATTGGCGCCATCGCTGATCGTTGCAGACAGATTAAGAGGATTAACCAGTAAATCCCCATCAATATCGGCAACCTGGACCTGATAGTTGATCTGAATCTGATCGTTACCCAGGGTCACCACGCCGCTATTATTTGAAAGTAGATGAGAAAGCGGCTGATAAAGGGTTATCGTTTGAGTCAGCGATAAGTCCTGATTCGCCTGAACAATGGCAATCAGTTTGACTTCGAGAACCAGTTCGCCGCTGCTGGAGCGAAGAACGATACTGTCATTACCAACAGTAGCAATCAGCGATTCGGTTTGACCGGTGACGGAATTGAAAAATTGCAGGTCAGCCTGTAATTCAGCTGCCAATGCCGCTGGATTCTGAATAGCAAAAGTACTTAAATCAAAAGGATCAGAGCCGTTATTGACCACTGTCAGTGTAGGGCTAATAGCAGTAACGGGGTACGTCATCGGCGCCAGATCGCCTTCAACCAGGGCATTACCCAGGGTTTGCCCTCCGCTTGAGGGGCTGCCGTCGGTGATTGTAATAAGAAGTGAACTGCTGGCAAAATCACCATCCCCATCAATCACGGTGTAGGAGACAGGGAGTTGTTGTACAAAGTCATGATCGAGCCCATCGAGGCTTTGCAGGTTCCAGCTGCCATCACTGTTAACGGTTAGTAAGCCTTTATCTGTCGTAACTGAAAAACTGCTGTGGGCGGCATCAAAAGTATAAGCCGTACCATTTACGGTGAAACTGTAAAGACGCCCGCCTTCCACATTCAGTTGATATGAGGAGGAAAGATTACCAAGGACAGTGTCTCCCTCAATAACGGTTGCGGTAACTGCTTCTGGATGCGCGACAGAGTCGCTGATATGCACAGGAACGGATACAGTAGCGCTGTCGCCATCGGTATCCACAGCAATGATCTTGATTGGCAGAGTGACACTGTCCTGTCCTGGCTGTGTGTGGTCAATGGGCTTGTATAATTCAAAGTCGACGACAGCCTGATTACCCTGGTTTGTGAGGGTTGCATTAAAAACACTGACCTCAATGCCATTTTCAATGTAATAGCCATGAAGGACGCCATTATTAATTTCAAGCAATACAGGATGAGTGCCGGAAAGCAGACCGCTGTTTTCCCCATTGGTATAATTGAAAGTTAATGATTTAATCGCATCAGAGCCGATATCGATTAAAATATGTGCTGAACTTGAGGTGGCGTCAGTGCTTACCGGTTCTGCCAGAGTGATGTCTTCAACATGAATCAGCTGGGGTGGAGCGCCATCGGCAATGCTGGCTGTGATTTGCGCAGGATTGGCCAGAGAGTCGCCGTCGGCATCTGTAATCTGTACGCCTATCTGAATACTAATCTGATCACCTGCCAAATGAACAAGCCTGGTGTTATTCGTTTGGTTATGATCAATAGGTCCATTTAAGGTGATAGTTAAATGACCATCCACATTGTAGTGGTTACCGCTCTGATCGGCGCTTAATGCAATGACTACAATGGCTGAGCCATTCAGCGAGCCAATAATCTGATTATTCTGAACGATGAAATCCAGAGGCTGACCATCGACTTTAATTTCCTGACTGAGTTCGGATAACAAATCATTAATGGTGGCGGGATCAAAACGGATGGTTTCAGGAAGCAGACGATCACCGCTGCTTTGCAGAGTAAATTCAGCGACCGGACTTGTTACTGGATATGTACCAGGTGCTAAATCACCTTCAATAAGTGAAGTGGATGCCTGAGTTGGGAAGTTCTGACTCGGCGCATCCTGTATCGTTAAGTGAATAGCGCCCAGATTACTTGGATCGCCATCTTTATCGGTTGCTCTTACAGTCAGGATCAATTCAGAAATGTCATTCACCTGATCAAAGGGGCCTTTCAGGGTGGCCGTGTAGCTTCCATCGGTATTTAATATGACTTTCAATAATTCCTGACCATTACTTGCACTTTGTGGATCATTGATTCTGATACTGAGTTCGTTCCCGTTAATTTGATAAGAGGTCTGAAACCCGCCACTGGTTAAGCTGGTAAGCGAGCCTTGCATGAGGGCACTATCTTCAAAGACCATTGTTGCGATCGTGTCACTTCCCAGATCGAGAGGAACCTGGCCTATGAGAACTTGTTGTACAGTGGATTCAGTGAAGGCCATTTGGTCCTGGCCCAAGACCGGAGGATTGGCGTCATTAATCTGTACATGCAGATTGACCGGATTTTGCAGCGAATCGCCATCACTGTCTTTGGCTTGAAGTTTAATATCAAAATCAATGCTGCTGCCATTTTGCCTGATGATTCCATTGGTATCACCATTTACCTGATGATCGAGCGGCTTATACTGAATCAATTCCGCAGTAACCTGGATATTTTGTCCGACATTAACCGGCGTTAATTTAAGTTGGAAAACCACTTCGTTAGCGCTATCCAATGCAGTGAGCGTAATGACACCGTTAACCACTGTGGAGCTGATATGCAGGGGCAGACCGCCGGCGGTAACTTCTTGATTAAACTCCTGAAGGAGGGCATCAAGAAACCCATTGGCAAAATTTAAGCTTTGAGGCAGCAAACGGTCGACACCGGCTTCGATAGTGAACGTGTGGTTAGTGCTGACTGGATAAGCACCTGCATTGGCATCCAAATCGCCTTCAGTCGAGCTGAGAAGGGAAGAACTGCCCCCGGCTGCGTCCGCTCCGTCGGTGATAGTAATACGAATTTGACCTTGCGATACGTCATTATCCGCATCAATGGCTTTAATCGGAATCCCCAGGGTGATTTTATTGGGGGGCTGATCCAGTGCCTGAAATAATTGGAACTGATAGGATGGCATGCGGATTTGTTCCGCGTTGGGGATAACTGCCGACAGGCTGAGTTTAAAAACAGTGATATCCGTACCCTGAACGGTGGCGGTGATACTATGGCCGTCACGACTCAGGGTATAGACAAGTGCTTCGCCATTAGATGTCAGTTGGCTGGATTGTAAAATTCTGAGCGCATCACTGCTAAAGGTTAAGTCCTTTGCCAGGTCACTGCCGAAATCGACTTGTACAGTTCCATTAATAATCTGATGCTCAATGGTCGTATCGACAAGGCTTGCCTGCTGAACATTCTGAATAATGGGAGCATCATCTTCAAAGTGAATTTTGCTGCCAATCTCAACAGTGGCCTTGGATACGTCACCAGATGTATCCGTTAAAGTCAGGCTGGCTTTGACCAGATTCGCCAGGGACAGGCTTTCATCGGGCGAATTGGGATCATTATGATATAAGCCATGATATTGAACCACGGTGATTTTTCCGCTGCCTTCATCAATTCCAATCGCAAAAACAACGGTATTGCCGCTTTTACCCAATACCAGATTATTCTCAAGCACCAGCTTGATGGAACTGCCATCACTGGCCTTCAAATCAGATGGAGAATCACCCAGTTCCAATGCATAACTGGTGGTGATTGCGCTGGCATTCTGGTTAAATTGAGAGCTGCTGGACGATAGAATATTCCCTTCTGCAATACTGATAGGCTTGCCAAAACCAAAGGGATCGACCAGATCACTCTGACCGACGTTGTTATCCCCATTTTTGACAGTAATGGATTCATCCAGTGTTAACTCAGAGTCATTTAGCCGAAGAACCGCTTCAGGTTTTGGATCTTTTAGCCATAGCACATTATTCTGCTCAATATCGAACAGCGAGCTATTTTCCGCGAAGCGGGTATCATAGCCTGCGCCAACATGTCCTAAACTGAATAGTGGCTTATCAATATAGAAACTGGCGCCGCCGCTTTGCAGCGGCGAATCCCCGGCGGCGGGTTCTTCCAATTGCTCAATCAATTTAATAATGTCTGCATTTTTCAGTTGGGTTTGATTTAACAATTGATCAAGCGGGGTTTCCGGTATTTTATTTATAAGCGGGGAAATCCCTTTAAGCTGAAAGCTGTAAGCCTGATCGGGCAAGAGCGAAATAGCAGGCTGAAACAATAACTTAATCAGTGAATCGCCGCCTCCCAGTAGAACCAGTGTGTCACCTGCATGAATGAGGGAGCCCTGTTTAAGAATCTTGCACTGTCCGTTCTCATTAGTACGAACCAGCAAACCTTGAAGTGCCTGTACTTCACCAGAAATTGCCTGCGATGCCATGTCTGCCTTATTGATTATTAATTGGGGAATACTATTGTTTAAATATAGGTCAGATTATTTTATGGTGGGGGTGTTTTCGTCAAATTTATCACTATTTTAACACTTACAAATCAAGATATAGCGCATTTTGTTTTATCAGTCGCTCAATATATAGTACAAAAGGAGTAATATTTTTCTAATTGACTAGAATTAATCATTCCTTTTATAATCGTTGAAAAAAATAAGGATGATTTGCCGTGAGCTTTGTTTATTTACAGGGTGATGAAGGAAAAAGGCTATATGATTTATCCACTGTTCCTCTTGGAGTGGTGGTGGTTGAACCCAATGCTGCTACAACGCTGGAAATTCTCTCCAATATTCTTGAAGCTCTCAATATTGATAGCCGATGGCTTGAGTGCCCATTATTATGGGATCTTGCCAAAAATCCTGTTTGTCTCCGAGGCAAGCCAATCAACTATATCTATGATAAGAACGAGTTAGCCAAGTATTTTAAAGAAGAAGTTAAATATGATCCCATGCATCAGGTGGAAGCGGCCACACTTGGAGGTTATTTTGAGCCAAGCGCTCAGGAAGTCCTCGATTTCGTAGTCAAAAACTCAAAATGCGCAGCGGATTTTTTTGTGTTTGACTATGCAAAATGTCCCCCGGAAAATCCACCCAAACGGGTTTCTGAAAAAGACATGGAAGCGCTTAGAAGAAAAAGAGAGTATCTGACGAAATCCAAACCCTCGTTTATTGACAAGCTTTGTTGCAGCTTTTTTCAGGAAGAAAAAGAACCGGATCCTCATGACGAATGGTTACTAACGGAGTGTCCGCCTTCCGGACCTAATGTTTGAAAAAATAGCGCACATGGGCCAGCAAACTTTCTAACAGACTGTGCCTGTCCGTTCCTTCAACCGGAATTTGGGCATGGCGCAGATTTTCAATAGCTTTGACGCCTTTTACCACCACCGCGCTCATTTTTTCCATGAGCTCGGGTCTTTGCTTAAATAGCTTGGCGATATTGCTGTGGGTGACTTCAATAATGATGCTTTCTTCTTCTATAAAGAGAGAACCTCGACAGGGTGCTCCGGTGAGCATTGATATTTCGCCAAAATAATCCCCTGTTTCATAGGCTTCAAAAAACACGGGTTTTTCCGTCTGGCTATTAATATAAAGAGAAGCGGAGCCGCTGTACACGATAAAAAGAGAGTGATTGTGTTCCCCTTCAATTAACAGGCGTTCTGGGGGGCCGTAGAGTCCGTAGCGAGAATGCTCGGTGAGGAGTTGTATTTCCTCTTCTTTCAAAAAATGAAATAAATCAATTTTTCGTAAAAAATTACTGATGGCATCATGGGTAAGCACAGGCCTCTCCGGCATTTCATGACCGGTTAACAGGATATTTTCACGAAGACATCGATACCAGAGCGCTGAATAGATTTCATCTTTAATGAGGATTGGATTGACTTCCGAGGTGGAGTATTCAAGATGGTAGGTGCTTGTATCCTGGCTACACTCGATGAGTGCCGCATGGGGCTTGGGTTCATTGCGCACTTTGGAAGACTGAAGGGCAGTTTCAACCAGAATATTTTTAAATCGAGATGGTGATAGGGGCTGACGGATTGAGATGGTTAGCGATTGCTTGTTGATACCATGCGGTTGAGACAGGTTTTCAATAAATAGCTGGGAGATCACTGAGTTTGGAATCGATAAAATATTCCCTTCAATATTCAGTAAATTAACAAAGCGCCAATTGACATCAATGATTTTCCCGGTAAGCGTCTGCATTTCACCATAGACCACAATCCAGTCCCCCTCACTGAATTGCTTGGTTGTATTCAATCCGATACCGGCAAAGACATCGCTTAAAGTAGCTTGAGCGGAATAACCCAGAATAATAGCCATAACGCCTGATGCGGTAAAAATACCAAAAACTGATTTTGCAAACACAAAATGGACAATGGCGGCTACGGTGAGGATTAGAAAGAGAAGGGAAACCAGGTCTTTAAAAATTTTGGGAATTAATATGCCTGACTGCCTTAATAATCGTTTCCAGATAAAAATATGGATTATCTGATTGACGATGAAAAATAGTGAAAACCACCATAAACATTCCAATACGATTTTAATAAAATATTGAGTGTCTTTATGATTGACCCAATTGGTAATTGTACTTTCAAATGCAAACAGGACACTAAAAAAAATAAAAACTCCGGAGGTAAATAAGAGTTTGTGATGATTAATCTCTTTCACGAATTTTTTCAGAATAAAGTTGTAAAAGCTCACCGCCAGAAGAAGACTGGAAATTAATAAAATCGTTGTAGACAACTCATGAAAGTTCATAAGTATCCTGTTGTTCCCGCCCAAAGGTACTAACACATCTCAGAAAGTACAATCTGCCTCTGCCCCTTGTTTCTACGACCCTCGGCTTGTGTACAACTACGTCCCTTGGCTTGTGCACACCTACGTCCCTCGGCTTGTGCACACCTACGTCCCTCGGCTTGTCCGAGGGATCCAGGAATCTCATAGAGAAACACTGGACCCTGCGGACAAGCCGCAGGGCGTAGCGGGGATGGGTAGATACCTATGGGACAAGCCACAGGGCTGTAAATATCTATCTACTCCGGCGGGGTATCCGGTATTAGCCAATAGTGTTGTACTTCAAGTGTAGCCCAACTATTCCTATAATGAAATTGCAAAAGACCATTGATTAATTGATGATTCCACAGTTTAATGAATCAATTTAGCTGTCCAGGGAATCACAATGCGTCTCTTAAAGTTTGAAAGCCTGTACGATGGAAATGATTGGCTCGATAATTATTATGTTTACCTCGATGGCGAGGGAAAAATCCTTAAAACCTCGGCCATTGCTTATGAATCTGTGAAGGTAGAGGAAATAAAGGGTTGGGCTATCCCAGGCTTTGTTAACGCGCATTCCCATGCCTTTCAGTATTCAATGGCCGGAACTGCCGAATTCCTATCCGAAGAAGCTCAAAGCGATGACTTTTGGACCTGGCGAGAGGCAATGTATCGCAGTGCTTTGGAGATGACTCCTGATAAAATGGAAGAAGTTGCTTTTCGGCTCTACCGAGAGTTAGTCCAACAGGGTTATACGGCGGTCGTGGAGTTTCATTATCTTCATCATGATAAGGATGGAAAGCCTTACGGAAATCTCGCGGAAATGGGTGAGCGCCTCGTCTCTGCCGCACAACAGGCTGGCATCGCAATTACTTTGGTTCCGGTTTTATATCAGCAATATGATTTAAAAAATCCAGCCAAACCCGAGCAGAGGCGGTTTATATCCAAAAGTCTGAATGATTACTGGAACTTATACGAGGCTTCAAAAGCCGCCTGCAGCCATTATTCGAAAGCGAACATTGGCGTAGGTATTCATTCAATTCGAGCTGTTTCTCCTGAGCAAATTATTGAGCTCTGTCAATCCATCGATCAATCTGTTCCTGTTCATATGCACATTGCCGAGCAGACGGGGGAAGTTGAGCAATGTATGCAGGTTCTCGGACTAAGACCTGTTGAATGGTTATTAAATTCAGTGGCAGTAAATCAGCATTATAATCTGGTGCATGCTACTCATCTTGTGCCGCATGAAGTAGAAGAGCTCGCTGCAAGTGGAGCGAATGTCGTCCTGTGTCCTTCAACGGAAGGCAATCTCGGAGATGGTCACTTTCCTTTAATTTCCTATCTTGAACATCAGGGCCGCTTCTCAATCGGCACAGACAGCCATATTGGTCTTTCGCCTTTTGAGGAGTTGCGCTGGCTAGACTACGGGCAACGTTTACTAGCCAGAAAACGAAATTTGATTTGCCTGGGTAAAGCAGGTAATAGCGGCAATATAGTATTCAACCAGGTGCTCAAAGGAGGTCAACTGGCGAAAGGGGCTTGGGGATATGATTTCCTGAGTGAGGGTTCATTTCTGGATTGTCTGATTATTGATAATAAGCATCCGCGGCTTGAATCAACCAGCCGACAGAATCGTCTATCCACTCTCATTTATTGCTGCGATCAGACCGCGATTCATGGGGTGGTTATGAGCGGGAAATTGGAACTGAAAAACTGATTATTTTATTTGCAAATTAGCCTGGATTTGATAAGGTAGTGTCTTTGGAAAGTACAGGGGCTACAAATGTTTAAACGATTGCTTGTAATTTCTTCGCTCTCAATTCCCTTAGGTGTTAGCGCTGCTGAAGTGAAAAACTTATATCATGCCCCTTTATCCAGTCTGGGCCAATTTAAACTGGAAAAGCAGTTTAAAAATAAACGGGCTGTCAATGCCGCTTCGCCCTCTATCGATGAGCTTAAAATAATCACTGAGTCCATTGAAAAAAAGAATACTGTCAGTCGATATCAGCAATACTACAAAGGCGTGCCGGTTATTGGCGGGCAAGCCATCGTTATTGGCAGCAATTCCTCCTCAGTTCGCATGGGTCAGCAAGCACAGGTAAATGGCCAGCTTATTGAAGATATCGAGCTGGATGTACAAGCTTCCATCAGTAGAAGCAATGCGCTCGAACTGGCTAAAAAGGAATATCTTGGTTCTAATCCAGGCGCTGAAATTCAGCAGGAAAAAATCGAGTTGCAGATAAGGATTAGCGATAATAATGAACCAAAGCTTGTCTACTTAACCCGTTTTAATACTTTAAATGCAGAGAAGCAGCCTGCTCAGCCAGTCTATCTGATCGATGCTCATCGCGGCAATATCATCAGCCAATGGAATAATCTTAAGAATTACACCGATACCGGCGCGGGAGGGAATAGTAAAGTTCAGGAATATTGGTATGGTAAAGACGGGTTGCCTGGTCTGGAAGTGGCGCAACAGGGTGAGCGCTGCATTATGGATGATAGTGTCGTGCGTCTGGTTGACCTAAATTCAAAATGGGACTGGAATAATACTAATCTGCGTCCGTTTCAATATCTTTGTGGCGATAACCAGGAAGAGTCGACCAATGGTGCTTACGGAACTCGGAACGATGCCTACTATTTTGGGCATATGATTGTAGATATGTATAAAAATTGGTACAGTGTGCCCGCCTTGCAGCAGGCGGATGGCAGCCCGATGACCTTAATTATGCGGGTTCATTTTGGCAAAAGTTATGATAATGCCTTCTGGGATGGAGAAACCATGTCATTTGGTGATGGCGATGAGTTTTATCCTTTGGTTTCCCTGGACATTGCAGGTCATGAAGTGACCCACGGCTTTACGGAACAACATGCAGGGCTTGAATATCATGATGAGTCAGGTGCTTTAAATGAATCCATGTCAGATATGGCGGGACAGGCTGCTCGTGCTTATCTTCTCGCGACTTACCCGCAATTATATAGCAGAGTGTATGCCAATAACGGTGAGATAACCTGGGGAATTGGGGAAACAGTGGTGCGTGATTCTTACGGTAAGGCTCTTAGATTCATGGATAATCCTTCCGAGGATGGAAGTTCCGCGGATTGTCTGGATCGGTCGGTTGCCATGCAAAATGGGGCCAGTTGCCGCATCAGCTACTCGGAATTACTTGCATCGGCTCAAAAGCAGATTCCCAATCCATTGGAAAGGCAAAGCTACCTTGTTCATACTGCCAGCGGCATTTTTAACAAGGCTTTTTTCCTATTGTCACAGGAAATACCAATCAGAGACGCCTATCATTTGATGATTCAGGCTAATAGCCATTACTGGACAGCCAATACGGATTTTACACAGGCAGCCTGTGGGGTAATTTACTCTGCAAACGATCTTGGAAAGGATACGAATCTGGTTAGAGCGGTTATGGGACAAGTGGGGATTAATACCAGTGTTTGTGGAGTGTGAGATTTCTACAATGACAAAGAGGCCCTGCGTCCTCCTCTTCGCCTACGTCTTCCGACTTGCCTACGTCACCCGACTTGCCTCCTACGTCACCCGACTTGCCTCCTACGTCACCCGACTTGCCTCCTACGTCGCCCGACTTACCTCCTACGTCACCCGACTTGCCTCCTACGTCGCCCGACTTCCCTCCTACGTCACCCGACTTGCCTCCTATGTCACCCGACTTACCTCCTACGTCACCCGACTTCCCTCCTACGTCACCCGACTTGTTCGGGTGATCCAGATTACTCAAAGGATAGAAGTGAGGATGCCCCGGACAAGCCGTGTCACGTGGGCGGAGGAGGATCCCTCGGATAAGCGACGGACGTAGAGGAGAGGAGGAGACTGTTTTTTCAGGATGTGTAGATACTTATGGCATAATAGCGGGTTAATTAGATTGCTATTCACCAGCCTGGCGGCACTCATTTTTCGCATTTTCATTGCAAAGCTGCACGCAATCCTTATCACCGGCACTGTCACACTTGCTAATGCAATTTTGCAGGATTTTTTGTACACAAAGACTCTGATCGGCATCCTGATCCTGAATCTGCACTTCCGGGATCCCGTCAGCGGCATAGATTCCTGTCGCAAATAAAAGACCTGCTAATAAACCGAGCTTTCTCATTCAAACCTCCTTGCTTGTCTTGAGACGGGTCTAGTTACCTGAGTTATCATTAGTGTTTTCATTAAAACTGGCATTTTCATTGGCATTGTTAACGCCATTGCCATTATTGCCATTATTGCCATTATTGCCATTATTGCCATTGTTGCCATTGTTGCCATTGTTGCCATTGTTGCCATTGTTGCCATTGTTGCCATTGTTGCCAGGATTCTGATTATAGTTTGAGTTTTCACTATTACCGGCGCCGTTACTATTTCCTGGGCCAACGCCGCTATTTCCAGAACTGCCAGAGCCAGAGCTTCCAGAGCCGCTTCCACCCTGAGCCACGCTGCTGCCTCCGCGGCAAATGGGGGGGCGGTATTTATCGAGAAGAGTACCTCCTCTGCAATCCCAGGTAATTTCACCTGCGGACTGTACAGTGGGAGTCAGTATAATCGTGCCATTGCCTGCTAAAGCGGTATAGGCAATAGTAATCAGACCATTGGCGATGTTAATTGACGAAACAGACGGAGTGGCCGCTGGAGGCGAGTAACCTGCCGCGTTATTGTCAACCGGGAGCACCCCATTTTTAACCTGCGTTGTATCCGATACAGCGAGTTTGGCGGCACTGGCCAAATTTAAACCTTCAGTCACGCGCGATCTGATCGTGTAATCCTGATAAGCAGGAACGGCGATGGTAGCAAGAATTCCTATGACTACCACAACAATTAAAAGTTCAATAATTGTAAATCCTGAGGTTTTCATAAAACGGGGTAGCCTAAAAAATGTCCTATCAACTATTATAGCTTGAAAATCAGACTTCTGGAATGATGGTCTTAAATTTGAGAATTATGTGAATGGGGATTAAATTTGCTAATAAAAAGCTTCCTCAGTATGATAACAGGTTATTAATAGCATGGAATGCTGTAAGGGGTGTATGGATGGAATTGTCGGCTCTGCAACTTGATCATTTTCTCACAAATGGCTATCTGGTGATTGAAAAATTTTTTACTCCTTCAATTTGTGAAACGCTCATCGATAGAGTTAATTTTATAATTAATGAATATCAACAGGATATTCCGGTGACCGTATTCACGTCCGAAACCCAGGATCACGCCAAAACAGAGTATTTTTTAAATTCCGGTGATAAAATTCGGCTATTCTTTGAACCTGAGGCTTTTAACGAACAGGGGAACATGACTAAAACACTGGAAAAGTCATTGAATAAAATTGGGCACGCTTTGCATGTGCTTGATCCGATATTCCGGTTATATTCAAGAAGTGAACGTCTGAAAACCATTTGCCATCAATTAGGATTTGAGAAACCCGGTTTGCTGCAATCGATGTATCTGTTTAAACAACCTGGTATAGGGAGCGAAGTAGGCTGCCATCAGGATTCTACTTTTTTACATAGTCCGAAAGATGCTCTGGGGTTCTGGTTTGCTCTTGAGGATGCAACGCTTGAAAATGGCTGTTTGCAGGTTATGCCAAGCCCTACAACGATTCCCTTATCAAGAAAAATGATTAGAAAGGGGGATGTCATCGAGTTTGAGGATTATTATCCCTTAATCTGGCAGGACAAATATAGTGTGCCTGTAGAAGTAAAGCAGGGCAGTCTAGTGGTACTTCATGGTCGTTTACCGCATAAAAGTAATGCCAACCATTCGAATAAATCCCGCCATGCTTATATATTGCATGCGATCGATGCCGCCTGCCCTTACCCCGATACTAACTGGCTGCGTATGCCTAAGGAATTACCTCATTGGTAACCGATAAATCTAAATTTACTTCTATCTCCATAGAAACTCTGATATTGGTCGCAGTATGGAAGCAGCCTTTTATTTTTCAAGGATGCTTCAGGCTCACTGAGGATGCAACCGGAGAAAGCATTCTTTATTTATTCCGCTGCCAATATTCCAACCCAGTGACTCAGGATACGATTGACAGTGAATTTTCTTGCAACGACTATCAATTTACTCATCTTTATAATGAGACTTCATTTATTAATCTGGAAAATGATTTTCCGGGATTTGATGAAGCAATTTATATTTTGAAGTATGCTTTACACCAAAGCTTATGGACAATGCTGACCCGTTCAAGGCATCGAAGTTTGTCTGTGGACGATATGGCAATGAAAGCGCTTTATAAAAAAATCGAACCGATACTGTATCAGGCTAAACATTGGGAGCAGCTGGAGGATGACATCGGTTTTGCGGCTTCAATCCCATTTTGTCCCCAGGAACCCATGGGGAAAAGAGCGCTGGAGGTTTTATTCAATGGGTTCCGTGGCCTGGATAAGCCGCTAACGCATTGAAAGTTGAGAAGCTCATTTTTATTTGAATTCTCTCCAAATTAAAACTGTTTTCCAAATGTAACACCAAACACAAATTTACTGCCGCCTTTCTCACTCACATCAAAGTCGACATTCGGCGTCATTTCCATGTCGGGCTTGATATGAAAAATGTGGCCAAGAGTAACCCGCCCAAGCATTCGGTTGGGCTCTTCTTTTTCATATTTGATTCCAGGTCCCACTCCCATCGTGAAATATTCAAAAAAATTATAGGTTGCCAATGCAAAAAACTCGGTTTCACTATTATGCTTTTTATTGATCGGAGTATTCTCAGCGATCACACTAAATCCGAAAGGAAAGTAAACTACACGATGATATTCAAGACCATAGGTGAAATGATCGTTATGATCAACATAATGCCCGCCAACAAAAACACCCAGAAGATTGTGGCGTTCCTCACGCGCATGTGTAGCGCTCTGGCGCTCGTTGACGGCAAACAAGGAGCTTGCTGTCAAAATCAGCCCAATAAAAACGGATAAATTGGATAAGCGTGGTTTCAAAATGAATTAGTTCCTGCATTCAGTATGCTTTAGAATAACAATAACCTGATTATTTTAACAGCCTGCTTTTATCGATGAATCACTACCCCTACATGAGGAGGGTGCGGCTCTGCAAATGTCTTTTTATCCAGCAGCATTTGCGTTTTTAATTTACCTTGTTCCCAGCGTGACTTGATAGATGATGCGCTAAAATCAGCGTCCTTGGTTGAGGATTCCCAGGGTTTTTGTTCATATTGGATTTGTACAATGTCCATGCTGGTTATGCATCCCAGGGATACTAATCGCAGATTTTCAGGATCCTGCTGTTTTTCAGGGGGTAACTGACTATACAAAGCACGAATAGCCCGGCGCATATTGTGCATGGCTTCATAATTTTTTCGGTGCTCTTCATAACGGCTGCTATAAATAATTTCCAGATTCCTTTTACGGACCTCATCCAGAGTTCCTGGCAGAGCGCCTTCAGGACTCCAGAGATCGACCATAAAACAAAGCGAATTAACGCGAGGAAAATCATCCAGAACAATTGATAAAGGGGTGTTGGAGTAAATCCCGCCATCCCAATAATATTCATTGTCAATAAGAATGGGGGGAAAGGCAGGAGGCAGGGCGCCGCTAGCCATCACATGCTCTGGTCCAATTTTCTCAAAGCGGGAATCAAAATACCGAATTTGCCCGGTATGCAGGTTGGTTGCCCCAAGACTTAGCCGTATTTCCTGGCGATTCAAATAGTCAAAATCAATTAACTCTTTTAAAAATTCCCGCAAGGGGCTTGTGTCATAAAAACTGTTGAAGCTTCCTTGCATCCAACTGAGAAAGTTATTGATTTGAGGCTTAAAAAATACCGGGATCCCTGAGAGAATCAGCATTTGAAACTGAATTTGCATGAAAAAGCGTCGAAGCCCTTCCGACATATCATCGCTGAATTGAAAAATATCCGGTTGAGTGACCGTCTGCCAGAATTGCTGCAATTTTTTTAAGCGGTTTTCAGGATAGTTTCCGGCAATGATACTGGCGTTGATAGCTCCAATAGAGGTTCCACCTATCCAATTGGGAATATAATTGTTTTTTTCAAGTGTTTCATAAACACCAGCCTGAAAAGCACCCAATGCACCGCCTCCTTGTAAAACCAGAACAATTCGTCGATTCACCACATTATCAAAACTTGAAAGGCTGCAACTACTTCCGATTTCCATAGCAATCCTTATTGTTTATAATCCGAGCCAGCGGATGAATTGGTTGCTAGGCCTCAGATTCACTGTTTTATTATCGAAATGAACCGTGTAGCTTTTGGCCTGAGCGTCAGTGCGCGAAGGATCTGAATTAACTTCCACACTCTTTATTTTTCCCAGCGGAACAACATGCATCTCAGTTTCATAATAGCCTCTTACCATCTTGATAACGGGTATCACAAAGGACACTTCTTCCAGATCATTATTGACATTCAGTATTTTATCTTTATTGGAAATAAGGCTGTTGAATTCCGCATTGCTTAAGGCAATATACTCCATGTGATTGATTTGTCGTCGCAGCATTCTTTCCAAAGGCGCTTTGGTTTTAAAAATACGAACATAATTATCGGCATCGATTACCGCGATAGGCTCCTCTTCCTGACGAGAACTGTTCTTATTGTTGTCGACAAAGAGAATGGCCTCCCGCTCTTCTTCGGCAGGTTTTATTTCAAGTTCAGATTTAGCCTGCTTTGCCAGGTTAAAACGGCTGCAGTTAAGAAACTTGGAACGAACAAACCAGCTGTCACTGGGATAGTAAATGACAAACAATGATTTATTCTTGATTGCATTAATAATAGGAACGGTTTTATCCATTGGTAAAGCCGGACATCCCCAGCTTCGCCCCGGGCGGCCATACTTTTTGATAAAATCTTCTGCCATATACCAGCCGCCGTGCATAACCACTGCGCGGTTGGATGCATTGTCATTGAATCCGCGATCAAGGCCATCCAGCCTTAAAGATAATCCTTCGCGGCCATAGTAAGCCTGATCCGTCGTGTAAACGCCGATACTGCTCGCCTTGCTATTGTATTTATTGGAAAAATAATTGGTGTTCAAGCTGCCGGAAGTGATCCCGTGCGAAACATAGGTATGAAACAATAATCGTTGCTGAGATAAATCAAAAACCCAGAAACGCTTTTCGCTAGAGGGCAGAGAGTAATCGATAACCGTCAGTATATTTTTATTGTAGGGCAGTTTAAATTCACGTGTGCACCGTAGGGTGGTCAAGACTTTACTCACCACTTCCGGTCGTAAATCCGGCGCTTGCTCTTTAAGCATTTTTTGAATTTCCCCAAGGCTAGGGGGAGGGGGAAAATCTACTTCGGGATTAATTAAAGAAATAATATCTTCAAAGACAGTTTGCTCAATTTGATTTTGCGAGTGGAGAACGGGCGACGGGAGAGAAAAACTGGAAGACGTTACTGCTAACATGAGTAAGATTATGGTTCTCATGATAGTATTTCCTTAATTGTATTTGTTTTTTTATTTTCCTCTTTTAAGCATAGAACAGATCAGCAAGTTTGCTCAAAAATTTAAATGTCTGTTCATTGGAGTGATTTTGCATCCCCAAGCTATGTCATTCTCGCTCTACGTCTTCCGACTTGCCTACGTCACCCGACTTGCCTACGTCACCCGACTTGTTCGGGTGATCCAGGTTACTCAAAGGATAGAAGTGAGGATGCCCCGGACAAGGCCGTGGCGCGTGGGCGGGAGGAGGATCCCTCGGCCGAGGGACACAGAAGCCAGGAGGAAACTCTGCTTCCAGAGATGTTTAGATACCTAGGCCTTCGGCCAGCGTAATGGAAAGTTGAGCATACTTAATGTCAGTGCATGCAGGTCTTAAACTGTTATGTTTATTTCTTTTCCCCTGAAGGGATCATAAGTCGCTCAGGTAACACAGTAATCGTAATATCATGCAAGCGCCAGTTGCGGTCTTCAATTTTGTCCCGCAGACTTTGAATTTTTTCAACAGCAATCGTTTTTGTCTTTGGAATAATAAAAATATCGCCAAAGAATAAATGACCAACTACACGAAATCGCATCTCAAAGGATTTAACCCAGTCTTCATTTTTGATTATGGACCGCACTTCGGAAAGAAGGGGATCCGTTTTGTTTTTTTCAATGGTTTCAGGCACCTCATCCATGAGATCCAATATCGAGTTCTTCAGGTTACTATAACCATCATTAATGATGCTAAAGGATATCAGAATGGCTATGCCTGCGTCAGCCCACCAGAACCCCATTCTAATACCTATGATACCAATAATGCTTGCAAAGCCGCTCATCCAACTGGCCTTGTTCATTTTGGAATCGGCAAATAATATTTTGTCATACAACTTGAGCGACAAAGGGATTTTAAGGTGGCCGAGAATAGTTGAAGGCAGACTTGACCATAGTAGGGCAATGATCATGATATAGCCCAGCCAAATGGAGTAACCTGAAAAGGATACATCAGGAATATTGGGATGCTCGTTTTTAAGTAACACCAGGCTTCCATCAATCAGTAAATAGACTCCCAGGAAAAACAGAGCAAGTGAACTGGCGAAGTAAGACATGCCTGTTATTTTATGGTAACCATAGGGAAATTTTTTGTTGGCTTTCCATTGAATAATACGGCTCGCCACTAAAAATGAAGCGGGGGGGATAATACCCAAAGTATCTTCCAGCCAGATGGTTTTCATTGTTTGCGAATTGGACATTACAATGAAGGAAAAAAATGTGGTGCTTATCATATACAACAATGAAATCCACTCATATTTAATCGCTTTGTCGTATAAAGGATCCAAAGAGTCAGGAAATTCCAGATCTTTTGTGATATGCAGCATTATTGTCCATCCCTATTATGGCTAAAAGTTAAAGCAGCTTTTGTCAATTTACAATATACCGTTCAGGTTTGAGTTGCAATAATTCAAAAAATATCCTATCTGTTAAAGATATGGGCGAACGTTGTTACTCTTCTTTATTCCCATATCAGTTTTTTCAAAAATCGCCACTTCTACTGGGTTCAGTCGATAAGGAAATTGAAATGAAAGCAATCTGCTGGCATGGAAAAAAGGATGTACGTATTGAAAATGTCCCTGATCCGGAAATTATTAATGATCAGGACGCAATTATTCGTGTGACTGCAACCGCAATCTGCGGCTCCGACCTTCATTTGTACAATGGATTAATGCCTGCTATGGAATCAGGTGATGTGATAGGTCATGAGTTTATGGGGGAAGTTGTCGAAGTAGGTTCTGCAAATAAAAAGCTGAAAGTTGGCGACAAGGTTGTCGTTCCATTCACCATTTCGTGTGGAAAGTGTCAATTTTGCAAGAAAAAATTGTTTGCCTGCTGTGAGCTTTCAAATCCCAATGCAGAAATGGCTAAAAATCAGATGGGACAATCGCCTTCTGGCATGTTTGGATATTCTCATTTATTGGGTGGTTTTTCAGGCGGGCAGGCAGAGTTCGTGAGGGTGCCCTTTGCGACTGTAGGTCCTATCAAAGTGCCTGATAACATTGCTGATGACAAACTTTTGTTTTTATCGGACATATTTCCCACGGGTTACATGGCGGCTGAAAATTGCGATATACAGGCCGGCGACACAGTCGCTGTATGGGGTTGCGGTCCTGTGGGGCAATTTGCTATTCAAAGCGCCTGGATGCTTGGTGCTGCGCGCGTAATCGCTATCGACTGTGTTCCCGAGCGCTTAACTCTGGCTGAAAATCTCGGCAGAGCGGAAACCATCAATTTTCAGGAAGAAGACGTCTATGATGCGCTGATGGTAATGACACGAGGGCATGGCCCGGAGCGCTGTATCGATGCGGTAGGTTGCGAGGCTCATGTGGGTCCTAGTTTTGATTCCATTATGGATAGAGTAAAGCAGATGACTTATCTCGCTACTGACAGAGCTCATGTTTTGAGGGAGGCAATTAAATGCTGTGGAAAAGCAGGCACTATTTCCATGCCAGGAGTTTATCTTGATACCCTGGATAATATTCCTTTCGGAGCAGCAATGAACAAGGGCCTGACCTTCAGAATGGGACAAACCCACGTACAACGTTATTTACCCGTTCTGTTAAAGAAAATACTGGAGGGAGAAATCGATCCTTCTAAAATCATAACGCATCGAATCAAGCTAAAAGACGGTCCTGATGCCTATAAAAATTTTGCCGAGAAAGAAGATGGCTGTATTAAAGTGGTTATGACCCCGTAGGAGACGCCAATGGATATTTATGACTATTTAAAAATGGATCACGAGAAAGTGAATCATTTATTTAAATTATTTGAAAAAACGACATTGATGATGCGGCAGCATGAAATCGTCACGTTAATTGCTCAGGAATTATTAGTTCATGCTCATTCTGAACAGGAAACATTTTACAAGTTTCTATCACAACATCCATCTACCAGGGATCTGGCTGAACATGGGAAAAAAGAACATGTGGAAATTGAAGAACAAATTAATATTGTTAATCATTCCTGGGGTAGCGAGCAATGGGTTCAGGCTGTATTGAAACTAAAGGAAATCGTAGAGCATCATGTGAAGGAAGAGGAAGGAGAAATTTTTAAAAAAGCTAAAAAAGTAATCTCCGATAAAGAGGCAATTATTATTAAAGAGAAAATGCACTACCTGAAGGGAAAGTTTTTACTCTGGCTGGAGAGTCAGGCAAAAAAGAATGATTCGGCCGCGGATACAAAACTGGATAAGTCGCTCAGGTTTTCTAATAAACTTCACGAGGCTGATCGCAGCAGAACAACTCGGCCGCATTAGTGAATTGGAGGAATATCAGGGTTTGGCTAAAATAAGAATATGCTGCCTACTGACACAAGAGCTTATTATGAAAACTCTGTCGTTATTGCTGCTCTGTCCAAGCCTGGTATTCGCCTCCGACAAAACCCTTACTTGCTCTATGCAGGGCTTGACAGAAAACATCACATTCACAGTGGCTGACAAGCCCAATTCAATGCCGCTCGTTGATTTCCCCTATGAGGTCGAACCGACAATATTCAGTATGCGGCAAGGCAATCTGCTTTTGGTGGCAGTAGACAGCGAAGACAAGTCGCGGTCCAGATTGTTTATTTCAGCACAATGGAATAAACAAACTGATTCCTATCATGGGCAGTTTTTTGCTGATTTCGGCGGTAATCAATTACAATTTGAAAACGGCAGAATAGAGTGTAAATAAACAAGCTTTTGATTTGCATACATATCGTACTCAGATATGATGAGTTATCATTTATTGCAGCATGTATACATTGGCAGGGAGCTTTAATGGACAATCAATCAGTTTATCAAAAAACAAGGAATGATCTCAGGCAGTGGAACGAACAGCTGAAAGTAAAAATTCTAAGCGAAAACTCCTGTTTAATGCATTCCTATTCTATTCTATTTGCAAACGATAAAGGGTTCATTGAACAGTTAAAACAGTTTGCCAGCCAAGTGGCTTTTGATTTAGAGCCAAGCGTTTCAGAAAATAATCTGGATGAGAACTTACCTAAATTAAGCCATTTTAACGCGATTGGTGAAGGCCATGAGCAAGTAATCCACCATCCATCGTATATTAAGGCAGGTAATATTATTTATGGCTCCGGTTTAATGCGCTTTTTGCGTTATCCCGGTGAAATGAAAAAAACGCTGTCTCTCTTTCTACTTTCATCTCACGCTGGAGAGGCTGGGCATAATTGCCCCATTGCCTGTTCAGCAGGAATAATTCGAATTTTAAATATAAAGCCATTAAAGAATAATGAGTTTTTTATGGATAAATTGCTTGCTCCCTCATTTGATGATAACTATACCGGTGCTCAGTTTTTAACTGAAATTCAGGGCGGCTCCGACGTAGGAGCCAATGCTAGCCTGGCTTTTCAGGACGAGCAAAAAAACTGGCGAATTGTAGGAGAGAAATGGTTTTGTTCCAACGCTAATGCCGATCTTATTCTATTGACTGCGCGAATAGATGCTCAGGAAACTGGCACCCGGGGTTTGGGTTTGTTTCTAATACCCAGGCAGCTTAAGGATGGGAAGGACAACTACTTCAGAATCAGACGACTGAAGCAAAAGATAGGTACCCGTTCAATGGCTACAGGCGAAATAGATTTTGATGGATCGCTTGCTTTTCTGATTGGAAATGCTGGCGAGGGAATTCATCTGGTTATGGAAAATGTCTTACATCTTTCGAGAATATTTAATGCCTTTTCAGTTTTGGGAATGACGCGTCGTGCCTATCAGATTGCCTATTACTATGCATGCAACCGGGATGCCTTTGGAAAAAAAATCATCCAATATCCTTTGGTGAAAGAGCATTTGGCTCAAATCAAGGCGAAGCTGGTTGCCATGCTGGCAAGCGCGTTCTATATGGTTGGGTTGCAGGATGAGTTTGACAAAAATGCAGGGAAAAATGAAGACAAAAAACAGCAGTATTTATTGCGTACCTTAGCTAATCTGAATAAATATTTCACGGCAAAACATGCTGTAAATAATATTCATCACTGCATCGATATCCTTGCGGGCAATGGAACGATTGAAAGTTTTTCCGCACTTCCCCGTTTGCTTCGAGATTGTATCGTTTGCGAAAACTGGGAGGGTACTCATTTCACACTTTGGATGCAAACTCTTCGAGATATTTTGCGTTTTAAGGTAGATGAAATTTTCCTTGATCATTTACTCGGCCAATTAAAAAAAATCAAAAAAGATGAGTATAAAGAACTGTTTAGCAAACAAATCCTGGCTCTCGAAACGCATTTTACCTTTCTTAAATCCATTTCCAGTGAACTGCAAACACTGCATATTCGCGAAGTCATTGAAAAGATGTCTTCCGTGCTTGCCGCAATGACTTTGGCACTGGAGGTACAGCATGAAAAATCGCCTATTTCTAAAAAAGCATGTCTTGATTTATTTATCCATTTATACCTCGAAGAAAAGGGGAATGGCGAGCAATATATAAAATTATTGGAGATTGTTGTCAGTCATGAGTCTACCTGATTTCGTCTAACAAATAGCATTTTTTTTCAATATCTTGCTCTCAAATAGAGAATGGAGAATTTTAATAATTTTCATTCAAATTCCGTGTTGAAAAAAAACACATCTTGCCAAAAAATTATTAGCATGATAATTTAAAAAAGGATTAAAACTCATTCAATAAATCAATTTTTTTATCAAATTAAATCGATTTAAGTTTAGGGAAAATAGCATGATATTCCGTGATATTATTAGACTTGTTGTGCAACAAAATGAGAAGAAAGCGAGTAAGGAAGAACCTGCTGTTTTAGAAACCTTGATTGCTACTTTTTCAAAAGATCAAACTTTATTACTAGCCACCGCTTATCATTTGTATGATAAAGGCAGGGATGAAATACCAAAATTCAGGCATGAATTGCTCAATGGTTTGCTGGTCTATCCTGAAATTAGTTTAGGTATTTATAATGCCTTACTTGCTCCGGATGATGAACCTAAAATTGAGATTGAAGTAACAGGCTTAAACGATGTAAAAGAGATCAAAACTGAAATAAATCGATTTAACTTGTTGGAAACCTTCCTTGGTTTGGAAAATTTTCGCAGAGGTCTAGAAACCCTTAATTCCCAATCTGATAGCATACTCCATTTGCTAGTCAGAAAAGACAGGCCCCATACCAAAGTAATGGGTTTGTTGCTTGGTTATTTGCCTGGCATAACTAATTTACCCAATAAAAACGGCAATCCCCCTTATCTGGATTCAGTGATTTATAAAAAACAATGGGCCATCGCCTCTTTCAACCTGAGTACCGCAGCGGTCATTAAAGATGCAAAAAATCTGAAAGGTGAAGACGCAAGAGCTTTGGCTGGTAACGATGAGAGTTTGCAACTGCTAATCTCAAGAATACCATTAGAACCGATCGGATTACTCTCTCCTCGTCAATCAGGACCAGGTTTTCTTTATGATTCTTATCCTTCCCTTTTTCCTGCCAGCGGTGATCATCTGTCTGTATGCTCTTCGTCATCCAGTAATTCATTTACGAGCTCTTTGTCTGCTTCGTTTTCCTCTTCAACTTCCTCGTTTACCTCCTCCCCATTAAATTCACAGCGCAGTAATGAGCCAGATAGCGAGTTACCGTCAGCACGAAGCGATATGAGCTGTGATTCTTCTGCGGAGATTGTGTATGAAGCCGAATCTGAACCGGTGAAAGAATTATATAGTTGGATGAAAAATGATCCTGCCACGATTTATCAGGAGTTTGAGCGTTTACTTCAAACAGATAAGGCAGCTATTGGTAAAAGCTTACAGGAATTTTTTAATAAGGTCGAAGTCAAAGACAAAAGCAAGCTATTTAGTGATCTATTCGTCTTATTTGATAAACACAATTACGCTGTTGAATATTTCAATGAGCTAAGATTGTGTGCACAAAAACAATATGACAAGTTACAAAAAATAAACAATGACGCAATGTTGAACATGATGTTTCAGTTGGTTACTCAATTAAAAGCTCATGATGCGTCAAAAGAATTAACTTCAACAGCATATCATCTGATGCTGAAACGAATGTCAGGAGAAAAATTATCACCGACAGAAATTAAAAGGCAAATGCATTTGAGAGAGGCCTTGTTTATCCTAACCAGCAAAGGTAACAAGAGTACAAACTGGCAGGATGAATTTGATATTATTCTGTCACGAGTGACAGGACTTCAGGCGCTTTACTCTCAAAGTGAAATTCTGGACGGATTGAATGCGATGTACAGCAAATTCGATAACCGGCAAATTTTCGCTGCCTATCTCATTTTATTTCAGTTAATAGTTTATAACCCTAATGATTTTTTTATAAATGGGCCTTTGGTTGAGAAAGCGAAAAATTTAATAGACCGTGGTTTTGAAAAAGGTGCAAAGCCAAGTTTTGCGCAAAAAAGAATTAGACGACTTCTCGGTAATTTGATTGCTGCTAATCAAAAATTTTATACGGATCCTTTGGTTGAGCATTTTGATTCTTTGAATCAATGGTTTGAACAGCGTGAGTCGACCAAATCTTTTGACGAACTGGTTACTCGAGGCATCAAGCAAAAAGAGCGGCTGATTTTGAAATCAAAGTTACGCTGCGTAGATACGAGACAGGAGCAGTCTGCATGCGAAAAGACTGCTGAGTTGATTGCTCAGGAGATGAGAGTTTGTATGGTCTCATACTATAAGCAAGTGCCTCTGCAAACACTCTATAATTATAAACCTCCAAAGGAGGGAGAAAGTCCTTCCCCTGAATCCATTGAAGTTTCCAGGAAAATTAGCGAGTTCAATACCTTGACTCATTATTTTTTAAAAAAAATATTTGATAATCCAGATAAAATGCTGCCGTCACTTGAGTTGCTCTTTTCAGTTGGAAGGGCGCTATGTTCTCTTGGGGGTGAGAAATATCCTGACTTGAATCATTTAATGGCGATTCTTGGTGTTTACTCCAATGAACATGTGTCCCGATTAACCAGACATTTTGATGCACTTAGCGATGAAAGCTCAAAGATAATGAGTGAGATCAGCAAAATCACTGACAGGCGTGCTGGGTTTGCAGAAATGACAAATGTTGCAAATGAATATAAGACGACTTTATTCTTTCTAGGTAGAATAATGACTCGATTAAGCGCCTCTAAAGAGGTTCCCAAAGAAACAGAGCCCGATTCTGTATTTCCTCACAAAGGGGATGGCAACAAATTGCTGGAGCACTGCGAGGTGATTGGCAAAGTATTACTGCCTATTCTGAAACTGAAATTATTAGTTCGATTTTATCCTCAGATAAGCCAGACTAATTTCAGGCAATCCATCCTCGCAAGCTCATTTGATGTCGATGCTGCGGCGCTTGATGAGTTATCCCATGAATTGGAGCATCTAAAAGATAAGCCGGTTACTTTAAAGGCAAGAGGAAGTTTGATTAGCTTTTTAAATCAATTGGATAAATATCTTCGATTGAGCTATGTTCCGAATATCAAGTCAGCTGGTAAAAAGATAAAAATACCTGAGATAAGGGATTTCCTTGTAAAGTGGTTTAATGAAAAAATCGAAAGTATGGAAAATGAGCTTGGCAGTAAGCCCGCTAGTATAACGCAGCTCGTAGAGGATGCTAAAACACTCCATTCCCTTCTGGTACAAATTCTTGAAAGACTTAGAAAGGTGATTCTTATTTATTACAAGGATTCTTCTAGCGTAAGTTTTTTAGGCAAGCGTTACAACCCGATCGTGCAAACATATAAAATCAAAAATAAACTGGATCGTTTTATTGCTAAAACCAGAGAATATTTGGAACCAGACGCAATCTCATCAGGCTCTTCTGTTTCAGGCTCAGCCTTAACCAGGAATCTTGTTGGAGAAGAGACTGTTTCAAATACGGATAGCCCCAGAGAAAACACGGGTAGTGAGACTCAACGCGCTAGTAGACGGAATAGCGGTTTTTTCCGAATGCGTTTGAAAAAAGAAAGCACCATTCTTCCGCCCCCAGAGTATGGTGATAGCGCGGATACTTTGGTTTTTGAGCAAAGCTAGTTCTTTACCTGGAATGAGTTTAAAACTGTACTGAAGTTGAAAGCGCAGCGCATCAGGATATCAATCCTGATGCAAAAACTCTCGCAATTTTTTGCCAATATCTGGACTTCGCATTAGACTTTCGCCAATCAGGAAATGATGAATTCCAGCAGCCTGCATCTTTAGGATGTCGTCATGAGTATTTATGCCGCTTTCAGTTATAATCAGTTTATCCGGCGGTATATAATTGGAAAGTTCAATGGTCGTTTGAATATCCGTTCTAAAATTATGAAGGCTTCGATTATTAATACCCATTAATGGCGTGGGCAATTTAATAGCGCGCTGCAGCTCATCCAGAGTATGGCTTTCTACCAGTACTGCCATATTTAGTGCCTGCGCTTGCTGGCAAAAATCGAGTAACTGAGCATCATCCAGTATCGCAGCAATTAACAGAATACAATCTGCGCCTAATGCGCGGCTCTCATCCACCTGATAACTGTCAATGATAAAATCTTTGCGCAAAGCAGGGCATGAGGAGTGGGCTTTGGCTATTTGCAGGTTTTCGGCTTTGCCCATAAAAAAATGTTCGTCAGTCAGAACAGATAAACAGCTGGCGCCATTTTTTTCATAAATGCCAGCAATTTCAGCGACATTAAAATCGTCACGAATCACTCCTTTGCTGGGGGATGCTTTCTTAATTTCAGCGATAATTGATGGCTTTCTGGATTGTAATGCGGCCGCAAAATTTCTACTGGGCAGAAATTCCTGTTCTCTTAGTTGTGCAAGAGGGCGCAAACGTTTTGCCTTTTCGACTTCTTCGCGTTTATATTCAGCAATTTTATCTAATACACTTGACATATTTATTCCTGTAAAGGCTTTGCTTGGGTGACGCAGTTATGGGTTTTCCAGATGTTGGGAAAATGCCTGCAATTCGCTCAATCGCTGATGCGCCGCACCGCTGTCAATCGCATTCACAGCCGCATAAATTCCTTCCTGAAAACTGCTGCTGTGATCACTGCAGTATAAGGCTGCGGCACTGTTTAACAGCACTATATCACGGGCCGGGCTGACTTCTCCCTGCAATACACTTTGCATATACTTCAAGCTTTGCTCAGGTGAGTCTGCAATAATCTCATCGATATTCTCATGCGCACAATGGTAATCCTCTGGATTAATGGTCCATTCTTTATATTCGCCTTTATGATATTCAAGTACATCAGTGGGGGCTGCAATACTGATTTCATCCAGTCCATCTCTTGAGCAAACCACTAGTGTATGTTCACTTCCCAGATTGACCAACACATCCAGCAAGGGTTTTTGCCATCGTTTGTCAAATACACCCACTACCTGTTTCCTTGGCCGCGCCGGATTGACCAGAGGACCAATGAGGTTGAAAAAAGTTCTGATCCCAAGTTCCTGACGCACTTTTCTTGCTTTCTGAATTGCTTTGTGGAAATGCGGGGCATATAAAAAACAGAGTTTGTATTGTTGCATGCAGCGTTGTAAATCGACATCGTCAATTTCAAGTCTGATGCCAGCCTGCATTAGCAAGTCGGTACTGCCGCTGCGGCTGGATACTGAACGATTCCCATGCTTGGCAACGCGAGCACCGGCAGCTGATGTCACTATGCTGCTGACTGTTGATACATTGAAGGTGTTTTTTCCATCGCCTCCGGTGCCAACGATATCTACAAGATTATCTCCGAGGTCGACAGTATGCGCCATCTCTATCATCACTTGTGCCGCGGCGGTCAATTCCTCGACTGTTTCACCTTTTACTCTCATTAATGCGAGAAAGGCAGCCAGCTGACTATCGGATATTTCGCCTGCCATACAGCCACGCATAATATCCATCATTTCAAAAGTGCTTAAATTTTCTTTTTTTAATAAATGCTCAAGGTAGGCTGCAATGTTCATAGTTTAAAAAATTTCTCAGCAAATGAAGACCGTGTTCAGTTAAGATCGACTCAGGATGAAACTGTAATCCATATAAAGGATAGTGCCGATGTGAAATTGCCATAATATCATTATTGGCCCATGCGTCTATTGAAAAGCATTGGGGCAGGCTTGAGGGTTCCACCAGAAGCGAATGATAGCGTGTCGCATTAAAGGGATTAGGAATATCTTTAAATAAATTGAGTTTATGGTGCAATATGGAAGAGGTTTTCCCATGCATAATCTGAGGAGCGCCGATGATTCTGCCGCCAAACACTTGGGCCAGACATTGATGACCGAGGCAAACCCCTAGTATGGGTAGTTTCTGATGAAAGTATTGAATGGCTTCCATTGAAATTCCGGCGTCTTCAGGCCGGTTAGGGCCTGGTGAAATAACCAGATAGTCCGGCTCAAGTTTTTCGATGTCGGAGATACTGACTTGATCACTTAAAACAACTTCAACGCTCTGTCCTAATATTTGAAAATACTGAACCAGGTTGTATGTAAATGAATCATGGTTGTCTATTAACACTATCATGGCTTACAGTGAAAACTCCTCGCCCAAATAGACCGCTCTGACCTGCTGATTGGCTAAAATTGAATCCGGCGATCCTTCGCAAAGAATCTTGCCCTGGCTTACTATATAGGCTCTCTCACAGATATCCAGTGTTTCTCTTACATTATGATCAGTAATCAATATACCGATATTTTTATCGCATAAATGCGAGATAATCCGTTTGATGTCCAGGACGGAAATGGGATCGACCCCTGCAAAAGGCTCGTCTAAAAGTATAAAAGTAGGCTCAATAGCCAGAGCTCTGGCTATTTCAACCCGTCGTCTTTCGCCTCCGGACAGGCTCATTCCAAGGCTTTTACGCAAATGTTCAATATGAAATTCCTCCATTAACTGAAGTAACTTCTTTTGCTGCTCCATTTTGCTTAAATCGGTTCTTAACTGCAGAATGGAAAGGATATTATCGGCAACCGTCATCTTACGAAAAACGGAGGCTTCCTGGGGCAGGTAACCGATACCCAATCGTGCGCGCTGATGCATGGGGGCGCGAGTAACATCCTGGCCATCCAGTATAATCTGTCCCTCGTCACAGGCTTGTAAGCCCACAATCATATAAAAACAGGTTGTCTTTCCCGCACCGTTAGGACCCAGCAGGCCGACGCATTCACCGCTGCGGATGTTAATACTGACATCATTAACGACTGTTCGGGATTTAAAGCTTTTTTTAAGATGTTGTGCCGATAACTCGGTCATGCTTTTTTCTTCTCTGGATGAATGATAATGGTAGTTCTTTCCTTGCCAGCGGGCTCAGATATAACATGTTGTTTCAAGGTATCATAACTGATTTTTGGGGCCGAAAAGGAATTATCTCCCTGAACGACGCGTGCATTGCCAATTAATTCAATCAAATGCCGCTCGGGATAATAGCGGATAGTATTGGCATAAGCATGTAAGAGTGGCTTGTCCTGGGCGGTTTGTGTCCAGTAGTGCGCCTGATCTTTGGCACTGCCCATAGCAATTGCCACCACCAGCTTGTTCTGCTGATTCCCTTCAGTGACTGCTTTGGTAGCCCGCAGATGCGTGGTGCCCTGATCAAGCTCCACAGCGCCTCTGTATTCTCCGCGATGCGTTTTTTCATTCAAATCGGCCTGATCTGCGGAAAGTTGTAATAATTGTTCACGGTCATCAGGCATTGCCTCGGCAAGCGGCAAATTGAAAAAAAACAGTCCCAATGTGAAAGATAACAGTTTAAGATTTTTCATGTTTTGGCTCGTAAGTTGCGCGGACCCGGCTAAGTTGAACTCTCTTGTCAGCCAGATAAGCATTCATTCCCTGTGATTTCACAATACTTCCCGGTTGAGCAAAATTCACAAGCGCCTGAGTCGTTGCGAATTTGGTTTTTGGATAGTAAGTGAGCTCGCTGGTGGTTATTGTTGTTTCTTCATTATGCTGGCTTTTGTCCTGATGAATCACCACCTCGTCTGTGAAATTAATTTGCTGTCCGCCATTAATAGATTTTGCTTTCGCTGAACGAATTTCCCAGCCAGGCTGATCATTTTGTTTGATAATAATGTGGGGCGCAGTCAGATAATGCGTATTATTTTCAGGAATATGCCTAAGCCTTGGTGTTTCCAGAAGATTCACTAACAGCCCTTCTTTACTAAACTGACGCACAACCAGTCCAGACACCACTGCGTCAGGCATAATGGAGAGAACCTGCTTGTCAAGCTTGATGGTTGGGGACGAGGAGCTTGCGAAATACCAGCCTGAACAAGCTAATGCAAACAAGGTGATGAACAACCAGGCTGCATGTTTGGCCGCATTCATGACTGAAAATACCTTTCAAGAGCCGCATCGAATTTGTTCTGCGCCTCAAGTATCAGATCACAGACTTCACGCACCGCACCTTTCCCTCCTGATTGCTTCGTCTGCCAGCCAGCGAATTCCTTAACCTGTGGAACCGCATTGGCAACAGCGATGCCCAGGCCAACTTGCTGAATAATGGGTAAGTCGGGCAGGTCATCGCCAATATAGGCAATTTCCTCAAGGGAGTAGCCCAGGGTTTCACATAGTGTTGCAAACGCCTGGCGTTTATCAACCTGTCCTTTAAAATAATGGGTGATGCCCAACTGCTCCATGCGGTGATCAATCACTTTATTTCTGGATGTAGTAATCACTGCTACGTCAATGCCCGCTGCCATCAATAGCTTGAGTCCCATCCCGTCTTGTACATTAAAAGCTTTAAGCTCATTTCCGTGATTATCGAGAAACAGGAGGCCGTCAGTCAGGACACCATCGACATCAGAAACCAGACAACGGATTTTTTTAGCTTTTTCCACCAGATTATTCATTAAAGACCTCTCATTACAAAACTCCGGCACGCAAAAGATCATGCAAATGAATGACCGCGGTGGGGTGTTGTTCTTCATCGATTACCACCAGGGAAGTAATACTGTATTTTTGCATTAGCGTTAAGGCTTCTGCCGCAAGCATTCCCGAGTGGATTGTTTTACAGTTTTTACTCATCACCTGTGACAGTGAGGTTGTATTGATATCGAAATTCTGGGTCAGGGTCCGGCGAATATCGCCGTCGGTATATACGCCAACCAGTTTACCCTGTGAATTGACTACGCAAGTCATCCCGAGTTTTTTAGCGGTCACTTCAATCAATGCTTCACTGATGGTGGCACTTTCATGAACCAAAGGCAACTGCTCACCGCGATGGCATAACTCATCAATTTTTAGCAGCAGCCGTCTGCCTAATGAGCCCCCGGGATGCGACAGAGCAAAATCATTCTCATTAAAACCACGTGCCTGCAACAGGGCAATTGCCAGAGCGTCTCCCATGACCAGAGAAACGGTGGTGCTGGTTGTCGGTGCCAGTCCGAGCGGGCAGGCTTCCTGACGAATACTGATATCCAGATTGACATTTGCAGCTTTTGCAAGCGCCGACTCCTGATTGCCTGTCAAAGCAATTAAAGGGACTTCAAGCCGTTTAAGCAGAGGAAGTAAAGTAACAATTTCATTGGTAAAGCCTGAATTGGATATGGCGATGACTACATCTTGTCTGGTTATCATTCCCAGATCGCCGTGACTGGCTTCACCCGGATGCATAAAAAAAGAAGGAGTTCCGGTGCTTGAGAGCGTTGCTGCTATTTTATGTGCAATATGCCCGGACTTTCCCATTCCGGTAACTACTACTCGTCCTTGACAAGAGAGTAGCAGCCGACATGCTTTGTCGAAGCGCTCATCAATCCGCTGAGTTAGTTCGAGTACAGCTTGTGCTTCGGTTTCAATGACTGCCAGGCCTAATTTGCAAAAATTCATCTTAGCAAAGGAGTAGTGATTATGGTTTTGCAGTCTAACATAGAAAGGAGTGGCTTTGTAGACCGATCCTTTCGCCCCGTATTCAATCACCTCCCCACTATCTCTACATATCTACATAACCTGGCTCGTTCAGATTATCCAGATGCACCTACTCGCCATCTCTACGTAACCTGGCTTCTCCAGGTTATCAGAGGTTCTTACCCGTCATCCCTACGTAACCTGGCTTCTCCAGGTAATCAGATGTTCTTACCCGTCACCCCTACGTAACCTGGCTTGTCCAGGTTATCCAGTTGTTCATATTGATGGTGATAGTCATTTCCAGTGTTTATTGAATTTTTATTCGCAAAATAATTCGCACAAGGTATACTTAGCGTTTTGGCTGAACTGGAAACATTGTTAAATGCAAGAGAATCTGGTGACTATCACCAATTTGACTTTCTCAAGAGGAATACGTCAAATCTTTAATGATGTCAATATGGTGGTCAAACGCGGCAAAATAACAGCAATAATGGGGCCGAGCGGCAGTGGTAAAACCACTTTGTTAAAACTAATCGGCGCTCAGATTTTTCCCGATCAGGGGGAAATTATTATTAATGGTGAAAACATCCACTGTTTGCCACGCAAAGTGCTTTATCAGGCAAGGAAAAAAATGGGTTTACTGTTTCAGTCAAGTGCTTTATTTACCCATTTGTCTGTATTTGAAAATGTGGCGTTCCCCCTGCGCGAACACACTAATTTAAATAATGCCATGATTCGCGATATCGTCCTTATGAAGCTCGAGGCTGTTGGATTAAGAGGGGCAGCCCAGATGATGCCCGCTGAATTATCGGGCGGAATGGCCCGACGCGTTGCACTGGCCCGAACAATTGCGCTGGATCCGGAATTAATGATGTATGATGAGCCTTTTACTGGACAGGATCCAATCTCTATGGGGGTTTTGGTTCGCCTGATCAAACAGTTAAATGAATTGCTGCAAACCACGACAATCATTGTTTCTCACGATGTGGCGGAAACCTGTTCAATCGCCGATTATGTCTATCTGATTGCAGGCGGGCGATTAATCGGAGAGGGAACGCCTGAGGAATTAAAAGAGTCGCAGGAGCCACAGATCAAACAGTTCATGCACGGAGAGGCAGATGGCGTTGTTCCATTCCATTACCCGGCAAGGCCTTATACTGAGGAGCTTTTAGATGCTTGATAAGCTGGCACATTTAGGGCAACGCGGAATTAATATTCTCGGTATGATAGGCAACTCAGGCGTATTTCTTGCAAAGGTTTTTGCTCGAAACCCGGATTTTCCCAGATTGTGGCCCGCCTTAAGGATGCAAATTTATAATGTAGGCGTATTATCCTTTCTGATAATTGTTGTTTCCGCATTGTTTATTGGAATGGTAGTTGGCTTGCAAGGATATAATACTCTGCAGAAATTTGGTGCCGGAACGCAGTTAGGGCAATTGCTGGCCTTAAGCATCGCCCGTGAATTGGGTCCGGTAATGAGTGCACTGCTTTTCGCAGGAAGAGCAGGGTCAGCTCTGACTGCAGAAATTGGCCTGATGAAAGCGACTGAGCAATTAGCCAGTATGGATATGATGGGAGTGGATCCATTGGGACGAGTGGTATATCCTCGCTTCCTGGCGGGTTTAATCTGTTTACCCGTCCTCGCCATAATATTTTCCGCCACAGCGATTTATGGTGGTTATTTTATTGGGGTGATTTGGTTGGGTATTGATGCGGGTAGTTTCTGGTCGAACATGCAGGCTGCTGTTGATTTTAGAATTGACGTACTGAGTGGAATTATAAAAAGTATTGTATTTGCCTTTGCAGTTGTATGGATTGCTGTGTTCCAGGGCTTTAGCTGTACGCCTACTGCTGAAGGGATTAGTCAAGCCACTACAAGAACTGTAGTCTACGCATCGCTGGCAGTACTGGGGCTTGATTTTCTGTTGACCGCGATAATGATTGGAGGTTGGTAATGAATGCAAAGCAGCGATATGTAGATATCTGCGTCGGGTTGTTTATGGTAGCAGGTATGCTGGCTTTGGTTGTTATGATAATGAGAGTTAGCGGTTTGACTGATTTTGCGGAAAATAAAGGATATCATGTAACCGCAGATTTCGCTGACATCGGCGGTTTGAAAGTGCGTGCTCCTGTCACGATTGCTGGTGTGAAGGTTGGTGAAGTGAGTAAAATTGAATTGCAACCCGGCGAATTAAATGCGAAAGTGACGATGCTCCTTCGAGGCGATAAACAAATTCCCTACGATGACGCTTCTGCAAGAATCCTGACGCAAGGATTGCTAGGTTCTAATTACATCAGTATTGTGCCAGGTTTTGATGATGCCGAGGATAGCAAACATCCTTATCTGAAAGAGGGCGATGTAATTGCCAAAACCCAGGAAGCGATAATTTTGGAAAACCTTATTGGCCAGCTGTTATTTAACATTAATAAAAAATAGGTGACTCATGAAGCTGATAAAATCAATCGTTTTATTATTTGCTTTTCTATTACCACACTGGCTATGGGCACAGGGCTCACCGATTCCTATGCTGGAAGGTACTGCAAACCAGATCCTTTCTACTTTAAAGGAGCATAAAGGAAGTCTTAAAAGTAACCGTCAGCTTATTTTTCAAGCGGTTGAACAGCATTTACTTCCCAATGTGGATGTAAGCGGCATGTCCCGTTCCGTTCTTGGACGGCAAGTGTGGAGCAAGGCGTCAGCCGGTGAGCGGGCTCAATTTTCAAAAGCATTCACGCAGCTGGTTATAAGAACCTATGCAAGTCCTTTAGCAGAGTATACCGATGAAACAATCAAATTCCTGCCAATAAGAGGCTCCGTAGATGGCCGCTTTGTTCGTGTCAATAGCTTGATTATCCGCTCAAACGGCAATAATATTCCGCTGAGTTACAGTTTGGTGGCAAAAAATGGCCAGTGGAAAATTTATGATCTGAGTGTGGAGGGGGTTAGTCTGCTGCAGAGTTTTCGTTCACAGTTTGCTCAGGCTTTGCAAAACTCAAATATACAAGATCTGATTAAACAGATGAATGAAAAAAGTAGAGCCAGTTAATGACTGATTTCGTTTTTGAACCTGCTGAAAGAATGACTTTTGCTACTGTCGATGCTGACAGAAAGCGTCTTAGCAGTTTTTATCGCAGCGCTGCCCAGCAGGGCTCTATTACAATTAATCTTGAAAAAGTACAGCATTGTGATAGTGCCGGGCTGGCCTTGTTAATTGAAGCCAAACGTCTGGCCAGACAATTTAACAGGACTTGCAAAATCACCGGAATGTCCAGGCAATTAGCTGCCTTGGCCGAATTTTGCAGAGTCAGTAATTTATTGGCTAATGATTGAGTTATTTCATTAAATGATTATTCCTTCTGCCGGCAACCATCATGTAATTTTTTTTCATATTCCGATGCAATATATCCGCATTCAAACAATAATTAATAGTAAGGTGAGAGTTGTATGATTAGTAATGAAGCGCTGGAACAGCGCCTTCGCGATACATCAGAAGTTGAATTTGTTAAGGTAGAAGGTGATGGCTATCATTACAATTTGACTATTGTCTCAGAGGCCTTTGTCGGTAAGTCTCTGGTGGCCAGGCAACAATGGGTCTATGCTCAATTGAAGGAATTGATTACATCTGGCACTCTTCATGCTTTAAGTATGAAGACGTGGACGAAAGAAGAATGGGAGAAAAAGCATGGATAAGTTGGTAATCAATGGCGGTAAACCCTTAAACGGTGAAGTCATTATTTCGGGTGCAAAAAATTCCGCTCTGCCCATCCTCGCTGCGACACTGCTTGCAAGCGACAATGTGACGATTGCTAATGTGCCACATTTAAAAGACGTGACCACAATGATGGAGCTGCTGGGGCAGCTCGGCGCACAAATGATCGTGGACGAAAAAATGAATGTTCAGGTCGATGCCAGTAATGTGAACGAGTTCGTCGCTCCCTATGAACTGGTGAAAACAATGCGGGCTTCCATTCTCGTGTTAGGCCCCTTATTGGCCCGTTTCGGAAAAGCTGATGTTTCATTGCCAGGAGGCTGTGCTATTGGCACAAGACCTGTGGATTTGCATTTGAAAGCTTTGAAAAGCATGGGTGCTGAAATTTCAGTAAAAAATGGATATATCAAGGCACGCTGTAAAAGAGGGCGTTTACAGGGAAGACCTTTGTTATTCGATACAGTAACAGTTACTGGTACGGAAAACGTGCTAATGGCTGCTGTGCTTGCTGAAGGGAAAACAGTGATTAAAAATGCTGCGCGCGAGCCTGAAGTAGTTGATCTGGCGAATTTCCTCAATCAAATGGGGGCAAAAATTACTGGCGCAGGCACATCCACAATTGAGATTGAAGGTGTGGAAGCTTTAGGCGGTGGGTCCTACAGCGTAATGCCCGATCGTATCGAAGCCGGAACCTATTTGACGGCCGGAGCAATTACTCGAGGAAAAGTAACCGTTCGCCGCGTCAAACCTGATAATCTGCTTTCAATGCTGTGTAAGTTTGAAGAGGCGGGGGCTGAATTAAGTTTGGGTGAAGACTGGATTACATTAAATATGAATGGCCTGAGACCTCAGGCAATCGATATTTCAACGGCTCCCTATCCTGCATTCCCCACTGATATGCAGGCGCAGTTTATGGCTCTTAACAGTGTATCTGACGGCACGTCGTCAGTCATTGAAACTATTTTTGAAAATCGTTTTATGCACGTTCAGGAATTACAGCGAATGGGGGCGCAGATTCGTTTGAATGGAAATACAGCACTGATCTCTGGCGTCGATCATTTAACCGGCGCTCCGGTGATGGCTACTGACCTTCGCGCTTCCGCCAGCCTCATTCTGGCAGGCTTGACCGCAGAAGGGGAAACAATGGTCGAGCGGGTTTATCATGTGGATCGCGGTTACGAACGCATTGAAGAAAAGTTGTCTATGCTGGGAGCTGATATCAAGAGGGTTTCAGCAAGGTGATAGGACGTAAAAATTTTGTAGAGTATGTAAACAATCTGCTGGCCATTGCATCGTTTAATGATTATACACCCAATGGCCTGCAGGTTGAAGGACGCAGCGAAATAAAACGCATCTGTACTGCAGTTACTGCTTCAGAAGAAGCAATTGAACGAGCCGTACAATTTGGAGCAGATGCCCTTATTGTACACCACGGTTATTTTTGGAGAGGGGAACCTGCGGTTATTACCGGCATCAAATACAAGCGAATTGCAGAGCTCATCAAACACCAGATTAATTTGCTCGCTTATCACCTCCCGCTCGATTGTCATCCGCAGCTGGGTAATAATGCCTGTATCGCCAATTTGCTGCAGTTAGATGAAATTGACCAGCATGCTGCCTCCGGCACACCCGGATTGCTTTGGACAGGCTCTTTTTCATTGCCTAAAACGGTAGAGGAAGTCACTCTCCTGTTAGCTGACAAACTAGGGCGAAAACCTCTTCTGGTGGAGGGAGCCGAACATTCTATCAGCAGGATTGCCTGGTGCAGCGGTGCTGCACAGGATTACATTGAACAAGCCGACGCTCTTGGAGTGGATGCTTATATCAGCGGTGAAATTTCCGAACGAACCTATTATCAGGCCAAAGAGCTTGGCATTCATTATTTCTCTGCCGGGCATCATGCTACTGAACGTTTTGGCATACAGGCTCTTGGCGAACAATTAGCACAGCATTTCAATCTGCAATATCAGTTTATTGACAGTCTTAACCCCGTTTAATGAGTTTTCTATCTATGTCAACGTTAGCCTACGCTTATGGTCAACCTGCTTCTCGCGGTATTTTAAAGCAATATCCTGAAGATTTTATCGTTAATGAAATCCTGGGTTTTGATTTGACCGGTGAAGGAGAGCATTTGTTTCTATTCATTGAAAAACGAACTATTAATACCGAAGATGTCGCCAGGGAAATTGCCCGTGAACTAAAATTATCACCCAGAGCAGTGTCTTATGCCGGGTTAAAAGATAGACAGGCATTAACCAGGCAGTGGTTCAGCATTCATTTGCCTGGAAAAAATAATTTAAACATTGAACTTCCGCAGGGTGAGCAATGGAAAATTCTAAATACCCAGCGGCATAATAAGAAATTAAAAACAGGCGCATTGGATGGAAATCAGTTTCAGCTCATTCTGCGCGATATTCATATCGAAGATAAGATTGAAGAGCGACTGGCCGCTATCGCAGCAAATGGAGTCCCGAATTATTTTGGTGAGCAGCGATTTGGTAATAACGGGCAAAATCTTTATAAGGCTGAACAGTTGCTGTTTGCAGATATGAAAGTCAAAAACCCGTTTTTGAAAGGCATGTATTATTCTGCCGCACGCGCTTATCTTTTTAACCGCATACTTGATTATCGCATTGGCAAGGGTAATTGGAATCAAGCCGTGGCTGGCGATGTGATGCAATTAGCAGGAACTCATAGTGTTTTTCATTGCGACTCACCAGATGAGATAATCCAGCAGCGTATCAAGGCCTTCGATATTTCACCAGCCGGTGCGCTTTGGGGTGGGGGAAATAACCGTGTTACAGACTCAGCACTGGCTCTGCAGCAAGAAGCCCTGGCAGATCTGCTTTCCTGGTGTGAGGCATTGGAGGCCCACAAACTGGAAATTGCATACCGGGCATTTATCCTCCAGGTCAAAGATATGCGATGGGAGTGGTTAAGCGAGAAGGAGTTATTTTTAGAGTTTGCTCTGACTTCCGGCAGCTATGCCACCAGCGTTATCCGTGAATTATTGTTAACTTTAAAAGAGTGAAACAACAACTATCTTTGCAATGGATTGCTTCGCCAAGGCTCGCAAAGACTGTGCTTCAGAAACCCTGTCTTTGCGCACGAATGCGAGGCAATCCAGTCGGATTGTCAAAACTAACCAGGACCCACACTAACCACAGGCGCTGCCTCTTCAAGTTCTGGCGGTTTTTTCTTCCACGAGCCCTCAAAAAAGGTCTGCGTTTTAAGAAATTCTTTCAGTCTTGCCAGATAGATGGGTTTAGGCAACTGTCGCAAATGCTCAGGAATGAGCTCTTCCGGGATATCCAGCTCCTCTTCGGTAAGCCCCTCAGCAACTATCGCTTCTGCCAAATAGGCAGCTTGTGGCGTTTGTGGAGTATATAGTGGAGTATATACAGGTTGCCCCATCACAATTCCATCCTTGATTTGAAACGGCTCCTGAGAAAAAAGACCTCTTTCGCATTCAGGAACAGGAATGCTGCCGGGATCGAATTCGACCACATCATCAAATAAACCGGGCGCAGTCTCTGCTGGTTGACATTTCTGCTCGAGGAATCTGGCAATCGCCTCTTTATGAGGAAATTGATTAAAATCCCGGGGTATAAAGACTTCTTCGTCATTGAGTTTAATGACAAATCCGCTATCAACAACTTTGCATGCAACCTGGAAAGACTGTGACTCGTCAACGGCTGCGGCTATTTCTTTTTCCTGTTCGACAAACTGAACTTCGATTCCATTTAATATTCGCTTACCATCACTGGTAAATCCGGACAATTTCTCATAAGGGCTATTGTCGCCAAAATTGGCAATGTAAGAACAAGCATTCTGAAATGCAATCCATAAAAGATCTACGCTCAAGCCTCCAGCATAACCCACCCCATAGCCAATAGAGCCCATTAAACCACCCATCAGGGTCGCCATTGAAATGCCCCCAGCATTTTCAAACAGCTGCTTGGCAAGCCGCGGTGCAAAAATCATAATCCCCCAACCCGCCACTTTTCCGCCAACCCAGCATAAGCCGCTGCTTAATGCTACTTGGACGGGCAGCCCCACAGCGCTTTCGCTGGCCATTTTTCCGATCATCCATCCGGTCGACATTCCAGCAGCGTAGCAGGGCTGGCTGACCAGGTAACCGGTGACCGATGCGACTGGAAAGCGGTTTGGTTGATATTTCCTCAAATAATCAGACTGTGAAGTTACAAAATCTTTAAAATGACGCCATTCAAGTTCTGTAAATCGACAGGGGGAGTCTTTGCCCATAGAAGCATTCCAGCCTTCTAATGATGAAGTTTCTAAAAAACGCAAAGCCGTCAGAAAGTAATCGGCACTGGTTTGCTTATTCAGCTGATTTTTTCCTACCAGACCAATAGTATTATCTAAAATTTCATATAAATCAGAATTAGATGGAGAGCGCATCCAGTAGGGCAGGCCAATCTGATGTTTGATATAAAAAGCGGTGACGATCAGAATTTTGCAGGCACTCATATGCTCATCAAATGCTTGTGCATCTTTGAATTTCAGATCCGGTTTGAGCCTGGAACGCAAAACCTGAAAAATCTTTTCAGTGAATTCGAGCTGAAAATGCCTGTCTTTAGAGTTTTTTCCACCGAAAAACCGTTCAATGGCAGTATTCTGGTGTTGGGGCTGCGGAGTAGTTTTTGCCTGTTTAATATATAAAGCCCTAAGCTTAGGCCACTCTTCAATTAATGTATCCTTAATTACAAAGCTCATATTGACCTCACATCCTTGGTTAAAAGTCATCCGACAGCTCAATGTCCAATTATCACCATAGCTGCCTTGTAAAAGACGTACTTATTTTATATTACGCATTCATTGATTAAATGCCAATAAATTTGGTTAATATTTATTAATAGATTACGTTATCACAATCTAAAATTTAACCTATTGAAAAACTGATGATATAGTTCAGTTACATGAAATAATACCTGAATGACGGCTGTATAAAATGACATCAATTAAGCAATTTATTTACCTGCTACGATTATCCCATTGGAGTAAAGCGGCATTTGTTTTACTTGGTGTAGTGTACTCTGGCTCTCTGGATTATTTACCGGATGCCTTATTGGCTGCTCTGGCGTTTTGTCTGATAGCCAGTGCAGTGTATATTTATAATGATATTCAGGATAGAGAAAAAGATCGCCTGCATCCTCAAAAATGCCGACGTCCTTTAGCAAGCGGAGAGGTTTCCCTCGATTTCGCGGTGAGCATGCTTGCATTGTTGTTACTGAGCGGCATGTTACTCGCCTGGTCTATATCGACCATTCTGGCAGTCCTGCTTGCTGCCTATCTGCTTATTAATCTGGCTTATAATCATTTGCTGAAAAGCGTGCCTGTTTTGGATGTGGCTTGTATCGCCAGTGGATTCATGTTGCGAGTATTGGCTGGAACTATAGGGATTGGCTTGCCCATTTCCTGGTGGCTTACTATCACCGCAACGCTGGTTAGCCTTCTCATTGCGCTTTGCAAAAGACGCCTGGAAAAGCAATTGGGTTTAAGATATGAGACTCGGCTGGTTTTAAAGCGTTATACTTTACCGGCGCTGGATCGATTAATTGTAGTGACTGCCTGCAGTTGTTTTGTCGCCTATCTTTTTTATACTTTGATTGCCCATGAGGAGTCATCCTATTTTCTGCTGACCTTACCCTTTGCAGCTATCGGCTTATGGCGTTTTGCCCGTTTATCCATGAGAGATGGCAATAATGATGATCCGGTTTCTTTATTTTTCAAAGATAATCTGTCGCGCTTTAACCTGCTTTGTTTTGTAGGATTAACTTTGGTTGCTCTGATGAATGATCTGTAATAAAAAAATCTACTATGCACTTGTAGCCGCAGCGCTGGGCTATCTTGTTGTTTTACAAGTGGCAGCCATCTGGCCTTTTACAATTGATGATATGTATATTTCCCTGCGCTATGCAAGACATCTGGCAGAAGGGAAGGGCTTGCTCTGGAATTTGCGTGAAGCACCAGTGGAAGGATACAGCAATTACAGCTTTGTGCTGCTAGGCGCTTTGGCTATTCACTGGGGACTTGATCCCGTGGTTATTTTGAAAACAGCTGGTGTAATTGGACTGCTGTTAACGATTGCAGGTCTTTATCTTCTGGCGAGACTGGTTTTACCCAAGACCCTGGCTTTATTACCTTCTGTGATACTGCTCCTTTATAAAGGAGAAATAATATGGGCAGCAAGTGGGCTGGAGACCGCCTGCTATCAGGCGATGCTTGTCTATTCCCTTTATTTTCTTTTAAAGGGAAATGGATATCAGACTTATCCAAATGATCATAGAAAAGGGATTATTCCATTTTACTTTATCTGCTTTTCAGTATTAATGAGTATTGCGAGCCTGACACGACCGGAAGCACCGTTTGTGTTTATTTTGTTCAGTCTGCTGCTGGTCATTGATAATCGCAGACCTATGCAATTTTTTGCCACTGATTACTCGCTTTGTCTGCTTATTTTTTTGCTGATTTATCTGCCGTATTTTTTCTGGCGCTGGCATTTTTTTGGGAGTTTATTTCCTAATTCAGTCTATTGCAAAGGATTCGATGGCCATTCTGCATTCAGTCTGGATTGGACTTATCTGAAACTGATCTGGCCTTTTATTCTGGTTTCTTTACCCGTACTTTTTCAGCCAAGAGACAAGCTGTCTCTGTATTTCTGGACACCTTCTTTATTGTATTTAATTTTACTAGTGCAATCGGACTCTGTTGCGGCATTTTATAATCGATTATTTCTTCCTGTGCTGCCTTTTATTTTTATCCTGGCTGTACAAGGTGTTTATAAAATAGTCCGGGATTATTTGGGCAATACTGACGACAAGTTAACACGTCCTGTCTGTATTACCATCGGTTTAAGTGTTTTGTTGGCGGTTTTTGTTATTCCGATATTCAGTTTGTCTGAATATCGTTATTTCAGTCAAATGCCTGTGGAAGGTGAAAAGTTGCGGGATAGGGTGCTGCAATGGTTGGATGTGCATGCCGCACCATCAAGTACCGTGGTTCTCTCAGATAGCGGGCGCATTCCTTTTAAAAGCAATTTGAGGTTTATTGATTCCTATTGTCTTAATAATCGTAAAATGACAGAAGATAAATCAGAGTTTATGTATCAGCGCTTTTGTGCAAATTTGTTTAAAGAAAAACCTGAAATTATTATTCTGACTTCGCTAAAGCAGCAGGGAAAAATTATTTATACACCAGCTGACGCCTGTCTGAAGGAGGCTTTGACTCAACAGAGCCTCTATAAATATAAGGCTGAGTTCAAGACCCCAGATGCTGCCGACATCTACCGATATGAAATTTATTCCTTAAACCATTAAAAACTGTGTAAAATACTCATTTTTGGCTGTGATCCGACAGGACAAAGCATGTTGAAAAGTGGACTCTTACTTAAAATATACAAGCGTTTGCCCGCTCTGGCTTTTGATTTAATTTCAATCCCGCTTGCCTGGTATTTCGCCTACTGGTTGCGTTATAACATGCAGCCTTTTCCAAACACACTGGTGAGTACTTACTCGCTGGAGGCGCTCTTTATTCTCATGACTGCTCAGGTTGGGTGCTATTATTATTTCAAAGTATATCGAGGATTATGGAACTTCTCTTCTATAAATGATCTTTTGCGGATTATCAAAGCAGGACTCAGCGCCACGATAATTGCTATCCCCGCTTTGTATCTAAGCTCTTTATTATCCCATGTTCCTCGCTCGGTACTGCCGTTATACTGTCTCAACCTGGTGACCTTACTGGGCGGTGCCCGGCTGGCGATGCGAATGTTTCGTGATCAGCAGTTGAATAAAAATCTCCCGAGCGATATGAAAAGAGTACTCATCGTCGGTGCCGGTCAGGCCGGAGAAGGCTTGGTCAGAGATTTAAAGCGCACACCGAATTATTGCCCTGTAGGTTTTGTAGATGATAATCCGGCCAAGCGCGGCAAAGAGATTCATGGTATTCGTGTTTTGGGAGCAACCCGCGAGCTGGGGGATATGGTTATCAATCATCAGATTGATTTAATTTTTATAGCGATTCCGTCCGCACGTTCCGCAACCATGCGCCGCATTGTAGAATATTGTGAAAAAACCAGCGTTCCATTCAGAACGCTTCCAGATATCAGCGCTTTAGCCTCAGGGAAAATCGAGATCAATGCCTTGCGTGAGGTCAAGCTTGAGGACTTGCTAGGCCGCGATCAGGTTCAGCTGGAATGGGATCGCATTAGCTCCTATGTACGGAACAAGCGGATTATGATCACCGGCGGCGGGGGAAGTATTGGTTCCGAGTTATGCCGGCAAATACTGGATCTGAACCCTGAAAAATTAATGATCATCGATAGTTCCGAGTTTAATCTGTATCGAATTGAACATGAGTTAAGCGCCTCGCATCCCTCTTTTCACCTGGATTTAATCCTGGCTTCGGTAACGGATGCTGTTGCTATTGACAGTTACTGCAGGCAGTTTAAGCCGCAAATTGTGTTTCATGCAGCCGCTTACAAACATGTTCCTATGCTTGAGGAGCAAATTCGTGCTGCGATTCAAAATAATGTATTGGGTACTCGCATCGTTGCAGAAGCCAGTGTTGCCGCTGGCGCTGAGAAATTCATTCTGATTTCCAGCGATAAAGCAGTTAATCCCTCCAATATTATGGGCATGACCAAGCGGATTGCCGAGATATATTGTCAGAATTTAAACGAACGAGTGCAGACTCAATTCATTACGGTGCGATTTGGCAATGTATTGGGATCGGCAGGCAGTGTGGTACCCTTATTCCAGAAACAAATACAGGCTGGCGGCCCGATTACAGTAACACATCCGGATATTCAGCGTTATTTTATGACTATACCCGAATCTTGCCAGCTCATTCTGCAGGCGATGGTGAATGGTCAGGGCGGAGAGATATTTGTTCTGGATATGGGCGAACCTATAAAAATATCCTATTTGGCGGAGCAAATGATTCGCCTGGCCGGTAAAGAGCCGGGACGTGACATAGAAATCAAATATAGCGGATTGCGTCCTGGTGAAAAGCTCTTTGAAGAGCTTTTCCACGAGTCAGAAGAATTAGCTCATACGGAGCATGAGAAATTATTCAAGGCAAAATTCCGCAAACTGGATTGGCAGGAATTGACCCAGGCGATGCGTTTGTTGAATGGTGCCTGTGATGAGAATAATATTGATGAATTGAAAATATTGGTAAAAAGTTTAGTGCCTGAATTTAAATCAGAGCCTGGGTTGCAGAAAGTTACCATATCATAACCAAATTGTGAGTTCACAGGGATGTTTAATAGAGAAATGGATGAATCAATAAGATTGCTCGCCTGGAAGCGTTATTTCAAAAGTATTTTATTCGCAACCGTCTGCCTTGCCTTGCTTTCTGCTTGTAAGGAGTCGAATACCCAGGCCCCGGCCATCCCAACAGTAGCTGTCACCAAAATTTCAAGTTCACAAATTCCCATCAATAGAAAATACATAGGCATTACCCAATCCATTTCTGCTGCAGGGATTAAAGCGAGAGTAGAGGGCTTTCTGATTAAAATGAATTTTGTTGAAGGGAAGCCCGTTAAAAAGGATCAATTATTGTTTGTCATCGACCCTCGGCCGTTTGAAGCCAAACTTAGTCTGGCGCAAGGGCAGTATGCTAAAAGTGTCGCGGATAAGGAATATCAGGAGATCCAGTACCGCCGCATGAAAGATTTGGTGGTAAAAGGCGATGTATCTCAATCCCACTTCGATGAAGTGAATGCTAAATTTAGCGAGGCTGATGCGCAGGTACAGATTGGAGCTGCTAATGTTGCGGATGCAAAGATTAATCTGAGCTATTGCTATATGTATTCGCCTTTTGACGGCATTATTGGCAAGAAATACGTGGATGTGGGGAATCTGGTAGGCGGGGGTGAGAATACCTTGCTGGCCAATGTGGTTCAGTTAAATCCCATTTATGTGGAATTTAGCCCGAGTGTTGAGGATTTTACCTCCTTTCTTAAGTATCGTGACAACATGCCATTTAAAGTGGAGGTTAGTTTACCTCATGACGGCAATCTGGTATTCAAAGGTAAACTGGATTTAATCAATAATCAGGCCGATATTTCAACATCCACCATCCTCATGCGCGCAGAAATTGAAAATCCAAAACAATTATTGCTTCCCGGTATTTATGTTAGCGTTAAACTGCACCTCAGCAATAATGAAAAAGTGATTCTGGTTCCCAAACAGGCGACGATGGTGACACAGGGGCAGCGGTCTGTGTTTGTTGTTGGTTCCGATAATATTGTCCACTCAAAGAATATAACTACCTCCGGCCAGTATGATAGCTCCTACATAGTAAGTTCGGGATTGAAAGAAGGCGAAGTAGTGGTCAGCAATGGTCTGCAAAAGATTCACGATGGCATGAAGGTTCAACCTGAGAAGAGAAAAGCGCAGGATGCTGCCAAATGATTAAGTTTTTTATACACAGACCTATATTTGCCATTGTCATTGCGATTTTGATGGTGCTTATTGGCGGGATTTGCATTCTGGTTTTGCCGATAGCTCAGTATCCTCAACTGGTACCGCCACAAGTTCAGGTAAGTTCCCAGTATATAGGCGCCAGTTCTTCTGTGGTCGCCGATACAGTCACCACCCCTCTGGAGCGAAATATTAATGGAGTTGAGGGCATGATCTACATGTCCTCTGCCAGTACCAATAATGGCAACTCCATCATCACCATCACCTTTAACGTCGGTTATGATATCGATATTGCCGCTGTGGATACACTGAACGATACCAATACGGCCATGTCAGTTTTACCGCCTGATGTGATTCAGGCAGGGCTGGATATACAGAAAGTGTCAAGCGACATGGTATTGGTTGTCAATCTGAATAATAAAGACGGTACGATGGACGATGCGTTCCTGACTAATTATGCGGATATCAATATAACCCCTGTTCTGTATCGTATTTTCGGCGTGGGTGATATCAATAATTTTGGATTGCTGCAATATTCCATTCGTATCTGGCTTAATCCGGATAAGCTGGCAAGTATGGGGATTTCACCTCAGGAAGTGATTAGCGCAGTACAGGAGCAAAATCAGCAAGCTGCAGCAGGAAGCATAGGGCAGCCGCCAGTTCCCAAAACAATTCCATTTCAGTATCAGATTAATACATTAGGCCAGTTAAGCGAAGTAGAACAATTCGCCGATATCATTGTGCGTACCAAGGAAAATGGTCAGATTGTGCGTATTAAAGATCTTGGGCGCGTCGAAATGGGTGCTGATACTTACGTAACCACTTCGCAATTTAACGGTAAACCGAGCGCAAGTCTGGGAATTTATCAGTTGCCCGGTGCCAATGCGCTCGATATTTCAAATAATGTGCGAAAGGCTATGAAGGAACTTGCAAAAAGTTTTCCTGCAGGTTTGGAGTGGACTATTGCCTATGATACAACCAATTTCGTGAAAGCATCCCTGCGCGAGGTGGTGATAACTTTACTTGAGGCAATAGCTTTGGTTTTCCTGGTGGTTTTCGTTTTTCTTCAGAACTGGCGAACCACATTGATTCCTTGCATAGCTATCCCGGTTTCTCTTGTAGGTACATTTATATTATTCAGCATTTTTGGCTTTTCGATTAATACGCTCAGCTTGCTGGGACTGGTGCTGGCGATAGGGCTTGTAGTAGATGATGCGATAGTCGTTGTCGAAAACGTCGAGAAAAAACTTGAGCAGGGTATTGCCGATATCAAGGAAGCGACTTTACTGGCCACCAAAGAAGTGCAGGGACCTATCCTTGCAACGACATTAATTTTGATGGCGGTATTTATTCCAGTAGCGTTTATCCCGGGAATGACAGGCAGTCTCTATAACCAGTTCGCATTAGCTATCGCTTTTTCGGTGGCTTTATCGGGGATTAACTCATTGAGTCTTAGTCCGGCACTATGCGGTATTTTATTGAAAAGGAAAAAAGAAAAGACAAATAAATTTTTCTTTTTTCGCTGGTTTGAAAAAGGCTACGAGTGGCTTCTAAAGCATTACACAATTGCGGTTCAGCATGTTATCCAGTGGCGCAAACTGGTTTTCTTCGTATTTGCTTTACTGGCGCTTGCTGCTTTTTTTGTATTCAAATCACTTCCGGAAGGGTTTATTCCAGAGGAGGATCAAGGATATTTCATTATTGTGGTAAACGGTCCTGATGGCTCTTCACTTTACCGAACAGAAGAAACGGTTAAAAAAGTGGTTGATTTGCTGCTGAAGACAGAGGGTGTTGCCCATGTAATCAGCATTAATGGATTCAATATTATTGATACAATTGATCAAACCAACAATGCTGCCATTATTGTTACCTTAACACCCTGGTCTGAACGTACAGCACCGGATTTAAGTGTCCAGGCCATTATTAAAAAAACACAGCAGCAATTAAATCTGTTTGATGATGCGGTAATCGAGGCTATTAACGCACCTGCCATTCCTGGTTTAGGTACGGTCGGCGGTTTTCAGCTCGAAGTCGAGGACAGAAACAATCTCGGAGTGCAGGCGCTCGCAAAGGCGGTCAATCAATTGATAGAAGAGGGGAATAAACGCCCGGAATTAAAAGGTCTGATTTCCGATTTAAATGTCAATGTGCCTCAGCTCTATCTTGATATTGATCGCACCAAAGCCAAAGCAATGAATGTTTCAATTACAAATCTGTTCGTGACTCTACAAACTTATCTGGGCGCCTATTATGTGAATAATTTTACAAAATACGGCCAGACGTATCGAGTGATGGTTCAGGCCGAAGGGGATTCTCGTGCTGAAACAGCAGACATCAGCAAATTATATGTTAAAAGTGATAGCGGTCAAATGGTTCCTTTATCCAGCTTGGTTAAAATAAAGTCAATCAACGGGCCTTATAATATCCCTCATTATAATTTATATACTGCGGCAAGTGTTAATGGAGCTCCTGGTCCCGGGTATACTTCTGGTCAGGCGATGGATGCCATTAAAGAAGTAGCCGATAAGGTTTTACCTAAAGGGATTGCCTACGAGTGGACTGGAATCACCTATCAGCAACTTCAGGCTGGTAATGTGGCTTCCCTGATTTTTGCTTTATGCCTTGTTTTTGTGTTTTTATTTCTGGCAGCTCTTTATGAGAGCTGGTCAATGCCATTCATGATTTTACTGGCCGTACCTCTGGCGCTTCTGGGGGCTGGTCTGGCCTTAATGCTCCGCTCGCTTGCGCTTGATGTCTACGCGCAAATCGGTTTGATATTACTGATTGGACTTGCAGCAAAAAATGCTATATTGATCGTGGAGTTTGCCAAAGAGAAACGGGAAGGAGGGGCCAGCATTTATGATGCAGCCATTCAGGCAGCTACCTTGCGAATGAGACCTATTCTGATGACGGCTTTTGCATTTATTTTTGGTGTGCTGCCCTTGGCAACCGCTACAGGAGCAGGCGCCGCCAGCAGACATTCGATAGGTACCACCGTTTTGGGAGGCATGCTGCTTGCCACCATTTTGAGTCTTCTGGTAGTGCCCGTTTTTTATGTAAGCATTCAGGGATTACGCGAACGTTGGTTATCCAGACGAAAAGCAGATAACGGTTAGAATAAAGGAAGAATGATATGAAGGTATTGGTCATTGGAGGATCAGGAGTTTTAGGAAGGGCGGTCGTTGAAGAATTATCCCTGCGCCATGAGATTATACAGGCTAATTATTCCAGTGGAGATATTCGCGTTGATATTACCAGTCAGGATTCAATTCTCGCTTTATTTCAGAAGGTTAACAAAATAGATGCGGTGGTTTTAACGACGGGAAATGTCCATTTTGGAGAGTTTGCCGCAATGACTGCAAAAGAATATGAGATAGGTCTGCGAAGCAAGTTGATGGGGCAGGTGAATACAGTTTTAATTGGCAGAAATTATCTAAATGAGCATGGCTCTTTCACACTCACAAGCGGCATTTTAAGCCATGATCCTATCCAGTATGGAAGCTCTGCTTCTATGGTTAACGGGGCTTTGGAATCCTTTACGATAGCAGCGGCAATCGAAATGCCCCACCGGATAAGAATAAACTGTGTCAGCCCAACAGTTATTACTGAATCAATGGATGCCTATGGTCCTTATTTCAGAGGATATAAATCAGTCAGCAGCGCAGAGGCTGCTCTGGCTTACAGCAAAAGTGTGGAGGGCTTACAAACCGGTCAAATTTATCGGGTTGATTAGGAATGTTGATCACCGACTCCCTGGTCAAAAGATGACCTTCAGAACTGGATGCCTCGGACGAGCCGAGGCACGTAGGCGGTGGGGGAGAGACGCTCTTAAAGTTGTTCTCTTTCGATCGGGCTCTACTGTTCACAAGCTTCAGTTCACCTTTCCACCACTGCAAGCATAATCAGCTCCAGTCGCCTGAGCGCCTCAGTCTTGTCGCCTACGTGCCTCGGCCATATCATTACCCATAAGTATGGCCAAAAGCGCGTGTAAATACTTCACGCGCATTAATACAATTATAAAGATTTCGTAAGCCTTTCCAGATTACCGCAGGGCCGGGCTCCCCATCATGTTTTCGTCCGAGGAAACCGCCCAATTGAGCAATTATTCCCAGCATCTCTTTGAGGGTAGGTGGCTCATGCGGAGGAGGTTTTTCATAAATCATAATGTAGGCTGTTTGCCATTCTATTGTTTCAAATAGGCACTCACTGCTTAAGGAAGGTGAAGCCCGTCCAATCATGGTCATGAATAAAATACGCCAAGCGACAATGAGATAGAGAGCAAGACAAGGGTCAAATCGTTGTTTATTACTTAATTGTAATTTTTCAATAGTACATCCACTTTTCAATATTTTAAAAAAGATTTCTATCTGCCAACGACACAAGTACCAATGAATTACTTTCAAAGCAGCTTCTAAATTAGGGATAGGGATACTTGTTAAAAGAGTCCATTCGATTGCTTTCTCACCAGGTGGAGGATTTGTTTCTGTAGCAATAATTGTAGTGAGTTGTACGGGAGTAAAACCTTCTTTTGCTTTTTCTCGAGGTGGGCGCAAAGTCACCTCTTTTGCATAAATAGTTTGGGTTACTTCTCGTTTTTTTCTACTCCCAAATGAAGAGGTTGTAAACGTTACTTGCCCAACCCCTGTAGAGGCTTTTACACTGGCTTTTAATTTAGTGCTTTTTTTAGGGTGATTCTCATCTAAAATAGCACGGTCAAATGTGGCTCTAATCACCCAGTCTGCAGAGCCTTTTGCAAAAGCAGTATTCGCTTCATGATAAATATCATAAATATCGCCTTCTCTATCCGCTATATAAATAAATTGAGTATCAGGCATAAACTTCGCAAGACAAGAGGCTTTCTTATACCCCCTAACCCAACGATAGCTTTCCTTATCCTTGATTGCTTTGGAGCAGCGCTCCGCTTTTCGCTCTTTGACACTTCGATGCGCCAATGGCTTTCGTGACCATTGTTCATAGTCAATTATCCCTAAACAATCACGATTAGGCGTCACCGCAAGAGTGGGATGAAGAAATAAACCCCGTACATTATCTTGTTGGAGAGGACCTAGGTCTTCTCGTTCTTTTTGACCACTATAATTCAGCGTAGTTGTGTCTTGAAGTAATAAGACTACCGGATGGCCTTTAATTCGATTAAGCGTCGCTTGTCTATGGGGCTTAATAATTTTTTTTGAGGTAACTAAATCATTCTCAAAAAACCGATATGCTGCCTTTGTTTCCTGCCAACCTTTACAGCTTTCAGGAATACTTGCGCTGGGATTAGCCCCCAATCTTTTTAATATCGTTTTTGCTCGTTTATTTAAACGCTCATCACCTATATTCACGCAACCAAGCTCATCTTCTACCCATTCCATGGATGCTACTGCCGTTAAAAGGCTCTATTATCTCAAATGTAAGGAAATTTTAATACAACAACAATCTCCTTACTTATGGGTAATGATATGGCCTCGGCTCGTCCGAGGCATCCAGTGGATGGTTAAATTAAATCTGCACTAATAAACAATTAATGATACCCTTGGACTTGAGTCCAAACTCAATAACAAGGAAGAGAGATGAAATCATTTTATGTTTATATGATGACAAGTAAACGCAATAGCACTCTATATACCGGTTCAACATCCGATCTAATCAGGCGCGTCTGGGAGCATAAAAATCAAGTGATCCCAGGATTTACGGCAAAGTATAATGTGCATTTGCTGGTATATTATGAAATGCATGATACTTATGTGGAAGCTGCCCGCCGTGAGAGACGCTTCAAAAAATGGCCTAGACAATGGAAATTAAATTTGATTGAAAAAATGAATCCTGATTGGGCTGATTTATATGAAGAGATTTGCTCTTGACAGAACATTTTTTGGATGCCTCGGACAAGCCCTGAGAGATGGTCACAAAATTTAACCATCCTATAAGAGCCTACGTACCCCGCTTTATGCGGGGTATCCATAACGATGGTATTGAGTTTTAAAATGCTTTGCCAATCAGACGCATTGCCTGGATACCCCGCATAAAGCGGGGTACGTAGGGATTTAAGATTATAATTATAAATCAATGTGTTATGTTCAAATTTTGTGACCATCTCTCAGGGCTCGTCCGAGGCATCCAGAACGAAAGACTGCCCCTGGTAGGATAATATCATGAAAGCGCTCACTGTCTGTCCGGAAAAATATCCTTAAACTGCAGATGATTATTAATCGACATAGCAATATGACGCTTCTTATAAAAACCACCCAATTTATAAATTATAATGGGTACTACAAAGCTGACAAAACCCATAGCGAAGGCAATTTTATAAGTAGGATCCTGATTCAGTAATAGAAAGATAAGACAGGCAAGCATTAGCACGATGGCTACAATGCCTGTATAAGGGGAGCCGGGCGTTTTATAACCCAAATCTGCTGTGGTGTAACCAGCCTGGTATAAGCGGCGTCTAAAGTTAATTTGTGCCCAGCACAATGAAATCCATGCTAAAGCACCGGTAAATCCGGAGACCAGCAATAATGCGATATACAGCATCGATTGGCCAAAAAAGTAGCCGGCTGCTAATAAAAGCCAAATGGCCGCAAGTGTTACAATGCCTGCGTTTTGCGGTACGGCATTGCGGTTCAGTTTGCTAAGCCGATGAGGAGCCATACCATTTCTAGCCAAAGCGTTTAACGATCGTACAATACCATATACACCCGAATTGGAGCAGGAAAGCGTAGCGGTTAATGTGACGAAACTGGTGGCAGCCCCTGCCCAGCGTAAGCCATAGAAATTGAGTGCATCGGCAAATACCGAGTTGCTCAAACCTGCTTTCTGCCAGGGAAAAATTAATACCAGACAGAACACTGGAATAATATAAATGAATAAAATACGAAATGTCACATTACGAATAGCGCGTGGAATCATGCGGGCAGGATTGACTGATTCGCCAGCGGCCAGGCCGATAATTTCAGAGCCCTGATAGTTAACCAGCAAAAGCACCATAGCAGTAAGAAGAGCCATTCCCCCGTTGGGAAACAATCCTCCCTCATCAAAAATAAATCTGCCGCCTATAATACCTGCGGGTTGTGGGCCATGTATGATGCCGAAAAAGATTAGCAAGGCGAGAATTACAAATCCCATTAAAGCCAGAATTTTAATGAGAGCTAGCCAGAATTCAATTTCACCAAAGGTTCCAACCTTGGCAATGTTTACATAGGTAATAATGAGACCGAAGCATACCGCCCAAATATAGCCGTTAACCCCAGTAAAATGCTGCATAATAATCCCGCCGGCTATACACTCCGCGGGGATATAGGCAACCCAACTAATCCAGTAGGACCATCCGACGCCACAAGCGACTGAAGGAGAAATAAAATCGGCGGTGTAGGTGATGAATGAGCCGGAAATAGGAATGGCAACAGCCAGTTCACCCATACAAAGCATGGTTAAATAGATGATCAAACCACCCAAAATGTAGGCAATGAATACTGAGGGACCAACCTGATTGACCACCGCGCCAGTACCCAGAAAATAACCAGAGCCGATAATGCCGCCGAGGGCAATCAATTGAACGTGGCGATCTTTCAAACCGCGTTTGTAACCGCCATCGTTAATTGGCGCACTTTGATTTTTAATCTCATTAGTCACTGACTGTATGGTCTCTCGAATGTTAAAAAATTAACGAATTGTACAATAGTGCTGTACTTTGTCTACTTTTTTTTAAATTAAATAGCACAAGAAAGAGATTTTTATAAGAAAAATTGAGAGAAGGCAAGTGTTATTTTTCTCTTTAATTATTTAACACAATTTCTTTGAAGAAATAATTTCCTGAAGCATCCTTTCAACACTGGGGTTTTTAAAATGCACATGATCGGTCAGACCTGTTGCAACAAGGGTTGGAGCCAGATTTTTCATCGTTTCCCAAGCATTTTGCCGGGCCAAATCGCTGCTGTCTGGATCTTCAATAATCTGAATATTTGCAAGAAAAGCGGCAACGGTTCCCTTGCGTACAGTGAGGCCTTTAATTACTGTATAATCCACACCATCAGCAAGAATATCTTCAGGTTTGACTGAATGATCAGACATATTTAGCTCCTGCAAAAATCAAGATGATACTTAGATTGTGGATTAAGTTCAATTATTTCAGGTTGAGGAGTTTTTTCATTCCCGAGAATGCGGGAATCCATTCCTCAATTGGCATTATTGTGAGCTCAGAGATGGATCCCCCGCATGCGCGGGGATGACAGGAGAATATAAAATTGAGGTTAAAAATCCGTCTACAAAACATTTTCTTGCTGTGGAGGTGGATAAAAAGCGCTGACCAGATCATCAATGGTTTTGATTGGCTTGTCTCGTTGTAAAAACTCACTAAGGGCGTCCCCTGATTCTTTAATGAACTCGTTAAGACGTTGACCCAGACTGCCTTGTTTAATGATGGCCAGATCATTGGGCGATAAATTATCTCCCCGTGTTATGGTCTCCAAAAAATTCTTAACACTAGCTATTTTTTGAGGTCCACTGTATTGAGAGAAAAATGTTCTATGATAATAGTCTGGTTTGGTGGCTCGATCTGCCTGGTAGGTATTCAGGATGCGCTTAAGTGTTTCAATGGGTTTACGCTTGTTCAAAGTATTTAACAAATCATCGAAAGACTGCAGATCCTGATTTAACTCCTGGCTTATTGCCTGGCGATTATCCTGGAATACGCTGTTGAGTGTTGTATATAAACGACCATTCTTAAGCGCTCCACGATCCTTGGCAGTAATGAAGCCATCTTTATTGCGTATTGCGTCAATAAAATTGTTTGCAGCGCCTAGCTTATCCTCTTCTGTATACTGACCCCATGAAATCCGATGCAGGGTTCTTCCCTTACCTTTACGGTCATCGTGGTATGCTTGTGCTGCTTTTATTAGCAAGTCCAATGCAGAAGAAGGCTGGGATGGAGCTGCATCCTGCTGATTCTGTAAGTCTTCCCCGGTATCTAGCAGTGGATGAATGGCCACGACCTGTGCTTCAGCCACGTTATGAGCGTCACGGGCTGCTTGAGCTTGACGCTGTTCTTCTTCCTGTCGAGCACGTTCTTCTGCTAGACGCTGTTCTACTGCCCGAGCAGCAAGATCGGCTTGTCGACGTCGTTCTGCCTGGCGCTGCTCTTCCTGTTTTGCACGCTCTTCTGCTTCCTGGCGAGCCCGTTCCTGTGCTTCGCGTTGTTCAGCTTCAAGTCTGGCACGTTCTGCTGCTTGCCGTTGTTCTGCTGCCAGACGAGCACGATCCGCTTGTTGACGTCGTTCAGCCTGGCGCTGCTCTTCCTCTTTGGCACGTTCCTGAGCTTCGCGCTCGGCCTGTTCTTTCGCCGCACGTTCCTGAGCTTCGCGTTCGGCCTGTTCTTTCGCCGCACGTTCCTGAGCTTCGCGCTCGGCCTGTTCTTTCGCCGCACGTTCCTGAGCTTCGCGCTCGGCCTGTTCTTTAGCCGCGCGTTCCTGAGCTTCGCGTTCGGCCTGTTCTTTCGCCGCACGTTCCTGAGCTTCGCGCTCGGCCTGTTCTTTCGCCGCGCGTTCCTGAGCTTCGCGTTCGGCCTGTTCTTTCGCCGCACGTTCCTGAGCTTCGCGCTCGGCCTGTTCTTTCGCCGCGCGTTCCTGAGCTTCGCGCTCGGCCTGTTCTTTCGCCGCACGTTCTTGAGCTTCACGTTCGGCCTGTTCTTTAGCGGCCTGTTCTTTAGCTTCGCGCTCGGCCTGTTCTTTCGCCGCGCGTTCCTGAGTCTCGCGTTCGGCCTGTTCTTTCGCCGCGCGTTCCTGAGCCTCGCGTTCGGCCTGTTCTTTAGCGGCCTGTTCTTTGGCTTCGCGTTCGGCCTGCTCTTTAGCCGCCTGTTCTTTGGCTTCACGTTCGGCCTGTTCTTTAGCGGCCTGTTCTTTGGCTTCACGTTCGGCCTGTTCTTTAGCGGCCTGTTCTTTGGCTTCACGTTCGGCCTGTTCTTTAGCCGCCTGTTCTTTAGCTTCGCGTTCGGCCTGTTCTTTCGCCGCGCGTTCCTGAGCCTCGCGCTCGGCCTGTTCTTTAGCGGCCTGTTCTTTAGCTTCACGTTCGGCCTGTTGTCGTGCCTGCTCTATTTTCTCTTCCTGAGCTTTTTGCTGGTCAGCCTGCGGCGCTTGCGTTGTTTTTTGAATAGGTCCGGCCTCTTCGCTGATCACTTTATAAAGATCAGTTAAAAAGCTTAGCATTTGTGGTTCGTTTATTGTCTTCTGCTGATATTTATTGAGCTGTTCAAACAGGGTTTCAATCCATTTTTCTTCGGCAAAATAGGCCGGAATCAATTGTTCATTTTCAAATGTCTGATGAATAACTTCCAATTGCTGCAAGGCGGTTTTGGCATTAAATCCTGCTTTCTGAAAACCTTCCAGATAATCTACGAATGTCCGTGACATCTGATCAATTTTTTGTTTGATTTGCAAAAGATCCTGAATGTTATCCTTGTTATGTTTGGGCAGGTTATCCAGTAGATGATCCAGAAGGGCGCCATCAGTAAAGTAATAACTTGTAAGCTTCCCTTCTTGAAACTCTTTTTTTATAGCGGTTAATTCTTGCAGAGCTTCCATGGGTGCATAATCATTGCTTGAAATGGTCTCCAGAAAATGGTTATAACGAATTTGCAACTTATCAATAGTATTCTTAAATTCGTCCAGACCTACCATAAAGCGAGATACCTTGCTTCGCGTGGCTGAGGGGATGCTGCTCTCGGCCTTAACCATTTCGCCTTCAACGGCATTCAATAAAGTGTTGACCTGTCCATGCTCGCTTTTCAGAATCCATGCGAGCGCTGAATCAGTTTTCTTATCCAGAAGTTGAACCAATTCCATTCGGATGTCTCTGCTGGCATTTTTAAAGCCATTGAGCAGATCCTCGCGATATTTTTCTAATTCGGATATCAGCTCTTTATCAATGGGCGGGGATGAATGCTCAGGAGAGGTATAGGTACAGCTTTGCAGCAGACCAACCAAAGTTCCCCATTCCTCTTTATTCTGTTTGGCTTTCTCCAAAGCTAACCGAATAACGCTATTGGCTTCATAGAAAGAGAATAAATTGGAAATCACTTTGGTCTGACCCGTTTTGGCATATTTTTTAAAAAGTGCCATTACTTCATCATTTAATGAGTTTGAGCGATCATTCACTAATGCTTCGGGCTGCTCAGGTTTAATCTGTTGCATTAACGGCAGCAATTTGTCTTCATTGTCTTCATCCAGGGCACGAAGAATCAGCTTGTTTTCAAGCAAGCTATTGGCTAAGGCTCTTCTTTCATTACGAGCCGGTGCAACATCAGCAAAGCGACGAAGATTTTTCTGACTGGTTCGCAGATTGATAATGACGTCCTCAATCTTGCGATGAGACTCCTCAAATGGTGCATAGTTTTCATTTTTAATCAGGGAATACAGACGACCTAGCTTTTTATCGTACAAAGTGTCGAAAACCTTTCGCCAGTGGTATTTTTTCATCGCCTCATTAATTGGCGTATTATCGTTTGTATCAACGGGAGGATGCCTTGTTACCGGCGGATCAGGTAATTTTCGCTGCTGTGTTTTTGCAGACTCATCTCCAGGATTGACTGGAGCTTGTTTTGCAAGCGGATCTAATGATTTTCTCTGCTGCAGCGGAGGTGGTGTTTTTCCATGGAATTGACCTTGAACCATCATTTTTTGCTGGTCTGGTGACAGTCTTTGAAGTACTGACGGAGTGCGTTTATTAGCCCCTGAAGTGGCATCTCTTTCCTTCGCTTCGATGCTTTCTCTTTCCTGCCTCCGTTGTCTCACCAATTGTGGATTAAAAGGTCTGATTTTTTCTGTTCTATAAGGGGCGTTGAATAAATCATCCAGCCGCTCAAAGAGGGATTCTTTTTCTCTTGCTTTGGGTTGATAGGTTTCAAGAAGCGAATTCACAACGGTAAGACATTGATTACTGCAAGCCTGATCAAATAAGCCATCGATGTTTTTTACATTCTCACCAAAAGCGGAAAATTTAAAACTATCTGGGGTATCTTTGAGGCGTTTGAAATCAAGTTCCGGGAATTTTTTATTAAATTCACCTAGCAACTCAGAATTGCCTTTTTCATAAAGCTTTTCCAGGTGTCTTATTAACTGATTTGAATCAAAGAAGCGGCTTTGAAAATGTTTATCCTCGAAGACCTTGTGGAACAGCTGAATGTCATTTGTCCTGACCAGAGTATCTACAACATCGGAAGCTGTAATGTCTTTAAGCAAGGCTCCATTTTCCAGTAATAAAATAAGCCCTTTGCTATTATGAGCGGCCAATGCTTTATAAACAGGCGTCGCATTGGTTGAATATCCACTATTCACAAATTTCGACAAAGCGACAACAAGCTTTTCATCATGACGTTCAACAGCTCTATTGAGCAGTTGCAGGCGGTAGGAATCATCTTGTAGTTTGTTTTGGCGGATAATTTTGTTTAATAAAGTGAACTGGCCTTGTTCTTCCAGCTGTTTGTAGAGATCAACATTTTCAAGAAGGCTGGAGTGTTCCATAAACAGATGATTTAAACACTCATCATCCCCTAATCGATTAACCTCAAGAAATAAATTATAGAAATAGTTTGGACTTGCAGTGAAGCACTGCGAAAGTGAACTCGCGAACTCAAATTCTTTATTCAAAATTGCCCATCGATAGGCATATTTTGCCGCAGGATATTTTTTATGTTTCACTAGTTTATCTAGTCGTATTAGATCATCCCCACTGGCTGTCTGCATTGCTTTCATCTCTGGATTAAGAGCCGGGATAAGATGGCTTTGATCGAGAAGTCTTGAGTCTCTGAATAAAACAGCGACTTCTTTTAACCCATTGGGAGTATCATGAAAGCTAGCATGATGAATTACCTGGGCTGCATGTCTTGCCAGCGTCTCCTCTTGACCTACAATTAATGTCTTTAATCGATCAAGGAGAAAGTTATACATTTTGTCTTGTCGATTTGGATAATCCGCAATCAGTTTTTCTAGAGTATCAATTTTGAGTGTGGCGCCTGATTGCCGCAATTTTTCGGCAATCTCTACATTCCCTGACTCCACTGCCCAGGATAAAGCTTCATTTTTTGTAAACTGAGGGATCTTTCTAGTCGGCCAATTATCGAGAATTATCTGATTATTGTTGGGGAAGCGGGTTAATACTTTAAATGGGGTATAGGGCTTTCCTGCATCAAAAAGCGAAATGGGCAGTTTCTCACCTTTTTTAAATTTGCCATCCACAGCTTTTTTAAGAAAATGGACCCAGGGATCATTCCCGGATAAAGCGCCTACACAGGTTGCAAAAATAGCGGGTTCTTTTCTATTTAAGGCGGTAGCAAACAGGCTTTGAGGGATTGGAATATTCGCATCGGCCAGCAATTTTAAATTGTCTGGGGTAATTTTTGATATTATCTTCTCATCAAAAATAGAGTCTTTGCTCGCCGAGTTTAGTCTGCTAACTTGCTGTAGTAAAATCTTTAAAGACTTGCTGCTATTATTTTCTGCCGCAACTTTTAATAAATCAGCAATCATTTTTTCATTGATCAGATCAGGGAAATGAAGAAATAAATTTTCCAGTATGCCTGATTTATCTTTTTCAATATTCTTTTTTAAAGCTTCAATAATGGGATTTATATCAAGGGAGCTGCTATCAATCGAATGAGCCTTTAAAAACTGGGCAAGCACTTCTATATTTTTTTTGTCTTTGCCTTTAACCGCAAATTCGAGCAGGCTCGTGACTTTTACAGCGGGATTGCTGTTGTGTACAAATTTCTGCTTAAATGCGTTCGGATCATTGGATTTGGTAGTGAAATAGTTATCCAGCATTTGCTCAAACAAATCGGCGGACCCATGCTCTGACATAAATCTGAGAACTCTTTCTGCCTCATTGACGCTTAAACGTTTAAAAATGTCAAAGGCCAGCTTGTAGCGAGTATGATGTTCAGCACTGACAACATGCGCGGCATTCAGTGGCATGTGCTGAAATAAATGCTGTATAGTCTCAGTGTCATTAGCCCTGATGGCACAGGTCATAGAATCATAGCCGTAACCGTCGGGATGGGTAATACTGCGTGTCAGGGAAGGAGGCGTTGAAAAATGGGTTCGATGAAGATCTGTTTTGGAAGGGTACACGGCTGCTCTTTTTTCATTGGGGTGAGCAAAGACTCTGACCGATATTCCTAAATAATCACGATAAAGATTCGAGGGATTTACATCACCAAAACATTTTTCAATCTCTTCAATTGCCTTAGCTGCGGTATCAAAGCTCTTGGTGTTATTTATTTTTTTATTGTCGTCTTCATCGTAATTAGGATCGTACACGACATAGCGATTATTTGAGAAAGAAATAGCAATCGCATGGTTATTTGACGCGACATAACAGGCGCGTCCTTCGTTTTTAATGGAGCCCAGTATTTCTCCCCATTTGGCTCGGGTGTCCACTAAACCAATATTGTATTCATTGTTTACCGGTTTACCATCAAATTTGAGAATCGCGTTTAAGTCTCCCTGATAGGTACCTTTATGATAAATCTGGCTGTTAAAAGCGATTTCAACATCTTTAATAAAATTATCAAAGTCGGGATCATCACCCATATTGTAATTTTTAGGAGGATTAGCAAGCTTGCGCTCCATCTCAAAAAATTCAGTTTCTTTTCCTTCAAGAAAATATTTGACATAAATACTTGCCAGTCCTCCGCAAACACCGCCAGTATTTAACTTGAGTTCAAATCCTTTTTTCTTTAATAATTCATTCACTGAATCGATGATTTTAGTTTGCACAGGCATTTTTAACTTCTCCTGAAAATCGTAACAAATAGGGATATAAAAGGAATTGGGAGGGGATTGCAGGATTTCGACAAAGCACAGAGAATGAAAAGCGCATTTTTATGCCTGCAAAACAAAATAGAAAATGTACTAATAAATATAGCTCTAAAATTTTAAACTGCCCATTAGCAATTAGGAACGGCAGGAGCGCTCATTATATTAAGGAAATATTAAGACAAGATTAAGAGGAGCAGCTTACGCAAATCTTTTTTGACCAATCCGGGGGAAAATCGGCGTAGCGGGCATTATCCTGTTGTTCTTCATAGGGAAGTTTTAGAAGATTAAACAAGCGATCTATTTCTGAAAAATTTTTATGAGTGTAGGCTTCATCAATCGCTTGTTGTGCCAGATAATTTCGCAAAATATATTTGGGATTTTTCTGCATCATTTTTTCTTTTCGCTCATTTTCAAAGGTTGTTTCCATCGACAATCTTTGTTCATATTGCTCTAACCAGCCGCTCACTTTTCTGATAGAGGAAAATAGCGGCTTGTTTTCTGATCGGTCGCCAAGCCAGCGAAAAAAAATGGTGTAGTCGATTGATTGTTCATGAAGGATGGAGAGCAACTGATTAACCAGAAAATTGTCATGTTCATCTTCCTGAAAAAGCCCTAGCTTGGCACGCATTTCAGTCAGATACATCCTTTGGAAATGAGTCTCAAAAAGGGAAAGAGACTCTTGCAATAAATGGACTGGAATTAATGGGGTTAGCGCTTGAGCCAATGCCTGCAAATTCCAGTAGGCGATAGCAGGTTGTTTATTATAGGCATAACGTCCCAATTCATCAGAACTATTGCAAATATGATTAAAATCAAAGTCATCCAGAAAGCCGAAAGGGCCGTAGTCAATGGTTAATCCAATAATCGACATGTTATCTGTGTTCATTACCCCATGACAAAAACCAACCGCTTGCCACAGGGCCATTAATTCTGCGGTTTTTAATACGGCCTGGCGGAATAACTTCTCATAACCGGATTGATCTTTCGAGTCTTCTGGATAATGTCTTGCTAATACATAATCGGCTAACTGTTTAAGCGCATCCAGTTGATTGGTATAGTAAAAATACTCAAAATGACCAAAGCGAATGAGTGATTCTGATACGCGGGTGAGAATGGCCCCAGGTTCTTCAGTATAGCGATATACCGGCTCGTTGGTCGCGGTGATACAGAGTGCGCGGCTAGTGGGAATCCCCAGAGCATGCATTGCTTCTGAACAAAGATATTCCCGGATGGTGGATTGCAATACCGCTCGACCATCGCCCATTCGTGAGTAGGGCGTTTTACCAGAGCCTTTTAGCTGAAGATCCCAGCGTCGGCGTTGCTTATCCAGTATTTCACCCAAAATGTGCGCGCGTCCATCACCGAGCTGAGATACATAATAACCGAACTGATGGCCAGAGTAGACGCTGGCGATTGACTCGCTCCCAGAAAGCAGTTTATTGCCGGAAAAATAATGAGGGATCTTTTCGACTGCAAGAGTATCCAGCCTCAGCTGATTCGCCAGGGAATTATTAAAATGTACAAGTTCAGGTCGCGCTACCGGTGTTGGTTGCAATCGGCTGTAGAATAAGGGGGGCAGTCTGGCAAAGCTGTTGTCGAAGCGAATAGGCATTAATTTACAATCAGATTCTTATCGTGAAAATTATAGATTTAAAGGCTGAGGAAATAAAGGGAATTTTCGGAGAGAGAGGGATTCGAACCCTCGATACGTTGCCGTATACACACTTTCCAGGCGTGCGCCTTCAACCACTCGGCCACCTCTCCAAGCGCGCAAGAATAGCGGTTTCCTAATAAAAGATCAAGCCTCAAAGAAATTGAGATAATTTCTGATTGCACATCTCTTGCTTAACTGATTAAGGCTTTTTCTTTGTCCCTTTTTTCGTTTTAGCTCCCTTTGGTTTCACTGTATTAGTACTTATCGGGTTTGTGGTTTTTCCCTCGACAAAGTCTGGATTTGTATAATCGGGAAGATTGTTAACAGATAGCCCTCCTGATATATTTTTCAGGTTTTCGTCTGAAATTTTTCTATCTTTTTTATTGGAAATCGTAGATTTACTTGCCATATTCAATTAACTCCAGCGCCGGACAATACTTTGAATATAGTATTTGTTTAAAAATATATCAAATGACTGGGCGCCAGACAGGTCACTGCATACATTTACTTTGTTCCCAATCCATAACTTGTTTTTAGGTCTAAACTTAGATCATTGGATGATAAAGGGAAATTTCATATGATTCGATTATTTTCAGTTCTGGCCGGCCTGCTGATTTATGGCTATTCTTTTGCCTTTACCTGTTTTGCCACCGTGGTTAAAGACAATTGCTGGACGAATTATGATGTAACCGTAGCCATTATGGACGCAACCAGTCATCAGCAGATATTGGCTGTAACCGTTCCTAAAGGACAACAATGGATAAGGCAGGAATTTACCTGTCAACCTGGACAAGCATTTATGTATCAGGCTACATTTACTCCGACTATTTGGGAAGGGGATGAAGGGAAAGTGTATAAAGCATTACGGTTTTGGTTCCTTCCAGCGGCTCCAGCACCTGATCAAACCGCATGGGATGTATCGATTTGCTATTCAAAAGATTTTGCTGAAGTGCCGCTTCCACCCCAGGCTACAGGGGCTTGTACTTGTAATATGAAAGCACCACCCCCAATAGCTCCCATGAAACAACAACCGGCGTCTTAAAATAAGAAAAAGAATATGGCAGGAACCAGTTTATTAACCTTGCTTGATGATATCGCCACAGCACTTGACGATATCGCTTTAATGACTAAAACCGCGACTAAAAAAACGGCGGGCGTATTGGGAGATGATCTTGCTCTGAATGCAGAGCAAGTCATTGGTCTTCATGCGCACCGGGAGCTGCCTGTAGTATGGGCTGTCGCGAAAGGGTCGATAATTAATAAATTGATATTAATCCCTTTAGCGCTTCTCATTAGCTTTGTGATGCCGCCATTGGTGCTCATTCTATTAATGCTGGGTGGATTGTATTTGAGTTTCGAGGGCTTTGAAAAAATCCTGGAAAAATTCCATAAACATGAAAAGCCAAAGCCAGTTAACGAAATACTGGATATTGATAAAGAGCAGTTTGAAAAAGATAAAATACGAAGTGCTGTGCGTACAGACTTTGTACTGTCCGCTGAAATTATTGTAATCACATTAGGTGCTGTGGCTCATTCCTCGTTAATTAATCAGGTGATGGTATTAAGCTTGATTTCAATGATTATGACTGTCGGAGTGTATGGTTTAGTCGCCTTGATAGTAAAGCTCGATGATTTGGGTTTTCTTTTAAGAGAAAAAAGAAAGCCAGCAAAGCAAATTGGTCTTTTCCTGATTGGTTCTGCTCCCATGCTAATGAAGTTTTTAGCAATTGCAGGCACCATTGCCATGTTTTTAGTAGGAGGAAGCATCATTAATCATGGAATACCGGCTCTCCATTTTTATACCCGCAATTTATCATTTCCGCTCTCCTTGGCTGTTGATTTTTTAATCGGGGTTATCAGCGGGGGAATAGTTGCCGCTCTATATACTCTCTTCAAAAAATTGAGGTTAAAGTAGTTATTTTTTTCTCTTCGATTTTAATCTTATCAGGTTTATCATAGCGTGTTTTAAGCGGGAGCCTCTATTGAACTCGATTGGTTGGACAGAAAGACAGAGTCTTTTTCGACTCATTCCTTTGATTATCAGCATTTCATTCGCCATGGATGTTTTCGTGCCGGCGATTCCTTCCATGAGCCGCTTTTTTCATACTGATAATACAATCATGCAGGCAAGCCTGTATGTGTTCATGTTTACCGTGGCTTTGGGGCAATTGATAACCGGGCCTCTGGCGGACAAGGTGGGGCGAAGAAATATAGCCCTTGGCAGTGCAGTGCTATTTTGTATCGGCTCTTTTCTTTCGACCTGGACCAGTTCTGTTCATGGGTTAATCTTCACCCGAATCATTCAGGCTGCCGGTGCCTGTGGCACCTATCTGGTATGTTTTATTATTGTCAGAGATAATTTTTCAACACAGGCTTGCGCCCGATTATTCAGTGTCTTATCGGGAACTAATTCAATTATTGCCAGCAGCGCACCGGTTATTGGCGGCGTATTACTTGACCTGACCCATAATTGGCACAGTGGTTTTTATTTTTTGACCCTTCTCGGATTGCTGATGACGGTCATTGCTTATCGTGGCATTCCAGATTATCAATTTCCAAAACCAAAGATATCGGCAGCCAATGGCTGGGAGGCAATGAGGCCGATGATAAAAAATGCTGATTTTCGGCGATACACGCTGGTCGCCTCTTCCTGTTTACTAGGATTGTACTTGTTTTGCGCTTTATCCCCGGGGATATTAATTACGCAACTTCATTTAAACGGCACAGAATATGGCCTTTGGTTTGGTTTAAACGCCATGACCATGTTTTTTACCAATATGCTTGCAGTGCGATTCACTTATTCTTACCCTCTGGAAGTTATTGTTCGTTGCGGCCTTATTATCATGATTGCCTCCTGTTTAATGATGACCGCGCTCAATTTTGATCAATGCAGTGTGTTACGATTTATGCTGCCTATGATTTGTCTAACGATAGGCATTGGAATGAGTATGGGATCAGCCACGGCACTCGCGTTAAAGGATTTTGAAACACAAGCTGGCACAGCAACTGCCCTGTTAGGCGCCTGCCAGTTTGGCCTCTCTGGGGTTATGGGGGTTATCACAGCCCAGGTAACTCCGGGACCCTGGAGTTTAACGATTCCTGTCTTTTGCTTCAGCACCTTGGGGCTTATTCAATTATCGAGATTTGGAATGCTGGCTAATGCAAATGACTAGTTTTTCTTGTTTTAAGGGTTCGAGCTAAGGATTATAAAGTACACTCAATTTAAAAATTTTAATGTTTCTGATAAAATATTGCCCATTACGTCTATAGCTAACCAATCATTGTGTTCCAATATTTTCAACATTTAATTAGCAGGGCCAATCGATTTCCCTTATCAGAAATAAAGTTCAAACGCCTGACTTCACTGGTGTTACCTTTAGCTACCCAGTTTAAAAGCCAGGCATTGCCTCAAGCCAATTGGTCATTGACAAGGGTATCCAATCAGAATGGGGTGCAACAGCGGCACCTGGTATTGCCGCGTTTTAACCGTGTAAATGAGCGTTGCTATTTGCACGACGATGGTTTGAGTGCAAGCGGAGTTGAGGTAGAGAAGCTTGAAGTTCTTTATCAATGTAAAAATTTAAATCCTGAGTTGGCTGTGGACAGATTATTAATTGGGCTTCACCCTAATCAGGTAGTATCGTTAATGGCACTGCCAAGACCGGGCAACAGTATGAAACTTTGCAAGGCGCTTTCAGGGAATGAATCATTCGTTTCTATTAAAGATTTGCATAATCCAGACCTGGTAAATCAGCATTCCTACCAATTCGCGCCTCGTGCAGGGGCTGATCCAAGAGCGCGGGCCTCTTTGCAGGTTCGTTGTGATAATGAAGCGGATATCAGGCGTTTGCAATGTTTTATGGCGGGTATACAAACCCTGGGTGGTTTTAGTCAGCCAATAACAGCACTTTGGGAAGACATTCGAAAACAGATGGGATCACAAACTTCCTGGGTTGTGCAAGAGAATATTCCGCTGGTTGCTGAGCGGATGTTATTTAACGGTTATCCCAATGGAATAGCCGATTTACAGCGGCAAACAGCCATTTCAAGCTTCCATCCCGATGATGTGCTGAATTATCCGAACACAATTCCGGCAATTCATCTGGCAGTCCTGGCTCAGGATGAGGAAAAAGTGGTGCAGTTATTGAAAAATGATCCGATGCTGGTCTATCAGCGCTGCCCCGAAGGCCGCTTGCCGATTGAACTTGCCGAGTTCTGTCTTAACTCTTCTATAGCGGCCCAAATTTTCAATAGCTGGCAAGCACTCCCAAAATCGAGACAATGGGCTTCACAACGGTTTATTGAGGCCGCGAATAATATGGTTTCCGATGAGCAAAACAACATTCTGGTGTTTGATGAGGAATTCAAACAAAGCAAAGTTCGTCAATATTTCGAGAAAATCCTGCCTTGTTTTGCAGATCCTCTGACTATTTATCAGAGCAATCTATCAGAAGATAGAAGTAAACTGAATGAAGGGTTCGAGCGGGAAACAGCCGATTGGATAGCTATGGAATCGGCTTGTCTGTCAGGGAATTTAGAATTGGCAAAAGCTATTTTTGCGCAAAGATTGCCTCTTGGCCTGACATTATTTAAGGGGATTCTGGTAGGCTATTTTCCGATGATCGAAACTGCCTTAAAGGATAGTTTGTCAGTTACCGACTATGAGATGCAAACCAAGCTTCCAGAACGACTAAGGCATTTATTGCGCATGCAAAATGAAATGGTAAAAGTCCTTAGCGATAATGGCAAACGATATGAACAATGCCGGCGTATTTTTGATAGCGAACTGGAATTATGGACAAATATTCGCGATGCGGTTCGGCAAAGGGATTCCCTGCGCCTTAAAGTTATTAGCCGAAATCATTTTAATGAGAGATCAGGGAGAAGTTTTAAAGCACGCATATTATTTGGAGATAGCGATTGGGATAAAATTGAAGATTATTTAAAGGATGAGGCGCTGCTTTTTGAGCATTTCGATATTTATCTAGCTCTGTATCAAAAGCAAACATCAAAAGCCCTTGCGCTGATCCGTGCCCAATTGCAGGCTATTCGCTCACAGATTGAGCGTATTTCAACTACGAAACCCCAGAAGTCGGAACGCGGATTGCTTCATCATCAGGCAATACTGGGTGTCATTCAGAATTTTGACTCATTTGTTGAAGAAAAGCGTGCATTTGATCAATATAAATTGATAATTAAAGAAATTTTGGGCCGTCAGGCGACTCACCATAAAGAGTACTTGTTATCCGCGCAGCGGCAAATGACCCCGCTTCCTGAACGACTGATTTTTTATATAAATAGTCTGGTAATTGATACGAGCTCTCTGGAAGATCTTGAAGCAGATGTGCAAAAATACTTAAGTCTTGATTCGACAAAAGACAGGGATTTGCTTCAGGCGGCCTGGGTGCCCATTGCGAAACGAAAGAGACTGGATCTTGATGCATTGGCAGAGGCGACAGCAAACTATAAAAGGGTATGTAAAGCCACTGATGAGAACATCTTTCAGTTATTCAGTGCCTGTCTGGTCTGGCAGACAGGTTCACAAGTTTATCTGCAAAATTTGAATGTAGAACGGTCAATTCAGTTTCCTCCGTCTATCCTGGCAAGCAGCGTAAGAAACATCAACGGATACAATCCAGGTCGGCCACTACGTCATTGCTCTGCAAGAGATGATTTTCGCCTTGACTCCATTATAAAAAGCAATTTACTAAGTTATGAAGCTCAGGACTCCTGGGGGTATACGCCGTTATTACTGGCTGTTGCCGCTAACCAGCTTGAAACGGTTAAATCATTTCTTGAAAGAGGAATTGGGGGAGATATCGTAGTTCCATTAAAGAGAACTGATTGTTTATATTATAGTTTACTGGATAATTCCCCCTCACGTGAAATGACTGCTTTATTACTCCACTATTATCTAAAACCGGAATTTATCTTTTCCTGGAAGGAAGGGATGGAGGATAAGTTGCCGATATTACTCATGTACCATCATCATTTAAGCCATGATGCGTTCGGTCAGAGTCTGCTTGATTATATTGCCGCAGGTTATCACTATGATTTGGCATTGCTTGATGTGATATTGGAACATCGGGATAGTTTTGTGCAGGAAGGTCCCTATGATCCCGAAATGCCTGTGGAAGTACAAAAGCGCTTGGAAAAGCATAATGAGGTAATTACTTTTAAAATACAGAGGCTTGCTCAGCGTCAAACGAGCCTGCAAACCTATAGTTTTTTTCAAAAGCGCTTTGCTTCACTGGGTTTTAAAGTGAAAGATGGGGAGGCTCCCGCCAAATCATTTTATTCCTTATTAAAAACAAGCGCTGAATTAAATGCAGAAGAACAGGATGCACTGGCGGGAGTGTTTGCACGTCAGTTTGAGTTACCCGGAGATCTTCAGTCTTTCCAGAAATTGCTGGCATTTTTTAAAGAAAAAGTATTAAGTCAGCCTGCTTATATATTTGACGTATTCTACGATAGCCATCATCTCCCGGTTGCCTTTTGCTGCTTTAAAATAAAGTATGTTGATAATCCTGTTTATGGTCGTTTTAACGTGATATATGCATCTATTGCTGCCTGTGAAACACAGGCAGCCCGATATAATCTTCTGACTTCATCTTTCAAGATGGTATTAGCTGCAAAAAAAATCAGTGATGCTCAAAATCTTCCCTTAAAGTTCTACGGGCGTTTTGGCCGTCCTGGAATTGCTTATCTGCTCATTCCGAAAGAAGCACAGGTTTCTACGAAATATCATCAAACCCGGGGCCTAGTGCGATTCATAGCCGGTTTGTTTGATAATGCCATTGAGATGGATGGATCCTCTTTACCCCCAGTACAATCTAAAGCCGTTCCAGCCGGCAGAAACGCCAGACTTGAGGAATACAATTATTTACTTGATGAGTGTCTTCATGCTCGGTCCGATGCGTCCTTGCCTTTGATTTTCGATATAGACGACATGGTTTATCATAGCTGGTTCAAGAGACTATCCCAAACTTGTGCGGTGACCGAGGCCTATATCGAGGAACTCGCCAGAGATGAGAGACTTGGGCCTCAGCCCGTAGTGAACACACAAACTGAAATCGCTTTTTCAGGCAGAGGTTGTTAAAATGCAGGAGTCACACTCGATGAGGACAGTATGAACCTCAAAAAAATCTATCGTGAACATCCCTGTTTTAGCCACGCTCAAGCATTCAAAGAGCTTTGTGAGCCGCTTAAAACTATGGAAATTACTCATTTTTCTCATGTCAGGGTGAGCAGAGATGGGCGGTTTTCTTTTATATCGCAAAATCCTGATTTTGTATCCCATTATCTTGAAAATACCTACTTCGATTTTGATGTACATCGAATCGTTCCGTCGCGGGATGAGCAATATTTTATCCGGGATTTGCAATGCCTGACTGGGCGTACCAGAGCACTGCAAGACGCATTTAACGAACACGGTTTTGGACATTCTTTTACAATACTTCGCTCGGGAAATGGGGTAGTGGATGCCTATAATTTTGCTACCCGCTTGGGAAATAACGTTATTAATGGCCAGTATCTCGAAAATCTTGATTTTTTGAAGCAGTTTCTGCTTTATTTTCACGATAAAATCGACACGCATTCTGATTTAAAAAAAGCTTATGGACTATCGCTGTCCTTGGAAAAACAAAATGCAGGGTTTCAGGAAGACAGGCCTGTTTGCAAAGATGCTTTAATCTTGCCTTTCCTGGAACGAGTACCTGTTCCAGGAACAGGTGCTTATCTAACCTTTCGTGAATATGAATGTATGTGCTGGCTCGCCAGAGGAAAAACGCAGCAGGAAATTGCTGATATTTTAATGCTCAGTTTACGTACTGTGAAAGCGCATGTCGGACAGGTTCGGAAAAAGATGGGCTGTGAAAATCAGTTTCAGTTAGGGCTTCTGTTATCCAGACTGGAATCATTAATCACAATAACCCTAGATAACGCCAGTATGGGATAGATGCGTAGATAACCGCAATTTTGGCGATGGCCAATAAGGCATTGGTAGTCAATACGGGTTTTAGTTGAAAATTTTGCTGCTGATTGAGCAGTTTTTTAAAACAAAGAAAATAGCTGGATTGATAAGGAAATATCCAGGACTCAGTCGCCATCAGAATCACAAAGGCAATGATCCATTGATTGACGCTTCCACTTGCCAGAACAGGGGCTAGCAAGGTAAACGCAATTCCCGGGGCAATCATAGTGCCAAAAATGATACACAGCAGCCAGCTCAGTGCGAAGAGTAAGAATATGAAAATAAATAGGTTCTGAGAGACGGGGCTTAACCAGTTATGCACTTGGGCAATCCACAAGGGAAGCGTCATTCCACTGATAAATTTCATAATTCCAATCATGGTCGCCAGGTAGCATATAAATTTCCAATTAATATGATTGCTGAAGTCTTTCACTTTTAAAAGACCAAACGAAAGTGGTATGGATGCGGTTAGCAGAGCAATGAACAGTGGATGAACTGGCAGTATTTTTCGTAAAGCCAGGCTTGCGATTAGCACCCCAACAGAAAGCAGGGAGGCATACTCTTTTGCTGATATTGGGCCAAGTTTGTAACAGGTTTTCAATAGACTGAAACGTTGAATCTCGGGAACCTCTGGTGACTTATAGGCGATGGAGTGGATTAGAAAAAAGGCGGCGATTAGTAATATCCCCGGAAAGGCCGCAAACGATAGCCAGACTAGCCAGGCGTTCGAAAGGCTGCTCGTGGACATTGCGCTAAATAGAAGATAATTGCTTGATTTACCTGTTAAAAAAATCGTAGACAATAAAACACAGCCGCTAAAAGCTGCGTTGGCCATCGCATTTGCTGCCTTGCCTTGGGGTTTATAACCGCTAATGGAGACAATATTATCCAGAACCGGCGCCATGATCGCCACTCTCGTGCTTTGTACTGAAAGAATTGGAGTCATCAACAGTCCAATAAAAAATAATAGCTTTTCGAGACAGGCTGGCTTGTGAGCAAATTTTAGTAATAACAGAACAATCATTCTTTGAAAAATTTGTGATTTTTGAATAACACAGGCAACGATAAAAAAAGATAAAACAATATACACATTTTCACTGGTAAAGCCCGACATAATAAGGAGCTGGGATTTATCGGGAATAAGCAAACTGGAAGCGAAGGTGATTGCTGAAAGCGTGTATTCCGAAATTAAGCCTATGCCGGTCAGGAAAAGAGCAACAATAGAAATTGTGAGAAAAAGCTGTTCTTCCATGCCGGAATAAGCAGGTAAAATTTGAATCGATTTGAATGAAACTAAGGAATTAAGAAGGCTTGCAGCAAGACCCAGCGCGAGAAGAGTTTTTACTAATAATCCGTTTGGCAAGTGTTGTAATTTTGAAACAAAAGGCCGCATATCAAATTCCCGCTAAAACTTATTCTTCTTATTAATCTCCCTGATGGTGATTTCATCCTGTGCCTTTGAGTTTAGTTAATAAAAATAAAGACGGATATTGTACTAAAGTGCAATCTAACCATTACGCCGGATCGTGATAAATTAACCGTGGCGAGCAAGAACGTTTGATTTTATAAGACAAAGCTTAAGTTTTTATTAAATGGCATAAATTTGTTTTAAGTAAATGACAGCTGCCTTGCTTCTGGGTAGTATATAATTTAAACAGAACAGCCTTGTTAGCAAGCGTTGGAGTGCATTGTCATTTTACATGGAGGTATATGATGAATGTTGATTTAGGAAGCGCAGACGCGGCGGTGGGTATCGCTTTTAGCGTTATCAGCGATTTTCTTCGCGAGTTAACAAGACTCGGACGATTTCCAGCTCAGCTGGAATTTGATCGCGAGATTGGCGGGCAAGCGTCTCACATAATTGTGTTGCTTGACCCGTTTGAATTTGTAATGATCAAAGAGGAGCCTGATTCTCCACGCAGCATTCTGCGTATTTTAGGTACTATTGAAATACGCCCAATCGACGATCCTGGCGCTCAGCCGCTTATTGTTCCGCTTGAAGCAGCTGTAAGGCTGACCCTTTTTCTAACCGATGCCGAACCCGTTGCCGAAGTTGGATTTCGCTATGATGGCATTGATGGAACGCCATCGCCTGCTGAAATTAGCAGTGAAATTGATAACTTCATGAATAGTGCGGCCATACAGGACATCCTTGCTAATACCAGACTCCCTATTGCTGATAGCCTGGTTCAGGGTTTAAACGAGACAAGGTTTAGCGATCCTGCTACCCGCCCGGATAGCTCAGAATGGAATGTAGAGCTAAGCCTGACTCCTTCCGGTTCAGATACGGTTGATGCCTTCGTGGTCTCTGTCAGCCCGCCAGCGACTAGCGCGGCACTGGGTATCAGTGAGAGTTTTGTCGCAGCCCGCACCGAGCTTGCAATTGCATACAATAGAATTTTTCTGGATATGGTGTTGGGGCGGGGGGCTGAGGCCAGGATCGGTCAGACAATTGATGGTGCAAAGGTGACCTCCTTATCCATGTCGATGGCAGATAACGGGATTCAAATCACAGGTCATGTGGTGAGAGCAATTGATACGCCTCTTATCGATGTGGCCCCCGATGTCGATATTGATTTTAATGGTGTGGCAATACCACAACTTATTCGGGGAACCACGGGGATGACAATGGATACCTCCGGAATTGATGTCGACGTAGACGACAGTGATGAAATCTTCTACGGAGCCTTAAAGTGGATCCTGACTATTGGCGCCTCGGCGCTACTTTTTACCGGGCTGGGAAGCCTGACTGCCCTGGGTATTTTACTGTGGGCCAGCCTGGTGCAAATAGTCTGGAATGGCGCAGCAGAGCTTGATAACGCTCCCCATATTCTTCGAGATAATCTGGGAGCGGGATTGGGTGCCCAACTGAGTCTGCTTGCTGAATCTCTTGATGACACTACACCTGCTGGCGAATTAAGCGTTGATGGTACACCTGACTCACTCCTGGTTGTGGATGGGAATATGGTTTTCTTTGCCCAGGTCATTATTGTTTCAATGATGGCCAGAATGCGCTCCGCTGAATATTCTCAGCGTTTACGCCGCTTTGTCATTTTTGAACTGGACGACAGGCGTAAGTTTCGTGCTCAGGAGCTAGCCAGGTTGATGAAAGCCGGCAAAATCACAGTATCCGGTTTTCATCATGTGAATGGAAAATATGTCAGATCAGATCATGACAATTCAGCAGCAAATAATTTACTCAGACTATTTAAGTCCAATGAAACGAAAGAGGTGGTTGTTAAAAATAAATAAATCCAGGATGTAGATGGTTATTCTTTATAATTAGCGAGCTTTAATACCAATTCAATTTGGCTCGAACATCTCAATTTGTTTTTCATATTCTGGATGTAGAATTCAATAGTACGAACCGATAGTCCCAGCATTCTGGCAATCTCCTTCACTCGCATCCCATTTAACAAAGCAGATGAACATTCAAGTTCCCGTTTTGATAATCGAGGTTGTTGAGCATTGGACAATGATAAACTCTTTGATTTATCGGCTGTCTTGATAACTAGCTTTTCGCGAACAGCTTCTGCAAGCAAACCTGCCGCCTCCTCTTTAAACTGCAAACCGTATTGATGTAAACGATCAAGATTGCTCAGGTAAAATTTGTTAATAATCGACTTGTTATTCGTGTTAGTCGCAAAACAAAAATACTCAATAGAATCTTCCTGTCGTACGGCAATGGAAATCCCATTGGAGGTATCAAAATTAATTGCTGCATCGAGCAGCATTTCCGGGCAATCTTCTGTTAGCCAGATAAAATAATTGACAGGCTCTGTGAGATAGGAGGCGGGAACGGTCAATTTGTTCAGATAATCTTTTTTAAAAAAATGCTCTGTCCAGGCTCTGTCACTGGAGAACCGAATCACTGTTCCATCAAAATACATGCGGTAATAATTAAATGCGGTAATCTCATGCTGTATTAAATGCGGAATCGTGAGTGCATGAACCTCTTCACAGGCACTTAAGGCGATGGGAGTTTGCAAAATGACTGACAGGTTATTGGACCATTCAGCATTATAAACAATTTAGGTCATTGTGATCAAATTCGATTCATTTGCAACGAGTTCTACCGTAGTTTTACAGTATCTCAATATTAGCATTTCTCTTTATAATGAGTCTTTTTTTATCATTGTGACAAAATATAATGAAAGACAAGTTGGGGAATAATTCATCGAGTTCAAATAAAAACAAGGATGGCAATACGATCTTTTGATATCAAAGGGGTCTGGGAAGTCGAAATGGTAGCTGGGAAGTCGCCTTTCTCCTCTTCTTTTGCTGTAAAACAGGACTCTTTTATCCCCAATCCTTCGTATATCCCTCCTGCTTCCACTGGTCAGAAACTTTGGTTTGCAGGGAAAATGCTTGGTCGCACGATGACCGGTGTAGGCATTCTACTCGACGGAGCAAGTCTGGTCAGCGAATTTCAAAAGGGCAGGGAAACAAAAAACTATGATGGGTTTTTTCGTGAGAGTGCTCGTGTCGCGGGAGGCTGGACTGGAGCGGTTGCTTTAGGAACAACGTTTGCAAAAGCAAGTGCTCTAGCATGTTCTCCCTTGACTCCTATAGCTCCCTGGGCTCCGCCACTCTGCGGTTTAGTGGGCGGTGCTGTCGGATCAGTCATAGGATATACAGGTGGCAGCCAAATTGCTACATGGGGTTATGACATTCAAAAAACTCAGCCTAAATCTGTATCGAGTATCATAATAGCTATCAATCTCAAGCCCAGACCAACCTGGTCAGTCTACGCACGCGTGATGGTGCAATGAACTCTTTTTCAATGGTCAAAATTCTACAGTAAACTACAGGATGAAGTTGATAGAACAGATCTTGATGAAGCAAAAGAAAAGATTGATAAACTATCTCTCAAAGCAGAGAGAAAGATATTACAGCTCTTGAATCATCCTGGACAAAATATTCAATCGTATTTGCAAAAAATGCATAGTCATATTGAAAAAGTGAGTGTATTGGCTCCCTCTTGAGAAGGGACCAATGCGCTACACCCAGCAAAGAGTGATAGATAGGATAAAAAAATAGCAATGAGCCCATACCATAAAAAGAATGAACCATATCATTCAGCAAGATTCTGAGCAACATTATTTCTGCTTCTTTTTCTTATTCTTAGCTTTTGTGCTACTGCTGCCCTTGGTGTTCAGGTTTATTTCTGGTGCAGAAGGGGCTTTGTAGCTACCCGCTACTCCTTTGTATAAGGCTTTACCGTCTGTCAGTCCTGTAAAGCCCCCTGATAATTTTTCTAATTCAGTATCTGAAACCTTATCGAAGTGTTTTGAATTGTGTTTTTTAGACATTATCGTCTTCTAAAGATAAATTCTTGTCTTTTTAGAATAGATTTTGCTCATGCACTAATCAAGAGTAATTGTCTAATAATTGCTCTATTATTTGTTGCATCATTATATTAATTTATAAACCAAAAGTGCAGGTAGAATTGTTCACTTCATCAGGCTCATAGCCAGCGACTTCTTTAAGATGATTCGCTTTCAACAGAACGAGCGCATTACCAAGCTCCTGAAATTCCATAAATAACTCAGAATTCAAAAACTGATTTAACCAGGAGTATAAAGAACTAAAATCAGAGAAATTCTTTTTTTCAAAAATCTGCCTTAATTGAAGTGCTCTTAATATCAGTTCTTTGAAGTCACTGAGACTGCGCCCATTCTTGTCTCGCATGGACTGGATTGCAAATTGTAATAAAAAAAGACGCTGCCTGGGTGTTGTAATAATAATTTTGCTAGCCAGCTCAATCTTTTCTTCTTCACTTAAAGAGTCCAGTAGCTTTTGATTTAATAGAAAAGTATCTGGACTGCGGCAAAAGTAATCGGCTGGATGAGTTAATTTCTGGAGATTTTCAAGAGTCAGCACGTCATATCCTGTTATAAAATTTTACAAAGTCCATTATTCCTGTGCCAGGATTATATTCTTTGTGAACTTGAAAGTGTATCGGCGTCAGAACCCTGCTGTCGTGGCATCAGGCCTTGAATGGCTTTGTGGTCTATAATTAGACGATAACTATTTGTTAATTCGTTCTATGAAATTTTATATATGTGCAATAAGACCCTATAAAAATTCACTTAATCCAAGTGATTTCGTTTCGTCTTTAATCAACCTAATTCCCTCTATTACGACTCAAGCTAAAGAAGAACTGGGGGAAGATGTTATTACTGTGATCGCAACTTATGAATACGCAATAGGGGGCAAAAAGGGAATTACTAAACAGGAAAAAACGAACTATTTAGCTAAATTACAGGAAGCAGTAAAAACAGTACCTAATCTACTTGTGATTCCAGGAACAATCGCAACCCTTACTGATATAAGCAGCAATGATATTGAAAGAATTACAAAAAAAGAGCAGAAACTGGCTATTAAATATGATGAAACCAGAAGAAAGTATGAAGCCTTTGAATTTCCTACAGAAGAGGGTTGTTTCTATAAAGAAAGATATAAGTTTCTGAAAAATCAGAATCAACCAGGTGATAAAAAATATCTGGGAAATATTGCTCATGCTTTTGTCGGTAACAAAGAAATTAAACATAAAAAAAATAGGCCTATCTTCGAAACTCGCTTACATCCAGAAAGAATTTATAACCTTGGTAGAGAAGAATACTTCTATGATGTTAACCTGGCTGGCAATAACATGGAAATGGGTATACTGATTTGTGCTGAACAAAATGATAATGATCTTAGAAAATTGATGGAAGAACGTGCTCCTTTTTTAGAGGTAGTCCTGTCAAATGGAACCGGATTTATACCTGACAACATGTTTGGTGCGCTTAATTTACACGTTGATGTGGATACTTCTTGCAGTGGTTGTTGTATTGGTAAAGCTCATCGTTTAGCAAGAAATATTGAAACTGTGGAAGTTCATAACCTGTTTGTAAGTACTAAGGATGCCGTCATTGATGACCATCAATTTCCCGCTTCAATCTGGACCACTGTCGCTTCTATGGAACCAGAAATCATCGTTTATGATGAAAAAAAGCCTGGAATAGTAAATCCTGATTTTCGCGAAGATATTGATAATATCCTGGCCAGGATTACTGACAAACCTTTATTTTTAATTAACAATCCAGGATTGGTAAAGGATGGGGAAGATATATTAATGGCTTTAAAGTACTTGGAGCCACAGGAGCAACTGCTATTCGTTCTGGAACATATCAAGAAAATTCCACCCGCTAAGATTGGCAAGATAATTCAATCATTTCATGGAAATGATCTTAAGAAGCTAATAGATAGCTATATAGCAGAAAACTGTAAAAACAGCGTCATTATCAAACCAATAGTTATGATGAATATCGCCAAGGCATTGCAGCCGTCAGACTGCTTTCAATTTGCACTTAAATACCAGCAACATTTACCTAAACAAACTAAATGGCTGTTAACCATACTAAAACGCATGGATCCGAACGATAGATTTGAACTTTTAAAACAGAGTAGGTATGAAATAAACGATACAGACTCTCTAATACAAATAGGTAAAGAGATCCCGCAACATGCTCGCTTATCAATGCTTCTTGATCATAAAGATCTAGTGGAAAAAGACATTAGTTCTTTTAAGATTTTATTGGATGAAGATCAACTTGGCGAATTGATTTCAGGATTAGATGACACTATAAGATCCGGCTTTGTTTCTGGATACAGATAATGAAGCACACTAACCCTTCCGGGGCAGCATGAAACTTCACTGCCTAGGTGTCACGGCTTGTCTGGGGTATTACCTCCGTCCTTTGAGTAATCTGGATCACCCGAACAAGTCGGGTGACGTGGGGAATGTTCTCATCCCGGGTGACGTGGGGAATGTTCTCATCCTATGTGTCTCGACTTGTCCGAGGCCTCTCACTCCCGCTACGTGCCACGGCTTGTCCGGGGCATCCATGGGATGGCCGAGATAAAAAAGATTTCATGAAAAGACAAGGTGTTTGTGTTCGCAGCTAGTGTTGTGCCAGCTCTTGGAAGGATTGATTCGTCAGTCACTGTGTTCCTCCTCACCCCTTCGGGCGCGCTAAAGCGCGTCCAAAATGCTGCGCCGCGCTTTGCGCTCTTCGCTTCGCATTTTGTCGAACCTCACTCGGTTCAAACCCTTCCGGGCTTGGACGTTAACACAACTGACAACGTGCCACGGCTTGTCCGGGGCATCCATGAGATGGCCGAGATAAAAAAGATTTCATGAAAAGACAAGGTGTTTGTGTTCGCAGCTAGTGTTGTGCCAGCTCTTGGAAGGATTGATTCGTCAGTCACTGTGTTCCCTCCTCACCCCTTCGGGGCGCGCTAAAGCGCGTCCAAAATGCTTCGCCGCGCTTTGCGCTCTTCGCTTCGCATTTTGTCGAACCTCACTCGGTTCAAACCCTTCCGGGCCAAGAACATTTGAGATTTTTTATTGTATTTCGGAGTGATTCTTATTTTTTTGATTTTTACTGGAAATGGCGCGCCCGGAAGGATTCGAACCTCCGACCCCCTGGTTCGTAGCCAGATACTCTATCCAACTGAGCTACGGGCGCGTTGTTCTTGGCGGAGAGAGAGGGATTCGAACCCTCGATGGGATTTTGTCCCATACTCCCTTAGCAGGGGAGCGCCTTCGACCACTCGGCCATCTCTCCGGTCAATGGTTGCGAAGTATAGCAGGAATTTTGTCGAGGTCAACACTTAATGTAAAAGAAATAAAGTTATCTGAAATTCAATAACATAATTTCCAAAAATTTTAATAGCTGGTATCTTTGATATATACTGAACTATTCAAAGTGCTGAATACTCACAAGCCTTACATGTGACGGGATAATCTCTATTATGTCAACAAACATGGTTGGCTGATATCAGGAGGACGAATGAAACACAAGTCTAGTTTAAGCGGCCGCGATGTGTATGTCGTGGACGGACTGAGGACGCCTTTCTTAAAAGCAAAAGATGTGGGTCCTTTTACTGGTTCCGATTTAGCGGTGGCTGCAGGCTTGCCACTCTTAAACCGGCAGCCTTTTTTACCCTCTGATCTGGATGAAGTTATCATTGGTTCTGCAATGCCCGGGCCAGATGAAGCCAATATTGCCCGGGTAGTGGCTTTACGTCTTGGCTGTGGCGATAAGGTTCCTGCATTTACTGTGATGAGAAACTGCGCTTCCGGGATGCAGGCTCTCGATAATGCCGCCATGCAAATTGCTTCTGGGCGCAGCAATCTGGTGCTTGCAGGGGGTACGGATGCAATGAGTCATGCACCGCTGCTTTTTAACCAGAAAATGGCATCCTGGCTTGGAAAATGGTTTGCCGCTAAAAGCGTTGGCCAGCGATTCGCTCTCGCTACGCAATTTCGGCCTGCTTTTCTTGCGCCGGTAATCGCTTTGCTCCGAGGCCTGACTGATCCTATTGTTGGATTAAATATGGGGCAAACCGCTGAGAAAGTAGCCTATCGTTTTAATCTGACCCGTGAGCAAATGGATTCATTTGCCGTGAATAGTCATAAACGCCTGGCTCAGGCTTATGCCGAAAATCGCATGGAAGAAGTGGTGCCGATTATCGACAGCAAGGGTAGAATTTATACTCAGGATGATGGAATTCGACCAGATTCTACTGTAGAAAAATTAGGCCAGCTTAAGCCATTTTTTGATAAGAAATACGGGATGGTTACTGCTGGAAACAGCTCCCAGATTACTGATGGCGCTTGTCTCTTGATTCTGGCCAGTGCCGATGCAGTTAAAAAATATAAGTTACCTGTTTTGGGTAAAATCGTGGACTCACAATGGTCGGCTCTTGATCCTTCTCAAATGGGGCTTGGACCTGTTCATGCAGCAACCCCTATCATGGAAAGGCAGCATGTGAAACCGTCAGAGCTTGATTGCTGGGAAATTAATGAGGCATTTGCTGCCCAGGTTCTTGGATGTCTGGCTGCCTGGGACGATAAAGAGTACTGCCAGAATCAGTTAGGTTTAATGGAGCCAATGGGCGCGCCTTCGCTGGCCCAGTTAAATCAGGATGGCGGTGCTATCGCTGCTGGTCATCCTATTGGGGCTAGTGGAGCAAGAATTGTTCTGCATGTTTTGCAATCCCTGAAACATACAAATGGTAAAAAAGGAATGGCGGCAATCTGTATTGGAGGTGGACAGGGAGGCGCAATGTATTTGGAACGAGTTACAGAGGTGAAAGGATAATGACTAATTACAATCATTGGGAAATCGATACGGATACAGATCGCATACTGTGGCTTGGAATCAACAGAAACGATGCGGCGGTCAACTCTATTAATCAGGACGTATTGGATGAGTTGAATATCATTCTTCAGGATATTGCCAAACAAACCGAACTGGCGGGTTTGGTTATTTATTCGGCAAAGAGTAAAGGATTTATAGCAGGGGCTGATATCAATGCGTTTTCTCAATTTAAAACTCCGGAAGAAGCGGTTAACTTCCTTAGAAAAGGACAAACAGTCTTTTCCCGGCTTGAATCGCTTAAGATACCTACGGTGGCTATGATCGATGGATTTTGCATGGGAGGCGGATTAGAGCTGGCACTGGCCTGTGATTATCGGATTGCAAGCGATGACGAGGGCACGCGGCTTGGGTTGCCGGAGGTCATGCTTGGAATTCATCCTGGCTGGGGAGGAACGGTTCGTTTGCCGCGGCTGGTAGGTGGTTTCGATGCCTTATCCAGAGTTATTCTAACTGGTGCGCCTGTTTCTGCAAAAACAGCAAAACAAATTGGTTTTGTCGATGATGTAGTTCCTGAAAGACAACTGAGAAGAGCAGCCATTTATTTCATCAGAAATAAACCAGGTAAACATAAGCCCCGGTTTTTACAATCGATTACCAATATGGGTTGGATGAGAGCAATTATAGCCCCTGTTCTTCGCTATCAGGTTTCCAAGCGTGTAAGAAAGCAACATTATCCAGCACCCTATGCCATCATTGATCTCTGGGAAAAAGAAGGTGGCGCCGGGGAGAGGGCTTATCTGAAAGAGGCGGACTCTGTAGAAAAACTGATTACTCAGAGTAATACAGCCAGCAATTTGATTCGGGCCTTTCTTTTACGTGAGCGCATGAAGGCTTTTGCCAAACATAGCGACTTTAAGGCGAAACATGTGCATGTAATTGGAGCTGGTGTCATGGGCGGGGACATTGCTGCCTGGTGTGCTCTTAAAGGATTAAAAGTTACTCTGCAGGATCAGAACTATAACAAAATCGCACCTGCAATAGGCCGTGCTCATACACTGTATAAGAAAAAGCTGAAAAAACCCCGATTAATTCAGGCGGCGATGGATCGCCTGATTGCTGATCCGGATGGATTTGGTGTAGCACGGGCTGATGTGATTATTGAGGCTGTTTTCGAGAATCTTGAAGTAAAGCAGCAGATCATGAAAAAGCTGGAAGAAGAAGCCAGAGCGGATGCGATCATTGCAACCAACACCTCAAGTATTCCTTTGGATGAAATTAGTCAGGTTATGAAACATCCCGAACGACTGGTGGGCATTCATTATTTCAATCCTGTTGCCAGAATGGAACTGGTGGAAGTTGTTAGCAGCAATAAGACGATGAAAGAGGTTCGCGATAAATCCTGTGCCTTTGTAAATCAAATCGGACGTCTTCCATTACCCGTGAAATCAAGTCCAGGTTTTCTGGTTAATCGCGTCCTTATGCCTTATTTGATGGAATGCGTTCAATTACTGGAAGAAGGTTATTCCGGAGAGGCTATCGATGAGGCTGCCGAAGCATTCGGGATGTTTATGGGGCCAGTTGAGCTCGCCGACACAGTAGGTATGGATGTATGTCTTGCCGTGGCTGAGAATCTGACCAGGCATTATGGTGGAACTGTTCCTCAGAAATTGCGTGATATGGTCAAAAATGGCAAGTTAGGCCGCAAGACAGGCGAGGGCTTTTATGTCTATAAAAATGGCAAGCCTGTTAAAAAGAAAGTGCAGGCCAAAACTGAAAAAGATATCGCTAATCGCTTAATTTTAAGGATGGTTAATGAGTCAGCTGCCTGTTTACGTGAAGGAGTTGTTGCTGACAGTGATCTGCTTGATGGCGCAATGATCTTTGCCGCTGGATTTGCTCCATTCCGTGGAGGTCCTATGAATTATGCGAAAGATTTTGGCCGCGATAAGCTAAGCCAGCTTTTCAGTACTTTGCAAACTCAATACGGCGAGCGATTCAAGGTCGATGGCAGTTTGTAAATTCCAAACTTAATGGCAGGAGTAATCCTGCCATTACCGAGAATAAATACTATGCGTTTAGCTGTTTTTCTATTATTCCTAACTAAAATATTTTTGGTCCAGGCTGAAACTTTTGTATTACCTGATCAAGGTGATGTGGTCGGAAAAATCGAGTACGTGAATCCCCAGATTGGTGAAACCTTGAGTGAGGTTGGTATTCGTCATGATGTGGGATACTATGAAATGCTGAATGCCAACCCGGGTGTTGATCCCACTCGCCCCTTACCCCCTCAAACCCGACTGGTTATTCCGAGCCAATACATCTTGCCTTCCGGTCCACGCAGTGGATTGGTAATTAATTTGTCAGAGTATCGTTTATATTATTTCCCGCCCAATGATAATGTAGTCATAACCATGCCTGTGGGTATTGGGCGTGAAGGCTGGAATACCCCTGTAGGTCAAACCCGGGTTACCAGCAAGGAGCATGATCCAATATGGCGGCCTACGGCGAACGTCAGGGCTGAAGCAGCAAAACATGGCACACCAATACCCAATGAGTTCCCTCCCGGAGCTGGTAACCCGTTGGGACGTCACGTGTTTCGTTTGGGGTGGCCAACGTATCTTATCCATGGCACTAATCGACGAGATGGCGTTGGATCCAGGGTAAGTGCGGGTTGTATCCGAATGCTTCCTGAAGACATCGAAGTTCTCTTTGATATGGTTGCAGTAGGAACGTCAGTACGGGTAATTAATGAACCAGTCAAAATAGGCCGGCTTAATAATGCTCTGTATATAGAAGTACACACTCCGCTTGAGCAAAATATTAATCTGCCCAAACAATTGAGCGCAGCGCTGGGTAAATACGCCTTGCCCTCATTGAATAAAAGCCAGGTGCAGGAGGAGGGCTTACGGCCATCAGGCATTCCAAGGAAGGTCGCCGGTTAGTTTGGAAGCTGCATATAATGTTTAGCGCGTTTGCAATTTAGGAAAAACGGTGCGCAGTAAAGAGGGTAAATATTTATTACAACTGATATAAAGATAATTTGACAGCCAGATAATTAAAAAAGCCCCCAGGATATCCAGTGGATAATGCCATCCCAGCAGTACGCAGCTTAAAATTAAAAGTGTATTAATGATTAGCAGTAAGCTAAAAGCAATGGGCCAACCGCACATCAATTCAAGACAATACCAGGCCCAGAAGGTGTGAAATGAAGGAAATGCTACCATTCCGCCCTGAATGGTAGTAGGTGGTATGTGCTGATGCAGCTGATTAAATTTAATACCAGTTGCCAGTTGCTCAATGGCAAATTCATCCGTTTGATACATAGTAGCCGGTGCAACCGTGGGGAAAAAATAATAAATTGCAAATCCAATCAATGAGCTAATCAAAAGCAAGCTAAAAAAACGCCTGATTTTTTCAAACTGCCCGGCAACAATGACCAGGAGGGGTAAGAATCCCAGTTGATAGGGTAAAGTATCGTAGCAAAGACCCAGTATATTTTTAAACCAGGGGTGATGATTTGTCCAGGAAACAATTCCAGGGAGAGAAATACCTAATTGGTTTTCAAATGCAATAATATAGCGATCAATGGGAGAAAATGGAGTAAATTGCACCGCGTTAGTTGTAAACGCGATGAGAGACATAATGATATAAAAGAGCAGGATTTCCTGAAGTATTTTTACCAGATGATGATTGTTATTTAACAGTAACCTGCAACCGGCAAGCATTAATAATAAGGAAGTTCCTATGCCGGCAGAGCCTTCAGGGAAATAATTATTACCTGGAAATTGGTAAAAAAAGCAGTTAATAGCAAATGCAATTGAAGCAAAGGAAAATAATGAGAGCAGTTGTAATAGCAAACAGCTGTGGTTGAATATTGTAGTTGGCATTACTTATTCAGTTACGAGTTCGGCTTCTTTCTCTTTTTGCTTGATAGCCTGATGAATTTCTTCACGATGTACTTTAATACTGCGCGGGGCTTCAACTCCAAATTTAATGTTGCCATGTTCCGGGGTTTTGAACGCAACAATCTGAACGATTTCCCCATTGATAGATACGGTCAAAGGCTCTTCAAATGAAAGGGTTATTATTTCCATGTAAAATCTCTTTTTTTTTTAGTATGTTATATATCAATACCACCCTAAAAGCAATGCTACGTTCTGCTTACCGGGACTGCCAGGTCTTTGAGCAACTCTCCAAACCATGTTATTGCCCCAGTTATGCATAATACTGCTATAGTGAGCTATGAGTATATCAATTCATAGTGCAAACGGTTGTGATTTTCACGCTTAAATAATCGAGCATTGCCCGGAGTTTGAAAATGGGTTAAACTTACTCGCTTTTTAAACCTTGCCTCATCCAGTAGGAGAGGCTTTTTCCATAAGGATACACTATGCGACATTATGAAATCGTATTCCTTGTTCATCCTGATCAAAGTGAACAAGTTCCTGCAATGGTCGAGCGTTATGAAGGTATCGTTACCAATAATAACGGTATTATTCACCGCAAAGAAGACTGGGGCCGCAGACAATTGGCATACCCTATTGCTGAAGTGCACAAAGCGCATTACATTTTAATGAACATTGAATGTAATCAGGCGGCGCTTAATGAACTTCTGAACGCATTCAAGTTTAATGATGCAATTATTCGTCACATGGTTATCAAACGTGATGAAGCAATCACTACTGAATCAGTTCAGATGAAAAAAGAAAAAGACACTCGTGCAGCCTAAGGAATTAAACTATGTCAACTACATCCTATTTTCGCAGAAAAAAAATGTGCCGTTTCAGCTCTGAAGGCTCAAACGAAATCGATTATAAAGATATTAATCTGTTAAAAAATTATATCACTGAAACTGGAAAGATTGTGCCTAGCCGAATTACAGGTACTCAAACCAGATTCCAAAGACAATTGGCGCAGGCAATCAAGCGAGCACGCTTCCTAGGCTTGTTACCTTATTGCGATAGCCATAAATAAGATTTAATTGGGTATGAGCACATTACTGTACAAACAGGGAAATCTTCTGCTAAAGAATAAACTCTTTGCCTATTCTTTGGCGGCAGTACTTCCGTTTGTGCCGTTTGCTTCATGGCTATCTCTGGTGATTGTTGCACTGATTACATTGCGTCAGGGAGCCAGAAGCGGCGTGGGCTTGTTATTAACCAGCCTGGTTGCATCCATGCTGGCAGCTAATGCCAGTTATTCAGTACCATACATTGCGGTTAGTATTTTGCTAACCAATATAATTTGCTTTTTTGCTGCAATGGTATTGAGGGCATCTGCAAGCTGGCAATGGGTTGCTTCAGCAACACTGGGTGTAACACTGTTGGTAATAGCTCTGACTTGCAGCATCATACCTGATTACATTATTAACGAATATAACTACATACTGCTGATTTTCAGTAAATTGAATTCAAGTGATTTACTCGAAAATCTGCCGAAGGAGAATTCAGGCGATATCTCATTTTTTGCCAGTTATTTTTTTGGTATTAAAGAAGCTTGTATCGCGATTTCTGCACTTGCTCCTTTATTGTTTGCCCGTTATATCCAGTCAATTCTTTTTTATCCTGGTGGATTCAAAAAAGAATTGATGGCCTTTAGAGCCAGTCGCCCGATTGTCGGGCTTTTTGGAATTGCAATGGTGGGTGCATACCTGAATAATCTGGCAGCAATAAGTTGCTTACCTGTTTTGAGCGTTTATTTAATGATTGCCGGGCTTTGCCTTATGTTCAGTCTAACGCCTAAAAAAGGTCGTGCCATTAGCTTGGCTCTGCTGCTTATTCCGCTTGTTATGAGACCTGATTTAATGTTGCGGGTTTATATATTGTTTGGTTCTCTCGATAGTATGTTTAATTTTAGATTGCGTCTGGCTTCTAAAGCCAGCAATTCAAAAGGGGTTTAGTAATGGAAGTTATTTTATTAGAAAAAGTAAGAAATCTGGGTAATCTCGGCGATAAAGTAAAAGTTAAGCCAGGTTATGGAAGAAATTTCCTGATTCCACAAAGCAAAGCAGTTTTTGCTACAGCAAAAAACATTGAACTTTTTGAACAAAGAAGAGCGGATCTTGAGAAAAAAGCTCAGCAATCATTGAGCAATGCTGAGCAACGCGCGGCCAAGCTGAATGATATCACTGTGGTTATCAATGCAATGGCAAGCGATGAAGGTAAATTGTATGGTTCTGTAGGCGCTAGTGAGATTAAAGATGCTCTGAAAGCGCAGTCAGTTGAAGTGAGTAAACGAGAAATCGTAATGCCTGAAGGTCCTATCCATTCAATTGGTGACTATGTGGTTGAAGTTCACGTTCATAGTGATGTGATTGCCAAACTGCAAGTTCAGGTCGCTTCTTCTAAATAAAACATCAGAGAAAACACCGCTTTATTTGAAATCCCGACTGCTCGCAGCCGGGATTTTTTTTCTGCTGGTAAATCAATTAGTGGTTTTAATCAGTTCTTGCAATGCGGTTCCAGATTGGATCCCAAGCGAGAGCGCGTATTATTTTTCTTGCTTTCAATTGCTCTATGAGTATATCCAGAGCAGGTTTGTCTGCAGCGATAATAATCATATTCATTGATTTCCTGACAGGTAATACCAATGTTGACATGTCGAACTGATGTTTTAGCCATTGAAAAACTGGATATTGTTCCTTGCGATTGGCCAGGTTAACGCTAAGGTAGCCGTTGGCTGAAAGAGCGTTCTGACAGTCACTAAAAAACTGCGGATTATAGCAATTGGGAGGAAAGCGGTGCGCATCAAATAAGTCGACAAGAATGTGTTGGAATTGAGTCTTGTTATTTGTAATAAACGTACTGGCATCCTGGTTGATGATATTAAGATTTTTGAGCCTTTCCGTCATGAAATAAGTTTTCGCCACCTGAATGATTTCTTCATTAATTTCAATGGCTGTCAAACTGAAAGGAGTAAGAACAGGGGACAATGCATGCGCAGCCCCAGCTCCTCCTAATCCTAATAAGCAGCTCGGCCCCGGAAATAATCTGGCAGGAAGAATTAGCGCACTAATATAATTCAGACCAGGCTTTTCTGGCTTATAAACATTAATTAAACTTTGAATCGCCGGACTCCCCATCGAGAGCCAGCGAAAAATAAAATTGTCGTAGACAGAAATGCCGCTTTCACTGTGATACAGGCAGCGGCCAGCGAAGGTTTTCCACATTGGTTGTCAAGCTTGTTGAAAGGGATATACAGGGCCAAGGTCCAAAATCTGCGTCAACTCATCGAGAGCGAGAAGGACTTCATCCACCAGTAAAGGATCCAGGAAATCCTGAGCGTGCAGGCGATCGCGGTAGTGTCTTTGGACCCATCGCTCAAGACTTGTGAGCAGAGATTCATTGATTAGCACGCCCTGATGCATCTCTGCAAGCTCTTCTTCCTGGAGTAAAACCCTTAATCGCAGACAAGCGGGGCCTCCGCCATTTCGCATACTCTGCTTTAAGTCCATGAAGTAGCAATGATTGATTGGGTTATTGGGGGATGACAGGATGTGATTAATTGTTTCATGAACCTGCTGGTTGTTTTGACATTCACTCGGTGCCACAAGGGTCATCGAGCCATCCTCAAGCGTTAGTAGCTGGGAATTAAAAAGGTAACTGGATACTGCGTCATCCATGCTGATTTGCTGGTCATTTATTTCAACAATAGTAAGATCAAAATCAGCTTTGTCTTTAAGTTCCCTGATTACTTCTGCCTGATTGAGAAAGGCCTGCTGATGAATTAACAACACGGATTCGTTGGCAACTGCAATAACATCATTGTGAAAAACCCCCTTATCAATGGCAAGTGGATTCTGGCAGGCATAAACTACTTTTTCAGGATTAAGGTGATGAGCTCTGGCAATCGCACTGGATGCTTCATAGGTTTGTCTAGCTGGAAAACGCAGAGGGGCTTGCGCATAGGACGACCATAGGGCGCGTTTGCCGTAAACGAATAGATGAATGCCTGCCTGATTATGTTTGGCAGCAAGCCGGCTATGATTGGCAGCCCCTTCATCACTAGTTACCAAGCTTGCAGGCAAGGGTGAATGATGCGAGAAATAAGTCTCCGTATTAAAGAGTTTTTTGAGTAAACGAGATGAAAAAGACGCCTCCTGATGCCGGTGCAAATTGGATATCAGATTAGCCGCTGTAAAATGAACGCGCCGATCATTACTATCAATACTTGGAGTCGCTGTAGCCGCATTGGCAGTCCACATACTGGATGCAGAATAAGCGGCTGCCAGAATTTCAGGTGCTTCGCGGCTCGCCTGAGCCAGCATTTGTTCAGTACTGCCATAAAACCCCATTTGCCTGAGCAGGTTTAAATTAGGCCGCTGATGAGGGGGTAACACTGCCTGTTTCAAGCCTAGTTCATGCAGGAAGCGCATCTTGGCCAAACCCTGCAGAGCTGCTGCTCGGGGATTGGCTATTGAGAGGGCATTTGAAGTCGAGGCAATATTGCCCAGGGATAGACCCGCATAATTATGCGTAGGTCCCACCAGCCCATCCATATTCAACTCATAGCTTTTCATAATGTAATCCCGGGTAATAACTGAGTTGGTTTAATGAGTTCAGTGCTTTCCATGCTGGCAACGGGATAAGAACAATAATCCGCTGCAAAATAGGCACTGGGACGGTGATTGCCACTGCATCCAATACCACCGAAGGGAAGGCTGCTGGCCGCTCCAGTGGTGGGTCTGTTCCAGTTTATAAGTCCTGAATTGATCTGCCTGTAAAACAATTGATAATGATCAGGATGATTACTTAAAAGGCCAGCTGCCAGCCCATATTTAGTTTGATTTGCCATTTTAATTGCTTCTTCAAAATCCTGATAACGATGGATCTGCACCAGAGGGGCAAAAATCTCTTCATCAATAACAGAGCGGGCGTCTGACATGTCAATAATACCAGGCGATAAAAATGCGGCATCGTCCTGTAATAATCTCATTTGCAGTAAGGCTTTGCCTCCTGAATCAAGCAGTTTTTGCTGTGATGCGAGGTGTTGGCGGGCATGTTCAAGCCGAATAACCGGACCCATAAAAGGTTCAGGGCGTTGTTTATAATCACCAATAAGCAACGCCTCACAGGCTTCAGTAAACTTATCAAGAAAGGCTTTGCCCTGTGCGTTGTCTTTAATGAAAAGTCTTCTTGCACAGGTACAGCGTTGTCCTGCGGTGATCATTGTAGATAAAAGCGTATGATAAACAGCCGCGTCAATGTCATTTATATCATCCACAATTAAGGGGTTATTTCCACCCATTTCGAGAGCAAGAATGACCTCAGGCCGATCCACAAACTGTTGATTAATTCGTTTGCCAGTTGAATAACTTCCTGTAAAAAATACCCCTTTAATTCTCTGGGATAAAAGCGTCTGAGCTGTTTTGGCATCTCCCTGAATACAATTAATCACGCCCTTAGGTAATTCGCTTTCATGCCAGCATTGCATAATCAAAAGGGCTACTGCGGGACATAGTTCACTAGGCTTATAAATGACGGTATTTCCAGCAAGAAGGGCCGGTACAATATGACCATTACTCAAGTGAGCAGGAAAATTAAAAGCGCCGAGGACAGCTACCACACCATGCGGTTTGTATCGTAAAGATGCAGTTGATTCTGGGCTTTCAGTCGATTTTTCGGCATTGCGCTCATGATAAGCTTGAATCGATATGGCTATTTTAGCAATGACCGAATTAACTTCTGTCAAGGATTCCCACAACGGCTTGCCTGTTTCGAGAGAAATCAGTTCAGCTAACTGTTCCCGTTTTTTTTCAACGGCATTGGCAAAACGCTGCAGACAGGCAATGCGCTCCTCAACGCTTAAATTCATCCAGTGGCCTAAAGCCTTGTTTGCGGCTTCGGCTGCCTGTTTGATTTCAAACTCAGTTGCATGATGTCCTTTCCACACTAGCTGATTATTAGCGGGATTGATGGAGATTAAATCATGGCCTTCCCCTGACAGCCACTGCCCATCAATGTAGTGGCTATAGGAGGTATTTGAAATCGTATTCATCGATGTCCTTCATGTAAATGTTTTTCGGGATGTAAAGGAGAAAGTCTGACAGCGTCTCCCTTTTTTAGTTTTAAGCGCTCAGCTGTTTCTTTGCTCACTATGCAGCTATCGCTTTTGGTAATAATGGCTTGACTAAGAGTTGCCCGGAAATCAGAAGAGGTATTAGCTACCATATAGGATTTACTACTGACCTCATCACTTATGCTGCCAATCGTTCGTAATTGGCTTGTTTTAATAGTAGTGATTTCTTCAACAGGGGCTTCCAGTGTGGGGCCGGCATCAAAAATATCCACGTATCCCAAAAAACGAAACCCTTCATGCATAAGAATATTCATTGCCGGCAGGGTTGACTGGTGGGGCTGGCCAATGACTGATTGCGCATCAGCCGCCAATAATTTGACATAAATGGGATTGCGAGGCATCAAATCAGCAATAAATTGCTTGTCAGTGGAAATGGTCAGGCGATCGGCCTCAGAAAAAGTCATATGAAAAAAATGGCTCCCTACATGGTCCCAAAAGGGCGAGTGACCGGCTTCATCAGAAATCCCGCGCATTTCGGCAATTATTGTGGATGAAAATCGCAGAGGAAATGCAGCAATGAAAAGAAAGCGCGCTCGGGAAAGCAGTAATCCATTGTTATTACGGCGATAAGAGGGATCGAGAAAGAGAGTACACACTTCACTTTTTCCCTGGTTATCGTTAACCAGGCTTAAAACTTCATAATCACTGCGAATATTGAGTGAATGACAAAATCGGGTTCGCCGGGAAATTTTATAGGAATAAAAAGGGCTGTCGTAGCCTGTGGCTCCTTCAATGGCTGATGTGCCGACTACTTTCTTTGTTTCCGGATCTTCCAGAACAAAAAAATAATATTCATTAAGCGGTCTGTTAACTTCTTTTTCAAAAGAAGCACAAGACCATTCAATGCGTTTTTTTAATAACTTCCTGTCTTTTACGAGCGTGGTAATACCAATACCGCTATGCATTGCCAAGTCATAAATCGAGTCTAGATCAGATAGAAAAGCGCGGCGGAAAATCATCATGCGTGAAGTACCTCCAAACTACCCTGCGCCAGGTCCTGCAATAAAAACAGACTTAAAGCGGTCCGCTCAATTAAACTGTCGAGTAAGATGAATTCTTCATCGCTATGAATCGCACCGCCGCGAACGCCGAGGGTATCGAGTACCGGTAAGCCTTTCTGTGCCAGATTATTGCCATCGCAGCAGCCGCCGCTATCTTTCCATACCATATCGAGGTTAAGTCGTTCACCGGCACGTTGCACGCATTTAAATAGCTTCTGAGTTTTGCTGTCGACTGTTTTTACTGGCCTGCCGAATTGCCCGTCTATTGCTAATTGATAATCTTGTCTTTTTTCCTTGCTGAGTATGTCATTCAATTGCTGCTGGATCCACAATTCATCCTCTGAATTGCTCACACGTATATCAAGTTTGGCGACCGCCTTATCTGGTACCATATTCAATGCCTCTCCACCGGCGATTTTACCCACATTAATCGTGACGCCTTGTCGCTGGCCATTAAGGGCATGAATCGAAAGAAGCGCCTGCGCCAGATAACAGATTGCATTTCGCCCTTCTTCAAAAGCCCGCCCTACATGGGCCGATATTCCAGTTGCCACTATGGTAAATTTTCCACTGCCTCTTCTGTTTTTTGCCAGTGTGCCTTTTGCATCCATTGCGGGTTCATAAATAAGTCCCGCCTGATAGCTGGCCGCCATGCTTTCAAACCAGGGACTGGAGGCAGGGGAGCCAATTTCTTCATCAGCATTAATAAAAACATCCCAGCCCAGAGACTGAGACTCGGGAAGTTGTTCAAACATTTCGAGAGCATGAAGAATGACCAGCAGGCCGCCTTTCATATCAGCAACCCCTGGGCCGTTAATCGTATTATCATCAAGGTAGCGAAGTGTCTGAAAAGGATGGTTCAGGTGATAGACAGTATCCATATGCCCGCCTAAAAGTATTCGTCTTCTTAATTCCGGCCGCTTGCGGATAAATAAGGCATCCCCACAGACAGATCGTTGTGAATTACCGTTCATATCGATGCTGTTGAGAGGTGGAAAAGAAATTGACTCAATGGAATCAGCGAGGGGGCTAAAGACCCGATGCAATTCACGATGGATGTCGGCGAGGCCATTCAGATTCTTGGTGCCGGAGTTAATTTCACATAGCCGCAGGAGCTGCTGAATCATCTCTGGTTGTCTGTCGCGCAAATCGACCAGGACACGTCTGGTTACAGGATCCATTGCATTGTCCAGAAAAAAAGGTAGTTAACCTTAGCCAAATTTCAGAGGTCATGCAAGACTATATTCGATTGGCGTGGAACTATCGTCAGGCTGCTCTGTATCATCCATATTTTGCCTTACCAGTTCTTTCATGCTGAGTTGAATTTGCTTGCGTTCACTGGCATTTTGAGAAGTTCTAAAAGTAGCTACTCCCGAATTAAACATTTTGGAGGAGCCGAAAGTAAATACATAGTGGAATATTCCGGCGATTATTTTCATAATACCGGCAGCAGCACGCCAGCGGGGATCTTTAACCTCCAGTTGATTAGCCAGGAGTTCATAGCGTTGTTTTTTTTCAGGTGTAGGATTTTCCAGTAAATCAATGGTATCGCTGACTGCCTGCAGCAATAAACGCTTGCCGCTGGTATTCTTTCTGGCCTGCTCTTCAACTAAATCGATAAGTTTACCAGCCTGCTCAGGCAGATCTTTGGTATAACTGCGTTTAAGCTCCTGCAAGTCAATTCTTGCCTGAGGTATACGTATCAGGAGAAGTTCATTAGCACGGCGATGAGGACAATTATCGTCTCTCCACTGGACAAGCCAGGGGATATCCTGTTTAACCTGTTTATAATCTGAATTAATATAAAAGTCGATGGCATTCCACAGCAGCTCGACATGGTGATTCATGCCGCGCCCTTTAACCATAGCGGGAGCAGCATGAAGGGCGCGTTCAAATTCTTCACGGCTCATTGGACGGCCTGACTCGATAGATTTCATCAAATTGTAATAAGCGGAAGATACGCCTCCGCGATCAATCGCATCTTTACAGGTAAAATTAAACGTTAAAGGCTTGAGTTCGCTAATCATAAGATCAGGTAAGGCAAATTTATTAAAATCAAACCAGATTGCCTGTCTTTGTGCTTTACTTAATGGTTTATGAGATGCGGCTCCCATCTTGTTAAAACTGCCCATTAGTAATCGTTTTACAATCGCCTGCTCGTTTGTTCCGTATAACAGTTTTTTAATCTCAGGGCTTATATAAAAGTCCTTTATAGGCTGGTTTGAATTACCGATTGCTATGTTGAACAAATGCTGAAATTCATTTATATAATTTAAATTAGCGGTTGTAGAATGATAATCTCCAAAAGAGAAAATTCCCTTGTCGGCGGGTAAAGTGATTACTGCGACGTTGTCATGTTCCTTTTCAAGTTCCTCAAGGGCCTGGGTCATACGGCATTCCAATCTACCTTCAGGATCAATACGATCGCGACCCAGATTATTAAAGTAAATATGAGTAATTCGCTGTGCCGGATCAGGCGAATTAAAAAGAGAGTCCAAAGGCCTTTTCAACTGATTGTTTAACCATAATTTAAACGAAGGGCTGATTTGAGTCAGACCATTTTCTCGTTGCACCTGCGTGCCGAAACGCAATTCCTCAGGCAAGTTTAGTCCGTCTTTATATTTGTAGTGTCTCTTTGTTGCCAGACTGGTCTTATGTTGCGGTTTATACTCGCGTCCAAAGGTGTCTTTAGCCCTGCTTTTAAAAGAGTCTACATCGGAAGGAGAGGGTGCGGTATTAACACGCGGGTGTTCGTCTGCCAATTGAGTGCGGATTGCTGACGCGATTTTCCTTTTATCGACTGGCTTATGATTTGCCGGAATGTGCTTTATGGACTCGAATGTCACATCGAGAATGTGATTGTCATTAGCGTAAATCTTATGAATAAAATGATTTAGTTCATTAATTTCGGTTTTTAGTGCATTAATTTCGCTTTGTGAATCAGCGAAGCTGATAGCTTGAATACTCTGTTTTGCATCAAAAAATCCGCCAGAATTAGAGCGAAGATTTTGCCTCGTGGTCAAAATATCCAGCCTTTTCTGGAGATTTCTCTTTATAAGTTCAATCGCTTTGCTGTTCTCGTCTATAAAAACAAAAAAATCACGGTATAAATCTGCATAGGGAAAATTGGGATTGTAGGCTGCTTGTAAAATGCGTGTTAGAGGATCTTTTAGCGTTTGCGGAAAAATCGCATAAATTGCCTTGGGCAATTTGCCATTTTCCACGATGCCTCTTAGATAGAGATAGCAGTTCTGGTTATGGATTTGCTCACTGGACATCGCCATCGATCAGTTCTCTTGTTTTTAGTCTTACATATTGTAAATAAGTTTTCTTAAGAAAATATGATGAATTCTTGATTTTTGATAAACTAAACTTAGTGAGCCCTTTTGAATTAACCAAGAAGACATATGGCCCGTGATTCTACATTATATGATTTAATTGAAACAACTCATTATCAATGGCACGAGATCATTGAAAAAGGCTTGTCTGCGATGAACCCAACCTACCTAAGACAATTAGAACTCACCAACGATTGGCTTCCGGGAAAAGAAGCCTTATTTTCTGCTTTTAGCCTTCCGCTTGACGCCACTCACTATGTTTTGCTGGGAGAATCTCCTTACCCTCGAATACAATCAGCTAATGGCTATGCATTTTGGGATGCCGCGGTAAGCGATATATGGAGCCAAAGCGGTTTAAGTAAGGAAGTGAACCGGGCAACCTCCCTTCGTAATTTCATAAAAATGTTACTGCTGGTTAAGGGGGATCTGAGTGAGGATTTATCGCAGCAGGCTATCCAGAGGGTTGATAAAAGAAATTATGTACAAACAGCGGATGAGTTCTTTACTGGTTTAATCAATAGAGGATTTCTCTTGTTGAATGCCTCATTGGTTTACAGTGAGGGGCAAGTAAAATATCATGCCAGAGAGTGGCGGCCTTTCATGAGTTACCTTTTTAAGCGTCTTGCTGAAATTAAGCCGTCATTACAATTAATTCTATTGGGCAATATTGCCAAACAGCTGGAAGAGACAAAACCATTTTCTGGTCTGGTGGCTGAGCACCCTTATAATCTGAGCTTTATTACTAACAAAAATGTTCAGAATTTTTTTAAACATTTGGATTTGCTAAGTGTAAATGACTAAATCAACAATCGATGTGCGTGAAGTTTCAAAATTTAATGCCCTTTCCAGGCATTGGTGGGATAATAACGGCCCGCTTAAAACCCTGCATGATATCAATCCTGCGCGGCTGCAATTTATTCAAAAATGTGTGCTTCTTGACAAGGCCCGGGTTCTCGATGTGGGCTGCGGCGGGGGTATTCTGACTGAAGCAATGGCAGGTCAGGGTGGGGATGTTACGGGAATAGATGCAGATAACGATGCGATTGTTACCGCAAATACGCATGCCCTTGCTCATAATCTATCGATTAATTACCAGGTCACGCCTATAGAGGATTTTGAGGAGCCAGCGTTTGATGTGATTACCTGTATGGAAATGCTCGAACATGTCAGCAATCCTGAACTGGTGATACAGCATTGCTTTCGTTTGTTAAAGCCAGGCGGCAAACTGTTTCTTTCTACGATTAATCGAACCCTTAAGGCTTATGGAGCTGCTATTATTGCTGCGGAATATATTTTGGGATTATTACCCCGGCAAACACATGATTATGAAAAGTTCATCAAACCCGGAGAGTTGGCTGAGATTCTGAGGAGTACAGGATTGCAGCTCATTGCGCTGGAAGGAATCACTTATAATCCTTTTAGCCGGCAGGCAGAGCTTGCCAAATCAGTGGACATTAACTATTTAATGTGTGCAGAGAAGCCGGGCTGAGTCTCATTAGCATTTATGTTAAGCGCCATTTGTTTATTGACTGTCATCACCGGGCAGCGTTTGTTGCATAAATAAAGATAAGTGCACGAGCCGTCTTTGCGAGCGTCAGCGAAGCAATCCAGTTCATATTTTGTTCGGGCTTCTATCTGGATTGCTTCACTGCGTTCGCAAAGACGACGAGTTATATGAATGCAGCGCAAGCTCAGAGTTTCCCTGTCTATTGCTGCCCTGCATCCTCACTTCAAAATTACTCGGCTTTTTCAGAATCAACACTCGATTTGTCAGATTTGGTATAGCGAGTCTGAAAACGCTGGTGAGCATATTTGGCTTGTTCTTCTGTCACCACATCCACCTCATTCCCATAGAGATCAACTCGAGCTGTATTCACTTTCTGACAGCTAAGATAAGCTGGAGATGAGCTGTAGTAATTCAGGGCTTCACGCAATGCTTTTTTACTAAAAGGAGGTGACTCCAGTCGATCGTAAAATTCAATAATATCGTCGAATATTCCTATCTGCAGGGGTTTTACCTGTACGGGTTTTTTAAAAAAAGCATTTGGAAAATGTTCTATCAGCCAATCAATAATTAGTAATCTATCTTTTTTGACCAGGTTATTTTGCTTCATAGTTCTTACTCTGTTTACTGACTTATAAGCAGAGTTCAATAAATATCTATAACTTTCTTCATCTTATCTGCCACTCATTTTTCAATTTTGCTCAATCAGAAAATTGAAATCTGAACGCCAGACAAGCGCATAAAGTTATAGATATTTATTGAACTCCGCTCAGTCAAATTGCCTCAAGTCGTTTAGTCTATGCTATTCTAAACTAGAAAACTGTAATTTTCTATCGTACTTAACTTGTTCATCCTGTTTACTTGACATCCGCTTTTGCTCAAGATACCCCAAGATATTTCTCAATTCCTTTGAAGAAAAGGTAGCTTTTCGTGTTCAAGTGTCTCTTGACTCTATATTAAGTTATTGAAATATAATATTTTTATTTTTTTATGTATAATTGCTTGTGATGTTATGTGATGAGAAACAGGCTTGCATAGACTAAGCATCACTGCTAAATTTTATGCATGACTTCAAAGGAAATGAGGTCTTTAAAAGGACTTTCGTCATATGGAAATGAGATAATCAGGGAAGATTTCGGGACAGGATGTCCTGATTGGATGACTGCGAAAAAGCCAGGGTACGATGCCCTGGCTTAATTTTTTATGCCATTGCATAACCAGTATGCGATAAATAAAACTTGTCGGGATAGTAAGCAAACACTACAGATCCTCCCTTAATTGTATTAATTACCGGCTTGGCCAGAGTCTGAGCGATAGAAGGGCATCCCCAGCTGCGTCCTGCACGGCCAGTTTTTTTGATAAAATCAGGCTCTACATACCATGCGCCGTGAATCACCACTCTACGGTTGTAAGCATTGTCATTAATTCCTCTTTCAAGCCCCTGAAGATTTAATGAAAGACCTTTTGACCCATAATAAGTATCACGCGTTACATACGTTCCCAGACTGCTTTCTTTGCTGGATACTTTATTCGAAAAATGTTTTGGCACGTCCATTCCGGAGTTTTTACCATGCGCTACGTAAGTATTATATAAAAGTCTTTCTTTATTCAGATCAAAAATCCACATTCTCTGCTTGTTAGAGGGTAACGAATAATCTATTACTGTCAGCAAAGGCTTTTTGACAGCGCCTTTTGCAGATGCTTTTTGATAGGCCGCCAGTGCCAGCTTTAATACTTTTTTGTTTAACTGAGGGGCTTTCTTGCTAAGATGCTGAACTTTAACGCTCAGATTACTTGCCGGCTTGGCTGCCGCAGCAACCTGTGATGAAATCGGGTGAGTCGGCGCTGAATGCGATGAAAAAAACAGTGCCGATAGAAGGCTAATTACTGTACTCATGATACTCCTTTTTTCTTGTGAAACATTGATTACAATGCAATCAAAAGCTGATGATTATATTTACAAGTGAGACAAAAGTAAAATAATAAGAAAAATCATTGCCCATGAGGAAAAAAAATGTATCAATTCAGAATCTTAGCTGATTTCCATAATATAATAAGTGGTTTGTATGTATGCTAAATGATCAATATGTGATCATGAAATGGCATAATTTTGCGAATTAACAGTATAATAATAGGTCAATAAGAATTAAATTAGATCTAAAAATAATGGATTGCGGATTTCCTGGAAATCGCTTGTCGGCGTAAATTTTCATGAAATTAAGCCTGAGTGGATTTCAATTGAGTGCATTCTGAATTATCATTGACTGTTAAATTTTATACCAAATTGTGGTGGAGGCAGTAATGCTAGTTAAGCGTCATTTGCAAGGTCCGGAAGGATTACGCGCTCAAATCAATCAAGCCTATAGAATCGATGAATTATCAATAATAAGCCAACTCATTGATGATGCAACCCTCTCCGATCCCCAATTGCATGGCGCAAGAGGGCTTGCAACCGATTTAGTCAAACAAGTTCGTTTTGAGCGGACGAAGAGTACTGGAATTGATTCGTTCCTGACAGAATACTCTCTATCCAGCGAAGAAGGGATAGCATTGATGTGTCTGGCTGAAGCCTTACTAAGAGTTCCTGACAATCCCACCATTAGCAGTCTCATTAAAGACAAACTGACCGCTGCCGACTGGAAATCGCATCGGGGTCAAAGTCAGTCTTTTTTTGTTAATGCAACCACCTGGGCGCTTATGCTTACGGGAAAAGTATTGACGCCAGAAAAAGCGGAGTCGGTCTTAAGCAAGGCTGTTTTCACTGTTCTTAATCGCAGCGGCGAAGGCGTAGTGCGTAAAGCAGTGGATAAAGCAATGCGCATTATGAGCAAGCAATTCGTCATGGGGCGCAACATTTCGGAAGCCTTAACACGGGCGAAGAAAAAAGAAGCAATTGGCTATCGATATTCTTATGATATGCTGGGAGAAGCAGCACTGACGCAGATCGATGCGGATCGTTATTTCCAGGCCTATAAGGATGCGATTAAGGCAATTGGAGAAAAAGCGGATCGGCAAGCGACTATCTACCAACGGCCAGGGATTTCCATTAAATTATCTGCTTTGCATCCAAGATATCAGGAAGCGCAAAAAGAACGGGTGATGCGGGAATTGCCTCCTCGGCTCCTTGAGCTATCCCAAATAGCCAAACACTATGACATCGGCATGACCATTGATGCCGAAGAATCAGAGCGTCTTGATATTTCATTGGATATTATTGAAGCCGTTTTCAATGATGATAGTCTGAATGGCTGGAAAGGTTTCGGTCTCGCTGTTCAGTCTTACCAGAAAAGGGCATCATTTGTTTTGGACTGGCTTGCTGATTTGGCACGCAAAAAAGGCCGCCGGATCATGGTTCGTCTAATCAAAGGCGCTTATTGGGATAGTGAAATCAAAAAAACACAAATGCAGGGACTGGAAGAATATCCTGTTTTCACGCGTAAAGTATTCACCGATGTCTCTTTTCAGGCCTGTGCAAAAAAACTGCTTACGATGACGGATGTTATTTATCCACAATTTGCTACGCATAATGCCTATTCTGTCGCAATGGTCTTGCAGATAGTGGGTGATTACCGGGATTTTGAATTTCAGTGTCTTCATGGGATGGGAAAAGAGCTCTACGAGCAGATCGTTCCTGCGTCTAAACTGGGGATTCCCTGCCGCATCTATGCGCCAGTCGGCAGCCATGAGGATTTGTTACCCTATCTGGTTCGTCGACTTCTTGAAAATGGAGCAAACTCGTCTTTTGTGAACAGAATAGTTGATGAAAAAGCACCGATCGAATCTTTGATAGAAGATCCAGTCGTTAAGGCGCGTGGATTTTTATCCAAAATTAATCATAACATTCCATTGCCTTCAGCCATATTCTTACCTGAGCGCCAGAACTCATCCGGATTCGATTTCACCAACAGACTGGAATTGAATCAATTACATGCTTACTATGAGACCCAGGATTTGGCCCACTGGGAGGCTAAGCCTATAATAAATGGCCGTGAAGCCGGACAAGTGCATCGGAGTGTCACCTCCCCGCAACATACTGATAAGCCGATTGGCCAGGTGAGCGATACTGCAATTGAAGATATCGACTGGGCTTTAACACAGGCGGAGAAGGCCTTTTCGCACTGGAATACTCGTTCCGTGAAGGAAAGAGCGGCTCTTATTGAACGCTATGCTGATCTGCTTGAAGAAAATCAGGCCAGACTAATGGCTTTGCTTTGCCTTGAAGCCGGAAAAACCTGGAGCGACAGTATTGCGGAAGTCAGGGAAGCGGTTGATTTTTGCCGCTATTATGCCGCTCATGCTGTAAAGCTAATGGGCTCACCACAATCATTACATGGCTATACAGGCGAGGTTAATGAGTTATCGCTTCATGGAAGAGGAACAGTGCTCTGCATTAGCCCCTGGAATTTTCCGCTGGCTATTTTTACAGGTCAGGTAGTTGCCGCTTTGGTGACGGGAAATTGCGTTATCGCCAAACCCGCGGAACAGACGCCTTTAATCGCGGGCATGGCGGTTAATCTGCTGCATGAAGCAGGGATCCCTCCCGGGGTCATTCAACTCCTGCCCGGTCCAGGTGAAACCATTGGTGCGGCGCTAGTGGCTGATTTACGTGTGAAAGCAGTTGTATTCACTGGTTCAACACAAACCGCTAATCTGATTAATAAGACACTGGCAACACGTGGCGGAGAAATTATCCCACTGATTGCTGAAACAGGCGGTCAGAATGCCATGATCGTTGACTCGTCCGCATTGCTTGAGCAGGTTATTGTGGATGTGATTACTTCCTCATTTGGAAGTGCGGGCCAGCGCTGTTCTGCCTTGCGAGTCCTCTATATCCAGGAAGAGGTTTATCCTCGCTTTATTGAGCTCTTAAAAGGAGCTATGGAAGAATTAACCATTGGTGATCCTCAGTGGCTGAGCACGGATATTGGGCCCGTTATTGACAGTGAAGCTCTGGAAGTGCTAAATGCCCATGTGGAACAAATGAGAAAAAGCCATGAAATTATATACCAGTGTCGTTTAAGCGAGGAGTGTCGCAACGGATATTTCATGCCGCCCACAGCCATCGCACTTGACTCCATCAACTCTCTCAAGAAAGAAGTGTTTGGGCCGATTCTTCATGTGATTCGCTATCCACGAAAAGCATTGGATAAAGTTATTAATGAAATCAATGGAACGGGCTATGGCCTGACTCTGGGTATTCATAGCCGAATAAACCATACTGTTGATTACATTCGTCAGCGAATACATGCAGGGAACTGCTATGTTAACCGTAATATGATTGGCGCAGTGGTAGGACTTCAACCTTTCGGTGGAGAAGGATTATCAGGTACCGGTCCCAAGGCGGGCGGCCCATACTATTTGCTGCGTTTATGTCATGAGCGCACCTATACAGTGGATACGACGGCAGCAGGAGGCAATGCGAGTCTGATGTCTATTCCTGAGGGAATTTAACTTTAATAGTCCGGGATACCGCTGTCTGCTCTTGACTTCTACGTCCCTCGGCACTTGTCCGAGGGATCCAGAAACTCATAGAGAAACTCCAGACCCTAACAACTCGTGGTATCCAGACTATCCCTTATCATACACTCAAATTTCAGTGTCTATCTTTATTCTTTTTCTTACCCAGCAACCAATCCACACTGACCTCCAGCTCGCTGGCTATGGTTTGCATTGTGCCTGAGTCAACCATCATCCCATTTAGAACTGCTTCAGCCTTGAATCGAGGCAATTTAAGCATTTTCGCGAAGGCTTGAACTCTTTCGGCCATTAAATCAGGAACTCCTATCGCATCCAGTTCATTATTCAAACGTTCAGACAATTCTCTGTTAGACATGACAGTCTCCTTTTATGTTTGTTTTAGTGTAAAACAGGAATGCTTAAGGCTTGATTAACAAAATAATTTTTTAAGATAAAATAATTGAGAGCTCAGGGAGGGAGGTTAAAATCAACCCTCACCCTAGCCCTCTCCCAACTTGGGTGAGGGGATTTCTTTTTTCAAGGACGCCTACTTCTTTAAATACTCTCTCCCCTTGGGGGAGAGAGTTAGAGAGAGGGGAATTTCTGATGTATCCTCAAAATACTTTAACCAACAAATAATTTCTGGCCAGGTTTCAAGAGATTCATGTTGATATTTGGATTGAGTTTTGACAGATTGGCAACACTGGTATTATTGCGTTTGGCGATTGCACTCAGACTATCGCCTGCTTTAACGGTGTAGATCCCCGGATTCACTTTATTTCTCCAGATGACTAACTGTTGTCCCTTCATAAGTGCTTTTTTTGGATTCAGTTTATTCCACTGGCGTATATCGGCTGCTGCAACCTGATATTTTCTTTCAATGCTGTGGATGTCTTCTCCATTTTGCACAATATGAATCACTTTGTAAATTTGTGTCGAGGCAGGAGTATCCGCTATTGGTTTGGGTCGATTGCTGGCTATCGCTCGCGGTGCGTTCTTGGTGCTGGGAATTAAAATAAACTGACCATTTTTGAGTCTGTCGTTAGGTAGCTGGTTTACTTCACGCAATAATTTTGCAGTTGTAAAATAGCGCTGGGCGATAGAGTTCAGATTATCTCCTTTCCTAACCTGATGCTTAGTCCAGCTGACGCGCTTCTCTCGAGGAACATGAGCCAGATTACGATTAAAAGCGGCTACCTTGGCAGCAGGAATTAATAGTTTGAACGGCTTATAGGGTGCTGTGGCCCATCGATTATAGCCAGGGTTTAATTTTATTAAATCAGTGTAGGAAATGCCTGCCAATTTAGCGGCATGGTTCAAATCAATCTGACTGCCGATGTTAACTTCTTCAAAATAGGGAACATGAGGTATTTCCGGAAGACTGACCCGGTAACGCTGGGGGTATTTGATAATCTCGGCTAGTGCCAATAGCCTGGGCACATAAAAACGTGTTTCGTTAGGAACGGGCAATACCCAGAAATTGACTGCGCGTCCTGTCTGTCCGCTGTTCTTGATTGCTCTTGAAATGGTTCCTTCGCCAGAATCATAGGCTGCAATAGCCAAAACCCAGTTTCCATTAAAATATCGGCTAAGATAACTCAAATAATTAAGCGCCGCATCGGTAGAAGGGGTGATGCTTCGTCTGGCATCAAACCACCAGTCCTGTTTTAAACCAAGATTGGTCCCTGTTCCCGGCATCAACTGCCATAAACCGGCGGCGCCTGCTCCTGAATAAGCAAAAGGATCGTAGGCACTTTCCAGCATGGGTATAAGGGCAAGTTCTCCTGGCAGATTGCGTTTTTTAACTTCGCTGACAATATGATACATATAAGGTTCGGCACGTGCCAGTTTTTGCAGATAGCCTGGATGATTGATCAGCCATTGTAGTTGAGTTTGAACCTCAGGCTGTGTGATTTCATGATTCATTTTAAGCTGGCTTCTCAATACCTCCCATACCGTGGGAACAGAATGACCAAAACCCCAGCCAAAACAAAAATTCATTGATAAATAAAGAAATATTCCACAAATAGAATTGAATTTAAACTTCAATGTGCGAACCTATTTCTGATAAAGGGAAGTCAGTGTACTAAAGATCAAATTCAGGATAAACCCTTTAATGCTCCATTTACTGATTCTGTCAATTTATTAATCAATTCAAGAGAAAATATTTTTGTCTTCCCGAAGTTGTCTGAATACCCTCAATGGTTCAGCTGAAGAACATCCTCTATTGATTGCATACTGTATAACTGAGGGTTCTGTAGTACGCAGAAAAGGATTGATACGCTTCTCTTTTTCAATAGTCGAAGGCAGAGAACAGCGATAATCCGGCATGTTGAACTTTTTCATTTCCAATTGAATATCCGTATTTTGAGGTTCAACCTGATTGGCAAAGCGAAGATTTTGCAAGGTATATTCATGGCCGCAGTAAACCTTAGTGCTTTCCGGCAAATGACTAAGGCGGTTCAGTGAAGCAAACAGCATCTCCAGACTGCCGTCAAATACTCGGCCGCAACCTGCTGAAAACAGTGTGTCGCCACAAAATAAGGCTTCTAATCGGGGCTCAAAATAGCAGATATGACTGCTGGTGTGGCCTGGGATTTCGAGCACCTTGAAATGACAATCAAGCCAGGTAACCGAATCGGGTTCGGTGATCGACTGAAAGGGTTGCGGTATCCGCTGATCATTTGGACCATAAACCCAGGCAAGAGGAAAATGGTTAAGCAATTCGGGTACACCGCCAATGTGGTCGGCATGATGATGAGTGAGCAAAATACCGTCTAAGCAAAGCTTATGAGTTCTGAGATAGCGCAGAACCGGTTGGGCCTGTCCCGGATCAACGCAAATGGCTGTCTGTTGCTCGTCATTAACAAGTGTCCAGATATAATTATCCGAGAATGCTGATACAGGAATAATGTTCATTATGCGTCCTATCTTGAATTAAAACCCCGTCTTTTCAATTCGATAAAAGGATTTTTTTGGATTAATTATAGAGCATAAATAATCGAGACCGCTTTTAACCTTGTCCTCGAGCAGGTAGGGCGGGTTTATTATCCATAAGCCGCAGCTATTCATCCCATCACCCGGAACGCCCAAATGGAACTCAATGTTTAGTGTTTGTTTCGCTCGGATAGCACCCAAATGCCGAAGAAGTTTTTCATGTAAGCGAGAATCAATAATTGGATACCAGAGGCAGAACACGCCGGTTTCAAATTTCTTATAAGCCAGTCCCATTTTCTCTGGAATCTGTTTGTACTCAGTTTTTATCTCAAAGGATGGATCAATAAAAATTAACCCACGGCGTTCAGGCGGAGGCAGTAAGGCTGTGAGATTGTCTATCCCATCGCTATGGGTAAAATGAACGCGCTTTCCCTGATGAGACAAAGAGTCGAGATGCTCAAATTCCCGTGGATGCAGTTCGCAGGCTGTTAATCGGTCCTGAGGACGCAGATTATCAATAATTAATGAAGGTGAACCCGGATAATATCTGAGCTCCTCATTATTTAATTTCTGGATGCTATTTAAGTACGATTCAAAAGCCGTCGGCGCTTTTTTCTTAAATTTCCAGACCTCTGCGATTCCCGCTAAATATTCTCCTGTTTTATTCGACTGACGATCGCGCAGATCATAAAGCCCTCGTCCGGCATGGGTCTCCAGGATAAACAGAGGCTTTTCTTTTTGTTGCAGACTGGAAAGCAGGTTGGTCAGAACGAAATGTTTAACAATGTCCGCAAAATTGCCGGCATGATAACCGTGTTGATAACTGAGCATAAAGACTTTCAAAAAATAAGATTAAAGTAATTATACGTTTTAAACCCGTTCCAGCATACACCTGGACTGCTCTTTTATTTTTTGCACTATACTCAAATTAAGATCAGTCGTGCACTGATTTGGCTGATAAAAAAACCAAGTTGCGTTTAGGAGGCGGGTATGGGTTTGCGAAATGAACATGATGACAGTTACTCGTTTTCTGATTATGAGTATACTCATGAAGACGAAGAACAACTCTCTCACAAAAAACGTGTTCGTAAAATGCTGGAGGAGCGGCTCGAAAAAAAACGGCTGCGTGAAGAAATAGATGAGTTGGATGGTGATTTTGACTGGGATGAACTGGATAGATGATTGATCAGTCACGAACCCGTCAAGTGCCTTGCGGCAATCAATGTATTTTGTAGAAGCATCGCGATTGTCATTGGACCAACTCCGCCTGGAACCGGTGTAATCCAGGCGACTTTTTCCACCGCCTTATTATAATCCACATCGCCGCAAAGACTGCCATCTTCCAGTCGGTGTATTCCAACGTCAACTATTATCTGATTCTCTGACAGCCAGCTTGTATCCAGCACATCTGTCTTGCCGGTCGCGACTACAATGATTTCTGCATTACGAACATGTTTTTCAAGATTGTTACTAAAACGATGGGTGATGGTCACTGTAGAGGCTGCCAGCAAAAACTCAAGCATCATTGGTCTGCCTACAATATTGGAGGCGCCTATCACTAATGCGTCAGTTCCTCGAAGAGGGATGTCGTAACTTCTCAGAAGCTCGATAATTCCAGCGGGAGTACAGGGCCTTAACAGGGGGGAGCGCTGGGCGAGCCGCCCTATATTATAAGGATGAAAGCCGTCTACATCTTTTAAAGGCGAAAGGGCTTCGATAATCGTTGCTTCGTTGATATGCTGAGGTAGAGGGAGTTGAACCAAAATACCATGTATATTTTCAGCCCGATTCAATTCCTCAATAAGCTGCAGCAAACTCTTCTCATCGGTATCAGCCGGCAAATCATAGGCATAGGAATTAATTCCGATTTCAGCACAGGCTTTGCGCTTGTTAGCCACATAAATTTCTGAAGCGCTGTCATTTCCCACCAGGATAACCGCAAGACCAGGATTCACTTTGCCAGAGGATTTTCTTTGATTAATTTCTTCTTTAAGAGATAATTTAAGCTGAGTTGCGACACTTTTTCCATCCAGTATTTGAGCAGTCATTGATTACCTCCTTCGATTCCACATTACCCCGAAATGATTATGCCTCTATCAATAGCTTAGCTGCAGAACAGGGATTTTGATGGCCGGCATTATGAAATAGAGCAAATTGATATGCAAATGTTAAATCGCTAAAGAATATATCTTCGCTTGAATCCATTGAATGAAGATGATAATTTTGTTCTTTTATCTTAGGTTCCGTGAACATATTTTAATTGTGGCTGCAAATGCGGCTAACTGGTGCCAATAAGTCTTTGAATTCGTTGAATAGGACTCGCTATTCGCCTCATTCAAAAACATATTGGCACTCAATTATCCGCATTTTCGCTCACAATAAAATTTGTCCACAGAACCTGGTATTGAGAGTTTTTCCTACAGGGAGTGTTGTGAAACTAAATCGTCTGCATGCTGCAATATTAACGATTACTATGCCATTTGCCGTTTACTCCCTGGGCATGGGCGAACTCACTGTAAGCTCCTACCTGAACCAGCCCTTCCAGGGCGAAATTCCCTTATTTGATATTGATGGTATTCCGCTTAACGGAATTAAAGCCAGTCTGGCTTCGGTTGAAGACTTTGAGCGGATTGGTCTTGAGCGAAAAGAAATTCTCTCGTTCATTCAGTTTGACGTCCGATTAAATAAAAAAGGCAAACCCGTTATTGCATTATCATCTCAGGAACGAATCACGGAGCCTTTTTTGCAATTGGTTGTCGATTTGGCATGGGCAGAAGGACAGTTGTACCGATCCTATACTATTTTACTTGATCCTCCCGGCTATAAACTCGTTACTGTAGTTCATAGTGATAAAGTAATCAGAAGCAAAACAATTAATGGGCCCGGCGTTGTAGACAAGCCAGTGTTTACGCATATTGTTGAATTACCGGATGCTGCTCATCAAGTCCGAAAAGAGGCGAGTTATGGCCCAACGCTGGTTAATGAAAATATCTGGCAAATTGCGCAGCGTTATGTGACAACCGACTCCAGCTTACAGCAAGTAATCCTTGCTATAGTGGGCACGAACTCTCAGGCATTCACCCAAGGCAATCTGAATGGTCTGAAAATCGGAGAACGGCTTAGAATTCCATCGAATGAGGAAGTATTAAAAATACCTGCTGATCTGGCAAAAAAAGAAGTAGAGGCTCATGATACCGCCTGGAAATCAGGCAGTGAAATAAAGCATGTCCTGTTACCGCCATATATAGACGCAGTGATTGGCAGTTCGCAGTTTGACCAAATAACAAAGCAGCAGCCAGGGGTTTCAACAGTATTGCCTATTCCTGCATTTGAACAGGACAAGTCCACCCAGCCAGTTTTATTTACCTCATTATTACCCAAGCCGGATACTGTGGCGAAAGCAGACGCCAAACAGACTGATCTCAACATGAAAGCTGAGATGGACGTAAATTCCGCAGCAATTGATGCGGTCCGTTCTGAAAATATGCAGTTAAAGGCACAACTTTCTGCTCTGCAGGGCGACAATAAGCAATTGCTGCAAAAGATGCAGCAGCAAAATCAGGAGTTCTCTGAACTCAAGACGCAGATTAGCCAATTCATCAAAGAAAGAAAAGGTTTAAGAGCTCAGGTTAATGAACTAAATGATGACAGCAATGGTCTACCCTGGTGGATGTATCTGTTGCTGCTGACAGGTGGTGTCAGTTTAGGCATGATGTCAGGCATGTTAATTAGCAGACGGCGCACGGAAAAGCCGCCCTGTGCACCAGTGGCTGCGAGCTTGCCAGCAAAACCCTGGCCAACTAATTTGCAGGAACTAAAGCCTCAGCTCGAACCGGTTGCGCCTGAAGCCAAGGAGGACCTCAGCCAACAGGTTTCTGAAAAGCCAGCTTCTGTTCCTGGCACCACAGAGCAGGTCAAAGAAAGAAAGCCAGAGCTTCAGAATGATAAGCCGCGCGATGATATTTTACAGGCAGAACTCAGCGCAAAGCTGCTGGATACGCCAAAGGTTATTGCTGCTGAGAATCAGCAGGAACAGTTTGGCAGTCAATACGAGGGAGAGGATGAACCTTTTGCTGATGAAGTCATTGATGATGAGGAAAAATTGTCCGAGGCGGACTATACCCTGGAATTTGAACCTGGTCTGTATAAAAAGTTGAATCAGGAAAGCCAGCCTGAGATTTCATCGCCCGAATCAGATGATAACAGTCTTGATTTCGTCCTCGATAAAAGCGACTTGGCTCCACTGAAAGAGCCTGCAGCGAATGAACAGAAAAAGGCAGACGAGCCAGAAGAGGCAATTGAATTCTCCAGCGACGAAAGGGATTTTTTTGCATCAATGAATCTGGACGAAGAGAAAAAAACCACTAGCCCGCAATCGATTGCGCCTGCTGCTCCGGAAACTGCCAATAATACGCCTGCGGAGCCCGAAGGAAAGGCTTCAGAGCTGGTGACAAGTAAATCTGCATTAGACACCTTGCTGGCTCTGGCAAAAACGTATATCAGCATGGATGATCTTCAGGCTGCCAGACAATCTTTGCAGGAAGTAATTGAGCATGGGAGCGAAGAACAAAGGGAGCAGGCGAAAAAGCTTCTCGCTGAGATCAAAGACTAATTTCTATGTTATCAATGCCATCATAGGGGTTCTTAATAAACTTCTATAGACAAAATAATAACGGTGTATTACATTGGGCCTTTTGAGCAGGAAATGCCATGCGTATTGCCTTAGGGGTTGAATACGACGGAAGCCAGTATCATGGCTGGCAGGCGCAAACAGGCCTGCATACGATTCAACAGGTTTTGGAAAATGCCTTATCCCGTGTTGCGGATATGGACATTTCAGTAGTATGCGCCGGACGAACTGATACAGGGGTTCACGCCACCAATCAGGTAATCCATTTTGATTGTGAAAAGCAAAGAACGATTCGTGCCTGGATTCATGGAGTCAATTCATTTCTTCCCAAAGATGTCTGTATCAAATGGGGAAAAGAAATGCCGGAGGAATTTCATGCGCGCTATTCAGCGCTTTCACGAAGATACCGTTATATCATCTATAATTCGTCTATAAGGCCAGCCTTATTACGAGGTAATGTGACCTGGCAGTATCGGCAGCTTGAGCATCAATCCATGCAAGAGGCTGCCCGTTTCCTGCTTGGAGAAAACGATTATACGTCCTTTCGCTCGGTAGAATGTCAGTCCAATACGCCCATGCGTAATATCCACACACTGGAAGTGACACGCAATGGGGATTTGGTAATGATCGATATCACAGCCAATGCTTTTTTGCATCATATGGTGCGTAATATTGCTGGTGTCCTGATTGCGGTCGGTACTGGAAAAAAACCGGTGGAATGGGTAGGTGAAGTGCTGCATGCAAAGGATCGCCGCCTGGGTGCGGAAACGGCTCCTCCTTATGGGCTATATTTGGTCAATGTAAGTTATCCAAAAGATTATGGCGTTATTCAGGGCCCGCTTGGCCCCTTATTTCTCTGGAACAAATAATGAATAAACGCGTCCGGATCAAGATGTGCGGGATGACCCGCCGGGAAGATATAATGGCGGCTGCCCATTTGGGCGTGGATGCCGTTGGTTTAATTTTTCACCCGGCCAGCCCCCGTCATGTGTCTCTGGAGCAAGCCAGGGAGTTAGTTCGTGACTGGCCTGTTTTTGTTGATCTGGTGGCCGTGCTGGTCAATCCTGCTGTACAGATGGTGGAGAATATTTTAGATGAGCTGCCAGTTAGCTGCCTGCAGTTTCATGGGGATGAGCCGCCGGAGTTTTGCCGGCAGTTTAATCGTCCTTTTATCAAGGCGGTTCCAGTGATGTCGTCTGCCAGCGTTAATGACGCAATAGCAAAGTATGAGACTGCTTCTGCTCTGCTGCTGGAAACTCCTTCAGTTAGTGTGAGAGGCGGCAGCGGGCAAGTATTTGACTGGAATCTAATCCCTTTACAGAGAAGACTCCCGCTTATCCTGGCGGGTGGATTGAACACTGCAAACATCGTACAGGCGCTTGAGACCTGTCATCCCGATGCGGTGGATGTCTGCAGTGGAGTGGAGAGTTCTCCAGGTATTAAAGATCATGACAAAATGGTTCGTTTTGTCGAATTGGCAGGAGGAATACATGAGCATTAATGAGCTGCCGGACCGATTTGGTCATTTTGGCCCCTACGGTGGGATGTTCGTTGCAGATACGCTGATGTTTGCGCTTGAAAACCTTAAGAAAGCTTACGAGTTTTATAAAAATGATCCCGAGTTTCTTGCCGAACTGGATTTTGAATTAAAAGATTATGTAGGCAGGCCTAGCCCCTTGTACTATGCCGAGCGCCTGAGCAAGCAATTGGGCGGAGCCAGAATTTACCTGAAAAGGGAAGACCTGAACCATACTGGCGCACATAAAGTAAATAATACCATTGGTCAGGGGTTATTGGCCAAGCGGATGGGGAAAACCCGTATTATCGCTGAAACCGGTGCAGGCCAGCATGGAGTTGCTTCGGCAACTGTTGCTGCCAAACTGGGGATGGAATGTGTTGTCTATATGGGCTCTGAAGATATTAAGCGCCAATCCAGTAATGTGTATCGTATGAAGCTATTGGGTGCGACAGTTGTTCCAGTGACTTCAGGATCGAGAACATTAAAGGACGCACTCAATGAAGCAATGCGTGATTGGGTTAGTAATGTCGATAATACGTTTTATATCATTGGTACTGTAGCAGGACCTCATCCTTATCCGCAAATGGTCAGAGATTTTCAAGCCGTTATTGGTCGAGAGGCACGTCAGCAGATGCTCGATAAGAGGGGTTGCTTGCCGGATGCCGTTGTGGCCTGTGTAGGAGGCGGCTCAAATGCCATTGGTTTATTCCATCCTTTTCTGAACGATTCCTCCGTTAAAATATTCGGTGTGGAAGCTGCTGGCAAGGGCATCGAAACTGGCGAACATGCGGCTTCCCTGATTGCTGGAAAACCAGGTGTGCTGCATGGCAATCGAACCTACCTGCTCTGTGATGACTATGGTCAGATAAAGGATACTCATTCCATTTCAGCGGGTCTTGATTATCCCGGTGTAGGCCCAGAGCATGCCTGGCTTCGAGACAGTGGTCGTGCTGAATACGTAGGTATTACAGACGACGAAGCACTGAACGCCTTTCGCAGGTTAACCCGGGTTGAAGGAATTATTCCGGCCCTGGAATCGAGCCATGCAGTTGCCTATGCAATGAAACTGGCGCCAGAGATGAAAAATTCCCAGCAAATTATTGTTAACCTGTCAGGCCGCGGCGATAAAGACATGCACACAGTGGCGGAAATTGACGGGATGACGATTTAACCAAGCAAGTAAGAGTGACTGAATGAATCGAATTGATAAAACGCTCTCGGCATTAAAAGCGGCTAATAAGAAAATGCTTAGCCCCTATATCACGGCAGGCGATCCGGGACCTGAGCATACTGTGGAGTTAATGCATTCTCTGGTCGAAGGAGGCGCGGATGTGCTTGAATTGGGGATACCTTTCTCGGATCCTATGGCGGAGGGGCCGGTGATTCAGGCAGCTATGGAGCGCGCTCTGAGCCATCAGGTGAATTGCGATCAGGTTCTGGAGATGGTCAGACAATTCCGAAAGAAGGATAACAATACGCCTGTTGTGATAATGGGCTATGTCAATCCCATTGAAATTTATGGTTATGAACGTTTCGCCAAAAAAGCCAGAGAAGTTGGTGTTGATGGAACGATTTTAGTGGATTTGCCCCCTGAAGAAAGCAAGCGGGTGAATGAAGTGTGGCGTTCGCAGGGCTTATACAGCATTTATTTATGTTCGCCCACTACTTCAGACGAACGAATGAAATTAATTAACGAATATGGCCAGGGCTATCTGTATTACGTATCCTTAAAGGGTGTTACCGGTTCAGATGCTCTGGATATGCAGGCAGTCAGAGAAAACTATCAATATCGAAAAACTCAGACAAGCATCCCTTTAATGGTGGGGTTTGGAATTAAAACTCCGCAAATGGCTGCGAATGTCGCTGCATTTGCAGATGGCGTCATTGTGGGCGCTGCTCTAATTAACGTGATGATTGATGCTTACAACCAGAAAAAGAATATTAACCAGGCTGTGAATACTTTAATTAACTCGATCCGAAATGCGATAGATGGATAATACGATGACAGAAATTAACGAGAAAAGAGCTCATTTTATCAGACAGTTAATCACTGATGATCTGGAGACTGGAAAGCATAAAGAAATTATTACCCGATTCCCTCCGGAGCCTAATGGCTATTTGCATGTAGGTCATGCCAAGTCAATTTGCTTAAACTTTGGTCTCGCAGAAGAATTCTCCGGAAAATGCTACTTCCGTTTCGATGATACCAATCCAATCAAAGAGGAAGAAGAATATGTCCATGCAATGATAGAAGATGTCAAATGGCTGGGATTTAAATGGCATGACATGACCCATTCTTCTGATTATTACCAGCAATTGTTTGATTATGCAGTGCTGCTGATTAAAGACGGCAAGGCCTATGTTGACAGTTTGAGCATGGAGGAAATCCGGGCTTATCGCGGAACTTTGCAGGAACCAGGTAGAGAAAGTCCTTATCGGGAGCGAAGCATAGAGGAGAATCTGGATTTATTTGAGCGAATGAAAGCTGGGGAATTTCCTGACGGAACGCATGTGCTGAGAGCCAAAATTGATATGCAATCCGGCAATATTAATATGAGAGATCCGGTACTATACCGCATTCGGCATGCCAGTCATCAACGAACAGGCGATCAATGGTGTATCTATCCGATGTATGATTATGCTCATCCTATTTCGGATGCACTCGAAAAGATCACTCACTCGCTATGTACGCTTGAATTTCAGGATCATCGTCCATTATATGATTGGTTTATTGATAACCTGCCTGTTCCTGCTAAACCCATTCAAACCGAATTTGCACGCTTAAATCTGTCGCACACGGTGACCAGCAAGCGCAAGCTGAGAGAGTTAGTTGAGCAACATGTTGTAAACGGCTGGGATGACCCCCGTCTTCCCACTATTCGCGGCATGCGTAAAAGAGGCTATCCTCCAGCGGCTATCCGTGAGTTTTGCGAGCAAATTGGTATTTCCCGCAGTGATTCGGTCATTGATATGTCTGTGCTGGAAGCTTGTGTCCGGGATGAATTAAACCGTCATGCTAAACGGGCTTTGTGTGTTCTTGAGCCAATTAAACTGGTCATTGAAAATTATCCCGAGGATAAGGTGGAAGAGCTTGTTGCATCCTATCATCCTCAGGATTCGGAAGCTGGTAATCGAGTAGTTCCTTTTGCTCGTGAGATTTATATCGAGCGAAGCGATTTTATGGAAAACCCGCCGAAAGATTATTTTCGATTAACAGTCGGTGCAGAAGTGCGTTTAAGACACGCCTATGTGATTCGCTGCAATGATGTATTGCGCAATGAACATGGTGAAATTATCGAGTTGCGCTGTACTTATGATCCCGATACGCTCGGAAAAAATCCGGTCGGTAGAAAAGTAAAGGGGGTTATTCACTGGGTGTCTGCAGCTCATGCTTATCCGGTAACCATTTATCAATACGATCGTTTATTCAACGATGCGAACCCGGGGCGTGAAGACGATTTCATGCAGTTTTTGAATCATGATTCATTACTGGTGCAGCAGGCTTATTGCGAACCATCACTGGCAAAGTCGAAAGAGAATGAAGTCTATCAATTCGAGCGTCTGGGATATTATTGTGTTAATGAAACCGAAGCGGGGCTGGTTAAGGCGTTTCACCGTGTGGTTGGACTAAGAGACACTTGGACAAAAATCAGTTAAGAGAGCAGGCATGTTAAGTTTATATAATTCGCTGACGCGACAAAAGGAAGTATTTAAGCCATTAACTCCAGGTAAAATCGGCCTGTATGCCTGCGGTATCACCGTATATGATCGTTGTCATTTAGGTCATGCCCGTTCAATGGTTTGCTTTGACGCGATTGTACGCTTTCTGCGCAGTCAAAATTATGAAGTAACCTATGTGCGCAATATTACGGATATTGACGATAAAATCATCGTGCGGGCGCAGGAGCGGGGCATTCCTATTAATGAACTGACCAGTCATTTTATTGATGCCATGCATAGTGATGAGCGTTCATTAAATATATTACCGCCAGATGTTGAACCGCGTGCAACAGCGCATATTCATTCAATTATTCAGTTAATTGAAAAGTTGCTGGAGCGCAAAAACGCTTATGTCAGTGATAATGGCGATGTTTGTTTTGAAGTGAGCAGCGTCAGTGATTACGGTAAATTATCCCACAAGGATTTGGAAGGCCTGGTAGCAGGTGCCAGAATCGAAGTCGTCAGAGAGAAGCGTTCTCCTCTTGATTTTGTATTATGGAAATCAGCAAAACCCGGCGAACCCAGTTGGCCTTCTCCCTGGGGTGACGGACGGCCAGGCTGGCATATTGAATGTTCAGCAATGGCGATGCATGAGTTAGGCCAGCAATTTGACATTCATGGCGGAGGCCTTGATTTACAGTTTCCTCATCATGAGAATGAAATCGCGCAGAGTGAAGCGGCAACCGGAAAACCCTTTGCCAATTATTGGATCCATGTGGGAATGCTACAGGTTAACAATGAGAAAATGGCGAAGTCTTTGGGGAATTTTTACACGATTGAAGATGTGCTTAAGACCCATCATCCTGAAGTGATTCGTTATTTTCTGTTAAGCAGCCATTACCGCAGCCCTCTGAATTATTCGGATGAAAATTTAAGCAACTCGGCCAAGGCGCTGACCCGGTTATATCAGTCACTGAAAGATATTGAATTCTCGGGCAATGAAGAGATGGATACTGACTGGTCTAATCAGTTTAATGAGGCGATGAATGATGACTTTAATACTCCCATCGCTCTTTCCGTGTTATTTCAACTGAGCCATGAGCTTAATAAAACCCGTGATCCACGTCAGGCTGCGACCTTAAAAAAACTGGCCGGAGTTCTTGGCTTGCTGCAAACAGAACCTGAGCAGTTTTTACAAGCTGAGCCCACAGGTATTGATAAGGCAACTATTGAACAGCTCATTGCTGAGCGGACACAGGCCAAGTCTGAAAAAAACTGGAAGCGTGCTGATGAAATCCGGGATCAGCTTGCCGAAAGCGGTGTAGAATTAGCGGATAGCGCCGCAGGAACCAGCTGGCGGCGAAAAAACTGAGCGTTAAGAACATTCTGCAATTACCGGTAGGGTTGGGCCTTGGCCTAATGGCGCTTACTTAAGATATTTACTTACGTCCGCCGGCTTGTCCCTGAGAGATGGTCACAAAAATTAACCATCCTATAAGAGCCTACCTACCCCGCTTTATGCGGGGTATCCATAGGTAGTGAGTTTTAAAATGCAGCCCAAGGGCCCACCTGCAATAAGGTTAAGCATTTACCGGACAATAGAACGCGTCAGACGGGACGATTAAGCGGACTGACAGTCAATGTGCGTTGATTCCAGTTTTTCCTCGAGAATTGCGATAAAGGATTCGCCTGATTTTCTGGGATGAAATAGTGTATTACGCCAGTCAACCTTCTTAATCATCGTTTTCAATTCATCCTGTGTGTGAGACTTTAGCATCTCTGGAATCACTGATTTAGTATATTTTCTCGCAAAATACCAGATTGAGTTGTTCTTTAGTATTTCTTTGGGATTATTCTCTCCGGCCTCAACATCCGGATTAAACTCTCTGTTAGGTAATGCTTCCGGGCTTTGAATACCATATTTATCTCGTTTATGGTATGCCCAGGCTCGCAAATCCTGGGCTTCGCCCTGTTTGCTGGTTCTTAGAATCTGTCTTGCGTCCTCATTGTTAGCAATATATTGCTTAAGCTGTTTGGGTGAGCTTGTCAAATGCATGAACTCAGGGGGCAAACGATAAAAAATAATGCAGGTTCCTTTTACGTTCTCTTCCTTGATGAAGTACTTATCTTTTAATACTTCTTTAGTGAACGATGGGTATCGGCAGACCAGGGATAAATTTTTCAGAGCATAATAACGGCATCCTGTGGCAGCCGACTGCTGAGCGGTTTGAGATTTCAAAAGTACAACGTCTTCACCCGATATGGAATATTTTCCGCTATTCAGTAAATCCAGAATTAACTGTTGCAAATTCCATGTGGCCAGAGAGTCCACCACATTAATATACAGAACCCCATCAATTCTTTCTAAAACAATCAGGCAACGGTGTCCGCCATCATCATGATAAATGTGGCAGCTGTCTTTATCAGATGCAAAAAATTTTTCAGCAAATTGTACGAGCTCAATTGCATTGCAATCACCGCTAATGAAATAGACAGAGAAATCCTTATTGTTCTGATGGCGTGATCTGATTTTATTTTTCTTAGCATTCAGCATCAATGCTAAACCTTTGATGGAAAGATCATCATTTTCATCGAAGACTGAGTCTTTTGAAATGTTCCAATTGAAAATATCGAGCAATTGGGAATCATAGGTCGAGTACAAAAAGGAGCACAGCTCGGTTAATTGAAGTTTTTCAGCCAGGTCAAACGCCGTTTCATTAGCTTCATTCCTATAAATATGAGGTAGATACCATCCACTCTCAATCAGCTTTTTGGCAATGTTTATTTGAGAGTGTAAAATGGCAATTAATATGAAATTATTCTTCTTGCTATCTCGAAGATATCGGGTTTCAGGAAAGTGAGTCAGAAAATAGTGGACATCATCCAGATTGCCAGATTTTATCGCATCAGTTATCACTTGAAGGTAATATTCGCTTTGCAAAAAGCCTTTGTTACCTTTCCATTTCTGAACCTGATAAAGAAATTGTATCAATGACTCAAGCTTCTCGGGAGAAAGGGCTTTATTTCTGTTTGATTCACAAAAAGAAATGAGCTGTTCTAAATTAACCGCTCCCCGCTCAACCAAATATCGAGCTATATTGCTGCTTTCAAACTGAATACAGAAAGTAATTAATTCCTGACTGAAAACTGAAAGCCAAGCTTTTTCAATTTGAGGGTAGGACCTGAAAAATGTGATTAATTCTTTCAGGTTATCCTCTTCAAATAATTGTCGAAAATCTTGTGGACCCATGATGGCTAAGCAAAGCTGTTAAGTTAACCTATTTTAAACGACGATGCTTAAGTCAATATTAGCAGGTAAATTTCAGTAATTATCTTAAATGTCTTGGCATTTGATCTATTTAAACCTATTATTAATTTTTACCCTAAATGCGAGTTTTTTTCTCTATTTTTACTTTTTTCTATTAATCAGTATGTTATTGTAAAAAAAGGATTTTATTTTGAACAAGAAAAAAATACTGGAACTTATTCATAGCAAAAAAAATTATAAACAAATCTCGATGGACCTAATCAATGGATTGTCAAAAAATCCTGGGCTCATGTCATTGGCTTATAATAGTAGTACTTCAAGTGCTACTAACTTATCTCTTTTTCACTGTCTGCTTGAAAATAATAAAGAAGATATATTTTTTGAGCTATTGAAAAATCAGAGCTTTTGGCCATTAGTATTCCGAGAGGATAGTGAGGGACAGAGTATCCTCCATTATCTGGTGAAAACTGAAAGAGATAACTCCACCTTGTTAGCAAATATTCTTGAAATTCGCCCTGGTCTAATCAATCGCTTAACCAGAAACGGCGATACTGCGCTGCATATTGCAGTTAAAAGCGGACGAATTTGGGCGATTAAAGCCTTGGTTAAGCAGGAAAAAAATGATGTATTGGCAAGAAATGAGCAGGGTGAGTCAGCATTCAGCTTGGCCGCCAATAATAGAGCCTTATTGAATGCACTGGTGAGCAGGGATTTGGAGCGCTTAAGATCCTTAAGTCTCGTTTCCTGTGATATGTCTTCATCAAAAAAATCGGAGATCAGAAAGACCTTTCCTCGTTTTTGTCCTTTACCCGCTGGAAACACATCTTCTATCATGGAGGAGCTTGAAAATGACAGAAGATATACTTGGGAAGAGGCCCTCCAATTGATGAGAGAAGATTCTTTTCAATCAAAGGAAGACGAGTCTCTGGATGATTTCTCCCGCACATTTCTTGAATTGCTTAAACATTATAATAAAAACAGCACATCAACAGTCTACTTGAAACAACTTGCTGATTTTATTAAAAAATCACGATTATTATCTTATGCGGATAGTCAACTGGAAGCGACTATATTTAAAAATAGCAAAAGCCAGAAAGTGTTGGCTGAACTATTGCAGGTTCTTCAGCCAGTTGTTCAGGAGGAATCAAAAAAACTCTATGAAAAACACTTTAGCTTAGTGGAACATTATCTCCAGTTGATTTTAATTGAAGGCTTTAATCAGAATTATGTTAAGAACACTCCGCCTTCATTTGAAGCCCTGGACTCTAACAAGGCAAAGTTACTTGAAGCGCTCTGGAGTATGACGGAGATGTCCAGTATTCATTTTGAAAATGGACACTTTCCTATCGAGTTGCTGAATCGTCAGATACTCGGGCTGCAACAGGAGTATAGTTTTGAAGAAATTCTGAATGGTTTGTACCTTCTGTTTCCGAAATTAGACAGAAGACAAAAGTTGCTTTCACATTATTTCAATTGGCAGCTTCTTTATTATAACGGAGCTATTGGCAATATTTCCAATGAGGCTTCTTTCCAAAACCAGTTGAGCTTATTCGGTAAACGCAGCCTATATTATACGCAAGGCCTGGATGAGTTAGGGCTTCCTTTGAGTAAATTATTTGACGAGCTTGTTAACCTTCACAGTTCTCCCTTCTTCAGGAACTATCGTCAACTGATCGATTGGAGCAATCATCCAAAAATTTCGCAGCGATGCAGTTTTGATGCCCTGGTAGATAGTGCATTACAAAAAAAACCAGGAGAGCGTAGTGCGGAAGTGGAGTTAATTGCCGATGAGTTACGCATGCTTACCCGCGATTTCTACAGGAACGTTTCACTGGAAGAGTTCAGGCATAATAATTGGTCTAAAGCTGATCAGTCGGTTAAAGCCAGGACAATTCTTCAATGTACAGATAATTTTAATAAATTAAATAATTATTTTGTACAGAAAATTCTCAGTCAAACCTCGAAAAATGTAGCTAATGTGTTGCAACTGCTTTTACAATTGGCCCAGGCACTTTGTAATTTCAGGGGAGAAAGTGAAGCTGATTTGAACCATCTGATGTTAATAGCGAGTGTCTTGAATTCTCATCGAATTCTTCGGCTTAATAAATATTTTAAAAAACTAACGCCAGCTGATCGTGAAGTTTATAATCAGCTTGATGAGTTGGTCAGCAACCAGGAAAATTTTAAATGGCTGCGCCGTGCAGCAAGTTCATTTGATAGCTCGCTGCCGTTTATCCCCGGAATTCTGGGGGATATCACCAAGGCCTCGGAAGGGAACTCCAAATTGATTTCCAAATCAGAGCAGGTAGGCGGCACTATTCTCAATCTCTATGAAAGAAAATGTAAAAACCAGTTTCAAGCCGATTGTTTTCGTACGGATATACGTGAATTTTTATCTGAGTATAATTTTTATAATGAGGATGAGCAGTCTTTAGCCTCTTATGTGTTATATCCCAAGAATGTATATCTGGATTTAAGCCAGATGAATTTTTCTAACGTTACTTCAATATTGCAGCATTTGAATCAGGATTTTCTCGATCAGAATCTGCTGCCAAAAATCAAAATAGGGGATAAACTGGATTTGCCTAAATTTTGTTTACCAAAGTTATTATCGGTTTTTCATAACTGGCTGAAATCCATGACTCACTTGTCGGAACCACAATATCTTTTCTTACAGGATACGCTGTCCTCTTTAAATGAAAGTGTAGCCCGCGCAATAAAAATAAATAATGAAATTTATGTCAAAAAGATGGGTTTTCCCTATATTGATGAGCATTGCTACAAACAAAAACTTCAATCATTTGTTTTGTATATTGAACGAATAAAGACACAGCCAGCGAATAGAGAAAATGCGGATAGTCCAAGAACGGCAATAGGGAAACTTAAAGCACAGCTACTTTTCTTTGGTTCTTCCCGTTCAGTGCCGGGTGAAGGGGAAACTAAGCCTGCTAAACGAGTTCAATCTCTAAATGCAGCGGAGAGCAGTTCCTCTTTATGGAAAGAGCCCCGACGAAAAAGCACGCCCCCGTCACTGGAATGCGGTTCAATAGGCATCAGCCTTGATGGAGGTTTGGCAACTCTTACGCCTATTGAAGAAAGTATTATTCAGATGGCTAGCGATACATTTTCCCTCTGAGTAAAGATTTTGTTGCTGTAGCAATCAACCCTCTCCCTAGCCCTCTCCCAGAGGGAGAGGGGATTTTCGTAAAAAAATTCACTTAAAATCCACTCTCCTCCTAAGAGAGAGTCAGCAATAACTCCTTAACTTAATGGCAGTGTCCTAGAGGGAGAAGGGATATTTAATTCTAAATTTAACCTTTCATATCCTCTCTCCCTCTGGGAGAGAGTTAGAGAGAGGGCTTAAATGCTTCGCTCAAGAAAAACAGAGAGCTTAATGCTGACTGGTTACCCTTAATATCTCGGCGAGTGAAGTGTCGCCGGCCAGCACTCGCTTGAAACCATCTCCGCGAATTGTGGGAACAGCGGGCCTTAAATATTTTTCAATGGTTTGCAGGCTGTCATTACGGTGGATCATTCCTTGTAAAGTCTCATCAATAGGGATGAGTTCATAAATACCGCTTCGTCCACGATAGCCTAGAAAATTACATTCCTCACAGCCCTTGGGTTCACATACTTTTGAGGTATCCGCATCGGGAGTAAGTCCCATGAGTTCTCTTTCATCAAGTCGTAAATGATGAGGGGTTTTGCAATGAGGGCATAGTCTTCTGACTAAACGCTGCGCAATTAATCCAACAAGGCTAGAGGAAAGCAGAAAAGACTCTACGCCCATGTCATTCAAACGAGTTAAGGCACCAAGCGCACTGTTGGTGTGTAAGGTTGAAAGTACCAGGTGTCCGGTAAGGCTTGCCTGTACCGCAATTTCCGCAGTTTCCAGGTCGCGAATTTCCCCAATCATCACCACATCCGGATCCTGTCTTAAAATAGCACGTAAGCCCTTTGCAAAAGTCATCTGCACTTTGGTATTAACTTGTGTCTGGCCGATCCCTGGCAAATCATACTCAATGGGATCTTCAATGGTTAGAATATTACGGCTTACTTCATTTAATTCGGTGAGCATTGCATAAAGGCTGGTTGTTTTGCCTGAGCCAGTTGGACCGGTCACAAGAATAATACCATGGGGTTGTGCAATCATTCCTCGCATGATTTTAAGAATATAATCGGGCATCCCTAATAAGCTAAGATCGAGCTGTGCGGCCTGCTTGTCAAGAATACGAAGTACAATGCGTTCACCGTGATTTGAGGGAAGGGTAGATACGCGTACATCGATATTATGTCCGCCGATTCGTAAGGCGATGCGGCCGTCCTGGGGAATTCGTTTTTCGGCAATATCAAGCTTGGCCATGACTTTGACCCTTGATATAACAAGCGGGGCGATTGCACGCTGAATTTCCAGAACCTCATGCAAGACACCATCAATTCGATTACGGACTAACACGCGGCTTTCATAGGTCTCAATATGAATATCAGAGGCTTTTTGTTTGATAGCCTGAGTGAACAAGGCATTGATTAATCGAATAACCGGTGCATCATCCTGATTTTCAAGCAAGTCTTCACTCATCGGCAGTTGATCCGCCAGCAGGGATAAATCCATATCCTCTTCCATCCCTTCTGCGGCATCGAGTACGGAGGAGCGTGATTCATAATAATGTGCCAGATGCTGTTGGAATTCGGTATCCGAGACTTCCTTTAATTCGAGACGGCATTGTAATGAGCGCTGTAATTCAGCCAGAGCAGAAAAAGAGGGTTGCGGTAAATGATAAACCAATGCGACCCCTTGCTCATTAGGCGGTGCGGCTACGATACCATTATTTTTGGCAAACCCGTAAGGAATTTGCCTGGGTTTATCCTGTGTTTCCATCATTATTTAGTCGGCATAGGAGTGATAACTACTTGCTTAATGGCACGGTTAAATGGTTTTGGCAATTCAGCTCCACTCAAAGCAGGTAAAACAATCTCATCGTCGCTTTGGTGGAAACTTTCCTGCTGACGTAATGAATCAAGCTGATACTCTCTCAGATCATTGTATTTGCCACCAGTTACCGAAAATGAGTCTCTTGGGTTTCTTAATATTATAGGACGAATAAATACCATCAATACCCGTTTTTCACGATTGCGGATATTATGTTGGAAAAGCCTTCCCACACCAGGAATGTCCCCTATAATAGGCAGCTTATTATCATCGTTTGCCAGACTATCCTGAGTTAGTCCTCCCAATACCACAATATCGCCGCTTTCAACATGGACTGCGGTCACAATACTGCTGATTTTGAACGTTGGATTATCAGTATTTAAAGTAGTTGATGGATCCAGCGTATCATTACCCTGATCAATTTGTAGCTGAATCCCCTGTCCGCGAGTGATCTGAGGACGAACGTATAAATGAAGGGCGACATTCACTCTATCAAAGGTAACATAGGGACTTGCTGTGGTAGTACCGCCGGCATTGTTTGGATAAGTTGTTGACGCGACAGAAACCTGTTTACCTACCAGAATTTTTGCCTGGCGATTGTCAAGAACCACCACGGAGGGTGTAGATAAAATATTGGCTTTTCTTGCGCGGGCCAGCGCATAAATCTGTGCCTGGAAATCATCAATACTGGTTTTACTATTAATAATGGCGAAACCAGGAGAAAAACTGGCGGGATTACCTGTCTGACGATCAGTACCCCATTCAATTCCAAGACTATTGATATCGCTTTCATCCACTTCTGCGACCAATGCTTCAATCAGCAACTGAGCGGGTTTGATATCCAGCTGATGGATTACTGCCTTTAAAGTCCGAATCAGACTGACAGGGGCGTTAAGAATAATCGAGTTGGTATTCGGTTCTGCAATAATCTGAACGGTTGGTTTTGTGCTTCCCTCATTTTGAGTTGTACTGCCAGTGGTGTTTGGCGTCGCTGCCGGATTGCCTGATTGCCCTCCCTGGCCGAAGGGGTTACTGCTGCTATTATTGGAGGTGCTGGATGAGCTGTTATTTGAAACAAGGTTGGAAGCCGGGTTAGTGCTGTCGAGTTCAGGGCGGGTGATTGTGCCGATTGTTGTGCCGACATTCCCGCTAAAATTGGCCTGGGCAATACCTGCCAATATAGGAACGAGATCTTCAGCACGTAAATAATTCAGATAAATTACCTGGGTGTTACTGTTTGTACCATTAGGATGTTGCCGATCTAATCGGGAAATTAAAAGACGAAGCCGAATCCGCTCTGTTTTATTGCCGCTAATCAAAATCGCATTGCTTCGATCGTCTGCTGCGAGCATGGTTTGCGAGTGTACTGTTGATCCTGGTTGCGTTTTCATCAGATCTTTTAGGGTCGCTACCACGTCCATAGCCAGCGCAAAATGCAAGGGAACAATATCAATGCCATTGCTCGTTGAGCTATCAACCTGTTTAATAATCGAGGCCAGTTTTCTGATATTGCTTGCACGCCCCGAAAGAATCAGCATATTGGAAGGTGCATAGGCGGAAACGCTGCTCCATTGCGGCATCAGCGGGCGCAATACCGGAACCAGTTGTTCGGAGGGAACATACTTCACCGGAATCACTTCAACCAGCATATCGTCGCCGCGAGGCGGTGATTTTAAATCATACTCATAGTCGGGAGAGATAGTTTTTGCGTCAATATTGGGAACAATTTTAACCACGTCGCCTGAAGGGATAGCGGCGTAACCTGAAACTTGCAACATGGAAAGAAAGACCTGATAGAGCTCTTTGTCAGACATGGGCGTGCTGGCAACAATCGATATTTTACCCTGGACCCGCGGATCAATGATGAAGTTTTTGCCCGTTACGCGGGAGACTTCAGCAATAACTGCCCGAATATCGGCACCTCGCAGGTTCCATAATTTTTTTGTGGAATCAGCAGAAGCTACAGCGCTTGAATCAGTTGTTTTAGAGCCTGGGGCAATTGGAGTGCTGGCTGATTTGGGGGTGTCGTTGCCCAGTAATTTCTGAAGTTCCCTGGCCTGTTCCAGATTTTTAATAGGCCCCATTTTGACTATAAACAGTTTTCTGTTTGTCTGATAATCAATGGTTAGTGGCTGCTTAAAGAGGGCAGACAATTTAAGCTTAAGCTGTAATGCACTGCTTTCTTTGGGGAAAGCACCCGCTTCCAGCACATAGGCTTTCTCACCATCGATAGTTATTGTTTTAAGACCAACCTCTGCAGAAAAAGCAGTGAATGTTAGAAACAATAAAGAAATTACTAACGCACCTGTTCGCATTCAACAACCATTAAATCCATGTTGCCCACATCATAGCGAAAAAAGAACGGCGACAATAGACTTTTTGTGAATTAAATACCATTAAAACAGGTGCTTTCAAGAGTTTAAGTTACAACATCGTGCATGAGGGAGATCCTTCCAGATTCTCGCGGGCCTCTTCATTGGGAATTAATTGATTTAACTCATTTTCTAACTGTGGCCAGAGCTGATTTGCCTGTTCTTTAAGATCTAAAGAAATGATGCTGTCAATGTGTTTATTCTCAGGAACCTTGTCTTTGTCTCGCTCGGTAATCAGAATAATTTTCTTTCCGTTACATAGTTTGTTCACTTCATCAACGGCCTTTTGGGTTTCTTCGTCATTTTCCGAAAAAATAACGACAGAGCCAGAACGTTGCAGCGCATTGATCGTATATTCTTTTCTGTAGGTGGTCATCGTTGTACCCTTAAATAGCCTGTCAATATGATCATTAAGTACACTGGCAATGATCTTTACATCATGACGCTTAAAGCGATTGACGTCATCGCAGCCCCACATAGTTGGGGATTTATTTAAGTTCAGGTCTTTACTGGAGGCTATTTCAAAATTGGGTGCGGAGGGACAAAAAATCATCGCTATTTCATGCATAGTTGTTTACCTGTTTGGTGAATAGTAAGCATGTATAATAACTGCAGTTAGATGAAAATAACACGAACTTTATGTGGTAGATTAATTTAAATTTATCAGAATGACTCGCCAGAAATAGTTGGGGTTTGTTTTACGTAAGGAGGGATATGGTGGCTATGGGTGGACTCGAACCACCGACCTCAGCATTATGAGTGCCGCGCTCTAACCGGCTGAGCTACATAGCCACGAAGGTCGCCATTTTGTCTCGGATTGGCTATCCTGTCAAGTGGTAAAATTACTTTTTTTACGAGTATCAAGAAATTCTGAGTTATATTTGGCTTAGCAATTTAAATCTTTTAAAAGTAGGTCGGACGCTTCGTCCGACATTTGATTGCTTGCTTCAACCACTGCATACCTGCCTCGGGCAAGCCGAGGCAGGTATGGGAACCTTGGCTAAATAATCAGAATGTACAATGCCCCTGGGCCACGTAAAACTTGTACCAGAAGTTGTTGTTTTTTCTGCATGGCAATGTTTTGCAGGGCTTTAACATTAGGTGTCGGTTGTTTATTTGCACTAATGATAATATCGCCTGGGCGTAATCCTGCTCTCCATCCGGCACTGTTCTCCGAGGCGCCAGTAACCTGAACACCCACCACATTGCCATGAAGAGGAGAATCCTGCTCATAATTGCGAATCGCCAGTCCATAAAGGAATGGGTTATTGGCCTGCAATTTTTGCTCATGTTTTTTGATGTCTGTGACGACAGCGGTAAGCGTAATATCTTTTCCGTCGCGGCGTACAGTCATTTTGGCTTCGCTACCTACCCGCAGCAGGCTGATGGTGGTTTTAACCTGAGTGGCCTGGGTGATTTTAGTATTATTGATTTGGGTAATCACATCCCCAGGCTTTAGACCGGCTTTTTCAGCTGGAGAGTCCTCATTGACCTGTGCGACCAATGCACCCTGAAAATCTTCAGAGTATCCCATTGCCTGTGCGAGTTCGGGAGTCAGATGCTGTACAAATATTCCCATCAGACCGCGATGAATAGAACCGAACTGCATGATTTGCTGAACAACGTCTTTAGCCATATTGACTGGAATGGCAAAGCCTATTCCCACATTACCGCCATAAGGAGACAGAATGGCTGTGTTGATACCAATGAGCTCCCCCTTTGCATTGACCAGTGCACCGCCTGAATTACCTGGATTAATGGCGGCATCTGTCTGAATGAAGTTTTCAATGCCTTCAATATTCAGATCGCTGCGTTTCATGGCGCTGACGATACCAAAGGTTGCGGTCTGGCTGTTTCCAAAGCTGTTTAACCCGAATGGATTTCCAATCGCAACGACAAAATCACCGACTTCAACCTTATCGGAATCACCAATAGGTAAGGTCTTCAGATTTTTAGCATCAATCTTCAACACGGCAAGATCAGTATCCGCATCGCCGCCAATTAGTTTGGCCTTAAGGCGTCTGCCGTCGTTCAAGGTGACCGTAATAAGATTGGCATTACGGATCACATGGTCATTGGTTATAATAATTCCGTGCTCAGGATCCACGATGACCCCTGAACCAATGCTTTGGAATTTTTTAGGCTTGGGAGGAGTTCCTTTCTGAGTTTCCTGATTGTTATCTTCATCCTCTTCATCTTCAGTTGGACCTGCCGGTGGAAGAATCCCCTGAACAGCGACATTTACAATGGCAGGCATGGCATTTTTAAGTACCGGCGCAAGACTTGGCATCGGAGCTTCCTGTTCTGCTGCCAGGGTAGACGAGGATAGAAGAGCTAGTAAGATACCGCTCCCCAATAAACGCAAATGACGAAACATAATTTTTTTTCCTGTTATTAAAACCTGTTACTAAATAAACCACACAAGAGTAGCCATTCTACCTGTTTGTGCTGCACGGCGGTAGGAATAAAATTCATTTTTTTGCTCAAATGTACATACATTGGACTGAGCGATCTGAGCGACATGGTGATGAGTAAGGATTTTTTCAGCGATTGCAGACAGATCCGCCCGCCATCTGGAATCATCAGCCAAGAAACAATCATGAACAAATGGATATTGTGTAAGAAAGCTGTCATATACTTCAGGGCCGGTCTGATAGCAGGACTGGCAAATCGCAGGACCGACCCAGGCAATGAGATCCTGAGGCTTGCTGGTCATTTTGGCCAGGGTGTTTTCGATAATGCCATTGGCTAATCCGCGCCAGCCTGCATGAATAGCTGCCACTTCATTTCCCTGGGTATTAGAGAGTATGATGGGTAAGCAATCAGCAGTCATAATTGCCAATACGCGCTGATTGGAGCGAGTAATAGCGGAATCAGCCTGACGATTATTATCTTGCTCCACAATAACGCAATCCGTGCTGTGCGTCTGTTCAAGCCATTCAGGTTCTGCAGGCAGTTTGAGGGAGTCCATCAGAAAAGCACGGTTTGCCTGCACATGCTCCGGATTATCTCCGACATGTTGTCCCAGATTATTTTTATCAAAGGGATGCTGACTGAAACCTTGTAAACGAGTAGTTGTCACTGCTCTGACATTTGCTGCTGCGTTCCAATTGGCTTGCAAATAAGTCATTTATTTTCCTTGTATTGATCCAGTGCACTCAGCAAAGTAGCGAAATCTTCAGGTAGCGGCGCGCTGAAACTCACCATCTCTTCAGAATGCGGATGTTCAAAACTTAAAGTGTAGGCATGCAGTGCCTGCCGTTTGAATTGCTGCAATAACCTAATCAGGTTTTCATCGGCTTCGGCGGGTACGCGGGTCCGCCCTCCATACAACTGATCACCAAACACCGGATGCTTGATATGAGCCATATGCACGCGAATCTGATGCGTTCTTCCAGTTAATAACTGTACTTCAAGCAGAGTAAAGTACTGGTATTGTTTTTTGATTGAATAATGGGTAATTGCCTCTCTGCCTTGCGCACAAACTGCCATCTTTAGCCTGTTTGATGGATGCCGGCCAAAACAGGTGGCAATTTCGCCTCCGGAAATTAAATGCCCCTGAACCAGAGTCAGATAATGGCGATGAATTTTCCGTTCCTGCATTTGTCTTGTCAATTGAGTATGGACGGTAAGTGTTTTGGCAATAACCAGTAAACCGGTTGTGTCCTTGTCAAGGCGATGAATTAAACCGGCACGTGGTAAAGCGGATAACTGCGGGAGATGGTGCAGAAGGGCATTCACAAGAGTGTGCTCCCAGTTTCCTGCTCCGGGATGAACAACAAGACCCGCGGGCTTATTAATCACAAGCAGATAGTCATCTTCATAGACAATATCGAGCGGAATGTCTTCGGCCTGGACAATTCCTGTTTTATTTTCTGATAGCTGATCAAGACTTAGCTCTATGAGGCTGCCGTGATTTACTTTGTCTTTTGGTTTAAGAGTTTTACTATCAACTGTAATTTTCCCCTGTTTTAACCATTGGCTGAGCTGAGAGCGAGAATAGTCAGGGAGCAATCTGGCGAGAACCACATCAATGCGTTCCCCGTGGAGTTCACGGGGAATAATTAATTCTTTTGTATCAACGTCAATCATTAAGTGCCAGTTCCTCATCTTTAATTAAACGGCCACGCAGAGAGTTAGGTAAGGATTCAGTGATGTTAACTGATCTGAACTGACCAATTAATGAGGCAGGGCCATCAAAATTGACCACGCGATTGCATTCGGTTCGTCCAGCGAGTTGCTCTTTATTTTTCTTGGAAACGCCTGTGATTAGTATTCGCTGAGTGCTTCCCACCATCGCCTTACTATAATTTGAGGCATTAGTCAGCAGGCGATTCTGTAATATCTGCAAACGCTGCTTTTTAACCTCCATCGGTGTTTCATCGGGTAAATTGGCCGCTGGCGTACCTGGCCTGGCGCTGTATATAAAGCTAAACGAGGTATCGAAACCGATTTCATGGACTAAATCCATTGTATCCTGGAAGTCTTTATCGGTTTCTCCTGGAAATCCAACGATTATGTCGGTAGATAACCGAATATCCGGTCTGACCTTACGTAATTTACGGATTCTTGACTTGAACTCAAGCGCGGTATATCCGCGCTTCATCATACTTAAAATGCGATCTGAACCGCTTTGCACAGGTAAATGCAAATGGTTGGCAAGTTCCGGTACTTCGGCATAGGCATTGATTAAATTATCTGAAAATGCCAGTGGATGTGAGGTGGTAAAGCGGATGCGTCCGATTCCCTCAATAGCGGCCAGATAATGAATTAAAAGAGCCAGATCAGCCACTTCTCCTGAATTCATCTTACCACGGTAATCATTAACATTCTGACCCAGCAGATTGATTTCCCTAACTCCCTGAGCGGCTAATTGATAGCATTCAACCAATACATCATCGAAGGGCCGGCTGATTTCTTCACCGCGGGTATAGGGAACAACGCAGTAACTGCAATATTTACTGCATCCTTCCATAATCGATACAAATGCAACAGGTCCCTCTGCTCGTGGAGCTGGTAAATGGTCAAATTTTTCAATTTCAGGAAAACTTATATCAACCACTGGCTTTTTTGATTTAAGACGCTCTTCAATCAGATCGGGCAGACGATGAAGCGTTTGCGGACCAAATACAAGATCCACGAAAGGGGCTCGTTTGATAATATCGGCTCCTTCCTGACTGGCCACACAACCGCCTACGCCAATAATCACATTGGGATTTTGCGCCTTAAATTCCCGCCACTGGCCTAATTGGGAGAACACTTTTTCCTGCGCTTTTTCACGGATTGAGCAAGTATTTAATAAAATAACATCTGCTTCTTCCACCTGCTCGGTTTTGCTCAAACCATGCGAATGCAATAAAACTTCTGCCATTTTTGAGGAATCATACTCATTCATCTGGCAGCCATTGGTTTTAATATATAATTTTTTAGACATAGCTTTTTCAACTTCTCATTCAATAGATTTTAAAAGTGCATTATTGAACATTATTACAATAAGTCTCTTTTATCCTGGGCAATATTAGCAGGGAAACCAGTATACCGATTGGCAAAATACCCAAAGCAATGTGATAGGCTTCCAAGGGATAGACGCGAACTTTATCAATGATTTCGCCTTGCCACAACCAATCCAGTATAAAACCAATTAAAGGTTGAGCAATGGCGATCCCTACCATATTCATCATATTCATAAAACTCAGACTGGTAGCGACATAGCGGCGGCTGCATATTTCTTTGGCAACCGCAAAAGCGGGCAGAAAGCCTGAAGAGAATACTCCGAATAAAAACAAAAGGAATTGAGTAGCCAGCTTGGACTCAATAGGGGCATATAAAAAAAGCAGGGATGTAATCAAAGCCCCGATGCTGCCAATGTAGAGTGAAGGTTTTCTTCTGCCGATGCGGTTGGAAAAAATTCCCCATAAGGGACTTGCGATAGCCCAGCCTACGAAAACCAGTGAGATAAGATTGGCGGCAACTGCTTTGCTGATGCCCATTTTGAACATAAGATAGGGAACGCCCCATAATCCGCAAAACACTGGGGTTGCCATATACATAAGGCCGCCATAAAGGGCGACAAGCCAAAGTTGTTTGTTTTTGATAATGGCGAGCAGACTGGAAACTAAAGGTTCTTCGTCAGCATGATGTTCGTGATGGATAGCGCCTTCCGAGGGAGCATCCTTTGCGACTAGCAGTATTAATATAGCAAGTACAATACCAATACAGCCCAGAATAGTCATGCTATGGCGCCAGCCTGCATAGTCAATAAATATAGCAAGAGGTGTTTCACCCCCGATAGCACCTAACATTCCAATGGTCACCATCATGCCGGTCAGAAGAGCGAAACGTTGTGCTGGAAACCAGTTGGCGGCAAGCTTCATTGCGCCCACCGCAGCAAATGCAGAACCAAAGCCAATCATCAGACGCGCGAAACAGGCAGCAAAGAAATTTTCAGTCATTCCAAAACCAATGGTACTTAATGCGCAAATCAGTGTGGCTATCGTTAGCAATCGCTGCGGACCAAAATAATCCATCAGAACGCCGCCTGGCAATTGCATGATGGCATATGAATAAAAATAAATACCGGACATGATGCCAAGTGTTTGGCTGGTTACCGCAAAGTCACGCATGAGCTCATTACTCATCACACCAGGCGAGACTTGCAACACCCACTCGTAAAAATAGAAGAGACAACCCAGTCCCCACACTATCCAGGGTTTTAAAAAAGAAAGAGCGCTCTTTCCAGTAATTGGTAAATGCTCGTTGCCGTAGGCCATTAAGTGCGATGCTCCCTGATATAGTTAGACAAACGATATTTCCCAAGAAAGATATTACAACAGGTTATTTTAACCCAAATTGTTACTGGCTGTTAAGAGAAAATTAAAATCTTATCAGATTGCTCAGGAATTGTCTATTACGGACTTGTCGAAGGCAGAGGGGATGCATGCGATTCACTAAAAATAATGAATTATCAATTGAGCCTGTGAGGATTTAAGCGCTATAATAAGCTGTTCTATATTTTGCCTTATTTCTATAACAAGCCTGTTCCCACATCCCCTGGAGAAGTGAATGGTTGAGCTCTTATCGAGGATACAATTCGGATTTAGCATTGGTTTTCATATATTATTTCCCACCTTAAATCTGGGACTAGCCGTATTTCTTGTTATTATGGAGTCTGCATGGCTTAAAACTGGAAATCCGCTTTATCTGAGAATTTGTAAGTTCTGGACCAAAATTTTTGCTTTAACCTTTGGAATGGGCGTTGTTTCCGGGATTGTTCTAGCCTATCAGATAGGAACTAACTTTGGGCCCTTCATCGCTCAATTTGGCAATGTTCTGGGCGCTTTATTTGCTTATGAAACCCTGACTGCTTTCTTTCTTGAGGCAGGATTTCTTGGAGTCATGCTCTTTGGCTGGAATCGGGTTTCGCCAGGCTTTCATTTTATCGCCACTTTGCTGGTTACTGTGGGTACAACGATCTCTGCGTTCTGGATTATGTCCGCGAATTCATGGATGCAGACGCCAACGGGTTATGAGCTTATCGCAGGGAAATATGTGGTTTCCAGTTGGCAGGAAGTCGTATTTAATCCTTCTTTTTTACCGCGTATGTTACACATGCTTCTTGCTTCCTATGCGACTACCTGCTTCGTGGTCGCTGCGGTAGCGAGTTATCATTTAATCAAAGGGATTCATTACCAGGTCGCCACGACCTGTCTTTCTTTTGCTATGTGGGCAGCCTTAATCGTTGTTCCAGTACAGATTTTTGTTGGGGATGTCGTTGGTCTGGTCGTTCGGGAGCATCAACCATTAAAAACTGCTGCAATGGAGGGTGTTTGGGAGACACAAAAAGCTGCTCCGCTTGTATTATTCGCCTGGCCATCGCAGCAGGAGCAGAAAAATTATTATTCAGTGGAAATTCCAGGCTTGGCCAGTCTAATCAATACTCACCATTGGGATGGTGAACTGCTAGGGCTTAAGTCGGTTCCACCTGCCGATCAACCGCGTGTTGCGCCTGTTTTCTTTTCTTTCCGTGCAATGGTCGGGATAGGGGTGCTAATGTTATTGACTGCTCTGACGGCCCTTTATTTGCGTTTCAGAGGTAAACTCTATCATGCTTCCTGGTTTCATCGATGGTGTTTGCTGATTTCTCCCTTAGGGTTCATAGCCAGTATCAGCGGTTGGTTAACGGCAGAAATCGGTCGTCAGCCCTGGGTCGTGTATAACCTCCTAAGAACTCAAAATGCTGTCTCCGCGATTGGCAAGGAAGAAGTTACCATTTCATTTAGTTTACTTCTACTCGTCTATGGCATCGTCTTTGGTTTTTATTTGACTTATTTATTCAAAACCATACGACTCGGGCCCCATGCGCTTAATGCAGACAAGCCTGAGCATCATTCCTTCCAATATATGACCGACAAACCAGGAGAGGACGAATAATGCTGGCTTTTCTATTTGCGGTAATTTTAGGTTTTATCATCATAATGTACGTCATTTTAGATGGGTTTGATCTGGGAATAGGTATTTTATTCCCCTTTACCCAAAGCGAAGCAGAGCGCGATAAAATGATGAATTCTGTGGCGCCGGTTTGGGATGGAAACGAAACCTGGCTGGTTTTTGGAGGCGCGGTGCTTTATGGTGCTTTTCCCATAGCATATGGTCTCTTATTACCCATTTTATACATGCCTTTAATGCTGATGTTATTGGCATTGATATTCCGGGGAGTTAGTTTTGAGTTCAGGTTTAAAGCGGAACGTTCAAAACCGCTATGGAACTGGTTGTTTACAATCAGCTCGATCTCCGCAGCTTTTTTTCAAGGAGTCATTTTAGGTAGTTTTGTGCGCGGTTTCCCAATTAATGAAGCTGCGATGACCATTAGCGAAACGGATTGGCTTACTCCATTCAGCTTATTGACAGGAATTGCCTTAATTTGTGGTTATGGGCTTCTGGGCGCTACCTGGCTAATCATTAAAAGCGAGGGGCATCTACAGCGAAAAATGATTCATTTTGCCAGAGGCTTTTTGATAATGGTTAGCTTCTTTCTTGTTATTGTCAGTATATGGACACCTTTGCATAGTAGTGAAATATTTGAGCGCTGGTATAGTTTTCCCAATTTTATTCTGCTGATGCCATTGCCGGGGATTACAGCACTTATGATCTGGATGACATGGCGCAGTCTTAATCTCAAGCAGGAATTGCGGCCGTTTATCTGCAGTGTGATAATTTTTTTATGTGCTTACACGGGCATTGGTATTAGCGTATATCCCTATCTTATTCCGCATCAGGTTACTATATGGGAAGCGGCGGCACCGACCTCAACCCTGCTTTTTATCTTGGTAGGTGTAGTGATTATGTTACCCATTCTACTGACATACACGGCATATGCCTATCATGTTTTTCGAGGTAAATCGACACAGGAAGGCTATCACTGACTGTCTCGTAGAAAGGCTTGCGTTCACTAGCGATTAATTGTCTAATTATTCATAACATTAAGGCTAAACTGTGATATTCTTAGTTCGCGCAGTATTTATACACGGTTAAGCAGTGGTGCCCTATTCGGAAATCGCTTAATAATCGATATTCATTTCTATATGGTTAGCATGTTCGAGGCTTGTGTTTATGCATGATGGTTCGGTTTTTTATACTATTTTCCTGATCTTTGCAGGAGCTGCCGTCTTCTCGACTTTGGTGCTTTACACCAGACAATCGCTTTTAGTAGCCTATATTTTATTAGGGGCAGTCCTGGGGCCCTGGGGGTTAAAGCTCGTAAGTGATGTCAGCACTGTTCAGCAGGTTGGCGATATGGGTATAGTGTTTCTGCTTTTTTTGCTTGGCCTACACCTGCAGCCGCAAAATCTGGTTCATATGCTTAAAAAGATTACCTGGATTGCGCTGGTCAGTTCCATCCTTTTTGCTCTGGTTTCCTACCTGATTGGCCGCTGGTTTGGATTAACCAATATGGAGTCTGCGGTTCTGGGCGCAGCAATGATGTTTTCGAGTACGATCATCGGCCTGAAACTTTTACCCACAACCATTCTGCATCATCAGCATACCGGTGAGGTAATGATTAGTATCCTGCTTATGCAAGACGTCATTGCGATTATCGTTCTGATCCTGATTAATGGCGCCCAGCAGGGCGGCGGGTACTCCGTTGATGATTTGATTCTGGTGGGTGTCGCATTGCCGGCGTTAACCCTGTTTGCCTTTGCGGTAGAGCGCTATATTCTGGTTAAGTTGCTGGCTCGATTTGATAGAACCCAGGAATATGTGTTCCTGTTATCCATTGGTTGGTGCCTGGGTATGTCAGTGCTTGCTCAGGAAGTAGGGCTTTCTGAGGATATTGGCGCCTTTGTGGCTGGAGTTGCTCTGGCATCAAGCCCCATTTCACTTTATATTGCGGAAAGTCTGAAACCGCTTCGTGACTTTTTCCTGGTTATGTTTTTCTTCTCGATTGGTGCGACTTTTAATTTCGGATTTGCAGCGCAAGTGATAATTCCCGCTTTGCTTCTCTCAATTCTGATGCTGGTTTTAAAACCTATATTGTTTAATTTTCTTTTGTTTAAGGCAGGTGAAAAGAAAAGCGTTGCCAAAGAGGTAGGATTGCGCTTGGGACAGGCAAGCGAATTTTCTCTTTTGGTAGGCAGTATTGCATTTAGTACCAAACTAATTTCGGAAGTGGCGACCAATTTAATCCAGGCAACTACAATTCTGACCTTTATCGTTTCTTCCTATTTAGTAGTATTAAAATATCCAACGCCGATAGCGTTGTCTGACAAGATGCGTAAGGACTAATATGAAACTGTTGATTATTGTACTTTCACTACTCAGTGAGCGCTATTTGATTCATGCGGTCTCTCAGCACCGGTTTAATTGGTTTGGCGCTTATTTTCAGCGTGTTGCGGGAATGCTTCCAAAGAATGAAATTTTACAAAATTCTTATTTTCTTTTGGCGCTCGTTGTTTTGCCGCCAGTTTTACTGCTTTGGCTGCTTTTGTGTTTAATTGGACCCTGGTTCTTTGGTTTTATCGGGCTTTTGCTGAATCTTTTTGTTTTTTATTATTGCATTGGTCCTGAGAATCCCTTTTATCCCGTTAACACAGACCCTGCACATTCTGATGGCGACAAGACAGCTGGTCATTATTTTTACCTGGTGAATAGTCAATTATTCGCGGTTATCTTTTGGTATATTGTAGCGGGTCCCTTGGGACTTTTATTCTACAGGTTATTAACATTATCGGTGAACTATCAGCCGATTGCTCAGGCGGCCGGGTTATTAGTTAGTATATTGGACTGGGTAACGGCAAGGGTTACTGTCATGCTATATCTCCTGGTTGGAAATTTTCAGCGTGGATTTATCTTTTACAGAGAACATTTTTTGAGTGCGCCAAATACAAATGAGCAGTTCCTGAGTGATGGTGGGGTTTTCGCTGCAAAGCTTCATGATGGAGATACAGTAAGCTTAACCAATGCTCAGACTCTGGTAGAGCATGCATTGGTTGTATTTTTAGTGCTGATTGCTTTCTTTACTCTGGTTGCCTGGTTATAAAGAGTGTCTGCTGTTTGTCAGGCAATTAAAGTTGTTAAATATCAACCCAATTATGGAAAGTGAGTAATTTTATGAAACAGGTAGTTTTTGCATTGATGACATGTTTGTTATTCTTTGTTAGCGCATGTTCTGAGCATCGTGTGATCAGAGAAACCAATATTGAGTTTGAGAATTGCTCTCAGGGTTGTGAAATTAAACAAGAAAAATGCCAGGGAAGCTGCAGAAATAATTGTATGCAATGTTCTGCTCATGCGAACCAGACGAGCAAACTGAGTTATCGTCAGTATCAGCGAGAACAGGTTATCCGGGGGGGAACTATTGCACGTCAGTTGAAATCTTACCGGGATCCACTACAATGCCGCAAAACAACTTGTAACTGCAAAGCAGATTATCAGGTTTGCATCCAGGCCTGTGGCGGAAAGATTCATAAGGAACTGAGAGCTGCCCCAGTTTGTTAACACATTAGATTTACGAGGAAACATTCATGGCGAATGAAATAAATACCGATATTGACCCGATAGAAACCCGTGAATGGCTGGATGCTTTACAGGCTGTGGTCAATAATGACGGCAATGAGCGGGCTGCTTTTTTGCTGCAACAATTACTGAACAAAGCGAATGCAGAAGGGGTTGCTCTGGAAAATAAAATCCATACTCCATATCGCAATACGATAAAACCGCATGAAGAGCAATTGATGCCCCCTGATGAAGGCCTTGGAAAACGAATTGGCGCACTGATACGCTGGAATGCTGTCGCTATGGTGCTTCGTGCAGGCAAGTATGCGCCTGAGTTGGGAGGTCATATTGCTTCTTATGCTTCTTCTTCCACCTTATATGAAACGGGTTTTAACTATTTTTTCAAAGGCCCGAATGGCGAACATGGCGGCGATTTGATTTATATACAAGGCCATTCCTCTCCTGGTATTTATGCCCGCGCCTTCCTTGAAGGACGTTTGTCGGAGCAACAGTTAGCCAATTTCCGTCAGGAAGTAGAGGTTGATGGTTTATCATCTTATCCCCACCCCTGGTTAATGCCTGACTTTTGGCAATTTCCTACCGTATCAATGGGCTTAGGCCCACTGCAGGCTATTTATCAGGCACGTTTTCTTAAATACCTTGAAAACAGAAGCTTAATCAAATCAGAAGACCGCAAGGTTTGGGCATTTCTGGGTGATGGTGAAATGGATGAGCCCGAATCACTGGGTGCTTTGTCTATTGCCGCAAGAGAGAAACTCGATAATCTGATTTTTGTTGTAAACTGCAACTTGCAGCGCCTTGATGGCCCTGTTCGAGGTAACGGTAAAATAATTCAGGAGTTGGAAGGCATATTCCGGGGTGCAGGTTGGAATGTAATCAAAGTGATCTGGGGTGGTCGATGGGATAACCTCTTCGCACGTGATAAAACCGGAATCATGCAAAAACGTATGGAGGAATGCGTTGACGGCGATTATCAGGCTTATAAAGCCAATAATGGCGCTTATGTCAGAGAGCACTTTTTTGGACAGTATCCTGAATTGAAAAAAATGGTTGAAAACATGTCAGATGAAGAAATCTGGCGGCTCAACCGGGGTGGTCATGATGCACAGAAAGTATATGCTGCCTATGCAGAGGCAGTACAGCATAAGGGACGTCCCACCGTTATTCTTGCAAAAACAATTAAAGGCTATGGGATGGGGGCGGCTGGCGAGGGGCAAAATATAACCCATCAGCAAAAGAAAATGTCGATTGAGCAACTCCGGGCTTTCCGTGATCGCTTCAGTATTCCTGTCAGCGATGCAGAAATTACCGAGATTCCTTTTTATCGTCCTTCTGAAGATAGTCCTGAAATACAATATATCCGTAAACAGCGCGAAGCATTGGGCGGCTATCTACCGGCACGTAATACCAGTGTTGAACCTTTGCCTGTTCCTGACTTGTCTGCGTTTTCTGCGGTGACTAAGGGAACTGGGGATCGCGAAATATCCACGACAATGGCCTTTGTCAGAATTTTGTCAGTTCTATTGAAAGACAAGGTGCTAGGTCCCCGAATTGTGCCAATAGTTCCTGATGAATGCCGTACCTTTGGAATGGAAGGCTTATTCAGACAAATCGGAATTTACTCACCCGTGGGGCAGCTTTACACGCCAGTGGATCATGAGCAGGTGATGTATTACCGTGAAGCGCGTGACGGTCAAATTCTTGAAGAAGGCATTAACGAAGCTGGGGCGTTCTGTTCCTGGATAGCTGCTGGAACTTCTTATAGTTCTAACAAGCTAGCCATGATTCCTTTCTATATCTATTATTCGATGTTTGGTTTTCAGCGGGTTGGTGACCTGGCCTGGGCTGCTGGCGATATGCAGGCACGCGGCTTTTTATTAGGCGGAACAGCGGGCCGCACAACGCTTGCAGGCGAAGGCCTCCAGCATCAGGATGGGCACAGCCATATTATGGCCTCAACAATCCCGAACTGTGTCAGTTATGATCCTACTTATGCCTATGAACTGGCAGTTATTATGCAGAATGGCCTTGAGCGGATGTATACCAAACAGGAAAATGTATTTTATTACATCACAGTAATGAATGAGAATTATGTACAACCTGATATGCCAGAAGGTGTGGAAGAAGGCATCATTAAGGGAATGTATTTACTGCATGCAAGTAATAAGAAGAAAGCTAAAGCCCATGTTCAGCTAATGGGATGCGGTACTATCCTGCGTGAAGTTGAAAAAGCCGCCTCATGGTTACTCTCTGACTTTGATGTCAGTTCCGAGGTCTGGAGTGTGACAAGCTTTAACGAGTTACGACGCGATGGGTTGGCTGTTGAACATTATAATCGAATGAACCCTGAGCAATCTCCCAAGCAAGCCTACGTCACGCAATTACTCGCTGATCGAAAAGGCCCTGTTATTGCGGCTAGTGACTATATGCGCTTGTATGCAGAACAGGTTCGCCCTTATATCAATGCGAATTATGTAACCTTGGGAACCGACGGCTACGGGCGGAGTGATACCAGGGAACGTTTGCGCCACTTCTTTGAAGTAGATGCCAAATATATTGTCATTGCTGCGTTGGAAGCTTTAGTTAAGGACGGCAGCCTGCCTAAATCGGTTATGGCTGATGCGTTTAAGAAATATGGAATCAAACAAGATAAGCCTAATCCTATAACGCAGTAGGAACTATTCTTTTTAGGAGAAATTCCCTCTCCCAAGTTTGGGAGAGGGCTAGGGTCACTGCCATTAAGTTAAGGAATTCTGCAATGACCTGTAGGTTGGGCCCTTGGCCCAACAATGTGTTCAGGAGCGGTTCGACCCCTTGTTGGGCCAAGGGCCCAACCTACAATATTCCTTAACTTAATGGCAGTGAGGGCTAGGGTGAGGGCTGATTTTAACCCCTCTCTCTAACTCTCTCCCCTCAGGGGAGAGAGGATTTCAGATGAGATTAAAAGAAATTCCTCTCTCCCTGAGGAGGATTTTAAGGAAGTTGGCGCTTATGCGTCTGGGCGGGAACTTAAAGAATTAAGCGTCTTATTGCAGCATTAGGTTGCTGCATTAAGACAGTTTGACCAGTTTGCTGAGGAAAAATATGTCAGATGAGATGAAAGTTAAGGTTCCGGACATCGGGGGTGCGGCTGGTGTTGATGTCATTGAACTATTGGTGAAGCCGGGCGACGAAGTTGAAATCGATACCCCTTTAATCACGCTGGAGTCAGATAAGGCAAGCATGGAAATCCCCTCGCCTAAAGCCGGTAAGGTACACTCAGTGCTGGTTAATATTGGCGATAAAGTCTCGGAAGGGGATGATATTCTTGTTTTAACAATTGATGAAGACCTGTCTGCGGCAAATAAAGGCGACGAAAAGAAAGAAGAGCCTGTCGCTAAAACACAAGCTGAGCCTAAAGCCCAGGAAAAACCAGTCATTCCACAGGGCACTGCATTGCTAGCGGTGAATATTCCCGATATTGGCGGCGCTACCGATGTGGATGTCATTGAGGTGATGGTTAAAGCAGGTGATTCAATTGAAAAAGATCAGGCTTTGATTACTCTCGAAGGGGATAAAGCCACAATGGATATTCCTTCTCCAGCAGAGGGCGTTGTCGAAAAGGTCGCTGTGAAAGTTGGGGATAAGGTTTCGCAGGGATCTCTGGTTCTCACAATGAAACCCGCTGAGCAGAGAGAAGCGCCTGCACCTGAAGCTCAAGAAGAGACGCCAGCGGTGGCGACAAGACCCGCTGAACCAGAAGTGAAGCAACCACCGATTACGGAAGTAAAGGTTGAAGAGTCAGGCAGCAGCTCAGGCGTTTTTGCAGGTCCTGCGGTTCGTCGTTTGGCCAGAGAGTTTGGCGTGGACTTAAAGCTTGTAAAAGGAAGCGGCAGAAAGGGACGTATCAGCAAAGAAGATGTTCAGAGTTATGTCAAAAGCCGTCTTGCAGAAAAGCCATCCAGCTCTGGATTTTCATTGCCGCAGGCGCCGACCATTGATTTTAGTAAATTTGGAGCTATCGAAACAAAACCCTTGAACAAGATCAAGCGCCTGACTGGTGTTAACGTGCACCGTTCCTGGATTACCATTCCTCATGTCACCCAGTTTGACGAGGCAGATATTACTGATCTGGAGTCATTTCGCAAATCAGAGTCAGAGGCTGCCAGTAAATCCGGGTATAAATTAACAGTGCTGGCTTTTGTCACTAAAGTAATTTGCAAAGCATTGCAGGTGTTTCCTCAATTTAATGCTTCTTTGGATAGCAGCGGAGAGAACCTGATTTTTAAACAGTATTTTAATATTGGCATTGCAGTTGAGACGCCTAATGGTCTGGTTGTGCCTGTTATTCAGGGAGTAGACAAGCTTAATGTTGCCGGAATTGCATTGGAAATGGCTCGTTTGAGCACCAAGGCCCGTGAAAAAGGACTGATGCCTGCTGACATGAGTGGAGGCTGCTTTACCATATCAAGCTTGGGAGGTATCGGTGGTACGGCTTTTACTCCAATAGTAAATAGTCCTGAGGTCGCCATACTTGGATTATCTCGTTCCAGCATTAAACCGGTGTTTGACGGAAAAGAATTTAAACCGCGCTTAATGCTTCCTTTATCTCTTTCCTATGATCACCGGGTGATCGATGGTGCTGAGGCGGCAAGATTTACTCGCTATATTGCAGACACATTGGCAGATATTCGCAGAGTCCTGCTTTAGGCAATGTTATTAATATATATTATGTGCTAAACGTTAAAAGAGGCGTCTAATGAGTGTAAATATGAAAGCGGAAGTGGTTGTTTTAGGCAGTGGACCAGGGGGTTACACAGCAGCGTTCAGAGCGGCGGATTTAGGTAAAAAAGTGATTCTGGTAGAGCGCTACAATAGCCTTGGAGGCGTTTGCTTAAACGTGGGTTGTATTCCTTCAAAAGCTCTGCTACATATCGCCAAAGTGGTTGATGAAGCGCATGAAATGAATGATTTGGGAGTAAGTTTCAATCAACCCTCCTTTGATAACACTAAACTGGTTGGCTGGAAAAATAAAGTGATCGGCAAGTTGACTGGCGGCTTGAAGATTCTGGCTAAACAGCGAAAGGTTGAAGTCGTAACCGGCGTAGGACGTTTGTCAGGTACTCATCAGATTACAGTGGAGAATGAAGGACAAACTACCACGATTGATTTTGATAACGCAATTATTGCGGTTGGCAGCGAGTCTGTTAAATTGCCGTTTATCCCGGAAGATCCAAGAATATTCAGCTCAACAGGCGCTTTGGAACTGGCAGATATCAAAGGCGATCTTCTTGTTCTTGGCGGTGGAATCATAGGTCTGGAAATGGCGACTGTTTATTCTGCCCTGGGGGTGAATGTGACTGTCGTTGAGTTTATGGATCAATTAATTCCGGGTGCAGACTCTGATTTGGTCAATGTATTACAAAAACGAATGAGCAAGAAAGGCGTCAAATTCCTTCTTAAAACAAAAGTTACTGCAGTTGAGGCGAAAAAAGATGCCTTATATGTCTCTATGGAAGGCCAGCATGCCACTGAACAACCAATGAAATTTGCTCAGGTTCTGGTTGCAGTGGGAAGAAAACCTAATGGCGGAGCGATCAATGCTGGAGCTGCTGGTATCAATGTAGACGATAGAGGCTTTATTAAGGTTGATAATCAGATGCGTACCAATGTGCCGCATATTTATGCGATTGGCGACGTAGTAGGCCAGCCAATGCTTGCTCATAAAGCGATGCCCGAAGGGAGGGTGGCTGCTGAAGTAATTTCAGGTTTAAAACATTATTTTGACCCCAAATGTATTCCCAGCGTAGCTTACACTGATCCTGAGATTGCCTGGACTGGTTTAACTGAAAAAGAAGCTAAGGAAAAAGGCATTTCCTATGAAAAAGCTGTATTTCCGTGGATGGCAAGTGGCCGTGCTCTAAGTATGGGGCGTGAGGAAGGAATGACTAAATTACTATTCTGCCCTGATAGTAAACGAATTCTTGGAGCAGGAATTGTCGGGATTAATGCAGGTGATTTGATTTCAGAAGCTTCACTGGCAATTGAAATGCAATGTGATGTGGAAGATATTGCCTTAACAATTCATCCGCATCCGACTTTGTCTGAATCGGTTGCTTTGGCCTCTGAAATATTCGAGGGTACAGTGACGGATCTGTATATGCCAAAGAAGAAAGCTGAGAAGTAGATGATTCCTGTCATTCCTCGAAGGCGCATTGGCAAGGTGTGAAAATATTAAATTGTCGTTCCCGCGAAGACGGGGATCCATCTCTAAGCTTGCTATAATGCCGATTGAGAGATGGATTCCCGTCTTCGCGGGAATGACAAATGTCCTTGACTTAATGGCAGTGAGGGTTAGGGTGAGGGTTAATCGTAAACCCCTCTCTTTAACTCTCTCTCCTGAGGTGAGAGGATTTCCAGGGTAAGCGGGAATGACACAGCTAAAAGGATACCCGTGAAGTATTCAATACGGCCGATGAGGCTTGAAGATATTGATGATGTATACACCATTGAAACTCAGGGGCATAGAGCGCCCTGGAGTCGTGGTATTCTTGTAGATTGCGTACTGGTTGGTTATGATTGCCGGGTCATAGAGTATATTAAAGAAAACCAGCAACAGATTCTGGGGTATAGTATTTGCCGTCAGGCATTCAATGTCTGTCATATTTTAAATTTGTGTGTGGCCCCTTCGTATCAACAGCAAGGCGTCGGGCGTCAGCTTTTAACTCAGTTACTTGATTTACCAATTAGCCCGCTTATCAATACCTATATTCTGGAAGTCAGACCCAGCAATGCGGGGGCTATCCAGCTCTATGAAAAAATGGGTTTTTTAAGAGATGGAATCAAAGAGAATTATTATGATGATCAGGCTGGAGTGGAAGATGCCTGGCTTTATAAGAAAGTCATCAGCTAGTTAATTCGCGAAGTTATCCAGATCGGGGTTTATTATACTCATTAAGGATCTCATTAAACATCTTGGTGCTGGCAGTTGTCGTTTGAAACCAGTGAGCGTTTCGATGAGTGCCAATTAATTCCCGTTTATCCGTTAACCAGTCTTCAATATGATCGATGAGTTTTGGATAATCACAAGCATATTCCTGTGTTGTTTCGTTATAAAGCTGTTTGATAGCCTCAAATTTATCACCGGTAATTGGATTTTTCTCTCCAATCTGAATCATTTCATCCAGACGGCTATAGAGTCTCTTTGCAATAGCCAGAGTTTTGGGATGCATGTTTGTAAATGCATTTGGCGGAGGAGGCAGCAGAAAGAAATGATCGGTTTCAACAAGTCCTTCGTTTAATCTCATGGACAAAGGCAGTCTGCGAAAGAAAAAACGTGAAACTCCTTTGCCAAGATTATCCAATAGAGTGGCGCGACGGGTAATATCGACAGCGGTATGTCGGCAGGTATTTCTCTGGCTTATTTCACAGTAATCGGGTTTAAAGCCCTCCTTTGTATCAGGAGATGATAAGTCTCTCAGGAATCGGTGCTGAAAAATGATTTCATCTTCATTTTCCTCAACTGGTTGAAACGCTGATAAGTACTTGCTGGTTACGTTTCTCTTCACTTGTTCGGAAGAAAATGTAGCCATTTCTGCCATATGCCGCTTATAACTCTCATAATCGATTTCAAAAGCTTTATAGCTGACATCTTGCAGATAGGCGCCTGAAGTATTTAGCAGGATCGATTCATCATACATAACCCCCTCAGCTTGCCAAAAGGCCATTTCACAACGGGTAGCATTTTTTTTCTTGTATTTACCGAATCCAGCAAGGACCAATGGGATGTTGTTATGAATGACACCCAAACAACTAAAGGAATGTGGATTGTCCTTCCTTTTACAGATAGCCACAAAAAATTTATCGTCAGGTTTAATCTTTAAGGAAAATTTACCATTGGAATCTGTAAATAAAGAGTGTTTCATGAAAAGTCCTGGTTTTTACATGCTTACTATAACTTAAACTCCTTAAGAAACTCTTAAGCAAGATAAGTTTATTAGCGCTTATGCCATCTGTCTTAAAAATTCCTGACAATGCATTCGCTCGTTTTCTCCTGCCAGATAAGTTTTAAGAGTTACGATAGCATTCTCATACTCCTGCTGTGTTAAGCTTCCCCGAATTAACTCAAAGCGAAGATAGACACAATAGGTATTGAGAACGTCTGTTTCACAATAGTCACGAATACTTTTTAATTGACCTGCCTGATACTGCTCCCAGACTTTTGAGCCGCTCATTCCCATTTTGCCAGGAAAACCCAGCATATGAGCAATGTCATCTAATGGTGCAGAAGCACGGCTTTGATAAGCAGCGAGTACGTCCATCAAATCAAGGTGGCGGTAATGAAAACGATTAAGATAATTGTTCCAGCGAAAATTCTGCTGATTTTCTCCATACTCCCAATAGGTAGGGGCAGGAATTCCATGCAGTAAGGCTCGATAATGCAGGACCGGCAGATCAAAACCACAGCCGTTCCAGCTGACCAGAATAGGAGTATATTTATCAATACCGGAAAAAAAACGGCTGATCAGTTCTTTCTCATCGGCCTGCTCATCGCCCAAAGACCATACTTTGACCTGATTGTTATTCTGGATCACTGCTGAGATAGCGACCACTCTTTGCAGATAATGAGGCAGGAAATCATTCCCGGTCTTCGCACGACGTAAGGCAAACATCGCTTTGGCAGTCTCTTCATCACTGAGATTGTCCAAATGAAACAGCTTTCTGCCAGAATGCACATCGGGAACTGTTTCAATATCAAAGACTAAAACGCTCATACAGTACTATAAATAATAAATTTAGAATTCTAGCACAGTTATTGCTTGCAGGATATTTGTTCCTGTTGCCAAAGGAAAAACTGGATGATATTGCGAGACAGTTCGATTTTTGTTACTAATACGCTCATTTATACCAACATGACGTGGTCTTTTAATATGAAACGCCTTTTATTGCTTATTCCTTTTTTATTGCTCAGCGCCTGCGTCAGTACACCGCCGCCACGAGATGTTAATAACGTTTGCAGTATTTTCAAGCAATATCCTAAATGGTATCTGGATGCAAAAGATGCTGAGCGTCGCTGGCGGGTGCCTGTGGCCGTTCAAATGGCCATTATTCATCAGGAGTCCAAGTTTGATGCCAATGCAACGCCCAAGCGAACCAAATTGTTATGGATTATTCCCTGGAAGCGTCCTTCTTCGGCCTATGGCTATACGCAAGCTTTGCGTGCCACCTGGGCTCAGTATAAAAAATCAGATGGCGGGGTATGGGCGGCTCGTGATGATTTTACCGACGCAGTAGACTTCGTTGGCTGGTATGCTAACCAGGCGTATCGACGTGCCGGAATTCAGAGAGATGACACCTATAATCTTTATCTGGCGTATCATGAAGGAATAGGAGGTTTTATGAGAAAAACCTATTTGCAAAAACCCTGGCTTATTGGCGTTGCCCGCAAGGTTAAAATGCGTGCAATGATTTATCAGGCCCAGATGGCCCGCTGTGGCCGCGGTTCGTCTTATTATAGAGGGTATAAATAAGCGTCTATTATTAAAGGATAGAATAGGCTCTTGCGGAGATTTCTGGATACCCCGAACAAGTCGGGGTACGTAGGCTGAGGGAGTCGGAATAGGTAGGCTGGGAGAGGTGCTCCAGGCTTGGTCGTACTCTCATCTGTCTACGTGCCTCGGCTTGTCCGAGGCATCCAGGCGTGACATTTTCCTTCGGGCAAGTTAAAATGATAAGGCCGTTTGACGGATATTGCCTTGAGTCGATAGCACAGTACTCTTCTTTAAAAGTTGAGGGCTGCTTTTCAAGTCTGGTCAAGCTTGAACTTTCCATGTAGGAGTAACGAATGCGTTTAATGTTATTAGGTGGGCCAGGTGCTGGCAAGGGTACTCAGGCGGTACGGTTAATTGAATATTTTGATATTCCGCAAATATCCACAGGCGACATGTTAAGAGCCTCAATTGCAGCCGGTACTGAATTGGGTCGAAGTGCCAAAGCGGTCATGGATGCAGGCAAACTGGTTTCTGATGACATTATTATTCGGCTGGTAAAAGAAAGGTTACAGCAGCCGGATTGTGCAAATGGCTTTTTATTTGATGGATTCCCGCGAACTATTCCTCAGGCTGAAGCCTTAAGAACTGCCCGTATTCGTCTGGATCATGTGATTGAAATTGCAGTTCCCGATTCAGAAATTATCAGCCGACTTAGCGGGCGACGGGTTCATCCGGGTTCAGGCCGTGTTTATCACATTCGATTTAATCCTCCGCAGACTGAAGGCCGTGATGACCTGACTGGTGAAACACTCATCCAGCGGGATGACGATAAAGAAGAAACGGTCAAGAGACGGCTTGAAATTTATCATCAGCAGACAGAGCCTTTGGTTCAATATTATCAGCAGTGGGCGGATAGCGACAGTTCAGGCGCTCCTGTTTTTCATAGAGTTTCTGGATTAGGAAGTGTGGATACCATTTTCTCCCGTATTCTGGAAGCCATCACGACGAAGGAAGAATCATGCTCAAAAGCGTGAACGAAGAGCAGCTGGATGCATTGATTAATCAAAAAGGATTGTTCCTGATTGATTTCTGGGCTCCCTGGTGTGCACCTTGCAAGCAATTTGGCAGGATTTATGAACAAGTGGCAGAGCAAAATCCAGATATCGATTTTGTAAAGATCAATATCGAAGAACAGCCACAAATCGCAGACGCATTTCAAATTCGCTCTATTCCCCATTTAATGATTATTAAAGAAGGTATCGCTATTTATTCAGAATCAGGCAGTATGCCCGAATCAACTCTTAAAGAATTACTGCAGCAGGCCCAAGCTATTGATGTCAGCGAGATCCTCAATAAAATGAATCAAGATGAAGGCTAGTGATTAGGGAGCAGTGTAACTAATCATGATCGCATAACAGTAAGATTAACGGTATAGGAAGTTTCTATGTCAGCAACACAGACAGTAGTGCTTGAGATTCAAAAAACTGATAAAAAAAGAAATAGCTTTTTTAAGCATCAAAATACACTATGTTCTGGTGCCCCGGCGCCAACTCCACCTGATGGAAGTAAAACAGTTTGTGAAGATGATCAGAATGATTCCAATAAAAAGCATGACAGTTGCTGTCTGATCAGCTAACCCTCAACGAAAATTGAATTAAAACCTGAATAATAATAATTATATGATTTTATTGAATTTTAAAAGACTCACTAAATATTTTCTCCCCATGCTGCTGGCTGCTTGTACACATCAGCAATCCAATACTCCGGATCACTATGTGGTCAAAGGAAAAACATATCAGGTGATGAAGTCAGCCAAACACTACAAGGCGAAGGGAGTTGCTTCCTGGTATGGGGGACGCGGTCGGAATCAAAAAACATCAACCGGAGAGCGCTACAACATGTATGCAATGACAGCAGCTCATCCAACACTCCCATTTGCTACCCGAGTGCGTGTAAAAAATCTGAATAATGGGCGCTCAATTGTGGTCCGTATCAATGATCGGGGTCCTTTTTTATCCAACCGGCTAATTGATTTATCCTTTGCTGCCGCTAAAAAACTCGGCATAAAAGGAATTGCTCCTGTTGAAATTGAGGTGGTTTGATTTTGTTAGAAAGTATAACCTGCACCGTTAGCTTGCTGGGTAATTTTCTCTTGCCCAAGCTCCTCGCTTTCAGTGTCTACAGGGTAAGGCATGGGAGTAAAAAACCTTGGGTTTTGAGCTCCCGCCGCTTTGTTATGGTAATATCCTAACAAATCCAGCATGTACTTATCCTGTTTACTGTAAGCAATATTGAAAGGGCTGCGGTTTAAGGAGTCGACAGTAGTCAGCTGCATCAGGTTTTGCTCTAAAATAGCCTCAACAGCGCCATACGCTGACTCATACACGGCCCGGTGTATTGCAAAATAGTGATAATCTCCTATTATGAATGGAGTATGAGCGGCTTCACTTCGCAACAGTTCGCTAATCACCTCTTTTCGTTGATTACAGCAGATTGCCCAGTGAAGAACCGATTGAATAAATGCAGGCTGTTCCTGACTCGCTTGCTGTTGAAAACATTTCATCCCCAAAGAGAAAATACAATCAATAACCTGCTGAGTATGAGTTTCGCGAATACAATTCAGCAGCGAGCGTCCTGACCTCTCTGTATAGAACAATAAGGGAAGCAGACCTTCGTACATTGAACTAACAAGCATATTTTCTTTTGCATAAATAAACATATCTATGACATTGTCAGGGAGATTTTGATATTCCTGTGCGGCAATAGCTGGAAATTGAGTAACAAATGATAGAGATTGATCAAAACCTGCTGCCTTAATCACTGATGGGCGGAAATGCTGGTTTAATTTTAAACGCCAGAACTCGTTGCTTCTAAGTACAGAATGATGTTCCGCACTTAAGAAAGAGCACTGATAACGCGCTCTTAAGCCATGCCTGTATACCAGAAGGACATCCCCGGGAGCAAACTGTATTTCTAAAGGATTCAACGTCACGGCATTACTTACTATTTTTTCAGCTACTGGTTCTCGAATCGGTTCTTGGCCAATAGTGTTCGGTGTAAGCTCATGTTCCTCACGCAAAATTTCAGTAGATGCAGGTACAGAAGGTTCCGCTTCAGTTGATGTTTCTTGTGCTGGAATGGCTGTTGGTTTCTGCAGGTTATGATAATCCGCAGAACTTGTTTTAAGTGAATTAATTATTTTTTTTGCCATGTTATTTATTTGCTCAAGCTTAAACGCTTTGTTCCAAGCTATTTTGCACATTAACAGCTGATCAATGACCTCGACTTCTTTGTTTCCCAAAATTTTGCGTATATTGCTCAAAAGCACTGTATCAAACCAGTTTTTTGTCGCATAAAAACGACTGACGCGTTCATTAGCTTTGCTAGTCTTAACCTGCCAATAACTATTAATTTGCGGGTGCTGAATCCTTAGTTTGAAATAATCAATTTCCTGCAGCACCACGTCAATAATCAGGTTTTGTGCCTCTCCAAAAATAAGATCAATTGCTTTTTTCCAGGCGGCAATTTGCTGATCCTGACTTGGAAGAGTCGTAGAGTTGCTTTTTTCTACATTCGGTGCTGTTGATTCAGTCAGTTTGGTCTCTGCCAGTTTCTGGGTGACTTGTTCAACCTTATCAGGAGCGGGCGCTTTGGAAGCCGGCTTATTTTCTGGAATGATTATACTAGGCGTTGGAGCTGGAGGACTGACTTTGGTCGTCGGGGCTGGGACAGCTGTTTGTTCAATACTTATTCGCGGGCTAAGTTGCTGCTCAACTTTATCAGGAATGGACGCTTTGGCTGCTAGCTCATTTTCAGTAATAACTAAACTTACTTTTGGAGCGGGGGGCTTCGCTTTGGGCTTTGAAACTGGTGATGGAACATCTGTTTTTTCAGTACGTATTCGCGGGCTCAAATGCTGCTCATATGTTTTTTTTAGCTGACTCGGCAGCCAGTCGATCAGTTTAGGATTTAGAGTAAAAAAACTTCGCTTGTCCGGCCTGCTCATTAAATATTCAGCAGGTGATAAATTATCAAGCTTGGAAAACTTTTGCAAAAATAGCCTTTGCGTAATTAAAGATACCAGTCGAGGTTGATTCTTAAAGTAATTGAATTGCTGTTCAAAAATAAGAAATAAAATAAATACCGGGAATTCGCCTCTAATGGATTCTTCCTTAATTAAATTATTCATCGCCTTGGATGAAATAGCATTTGTAATTTCCGGTCTGATCTCAAATAGTAAAATAGCCAGGGGATTTTTTATGAGACAAGTCAAAAAACTAACATGTGTTTTTTTGCCTTTATTGGATATATAACTTTCCAGCAGCGCTTTCAGAGAAATTGTTGTATGTTGTTGCATGTAACCAATCAAACCCGTCAGAAGGTCTATGTTTGACTGGCAAACTTTAATGGTACTAGTCAGATAGCCTTTTAAGGCGAAATCTATGTTAAGCTTCGAGCGCATATACTCTAGTTGCGAAATTAATGAAGTAACAGAGTTAACCGCTTCACAATTGTTAAGACGCTCTAATGCGTCTTCGTGACTTTTAACTGCCCGATTTGTTCGGATTGGTTCAGGCATATTAAGGTCTGGATCGGCATCTAAAAGTTTCAAAAGCTCATTATAAGACGAAGTCGCCTTATCTATAGAGTTTTCTGTTTTTGGAGCGGAATTACTGGCGCAATCGGCTGTGGGTTGTGGCTGTTTAATTTCCTGTTTTTGCGTTCCTGATGCTTCAGCTAAAACTTTGTAGGCTGTAAGCAGTACAATACACTGTTGAATCGCCTGAGCTTCCTGACTATCTGTTATTGAGTTTTTCAAAGCGTACAACGCTTCAATAATCTTTAGCAAAGCCTCATATTTCCGGTCAGGAGCCTGATGTACAATTTCAAATATTTTTGATGCAATTTTAGGACTTAAATTTTTACGCAGGCCACTATCCGATGCGATTTGGCGATTAATGCTGATTTGCCAATTATGAAAATACATTTTAGCCAGCATTGTTAGTTTTTGCCGCTCAATTTGCTGGCTTAACTGCTCACATTCAGAAGCGCTGGTCAGGTGTTGAAAATCCGTTTCAACTGAATTTAATTGCTCAGGTTCTGGTTTTTCATAGCGTGTAATTAATTGTTTTAATTCATCAAAAAGCATTATTAACTCGTTATTATGACTGCTGAAAATAATGGTAATCAGGTTTACAAATTATTTAACAATCCGATAAAAATCAGGCAAAGACAAGTGCAAAAAGCTGGTCATTATATTAATTAAATATTAACTAGACCTTAAGCTGTTTTGTTTTGAAAAAGGATAACACATTTTTGATTTAAACACGATCTAAATGTATCAAACAAGAACATCTTGTGGTAAGATGCGCTACCATGTCTGAAATTCGATCTAAAAAGGTCTGACTTCTCACGCTTTTACAAAAGCATTATTTAAAGGCCGCCAGTAGTATAGTTGAGGTTAAGTATGAACTATTTTGATGAAATTTATAAACTTGCTATTGAAAACAACCCGGAAGCTTTGCAAGCATTCATTTTTAAACACAATATCAGTATTGATATTCGTAAGATAATAGTTAATACAGAGGCATATCCTCTAAACCCTGAAGATCCTGAAAATCCCGTTCGACCAGTATTTGTTGTATCAGCGGCTGAATTACTTGCCTATGAAGGAAAAATAGACGCTGCCAATCTATTAATGCATCTTGGAGCCAGCCCTCATATGATTGCTCGAGGAGCAGCAAGAGCCAACAACACAGGATTGGTTCAATGGATGCTTACTCATAAAAATGCCGGCATAACTCAGATTGCTCAGGGGTATGCACAGCGTGGTAATCGAGATGAAGCAAGAAAACTGATAGAACAAGGTGCAGGTATCGATGCAGTTGCCGTAAGTGCAATTCAAGGAAACGACTCACATTTTGTAGATGAATTATTTGGTATGCTGGCCAACATCAATGTGATGGCAGAAGCTGCCGCAACCTGTGGGGATTGGCAAACAGTAGAGCTTATGCGTTCATTGGGTGCAAAGGAAGATTCTATTGCACTGGGTATCGCCAGTGGCGGCTGGATTGATAAATTATCTTCAATTGATAAAAACGTCAGTATCAATCTGATTGCCAGAGGTGTGGCGCGAGCAGGACGTATTGATTATGCGAAATCCTTGCTGGACCAAGGGGCAAGCCTCGAATCAGTCGCAGCCGGTGCAATGCAAGGAGGCTATCAGTTCCTGGCAATGGAATGTCGAGCACGTATTAATTACCATGAAATTATTTGCCGTCTTGCTGAAAAAGGAATGGAGGCAGAATTAAGGAATTTACTGAAAGATCCATTGATTAGCATTGACGTGCGTAAGCAGGGAACTGATTGGACTCCTGCAGAAGTGTTAGCCTCGCAAAAAAAGACAGATGCTGTCAAATTACTGGTCAAGCTAGGAGCGAATATTCATTTAGCGGGCAGGGGCGCTGCGCGCTCTGGCGATGTTGAAGCCTCAGAAGTACTCAGGCGCGAATCAAACACTTGTATTCATCAGATTGCCAGGGGGGCTGGCGAATATGGCGATCCGGATTTTTGCAATTGGTTATTAAATGAGGGTGCCTGTACATCAGCGATTGCTGAAGGCGCGGCAATAAAAGGAGACTCGGATAGAGTTTCAGAGATGCTATTGAAAAAGGCTAGTTTTAAAGCTGTTTTGCGTGGGTATTTGCGAGGAAAACATATAGATCCGATACTAAATTACTATGATAACCCCCATAATTTCGCCAATCGGACTTTTTTGGCTACTTATGCAGCTGCAAATGGTTTACACGAATTAGCTAATCAGCAACAGGAATGGGGAATTGAGCTTAAATACATTGCCATTGGACTGGCTCAAGGCGGATATATCAATGAACTCTTGCCATTGCTGGATCAGATAAGTGATATCAGCGAAGTTGCTGCCGCAGCAGCTCTTAGCGGCCATTTGTATTTAGCAGAGATTTTGCGAAGAAAGGGTGCGGACATCACTACGCTTGCCGTAGGTGCCATAAAAGGCGGCCAAGTTAAATACGCTGAATTCCTGCGTCTGAATGGAGCTTCTATCGACAGAATTGCAGCAGGGGCCGCTGAGGTAGGAAACATTGATTATGCTGAGAAACTGCGCACAATAGGAGCTGATATAAATTATATAGCTCATGGAGCTGTCAGAGGACGCCAGCGTGCTTATGCAGGCGCATTGCGTGAACTGGGTGCTGACAAACTTACGATTGCCTCAGGCGCTATACTTGGCGAGGACTGGGAATATGCAGAGTATCTGGGAACCCTTGGAGTTGAATTAAGTCATTTAGCCCGTATGGCTGCTTTTTATGATTATCAGGAATATGCCGAATTCCTAAGAGCAAAAGCCAAAGAGATGGACATTGATCTGACTGATCAAATGGCTGAATCTGCGGCCCAAGGAGGAAATATTTACTATACATTGTTTTTAAAGAGAAAGGGTGCTAGTTCTGCTGCAATTACCAGAGGGGCTGAAAAAGCGGGTAACGATTTTCTCAACTTCATCAGGCCATTTCTCATTGACACTGAAACACAGGCAAATCAGGGAACAGTATTCCCTGTTGTGGATGTAAATCCTGTAGCCGATATGTTGGACGCCGATATTGCAACCATAGGTGGAAGATCAGAGCCAATGACCCTGGAAATTTTTGATGTTGGCACGCTTTGGCCTTCTGTGCCTAATTCGTCCAGTCCCATTATTATTCTGGATGACGCCGAAGAAGAGTCATCATCCCTATCGGACAATTGCAGGCGGTTGAGCGAGCCTTCATCTCCGATTGAAGTCTTCGATATATCTGATGATATTGAGCAAGGATTTCCTGAATCCAGGGAGCAGAGTCCCATCGCATTCTCAAAGGAACCTCAGGAGGCCTCCTTATCCAGCTCGCAAAAGAATAAGCGATCAAGCGAATCTTCTACATCGGAAGATGAGCAACCAAAAAAGCGGAAAAAAAGAAGTAAAGCTCCATCGCGTATAAAAAAAGCAAATGAAAAAAATGCTCTGTTTAGTGCGAAATATTCACAGACATTTGAACGCATACCGGAAATCCCTTTTTTAATAAAGAAATCCAGCCGCAATATTAACTATTCCGGGACATTCCAGTTTAAATCCCTTGATTCCTTCAAACAGACAATGGATGAACCTGAGTTTACTCATGAAATTAGCAGTGGTGAATCAAAATTTCGACTAGTGAGCCGCAGAAAGGAGTTACCTGCATCTGATGAGACAGTGACCTTTGTGTTTGCAGGACGTAAGCACGAAGCGATGATCCCTGACCCCAGTCTGCTGGGGGATAAGCAACGTTTGCTAGTGGTAGTCAGCGCTCAGGAATATGAGAATCTGAGCGATCGAAATAAACCTGAAAATGTCGAGTTTTTAATTACAGACGTTCTACGTTATAAAACACACGGCAATTATCATCCCGAAGATATTCAAACGCGCCGGTTGACGGCATTTATGCTCTCGTATTTGTGGAAACTCAAGCATTGTGTTTACCTTGATGACAATCTTAGTCAGATACAAGCCTCAGAGGAGTTTGGCGATGTTTCGACATGGTCTGGAATAACAAAATCGCTTGCCGCCGCACGAGAAAACGATAAGGCGATTATCTGTGGTATGCAAACTTTATCCTTTAAGCGATTTTACTTTTTAGAACCAGATTATGGATATAAGCTGTTCGATTTTGATTTTGAGCAGGCAGCCAGGGTTTTAAAATTACAAACTGCTGAGGATGTGTCTATTCTGGCGTACCCAGGAGTGCATTCTCGCTTGTGTATGCAAGACTTTTATTTTCAAATGATTATTGATAATGCGCTGGAAGAAGCAAGAACGGAGGATGGTAATCAAGATAATGAATTAGCCAGGAACCTTCTGCATTTACCTGGACTGAAGTCAATCAGCTTAACGCGTTCAAAAAAAGTCAAAAATCAGGCAAAAGCAAATGCAGGTGGATATATTGAGCAGATCCTGGCTATTCAAACTGAAGATTTTCCTCCTGTGGGATTAAGCCCATTTTATACTCGACTGATGACAAAAAGTCTTTCACATATGAAAAGTGAAATTGAAAGAAGTTTTAAATCGGTGGAGAAACAAAAACGTCAAGTTGAAACTCGCGATTTCCGCTCAATAGTGGAAGCGAATAATCAACCAAAACCAAACCCTAATCCTACTCTTAGAGAATCCTATGATGGTGGAGAACCGGAGGAATATGAGCAGAACCTCCTGGTCAAGCAAAAAAGATATGCGAAATCAGCTGCGCCATGTAATGAGACATTTCTCCAGAAGCAATGGAATGGAGCTAAGCTTAACTCACTTTTTGACCCTCAGAAACTGGAAGAGTTCTTACAGAAAGAAGAAGTCTATCTTTATCCTTACCAGGCTGATGCGTTAAGAGCTATCAGTCAATGCGGCTCATCAAACGGGGTGGTCCAAATCACAACCGGCGGTGGGAAGACATTGACTGCTATTCTGATGCTCATCTACCTCTTTAAAAATAACCCTGATGCTGTGTTTCATATTGTGGTGCCCACACTGCAATTGGTAGATCAATATCATGAAGAGTTTATGGCAGTTCTGGAAAGGCTAGGAAAGTTTGCAGAAATTAAGCCAAAGAATGTGATTCCAGTCGATAGCAAGGAAAATGCAGTAACGATCAAATTGCTTAACAAGAATAGACCCCTGAGGGAAAAGGCAAGTGTTCTGATATTTTGTAAAGCCAGCTATGCAAAATTTGTCAGTGCATCAGATGATGTTCTGAAAAAGCACCGTAAACCTTTGCTCACTGTTCTGGATGAACATCACTTGTATCAGAAAGACGCTCTACGAGTAATGGAAAGCGGGGTGACCTCGCTTGGCTTTTCAGCTACGCCTGGGAATTCTGTTAAACCAATATACGTATTTACGCGAACGGATTCTCGCAAAGCCGGCAAAACCGCCCCGCTGATAGTGGGCCGTTTGCCTTATTCACTGGCAATTGATTCGGCCGAAAAATGTCAAAAAATTGCGGCTTTAATCAAAGAGCATCGTCATCCGATGGGCAAGACGCTCGCTTCCTGCAAAGGCATCATTTATACCTCCAGTATTAAAGAGGCCAAATTATTAACAGCTGCAATCAATGAAAGAGTTGGAACTAAACTCGCCAAGCCGATTCACTCAAATATCAAGAAGTATAAGGACTGGATTGAAAATTTCAATAAGCGGCCAATGGACCAGCCCGGGATTTTGGTAGTCGTAAACATGTTAGGTACAGGGTACAATGACAAAAATGTAGCTTGGGGCCTATATGCGAAAGAAAAAAGCCCTGAGGAGAGTCAATCTCAAAGTAGCTTTGTTGATAGTCGTTTACAGAAGGATAAGCGCTCACAGGAGGTGGGTCGTAGTTTACGAATTCCCCCGGAATTTCCAGATAAAATTGCTTATTATCTGACAGGTTTAGGAGTACCGCTAAATGACGATGAAGTGTTTAATGACGAAGATGCTTTAAAAAATGCACATCCTGATTATTATAAATATAATTGTCAAGTGATTTACCTGGAACTTTTGAATGCAATCGAAATGCAACGGCCCTTTAAGCATTATTCGCCCATGTTTCAATATGATAAGTTGAGCCCGCTCTGCAGTTTATCCAAAAATCTGATGCTACTGTTAAAAGCATTGGTTTGTGAAAACGAGGAATGGAGCAGAGGTCTGCTTGAATTGAATCAGGGTCTTAAAAGAAACTGGAAGGACCAATGGGGTAAGGAATTTAATCTTTTGGAGATATTTATTAACGAGGTCATTGGAGCATCTCTGCGCCTTCAAAATGCCTCGCAAAAAGATCCCCTGAAAGACGCTTTGTTTAATACAGATTCCTTTGACAAGTTATTAAACTTGCTGAACAGACAGAATCCGGAGTTTTTAAGCGAATTGACGGCAAAAATCAGTCTGAAGGAGTTATTAAGAAGGGTTGATCCCCAGTATAGCCTTCTCCTGCAAAAATATAGCAGCCTGAATGTTGGGGCGGCTGCTAACCTGACTCTGCCAAGGCCAGATAACATAAGTATAAGACCTATTACGTCTGCATCCTTGTCATCGAATCGCTACAGTTTTGCGAATTCGCAGACGACTGCAAGATCAGGAGAGGGGCTGAGCAGGAGAGATGAGAAAAGGGAAGATTCTGAGTTAAGCTCATCTTATCAGTGAAGGGGAATCAATATAAGCCGAGGAACGTGTAAGCTAAGAAGCAGACTGTTGTATGTACATCTAACCTCTATGTACCGCGCCATGTCCGCAGTAGTTCTACACGCTCTGATACTATGCTAAAATTTCAATTTGTATAACTAATCTCAAATATCAATGCAAATATGGATCGATGGCGATGCTTGTCCAAAACCAATAAAAGAAATCGTATTTCGGGCAGCAATAAGAACTCAGCGCCTACTGATGATTGTCTCAAACCATAGTCTGACTATTCCTGCTTCCCCCTTCATCAGAAAACATCAGGTGGGTGCAGGATTTGATATGGCCGATAGATATATTGCAGAAAATATAAAGCCTGGTGATTTAGTGATTACCGCCGATATCCCGTTGGCCGATATAATAATCACTAACGGTGGATTTGCTTTAAATCCGAGAGGAGAGATGTATACTGCAAACAATGTAAAAAGCCATTTGTCGATGCGTAACTTTAATGAGGTCTTGCGCGGTGCGCAAATGCTCTCTGGCGGCCCGCCTAAAATAAGCGCCAGAGAAATCCAGAGCTTTGCCAACGGTCTGGATCGATTTTTAGCTGGTAATGTGAAATAAACCAAGACTATTCTTACTAAGGATTACAATACCTCTCCAGTTTGATTTTTTCCTCAACCGAGAGCTCAAGCCCAAGTTTGGTTCTTCGCCATAAAATATCATCGGCGCAGCTCGCCCATTCCTGATTTATTAAATAATCCACTTCTTTGGTATAAAGACCATGACCAATTTCCGATCCGAGGTCATTCATTTTTTTACAATCAGCAAGAATAAGCTCGGTTCTGGTTCCATAAGTCCGCAGATATCGGCAGAGAATATGCGGGTCAATCCAATGGTATATTTCTTTTGCATGGAATTGATATTCATTAAAGGACATGGATTCAAGTTTCGCACCCGGGAGGGCTGCTTTTGAACTGCCTGATGCTTGCAAACCCGGAAAAACGGGCTTTAGCTGATCAATCGTTTCAGTCGCTAACTGGCGATAGGTGGTAATTTTACCGCCGTAAATAGAGACCACAGGCGCTGGAGACTGATTCATATGAAAAAGATAGTCCCGGCTTAATGCCTGAGGGCTTTCTCCCAGCTTGAATAAGAGAGGGCGAACCCCGCTCCAGGTATTAATAATGTCTCCGTGTGTCAGGTGATGCTTAAAATATCCGCGCACCAGTTTGAACAGGTAGTTTATTTCAATGGGGGAAATGGCAACGTGATCCAGATCGCCAGAAAACGGCACATCGGTGGTGCCTATCATGGTATGACCATAATAGGGGATTACAAAAACGATGCGGTTATCCGTATTTTGTAAAAGATAGGCGTGATCACCTTCATAGAGCTTGGGAACAACAAAATGACTGCCCTGGACCATGGATATTTTATATTCGGATTTAATCCCAAGAAGGGTATTCAGCGATTCTACCCAGGGACCTGCGGCATTGATTACCGCTTTTGCCATGATGGTTTCAATCGCTTGATTTTTATTACGTATGCGAAGCGTCCATTGATTCTCATGGGCTTCGGCAGCGATTAACTCCGTTTGAGGTAAAATATGTGCACCATGTTCTCTGGCCAGCAATGCATTGACCAGAGTTAAACGGGAATCATCCGTCGTACAGTCGGAAAATAAAAAACCCTTGTTAAATTCCGGATTGAGCGCGCTGAAATAATTCGGATTTTTGTTACGCTTGATTAAACGGCTTTTGGGTAATTTATTTTTACGACTAAGATTGTCATACAAAAAAAGACCAGTACGCAACAGCCAGGTCGGACGCATGGATTGCAGATAGGGGAGAACAAAGGTGGTTGGATAGACAAGATGTGGAGCAAGACTGATTAACAGTTGTCTTTCGTCCAGTGCCTTTTTTACCAGAGAGAAATCGTAATATTCGAGGTAGCGCAGGCCCCCGTGAATTAACTTACTGCTGTTTGAGGAGGTTTTTGAGGCAATATCATCTTTTTCCAGCAAGACTACGGAAAGCCCGCGCAATGCCGCATCCGCTGCGATACCACAGCCATTAATCCCTCCGCCAATCACCGCAACATCATATCCTTCAACCATGTATTTTGCTCTCCGTAAAAAGCGTATAGAATTATTTCCAGGGATAATACGAAAGAAAACAGGGCATGAAATACTTACTTGCAATTGATCAGGGAACAAGCAGTACCAGAGCCATGCTTTATGAAAGTAATGGCAGGCTTATCACTTCCAGTCAATACCCTCTCACTCAATATTATCCTGAACCGGGGTGGGTTGAACATTGTCCTGAAGAAATTTGGTCTAAAACCTTGGCCGCTTTAAAAGATGTTGTTAGCGGTGTTGAGTTAAAGTCGATTGCCGCCTGCGGCATCACTAATCAGCGGGAAACTGTTTTACTGTGGAATAAAAAGACTGGTGAATGCCTGTACCGGGCTATCGTCTGGCAGGACAGAAGAACCCAGGATTTTTGCGATAGTCTGCATAATGAGAAAGAACTGATTCAGGCAAAAACCGGGCTGTTGCCTGATCCCTATTTTTCCGCCAGTAAAATACAGTGGCTAATTAAAAATATTCCTGAAGCTGCGAGGCTCGCACATTCAGGTGAGCTGGCAATTGGTACAATTGACAGTTTTTTAATCTGGCGTTTAACGAGAGGTAAGGCGCATGTCACCGATATTACCAATGCCTCAAGAACTTTATTATTCAATATTCATGAAAGACAATGGGATAGGGAATTGCTCGATCTCTTCCATGTCAATTCGCAGTTACTTCCTGAAGTACTTGCCTCTGATGCCTTTTTTGGAACAATTGATGAGTCATTGCCGGGGGCCGGGATTCCAATTACAGGAGTGGCCGGTGATCAGCAGGCAGCATTAATCGGCCAACGTTGCTTTAGTAAAGGAATGATTAAAGCCACCTATGGTACAGGCGGTTTTCTGATGATGAATACAGGTCAAGAACCGGTGTCCTTCGCCAGTCATTTGCTAACTACGATTGCCTACCAGATTAAGGGCCAAACTGCTTATGCACTCGAAGGCAGTCTCTATCACGCCGGCACCACAATTAAGTGGCTTAGAGATGAAATGAAACTTATTCAAACGGCTGCTGAAACTGAGCAGTTGGCTGAATCACTAAAGGATAATGCAGGCGTATATCTTGTGCCATCGTTTACTGGACTCGGAGCTCCGTACTGGCTTTCAACTCCTGGTGCCATTATTGTTGGGCTGTCACGTAAGAGTAACCGTGCTCATATTGCCCGAGCAGCACTGGAAAGCGTAGCTTATCTCACGCGTGAGGTAATAAGCTGCATGCAAGATGCCGTTAAAACCGACTTGAGTGTTTTACGAGTGGATGGAGGAATGGCTGCCAATCACTGGTTTCTTCAGTTTCTTGCTAATCAGTGTCAGATGATTGTACAAAAGCCGCTTGATATTGAGTCCACTGCGCAAGGTGCTGCCATGCTGGCTGCTTTGGGATGTGGTCTGTATTCAGAGCCGGACGATCTGGAGAGTAGTTGGCAATGTGCTAAAAAATTCAAACCGGATGAGGACTACCAACAGAGAGAGCTTGATTTTACCGGCTGGAAAAAAGCGGTGGCTTTGCTGCTGTAAAGCTCTCCCGCAAGGGCGCTTTGCTGGGTATCCAGGCAATGCGTCTGATTGGCAAAAGCATTTTAAACCCACTAGCATTTTTATGGATACCCCGCATAAAGCGGGGTACGTAGGTTCTTATAGCATTGAAATAGAAATAATGAGGACTGCCTTGTTTGTTCAAAAAATGAACTATAATTAATTATCAAATCTTTCCTGGAAGGATGTTGTTATATGGCTGTCGCTGTTAACTCCGGGATCTTTAGTCAACTGGCTTTAAATACACAGTTTGAGCTTTCACAAGTTACTAGGATTCTTCCTCTCTTTCTTTCAAATACCTTAGTAGTTTCAATTAATAATAGTTTTTTTTCAGTGCAGCGTCCTGTCTATCCGCCAGCTGATGTGGCTGAACGAGATGAGGGGGTTAAGCAGGCAGATCTTGATCTTTTTAATTATCTGCTTAATTTTCTGCCTCCATCTTATCTCATTGTCGAACCCGATAATCTTGATGGAAACACTTTCGTTTCATTCAATCCCTATTATTCTCTGGGATATGTGGATGCGGGATACGATACACTGGGTATTAGTCAGTCTATCATTAATACACTATTGGATAACTGGTTCTTTCTTAGCAGGCGTTTAACCTTACTCAATTCTGACGCAGATGAAAATAATAGTGAAAGCAGTAATGAATCAAGAGAATCAAACGCTTCAGTCAATGTTTCTCTTTTTGAATCAGGACTTCAGAATGGGCATGCCCCCGGTGCGGCAACCGCCTATTCCGGAAACCTGTCTCTGTTAAATCCCGAGAACAGCCCAGTTGCCTTAGCAGCAGGCTCTGGAGTTTTACCTTTCACTTCAAACGATATTCCGATTAACTATATTATCGAAAACTCTCAACTGATTGCTCAGGCTGGTGGTGAAACGATATTTATCCTGCAGATTCTACCAAATAATCAGTTCAGTTTTCAGTTAAATAACAATCTTGATCATCCCTTGCCTGGTGCGGATCAGATCGTTATTGATTTAAGCGAATTTATACAGATAGGCAATATTAATTTACCTCCCGGAACTTTTATTATCCGGATCAATGATGACATTCCGCTAGCCGTGGCTGGAAGCAATCAACAGTCACTTCTGCATGAGGATGCTTTGCCAGGGGCCAATATCGATACTCCCAATCCATTATCTGAAATTAGTGGCGCATTGTCCGCACTTGTTTCTTTTGGTGCGGATGGTCAGGCCGGCTTTCATTTTATTTCAGAACCTGCCATAAGCACTGTTCTTGAGAGTTTTGGACTGAGTTCAGGCGGACAGCCATTGGATTATCAGGTTGCAGACAATCGATTGCAGGGGCTGGATCCAGATGGGAATGAAGTGTTTACCTTAATAGTAAACACAGATGGCAGCTACCAGTTTATTCTGCAACAATCATTGGATCATCTGGGTTCTAATGCATCGACTATTCTATTCCCTTGGGTTTTCTAATCGAAGCAACGGATGGCGATGGAGACAGCATTACCTTAAATAATCAGTTCATAATTCTTATTGCTGACGATACTCCCTTCGTAGTCCTGTCCACTGACATTCCTGAGCCTATCCAGTTTAGCGATAGCGTTTTGAACGTCACATTAAGCACTTCCCTGGCCGACAGTTTTATTGGTCAGGGAGGTGCCGATGGCCTGTCATCCCTTGAGTATCAACTTCAACTTAATAATACTGTAAGCGGCCTGACTGATAGTTTAACCGGGCTGCCGATAATTCTTAGCGTAAACTCTGCTGGTGAGATAGTGGGTTATGCCGGAGGCAACCTGGTATTGGTCTTTACTATCCATGCCAATGCAGATCTTTCATTTACTCAACTTAGGCCTATTGTTCATCCTGATAACTCTCTTCCCAATGATGTGATAAATTTTCCCCCAGGAATAGTAGCTGTCGTGGCTATAGGCACCGATGGCGATGGGGACCAAAGCAGCAGCTTTTTAGATATCGCTTCGCTGATCTCCATTCAGGATGCCGGCCCAAGTTTATTAGTAACTGATCCAGGCGCTGATGTCTTAAGTGTGAATGAAGCGAATCTGGCGGTAAATAGCTCGATTGGCTTGAATACGGTATTTAGCAGCAATGTGGGTCCTGACGGCGGCAGTGTTGATTATCAGTTTGAATTGGCTAGCAATGACTCGGGTTTAATCGATAGCCTAAGCGGTTTGCCGGTGTTACTGAGCATCAATGCTCAGGGCAATGTCGAAGGACGAGCCGGCGGGCTTTTGGTGTTTACCTTAAGCGTGGATGCCAATGCGATTGTACTGGATTTAGATCGAGGTGTGATTCATCCAGCCGGTGATGGCACGAACTCGCTGTTGTTTGCTGAAGACCTGATTAGCCTGGCGGCCACAGTCACCGATGGCGATGGGGATACGGTCAGTGAAAGCCTTGATGTGGGGGCTTTGATTCAGGTGATAGACGGAGTGCCTTCGTTAACGGTGGATGGGGATTTCGCCGGCACCCTGAGCGTCAATGAAAATAGCTTAAATACAACCGTCAGTACGTCGTTGGCGCTGGCCTTTGAATCCTCAATTGGCGCGGACGGCAGTCTGCCGATTAGCTATGCCTTAGAGTTTAATAATGCCGATCCCGACAGCGGCCTGATTGATACCTTAAGTCAGGAAGCCGTGATATTAAGCTTCAATGGCACTGTCGTGGAAGGCCGCACGCAGTTGAGCGATGAACTGGTTTTTACGATTAGTATAGATGCCAGCGGGATGCTGAGCTTTACCCAGCTGCGCTCCATTATTCATCCAGACAGTAACAATCCAGCGGATGATCTGGTCTTTCCAGCCAATGTAATCGAGGTAGCGGCCACCCTCCTCGATGGCGATAATGATCAGGCGATTGCCACGATTGATTTATCCACCGTGGTATCCATCCAGGATGCAGGTCCGAGTTTATCCGTGACTGCTCCTGATGTAGGTGATTTGAGAGTGGATGAAGCGAGTCTGGGAGTCAACAGTTCGATTCCCTTGAATACGGTATTTAGCAGCAATACAGGTCCAGACGGCGGCAGCGTTGATTATCAGTTTCAACTGGCCAGCAATGACTCTGGTTTAATCGATAGCCTAAGCGGCTTGCCGGTGCTGCTGAGCATCAATGCCCAAGGCAATGTCGAAGGACGAGCCGGCGGGCTTTTAGTGTTTACCTTAAGCGTGGATGCCAATGCGATTGTACTGGATTTAGACCGCGGTGTGATTCATCCCGCCGGTGATGGCACGAATTCCCTGTTGTTTGCTGAAGACCTGATTAGCCTGGCGGCTACAGTCACCGATGGCGATGGGGATATGGTCAGTGAAAGCCTTGATGTGGGGGCTTTGATTCAGGTGATAGACGGAGTGCCTTCGTTAACGGTGGATGGGGATTTCGCCGGCACCCTGAGCGTCAATGAAAATAGCTTAAATACAACCGTCAGTACATCGTTGGCGCTGGCCTTTGAATCCGCGATTGGCGCGGACGGCAGTCTGCCGATTAGCTATGCCTTAGAGTTTAATAATGCCGATCCCGACAGCGGCCTTATTGATACCTTAAGTCAGGAAGCCGTGATATTAAGCTTCAATGGCACTGTCGTGGAAGGCCGCACGCAGTTGAGCGATGAACTGGTTTTTAGTGTCAGCATAGACAGCAGCGGAGAACTTTCGTTCACCCAGTTTCGTTCCGTAGTACATGGCGATGGCGGCGGCACTAATTCAATTAATCTCGACAACAATATTCTATGGGTTATCGCCAGCTTAAGCGATCTTGATGGGGACAACAGCAGCGCGCAGCTGGATTTAAGCTCAGTGCTCTTTATTATTGACGATGTGCCGCAGCTAACCGTGGATGCCGGACAAATTGGCAGCATTTTAGTCATGGAAACTGGGTTGGGCATTTCGGACAGGGTCTCGCTTACCGCTGCGTTTATTCCTGATTTTGGAGAGGATGCCGGCTCATTGGCCTATAGTTTATCCATTATCAATACTCAGTCCGGCTTGACTGACAGCTTAAGCGGCGCTGCTGTGCTGTTAACGGACAATAATGGCGTCATTGAAGGCCGCGCCAATGGCGAGCTGGTTTTTACCATCAGCATTGATGCCAGCGGGGAACTCCTCTTTACCCAGCTTCGCGCTATTATTCATCCGGACAGCAACGATCCCGCAGATACTCTGGTCTTCCCGGCCAGTGTCGTGGAAGTGGTCGCCACCGTCCTTGATGGCGATAATGATCAGACGGTTCAGAGCATTGACTTATCGGCCATAGTGTCCATCCAGGATGCAGGTCCGAGTGTATCAGTGACCGATCCTGGCGTGGGTGCTTTGACCGTGGATGAAGGGGCTCTGGGAGTCAACAGCTCGATTGCCTTGAATACGGTATTTAGCAGCAATGTGGGTCCTGACGGCGGCAGTGTTGATTATCAATTTGAATTGGCCAGCAATGACTCCGGTTTAATCGATAGCCTAAGCGGTTTGCCGGTGCTGCTGAGCATCAATGCTCAGGGCAATGTCGAAGGACGAGCCGGCGGGCTTTTGGTGTTTACCTTAAGCGTGGATGCCAATGCGATTGTACTGGATTTAGACCGCGGCGTGATTCATCCCGCCGGCAATGGCACGAACTCGCTGTTGTTTGCTGAAGACCTGATTAGCCTGGCGGCCACAGTCACCGATGGCGATGGGGATACGATCAGTGAGAGCCTTGATGTGGGGGCTTTGATTCAGGTGATAGACGGAGTGCCTTCGTTAACGGTGGATGGGGATTTCGCCGATACCCTGAGCGTCAATGAAAATAGCTTAAATACAACCGTCAGTACGTCGTTGGCGCTGGCCTTTGAATCCGCGATTGGCGCGGACGGCAGTCTGCCGATTGATTACGCCTTGCAGATTCACAATGCCGACAGCGGCCTGGTTGATACCCTAAGTCAGGAAGCGGTGATGTTAAGCTTCAATGGTAGCGTGGTCGAAGGCCGCACGCAATCAGGTGATGAGCTGGTCTTTAGTATCAGCATAGACAGCAGCGGGGAGCTTTCGTTCACTCAGTTTCGTTCTGTTGTGCATGGCGATGGCAACGGCACAAACTCGATTAATCTCGATACCAATATTTTAAGCGTAACCGCCAATTTAACGGATCGGGATGGGGACAGCAGCAGCGCGCAGCTGGATGTAAGCTCAGTGCTCTTCATCATTGACGATGTACCGCAACTAAACGTGGATCCTGGACAAATTCCCTTATTGACAGTTAATGAAGCTCAGTTAGGCATAACAGGCACTACTTCTGTCGCGGCAGCTTTCGGCGCTGATTTGGGAGCGGATGAAGGCAATCTTAATTATGCGTTGCAGATTAGTGGCGGCGATAATACCGACTCAGGACTAATCGACAGTTTAACAGGTGCCTCTATTCTGCTGACTAATAATAATGGCAGTATTGAAGGCCGTGCGAATGGTCAGTTAGTATTTACTGTGAGTGTTGACGCTGGAGGGCAGATCAGTTTTACCCAATATCGCTCGGTAATCCATGCTGATGCAGCAGGAGCTAATGCTTTAAATCTGGCTGTGAATAGTATTTTTGTCATCGCAACGGCACTGGATGGGGATAATGATCAAGTGGGCGGTCAGATTTCATTGGGTGAGCATCTTCAGATAACCGATGCTATTCCCTTGCTAAGCGGCGCTTCATTGAGTGAAACTGTACATGAAGATGTTCTGCCCGCTGGTAACAGTGAAGGGGGACAGACCTTATCGGTCAGCGGTTCGCTGGCCGCACTGGCAAGTGTTGGCAATGACAGTGGGCAATGGATTTTTGATACTAATTATGAATCTATTTTAAGCGCTAATAATTTCACAGCGAACGGTGCCAGTTTAAGTTATTCCCTGAACGGTAATATTCTGACAGCCAGCGCTGCGGGTGTGGATATCTTTACTTTTGAATTGAATAGCGGCGGTATAGCAGGCAATTTTATTTTCAATCTTTTAGCTGCCATCGATCATCCTCTTGCGAACGGCAGCGATCTTGAACAAATATTGGTTAATCTGGGCTCAGTGATTAATCTTATCGACAATGATAATGATCTGGTTAATCTGGGTAGTCAGTTTGTTATCGCCATTCAGGATGATGTGCCTATTGTGACCTCCAGCACTGAAAATGCCAGTGTGTATGAAAGCAATTTAAGCTTAGGCCCTGTTGCCGTCTTGGGCAGCCTTGATGCCCTGGTAGCTTTTGGCGGTGATGAGCAGGGATTCTTTTTATTCCGTCCACAAGCCGAACTGACTAACTTGCCGGCAGTGACCGTCAATGGCGAGGCGGTTAGCTATGAAGTAAATGGCAATACCTTGTCGGCACTGGTGAATGGCTCGCCTGTCTTTACACTTGAACTGGAAGCGGATGGCGATTATACCTTTACTCTTATCACAGCAATTGATCATGCTGCCAATGAGGAGTGGCTCGCTCTCGATTTCAGTACGGCTATTCGCGCCGTAGACCGAGATGGCGATCCGATCAATCTTGGTACCGCGCAGTTTGTAGTCAATGTGGCTGATAATGCGGTCTTCAATCCCAATGCCGGAGATACCATGTATCTGACAACCACATTGGGTGGTGTAGTGCCTATGGAAGGTTTTTATGGCTTGTCCGCATTGGATCCAATAGAGGGCGACTTGCCGGCATTGATTGCGGCATTAATCGGCCCCGGGGGGATTCTGGCGGGAGGAACTACCGAAGATGCCCTGGCTCTGATTCTCGAGCAGGAAGGGGTGTTCTTCAATGAAGACATCTTAAAATTAACAGCTGATGGTTATGAGATGGCGTTTAATGGCAGCGAAAATTTCAATTTTGAAACCAGCTTATTGAATCAGCTCTCGCTTTTAGGATTCAGTATTGATGGGTTGCATGTGGTTGGAAACCAAATCTTATTTTCTACTGCAACGGGAGGAAATTTACCGGGAATTGGCAGTTTTGAAAATCAGGATATTGTTCTGGCGACCCAGGGCAGCGACGGGCGTTATTCCTTTGAATTGTTTTTAGATGGCAGTGCTCAGGGGCTTCAGGACGGTCTTTTAAATGACGGAATTTTCCAGAATCTGCTCGTTGATTTTAATATGGATGATTTTTCCTTTACCTCAAGCGATAACAGTTTTAATAACGGTACGTTATATTTTACATTAAGTAATCTGGTTGACGTTGATCTGGCCTATGCCTTACAGACATTGGATGTTTGGGGTGGAATTACTGCGAATGGCACCGAGGTTTTATCGATCAATCGCGTCAATGGCTCCTGGGATATTGGTTCGCTGGATATTTTTTTCAGCGGAGAGGATATTGGACTGACGGATGAATTGCTTGGCAATGCACTACAGGCATTGAACAATGTGGATTTAGCGGGTTTAGTCGCTGCCTTACTGGATCCGGACACTCGTTTAATTGAAATCGATGGTCTTGAGGTGAAGGGGGATACCTTGTATTTTTCTTTGGCTCCCATTCTGAATGTTGACCTGCTCTTTGGCTCCCTGGGTGAACTCTTATCCAATCCATTTGATCCGCTCTCCGCATTAACCTTCCGGGGTGAGGATATTTATTCTGTGACCAGAAATCCAGTCACTAATCAGTGGGATGTTAATACACTTAAATTATTCTTTGACGGCAGCGAACACGGACTGGCCTCTAACGATGGCTTACTGGGCGGCTTGCTGGATAATTTGCCGGAAAATCTGAATTCCTTTTCCTTAACTGAAGGTACGGAAGTTCATGATACGATTCTTTTTTCTACTGAAGGGGGCGGAAATGAGCGTCAGGTCAGCGGCTATGATAATCAAACCTTGATTGAATATAACAATGGGCAATTTCATGAATCATTTGATTTAGCTGCAATTACGAATGGAAGTTTAAGCAATCGAAATATCAGTTCCGTCCATATTCTTGATAATGGTTCAGTATTATTTACTCTCTCAACTGCTTCAACTTTACCTGGGAATGTGTTGGCTGGCACCAATGATGTAATCGAATGGAATGGCAACAATTTCAGTTTGTATTTTGATGGTTCCAGTCATGGCCTTGACGATAGCCAAAGCATAAATTCTCTATATGTGTTTCCTGATAATCACATGAACGCCGGACAGATGGTTTTCTCACTCGCTGCGGATAGCAATCTTCCGGGTGTAGGGGATTTTGCCAATGAAGACCTGATTTTATTCAACCCTGTAACTAACACCTATTCCCTGTTATTTGATGGCTCAACCGCAGGAATTAATGACCTGAGCCTCAATGTCGAAGTGACCACTGATTTATCAGCCAGTGTCGGATTGCAGGTTGATTTATTGTTTAATCCCTTATTAACTGAACTGGACGGTCTGGTAGATGATGCATTGGGAGCGATTGAAACTAATCTGAATACTCTGGATGGTTTATTGCAACAATTACAAACGGTTCTAAACTCCAATCCGATTGCCATTTTACTGAATTTAGTCGGCGATTTATTGACTGGATTGGACAATTTACTGGGAACCGGGCTGAATAGTTTACTCGATGGTTTGGCAACGGCGACTGGTATTGATAATCTGATCGGCGAGCTAACTGATTTGATTGACGAATTAACACCGACTCCTTTAAGTTTGCTTCTCAATCAAACACTGGTCAACTCGATAACATCATTATCAACGACCATTATTGGCCAACTGGATGCTTTGGATGCCAATTATTTGTCCACTTTAAATAATGCGATCGATACTGTGGATCAGGGAATTCTTGCTTTGACCTCAACGCTTGAAGATGCTGTATCCGCAGGTGCTCAGCTGGAAGTTAAAATACTGGACGTATCAGTAAATGGTCTGCATATCAAAGAAAACGGCGATTATCTCTTAAGTTTCTCTCAGGATTTGCGAGCAGACATTATCCTGAATCTCGATACCAGTTTTCTGGCAGGCTTAGCGAGCTTAAATCTTGCAGTGAATACCGATACATTAATCACTGAACTCAATGATATCCTTGATCCAATTGTCGCTCCTTTGCTAGGTGCTTTGAATTTAACGGATGTATTAAGTCCTGATCTAAGTTTGACCGGGATGAATATTTATCAATTGCATCAGGATCAGACCAGCGGCACCTGGCAGTTCAGTCTTTATTTTGATGGGGTCGATCACGGGCTTGATAATGGAGGATTAGGCGATACCGTACTGGATTATGTCACGGCAATTGACTCCAATCTGACCGTGCTGGATCTACAGGATTTGGGCGTATTGCATTTAAGTTCAAATGAAAATCTTGATGCCATTTATGTGAATGAGCAACATGGAGGCGCGGTTATTAATGGCAGCGATATAGGTGATTTACTGGTTGGTGATGCTGAAAATAATACCTTTAATGGCGGGATGGGAAATGATTTGATGATAGGAGGCAAGGGCGCCGATAATTTTCATTTTGATGCGGCATCTTTGACCGCACAATCTCCACAACAGGATGTGATTGCCGATTTTAAACCTGCAGAAGGCGATGTGCTCACGCTGGATCAGATATTTAATAATTATAATGCCTCCAATCCATCCAGTCTGAGTAACTATATCAATATCTCTGTTATTAACAGCGACAACATAGGAGGAGTGAATGACAGCTTGTTGAGTTTATCGGCGGATCCTAATGGAGCAGTGGTTCAGACGATTACCCTGCTAAACTATGTTCCTGCTGGTGCGACTTCCGTTGAAATGTTGCAGAATTTATTAAATCAAGGCAGTTTAGTGGTCAATGCCTGACCTCGGCCAGACCAGGTGTATTCATCAATTTGAGTACCATATCTTTTCCAATGGCTTCGAGCATGAAGATGAATAATCCAGGTTGACGTTCCTGTAATCGCTTGAGCGTTTCATATTCCCAGTAGATAAATTTCACCGGCTCTTTTACGATGACATCCGCAGTGGCGAGTTGATTATTAAAAAAACTCATTTCTCCCAGAAAATGATAAGGCTTCAGTTCAATGATGTGTTTATCGCGATATACCAAGGCTTTTCCTTCAGTCAATAAAAGGACACGTGATACGGGTTGATCCCTACTCATCAATGCTGCCGTGCGGGCTTCCCCCTCCTTGCTGAGTTTAATTAACTTCACAAACTCGGAGGTTACCATGTGAGTAAACAACTGATCTTTAATTGCTTGTAGCGGTGGATCGAGCTGGGCAGGTAATTTTTGTTTGAAAATTAATAAGATTTGGAAAATATTAACCACAAGATAAATAACTGACCACCAATAGATCTCGGGCAGATTGTGGTTCATTCCATAAAAAATATAAAGCAGACTAACGAAACAGGCTACTATTCTTAGATGAAGCATATCACGTAATAAATAGGAAACGAGTAGTAACAGTTCTGCAATATGGTAAGTCAAATCCATTGCCGGCCTCCAATGAAAGTATCTCTCATGTTAAGCATCCTTTCAGTCAGCATTCATCTTAAACTGAATTGGCTGTACGCGCGAATTTATTTCTGATGCTGTGGTCAAAATAAGGTTTTCTTAATTATTTTCTGATAGAGTTTTGATCTGAATGAATATATCGAGTACCAAAATGCTTCAACTTATTACCAAGGGAAATTCAGATAATAATGACTACAAATTGTATTTGAGTGATACAGGGTTTTCCAGTCTTGAAGAGAATTTGGAACAAGATGTAATCCAGGTGCTTACTTTTTTATGTAATGAAGAGATGATGCATGCCGGTTTGAAGAAATTCGCTAAAAGTTACTATGAATTTAAACAGTCGGAAGGCAGAGAAGGACGCACCGAGAAGCATACTATAAGAAAATTTTTTGATGAATGGGGGAGTGTAAATTATTTTAATCAGGGAGCTAGCGAGCCTGTTTCTTCAGAATATCGAACCAATCCTGAATTTGATTTTCCCAAATCGACTGCTGTATTAATTGATGAATTAACTACCGATTTATTTCTCGATGTGTTACTAAAAAATGCTTATCTATCATCTGATCCAGGCGCTGGAGTCACCCATGGTAAATGGTCGCACTCAATTCAGTTATTCATATTGGAAGAGGCACGCAAGTCCGGTTACTTACAACTAAACGCGGTTAATATTGCTGAATTCATCAAGCAGATTTCACAGATCAAACCGGAATTTGGTTCTTTAAATCTGTGGTATCTTATTTTCGACAGCACATTGGAAGGAACATTCACTTGTCCGGATACGATAGCCAGAACATTAGAGTCTAACTTTGATGAAGCCGGAGAAAGTATTTATTTAAATAAAAAAATGAATACGTATAAGGAAAAATCTGAAAAGCTCGATTCAATTAAAGTTACAGATGAGAGACGCTATAATGCTTATGTTGCTAAAAAATACGCTCAAAGAATTCCGGAGCTAGGATTTATCGGAACAGATCAGTCAAGAGGTCTGCTATGGTTTACTCATAAAAAAATCACAGACAAGGAGCAGGATGTATCGCCTTCGATAAATATTGAGATTAAATAGTGTGTTATTTAAACCAGCTTAAACGGATCCTCGTTCTGTGTTTCACAATTCATTTCTTCCTCATTTGCTATCGTAGCTGCCTTGATCACATTTCCAAGAGCCACTTCTTCTTTAGGGCTAAAGAAGCTGAACTTTGAAATGAATTGATCGAAGGGAAGTCTGGTTGCCAGATAGATTCCGGCCAGGGCGCCCATTAAAGCGCCAAACGCCGCTATGAAAAGAGCGCCCGGGCCGGTCATTTTAGCGCCAAGTGCCAAACCTACTACAAAGCCGGCCATAGTCGCTGCCATAATAGAAACAGTAATTAACAAGATTTTAAATAAAACACGCGAGTACCATTTTCGCCAGCGAAAGCTGGAGTCTGCATTATCATAAAGTATTTTCGTACAGGTTTGCTGGTAATAGTTAATGGCTGCGAGTTTGGAAATATTTTCCTCCCGGGTAAAACGCTCGATCAGATTGACTGTTTCATTCTCTATTCTGTTTCTCTCTGAAATTGGTAAATGGCTCAGGGCAGCATGCAGCTCTTTCAATGCGTTTTTAAGCTCCGGATATTGATTATTCAAAAGCGAAATTGCGTAGTCAATTGGCTGTGTGTCTAAATGGTTTTCAACGGCTTGCCTTAGCAATCTGATTCCAGCAGCTCCTCTGGAAGGAGAATGAGTTTGCGTATTATCCGGCTTTGCAGAAGTTATGAATGTATTAAATCCCGCTGCAATTAATTGCTTTTCAAGTGTGTCCACTGAATGAGTAAATTGCTCGTCCAGCTTGTCATAATTTGTCAGGGCCAGAAAAGTCAGAATACCTGATTTCGCGTTGGATAATTTTAGTGTTTCTACAGTGGACATTTCGTAAGAATGATCCTGGTCTGGATTTAAAAACTCTGGCAGGTTGATACAATAGATAAGAATATCAATATCCTTAAGAAAGGCATTCAATTTTAAACTTTCATTGATCAGGATTAACTCCGAACTTAATTCATAGAAATTAAACTTGGCATGAGATCCCGGAATCTGTTTAGTGCGAAAGAATAGAGAGGGTAATTCGCCAGTTAAAAAGGGAGCATCACATAAATACTTAATAATTGCCGTTTTTCCAGATTTTTTTCCTCCAATTACAGCAATATTGGTTTTGTTTTGGAAAAACATAGGCCTTGATACTCTCAGAAATGTGTAATAATAATTGCATCATTGTACACAAATTAATCTAAAAAGTCATTGCTCAATTAATTGTCTTATATTTAATACAGTTAATTGTATTGCTTAAGTTATTCTGAAAGGGGTAAATTAATATTTTAACAGGAGCCTTTATGAAAACTGATGATTGGCCAGCAGAGGATTATGCCATTGGTTCTTATGTTCAGGCGACAGCCGCAAGGGAATATCTCCCCCGACTTCAGTTCAAGCCGCAGGATAAGATATTGGACATTGGTTGTGGCAATGGGTCATTCACCGAATACTTGATTAAAATGTTACCATCTGGCTCGATTCTTGGGGTTGATGCCTCAGAAAATATGATTAGCCTGGCGGCAGAACTTACCCGGGTTTATTCAAATTTTTCAGTAAAGCGGATGGACATGGAGTCACTTCAATTTGAGGAACAATTTGACTACATTGTGTCATTTTGGTGCCTGCAGTGGTCTAAACATCTGATAGGGGTTTATAACAATATATTTCGCGCCTTGAAAAAAGGAGGCAAAATCTTCCTCCTTTTTCCATGCGGTGATGATCCATTCATTAACACAGCGGTCGCGGTAACAGAGTCAGGCCAGTTTCCGGAATTACGTGACTTTGTTTCGCCAGTAGACCGAAGCCAATACAGTAATTTTGATAAGTTAAAAGAAAATCTTATCAAAAATGGTTTGTTCAGCAAATTCCATATAGAGAAAAATCAGCATTCTTTACTGTTGCCCTCACTGGATTTTTTCCGCAAATTTGTCAGAGGAGTGGGCTATTTTCAAGGCCAGGTTTCCCTTCCTGTAATCAATGAAATTAATGAGGCCATGGTGGCAATGTATGCGAAAGAGTGTGAGGAAAAATATCGGGGTCAGTATTATTTTAATTTCAGCCTTTATGTGATTGAGGCAGAAAAATAGGCGGTTGATATTTAGCACAAATCTGTCATTTCAGCGTGGCATTGTTGCGCAAATAGAACCAAGCTGCAAATCTGTTGTCTTTGCGAACAAAGTGAAGCAATCCAGATCGAATTTTGAACAAAGCAAAGAGATGGATTGCTTCGCTAACCCTCACAAAGACAGTTTTTTGTGCACCCGTCTTCATTTGCGCAACAACGCCGCGCTGAAAAGACAAAGTGGGTCTTGCCGTTTCGAAAGATTTGCTACTACAACTCAATCGAACGAATTTGATTTTTCCCTGATTTTTTTGCCTGATACAAGGCTTTATCCGCCGCACAGATTATGTCTTCCGCCTCTATGTTATCAGGTGGTACAGTTACTATACCAATACTAAGCGTTGTGTTATTCACAGTTGATTCTTCTTTGAAGAATTCCTGTATTTTCTTACAAATAATAATCGCCTCCGCAGCGGTACTGTTGGCGAGCATCGCTGCAAACTCATCACCTCCAATTCTGAATGCTGCATCATTTGCCCGAGTAGCAGTTTTTTTAATAGCCCTTGCCAATCGTTTCAGCATTAAATCTCCTGCGGGATGGCCGAAATTATCATTAACGAATTTGAAATCATCCACATCGATTAATATCAAATTAAAATAATGCTGGTTACGCTTAGCCCTTCGCAATTCTTCATCCAGACGAGCGTCAAAATATCTTCTATTATAAAGTCCTGTAAGTGAATCAGTTATTGAAATACGATGAATTTCTTCAAGCACCGCATCTTTTTGATGGTTGGTGTGATTCAGATTCTGAATCAGACTGTCTTTTTCTTTTCCTAACCTGATGGTTTCTGAAAGAAGCCTGGATGGGAATTTGGCAGTTACAATGAGCATTATAATAAATAGAAGAAACATAGTGGCAAGTATGCTTTTATCAACTTGTAAAAAAGAATAATTGTAAACAATTAAAGGGATAAACATTGGAAGTAAATAGGCATAATAAGCTGGTAAATAAATAGAAAGTGATGCAATACCGCCAGCTGCCATTCCTCCAAGCACCAGAGTGATTATATTTTGATGAGCAGCAGATAAATAATCGTAAAAAAAAATATAACAGCTACCCCATAATCCTCCCATAATGAAAGTGAGACTGACGAATAAAGTCAGTTTTGATTTTTTGGAATGGATATAGGACTTGCTGGCAATACATTGACGGCTGTAAATCCAGCGTAAAATGCTTAAACTGGCGATTGCCAGAAACCAGATCGTGGATGCTGTAACCGGGGCGCCTCGATAGATGAGATACCCCCAGATTATTATTGATAGAAAGATATTAAAAGGTATCGCTTTAAGTGAGCTTTGCAGCAATAATAAAAAAGATTCATCCTGGATTTGACGAATGTCTCTCATATGGTCTCCTGTCCTTTGCCGCGTATATCCTTCAATAACAAGGCACTACGGTTGATGTACTGCTGACTTAACCTTAACCCCACGTACCGTGGTTTAACTTAACCCCACGTACCGTGGTTTAACTTTACCCCACGTACCGCGGTTTAACTTTACCCTACGTACCCCGGTTTAACTTTACCCTACGTACCCCGCTTTATGCGGGGTATCCACGCAATGCGTCTGATTGGCAAACGCATTTAAAACTCACTACCTATGGATACCCCGCATAAAGCGGGGTACGTAGGCTCTTAGGGGTACGTAGGCCTTATAATATACTTTTCAGGTCTTGAATCCTGATTTCCAAATACATTGCTATTTGAATTATAGCCGAATCCGCTTATGTACTATTCAGATCGAGCTGAAAGCTGGTGCATACCCGTCTTTGTCAGAAGAGAATTCGTGTGGGATCGCTTCAGGTTGAGCATCACCCATTATTTCCGAATACTCGGCCAATGTCCTTGCTTCCTCTGTGAAAGCAGTTTGCTGCCGCTGGAAGGCGTGAATAAAACGATTAATAGACATAATCATAAGCATAAAAGGGGAGAGAATCGTTCCGGCAGTGGTCCCGCCAGATAGAATTGTACCGGTTATGGTCACTGCAAAGAGTACAATGCTGGCCAAAGCTAAAAGAGACGCAATTAGAATATCTTTTTTATTTACACGGGTAGTCTCATATCCGCCCTGATTAAGCAGTTTCACTAAATGGGCAACAGCCTCAGGATTATCAGGTTGACTAGTCACTTTTTGTGCTGCATTCACGCATTCAGTTAGTTTCTGTATACGTTGCATTGAAGGTTTTTCTGCTCGTAATAAATCAAGCGCAAGATCCTGAGCGCAGCTCAGAACAGTCTGGGCCTGTTTTTTCAGCAGTTCTTGCCGAGATGAGTTGCTGGATTGCTGGAGTGATTGCAAGGCGGTCATTAAATTGACGGCTTCTTTTGATAAATCAGAAGTCTCCTTATATTTTTGCGCGATTATTTCATCCAGCAATTCAGTTCTGCGATTTACCAGATCATTCTGGTCTACCCAGTCCTGATGTGTGCTTGACAGGTTAGTGGCGCTGCACATTTTTTCCATAGAATCAAAGAAAAGGGTCTTTCTCTGATCACTGTTAGAGAAATAGTGTAATTGACCCAGACCTACGCCAAGACTTACTCCCTCAGCGGAGATAATCCAGGCATGTACAGCCATGGATAAGCCATGACTGGCGACTGCTTCAAATATAGCTAAGCCTAAAAGGGCTGCGGACACCAGGATATGAATAACTGCATAGCTGGTTTTTTCACGATCTGCCCGATAGCGGCTATAATCACTTTGTTCCACCATCTCCGAAAGTTTAAGCACTTGCTCTTTATTGCCAGGATTTTCAATGACCAATGCGGTTTGTTTGAAACAGACAGACAATTGCTTGATTTTAGTGATTGAAACTTTCTTGTTTTTGAGTATTTCAAGAACCAAATCCTGACAGGCTAGAAACGCTTTCTTTGCGGCAGCATGAATCACTTGATTATGTTCTGCACCAGCCAGCTGTTTTGCGATTTCATTTAATGAGGCAATTAAAGTTCTGACTTCTTCCGTAAGTTTAGAATTAGCTTTGTTTGCAGCAATAAAAGGACCAAAGGCCTCGGTGACCTCTGGATTCAAGTGACTTATTAGTTCGTCTTCAGGATTATCAGGACATGAAGCAAGGCGAGATAAAACCATCCGCGAACTAGCGCTACGATTAACGAGAGTGAAATGTTCCAGTGTCTCTGACACATAATCTTTACTGGCAAAGTGAGAGCGTGGATAATCGGTACGGAAAATTCCACTGCGTCCGTAGTTAACTGCATTCACCACCGAATCAATCAAAGCCAGGGGATAATGTTTCCAGGGAGAGGAATATTTACGAAATTCGAAGGCGTTGCTATTGAGCAATCCCCGCAGTTTCTGATGATGCTTTTTGTTGTCCTGATTAGTTTGACTTTTAGTAATAAGCCTGGTGCAGGTGATAACGTTTTTGGCAATACGGTTTCTTTCAGCATCAGAGAGATAATCAGCATTTTTTAAGACGTGGATGCTAATAAGATGCAGACGAATTAAAAGTGATTTTAACGAATCGTTATACGCACATTCTTTAAGATTAAGCAGCTTCGATGTGTTTTCTAATTCTGTCGTTAAATGGTCAGGAAATCCATTAATATTTTTTTGTTTTATGAGTTGATTAAGCTTTCTTGTTAATCCTGTAATTTCTGATGATTCTGTCATTATTATTTATCATCTTCCTTTGGTGATAATTATAAAAGCCAGTTTATCAGGAAAAGCTTAAGGAATTCTTATCAGATTTTATCAATTAAAATGGTTTAAATACCATCAGGTAAAAAATAACTAATACCGAGAAAAATGCAGGCCAGCCTAAAATGAACCATAATTTTGCATAGCGGTGGTATTTCGCAGGCAGACTTTTTTCGGATAGGGTGGTTTCTTTTAGCAATTGATCCATTTTAATTTGCAGCCATACCACCGGAAGCCAGCAGGCGCCGGTAATTACATATAGAAGCAAACTGAGAATAATCCATTTGCTGGTGATTGAATAATGCATAATAGCCATTAACCAAAATCCGGTAATCGGCTGAATAATGACGGCAGGGGCTGTAAATATCCAATCGGCAATCACCACATTCCTTGCCGCAAAACGCATGGCTTCAATATTAGCGCTTTGATTGGCGCGCCACATATAAAAAGCACTGCCTAAACCTGTGCCAAACAATAAGGTGGAGCTGATGATATGAATATATTTCAGCAGAAAATAGGCCATGGTATCCGCTTATCAACGATAGTCATTTCATGCAGCATAAAATGCTTTTGCTATAAATAAAAGTAAATAGGAGAAAATTATGGGATCAATTAAAAAAGACAAAGCGAAGGATCATCCGGAAATTAAGGAAATCAAGAATGTCTGCGACATCACGCCCGACTCAAGCAAGCCAGTGTGTAATGAAATTAAAAGGGAAAAGAAGCAATCGCCAAAAAACTCCCCTAAGGGAATTTAAAGCGGATTTTCCGGGATATTAATGGGTTCTGGCTCAGGAATATGAACAGGTTCTGGCTCGGGAGTATTTTCCGGGCTGGGTTCTGGAGTGTTATTGGGTAAGGGTTCAAACTGGTCAGGAGAGAATGGAATCTCATCAGGTTTTTCAGAAATTTCACCAACTATATGTTGCAAGTCATTATTGCTCATGATAAATATTTCCTTATGTTGAGTTTAATCAATTCATAACAATTAAAAAAATATCAATATGATTTCCGCTGGGCAGAAATATAATTACTCTTTATTTATTATGGCAGCTGAGAGCATAAGTTAAAGCAGGAATTGATAGTTGAGAGGACGCTATGTTTGAATTTGAGAAACTTGAAAAGCATCACCTGGAAATAATCTTTTCCTGGCTTGCCGAACCTCATATGCTGGAGTTTTGGGACAATAGCCAGGAACATAAGGATGATATTATTAACTTTGTGGATGGGAGGAAAAACCCTTCGGCTTATTTTTCTGGAAATGTCAGCTATTGGATTGGCTCCATCAATAAGGAAAAATCCTCTTTCATTTTAACTTCCCCGCTTGGATCCAAAGAAGAATGCCCTAAGATTCTGGCTGAAAATCGCTCTGTAACAGGCACTACCTATTGTATCGATTTTGGTATAGGTAACAGAGAGTTTCTTGGTAAGGGATTTGCCAGTGAAGCGCTTTGCGCCTTTATCGACTTTTTCCGTAAAATGGTCGATCCTGCTGCGGATACGTTTTTTATAGATCCTGATGCAAATAATCCCCGCGCACAACATGTTTATACCAAGGCAGGGTTCAGAACACTGGGAAATTATATTATGGACAAAGGCGTGTTTGAGGGGCAAAGAGCCTGTTTGATGGTGCAACAATTTAAAAAATAATGGGATATTTTGACTGTAATTTAATGATGACCTTGTAAAAATTTGTAGAGAATAAAAAAATTGCATTCAAAATCAAGTAGTTCTTCTGCTTTTTTCATGCTAATTCTTACTAAAAAATTGACAATTTTATTGAATTTGAGACAATGAGCTCGCATAATTGGAGTGCCAATTGATTGCCTGTGAATAACCATTAGGAAGAATTTTCATGCGAGCAAAAACTGAGCTTGGCGATACGGTTCAAATCCCCGCGGGTATTCATCCTCAAATACGACTGCTGGCCTGTGATTTTGATAACACACTAGTCAATTTAAAGGGAAAATATGCCTCTGTTCTTAATCATGACTTGTTAATCCCGATATTACGCTGGGCATCCTTAACAATTCATTTAGGGATTGATACCGCCCGCGATAGAAAACTCGATAGCGATATTGCTTCCAGTGGAGGGGCATCAATTACTGATTTACTCAAACTGTTTGAACGATTTGGTATTCGTTTTACAACAAATAACCCGAACCTTGTAATTGCCAGCGAAGATGTCACTGAGTTTAGAAATACTCTGATGAAAAAGTATGATCATGATCTTGAAACCAAGAATCTGTTCACTAAACAAAAGAACGCGGATCTTCACTTCATTATGCAGGAATACAACAAGTCATTTAGCAGCACTCCTCTAAGCCCTGAAGACATTTTAATTCTCGATGACACTGAAGGGGTAGTGGAGTGGGCAAGAAAGGCCGGATTTAAGGCGATACATGTAAAGCATGAGCTCAATAAAAACACTGTAGATGAGAGCTATGCCTATGAACTTGCTAAAGTTTTAAGTCTTGAAGACTATGCAAACGATGTGCAGGAGCATCCTGAGAATCATCTCGATGATCCTGAAGTTTTTTTGACTGTCTCAAAAGAGTATTGGGCTGCTAAACAGGCTCGAAAAGAGAATAAACTGCCTGCAACTTTACTCGTTCATCCTTTACTTAATGATTTATTAGGACATTTCCGAAAAGATCCAAGACAGGTTTTTCCTTTATTAAAGCAATTGCATGGCCGAGCAGGGTATTCACAGATAATTGATGAGGAATATGAAATTTCTGATACGCTTATAAGCTCGCCGAGACAGCAAATACTGGCTTCAAGCCCAGTCAAACAAACCCTGTTAGGCCATTCGATACAGGCCGATGATTTTTTCAGAGTCAACGATTTATTACAGTTAGGAGCGAGCTCTAACCACCGCTTCGATTTAGGACCAAACAAGCGACAAATCAAGCCTTTGGTCGCTGCCGTTATTCTGGATTGTTCTTCCGATATTTTAGCTGCCCTGATAAAGGCAAATGCACAAATTGATTTGACTTACGGTGATGTGTCCATTCTAAAAATAGCGCTTGAAAATTTACACGGTAAGTTATTGCATCTTGTGCCTGGGAAAAGGCAATCTCTTTATGAGCAATTACAAGTGACTGTTGATGTCATTCAAAAACAGCATGGTCTGGACAATTATTTTAATCATTTAGCGGCTATTTTCCCATTGATTCTGAAAATTGAAGACGCTAATGTCCTGGCAATTTTTATGAATAATCTGAGCCTTAATCATAGGCAGTCTCTTTATCATTTCGTGGATATTTCAGCGCCGAAAAATTCTGATTTTTCTCAGCAACTAACGGTAGAGTTCTTTTTTCAGCAGTCATTGAAATCACTGAAAGAAAAGTTCGACCCCTTAACCCCTGCACCAAACGAACTTGCACCCCCGGAAAAGCCGGGGAAATGTCCTCATTATAACTCAGCCAAGGCACTCTTTGAGCTTTTAAGGCATGAATCCCTCAGTTCACCAAGGCAGACTAAAAAAACCGGCAGTGCAATTAAATTATTCCGCTCCTCCGCCGAAGCGCTGGCCGATGTTAAGTCTCTTCAACGGCAATTCTTTTTTAATGCTTTGGGTCATATGCTGCGAATGAATTTGAGTGATTTCAGAGTTCAAAGTCTTTTAAACGTGTTCCTGACGATGTTCTGTAAAAAAGACACTGTGGGAAGTCCAAAAGGAGAAAAAAGAAAAGCGGAAGATCTGGATATTAATAAGGTTTATTCGTCTCGTGCTCCACAATACGAATTAAGTTTACTTGGAGTAGCTGTCACAACTAATAATCTCTGGTTTGCCCAGCGTTTACTTGATCTTGGAGCAGATGCAAGCCAATTATTTTTTTTGGATCAAACAAAAATAAAGATGTTAAACGCGGCAATAATTTCTGAGTGTGAACCAGGTCTTATCAATAGACTCATAAAAGCTGGGGCTACAATTGGACAAATTGAGGGAACTTATATAAATGGCGTAAAAGAATCCATACTCAGTATAATGATTAAACGAATTTGTAGTACAGCAAATTTTAGTCTTAGAAAAGAGTTAATTGAGCAATTACAGCCTGTTATTCAACTGTTTTTATCGCAACACGGCGTCGATAATTATTTTGCAGCCTTATATCCTGCTATTCAGCCCATCATCGAGAGTAAGGATAGTAAATTAATGGCAAACTGCTTTGGCATGCTGCCAAGCCCCTTCAAGCAAACTCTGTGGGATATCTTTGCAATGGAGGGCTTATATCCCTTGAAGCCAGCAACAGATGTCAAACAGGAGGATTTTAAACTAAGATTCGAGATGGAATTCTTTTTTCAAATGAAAGAAGAGGAACTGCCCTTGCAGAAGAGGGAGTTTCATCGTGCTCTTTCCTTAATTCAATCAGAATATTGTTTGCTTGTTGAGCTGCGTGCTCGTTTGAGAATTGCTTTCGCCAATTTCGAGAAACCTGAGTCATCAATTCAGGGAAAAAGAAGCTTTTTTAGTGTATCCGATGTAAATCCCATTGAAGAAAACAAACTGAATGCCCGAGTCAGGCGTTTAAAACTGTTTTTCAACTCAGTGCATTGTTTGATGGAAACAGTTCCAATAGACTCTCTTCAAGCAAAAAGCCTTCTGCATTCCTGCTATTTCGCTATTAAGGAATTAAAAAATTTCGCAGATTATGCCGCCTATTTCAAAGAGCATACCAAATCAATTGAGGAACTGCTTTTATTTTTGAAAAACTCGTTACAGGAAAGTCAGACGGCGCAATACGAAATTCAGGCTCCACTCGTCTCATCTGAGAGGGCGCAGATAGCGAGTTACAGAGAGCCTTTGCTGCCAGTATCCCCAATTGCTGGAGTTAATCCGGACGATTCAAATGTTTCATTGACTGGTAGTCGATAAGCTAAACACTGTTTATAAAAAATCCCCTCTTCCAAGTTGGGAGAGGCTAGGGTGAGGGCTGATTAAAACCCCTCTCTCTAACTCTCTCCCCTGAGGGGAGAGAGGATTTTTAAGGAAGTTTTGCTCGATCTATCATCTTTTGCCGTTACTCGTTATAAAAAAATCCCCTCTCCCAAGTTGGGAGAGGGCTAGGGTGAGGGTTGATTAAAACCCCTCTCTCTAACTCTCTCCCCTGAGGGGAGAGAGGATTTTTAAGGAAGTTTTGCTCGATCTATCATCTTTTGCCGTTACTCGTTATAAAAAAATCCCCTCTCCCAAGTTGGAGAGGGCTAGGGTGAGGGTTGATTAAACCCCCTCTCTCTAACTCTCCCCCCTGAGGGGAGAGAGGATTTTTAAGGAAGTTTTGCTCGATCTATCATCTTTTGCCGTTACTCGTTATAAAAAAATCCCCTCTCCCAAGTTGGGAGAGGGCTAGGGTGAGGGTTGATTAAAACCCCTCTCTCTAACTCTCTCCCCTGAGGGGAGAGAGGATTTTTAAGGAAGTTTTGCTCGATCTATCATCTTTTGCCGTTACTCGTTATAAAAAAATCCCCTCTCCCAAGTTGGGAGAGGGCTAGGGTGAGGGTTGATTAAAACCCCCTCTCTCTAACTCTCTCCCCTGAGGGGAGAGAAGATTTTAAGGAAATTTTACTCAATCTATCATTTTTTGCAGATACTCGCGGGCTCTTAGAGCATAGGCGAGAGGCGGTGCTTTGGCAGGATCCTGCTCGGCTTCTACAATCAGCCATTCTTGATAGCCAGTTTTCTTAAGTTCTGCCATTATTGGCGCAAAATCAATCATGCCATCACCGGGGACTGTAAAAACACCGGCACGCACCGCATCCATAAAGCAAAGTTTCTCTTCTAAAACTCTTTCAAAAACGGCTGCGCGGATATCTTTTAAATGAATATAGCGTATGCGGCTTCGATATTTTTGCAACAGGTCTATTGGATTTATCCGGGCAAAGGCAGCATGACCGGTGTCTAATAATAAGGAGACTAACTCCGGGCTGGTGTGTTGCATCAGATAATCAATTTCTGAAGCATTGAAAACGCCGGTTCCGGCATGATAGTGATAGACAATCTGCATGCCATAATCATGTGCGATACGACCTATTGCATGCAAACCCTGAATCAGGCGAGTCCATTGCTCATCATTAAATACGGGTTTATTTTCACCTAGTACCGGCTGCTCAGTACCCTGAACCGCATATCCGCATTCACAAATATTAATAAATTGTGCATTCATCGCACGCATAAAACTTAAATGATCCAGAAAACGGGACAAGGTTTTCTGATAATTTTCAGATTCGGTAAAATAGGTACTGAACCAGGCACTGCTTAATACAAGGCCCACTTCATCGAGCGTTTTCTTCAAAAAAACAGGATCTTTGGGAAATTTATTTCCCAATTCTGTACTTTGATAGCCAGCCTGGACCATTTCATTGATGCATTGTTCAAAACCAATATCTGATCCGAGGCTTGGATCATCATCATTACACCAGTTAATCGGAGCAATACCCAGTTTCATTGTTATTCCTTAAAACAATTTTGCGCTTTCTATTTGCTGCTGCATATTGGCATGAGCAGCTCTTACTTTTTTAGAATTAGAGACAGCCGCCACTCCCACACGCCACCATGTTTCATAACCCTTACTCATTGTTTTGGGTAAAACAGGAAGGACGATTACGCTACTGCCTGTATTCTGTTTCGCATTTACGAGTGCCGTTTTGAAGTCGTCATAACTGTCGACATAAATGGATTGTGCTCCCAGTGCTTCGGCATAGCGGCAAAAGTCAATTTTAATGTAGTCGCCGTCTAACTGTTTGCTTTGCAAAGAACGATAGCGGAATTCATTTCCGAAACCCATGCTGCCATTGGCCTCTTGCAGATTGCGTATACATTGATAGCCATGATTATCAAAAAGAATAACCGTTATTTTCAACTTTTCCTGAATGCAGGTTAGTAATTCGGAGTGCAACATAATATAACTGCCGTCTCCAACCAGTACATAGACTTCGCCCTCTTCTTTTTCCTTAGCCATACGCACGCCAAGGCCCGCTGAAATCTCATAGCCCATGCAGGAATACGCATATTCAAGATGATAGTCCTTAGCTGTTTTGGATTGCCAGAGGCGATGCAAATCTCCTGGCAGACTGCCGGCTGCACCGATTATCACATCATTTTTAGTGGTCAACTGATTTAATAAGCCAAGAATAGCTGTTTGGGACAATCCATTCGCTCTTTTCTCAGGAATGGCGATAACTCGGGTTAATTCGTCCTGCCAGGCTTTGCGGTATCGCTGAATATGCTGGCGATAGCCCGGAGAGGTTTCAAAATTCTTCATTGACTGGCTTAATTGAAGAAGACCGCGTTTGGCATCCCCTTTTAAAATCATGCTATCCATTTTGACGGCATCAAAGCGGCTGATATTTAAGTTAATCAATTGGCAGGTTTCGTTTTTAAACCCCCATTTGGAGGCCGTAGTAAAATCCTGCAGGCGCGAACCAACCACCAGAATTAAGTCGGCCTGTGCCGCTAACAGATTGGCAGCTTCTGATCCAGTAACCCCAATACCTCCGACATTCATTGGATGAGAGGCGGGAAGGGCGCTTTTACCCGCTTGGGTTTCTGCTACGGGGATTTGATGCTGAGAGACAAACTCAGCCAAGGTGTCTGCTGCCAGGGAATAGTGAACTCCTCCGCCAGCAATAATCAAAGGTTTTTGTGCATTCAATAGAAGCCTGGCTGCTTCATCAATAGCTTCCTGACTGACAGACTCTCTTTCAATTCGCCATACACGTTTGGCAAAAAAGGGTTCCGGATAATCATAACTTTCGGATTGCACATCCTGAGGAAGACAAAGAGTCACTGCTCCGGTTTCTGCAGGGTCAGTAAGAACCCTGAGTGCGTTCATGCAGGCGCTTATCAATTGTTCAGGTCTTTGAATCCTGTCCCAGTATTTACTCACCGGCTTGAAGCAATCATTTACAGAAATTGTGTAATCATGGGACACTTCCAACTGCTGTAAGACTGGATCGGGCTGGCGGCAGCTGAATATATCGCCTGGAAGCAGCAATAGAGGAATTCGATTGGTAGTGGCTGTCGCCGCTGCGGTAATCATATTGGTCGCACCAGGTCCAATGGATGAGGTGCAGGCAAAAATGCCTAGCCGGTTTTTTTGTTTGGCGTAGGCAGTGGCTGCATGCGCCATGCCTTGCTCATTATGGCCCTGGTAGTATGTCAGACCGCTGGTATCGTATTCCAGAGCTTCGCCAATCCCGGTTACATTTCCGTGACCGAAAATACCGAAAATTCCCTGTACAAAGCGGTATTCAATGCCATCAAGCTTAATATATTGATTGGCCAGAAAACGAAGTAAAGCTTGGGCGGTCGTTAATTTTATAGTTTGCATTACATCTCTCGTTAAATTAATTGCCATACTCTTTGGTTTGCACAGTCTCTGCGAGTCCAGTCGTGTTCATCCACAAAAGTTGGCTGTTCGTAAGGTTCACCAGGCAGATGCCGTATAAACCACAGAGTATAAAGCGAATAACCGGGAGCAGTGCAGTGGGCATGAGTTTTATTGGCGGCTATCTGATAGGTATCGCCATGTGTTATGCGAAGTGTCTGCCCTCCATTTTCTGCTAATGCAAATCCCTGGGGTTCTGAAAACCGATAATGATAAATTTCAGGCTGTGCATGGTAATGGGAGGGATAACTCGACCAGCGCCCCTGAAAACTGATAATCTCGCCCACAACCAGATTGGATTCTGGCCGATTACGCTTGTCAAAAACCGTACGAACTATACGATAAGCGGTGTTTTCCAATTGCTTTTGTCCGCGATGATCGGTTTCCAGCATATTGCCTTCTGTAAAAACCATCGGCTCAAAGGGAGTGGGGTTTTCAGTTTCCATAATTAACAGTTCACAATCGCTGTGAGCTTGTACGGAAGCTATCGAATCGCTTGAACAGTGTAAGACAATCGGGTTTTCAGCAAAATAATCGCAGCGTTCGGCCCTGAATTGTTTATCTCCGAAGTGGAAATCAACTCGTCCAGTCATTAGCAATGCGGCAAATTCAAATAAAGGATTGAACTGAAAGGTCTCTCCTTTTCTTAAACGCAATGATTGGAAATTCATTTGGATTTCAAAAGGATTATTTTCCATTTCGACAATCGAATGCAGGCCGTCCTGGAAAGGATAATTCGGAGTAAGTACCTGAGTTTTTTTTTCATGTAACTGATTTAAAGCATGGCTTTTCCATACCAGTGGATTGTTAGCGAACTCACGTATAAAGTACTGATGCTCTTCCCAATAAGGCATTGCGGGCGCACAACCATGTCGTGTTACCAGCAAGGCGCCGCTGGCATTTGCCCACTCCATTGCAGTTTCCCAATTCTCTTCACGCAGTAAGCCCCTTAACAAACCGGCCATAAAGGCATCACCAGCTCCCAGAACATTCAGAACTTCAACCGGAAAAGGTTTTGATTCCAGTGTGGAGGCATTTTTAAGATAAACCTGGCAGCCCAACTGTCCGCGTTTAACAACAATTGGAGCCTGGCTAAGGGATTGGATACAATGAATGGCTGCCGGCAGATTGTCCGCACCTCCTGCCAATAACACTTCTTCCTCGGTACCAATAATGAATGAACAGTCAGCAAGAACCTGTTGGTAAATAGAGGTGACTTCTGCCGCGGGCAGATAACGGGTTTCGCCATCACCTGCTGTGGTCAGATTCCATAGAACGGGGCGATAGTCCAGATCCATAATAATGAGTGTGCCTGCTTTTTTAGCGAGAGCAAGCGTATGCAGCGTCGTTGCAAGCATGGCTTCAGTGGATAAACCTGTGCCTGTAAAAAGGAGAGCCTTTGCCTTTTCCAAATTTTTTATTGAAATATGTTCTGCTTTAAGCTGCATGTCGGCGCAATTATTTCGATAGAACATTAGAGGGAAGTGATGCGGGGGATTAATACCCAAAAGCACAAGCCCTGTCAGGTGGGCATCTGATTCCTGAAGTAAATCGATATTAACGTTTTCTTTAATGAGTGTCTGCTTTAAAAAAGCACCCATTTCATCCTGGCCCACACAGGAAAACATCTGACAGCTTAATCCCAGTCTCGCTGCCCCAACAGCAATATTTCCAGCACATCCCCCCAGGTATTTTTTAAAAGTACTGGCTTCTGAAAGAGCAAGTCCTATATCTTCTGCATAGAAGTCTACTGCCACTCGGCCCATACAAATTAAATCGATGGGCCTCTCTTTTACATAATTTAGTTCTGACATTTTCGCTCTCATTCAGGATTACAATTTGACCGGCGCATTAATTTCCAGTGATTGTTTTGCCGCCTGAGCAATTCTTAATGCCTGAAGTCCGTCAAAGGTTGAGACCAGCGCAGGCTTTTCAGAGATCCAGCTTTGATAGAATGCGGTTAATTCGGTTATAAAAGCTTGCTGGTAGCGTTCTAAAAAGAAATACAGGGGATTAGCAGAGTGGATGCCATTCATCCCATAACTTACTACTTGATGGGAAGGTTGATTTCCAGCGAGCAGCATTCCTTCTGAACCCAAGACTTCGATCCGCTGATCATAGCCATAAACTGCTTGCCGGCTATTATTGATAATGCCCAGTGTGCCATTCGCAAAGCGCAGTTGTATTGTCGCCGTATCGACATCATTAAAGGCTTCAAATTCAGGGTTTATCAGGACAGCGCCAGCTGCATAAACTTCAACCACTTCTGAATTGGCGAGGAAGCGGGCCATATCAAAATCATGAATACTCATGTCCATGAAAATGCCGCCTGAGGTTGCACAATACTCCTTTGAGGGGCATGCAGGATCACGTGAGGTAATGCAGATAAGTTGCGTCTGACCAATTTCACCTGTTTTTATACGGTTTTGTAAATTTGAAAAACTGGGGTCAAAGCGACGATTAAAGCCGACTTGCAGCAGGGTATTATTTTTGTTTACTGCTTCAATTGTTTGAAGAATTTCCTGTTCGGATAAGCCCAAGGGCTTTTCACAAAAAATAGCTTTTCCAGACTCGCAGGCCCTAAGAATCTGTTGGCTATGCAAATGAGAGGGCGAAGCAATTAATACAGCGTCGATATCCTGATTATCAAGTATATCTTCAACAGATGTGCTGAGCAGCGGAATATCCAGCGTTTTTGCCCAGTGAGTGTCCAGTTGCGGGTCCGCAATGGCATTCAGCTCAAACTGAGGGAGTTGTGTTTTCAAATTGGCGGCATGCAATTTTCCAATCCTTCCGGCACCAATAATTCCCATTCGACATTTTTTATTCATTTCAGATTTCCAAGTTTAGTGCTAGTTTATTTTTTTGCGTATTGAGATTTTGTCCAAGATCCCTGATTTTGTGACCTTTAAGCAGATTGTCTTCAATTTTTTCGAGAGAAACACCGCTTGTTTCCGGTATAAAGTAATAAATAAAGAAAAAGGCGAGTAAACAGAAGCCCCCGAAGATGGAAAAAGTGAATGAGGGTCCGGTATTGGTAAAGAATGTAAGGAAAGAAATCGATACAAGAAAATTCGCCAGCCATTGAATGACGGTGGCAATACTCATGGCAAATCCGCGAGTGGCTTGTGGGAATATTTCAGAAATTAATACCCAGAACAGCGAACCTACGCTAATGCAATAGCCCATCACATAAGTACAGAAAAGCAGGAGAATGATTGCAGGCGATATGCGGTTAAAGCAGAATGCTATGGCGAACAGGCTCAGACTGGCGAGCATCATCCCGTTTAATAGCAGGGAACGGCGGCCAAAGCGATCCACAAAGCAGAGCGTGAACGCGGTGAAAATAAAATTGACCACTCCTATGATAAAGGTGGCGAGAATAGCCGTGTGGATGGATAGAAACCCTGCGCTTTGGAAAATCATCGGGCCGTAGTACATCAGCGCATTAATTCCTGAGAACTGTTGAAACACGCCAAGAAGCGTTCCAACTGCCAGCACTGAAAAAAAGGGCTTGCTCAATAAAAGCGCTTTAGACAGTTTGAGTGGCGAACTGTTATTTTTTATTTCAGCGATTTCACTCCTGAGATCTGCGCCTTTTGGTCTTATTTTTTTCAATGCGGCAACCGCTTTCTCAATCCCCTGTTTTTTTACCAGCCAGCGTGGGGAATGGGGTACAAACAGCATGCCGATAAGTAATAAAAGTGCAGGTAGTACCCCGGTCCACAAAATGAGACGCCAACTGGAGGCGGCGCTATCCTGCAATAAATAGCCAATTAAATAGGCAACCGCTTGGCCAAAAGTGAGTGCAAGTCCATTAATCAAAACCAGTGCGCCCCGGTTCTTTGGAGGAGATATCTCCGCGATAAATAAAGGGGCGATGTACGAGGCAATTCCTATACAGACCCCAATGATAAACCGGCCAAGTAATAAATAATTAAGTGTATCGGCAAGCGCACAACTGGCGGTCCCCAGAATAAAGCCAATGGCAACTATTTTTAGCAGCGTTTTACGGCTAATCTGATCTGAAAGATATCCGCTTAGCGGAATGCCTGCGATCGAACCGAGCAGGCTAAAACTGACAACGAGAGACCATTCCCATGAATTAAGGGATAGCTGACGGATAATCTGATCCTGCACATCGGCAATCACGCTTGAATCAAAACCAAAAAGGAAACCACCCAAACCTGCGATTATCGCAACCAGTATCATATACGAATTAATATTGCCATCCATTGCCATATCCTGTTCCACTGTTGAGTAGCCTGTGCTTCCTGAAAAGAGAGGCTTTATCCATCGAGGCAAATAGTATCACTGTCTTTTGCAAATGAAAAATCCTATTGCATTTTTTGTTTAATTCAATGACCATAAAAAAATCCCGTCTTAAATTAGTTACCTATGCTTCGTAAATCCAAACGACACTGGTATTGGCTCTTGCTGATTCCCATTCTGGCGGTCCTGCCTTTACCCTGGTACAACAAGCTTGAGCCGATGCTATTCGGTTTTCCCTTTTTTTACTGGTATCAGTTAGCATGGATTTTTCTGGGCGCGGTGATTATTGCGATCGTTTACTGGGTGACTGAGATTGGAACGGATTAAAATGAAGACGGTTTTAACCCGATGGCTTACTTAAAAAAGAGGATGCCTCAGAAACTTCTTCATTGGATGCTTTTTCAATCGACAGGCGAGATTTAATGCTCTGACTGGTTGCGGCTGGAGCATCTGATAATGGAGTCACAGACTTCACTTCATCAATCTGTGTCTTATATTTTTGAGTAGATGAGTCAGTCTCGGCTTTTGACGATCTAAAAAAACTGGCTATTTTATCTACTATCATGGAGATAACTTCTCTGAAAGACGGCAATCTCCAAATAAAATGCTTAACTTCCTCTTCATTAGAAGGGTAGGCGGGCATTTCATCCTCTGCTGAATTCAGGTCATTTGCACTGTCCTGAGCTATGCCGGGTTTTTCGGCGACCAGATTTTTTAATATCTGTACACATTGCGGATTCCCAGCTTCCCGGGCGATTTCCAGCACATTACCGGAATTGATTAATTGAGCGAAATCCAGGTCGGGAACATTATCCTTCAGAAAATCAGTTAAAATTCGGATACAATAGGGGTTACGTGATTTAGCCGCATTGCTTAGAAGTTCAAGCTGAAATTCGGTTCCCTGCGCATTATTTTGAAGTAGCTGGCTGATAGATAAGCGGATGTCATGATCATTCAGCAATTTTCCAAGTGACTCTGTACGCCCCTTCTTCAAGGCCACTTTAACCGCGTCATAATAGGCGGAAAGAGGGCTGTTTTCAGGATCGTTTAAGCAATGACGGTATTGATTTTCAAGCAATACCTCTAAAGAATCAAGCCGATTATCCTGAACAGCAGCTAATAAAGCGACGTGTGAAGAAGAACTGCCTTTTTCAAGCCATAATTTTAACATTTCTGTATCGTTAATTCTTGCTGCCATAGCCAATTGATTATAGGGGGCCCCCTTGCTGTTCTTCAAAGCGTCATTTTTTACGTCAGGATACCTTCGACTAAGATTGTCGATGATAAAGCTTGCTTTATCAGGAAAGTTAAAATCGATTGCTGCCTGCGGATGAGCTACTACGTCAATAGTCAATGCCATCTTATTGGTTTCCATTGCAAATCGTCTGAATAAAAAATTTTCCAGTTGGCCTGCTGCTGTGGATTCAGGTTTTGGATGGCCATCTTTGAACACCGCTATTTTGCGATAGTTAGGATCATAAACCTCGAAATTACCCTCTTTATTGACATGAACCGCTACTGCATGATCAAGAGAGCCTACATGCCAGGCGGTATCAGGCGCTCTCATCTTATTGAAAATCTGTTTCCAGGCTCCCTTTTCTGCCACCAGCCCCAGCTTGTAAACAGATTGCAGTTTCTGAGGTTCAGAGACTTGGGTTACATTTCCATCGGGATTTTCTATATGCTTTTCCACGGGAACTGTTACCAAATGCACGGCGTCCACCTGGCTCAGTTGTTTGTTAAATTCATCAGGCAGAAAGCAAAAGACGACCTCCTGAATGAAGCGGTTGATATCACTATCTGAAATTTCACTATCTGAACTGGTGGAGGGAGGAGGGGATTCATTAATCCCTTCCATAATTGCCTGCTGACCTCTCTGATTAATGGCATTCAGCATGGCTGCAAATTCACTGCTTTTTCCCTGCAAAGCATATTTAATGTACACAGCTGCCAGCCCATTACATATTCCATCATCATTAGCTGTAAGCTTAACGCCTCCTTTTTCAAGAATACGATTGATCATTGGGATCAGGAAATCCTGGGACATTTCCTTATTACTGGTGTAGCCCAATTGGGCTTGGGGATCTGAGCCTGGCATAAACTTCTCAATGCAACATCATATATTACAAATGTAGACCATTTATTTAATTATTCGTGATCATCTTTCTTAAATAAGCATAAGACTCAGAACTTACTGGTATTCCTTTGTATTTGTTATTTATAATGAGCAGGTTTCAGGGAGTGATTCACAATATGGAGTAATTTGTGTCTCTTAGCATGCTGCTGATTTTTCTTTTCCTTTTTCTGTTGGTAAGTCTCATCGGATTTATGGCTGTTCACTGGCGAAAGGCAGATATGAATTCTCTTCATGAATGGGCTCTGGCCGGGCGCAGTTTCGGAACCATTATCTCCTGGTTTTTAGTAGGAGGCGATTTATTCACGGCTTATACCTTTATTGCTGTTCCTGCGTTTATGTATGGGGCTGGCGCTCTTGGATTTTTTGCGATTCCCTATACCTTTATTGTTTACCCGCTCGGCTTTCTTATACTTCCAAAACTATGGTCGGTATCAAAACAACATGGGTTTATTACAGCAGCCGATTTTGTCAGGGCCCGCTATGACAGTTCACTGCTCTCTTTACTGGTTGCGATAACCGGGGTTATCGCAACGATGCCTTATATCGCTTTGCAACTAGCCGGAATTCAGATCATTATTGCAGCCTTAGGCTTCCCTACTACGGGTCTGGCTGGTGAGGCACCTCTAATCATCGCCTTCATTGTATTATCTGTTTACACGTATCGAAGCGGGGTCAGAGCTCCTGCTTTGATTGCAGTGGTGAAAGATATATTAATTTATATCGCTTTGATTGCAGCCATTCTGATAATTCCAGCAAAGTTAGGGGGATTCTCTGCTATTTTTGCCAAAATCCCCACTGATAAGCTGCTGTTAAAAGCCCCCATAGAGGGTAATATGAATCAATACAGTGCCTACCTTACACTGGCATTTGGCTCAGCATTGGCATTGCTGTTATATCCGCACAGCATTAATGTGATGCTGAGTGCTAAAAATGAAAACGCTATCCGAAAAAATATGATCCTTCTTGCGCTTTTCTCGGTGCTATTGGGAATATGCGCTTTGCTAGGGTATATGGCGTTGGCGGCTGGTGTTGAAGCAAATCCTCGATTTACCGCCTATTTCCAGCAATATAAAGCGAATTTTGCGGTGCCGGCTTTGTATCTTGATAGCTTTCCGGACTGGTTCCTTGGCATTGCATTCGCAGCTTTTGCCATTGGCGGCCTGGTGCCGGCTGCAATTATGTCGATTTCTGCAGCTAATTTATGCACGAGAAACATTTATAAAGAATATACCAGATCTTCAGTGTCGCTTAAGGATGAGGCGAAAATTGCCAAGATTATCTCCCTGTTGATTAAGGCTGGTGCTCTGGCATTTATTCTCTTTTTGCCTTTGGATTACATCATTCAATTACAATTATTGGGTGGAATCTGGATAAGCCAGACATTTCCCTCTGTTATCGTGGGTTTGTATACGCGCTGGTTTGATTATCGAGCTCTGATTTTGGGCTGGATCGTGGGAATTATCAGCGGCACATGGGGGATCCTGTGGTTAAACTTTAAATCTTCTATTTATCCACTGAAAATAGGAGATTATATTATACCGGGATATTTATCCTGTTACACATTAATTCTTAATTTTCTAATAGCTGCTTTGGGCACTTTTTTTATCAAAAAAATGCAGCTAAAACCCTCTGATGATTTGACGGAATTATTCAAAAAATAACAAAGAAACAATTGTTTAGACTATACTAATAATATAGAAACTGTATTTTGGAGCACGCTATGGACATTACAATTTTCCTAGCGAAAGTAATCGGCTGGTATTTGGTGATTACCAGTTTATACGTGTTTTTCCGCCGCAGAAATATACACCCCTTAATCAATGCGATGGTTGCCGATTCACCGCTGATGCTATTTATGGCCATTATCACTTTGATTCTGGGATTACTGCTTGTTGTCAGTCATAACGTTTGGGTACTCGCCTGGCCATTAATTATTACCCTTGTTGGCTGGCTTATTCTATTGAGTGCGCTCCTGCGTTTATTTTTTCCAGATCAGGCAGTAAGAATGGCCCACTGGTGGTCAGCACATGCCAATGGATTGCTGATAATGGCTTTGATTTATTTGTTGATTGGTTTGTTCCTGTTATACAAGGGTTATTATTATCTGTTTACAACGTTTTAATCAGAAGCTTGTCAGGACTGCAATTCTTGTAGTCCTGATAAAGAATGGTAGTGTTTTACATACAACGTTTGTTGGTATATTTAGTGCAGGTGTGAGCAAAATAATATTTCAAATTAGACACAAAAAGATCACCCTCATGGTCCATTACGAATATCCTTTCAGGCTGTAGCTCGACATAATTGGAAGAGCGAAGAATTCCAGGATAAATAGAGCTCGCATAGGGGCTAATCCATTTGTCGAGAAAAGGTAGAACGACTTCCGGATCGTTGGAATAGAAGCGGCTGTAAATATCGGCTATGAGTTCCTTTTTCAAATCATAATTGCTCTTAAAAAAATAATTTCCACGATCCTGGTGATATAAAGTATAAGTGGTTTTGCGCATGTTATTCTTATAACCGGCATTGAGGTTCATGGAGATAACAACACCTTTTGCACTTTCAATATTAAAAGTGGTTCCTAGCAGATCAGAGCCATTATATTCGGCCAGATAGTTATTTAAATAATCGATAGCATTATCTGAAAGCGGATCAAAATAAGTATTGATCAGAAAGCTGGTCGCCAGACGAGTCTGAGGATCATAGCTGCAGGAAATATAAATATTGTAGGTAAATTTATCAGGCGTTATTTTTGAAACCATAGCCTTATCAATCGCTGCATTGACCTCATCACAACTTAAATTTTTATCTGCCAGGCTTCCTTTGATTCGCACAATTTGTGTGGGGTAATCAATACTGCGCTGAAAACTGGCCAGATCAGCTGTTTTGTCTTCCGTTGTATATTGGCGGGTAACTGTATTTTCAGGAGCCGCGTTTGCAGCAGGTATTACAGGTTGATTTATAGGAACCTCATCTGCAAATGCTGACAGGGGAGACAGGAGCAGAGCCGCATAAAATAATCTGAACTTCATTACAACCTCCTTGTTGAGAGTTAAATCCTTTTAACTTCTATGAAGCATGTGAGGTTTCAGTATACTCTAGCTGACTCACGAATCAATACATGTGAATTCGTGCATAATAATTCGAAAAAGTATTCATCTTTTAATATTTTGTTAATTTTTGACCTGTAAACTACTCAAAAATGTTCAGTTTTCACTGAAAGCTAAGATTCAATTCCCGAGGTTTACAATGCGCCAATCTCAGATTCAAGAGTTAATCCTTAATAGTGCTGCCAAACACCAGCCAAAAATTAATATCTCCAATAGTAAAGCAAAAGGGATTGCTCATTATTTAACAGAGACTGGTGTAGAGGATAACGACATCGTCAATAAAATCGTTCCTGCGATAATTAATCAGTTAGCGTTGACACCTGCTGCGACGAATAAATTTCCGCATGCTAATTTTATTGATCAATTTATCCGTGACAATCATATCGCTGTTCCTCCTGAGCCGCAAAGAACAAGCAAAAACGCAGTAAAAGCACAACGACGCGTCGATAGCCTGAGTCGTCTTATGGCAGTGCATGATACGATTAGCCCCTGTGTTGCAGTCGTGTTGCATGAAGGGAAATTGGTAATAGCCTCTAACTTCCCGCGTATTACAGCGACTGACGAAGCGGATACTATCAGCAAATTTACTAAAATAATGGACCGGCGCTTGCATATCGTGCAGGATTTCATCAAAAAAATGGAAGCAGATTTTCTGGCTGATTCTAAATTTGAAGTCTCAGATGATCTTGATATCTTACTTACCGATGGTGAATCGCTTGCGGATGAAAAGTTAAATATTGCTTTTAATGCCAAGGGCCTGGCTCTGGCGGCACTGGCAGTCAGGGCTTTAGGTCAGGAAGATGCGGGCGGTTATGCTACGGTAGTGCCGGAGCGCAATAAAAAGTGTGAAAGCCAAAGAGAGCACCTGCAAAAGGCATTATTAAAGCTGGCATCCTCTTATTTCCTCACAAAATACTATGGTATAGCCAATACAGGGTTATCTATCGAGCAAGCCAAAGCATTAACATCTGGCAACTACGAATTATTAGTCCGTTCAGACAGCATTGGCAAAGGGAATTGGCATGCTGAACAATTGATAGTTGACTATCTGCGTCAGAACAATGCGATAAAGCCAGAGGAGCCTGTTCATATCGGTATCTCCAAGTTGTGCTGCCAGGCATGTGATAGCGTGTTATCTGAATTCAAAGGTATAGAATACCGTGGGTCGCACGGAGTTAGTTTTCCAGGCGTGCACAATATGTTAACCGGAGAAGTTCATCAGGGACTCAGAACAGGAAAATCAACGCATCTTTGTGCGAGCGACAGTGATAGTGAAGTCGATTTGAGCAGCTCAAATTCCTCTTTGACCAGTTCGATGGATTTATCCAGTTCCAGTTCACAGATCACTGAGGGCAGTGAATCAGGGAGGGGAAGCCTGAAACGCTCCGTTGATTCATTTTACGGCTGCGGTTCAACATTCTTTATGGTGAAGAAAGCAAGAGAGGAACATCGTTTAACGGCATCATGCGATGGAATTACACTACCCATAAAGGTCTAAATATAAAACTGACTGGATAAAAATTGTTATTTACTGTAAAATTATCAGAATAACTAGTCGATTAAGGAGCAGTTGTGCCGCGTAAATCTCAAGGTCATCACAGTTCAAAGGAAGGTGTTCAAAACGGTGCTCCTCTATCGCTTGCGGCTCCCGGCTATCCAGGCTTTTATAAAAAGCAGAAATTTTCTCAAGGAGAGCTCAATGATGAGTCAAAAAACAGTGACTATAAACTCGATGTAGATTCAAAAAACAACGAGTATAAGCTAGGCAAAAAAAATACTAAATGGCTTGAGGGTTTTAATTCTGATATGAATGACATGAATAGCTTGATTCAAAACTGGGATAATTTTTTTAAAACCAAATTCCCTAAAGACGTTCCCGGGATTGAGAATATTCAAGAATTTCTTGTCAGTCAGGTTGATTTATTCCTGATCCTATTTGCCGACTCCTACAAAGCGTTTGCAAATAACAGTAACCCCACTTACAGAACATCTGATAAGCTTGATGCTCAGAAACCGCTGAAAGCGCTTCATAATCTTGTGAGACCCTGGTTTGATGAATTGCAATCTACTTTGAATACAGAAATCAACTTTTTAAAGACGAATGCTGGAAATTTGAAACTTCATGCACTGCTCATCTTTTGTTTTAGTTTTATGGATAAATGCGCAAAGCTCATCCAGGATGACCTTGGCGAAAACAAGCTTCCTCAGGCCTATTTAGTAGATTTGGAGTTGCATCTGATTGAGGTAGCTAAAGATGCTTACAAGCTGGGTAAGGATAAGCGTATTAGATATAATGAAGAGGTTCTTAGAGCGTCTAACTCGCATGGCATAGCTAACCCGGATATTGCTGATAATCTTATTGGTAATCTATTGAACAATATTACTAAAGTACCTGGGCCTGGCTTTAATCTCAAAAATGATTTGTAGCCTGACTCTTGCTATTGTAAACTTCAGGGATTGAAATAGGAATGAAAGGATTCAATGCAAGATGCTGGTCAAACATAAACCCTGCAACCTCTTTTTATTTGGCACCCAAGGTGACTTGGCTCGCCGAAAACTTTTACCCGCTCTTTATCAGTTGGAAAGTTCAGGAATGCTGCATGCGGATACGCTTATCCACGGTGTAGCCCGCGAAGAGTTTAGTCTTGAGTCCTATGGAAATTTTGTTTCCTCCAATCTAAAAAAGTTTCTGAATACTCCTTTTAATAATGCAGTATGGGATCGCCTGGCTTCGCGCCTTCGTTATTCTCAACTGGATTTGTTACAAATTGATAAGTATCAGAAATTAAGCCAGCAAACAACGAATCATCTGATCCCAATTGGTTATTTTGCAACACCTCCTTCTTTATTCGGGCATATTGCCGAGGGCATGGCTAAAAATGGTCTGGCTGATTTTCCTGCCCGTATAGTTCTTGAGAAACCTATTGGCAAGGATCTGGCTTCAGCGATTGTAATCAATAATCAGGTCTCTTGCTATTTCGCAGAAAACCAGATTTATCGAATTGATCATTATCTCGGAAAAGAAACCGTTTTGAATTTACTGGCCTTACGTTTTGCTAACTCATTGTTTGTAAATAACTGGGATCATCAGTCAATTGACCATGTGCAAATCACTATCGCCGAAGAGGTGGGAGTAGAGGGACGCTGGAGTTATTATGATGATGCGGGCCAGATGCGTGATATGCTGCAAAATCATTTGCTGCAGGTTTTATCTCTGATTGCTATGGAGCCTCCCACTAGTCTGGACGCGGATAGTATTCGGGATGAAAAACTTAGAGTGCTAAAGGCATTGCGTCCTATCAATCATGCCAATGTTCAAGCCTCAACTGTGCGCGGGCAATATACAAGTGGATTTGTTAATGGAAAATCTGTTCCTGCGTATCTGGAAGAAGAGGGAGCCCGTTCTGAAAGCAGAACTGAAACTTTTGTCGCAATGAAGGTCAATATCGACAACTGGCGCTGGGCAGGTGTTCCATTTTATCTGCGAACTGGCAAACGAATGCCGAAAAAGCACAGTGAAGTGGCTGTTTACTTCAAAGCCCCACAGCACAACATTTTTCAGAAAACCTACAAACAACTTGCTCCTAACAAGTTAATTATTCGCCTGCAGCCTGATGAAGGGGTCGAAATTCAAATCATGAACAAGATTCCGGGACTTGGGGAAACAATGCAGCTTCAGGAAAGCAAACTGGATTTAAGTTTTGACAAAACCTTCAACAAACAGCGCATTGCTGATGCCTATGAGCGTCTTTTATTGGAGGTAATGCTGGGTAATCAGTATTTGTTCGTACGACGAGATGAAGTGGAGCAAGCCTGGAATTGGATTGACGGTATTTTAAAGGCCTGGCAGGAGAGCTCCGAGGCGCCACGTCCATACCAGGCAGGAACCTGGGGGCCGGCTATGGCTACCAGTTTATTAGCTCGGGATGCACATAGTTGGGATGAGTAAATGGATATACATCGTTTTGAAAATTGTGAAATACTTCATGAGGAATTTGCCAATCGATTGATAGAAATCCTTAATGAGGCCATTGCAGTAAGAGGGGAAGCTTATCTGGCAGTTTCCGGTGGAAAAACTCCGGCTGCACTATTTGAGGTGATGGCTGCCAAGGATTTAAATTGGAATGCTGTTTCTGTGATTCTGGTGGATGAGCGTTGGAATACACAGGATAGGGATAGTAATGAATGGCTGGTAAAGAACTGTCTTTTAAAAAACAAAGCGGCTGCGGCTACCTTTATTAATCTTTATACTCAAAATTCAACTATTGAAGAAGCTGTTGGTGAAGCTGAAGCCAAACTTGCCAGGATTCCTCTGTTTGACGCGGTGATATTGGGAATGGGAGAAGATGGCCATACCGCTTCTTTATTTCCTGGCAGCAGAGAGCTGGAATATGGCTTATCCAATTGTGCAAAAGATGTGATTGCGCTAACGCCAATGCATGCACCATTTCAACGTATTACGCTGACCAAACCCCGTCTGCTCAGAACCCGGAAGTTGTTCTTACAGCTAGTCGGTGAGAACAAGATGCGCGTCTTTCAGGAGGCATTAGCCGACAACGACGTCTTAACCATGCCTATTCGTGCTTTTCTTAATCAGCCTGCAACCCGATTGCAGGTTATGTTTGCTCCTTCATGAGGTTGTTATGCATTTTCGTATCAGAGAAATCACCGACAAAATTAATGAACGAAGTCTTTCTTTGCGTGAAAAATACCTTTCCCAACTAACAGAGGCCAGAGTTCAGGGGCCTCATCGTAAAGTCCTGCATTGCGGTAATCTGGCACATGGGTTCGCCGCTTGTCTTTCTCACGAAAAACAGGTTCTTCGTGAAATGAGACAGCCAAATATCGGTATTATTTCCGCTTATAATGATATGCTATCTGCGCATCAGCCCTATGAGCATTATCCTTCATTAATCAAAAAGGCGATTGCAGAAGCCGGAGGCATTGCTCAGTTCGCAGGGGGTGTGCCGGCAATGTGTGATGGTATCACGCAAGGGCAGCCTGGTATGGAATTAAGCCTCTTGAGCCGTGATGTGATCGCCATGTCTGCGGCTATCGGCTTATCTCATAATATGTTTGACGGCGGTCTAATGCTTGGCATCTGCGACAAAATAGTACCGGGTCTGTTAATTTCGGCCTTATCGTTTGGTCATTTACCTTTTATGCTAATTCCCGCAGGACCTATGCCGTCCGGGATTTCTAACAAAGAGAAGGCGAGAATACGCCAGTTGTATGCTGAAAAGAAAGTAGACAAAGACAAGCTGCTAGACGCTGAAGCGGCTTCCTATCATTCACCTGGTACCTGTACTTTCTACGGAACAGCCAATTCCAATCAACTCCTTGTGGAAATAATGGGTTTGCAATTGCCTGGCTCTTCATTTGTAAATCCAAACACTGCTTTACGTGATGAATTAACCAAAGCCGCTGCACAGAGAATTATTGAACTGACCGATTTAAGAGGGGAGTATTTGCCGGTAGGGAAGATTGTTGATGCGAAATCGCTTGTCAATGCCATTATTGGTTTGCTGGCAACGGGTGGTTCAACTAATCATACCATGCACTTGATTGCAATTGCGCGAGCAGCGGGCCTGATTGTCAATTGGGATGATTTTGCAGAGCTATCGAAGATTACCCCTTTACTTGCCCGTGTCTATCCCAACGGCGAAGCGGACATTAATCAATTCCAGCAGGCAGGCGGTATGGCCTATCTGATAAAAACCCTTCTTGAAAATGAGTTACTGCATGCGGATGTGCACACTGTGGCTGGATTTGGTCTTCAGCGTTATACACAAAAGCCGATTCTCGATAACGGGCAACTGTCATGGATTGAAAATGAATCTCAGTCAGCTGATATCAATGTTTTGCGCCCGGTGAGCGACGCCTTTCAGCCTCAAGGAGGATTGCAGGTGTTATCAGGTAATCTCGGGCGAGCTGTTTTCAAGACTTCTGCAGTGGCTCAGGAAAATCAGGTGATTGAAGCGCCTGCTGTGGTTTTTTCAAGCCAGGAAGCGTTTGAAATGGCATTTCATGCCGGCGAATTGGAGAGAAATTGTGTTATCGTTGTACGTTTCCAGGGGCCTAAAGCCTGCGGCATGCCTGAGTTGCATAAACTGACTCCTCCGCTTGGTGTATTGCAGGATAGAGGCTTTCGCGTTGCCCTTTTAACAGATGGCCGCATGTCCGGCGCTTCCGGCAAGGTGCCAGCCGCTATTCATGTCACTCCCGAGGCTGTCGACCAAGGGCTTATTTCAAAAATAGTAAATGGCGATATGATTCTTATCGATGGGCAAAGAGGGATTGTCGAACTGCTGGTATCTGCTCAGGAATTAAAAAACAGACAACATGCCGGCAGAACGCCCGAGCCAGTTAAAGGTATGGGAAGAGAGTTATTTGTCCATTTAAGAAATAATTTTTCAAGTGCTGAGGAAGGGGCTTGTAGTCTTTTTGCTGAAGGAGTTGCAGTAAATGGCGAGTGAGCAGTATGCGGTTGCCGCAGACATTGGGGGTACAAATGCCCGATTTTGCCGTGTTGAGCTGAACAGCCTGACTATAGATCAGATTCAAATCCTTCCCTGTGCCAATTATCAGGGCATAGAGGATGCCTGGATTCACTATTTGAACTGTTGCAAAGTGGAAGATATTAAGCAGGCAGCGATTGCCATTGCCTGTCCCGTCAGTAGCGATACAATTTCCATGACCAATTCTCACTGGCAATTCTCAGCTAACTCTGTAAAGCAGAAGCTAGGTTTAAACCACTTATATATTCTAAACGATTTTACTGCCACGGCCATGAGCCTTACCGTATTACAATCTCTGCATAAATTGCAGATAGGCGGCGGTTATTCAGAACCACATCAAAACATGCTGGTTCTTGGTGCTGGTACGGGTCTTGGAGTGGCTCAGTTAATTCGCGGCAGTCAGGGGTATCTCCCTGTTGCGGGTGAGGGGGGGCATGCTGACTGGCCAGTCCAGACTGAACAGGAGTGGTTCATTTATCAATATTTGTCCCGAAAATACGGACATGTCTCCTGTGAGCGTGTTTTATCAGGAGGAGGGCTTGAAGATCTTTATCAGGCTTTGGCAATGTTTCAAGACCAAGCCATTAAGTTTCGGTCTGCTGCTGAAATCGCACAATTAGCGCTCACTTCTGCTTGTCCTCTCGCAGTAAGGGCAGTCAATCAGTTTTTTGCGAGTCTTGGCAGTTTTGCCGGAAATCTGGCTTTAACAGCTAATTCCCTGGGAGGCGTTTATCTCGCAGGAGGAATTGTTCCCAGATTATTGCCATTATTGAGCGGTAGTGAATTTCGTGAGCGTTTTGAAAATAAAGGGCGTTTTACAGGCTTTAATCAAAAAATTGCAACCTATGTAATCACTGCGGAACAGCCTGGCTTACTGGGAGCTGCTGCATATTTAAAACAAAGGATAAGTGAGAATGGAGTCTTTTAACTGGAAACTATCGGCTGAAAAGGTTTTTTCTGCCAGTGCGCTGATTCCTGTCATTGTAATCAGAGATCTTAATCAAGCCTTGCCATTGGCTGAAGCCTTGTTAAACGGAGGCATTCGCATCATGGAGGTGACATTACGCACTGAAATCGCACTTGAAGCGATACATCTGTTGAGCCAGGAAATGAAAACGATGATTATTGGCGCGGGAACGGTGCTTAATGCCTTACAGCTACAACAGGCGATCGAGGCCGGTGCGGCCTTTGCCTTAAGCCCAGGGGCTACTGTCAGTCTGTTATCAGCGGGGCGAGAAACTTCAATTCCACTTATTCCCGGAATATCCAGTGTTTCTGAGGTCATGCTGGGTATGGAGATGGGATACAGGCATTTTAAATTTTTTCCCGCAGGCGCAGTGGGTGGTGTTGCAGCATTGAAATCATTTTATGGCCCTTTACCCGATGCTGTATTTTGCCCTACTGGCGGGATTAATGGCAGCAACTGTATGGACTATCTGGCATTGCCTAATGTACAGTGTGTTGGAGGTTCCTGGATGGTTCCTGAAACAGCGGTGCAGAACGGAGATTGGCAATTAATCACGGATCTTTGCAAAAAAGCCAATGCTCTGATTTCCGACAAAGTGTAGATGAATCAGATTGGTAAACTTGAGCTTAATTAAGGATAAGAAATGGCATTATTAGTTGCAATCATTGGATCATTAGCAGGGTTTCTATTTGGCTATGATGAAGGAATCATTGCAGGCTCCCTTGCTCTGGTGAAAGAGCATTTCGCTTTAAATCATACTGAAGTCGGGGTTATGACTTCCGCTTTGCCTTTCGGGGCGCTTCTTGGCTCTATGTTGATTGGTGCTTTGCTTGTTTCCAAACTGGTAAAATATTTTGGCAGACGAAGCGCTTTATCGGCAGCTGGTCTGCTTTTTTTTCTCGGTGCTCTGGGGGCAGCTCTTGCCGCCGAGGAGTGGATTCTGATTGTTTCGCGCTTTATTCTTGGTATTGCCATTGGTACTGCGGCAGTAATTACACCGCTTTACCTGGCTGAAACTGCTCCTGAAAAATGGCGCGGAGCGATGGTCGCTATTTATCAGCTTGCGATTACGATAGGTATCGTATGTGCCTATTCTGTTAACTATTTATTGATTGAACAAAATGCCTGGCGCTCGATGTTTGCTTCAAGCGCCATTCCAGCGGCCTTGCTGACTATTTTTATTCTGTTTCTTCCCGAATCTCCGCGCTGGTTATACAGTGTTGGGAGAAAAAAAGAGGCTGCCAATGCCTTGCAGCGTCTGAGAAAGGAAAACAGTAGTCACGAATTACAGCATATTGAATTAACATTAAGCCGTGAGCCCCACGCACAGGGCTGGAAGCAATTATTCAGCCGTTCCATGCTGCCGGTTTTATCCCTTGGTATGATGCTATTCTGCTTACAGCAATTAAGCGGTATCAATGTCATTATCTACTATGCACCAGAAATTTTTAAAAATCTTGGTTTTAACAATGCAACTGGACAAATTCTGGCAACCATGGGGATTGGTTTGGTCAATATGCTCGTTACCATTGGTGCTATATTCTGGGTAGACCAGCTTGGGCGCCGAAAGCTTCTTTTGATTGGTTTCTCTGGTGCATTTATCAGTCTTTTTGCGCTGAGTCTCTTTTCATTTTACCAGACCTCTTTAATCGCTTCTCTTTCTGTCATTTGCCTGACGGTTTACATATTTTCCTTTGCTATCAGTATTGGCCCCATCCCGCATATTGCGATGTCGGAAATCTTTCCTTTGCACGTTAGAGGCGCAGGTATGGGCTTATCCTCAATCAGCAACTGGGGTTTCAATACCTTGGTCGTTTTTAGCTTTCCTCTTTTGCATGCCGGAATCGGAATTGAATATACTTTCGCATTGTATGGAGCAATCTGTTTCTTTGGATTGATTTACAGCTATTATTTCATGCCAGAAACCAAAGGCCTCAGTTTGGAAACTATTGAAGATTATTTAATGAGCGGCAAACCGCTGAAAGCCCTGGGCCGAAGGGATTCGAGCGCTGAAGTCTATGACAAATACTGGGTTAAAGGTTGATTATTGGCTGCCCCACGCAGGGGCTGTTATAGGCCTTGGTAACATTTACTGGATCACCGTCAGATAGCAAAGCGGGGTTGTATTGCATCACCAAGATAAGGAGATTAGGAGGTCATGATGAGGAAACGCAGTATTTGCCTAATAATATTATCTTGTCTGCTATCAGATCCTTTGATAGCTCAAAATGCTGGGATCTGGGTAGTCTCTGTGGGTGGTGGAACTGTTTGGACAAAGGCTGGGAAAACACAGACTCTTTTTTTGGCGCCGGAAATTGAGAACACCTATGCAGCGAAAAAAAGCATCAGCTCAACGGGAGCTGGTGAATTATTTATTGGAATGGAGAAAGTATTAAGCAACATCTTGCGCGGTCAATTAGGTTTATCGGGAGCAGTGATGGGCACTGCGCGATTGGGTGGTGAAATTTGGGATGACGCAGACCCGCAGTTTAACAATCATAGATACCATTACCGTATTAACCACCAACATATTGCTGTTCAAGGTAAACTGCTGCTTAATAAAGAAACTGGGTTTATACCCTGGATAAGCAGCGGCATTGGGGTGAGTTTTAATCAGGCTCATGAGTTTAGCAATAAATCATTAAGCTGTGGTGTGTTCCCTGTTCCCGATTTCAACGCTAATCAACAAACCGCATTAGCGCTGACTCTTGGGGCTGGCCTACAGAAAATACTGAACAGGCATTGGCAAATCGGGGGAGGTTATACGCTGGCTGATTGGGGCAAAAGCCGTTTGGGTCGCGCTGAAGGGCAGAGCATGAATTCAGGGCTGAAGCTCAATCACCTTATCGCTCAGGGTATTTTATTTAATCTGACATACATTGGCTGAAGGAACGTTTATGGCTAACTTGTTTATTTCCAAAACTATTGCAACGCTGATTGGCACCTCGTTACTGACGGTAGCCTATGCAGGAATGCCTGTGTGGACATTTACACCATTAACTCAGACAAGCCTGACGGTAGCTGCGAATGACACAGCAACAGTCCAATATCAGATTACCAATCAATCTCTCAGGCCACATACTCTCATCATGAGGCCGATTCCAGGAGTTTCACAGGTTATTAGCAGTCCCTGGGATTGTCCAGGCACAATGTGGCTAGGATATCAGCAATCCTGCATTCTGAACTTAACGATTCATGGAGGCGCTTTGCAAGGGAGCATTAATAGTGGGCCTGTACTTTGCGACCTGGGTAACCCATTGCGTTGTAGTGAGCCCTGTGCAGGGGAGCAATTAAATATTTTACAGGGGCCTCCCTTGCCGACAACGAATTATTATACAGTGGGTGGGGTGACAAGCTGTCTAAAACAGGGGACCAGTGCAGTACTTCAAAATAATAATAGAAATTACCTGGCGATACCCTCAAATGGTCCTTTCGTTTTTTCAGAGGCCCTGGTGGTTGGTTCTCTGTATAATGTTACCGTATTAACTCAACCTGCAGGCCAACAATGTGAAGTTACAAACGGTTCGGGCATAATTGCATCCAATGTGACTAATATTGGACTTAGTTGTGAAGCAATATTGGCTCAGGATTCTTTCTCTAATGCATCGGCTGCTTTGTCATGGCAATCCTATGGTAATGCCTGTTTAACAGCAACAGGCGTGAATAATGGAAGTATACCGACTTGTCAGGCAGGTACTCCTGGTGGATTAAATGGGAATGTTCCTGATATAAATGGTCAAGGTACATTACGATTGACGCTAGCCAATTTCTTTGAAGAAGGCGGGGTTATAACAACCCAACCTGTTCTCACATCCCAGGGGATAGATGTAAAATTTACAACCTATTCCTTCGGTGGCGATGGTGCTGACGGATTTAGTTTTTTTCTATTGGATGCCTCTCAAGGACTTCCTGCCAATATCGGTGTTTTTGGCGGTGGGCTTGGATATGCAACTATTCCTGGAGGCTACGTAGGTATTGGATTAGATGAGTTTGGAAATTTTTCTAAACCTACCTGTGATCTTCTTATGCCTATCTGTACTGGAGGACCTGGAAAGCAGCCAAACTCTATTGCAATTAGAGGACCATCTCCTAATAATCCTTTCATCACAAGCGTTACTCCCGGGTTCAGTTTATGGCAGAATGTAGCATTACGGAATCAGTCAATCCCTCTGAATTATCACATCACCATCACTGGTTCCGGGATATTGAATTTGTATATTAATGGTACTCAATATATAACAAACTATAATTTATTTGCACAAGCAGGAGCAATTCCAGCAACATTATATTTTGGATTTTCAGCCAGTACTGGACTCTCCAGAAATATTCATGAAATCAGTAATTTCTCTGTTACCACTTTCACCGGAGGTGTTTGCTAGGACCTCTTTTCCCATTGAGGCAGCAGAGCTGCCTCATGTTATCGGTTCAATGCGCCTTTCGTGTTGTCAGATTAAGACGTTTTCTGGTATTGGTCGCTTAACGGAGCCAGGATTAAAAACTTGATGTGTGGTTGAGGCAAGTAACCTGTCCACTGACTCACTGGCTTCGATTGCTCTCAATACAGCGACATAACTCCAGGTTAGGGAATAGGCGCCTTGCTGTACTCCGGTTTCAAGATTGATTTGCTCACTCATTAATAAATCAGGGGCGTAGTCTTTGATTAGACGTAAATAAGCATCGCCAAGCTGGATGTATTGTTCGACAGTGCTCTTGTGATGCGTATTCTTAAGTTCGTTTGCTGCAAGGGTATAGTAGTATTCAGCGGCAGCGGCCGTTAGTATAAACCAGGGGTTTCCTTTACCGTCATTGCGATAGCCGTCATAGGTATCGCCGGGATAGCGTCCGAATAACAAGGCATTATTATAGGGTTCATTAATTGGATATAGGAATTTAAATTCGGCTTTAAGCGCGTCCACAGTATGTTTTACATAGCTTGCATCGGCTGAAAAAAAGCCGTCATGGGTGTTCCCCAGTAACACGCCGAGTATTATCGCACTGTCCAGTTCGAGAGTTTTTTGCGGGCCTGCGTGGGGGGGCAGGGTAGCCTGAATCAGGTTGTTTTTACAATCGATGTGTTTATAAAGGCGCTTTTCAATTAATCGGGCCTGTTGCAGGTAGAATTGGGCTGCAAGCCTGTCATTGAATTGTCTGGCGAAGACAGAACCCTCCAGTAAGGCTTTGCGCTGTACCATAGCAGTAAAGAAATGATCACCTAAAACTTCCTCCCAGAGATCAAAGTTTTTATCCTGCCAATGATGAGCGGTGTACTCGAGATCCATTTTGATGGCGCCCATCGTATCCGGATTTAAGCCTTCAAAGTATAAGTGCTCGCGTACATAATTGCTTTCACCGTCTGCCAGAAGGCTATTTGCAAATCGCATCAGGGTTATTGCTCTTATTGCTGGTCCATCATTCTGAGGACGACCCCAGGGACCTGTATACGGTTGACTGGCTAAGGGACTGTCGGGCATATAGAATTTGGGTTCCCCTAAAATATCCTGCCCTGGTAAAGGATCTTGCTGGTGTTGCAGACGTTCAACCCAACTGACATAATTAAATAATTTTTGTTTGCTATCCTGATCCCGGTATTGCTCATACCAGGACGCAATAAGATTCATCGATATTGCTGAGTCACGCGCCCAGTCGAAATAGTAGTCAGGATTACTCCGTGAGGGAGACGCCATAATCGCGCCTTCCGCGCTGATATTCGCTTTGAAATGTTCTTTAAGCGTATTCACATCTTCTGCAGTGAAGATTGATGCTATTGCGTTGCTGCAAATAGCACTTAGCCATAAGACAAATAAAATCCTTTTCATAATTTCCTCTATCAGAGCATTAATATAAAACGCTCACATACTACAGGAAACCGGTGCTGGTGGCTATAAACATGTTGCGGCCTTTGACACACCAAGATATTTTACCTATGTCCCTCGGCTTGTCCGAGGGATCCAGGAATCTCATGCCAGAATTAGATCTCTGGCTCCCTCGTACAGGCCAAGGGACGTAGGAGTAGGGGTTAAGGCCTTAAGATTAGCTAGGGACAGATTGCGATAATTTCGGCAAGTTCAACTGTTTCAATCACCGGAAGTTGTGATTCAATAGCAATATTACTCACTGCAGTATTGATTGTGGTGTTTTCAATAAGCGACGTGGTTAGGCCGATTGTCTCCGTAGCAATCTGGCTATTTTGCTCTATTGTACTGCTATTACTATCTCCTGTTGTTCCTGCGGAGCTATCTGTACTGGAGGTTTGTGTGCTGTCTGAATATTTCCAGGGAATAGGACCGGGCGTAAAATTTCCACTTCTATCGAATGAGCCGCTGGAAAACTGCTGACCAGGACCTACAAGCTGGTTTCCCCCTTGCACCAGTCCCTGTTTGACATCAAGATAGGTATTGCTGGGGGTTGCAATAGCTTGCAGCTGTGTGCCTAGAATGGCCAGTGCAACTACCGGTGTCTGAATACTTCCTTTTTTCTTTTTACTTGAAGTATATTCGATCGCACCTTTATTTAATTTGGTTTTGAACTCCACATTTTGCTGGCTGGAATAAGAGACAATCTGATAGCTTGTGTTTTCCTGTATACTGACCAGGGAACCATCCGTATATTTTATTTCGGCTTTCGCACCGGCGCCGGTGATAATGGTGTCGCCAGTAAACAGTTGCGATCCTCTACTTAATGCACGCTCTTTTCCTGCCTGCTGCGCGCTGACTTTATTGCTGACCAAAAGTACCAGAGCGGCAGGAGCGGTAAAAGCCGTTCCTGTAAATAATATAAAAATAACCAGTATTATTTTCTTCACTGTGATTCCCTCATCATTTGCTTACATGTGTGAATGTGCCATCCCAGTCCGAAGGAGGGGGTTGGCTGATAAATGCATCAATTCGCGCCAGATAGAGGCTATAGAGATAGCGTTCTGGATGAGAGGAGTTAAGGGTTTCAAATTGAGTTTTTGCAGCCTGCCAATTTTGCTTATAGTAGGCCTGCAAACCCGCTTCATAATCTCTGATCTCATCTTTTTTTTCCTGGGGAACCTCTGCATAATACCCTTGCGGCTCATAAATTGTTACTGCTTTATGGGAGCCTTTAACTATTACTTTATCTACGGGCATCCAAAGAATGTCGTCTTGATGATGACGGCTTGCTTCTGAAACTAAAATATCCACTCGATAATATTTGGTTAAATCCTGCAGACGAGAAGCCAGATTAACTGTCTCCCCAATCACTGTGTAGGAAAGCCGAAATTTGGAGCCCATATCGCCGACATTCATAATCCCGGTGCTTAGCCCCATTCCAATTTTCACAGAGGGGAGGTTAAGCTGGTTTAATTGCTGATTAATCTCGGGAAGTTTGCCTCTAATCGCCAAAGCAGCAGCTAAAGCATTATGACAGTGATTTGCGTCTTTTAGCGGCGCTCCCCAGAATGCCATGACCATATCGCCGACATATTTATCAATAGTGCCCTGATAATCAAAGATAATATTGGTCAAAGGAGTAAAAAAGCTATTGAGCAAATGTTTAAGTTCTGTTGCTTCAAGCGACTCACTTAAACTGGTGAAATCACGTATATCAGCGAAAAAAACGGTCATCTCACGGGATTCCCCTCCAAGATTCACCTGTTCCGGATGATCGGTAATTTCCTTCATATAGGAAGGAGGAATATATTGGCTGAACAATTGTTTAATACGATTTTTTTGCCGCCGTTCCTGAATAAATGAATAAGTAAAGTTAGCGAGAGCCTGTAAGCTAATTAAAGCCAGTAAAAGTCCTGGAGCTACGAAGATATTTTTAAAGTGAAAGAAGAAGTAGCTGGCTATTAAAATTACTGCGATGAAGAAAAGAAAAAGAATGGGAAGAAGAACAGGTCCCAGATAGGGAAATAAAAAGGTGAAGACAATACCTGATAACAATATTAAGATAATTCCTGTATTGGTATGCCAGTCAAATTGGCTGGTGATCTGTTTTTCCAGAATTCCGGTGATAATATTGGCATTCATTTCCACGCCGGGAAAGCTTTGAGATAAGGGGGCCTGGTGAAGATCACCCAGTAATACCATAGTAGAACCTAAAAGGGCTATACTGCCTGATAATTCCTGAGATGATACTTTATTGTGAAGGATATCAGTGGCGGAGTAGGTTGGAATAGTTGCAGGTCCGCCCCAGAAAGGAATCAGCAGCTGTCCTTTGGAATTAGTGGGTATGAAAAGACCGCCCACGTTAATCCCATACAACTCTTCTTTCCCCTGAATCCTGTGAGTCATCAACTCGACATTGTCTGTTAATAAATAGCGCATGACACTTGAGAGGGCGAGACTTGAATAGAGTTGGTTGTTATAAACTGCTAATAAAAGCCCATGACGAACCGAGCCATCGAGATCAGGAATATTGCTGACAAAGCCAGCATGACCTGACGCCTTTAGAAATAGGTTGAGTATACCGTTATATCCCGTGAAGCGCAGAAGATTGAGTGTTAGTGTATTGACTGATTGTGAGTTGTTAAACAGGAGCGGAGGGGGTAAAGAACCCTTTTTAATATCGGAATTGTCATGGAAAAGAAATCCCAGTACCACTTCATTCTCTGATAGAGTTTTCGCAAAGGCCTGGTCATTATCTATCAGTGGGGCAGCTTTTGTCAGTAAAGGCATTAGCTCTCGAGCAAGTGTCTGGTTATTTAGGCTCTGTAATTTGTTTTCCAGTCCTTGAGCATAATTAATTTCCGCCTCGGATAAAACAATATCAAAGGCAATTACCACAACTCCCGCTTTCTTTAGATTGTTTAGCAGGGTTACAAATTTGTCTCTTGGCCAGGGCCATCTTCCTTCAGCCTGAGTGGAATAATCATCAATATCGATAATCACCACACGAGGCGGCAGGTTTCGGCTGCCAACAGTCAGGTGAAGGATCTGGTCATAGATAAAGCTGTTGCTTCGGGTTATGAATTGATCGAGATAGGGAAAGGCATTTTTCTGCAGGGCAAAAATAAATGCCAGCAGCAAAAAACCAAAACTGAATTGAAGCAATTTTTTTTTAAATTGACCTATCAAACAGAACTCCATTTCAACAAGCGGTAACGAACACTTTTAAGCCATATTCATATGGAGTGAAAGCATTGTCAGATTACTATGGTACACACTGCCTCGCTGGCTATACTGATGTTCAATACGAAGGCTTAATTGCTTATATTTGAATGACAAACCGCCTCCTGCGCGATAACCATTCTGATCCAGATTAAATTCAGGCAAAGCACCCACAAATTCACCCGAAATGCCGGGACGATTATTGGAAAATTGCAACACCTGTATTAAGCCCACATTCACAAATGGCTGTACCCATTCTTTTAACTGGTATCCGATTTCTGCGTTTTCAAGCGAAAAGGCCGATTTATTTCGTAAAAATGGCACTCTGCTTACGAGCTGATTGGGAATAAATATATAATTAAAACTGTCCTGGTCGATCTGACTGTACAATAATCCAATGCTGCCGAGAAATTTCCAGTTAGAAAAGGAACGGCTGTAAATTCCGTTAATGCTGGTAAACCAGTTATTACTGTTACTGTGTGCACGCCCTAGCTGCTGGTTCTCAGTTTGGGCCCCAATGGTGGTTGAATAGGAGAGTGAGTTATAACCCAACCCCGCCGTGACATCTACAAGCACATTGGGTGTAATGGTTTGCAGCAGGTGGCCATAAATTGAATCATTTTTAACCTTTTGATCCGTTTCACTGGGTAAACCGGGATCAATTCGCATGGATGAATGTACATTGCTTTTGACTTCATAAATATAAAGACCTGCAGTTAATCCTTCGCGTAAACGAAAATTATTGCCTCCCGCCATATACAAATTCAAATGACCGCTAAAACGATTAAAGCTGGTCGGTTTTGTGGAATCAAATTTAAAGCTTTGATAGCCATAGAGTCCACTGAGATTATATCCCTGTTTTGGGGAGGAGGCCGGACTTTTCTCCACAGCAGCAGCCTCTGCCTGTGTATATAAAAAAGCCAGTAAACAAACCAATGAGCTGTTAATTCTTTTCTTATTCATTTTTTAATAATACTAATACTGATCACCATCAAGTATGGAATGAGATATCTCAAAATCCAACACATAACCTTACACATAGTCTTGTATTTCTAATTCATTAATCTGTCATTGAACTATCCTAATTAATTGCCAGGTAGAGGGGAGCAGTTATTAGTGTGGCCCCTGCATTAACACACGATCCCAGATTCCCGGTTAGCGAATCAATACTGCATTTGGTAATGGTGTCGTTTCCAGGATTGCTGATGTAAGCGAATTCATTGGCATCGTCCAGAACAATTCCAAATGCCGTACTAAGTGCGGTGGCTCCGGAGTTTGCACATGCCAGAAGCTGTCCGGTTACTCCATTGACAGTACACTGGCTGACACTAGGCGTATCCTGATTTGTTATGTAAGCAATTGTCTCAGTGGAATTGAAAGTCAGTGTTCTTACACCATTAAGCCCAGTTGCTCCGGAATTAACACAACCACTTAAAAGGCCTGTACCTGCGTTAATATTGCAGACACTAATAGTATCGGTACCTAAGCTGGTAATGTAGGCACGGGTACCCGCTGAATTGATAGCGATTCCACCGGGAGCAAACCCCACTACAGCTCCGGAGGGTACACATCCACTTAAATTGCCAGTAGGGGCATTAACAGTGCACTTAGTGGCTCCACCTGAGAAGTTAACAATATAAGCGAATGTTCCAGCAGGATTAAGCGTAATTTGCTGAGGAAGTGAAATTGCCGTGGCACCTGAATTTGCGCAATTGGTTAATACGCCCGTTACGGGTGTCACATCACATTGAGTTACCGAATTAGCAGGTTGACTGGCGATGTATGCGATGGTACCCACTGGATTAAATGCGATGCTGGTAAGTTGTGGCGGGAAGCCCAGGGTATTACTACAGCTTCCTAACTGACCTGTAACGGCATTGATAGTGCATTGGGTTATACCGCTTCCATCGGGTATATACGTATAAAATGACTGAATGCTAATATTGGCAGTGACAATAATGGTGTTATTTCCAAAAACAGGGAAATTGGTAGGAGCTACAGTAGTGGTTCCAGCAGTAAAACTGATTGTGCAACTTGCACCCGGATTAACTACTGCGCAGTTATTTGCCGTCTCGCTGACATTGCCCGCTAATGCAGTTCCTGTAAAATCCGAATGGATAGAAAACGCTGGGAAAAGAGCAGAATTATTGGTAATTGTTAGCGATTTTGTTTCACCGGCACGCATTACGACAGGAGAGCCTGTAACTGAAATATTCAGCTGTGTGGGTGCGACGACAGACATAGTAACCGCCGTCGTGGCAGCATTGACGCCAACAATTGAAACTGAGGCTGGCGGATGTACTGTGTTTCCAGGGAGAAAATAAAGGGTGCAGCTTGATTGAGGCGGTAAAACATTGCAACCTGAGGCATTTTGCACCACATCAGTCCAGTTTGAAGGTAAAATCGCATGAATCTGAGAAGCGGTTACTCGAGTTGAATTATTAAATAAGGTCAGTGTGGCAGGAACTCCGGAAGCGGCAGTCATTTGAATAGAGCAGGCGGTAAGATTTTTTTTACCATAGCAGTACTCCCCTTTGGGCGGTACTGATATTAAGGCTTTATCTTCTGAAACCACTTTCAGATTAAGCATCGTGTTTCTACTTAAAGGCTGGCTACAGTAACTTGGTTTTGTATTGTCCCTGGAATCAAATTCGCATAATACAGGACCTGAGTTAATCGATTCGGGCAATTGGGCGGCATCTATTTCCAGGCTTAAAACACAGGCCTCTCCTTCTGCGAGGGCAATTTGAGGATCGCAGCTTTTTTTTCCATGGATAAGTTGTGTTATGCCCTTAATGGGTATCATCCTTAGAAAACGCGGCGTATTGGAGTGATTCACAAGGCGATATTTGATTATAATCTGACTGTCTCTTGGTAACTCGCTGACAGTAGAATTAAGAGGGATAAATTCAATATAGTTTTTCGCATGGCCTGTGGCCATTCCCAGAGTAAGTAGTAAAAAACAAAAAAGACCCGAGAAGTTTTTTTTGAATAGGTTATTAATCATTAGTTGTAACGTCTTTCCTGAATGATCTTCATGATCTGCATAACCCATCTACTAAACCCTATCCGTTTTAAGCAATCTACTTATCTACCGCAATTCCAAAAGAGAGTCAATAAACGCTTGCTATGATTTGCTGAAAGAGATCAGTATTCATGCAGACTGCGTAAAAAGTCGATTGAAATCAATAGATATTATTTTTCAAGGGACTAGAAAAAATGATAGTCTTCGACTATATACTAATAAACCAGACTAAATTTAGTTAAGGTCATATCATGGACATAAAGCGATACGTATTATCCCTCTCATTACTAGCGGCTCTGAGTCATCCCGCTTTCGCTACTACCCAGGAAGGGGAAGAGGCCTACAATCAGCAACATTACGATAAAGCCTACATTCTTCTGTCAGAGGAAGCAGCAAAAGGCGATCCCAAGGCACAATACCTGCTGGGTAAGATGTATTACAATGCACAAGGTGTGACCTACAATCCACAAAAAACTGAAGAGCTCTTACTTGCTTCAGCGAATCAGGGAAATGTGGATGCACAAGTACTTCTGGCAGGATTTTACTGGTACCAGAAAACTCCGGAAGGTTACGCCAAAGCATTAACCTGGTATGAAAAAGCGGCATCACAGAATAACGCAGATGCTCAATACGCTTTAGGTTATATGTATAATTATGGCAATGGTGTTCCCCAAAATTATGAAACGGCGATGTACTGGTATAAAAAAGCCGCTGATCAGAATCATTCGGATGCTTTGTTATCGATTGGCTATATGTATGATACGGGCACAGGGGTCACAAAAGATTTGCCAGAGGCTATCAAGTGGTATGGCAAGGCCGCTGATCTCGGTAATGCCAGTGCACAATATAATTTAGGTTCGATCTATGAATATGGCGATGGCGTGCCTAAAGACGAGAAAAAGGCTTTTGAGTATTTTCAGAAAGCAGCTGATCAGGGACATGCCAAATCGCAGCTTGAACTAGGCAGTTTTTATGATACGGGCAAAACCGGCTCCGTGGATCTGCAAAAGGCAGCCTACTGGTATCAGAAAAGTGCTGATCAGGGGAATCCAACTGCCCAGTATAATATAGGGGATATGTATTTTTACGGAGATGGAGTCAGCAAAAACCTCGATACAGCTATGAGCTGGATCAGGAAGTCCGCAGAGCAGGGATTTGGCAAGGCTCAAAATCGTCTGGGTGTTTTTTATCGTGACGGTATTGGTATTACGGCAAACCCTGTGGAAGCCTATGCCTGGTTTAGCACGGCAGTAGCAAATAATTATGCGGATGCAAGCAAAAATCGTGATGATCTTGAGAAGAAATTAACTCCGGATCAATTGAAACAAGCCAAAGAGTTATCTGATAAGTACTCCGCTCAATATCAGGCACCTAAATAGCAGATCTTAAGAGGGTTTTACGGAGTGAGGGTTGATTTAAAACCCTCTCTCTAACTCTCTCCCTGGGGGAGAGAGAATTTAAGGAGCAAACTCCCTTGTATTTTTATCCCTCCGCAGTAAAGCGTTTCTCAACATGAATGGTGCTGGCGGCTGGTGCGATGGCATCTTCTGCTTCTATAAATCTTACAACATCACCAATTTCAAGTTTTTCAAAATCATAGGAAACGACGCTGGCACTGGTAAAGCGAATTCGGCGACCGTCAATGGTTTCGATGAATCCATAATCAGCAGGTGGATAGATTTCGGCAATTTTTCCCTGAGGTGCAGTCTGGTGATGCTTTACATGCCCTCGAACCTTTTTTATGTGGCTTTGAAGCTGCCGTTTCATCGCGTTAAAAGCATCGCGGATAGCCACATAGACATCTTCATGCGCATGTTCATCGCCCTGGCTTTTGCTTACCACCAATTCAGAGCCAGGTAGAGTCAGATCAATTCGTACATGATAGAGGTTGCCTTTATAATGATGCCGATGCTCAGATTCGATAACTACATCACAGCGGGTTATATTCTGATAAAATCGATTCAGCTTTTCTGCCAGGTGAATAGCTTTTTCTTCGGCGGTTAATGAGCGGTCCATATTTCTAAAAACAACATTGATAGGAAGTTTCATGGGGTCCTACCTCCATTGCAAGTTTATTATTAAGCGATATGAAAAATAGATTTTTTTCTCATCATTCATTATTAATTGTAGAGGAGTTTTTAAGATAGTAGTAATGTTTCTCTGTGATGGTGTTATTTTGAGGAGAGTAAAACTATGTCAGTATCCTGCTTGCACTGTTTTATATCAGGCAAAGTTCAAGGTGTATGGTTTCGTGCTTCTGCCAGAGAAGTGGCTGAACAATTAGGCATAAAGGGTTGGGCCCGTAATCTGGCCGATGGCCGGGTTGAAGTAATGGCCTGTGGCGACAATGAGAAACTCGAGTCTTTTTTTATTTGGTTAAAACAGGGCCCAAACCTTGCCCAGGTCACTGATTGTGTCAGGGAGGATTTACCCTGGAAAGAATATTCAGAATTTCGGTCTTTTTAGGCAGGGTCTATACTTAAAGTAAGGAAACAGCTTAAGGAGAATCTCATGGCCAACAAAAATCATGAAGAAAAAAAGAAAGTTATTCCAAAGTCTGATGATAACAAATCCGGACGGGCAGAAGATCCTATTCCTAAAACAGAAGAAGAACTGGATGAAACAATCGAAGATACATTTCCTGCCAGTGATGCAACAGCACAATACTAGAACAGAATAAAAAATAATAGCGGTTTATCACCGCTATTATTCAATTAGCTCTACTTATTTTGTAGTGAAATAAGTTTCATCATAGGCATAGCAGGTCCATTGGACTTGTTTTCCACCGACTTCAACATTGATCACTTCATTGTTAAGAGAAGCAAGAGTGGGTTGTTGTTGCAGGTAACAAACGCGATTCGTTCCGCCAATTGTCACATAGTTATAGTCAGTAGTAGCGCTGTAATTTTCAGGCACATAATACACATCACCTTTTTGCTCTAACACTACGGGGGAACCAGTAATAACCACTTTATCAGCAAAGGAAGCTGCACTGAATAACATAGCTAAAGCTGCAAAAGCTATAGTAATAATCTTCATTTGGTAAATCTCCTTATTTACATGAATTAAAGTTTAAACTGTAGAGAGATGAATGAGTACATGAAAGAGTAACTTACGTAATTTCCAAACAACTTACTCTACAGAAGATACATTTCGCAAACCTCTCCGGTTTACTTTTTAAGTATAGATTACAATTTATAAATTTAAACCCCCCACGATTTCAAATTGTTATCCTATATTGAACCTTACTGCGTCATGGTTAAATTAAATACATAAAGAATAAATTCAAATCTAAATTATACTTAAAATAGGAGAAAAGTTGAGAGGGAGCTGATTATGAAAATCATGGAAGTGTATGTAAGAAAAGATTGGATTAATACCAACACATCCCGCAGGCGCTATCGTCACTCAGATTTTCAGGACTCCTTCTCCATGCTGACTAAAAGCGCAAAGGCGGTACCCGCATTTTTACTGGCCGGTGCGGGAATGAGCAGAAATCTCCCCAATCAATCGATGTCTTTATCCAACTATGCTATGCACACACTAAAAGAAGTCCATAATGGCATTGGGAATGTCGGGAAAAATAAAGATTGTCGTTTTAATACCCTTGTCGAGGTATCCGGGCAAAATGAATTGCGAAAAGCAGTTGATTTGCATGGGGCTTTGCCTTATTCCAGGGTTTATATCGTAACAGATGACGATGTCACAGAGGATGATTTTGATAGAGGGGTGGTTTTTCATAGCAAAACAGAGGCAATTAAATTTAGTGAAATGTATAAGGATTTAGATGATTACATGCAGTCCAGTTTCTATAAAGAACCGCTTGGAATCTCGGTCACAATCAATAAAAAAGATATGGGTATTTTTTTAAAGGAAATGACTAACTTTATAGATAAAAGAAATAGAAGCTGGCGAGCCGATGTGACGGTTATCCCGGAGATCAATGTGGACAGCTTCGATTTATCCTCGGATGATGATAATTATACTATTGATTTTCCTGTTGATATTACTCAAAAAGAATTTAAAAAATATTTTAAAGGTACTTTCCAGGCCAGTACTCAATCAGAGCCAGAGCTTTCATCACAGAATATGGCAGGGGGGAGAAGAGGAAAATAGGACCGATTTTCGGAACAGGAAAAGGAAAAAGAATCCTATGATTCAAAAGAAAGCTCTTCTGAGGAAGAATTAGTATTAAAAAGAAAGCATTCGAGAAGTAATCCATTAGCCACTACAACTACCGCGACTACCTCAGTTCAGGTTCCTGCCAGTGGATTGTTAGCAAAGTCAATGAGTAAAGGGGTATTCCAATCCGCAGGCGAAAAAATTGTGGGTCCTCAAAGTAGCGATGAGGTTTCAGCTGAACTGCATAATAAAGGGGCAACGCCTTCTCAATGAGCGGATGAGACAGGCTCGGTGAAATAAAGAATAAGAATTGCAACCATAATAGGGATATTCTTTACAACGGAGCCAAAGGGCTCCAGCCAGTAATAAGGCAATTGAACGCTGATGATTAAGGTATAAATAACAATAATGAGCAGTTGGACCATACAATTGCTGCGCGTTCTGAAATTAAATAACAGGCCTATTCCAAGCATAAAATTAATAAAGGAAGCGCCAAACAGCAGTAGGGATTGCAATGTGTCCGGAACTCCGGCCTGCTTTAAAATTAGATAGGATGTTTCCTGGGCAAAGAATGCGCTGGTCAAGGCACTGGCGAACCACATAAAAGCCAAACTTAGACGAAGGAATGGTCTTAGCCATCCTAATAGTGCCTGCCACCGATCTCCATCGGTACTTGGTTTTTTTTCAAGCCCTTCTTTAAAGGATTCGGGGTTGACGCCTGTAAGCTGGTAAAAAACCGCAGTCTCTCCTGCACTCGCGGTTTTATTACTACTCAACATGTTGATAGCCGGAGAATTAATTTTTGAGGAGGAACTGAAATTACCGAACCAGGCCATTATCTTAATTAATATCATTGGAACTTGAACAAAAAAACTTTTTGGTAACTGAAGCCAGTGGCGTAAACTGCCTAGAACTGTTTTTAATGCTATTGCTGTAGGAGAAACTGCCGTTAAAACGTAAGAGGGGCCAGGAGGCAAAGAGGCCATGTTGGAAATGGCGGTGCATAATGTATCGATGTGAATAGGTTGTAGCAGCTGCTCGCCTTTTTCTGGCAGTGGGATAACCGGAAAAGAGGCCATTGTCATTAACAAGGCCATGCCTCCTTCTGAACCAGGCCCGTAAATGAATGAGGGTCTGAAAATCAGCGATTGAACAGGGAGTGTTAGTAAATAATTATCAAGCTCCAGTTTGCTTTTGGCATATTCTGACTCATAGTGTTCGACTGCCAGAGCAGAGAGCTGGATAATTTTTTTTACTCCGGCTTTTGAAGCCGCCTCGAAAATAACCCGGGGTGAATTAAAATGAATTTGCCAGACTATGGATGGGTTTCGATGATAAAATATGCCGATACAGTTAATGACTACATCCACATTTTTCATGCGTAACATCCACTCTTCGAGATTTTGTTGTGCTGTAAAGTCGCATTCTATCAGAGAGGCGGAGGGAAACAGCGCCTGACCTGTCTCAATCGTCCTGACAACTGCAAGGATCTCATGCCCTTGATCCAAGAGTTTTCTTGTCAAATGAGTTCCAACAAAACCGGTTGCGCCAAGGATCATGATTATCATTACTTAACCTGCTTTTGCTGTTTTTTCTGATTCCCCAGGTAGCCTCCGAGACCGCTGCTTAAGGCGCCGTAAAAAAAGGTCAGGAAGCTTGCTTTGGGTTCAAGCGTAACCATACTGATATAACCATGCGAGACTGAGAAACCATCATGTAATTCTAAAGAGCTATGGATTATTCGTATGCTGATTGCCCTGAAATGAGCATTTGAATATTGAATGCCATTATTGAGACTGATGATAAGTACTATCAATACTAAAGACCAGGCAAGAAAGCCAATCAAAAAACCGAAATACGGCTTTTGTATCCCTGAGGAGTAAAGCCGCCCGGTGATAAACCCGGTGAAAAACATGGCAACAGCATAGGAAAACGCCAAAAGAAAAAATAGAGAACTGGTATTGGTACTCGCCGGAGCTACCAGATGCATATTAATTAATATGGCAGCAAAGCCGAAAAGCGGAACAAGAAAGAGGCCGCTGCTTGCGCCGATAATCAAGGGAAACCATGATAAATAGAATTTATTCATACTAATGATTCAGCATTACTTATAAGCAAGTATATGCTGAATCGGTATTTTTGCGAATGACATTCAGGAAACTCAAGCAAAGTCATTCAAGATTATGAAAGAAATCGTATTCGGAATCGGAGCCTGCTTCATACTGGCTATCATCAACAGTGACAGGAGAGGTACACTCTCTATCAAAAAATCGCACACGGTAAAATTCCGAGCCTGATCGTGTCAGATTGACCGCAGGTTGTCCTGCCTCCTCTTTTTCCAGTTCTTCATTGAAGTTCATAGGTACCAGATCGTCCTCTGCCTGAAAAAAATCATCCATTCCTTCAGGAGACGGAGACTTTCTGACTTCTTCTTGTGCAAAAACAAAACCGGACAGACGTAGTGCATTCTCTTGCTTAACACGTAAACCAGTTGGGCTTATAAGCGATGGCAGGCTGCTGGTGCTGCCAGAATAGCTGGAGCTCGCAGAGGTTAATCCCTCTGAACCCATATCTGGGAATTGAATTTTTAATCTTGTTTGAAAGTCCTTTATGTCCGGAGCAAAATAGAAAACAATTTCTCCCACGGTGCAGGCCATTAGCTGGGTAAGAGGACTGAACATATTATAAAAAGAAGTGACGGAGCTCTCCACAAATGGGTCGGAATGCTCAAGCGCATTACGTAAAGAAATCAGATCTCCCAGTTTGTCATCTAGGGTCTGATTGATAAGCCTTAAATCACAAAGGCTGGATAATTTATTGATGCAAGAGATAATCTGACCAAGCAAATAGGCAATACTTTGTGAAAAGCGGATATCATCCTTAATCCTGGTATGTAATAATTCCTGAAATTCGCGAAGTGAATCATCATCAAGTTTTTCCTCTTCCAGCAAGGCAGCTAGCAGATCAAGACGATCGATCAATTTTTCCAGTATTTCAGAAACATCATTTGAATCAGCGGTCTGCGCTTTCCAGAATGTTTTCGCAACCTCAAGAATACCTGGATAAAGCTTGGTCATGGCTTCGGACTGTTTTTTTTCAATACGTTCATTATTAAGCGCATCTTCTTTCTTTCTATTACTTTCGTATTCCCTTTTATATTCCTTGTATTTTTTATCGGCTTTCGTTAATAGTTTCCTTATTTGTCGTATATCTGCATTCTGTTTTTTATCTTTAGAAGATAGATTGGCTGTAATCTCGTCAAGAAGATTAAGAGGTGTTTTTTTATTAATAAAGAAAAAACTCACGTCATTAGCAAGACAGTTCCCAAGCATTTCATGATGAGCAGGGAGTACCAGTCCCAATAGCGTATCGAGCACTTTTTCTTCCAAAAGCGGCTTGGTAAGAATGTGAGGGGAAGTTTTTTTATCCAGAGAGTAATGCTTTTTAATGGATTGCCAATACAAATCCATGGCATCTTTCCAATCATCATATCCTGAACTGGTATCCTTTACTTGCCAGTCCAACTCACTTTCGCGGGATACAATAAGTTCATAAACCGAGCCACTGAAAATCATTAATTCATCATGTAGCTGCTTAAGGAGTACAGGATCTTTTTCCAAATCCTTTATAACCGTCAAATACTGCCGTTCTTCAGGATGCGAAAGAGCGCTTCTGATTTTACCAACCATATCGATGTCGATAATATCCAGTGTTTTTTGCTTATTTCCCCAGTTTCTGGGCATAAAAAATTCACCGGTCATCTCCAGTACCCGCAAAAGCGATAAGCGATTTTTAATACTGTTAAAATTTTCAAAGCCAAGTATCTGGAAGCGCGTATGAGGAGCTAACTGATTACTATCTTTGATAGCGCATAATGTGAGTTGTTGTCCCCTGGTAACTTTTTGAGTCGATTCCAAAAGTGATTGGGACCAAATAGGATGCCCTTTTTCAGGTTCGGGTTCACTTTTTTTGTTATCAGCAGGGAAAAACTTATCGATGGGGGTAATCGGTTCTGATTTATTATCTAGCCATTCGAGTAATTTTTGCTTGTCAACCGACTCAATCGAATCAAGTGAGACGCCGGTTTCCTGGATAACTTCCAGGCTGTAAGTGGATTTAGCATAATTTCTCGGCAGCAAAGCGATAAGTTTAAGTAAAAGAAAACTATGCTTGCTAAATCGGAGCAGTGTTTCAAGATTCTCAGGTTTCGCCATTGGGGTAAGGGGAGTGCCGGATGAAAGATGATTTTTAACCTGCTCAAAAAAGACTGACAAGACTTCCAAATCTTTAGTAAGAATATCAGTGATGCTATGCTTAACCAGCGCACGAAATGTAAGCATTACAGAATGAAATTGAATCAACTGTTTTTGCTTTACAATGTCACCATCGAAATTAAAAGGTGCAATGGATAATCCATTTTCAAAACCGTCATTAATAAAGCAAAGATCAGTGGTTGCAAAAATGGCACTAAAAAAATCCAAGAGATACCAGGAGTGTTCCCCCCAGGGTAAATATTTTGTCAGAAGTCCGCGCTCATTGCGAGGAAAGCGATAAATCGTTTCAAAAAGCATACGTAATATATCGACTGAATCCTCGAGGTAATAATCGTTCGCTGCATTTCCAAACGCACGATCGCACATGCGTTGCATAAGGATTGACATCCCATTTCTATAACCCGAAAAATAAGGAAGTGTTATGTTACCCATAAATGAGAAGCGCTTTTGAGCCCCTGCTGCATTCTGCTGCAAGAACTCTTCCTTAATAAAGGGAAAATTTTCATTGACCTTCAGCATGTTTTCTTTAAGAAACTGAATCAGACGCAGGACCCAGGCAACACGTGCCGAAAAACTCTCTTTCATTTTGAGAGGATGCTGTGTAAATATTTCATTTTTTTCAGAAAGATAGCTGGCTTTACATAACACAGTTGAAGGTATTGTCTGATCAATTGTCTCTTTGGAGGTAAAAATGCCCTTGATTTTTAAATGCGCCTCAGCAATAGTTTCCTCCTGTAATTGCAGGATTTTTTGATAGCTATCAGGGCTTAAAACAGTGGTTTGGCTCAATTGTTCCAGGGATTGGATGGAATCAGCAAATCGTCCGATGTTGCGCATCACGATGGCTTTTTTAATTTCAAGGCTTATTGACTCTTCCTTGATCTTCGTTGCCGAAGTGGCTATTTTCGGAAAGGTTTTCAGCACTTTGGGATTGCTCAATATTGTGTCGCATAGCTGAGCTGCCTTGCTATATTGCATATCATTTTTCTGATTTTTTGCTTGTGTTAATAGTGACTTATAGTGCCGGCGAAGTTCTTGTTTGCTTTTCACAATATGTACCTGTTACAACAAAAGTGCAAAGTATACATTCTGTGAATAAATTAATCAAATGGATTTTTTGTTATCCATTAAAACTTTAAGCGCTCATTATCGTTGAGCATTACCTAATTAATTTGCCTATTTTTATTCAATACTGTATAAAGTGCGCCTTTTACTATGATTGGAGGTACGACATGTTTAAATTTAATTCTAAATCAATACAGTGCGAGGGAATAAACCCTAAGCTCAATAGAACAAATTGCAGAGATGATGCCAAGGCCTATGTTGAGTACAATGCTGGCACCAGAATGTTTCGTATAGTAGTTGAGGATGTTCAGTTCTTTACCTATGAAAGAAAACAGGATCATGGATTTACAGCTAAATTGGAAAATAAAGCAGTTCAAATTGAAATGAGTGTTTCAGAAGATTCCGCAAAAGCAGAAAATCAGTTCAAGGGTCTTAAGAATTTTATCGCCCGATTAGGCAATGACTCGCATAATAATAAATTTTATTTATCTCGCACAGATTTTTTTCAGAGACAATGTGATGCTTTTGAAAAATTACTTTTTAATCGCTCGCAGCTAAACGCTAACAGGGATACTCAAAGCAGCCATGCTCAGGATCCGGGAAGTTACTCTTGCTGAGCATGTGATATCTCAGGGTCAAAAAAGAAAAATTAAAAGCCCAGGCAGCTACAAGCCCATAGGGGCTTAATTATTAGCTAATGATTCTATGCCAGGGAGCTTGCTCATTAGCTAATTCATAGATAATATGGACTTATATTTTGAGCTTGGATAACAGGCTTATTTAGTTATAGGGATATTGTTGCTTCCATGTTCAAATATTGCTGTATATTTTTCTGCCTGGTACTTTGTTCATGCATGGTGGGTCCCGACTATAAAGAGCCGCCGAAGCCTGTAGCTGGCTATTGGATACAAAACAGCCCCGTAGTGAAAGCGACTCCTGCTCAAACTGCAAACTGGTGGAATATCTTCAAGGATCCTGTTTTAACGGAATTAATTCAGCGAGGCTATCAAAATAATCTCTCCGTACAAATTGCCGGCGTAAGGGTTCTGCAGGCAAGAGCGCAATTGGCGCAATCAGTTGGCGAATTGTATCCTCAACAGCAGGCCATGATTGGGGATTATACCTATTACCGTATTGGCGGCAGCCAACTACAGACCGTACTTCCTTCGAGTTTTGAAACCGCTTCGCTCGGCTTTACAGCCAGCTGGGAGCTTGATTTCTGGGGAAAATATCGCAGAGCAATTCAATCCAATGATGCCATTTTTCTGGCTTCACTGGCTGCCTACGACAATGCTTTAGTCACCTTAACTGCCGATATTGCGGACACCTATGTCAATATCCGCACTCTTGAAAGACAGGTTGCAGTTACAAAAGCCAATATTCAGCTGCAAGTAACCAGTTTGAAAATTGCAAAAGCCCGCTATAGAGGCGGCCAAACCAGTTTGCTTGATGTGGAACAGGCAGAAACTCAGCTGACTGAAACACAGGCCGGCTTGCCTAAACTACTGAGTGAATTACAGCATCAGAAAGATATCCTTGGATTACTTTTAGGTACTGTGCCGACCCAGGTGAATCCACTCATCAGCAAAAGCCGCGGCATTCCCCGGGCGCCATCGCAGGTATCTGTTGGGATCCCTCGAGAGGTGATTGTGAGAAGGCCCGATATTTATCAGTCTCGTATGGAGGCTATTGCCCAGTCAGAAGCAATTGGTGCAATTAAGGCGAATTTGTTTCCTGCCCTTACATTAACCGGAAATTTCGTGTTTTCATCAAATAGCATCGGCAGCAATTCTATAAGCGATCTGTTCAACTGGTCTAATCGCAGTATCACCGCAGGGCCTTCGCTGACCTGGCCTTTATTAAATTATGGTCAGATTACAAACGCTGTGCGTGTGCAAGATGCGGCTTTCCAACAAGCGCTTCTTAAGTATATTAATCTGGTCTTACAGGCTCAGCAGGAAGTACAGGATAATATTAGCCGTTATATCGAAAGCCGAAAATCAGTTTATTTTCTGCAGCAATCGGATCAGTCAGCAAGAACCTCTACCAAGTTAGCTTTGGTTCGCTACAAAGAAGGCGAAGCGATTTATACAACCGTTTTAGATGCTGAGCGTCAACAGCTAAGAGTTGAAACCTCGCTTACTAATGCTCAGGGCGAAGTTGCGAAATCATTAATTGCCCTCTATCGCTCTTTAGGCGGGGGCTGGCAAATCAGAGGATGCAATGACATTCTGCCCAATTATATCAAGCAACAAATGGCCGAAAGAACCGATTGGGGTAATTTGCTGAAACAGCCAAATCACGAAAGGCCAAATACGCAAATGGATGTTTTAAAACAACTTTATCTTCCAAATTGGTGATAACGATGAATTCTGAGAAGAGACAAAAGCTAAAGATAGCAGCCCTAATAATCGCTGTTCTACTAATTGTCTATTTATATAGTCATTTTAAGTCCAAAAATACCCCCCCGGCACTGCCCTCTCCGGTAGTTTATGTTGAACATCCAAAGCCTATGAAAATGGGGGATTACGTGTACCAGACAGGTAATACTGTCGCCTTTAACTCAGTAAACCTGGTAGCACGGGTTGAGGGATATCTCGATGCGATTAAATTCGTGGATGGCTCATTTGTTAAAAAAGGAACCGATTTATTTATTATTGAGCCCCAGCCTTATCTGGACAAGGTGGAAGAAGCCAAAGCAAGCCTTGCAGCACAGAAAGCCGCCTACGCATTTGCTGTAGCTGAGTATGAACGCCAACAGCAAATGTACAAAGAAAATGCCACCTCATTGAAAAATGTGGAAAAGTGGGGGGCCAGACGTGATGAAACCAAGGCAGAAGTTGCCAAAGCAGAGGCAAATCTTAATTCGGCAGAAATAAATTATAGCTACACGCATGTAACCGCCCCTTTTGATGGGCGAATTGGGCGACATCTGGTTGACGTAGGGAATCTGGTAGGGCATGGGCAGGCTACTCAACTCGCCACAATCGAGCAAATTGATCCAATTTACGTCTATATCAATTTGAACGAACTTGATTTAATCAAATTGAGAGAAGCAGGAAAAAGTAAAGGAGTCAATGCGAATAATCTTAATACGGTTCCGGTTTTTGTGCGAATGCAAAATGAAACAGGATTTCCACATGAGGGGAAGCTGGATTTCGTCAATACGGGTTTAAATGCCTCGACTGGAACAATGCAGTTCAGAGCATTGCTTCCGAATAAAAATTATCCTCTGGTTCCCGGCTTATTTGTACAAGTCAGAATTCCTGTTAAAAAACCATCCATGCAGCTGACAGTCCCCGATACAGCCATTCAATATGACCAGATCGGCGCTTACCTTCTTATTGTTGACAAAGAGAATCTGGTTCAAATGGCAAGAATTCAAATAGGCAGTATTGAAGAAGGGCAGCGAGCCATTCTTAAGGGAATAAGTCCTCAGGATAATATCATCGTTAACGGTACACAATTCGCAACTCCCGGAAGTAAAGTGGATCCCAGAACACAAAGTTCCACTGATAGTTCCTTTGTCGAAAGCGTTCATTAAACGTATATAATCTCAAATCAAGAAGTGAGAAAAAAACAGAAATGATTTCTAAATTTTTCATTGAACGTCCAGTACTGGCAAATGTTATTGCGCTTTTAATTGTTTTTATTGGGCTGGTTGCCATTGTTGTTTTACCAGTCGCTCAATATCCGGCGATTGTTCCGCCGACAATTCAGGTCACCACAACGTATCCTGGAGCCGATGCCAAGACACTGATTAACACCGTTGCTTTGCCGATTGAACAGCAGGTAAATGGCGTTGAAAATATGCTTTATATGCAATCTACAAGTACCAATAGCGGAAACTACAATCTGATTGTAACTTTCGCTATTGGAACGGATTTAAATTTCGCTCAGGTCCTTGTGCAAAACCGCGTACAGGCGGCAATGGCTCAATTACCTATCGATGTTCAAAAGCAGGGTGTTCTTGTTCAGCAAAAATCAACCGCTATTCTACAGTTTATTACGCTCACCTCTGAAAATAATGAATATGACGGCCTGTTTCTGGACAGTTATGCCACCATTAATATGCAAAATGAACTGGCTCGCCTGCCAGGAGTGGGTAATGTGATTATTTTCGGATCTGGTAGCTATGCGATGCGCGTCTGGCTGGATCCCCAGAAAATGATGGCCTATTCTTTAAACCCCAGTGACGTTTTAAATGCAATCAGCTATCAAAACAAGGATGTCTCGGCAGGTCAGGTCGCAGCGCCCCCGGTTGTTGGGAAAGAATCTTATCAGTTTACGGTGAATGTGCCTGGGCAACTTACTGATCCCGAAGAGTTTGCCAATATTATTATCAAAACTGTCGATACTAATCCCGATGAAGATGCCAACGCCAGTAGTTCGGCTCAGGTAGTAAGGATCCGTGATGTCGGCAGGGTCGAATTGGGTTCATCAACATACAGCCAGTTAGCTAAACTCAACGGAAAACCGGCTGCTGCCATTGGGATTTTTCAGCTACCTGGTGCGAATGCGCTCGATGTGGCTAAAGAAGTGCGTGCCACTGTAGCCAAAATGGCGAAGAAATTCCCGCCCGGTCTACAATACTCTATTCCTTTCGATACGACGGTGTTTGTTGAAGCCTCTATCGAAGAGGTGTACAAAACGCTTTTTGAAGCGGGTATTCTGGTATTGATAGTAATTGTGGTGTTCCTGCAGAATTTTCGCGCTTCCCTGGTTCCAGCGACGACTGTACCAGTAACGATAATCGGCACTTTTTTCGGCATGATGTTACTTGGTTACACTATTAATCTACTGACTTTGTTTGCAATTGTCCTGGCAATCGGTATTGTAGTGGACGATGCGATTGTTATTGTGGAGGGCGTATCACAGCATATTGAAAGAGGACTAAGCCCCAAAGAGGCCTCCATTATCGCCATGAAGGAATTATTTGGTCCCATTATTGGTATCACCCTCGTGCTGATGGCCGTTTTCGTTCCTGCTGGATTTATGCCTGGATTAACCGGGGCCATGTATGCACAGTTCGCCTTGGTTATTGCAGTAACCGCATTAATCAGTGCCATTAACGCCATGACTTTAAAGCCCACCCAGTGTGCTTTATGGCTAAGACCGATAGATCCCAACAAGAAGAAAAATGTTTTTTTCAGAGCCTTTGACCGCGTTTACAATCCCATCGAGGAACGCTATTGCCGTTTTATTGACCGGCTGGTCCATCATAGTAAAACTGTTTGCATGGTAGGCGCATTATTAGTGGCGGTTGCGATTTTTGGCTTGACGCGTATTCCTACCGGTTTTATCCCTATTGAAGATCAGGGCTATCTGGTGCTGAGTGTTTTACTACCGGATGGTGCGAGCCTGGGGCGAACGGATGAGGTATTAAACCGCTTAAGCAGTGAAATATCCAAAATTGGGGGCATCGACAATGTCATAGCTATTGACGGTATTTCTCTTCTGGATAACAACGCCAATCTTGCCAACGCTGGTGTGCTATATGTGATGTTTAAGGATTGGAGCCTCAGAGGAAAGGATGAGGATTTACTGGCTTTGTATACCAAGTTAAATGACATTGCAAAAAAGACTAAAGACGCAAAGCTCCTGGTAGTCGTACCTCCCCCTATTCAGGGTCTTGGTTTGTCTGGCGGCTTTCAAATGCAGGTAGAGTTACAGGACGGCAGCTTTGATTATCAGAAACTTCAAAGTGTGACCGATCATCTAATTGATAACGGCAATCATGATCCGGTATTGCAAAACCTGATGACCTCCTTCAGGGCGAATGTTCCCCAGGTAGCCGCTCCTATTAATCGAACGAAAGCGGAATCTTTAGGTGTTACAGTAGGAGATGCCTTTGGAACCTTGCAAACTTATCTGGGATCAAGTTACGTTAATTTATTCACTAAATTTGGACAAGTGTTCCCAGTTTATGTGCAGGCGGATGCGGGAGCAAGAGGGCAGATTGATGATTTGCGCAATTATTATGTCAGAAACAAGCAGGGGGATATGGTTCCTTTAGGCACTCTGACGGATATTGGCCGGGCTGTTGGGCCAGGCTTAATCTCGCTTTACAATTTATATCCTTCGAGCAGCATTAATGGCATGGCCTCACGTGGATTCAGCTCGGGGCAGGGTATTCAGGCAATGGAGGAAATGGCTAAAAACTTATTGCCCGCCGGGCTTTCCTACGAATGGACGAGTACTGCTTATCAGGAAAAAATTGCTGGTAATTTGAGCTATATTATTTTTGCCATGTCGCTGGTACTGGTTTATTTAATTCTTGCTGGTCAGTATGAAAACTGGCTGACGCCCTCTGCCATTATTTTCAGCGTTCCATTGACGCTGATTGGAACAGTCATTGCATTGACCGCTCTCGGATTGGCCAATAATATGTATACTCAAATTGGCCTTTTACTATTGATTGCGCTTGCAGCTAAAAATGCCATTCTGATTGTTGAAGTGGCGCATGAGCAGCGGCATATCCACGGAAAGTCCATTCTTGAATCGGCAGTTATCGGCGCAAGAGCACGATTCCGGCCTATTCTTATGACCTCATTTGCTTTCATCATGGGCGTTATGCCCTTAGTGTTCGCCAGTGGCGCAGGAGCCAATGCCAGACGTTCCATCGGTATTGCGGTTAGCAGCGGCATGCTGGCTTCTACTTGTCTTGCAGTGGTCTTTGTTCCCGTTTTTTATGTGCTGCTACAAACCTGGCAGGAAAAACGTTGGGCTAAGAAGCAGGAGAAGGCCAGGATTAAGGCCGAGCTGCCTTCGCATTAATGCCGCGCGGAAATGGCAGGGGAGAGTAAACCAAAAAGACTTCAGTGTTAAACAAGATCTCTGTATTATGGATGAGTTGACTGTATATCGGTTCAGCAACCTCATAAATTAAGACGGAGTTTTACATGAAAAAAGCACACGGGCACCAACAACCAGCACAGGGACATGGACATGTTACACCGCATGGGCAGGTACCTTCTTCAGGTCATGTCCACTCACAACACCATGTTCCCCCACATCATAGCCTTCCCCAGCCTCCCCATAGTCACAATCACCACCATGGACATGGGCATCCTTTACCCTTCGTCTATAGTACTGGTGGATATGGTCCTCGTAATACTTTTTTAGGGGGATGTGCGCATCAAATGCCTGCTGTTGATGAGCATTGTGATCATACCCATACACACGGTCATCCCTGATAAAGAGGAAGGTGCAGTCTCTCTCAAGCCGGGAGGGATTAAACTGTCATCCCCGTGAAACGCGGGGATCTATTTCTGAGTCAGGTATAATGCCAATTGAGGAATGGATTCCCGCCTTCGCGGGAAAGACAAAAATTTCGTGAAAATTAGTAAGCCATTAGCGGGTTGCAGCAATAACCAGCGATAAAATATAAGAGCAGTAAATCAGAATTAACAAGCCGCCATGCCAGCGAGTTATTTTTTTCTTATGACGCATGTTGAACCAGAATAATAATAAAGTGGTCAATAGCATGACGGGCATATCCCGCCAGATGATGGCATGGCTAATTGCAGATGGATGGATGATGCCGGGAAAAATCATCACTGCCAGCAGATTGAAAAGATTGGAACCAAGGATATTGCCAATGGCGATATCATCGGCCCCTTTGCTGGCTGCGACAATTGATGTTGCAAGCTCGGGAAGACTGCTGCCAATAGCAACTATACTTAGACCAACCAGCAATTCACTCATTCCCATGTCCCTGGCAAACTGGGCACAATTGGTGATAAGGAGATCAGCACTGAAAGGAAGGATGATTAAACCCACAATCAGCATAGCGACATGGTGTTTCAGGCTTTGTTGGCGCAGCTTGGCCCGCCAAAACTCATCGGTCAGATGACGTTGATGAGAGGATTCCCGGGCGGAAATTATCAGATAGGCGGTAAAAATCAGACAGACGATTAAGGCCAGACAACTGTCGAGGATCCCGAGATAACCGTCCAACATTAGTGAATATGCAAATAGCATTACAATAAATAATAATGGAAACTCTCTTTTGAGAAAGCTGGTTTGTGCGTTTAAAGGTCGCAGTAAAGCAATTAAACCCAACACTAATCCAATATTTGCAATATTGGAACCAACGGCATTTCCAACTGCCAGGTCTGTATAGCCATCAAGAGAGGCGGATACCGCAATCACTATTTCAGGTGCTGAGGTTCCCAGAGCGACTAAGGAAAAGCCAATCCAAAGCGGGGATAACTTGTAATAGTGGGCGATGCCTGAAGCGCCAACAACCAGATGATTAGCGGACCAAAGCAAAGCTATAAAACTAATGAGCAACAGAAAAAAATGATACATATTCCAGACTCAAAAAGATTAATGTGATGATAATACGTTAATTGACAAGCAAGACAATAGCTGTCTGCATATTTGTAGAATCTATGAGGATTTGGGCTGATGCCTGAAAGGGTTATTAATGGTCTAATTGTACACATAGTTTTCAAATAGTAGGTTTTATGTTAGAATAACCTGCTTAATAATTTTAATAACAAACCAGGGTAGGTGTTTGGCTCTGGGATTTCAATCCAGGTGTTACTATGTTTTCCAATCAATATCGCGTGTTGCGCGATGCAAAGTTCAGACGATTTACATTAAGCTGTATGCTGGCGATGTTCGGTAACGGCTTAACGTATATCATTATGGTCTGGGCCCTAATGCGGTTTGATACTTCTGTTGTTTCGACTTCAATATTAATGGCTTGTTTCTGGTTGCCCAATGTATTGCTTGGTCCATTCTTTGGCGTCCTGGCTGATCGCTGGAACCGAAAAACCTTACTGCTTATAGCCAATGGATCCCGTGCGATGGTCCTTTTTGGTTTTGCCTATCTGGCCAATGATCATATGACCTCGGTCTCAATCTACATACTTGCCGCACTGATTGGAACTTTATTGGCAGCTTATATTCCTGTTGCAATGAGTTTCGTAAGAGAACTCGTTAAAGAAGAAGAGTTGCTTGCTGGTAATGCGATGGTTGACATTGCCTATGAACTGGGAGCTGTCGCTGGTATGGGGGGAGCCGGATTTATATTGGCTAGCGCGTCCTTTGCGGGATGTTTCGCAATAAATGCGGTTTGCTATGTAATCGCAACTTTGTTGCTTTTGGGGATTCCTTTTGTAAAAAAATCCAATGAAGAGAAAAAAGAGATTTCTTTTTTCAGACAATTTATCGAGGGGGGACGCTATATTCTAGCGCGTCGAACCTTGTTATTACTGTATTTAACACAGGGATTATTTTTTGTTTCCTATATGACTGCACCGGTATTACTGGCACCTTATGCAAAGACTGTTTTAAACAGTAACGTAACCCAATTTGGATGGCTTGAAGCAATGCTTTCACTGGGTATCATACTGGGTGGTTTTTTCAATCCCTGGTTGGCTTCGATGTTTTCAATGTTTAAAGTCATTGTCGCTGAAATTCTGGCAGGAGTAGTTGGGTTTTATTTATTCAGCCATACTTCAAATATCCATTTAGCCATTTTCTATCATTTCCTAATCGGATTGTCCTTTTCCTCCTGGGCATTGCTCACCACTTTGGCGCAGGAAATGACGGCCTTGGATTTTCAGGGGCGCGTTCAGTCTTTGTTTAACAGCGTTTCAGGAGTTGTTATTGTACTGTTTTATTATCTGCTGGCAAAATGGAAAGATATTCCAGTTCAAAAACTGTACTCTGGTGAAATCGTTTTGCTGCTGATTGCCTTGATACTTTTGGGGATAGCGATACTGAGAAAAACCAGTAATGATAATGAGCTTGATTTGAACGAGGATGAGCTTTCGTTTGAATAAACAATTCAGGTGCTTTGGATAAAATATTTCAGAATATCGCTCACTGGTTTGGCTAGTCCGAGCTGGCTTAATTCATGTTCATTATACCAGGCGCCTTGTTTTTCACTGACAGAAAGCAGAGAGCCGCGTACTTCTAATGCTATGGCCTGGATGCTTAAGTGATAATGACTGAAACTATGTCTCATATGAAGAAGGGGAGAGAGCTTTAGACAATCCAGCGAATAGTTATCCTTGATGTAAACATGAGGGTTGGCATCCGCCTCGATAGCCGGCAGGCACCAGAGACCGCCCCAGATCCCCTGGGGAGGCCTTTTCTCGAGATAAATTTCCCCCTTTTCATTATGCAGCAAAAGAAACTGCTGCAGCTTTTCCGGCAGGCGTTTTCTGGGTTTCTTCTCAGGAAAGTTATTCACTGCACCAGCTTGATACGCTTTGCAGGTTTTCAACAAAGGACAGTTGCTGCATTGGGGATTTCTGGTGGTACAGCAGGTTGCCCCCAGATCCATAATTGCCTGCGTATAATCCGCGCAGCGCTCATCAGGCATACATAAATCGGCATAATACCAGAACTGTTTTTTGGCAGCGGCTTGTTCCGGCCAGCCTGAAAGCATGAAATAGCGGGCCAATACACGTTTGACGTTACCATCCAGTATAGCCTGCGGCAAGTTAAACGCCTGAGACAAAATGGCTGCGGCTGTTGATTGGCCTATCCCAGGTAATTCCATCATTTGAATTAAATCAGTTGGAAATTCGCCGGAAAATTCCTGAACAATAATCTGCGCACATCGGTGCAAATTCCTCGCTCGGCTGTAGTATCCAAGCCCTGTCCATAGCGACAATACCTCGTCATCTGGCGCATTAGCCAAACACTTGATAGTTGGAAAGCGCTCCATGAAACGCAGGAAATAGGGAATAACTGTTTTTACCTGAGTTTGCTGCAGCATGATTTCAGAAATCCACACACGATAGGCTGAGCGCGGATGCTGCCATGGCAAGTTTTTCCTTCCGTATTGGTCAAACCAATTTAAAAGAGGTTTTGCAAAATGATTTGCCAGTGTTTTTTTATCCATAATTATCGGGTAAACATCGATTCAAATTGGTTTTTCAATTTTTTTACAGGCTGAGCGACCGTGTTAATTAACCAGAATTTTCCAAGCTGTGCATTTATTTTTTTAATGTCAGGCGAAATCAGCGGTTTCACCAGGGTTCCTTTAACCTGTAAAGGAAAGTTGCCGCCCAGCATCTGCTGGATTTCTTCAAGCTTGCCAGTCGCGTTTAAGACGCTTGTTAAAAGTTCGGCCGATAAGCTGTAATCAGTGAGGCTAAGATTCCCATTGCCTTTAAGATGAAGCTTATCTGTTTGTAAAATGATCGAATCAGTCCGTAGCCGGTTTGCAGCTAACTTGTAATTCATCGAAAGGAGTTTAAAGGGGGTAAATCCTGTATTGTTTATCAGTCCGGTGAATTGTTCAAAGTCCAGCATATTTTTCAGACTATCCGTCTTCATTGACGATAACTGGTCAATCTTTTGACTTACTTGCTCAATCACCTGATGCAGGTTAACCGTGTCGATTCTTCCATCCTTTATCATTATAGTGCCGTCAGCCACATAAAGGTTTAAAGTAGATGGTTCATTAGTAATAGCCTCTGCATGTAATGAAAAGTCGAGCTTTCCTCTGACAATTTTTTCACCAAGAAGATCATTGAATAATTTTTGTGAGTCAAGACCGGCGGCAGTCTGGTTAAATTTCAATTGATGATTTTCAAAATTAAAATTCAAATCGCCAACCGACTCGCCTTTATAAAGGCTAAGAGTCAGGGGTGTTATCTTTAGCGTTTTTCTTTTTAAAGAAGCACTGCCTTGAATGCGGTTTATTGATAGCTTGTTGAGCAAAACATCCTGCAATAGCAATTGCCCGTTAAGAGAAAGAGATTGCCAATTAGCCAGGGGGTTGCTTAAAAAGGTGGAAGAAAAACGAGTACTTCCCTTAAACTGAACTTGTGCACGGCCCTTGAGATTCCCTTTATTAGAAAGATTAAGTACGGCTTTAAATTGCATAGGGAAGGATGAATCGTTCAAATTTAAATTCTCTGTACCCATTTGGATATTGGAGAAGATTAGTTCATTATCTGAACTGTGGAATTTAACAAGTCCCTTGCTCAGCATAAAATGATTGATAGCGAAATGTTTTGTCAGGAATGTGTCCCGACTGTTATTTGTTTTGGAGTGTTCAGCGGGAACAGGCAGGTGGTCTGCATTGACATCAGCAGTAAATCCATCCACCCTGAATTCGCTAAACACCAGAGTACCTCTTAACAGTGGGGTTATTCTCAGGTTTAGAATAAGATTATCCAGCATTGCATGAAAATCAGTCTGACTGTCATTGCCGATTTCTACCTTGCTTATCTTAATGCCTGGCTGTGGAAATAATTGCCAGCTTATGTTCCCTTTGATGGCGGTTGGCTTATGACTTAAAAGTGATAATTGACTACTCACATACTCACGGATGCTCTCAGCGCTGATGGCTTTTGTAAGAAGCCAGAGAGATAGAAGAATAACTATTACCGTACTGAGAAGGCCTATCGCCAGCTTCTTGAAAAAATTCATAAGAGGATCATACTGTAAAAATGTGAAGCATAACGATTCATTGATTGCTGTCAAGGATTATTAAAGAAAAAAAACTGAAACGAAGCTTTGAAATATGCTTGATATTAAATTTTTACGAAGGTAATCTGATAGTCTTCTCCATCAAAAATGGAAGAAATTAGACGTTGATTTTGCTTTAAAGAAGTACTCAGGATGAGTTCGGAATAAATCAAGGAGAGCGTCATGCGCCCAAGCCAATGGGAAATAGTCATATTAAAACCCACAAAACTATTTTTGTCTTTTTTAGCGTCACAATTACCAGAAGTAGACTTACCTTCTTTGAAAATGTTGCAAACTGATAATACAGCCTATGTTATTAGAAAGCAGAAAGATGACGAAGCGACTCTGGATGAGATCGAACGCCATTTTACTTTCATGTTTCGCCATGAAATCAGCCGCTGGTTAGGGGAAGATGCGCGTAATGAAATTGAGGGCAGTTTTCTCGATTTTTTATGCTGTTTTAAATTTGAATTGCATTCGCAAATTGTTCTGATGGAGCCGGCTATGGAAAATGGCCAGTCATTGCTTCGTGTTAAACCTCGCTCTGTCTTGCTCAAATGGATGCGCTCCACTGTGGATGAACAAAGTGATCTGATAGAAGTTCTTGATCATATTAACCTTGCTCAATTAGCGGAAAATGCGACTGTGATCGTTAAAAATTTCGCAAATCTCACAGATATTAAACCCTTCTTAAAACAATATTATCGCCCTGTTTTCGAGGCCGAGATGTTGAGAATGTGTGATAGCTCTGAGCAATGGCCAGAAGTTGACAGTTTTGAAGATTTCAGCCGCTATTTTATGGTAAATGTTCACACGCAATTGATCCATTTGCATTAAGGAGAGCTGTTATGGAACCAATAACTATCGCCATAATATGCGCAACCGTATTTGGGGTTATTTCGGGTTTGGCCGCTTTTATCAGACAACTTATTCTTAGCCGCGATAAGGAAATGAATGACAAAGCGCAAAAGAGGGCTCTGAATCAGGAAGCCAGGGAACTCGAAAAGCTCAGAAACCAGATGGTTGATTTCAAGCGCTTTGACTCGCATTATCAGATGTTAGGAAACAATAAAGATGCCATCCAATACCTTGATCAGAAGATTGAAGAAATATTAAAAAGAAAATATGAGTTAATTGAACGTTATGCCCAAGCGACTATGAAAGAAACTTCGGCGATCATGGCAGGAAACGGATCAGAGGAAAGAAAGGAACTTTGCAATAAATTAAAAGCTGAAATGGATAGCGAATTGTCATTTTATGACAGCGAATTACAACAGCTGCAGAAAAGACGCGCTACGCTATGGGATTCACATGCAGAATTACAACATTATCTGGTTGATCAGGAGAAGCTAAAAAATGAGCATCTCGACAATCTATACCAGCAACACACTAATGTTTTGGAAAAAGTGTATATCAGGCATATTGAAGATAGTGAAGCGATTGCAAAAGATAGTATCGATGCCAGTACTCAAACATTTAAATCTCTATTCGCCTCGCCAATTCAGTACATTCTGGGATTATTCAAGCCTTCTTCCGGATTAGCCGCAACACAGGCGCCGAAAGAAACTGCTGATCGAGGAAATGTTTCTGACATCGAGAGTAATATCAATGGGCCAGAGCCTGACATTAATACCCCGTTTAAACCTCAATTTAAATCTGCTGCAAGAAAGCTGGAATCGTTAATTTAACATCCCTCCAAATCATCAGCCTGGTTATATTTAACCAGGCGAACTCGATAATGCTCATAATACTAATAGATCTCCATAATGGATTTTTATTTGTCAATTGCGAGAAAATTATGCATAATCCGTACATTACATAAAAAGGAATCAGTAAATGATATATGTCAAAAGGAATGAAAAGGGAGAGATCTGGGCTCTATTTGATAAATCAATGCCTGGATTAGAGGCTGTTGATTTGGATCACCCGGGTATAGTCGAGTTTCTTAACCGCTGCGACGGAGAGCATAAATTCAAATTGATTCAGTCAGACCTGCAGTTAATTCGTGTATTGGAAGATTTAATCGAACTGTTAATTAGTAAAAATATTATTTCGATTACCGATTTTCCAGAGCCAGTTATCAGGAAGTTATTGGCAAGACAAGGTATTCGTAAAAAAATTTCAGGTGCAATTGGTATGGAGTTTGATGATGAAAGTTAAAATTTTACTTGCAGCAGCTTTACTCAGCTTAAGTTTCACGCAGGCAAATGCGGCTAACGTTGAGGAATTATTACCTAATGAACGAAACACCGTGGAAATTTTCCAGAAATTTTCACCGAAAGTCGTGTATGTTCACCGTTTGACAACTGTTGTGAATCATTCCTTTGAGCGAAGCAGCGTACCGGCAGGAGCTGGCTCAGGAATTATCTGGGATAACCAGGGGCATATCGTAACCAATTTTCATGTGGTCAATGGTGCAGATGGCTTAAGAGTCAGTCTGGGTAAAATGACAGTTCCTGCCAAAGTGGTAGGTGTTGAACCCCGCAAGGATATTGCCGTTTTAAAAATATCCTCTCCTCAGGCTCTGGAATATCTTAAAACCTTTGAAGCGTTTCAGTTAGCTCATAGCAATGATTTATTGGTAGGTCAGAAAGTCATGGCTATTGGCAATCCATTTGGCCTTGATCACAGTCTTACTGTGGGGGTTATATCTGCACTGGGAAGACAAGTCCCTGGTGCCGGCGGAGTCAATATCCGCAACATGATTCAGACTGATGCCTCAATTAATCCAGGAAATTCAGGAGGTCCTCTTTTAGACAGTAAAGGGCGATTATTGGGAATGAATACTGCTATTTATTCCAATTCAGGCTCTTCAGCTGGTATTGGTTTCGCCGTACCTGCTGACGATATTGAGCGCATAGTTCCTCAATTAATTAAAAACGGACGCGTAATGCTCTCTGGGATAGGGATTCAGCGTGTTGAACCCAATGTGGCTTCGCGTTTGGGAATTACCAATGGAATATTAATTGGCGACATTTTGCCCCACACTCCTGCTGACACTGCAGGTTTAAAAGCAACTTACCGTGATCATCTTGGTCGGATAGTACTTGGTGATGTAATTGTTGCACTAAATGGACATCCTGTAAAAGATTATGACGCTTTATATCAATTATTGATTGACATCAAAGTAGGGGAGCCCATTACTTTAACCGTGAATCGTCATGGAAAAAATCTGAATTTCAAGATGAAAACGATTGATATCGCCGCTTATTAATCTTGAAAATGCCATTAAATTAAGGGGGCCTGCAATTTTCAGGCAGGTTGGGCCCTTGGCCTAATGGCGTTGCCTTAACATATTTATCTACCTTCCTCGGCTTGCCCCTGAGAGATGGTCACAAAATTTAACCACCCTATTAAAGCCTACGTACCCCGCTTTATGCGGGGTACGTAGGCTCTTACGAGGGACGTAGGTAAAGCCTTAAGGCAGCGCCATTAGGCCAAGGCCCAACCCACAATGATTTCTTTAATGGCAGCGAGAGTTATAGAGACGGGGTTAAAATCAGGCTCTTACTTCCAAATGGTCTTAAGCTCCATACTCTCTACGATACTCTTCAAGACTCTTCAACTCGGCATCCATTTGTTTTTTCTTAAGATAATTTATCAGATCATGAAAATTGATTACTGAGAGTACCTTAACTCCCTGTCTTTCAATTTCCTGGAGAGTGGATATTTCTCCCTTTCCTCTTTCACAGCGGTCGAGTGCAATAATCACAGTCTCCAGTCTGCCGCCATGTGCGTTAATGAGTGCCTGGGATTCTCGAAACGCGGTACCGGCAGTGATGACATCATCAACCATGATTACCGGACCATTTAATGGGGCGCCAATTAATTGACCGCCTTCCCCGTGATCTTTAACCTCCTTTCGGTTAAAGGTTACGGTTGCATTCACATTCTTTTCAGACAGGGCGATAGCGGTGGATGTCGCAAGAGGGAGGCCTTTATAGGCGGGTCCAAATAGCTGGCGGCAGTCAATGGTTTCCTGAATCAGTCTGTTAGCATAGAACTGGCCTAAAGTCCGAAGAGTAGCTCCATGGTAAAATAGCCCGGCGTTAAAAAAATAGGGGCTAAGCCGGCCGGATTTTAATGTAAAGTTGCCAAACTTCAATACTCCGCAGCTCAAGGCAAACTCAATAAAGTGGTCTTTGGAAAAATTATCTATTGTGTTCAAAAAAAAATCTCCGCCAATGTTTTTAAAAAAAATCCTTAACAATCAATAAAAAACTGTTATGCTAAGACAAGCCAAATTGCTTTTATATCAAGTAGTATTCTAGCTTAAATGGCTCACACAAGATATTTATTCTAAGCTATAAATGTGGTATGTCTATTATAGAAATAGACAGATATGACAGAAAGGGGATTGTGATGTCGCAAAGAGAAAGTGGAACTGTAAAATGGTTCAATGAGAAAAAAGGATTTGGCTTTATTGTTAATCAAAATGGTGACGACATATTTGTTCATTATAAAGATATACAAGGCGCAGGATTCAAAACACTTCATGAAAATGATTCAGTGACCTTCGTTCTTGATAAAGGGCCAAAAGGATTAAAAGCTCAGGACGTTATGGTTACTTCTGAATAATATCCCTGGCAACAAGGATTGTTCAGCAAACTAATCAAAGTTCATTACCTGGCGAGGGAGTACTGTTCCCTCGCAAGAAGCTTGGTATTTTCTTAACTATTGTACCCAAAATATAATTCTCTGCGCCCAGGCTTTTATTTATTTCTTGACCAATATCTTGGGTAGTCGTTATCATCTTATCATAATAATTTCGAGACTTTCATCTATCCCCATTTGCGGATTGTGACGCTTGCATTATCAACAGTCTCCTGAATACCCCTAATTAACCAGAGGAGAAATTGAATGGACTCCGAAAAGCGAGTAGCAGTGATCACTGGTGCTGCCAGCGGAATTGGATTGGCATTAACAGAAAAATGTCTGGCCGAAGGAATGAATGTGGTAATGGCGGACATTTCAGTGGCGACTTTATGTGATAAAGTTGAACAATTAACTGCAAAGTTTGATTCAGATATCCTTGGAGTTGTTTGTGATGTCAGCCGCCCGGAAAGTCTTCGACATCTTGCCAAACAGACGATCGAGAAATTTAATCGGGTTGATTGGTTATTTAATAATGCCGGGATTAGCGGCCATCTGGCCCCTTTATGGGAGTTGACCAATGAACATATCCGTAAGGTGATGGATATCAATCTCTTTGGAATTATTCATGGTGTTCAGGCTTTCCTGCCTTTTATGTTCAAGCAGACTCATCGAGCGCATATTATCAATATGGCCAGTCTTTATGGTTTATGCAGCGGTTCCCAGATGACAGCTTATGCCATGTCGAAACATGCTATCGTGGCTTTATCGGAGTCTCTCCACTTCGATTTGCAAAGACTTTCCAAACCAGTAGATGTTTCCGTAGTATGTCCTTCATTTGCAAACACTCAGTTACTAAGCAACTCATCTCCATTGCATAATGATGTATTTCATGACATGTTAAGTGAGTTAATCGCACGAAGCCGGCCTGCAGAGGATGTTGCTGAGCATATTGTGAAAGAAGTAAAAAATAATGTCTTCTATGTATTGCCAGATCGAGAAGTGAAGGACTATTGCGAGCAGCGTACTCAGGCAATATTAGAACAAACACCTCCGCACCAGCATAGCCTGGAAAAGATACTGGCCTCTCTCAGTCGAAGAGCAATGACGATAGAATAGGAAGCGATTATGAAACGTATATTTGTATTTATCGTTGTCTTGTTGTCAGGCATTACACATGCCCAGCAGTTTAAGATTTTCTGGCGCTGTGCGGATACACATCTGGAGGCCATTGAGTCGCAAGCCAGCCTGAATGGTAAACTTAGCGATCTCTATATCAATTACGCTCCACCGGGAAATAAAGGTTTTAATTTTTCACCGGTTAGCAAAAAAAGTCTTGTTGAGCTGCCGAAAGAGGTTGTTCATGGTAACTATCTGATGCTGGGTATAAAAGGGGAATGGTTGATGAATTGCGTCGGCCAGGTTGTTGTAAGTCCCAATTATCATTATCCAAAAGTAGTTTTTGATGCGGGCAAAAATGCCTATGGTTGTCCGCTTATTCCCAAAAATTGTGCGGGAGAGGGGAGCGTGGTTCTTCTCGACTATTAATTTTGGCTCGCACCTGCTTCCTGTTTGGGAACTGAGGCAGGTGCATTCATCTACGAGCTTTTAGGTGTGCCACCACGGTGTTGCGATAGTATGTTAGTCTGTGCCTGTGCTTCAGCGGGTCTGGCACTGGGTTTGAAAAACTGTGGTCTGGCTCCCGGGTTTGCTTCTGACTGATCTGAATGTGTGGGAGTAGCAGTTTGCGGAGGCATCAAAGGATCAGATTGGGTCACATCGTAGTCGGGATCACTCATTACCGTTGGCAAGCTATTTGTTTTTCCCAACAGGTTACCAGCTGATTCGGAAGGCGGAGTGGGGAATGACTTGGCCTTATACTTTGATCCTTTTTCAGGTTCTTTCTCCTTATTTTTACTACGTACTATACTTGGCAGATTAAGCAGGCTGCTGCCCATTCGATCCAGAAAGCTTTTTTTGCTCTGCGCTGATGACTCAGCAGCCGCTGGTGCTACTGATGCAGCGGGTTCTATAAAAGGCGTCTCATCGACAACCGCCTGGTCGCCAGGCAGATAATGTTTTACACATTCAAGATGCCCCATCTGAAACCCTGCCTGATAGGCAGACAGATAGTCCCGAATGGGCTTGCCCTGCGTTGGCTCTGACAGCTCTCCGGGTGTTCGCCCTAATTTGGTAATAGTAACCGCCACGATATTTTTCACATGAGCGATATGATCAATATCCAAACTACCTTCGCCGGCTATGGGGGTATATCGATTAAATAATTCAGGATTTTGGGTACCATCCGGCTTTAGCGGGCCCTCATAACCGATTACATGAAGGTTGATGTTTTGGGGTATCATTTGCGGATATTTCGACAAATAATTATGTAAGTCATTCAGTATTTCCGGATTATCATCCAGGATATAAAAATCATGTTTTTCAGAATCGTTGCGGTACTTTAATGCAAATTCATACATCTCCCAAATGGCAATTATTAATTTGCTTTTATCATGAGCCCATTCGAGATGCTTATATTGTTGCTTTCGTGCTTCACTAATTTTTTTAGGATCGTATTCATTCGCAAGATTAACAAACTGTTTTATTGCCTCCATTGCAGTTCCATAAGGCTGCTTATTAAAAACATCTGCCATCAGCATGTTATTCGGAGTGGCATCAATTGCTTTACAGATTAAATTAAAATAATAGAAACCCGAGCCGCTTTTATTAGTGAAAGCGTTGATTGAATCATCTAAATAACATTGTCTGTTGCTAAACACATAAGCATCTGAGGATGCGTATTCTGATGCTTCGGCATTAAAAAGCTGAATCAGGTCTCGATTCACTTTATAAAAAATTGCCGTCAATTTGCCCAGATGCTCTTGATATATTGAGCCTAACTCTTCCGTGTTATTTGAGTTAATTGCTTTCTCTTCAAGCGCGCTTAGCTTTTTCTGCAGGTTTTCATAACCTTCTTCTGCTCCCTGGGTATAACGATAAAAAGCAGCGTTTAGCAGGCAATTATCGATATCAAATGCAAAGCCGCGTCTTTTGGGCATAATTTGTTTCTCAAGAAAACGAATGTTGTGTTTAGATTAAAGCACAGATTGGGCAAAATGTCATCATATTGCGTGGTTTGTGTGTCTGGTCGAATTGCTTAATACCGCCTGGGTTTGACATCACAGCGCTTTGTGATTAACTTAGCGGGTTTATATCATAAAATCGAATAAATAGAATGAGATGGTACGAATTATTAGCTAAAAGACACTTTCTTCCCCTGTTTATCACTCAGTTCTGTGGCGCATTGAATGATAATGTGTTTAAGCTGTCCATGCTTACATTAATCAGTTACCATCTTAGTACCTCTCAAAGTCAATCCGAACATTTCCAGGCCTTGGCCGGTGCCTTATTCACGCTTCCTTTTTTTCTCATTTCAGCGACCGCAGGACAACTGGCTGACCGCTATGACAAGGCAACAATTTCAAGGGTTGTTAAATTATTGGAAATTATTCTAATGATTATTGGGAGTATTGCGCTGTATCGAGGGAGTATAGTTCTTCTGATGTTAACGCTTACCGGAATGGGAATTCACTCAACTTTTTTTGGTCCTATCAAATACGCCATACTTCCCGATCACTTACCCAAAAGCCAATTACTTAATGCAACCGCATTAATTGAAGCCAGCACATTTCTGGCTATTTTACTGGGTACCACCCTGGGTGCTTTGTCGATCGGTAATACAGGCTCCAAGGTTCATCTGGCGGTATTTATTATTAATTTTACTGCGGTTACTGGTTTGATTTTTAGCCTGTTTATTCCTAAAGCTCCTGCCTCTGCAAGCCAGTTCACTGTGGATTGGAACGTTTGGAGAGCCACAAAAACCATGCTTCGGGAAGTCGTGCATAATCCGAAAGTATTACCGGCAATACTGGCAATATCCTGGTTTTGGCTTATCGGGGCAGTTGTATTAACCAAACTACCGGATTATACGCATTATATTTTGCGTGCGGATACAACCGTTTTCGCATTGTTTCTGACATTATTTTCAATTGGAATAGCACTTGGTTCAATGGCTATCAGCCGATTCCTGGCTGGACGGATTACGATACAGTTCGTGCCTTCAACCATGCTGCTTATGACCTTGTTCGCCGCTGATCTATATTGGGCTACTCCAGCGCTCAATAGCCAATTGCCTTTGCAAAGCTTAATTCAGTTTATGTTAAAGATTCAAAACTGGCGGATTATTTGTGATTTCTTCTTCTTCTCTGTATGTGGCGGATTGTTTGTTGTTCCTCTGTATACCTATTTGCAAATTTGTAGTGAAGAAGGACAAAGGGCGCGCACCATCGCTGCCAATAATATTTTCGGAGCGCTATCGATGGTTCTTGGTAGTCTGCTGATCATGGTGTTGCTGCAATTTAATATTAATATTGCATCAATATTTATCATTCTTGCCGTGCTTAATGCTGTGGTGGCCGCCGCTTTCTGGGGCACATTAATTTATAGTAACCGAAAAATTACAATGGGAGCGTGATTAAACCAGGCCATGCCCGTTTGCCTGGTTTTGCAATAAACAACGCCGCTATTTCATTTTTTTAACCAATCTTTGGCAGGTAGAAAGTCACTATACAATAAAGCTTCCGGGGTACCTGATTGTGGATGCCAATCATACCGCCAGGAAACCTCCGGAGGCATGGACATCAGAATAGATTCCGTACGCCCGCCTGATTGAAGTCCAAACAGGGTGCCTCGATCATATACCAGATTAAATTCCACATACCGCCCACGGCGATAGAGCTGGAATTCTTTTTCCTGCTGTGTGAAATGACAGTTTTTTCTGGCTTCCACTATCGGAAGATACGCTTTTAAAAAATGATTGCCTATGCTTTTCATGAGTCCAAAACTCTCTGTAAAACCCAGTTCATTGAAATCATCAAAAAACAGGCCGCCGATCCCGCGTGCTTCCTGACGATGCTTAAGAAAAAAGTAGTCATCACACCATTTCTTAAAACGGGGATAAATATCTGTTCCAAAAGGGTCGCAGGCCGCTTTGGCAGTTTGATGCCAATGGATACAGTCTTCTTCAAAAGGATAATAAGGTGTTAGATCAAAACCGCCCCCAAACCACCAGGCTGCTTCATTCTTTTGATTTCTGGCAAGGAAAAATCGGACATTGGCATGAGTAGTGGGAATATAGGGATTATGGGGATGTATAACTAAGGAAACGCCCAGCGCATCAAAGTGGCATCCAGCCAATTCAGGACGTTGCGCGGTAGCAGAAGGAGGTAACTGATCTCCATTGACCTGGGAATAATTGACGCCGGCTTTCTCAAAAATCCCGCCGTTAGCCAGTGCACGTGTTATACCGCCGCCGCCCTGAGGCCTTTGCCACTCATCGGTGATAAAAAATGCCTTTTCATCGATTTGTTCCAATCTTTCACAAATTTCATTCTGCAGATTAAGAAGATAATTTTTTACCAGTTCAATACCATTGGATGGAAGCTCATGCTGGTTCATTGTTCGGACCCCCTGATGGACAACTCAAATTGGCACATTAATTGCTTGGGCATTAGCAGTTAATGAAGGAGTTGCTATGGTTGATTTGGATACTTATTTTGGCACGCATTCCAAAGCCTTGTTACTAAGAGAGCAGCGCGCTGCTCAACTGGCTACCAACATCACAAATGCTGATACCCCTAACTACAAGGCAAAAGACCTTGATTTTAAGAGCGCCCTGGAGAATGCAATGGGATCTTCGCCCGGTCAAATGGTAACTGACCAGCCAACTCATATCAATGCTTCCATTGATTTTTCGGCGCAATTAAAATTTCGCCAGCCTAATCAGATTTCATTGGATGGAAATACTGTAGATAAGGATTTGGAAACGACCGAATTCGCAAAAAACGCTTTGTCCTATCAGGCATCCCTGTCCTTTCTTAGCAGTAAAATTAAAAGCATGCTCATGGCATTAAGAGGGGAATAATGTCTTTAGGTAAAATATTTGACATAGCCGGCACAGGACTTGCAGCCGAAACAACGCGTATGACCGCCAGTGCAAGCAATATGAATAATGCCAATGTGGCAACTGGCAACCCGGATGAAACGTATCGGGCTCAGTATCCTGTCTTTAGTACAGTTCAGGAGCAAATGAGTGGTCTGGCTGGACTGGAATCCAGACCCGGGGTTAAAGTGACAGGAATCTATGAAAGCGAAACCCCGCCGATACAGCGTTATGAACCTAATAATCCCCTTGCTGATGCGGATGGATTTGTTTATGCACCCAATATCAGTTATGTGGAGGAGATGGCCAATCTGATTTCTGCCTCACGTTCCTATCAGATGAATCTGGAGATGATTAACACCACCAAGCAGTTAATGCAGCGGACACTGCAATTAGGTGAATAGTGTAAGGACAAAATTATGTCAATGGATCAAATTAATGGCATCAATTCAGTAGGCAGTAACATGACCACGCCGGGTAATAATCTGGGGCAGAAGGATTTCCTCAGGCTGATGATTGCTCAGTTTAAAAACCAGGATCCCACCAGTCCCAAAACAAATGGCGACTTCCTGGCTCAACTTGCTCAATTCAGCACCAATGACGGGATAGGAAAAATGCAAGAATCAATACAACAGCTGGCCAATTCTCTACAATCGAATCAGGCACTCCAGGCTTCATCTCTGGTAGGTCGAAAGGTATTGGTGAATAGCAATACTGTCAAATTAGCGGCAGACGGGGAGTCAAAAATATCTGTCGATCTTCCTGCCCCAGTTAATAAAATAACAGCTTCAATTTACTCGGAAACAGGTGAGCTGATCAGGCAAATTCCTCTGGGTCAACATGGAATGGGCTTATTTGATTTTAGCTGGGATGGTATGAATCAGCAGGGTGAGCGTGTTCCTGCGGGTAACTATGCGATTAAGGTAAATGGAATTTTTGACGGCAAGGAAGTCGCTTTAAGAACAATGACTGCCGCTAATGTGGATAGTGTAAGCCTTGGACAAAATGGAGAAGGTGTCAAACTGAATGTAGCCGGTATAGGCTCATTAACACTGGATCAGGTCAGGCAAATTACTGCTTAAATCAGCAATATGAATTTTGAAATGGTCAGTGATGACCTGTTAAATAATGCAGGAGGCAATTATGGTTTTTGGAACAGCGATCAGTGGAATCCAGGCCGCTTCAAAAGACTTGGAGGTTACCGGTAATAATATAGCCAATGCCTCTACTTATGGATTTAAAAGTTCGCGCGCAGAGTTCGCGGATGTTTATTCTACAGGAAGTTTTGGCGGCGGGCGTTACGCAATCGGTAATGGCGCACGCCTGGCTCGCGTGCAGCAAATGTTCGGGCAGGGCCAATTCGTTTTCAGTAATAACAGTCTTGATTTGGCAATCAGCGGCTCTGGTTTTTTTGTTTTGAATGATCAGGGTTCAAGAGTTTATTCGAGAGCAGGAGCATTCGGTGTTAATAAGGACGGATACATTGTGAACAGTTCTAATCAGCGTCTTGTTGGATACACCGCTGATGATAATGGACAAATTACTACCTTAAGCGGCGATTTAAAGGTTCAAACTGCTAATATTAATCCTCAGGCTACTTCCAGAGTGACTGCAGGCTTTAATCTGTATGCCAATGCGACGCCACCGACCGTGGACTGGGCTGGCGGCAGCAATCCTGCAACGGATACCTACAATAATGTCGCTTCGTCAACGATTTACGACAGTTTGGGCAATTCACATGTTCTGTCAATGTATTTCATCCGTGCCAATGCGGATGCTGCTGTTGGTGATCCCAATGCGGCTTCACCTGCAGGAACAGCTAATCAATGGTATATCGCTTTCCAGATCGATAATCAGAATGTTCCAGCCAATGTAGGGAGTCAGAATATTGACAACCTATATCGTGTCAATTTTAATTCTGACGGATCCTTTGCCGGGGTTAGCGATACCTCCAATACTCCTTTAGCCAATAACGTAATTCCTTTGGGCATGGCCTTAAGTAATGGCGCAAATGCATTGAGTTTTGATGTCGATTTGTCCGATACAACACAATTTGGCAGTCCTTTCGCTGTACAGGAGAATGTACAGGATGGCTATACAACCGGTCGACTGGATGGTCTTGATATTAACGATGAAGGGATTGTTTTTGGCACGTATACCAATGGACAGTCACGTGCAATGGGACAGGTTCAACTCGCTAATTTTGCCAATCCGGATGGTTTGCAAAATCTTGGCGATACCAACTGGGCTGAGACATCGGCCTCTGGACAGGCACTGATCGGAGCGCCGGGAACCGCGAGCCTTGGACTTATTCAGTCCGGTGCACTTGAAAATTCCAATGTGGATTTAACGAGTGAGCTTGTCAATCTCATCACGGCACAGCGAAATTTTCAGGCCAATGCGCAAACCATACGTACAGCGGATGCTTTAGCGCAAACCATTATTAATATTCGATAAACGGAGTTGAGATGGATCCTCTTTTGTACAATGCAATGAATGGCGCTCTACACAACATGGATCGCCAGTCATTAATTGGGAATAATCTTGCTAATTCCAACACGCCGGGATTTAAGGCTGATATGGCTCAAGCCTCGAGTATGTATTTTAATAAAGAGAATCTGAACGGCGGAGCTCTGGTTGTTGCAGACGTGAATGCCAGCGATTTCACCCCAGGCCCACTTTTGACAACCGGGAGAGATTTGGATGTCGCGGTGCAGGGAGAAGGCTGGTTTGCTGTGCAGGATGGTTCCGGAAAAGAAGCTTATACGCGTGCGGGAAGTTTTCAGATTAATGAAAATGGCATGCTGATAACGTCTAATGGGAGACCTGTTCTAGGTGATGGCGGCCCAATATCAATTCCACCGGCGCAAAAGATAGAGATCGGCAGTGACGGCACTATTTCAATCGTTCCGCTGGATGGGAATCCTGATGAACTCGCTGTTCTCGATCGTTTAAAACTGGTAAGAGTCAAAAACAATGAACTGATTAAAGGCGGCGATGGCTTAATGCGGCTTCAAAAAGGTGGCGTGGCCCCGGCAGATGCTGATATTATGATTACTCCCGGTGCATTGGAAGGCAGTAACATCAATGCAGTGAACGAAATGGTTCATATGATTGAAGTGGGAAGAGAGTTTGATGCAGAAATGCAGATAATTCAAACAGTTAATGAGAATTCACAGAAGCTCGCGCAGATTTTGCAACTCTAGGCGGCCATGTGAACAGGATTTGAGGAATAGCAATGGAACCTGCACTGTGGGTCAGTAAAACAGGGTTGGAAGCCCAGGATAAAACAATTGCCAATATTGCCAATAATCTGGCGAACGTCAATACGACCGGCTTTAAGAAGGGACGGGCAGTATTTGAAGATCTGATATATCAAAACCTGCGTCAGGCAGGTGCTCAGGCTACACAAAGTACCGAAATTCCTACGGGCATTAATATGGGAACCGGCGTTCGTATGGCAGCCACGCAGAAAGTGTTCACCCAGGGAAGCATACAAAACACTCAAAACTCTCTCGACGTTGCGATACAGGGACGAGGCTTTATGCAGGTTCTACTGCCTGATGGCACACAGGCGTATACGCGGGATGGCACCTTGCAGATTGATTCACAAGGCCAAATCGTTACAGCGGATGGCTATGTCATACAGCCGCCGATTACCATACCCGAGCAAATGATAAGCCTTACCATTGGAACAGATGGTACCGTTAGTGCCCTGACTGCCGGAAATAATATACCGACACAGATAGGTCAGATTCAGTTGAGTGATTTTATTAATGCCACCGGCTTACAACCCATTGGACAAAACCTTTTTTTAGAAACCCAGGCCAGCGGTCCGGCGCAGACCGATAATCCGGGAAATAATGGATTGGGAACTCTGCTTCAGGGATCGCTTGAAGCTTCCAATGTGAACGTTGTTGAAGAACTGGTCAACATGATTCAGGCTCAGCGTGCCTATGAAATTACCGCCAAAGGCATTCAGACTGTGGATAATATGTTGCAATATTTGACGCAAACGGTCTAATGGAACAGTAATGGGTTTATTACGCATTGTATCAACAGGTGTTTTAATCAGTCTCCTGACAGGCTGCGAATTATTTCATCCACCAATTGCCGGCACTGATCCTGAGTATGCCCCCACTTATCCGGTGACCCCCGATGTCAAAAAAAGCAAATATATGAGCGGGGCGATTTACAGCGCTGAAAGTGCTTTACCCTTATTTGAAACCCCCAGAGCCAGACACGCAGGGGATATCGTTACTGTACTGCTTATTGAAAAAACGGATGCGAAAAAACAAGCGACCACCCGACAACGAAAAAATGACAAAATGCAGATTCTGACCGCCAAATTCATGGGGCGGCCTATCGATTTCGGTTCTGGCTATAGTGCCGATTTTGACATTAATGCCAAGCGTCAATTTGACGGCGATGGACAATCAGTCCAAAACAATAAACTGGCAGGCAGCATTTCTGTAACGGTAGCCAAGGTACTTGCTAATGGAAACATGGTCGTGCAGGGTGAAAAATGGATCCAGATTAATCAGGGTAAAGAGTTTGTGCGTCTTTCTGGAATTATCAGACCGCAGGATATCTCTCCGAATAATGTAATCACATCAGATCGTATTGCCAATGCGCGTATCTATTATGGTGGAACAGGACAGGTGAATAATACCAATGCTCAGGGCTGGTTCTCCCGTTTTCTCTGGGGTCCCTGGTTTCCTGTATAGCGTCCTTCCTGTATAGATTGATGGATTTGAATATGGATAGTACATGCTAAAAATTTACACCTTATTTCTTTTACTTTGCTTTGGCTGCGTCCATGCTGAACGTATTAAGGATGTCGCAACATTGGCGGGGGTACGTACCAACCAGTTGGTAGGCTATGGTTTGATGGTAGGACTTGATGGCACCGGTGATCGAGCCGGCACCAAGTTTACAGAGCAAAGTTTCGGTAACATGCTGACGCAACTGGGAATTAATATTCCACCAGGCACAAAACTCAATTCAAAAAACATAGCCGCGGTAATGGTGACTGCCAACCTGACCTCGTTTATGAAAAAAGGGCAGACTATTGATGTGAATGTATCGTCTATCGGTGACTCAAAAAGTTTACGAGGCGGCACTTTGCTGCTTACTCCCTTGAAAGGGGCGGACGGTCGGGTTTATGCGATGGCACAGGGTAACGTGGTGGTTGTGGGGCTTAGTGTTACCGGAGAGGATGGCTCCAGTGTCACAGTGAATGTTCCAAGCGGCGGGCGAATTCCCAATGGAGCAACCGTTGAGGTGGATATTCCAAACCCATTCTATTTTTCGAGAACGCTTACCTATAATCTGCGGGTTCCTGATTTTACAACAGCCAAACGAATGAGTGACGCAATCAATGAAATGATGGGTCCCGAAACGGCCCATCCTCTTGATGCAGCCTCTATTGAAATTACCGCGCCTCGCTTGATGTCACAGCGTGTCGATTATGTGTCGGTACTGGAGAATATTGAGTTTCTCCCGGGTGAAGCTGAGGCTAAGGTTATTATCAATGCGCGAACTGGCACAGTGGTGATTAATCAATTAGTAAAGGTCAAGCCGGCAGCTGTTTCTCATGGAAATCTGATTGTCACTATCAGTGAGAACCCTCTGGTAAGCCAACCCAATCCATTTGCAAACGGGCGGACAGTCGTTACACCGGAAACTCAAATCAATGTGCAGCAAAAGAATAACCGTGCCTTTGTATTCGCTCCTGGCGCCAATTTACAGGATATTGTGAAAACATTAAATTCAGTTGGAGCAGCTCCCGGCGACATCATCGCGATACTGGAAGCTTTAAAACAGGCAGGCGCTCTGAATGCCACCTTAATTGTGATATAAGAAATTAAAGCAGGAAAAACAATGACGATAGAAGGGATTGCAGTTAGTGATTTTAAGCAGTTGAACGATTTGAGACATAAAGCTCAAACAGATTCAAGGCAAGCTCTGCCCGAAGTGGCCAGACAATTTGAAGCAATATTTTTGCAGTCAATGTTGAAAAGCATGCGAATGAGCCAGCATTTCCTCGATGACAGCAATCCACTAAGGGGAAAGCACCAGGAAACATTCCAGGAAATGCTGGATGGTCAATATGTGAATAATATTACAAGCAGACAAAGTATAGGTCTTGCGAGCATGCTCGCTCAACAACTGGAAAAAACCTTAGGCGGTGCTCAGGTGACGAGTGCTGCCGACCCCATGCCAGGGATTTCCGCAGATCGCTATCTTAAGAACCTCCATCCAACAACTTCTTCCCTCAAGCCTGAAAACGCAAGCAGTATTGATGATTTTGTAAAATCCGTTTGGCCTTATGCCCGTCAGGCTGCCAGTGCGATTGGGCTTGATCCTAAAATTTTAATGGCGCAAGCCGCCCTTGAAACAGGATGGGGAAAACACATTATTAAAGATGAGAATGGTTTAAGCAGTAATAATTTGTTTAATATAAAGGGAGTGCAGGGGGATAAGGAAAATTCGGTGGAGATCAAAACCACAGAATACATCGCAGATACGCCGATTAGGATGAATGCCTCTTTTAAACGTTATGCAACTCCTGGCCATAGTTTCAGTGACTACATTGATTTAATCAAAGGCGACAGCCGCTATGAGGCAGCTCTTGCGAATACCGCAGATCCACAACGCTACATTAATGAACTGCACCAGGCGGGTTATGCAACGGATCCTTCCTATGCATCTAAAATTTTGTCAATATATAATGGAGGCGAATTGCAACAGGCTTTAGAGCGCAATGGTTTTTTATAAAATTGAATTGTGCCTGGACAGCATTCACCTTGTAAACTGTCGGATAGGAGAAAGACAGCATGGCAAATATTCTGAATATAGCGACTTCCGGACTCCTGGCCTTTCAGCGGGGTCTGGATCTCACCGCCAATAATATTTCAAATTCAAAAACACCTGGCTATACCAGACAAATGCTGTTGTTAAAAAGCCTGCCCTCACAGCGGTTTGCCGGATCGTTTATTGGGGCGGGCGTAAATCCGGCCGAAGTGAAGCGCAATAGTGATCGTTTTGCAACGCAGCAAGTTCGGGAAACTTTAACTACCAAGTCACAATACGATATTTTTTTCGAGCAGGCGTCTCAGATTGACAAATTGCTTTCGCAGGATGGCACCAGCATTTCCACCACGCTGCAAAACTTTTTTAATGCATTGGGCCAGCTTAATGAATCGCCTGATAATACGGCTTCTCGAGGCGTTGCCTTAAACCAAAGCCGTTTGTTAGTTGAACAATTCAGAACAATGCAGCTTCGTTTGGATGAGTATCAGCATAACAATAGCCAGCAACTTGATGAAGCGGCCAATCAGATTAACCGTTTAACTGCGGATATAGCGAAGTTAAATGAAAAAATAAGCGTTGTCGGAAACTCCCCTGAGTTACTGGACACACGCGATGAGTTATTACGTCAGCTTTCCCAATATACAGACGTTATTGTGGTTGACGATGGGAACGCGGGCATTAGTGTTGCTATTGGGAGCGGGGAAGTTTTAGTCAACGGAACCAATCATCGAAACCTTGCAGTGCTACCCGGATTTAATGGACAAAGCGGGTCTCGACTGGCAATTCAAAATGGAACTGCTTTCATTGATGTGACTGATAATCTTCATTCCGGGATGATTGGAGGATTGCTGGATTTTGAAGATACAGTGTTAAAGCAAGCCAGTGAGCTTTTGGGGCAAATGGCTATAGGTTTGGCAAGCCAGTTTAACCAGCAGCAACGGCTGGGTATGGATATGAATAATGCAATTGGCAAAAATGTATTTACCGATTTCAATGATGTCATGAGCCAGATAGCCCGCGCCATCCCCTCATCGCTTAACACTGGTACCGGCGTCATGTCAGTAAATCTGTCGGATCTTGGCCAGGTTAAACTAAGTGATTACGAGTTATTTGTCACCAATACAGGAAGCAATGAGGTACGCATTTTAAGAAAATCGGATAATCAATCCTTTGTAATGAATTTAACAAGCTCACCCCCTGCACCTCCGGCAGGTCAATTGCAGATAGATGGAATGACCATCTCGATTGATAATCTCTCCAATATGGCGAATGGTGATCGTTATTATTTTAATCCCACCAAAGGAGCCGCTGGCAAACTGGAGTTAACCATCAGTGATTCCAAGGATTTCGCCCTGGCTTCTCCAGTCCGTGTTCTGGCGGCACTGGGCAATTCAGGACAGGGAAGGGTTCAGTTGGGCGATATACTTGATACCAGCAGTGTAAACAAGGATTTTAGAATTGAATTTATTTCAGATACCCAGTATAACCTGGTCAACCTAACTGATGCAGTGACTAGTGGTCCCTTTAGCTTTACTCCTGATTCCGATAATCTGGTGCAAATACCGGATACGTTAAATCCTTCCTATTCGATTGTTCTTTCAGGCAGGCCTGCTGCAGGAGATCAATTTAATGCCTCCTATAATACCAATGGTTTTGGAGACAATCGTAATGGCCTTAAGCTTGCAGCCATACAGAAAGCTAACTTGTTTGAAGGTGGAACTGAAAATCTCTCCGATCGCTATGCTAATTTATTGGCGCAAGTCGGTAGTAAAACCAATCAGGCTAAACTGCGCAGTGAGGCTGCCGATATATTGCATAAGCAGGCCCTGGATTTCAGAGACAGCAAGAGTGCGGTGAACCTGGATGAGGAAGCTGCCAATCTCATTCAATTTGAACAGGCTTACCAGGCGGCCAGTAAATTACTTACTGTAGCCAGTGAAATGATGGATGTCCTATTTGCGGCAATGAGGTAGATCATGCGCATATCAACAAATCAGATTTACAGACGCGGTCTGGATAATATCCTTGAGCAGCAACTACAAGTCTCCAAATATCAGGGCCAGCTCTCTTCTGGTAAAAAAGTTCAGTCGCCTTCGGACGATCCAATTGCCGCTGCCAAAATCAGTTTAATGAAACGGCGAATTGCTGCGACTGAACAACTCCAGAAAAATAAAGAGGGCGCTCAGGCGGCTGTCAGCCTTGAGGAACAGGTTCTGGGGAATACAGTAAATGTGGTTCAGCGCATCAGAGAACTGCAGGTACAAGCCGGCAATTCTGCACTTTCAGAAGCAGATCGTCTTTCTATTGCTGGCGAAGCCCAAACATTGCTTAATCAACTGCTTGATTTATCCAACAGTCAGGATAGTAATGGCTATTATATGTTCAGCGGCGGCTTAACAGGAATACAGTCATTTAGTAAAGACAGCAGTGGCCAGTATGTTTACAATGGCGATGACTCCCAACGGTTTCAGAATGTGACGGACAGTATGGGCGTGGCACTGAATGACGCGGGTTCCGATGTGTTTATGCGTATTCGTAATGGAAATGGCTATTTTGCAATCAATCAAACCGGGACAACAAATACGGGAACAGGGGTCGTGAGTTCAGGGGGTATTGTTAACTCAACACCTTATGTACCTGATAATTATACATTGCAATTCAGTTTAAACAGTTCAAATCAATTGGTGTATATGGTAAGCGGTGCGACTGTGGGTAATGTCATCCCGCCTAGCGGAAATCCCGACGATGCGCCTTTATATTCGGACGGTGAGTCGATAAGTTTTAATGGAATCCAGTTTAAGGTGAGTGGAATGCCCAATTCTGGAGATGATTTTTTAATTACTCCCGCCAGAAACGAATCTATCTTCTCTACTGTGGAACGGATGATTAATAATTTAAAACAGCCAGTCACCACTCCTGCCAATAAGGCGGCTATAGAAACTGAAAATAATCAGATTTTAGAACAGTTAGATAGTAGTCTGGATAACTTGCTTGCTTTCCAGGCTCAAACGGGAACCAGGCTCAATCAGTTAGGTATTGTCGAAAAATTAAATGACGATTTATTGTTAGTTAGCCATACCACATTGGACGGGCTGGAGAATGCAGATTTAAATGAAACTGCTGTTAATTTAAATCTCCAGCTGATATTTCTCCAAGCTGCCCAGCAAAGCTTTGCCCGCATTCAGGGATTGACGGTATTTAATTATCTTTGAAGTATTTTATGTTACCAGATTTTAATTTCTGGCGGCATTTCTTCCCAGAGAAAGATTTTTAAGTCAACTTTGCCATTTTCAACAATAACTCCTTCTGCCTCAAGCTTACTTTTCTGAGTCTCGAAAATGGAGGAAGACGGCGGAAAAGAGAGTTGTCCGTTTGACTTAATAATTCGATGCCAGGGAAGCTCATGTTTATCGGTACAGGAATGAAGCAGCCAGCCCACTCCACGAGCTCCTTGCGGACTACCGGCGAGCCTGGCAATAAGTCCATAAGTGGCAACACTGCCTTCAGGTACCGAACGAATGAGTCTGATTACATGTTTAGAAAATTCAGTGCGCTGGTCTTTCATGATACTTACCGGAGCAGGGTGGATGGTCAATAGCTATTGTTATTCATTCTTCATGGATTTTGAAGTATTTACAGGGGCTTTTATGTTTCCAGATCATCAAAGTGAGAATAAACTTAAAATGGCTGCAGATGGTTCAAGTTCTTTCAACTGAGACGGCAAGTTACTAAATATCAACTATACCCATCTAGTCTTCTTTTTTTGTGGCAATGGTCGCTTTTCTTAACAGTTGCTCCATTGTATCGGCGTTTAAAGGCCTGCTAAGCAAGAAACCCTGCATTTCATCGCATTCCTGATCCTTAAGGAAATTGATTTGGTGTTCACTTTCAACTCCTTCAGCCAATACCCGAAAATTCAAGCTTCTCGCCATCGCGATAATTGCTTCGATAATGACTTCATCGCTTCTGGATTTTGAAATATTCTGTACAAATGACTGATCGATTTTTAAGCGATCAATGTGAATTTGTTTTAGATAATTGAGGCTGGAGTTGCCGGTACCAAAATCATCCAAGACAATCTTAACGCCTATTTTATTCAATTCATGAATCATTCGTTGTACTTCGATATGGGTAATGATCACATTTTCAGTGATTTCAATTTCCAGATATTCGGGAGGTATCTGATATTCATTGAGAATCGACAGGACTGTTTCTGCGAAATTCCATTGCTTTAGCTGCTGAGTCGCTACATTCACAGCGACGCGTACCAGAGGAAGTCCTCGGTCGCGCCACTCAATTATTTGCCGGCATACCTCTCGAATCACCCATTCCCCTATCGGTATGATGAGTCCGGAATCTTCAGCTACCGGGATAAAATCGAGGGGTAAAATAATACCCTTCTCGGGATGCTGCCAGCGGATTAAGGCTTCTAATGCCAATAAATGGGTTTGATCTATGTCAAACTGGGGTTGATAAACGAGAAAGAACTCTTGATGGTTAATTGCCCGGCGCAGTTCATTTTCCTGTTTAAGGCGCTTCAAACTCTGATGATTTAACTGATTGATATAAAACTTAAGCTGGTTTCCGCCTTGTTCTTTAGCCAGGTACATTGCCAGATCAGCGTGTTTTAGCAGGGTATTGGCTGTTTTGCCATCAGTCGGATAAATACTGATACCGATACTCGCACTCGTGTTAATTTCCTTGCCCATAATCATAAATGGTTGGGTAAACAGCATTAAAATTTTATGAGCCACATTAAGACTTGCTTCCGATTTATTTAATTCAGGAATCAGCATGACAAATTCATCACCACCCAGGCGTGCCAGAGTATCCTCTTCCCTGACTAAAGAAGAGAGGCGCTTGGCAACAGCGCAGAGCAATTCATCTCCAAACTGATGACTGTAACTGTCATTGACTAGTTTAAACCGATCTAAATCGAAAAAAATTATAGCGAAATAACGGTCATGCCTGGCAGATGACGCGATGGCCTGTTGAATGCGGTCATGAAGTAATACCCGATTGGGTAATCCGGTTAAGGGGTCATGGGTCGCCTGATACTCAAGTTTTTGTTCCAGCAAGGCCTGGTCCGTTATATCACGAAAACTCCATACACGGCCAACTATACCATCATTAATTCTGTGGGGCTGAGAACGGCACTCCAGAATTCTGCCTGTTTTAAATTTAACTATTATTTGACTGTTTTCATTGATCTCATGAGCCAGGTAATCAATTTGTTGTAAAAGTTCCTCAGCATCCTGCAATTGTTCAGCCATGTATTCCAGCATTAATGTTGCATTGCCCAGCTCCATGATGGATTCAGGAATTTCCCACATGGCAACAAATTTCGTGTTGTAGTCGATGATTTTATTATCGAGATTAACAACCAGAATACCATCAGCAGAGGATTCAATGGTGGCTCTTAGCAGTGAAAGCGATTGCTGTAATGATTCGGTTCTTTCCTTGACGATGCGATTTAATGATTCCGTATGGCTTCTGGACTCACGCGACAGCAGCCATTTCTTAGTCAATGCGCAAGCCAGTTGGCGCACCGCCACTTTGTCAAAAGGCTTTTTAAGCACCAGGAGGTTATCTGTCATTCCGAGGTTAGTAACAGTTTCTTCCCAGGAGTAATCCGAGTAGGCAGAGCAAATAACGACCTGAATATCTCTGTCAATCTCCCACATACGCTTTATGGTTTCAATACCGTCCCAGCCTGGGGGCATACGGATATCTACGAAAGCCAGTGCATAGGGTTTTCCTGCATAATAGGCTGATTTTATTTTTTCAACCCCTTCCATTCCCTGAGAGGCTGTATCAATTTGAAATTCAGGCAGAAAATTAGGATTTTCTTTAGGCTGACTGTCGCCAAACAGCTCCATATCGAGCTTATCAAACAATGGAGATCGTTTTTCAGTAGTCAACACTTTAATGAAATCCTGATGGATGGCAGGATTATCATCAATTATAATAATACGTAATTCGATGTCATTCATTGAAAATCCGTTTCGGTTGAAGATTATCTTTCTGAGAGGGTAGTGTTAGCTTAAATACTGCTCCTTTACCCAATCCCTCACTGTGAGCGGTTAAAGAGCCTCCCATTTCCTGAGTGGATAAACCCGCGCTATGTAACCCAAACCCATGCCCATCTGCTTTGGTGGTAAAACCAAAAGAAAATACTTTATCCAAGTTTTCAGGATCAATTCCTATTCCATTATCTTTTACAGTAATATGAATGCTGTCATCATATTTCTGAGCAACTAATTCGATCTCCTTGTGCTTATCGCTATTAGGCATAACTGCGTCTTTTGCATTATGAATCAGGTTAATCAGAATCTGCAGCAGTTTGGATTTATCAGCGGTAATAAAAACGGGCTCGAGCTCTTTATTAATCTTAATATCACCTGCTAAATTAATGGCTAATTTTAAAGCAGTGTTAATGATATCGGGAATGAAGACTTTTTCTTGCACTCCTGGTACGCCGCTGAAACATTGCTGCATGGATACTATTTCTTTAATATGATGTAAATTTTTATGAATATTAGAAATTTCTGTTTCACATTTTTGATTGTTTTCTATAATGATTTCGCTTAATTTTAAAAGATACTGGGGAACCAATTTACCTTTGGGATCTTCATTAAAATATTTGGCTAAATCAGTTTCATTACTCTGAATCATGTTGATAATCTGGCTTAGCTTCTGATAATAGGGCTGTTTAAATTCATCTCTTAAAATATTGATGGAAAGATTAGAGCTGTTTAAAATATTGCCGATGTTATGCAATATGGAAGTAGCCACTTCTGACATGCCTGCTCGTCTGGCTGATTGCACGAACTGATTGTTTAATTCCCGAATTTTCTCCTCGGCCTCTTTTTCCTTGTGAATATCCCTGATTATTCCTGCCAGTTGGCCTGGTTCTTCAAGACAGTGGGCGACAATATGATACCATTTGTACTGGCCTTCAGAGTGTTCTATCTGAATTTCGCAATCATAATTGATTCCCTTTTCTATGGCGTTAGCGACCAGATGTTTGAGTAAATCGCGATGGTCAGGGTGTACCAACTTGAAAAACTCGTTATAGCCTGGGGCTCCATGCAAGGGTTCCATATCAATAATTCGATATAACTCTTTTGACCAGATTGCATTGCCGGTGTTGTGGTCATAAAACCAATAACCCATTTTTGCGATGTGCTGAGCCTGCTCCAGTTTTTCATTGAGCTTTTGCATTTCGCGAGAAGAGATATCCATGGAGCGTTCAATCAGGTACCTGTCCTGATCAGCTTCCTGATATGTTTTATTAATACGCGAAAGCAGCTCTTGCCATTTATTTAAATCAGGCGGCAATTGATCAATCCTTAATTGCAGGCGGTTTAATTGTCTGGCCAGGAGCTTGTGAACGTCCATCGCATTTCTCTCTCATGTATCTTCATTACGTTCAAAATAGGTTGTCAGGGTCATTGTTTGATTATGCAATTCACAACTGCCCAGATTAAAAGGAGATAATTCTCCATAAGAATAAAAACCAATCTGGGTGGTCAGTGGAGGCAGAGCTTCCAAAGTAGATTCTGTTTCTTCTTCTGTACGCTCTCCCAACAACAAGCGTCTCCCTACACAGCTCACGGCAATTGCCAATACGGGACTGTTTATGGCTTCATCATCGCCATAAAGCCTGTTTCTTGCCAACTCACCTGCTTCATTGGCACTGGTTATCAATCGGTCGAAATTAGCACGCATTAATTGAGCCTGATAGCCCATCGGCATGTCACCGGCAAATATCAGCGATTGCGTTTTTTCGTCAACGCCAAGAATCGTTCTAACGAGCTGCACAGGGTTTTTTGTGTTTCCGTCTTTAATGGCTAAGGGATAAAGCAATCCGGAAGCTGGCAGCTCGGCCGCACGGTCCCCAAGATATTCTTTATAGAGATGTAATGCTGGTTGGTTGTCCAGTTCGTATAAAATATTGCCTTCAGAGCGGGTTATGCGTCGAGCCGGTCCAAATATATCCCAGCCCCCCTTAGAGGCGTGGCCTACCTGGATATAATTGCCATAAAAGCCTACAGCGACTACATAGTTGTCAATGATTTCACCATTACATAATGTCCAGGTATTATTAAAATGGCTGCCGTCAGCTGCCAGTCCTCCTGTGATAATCAAGCCTTCTTTGGTATTATCATTTAAACCTTTTACCAGGGCTGTTCCATTGACGGTCAAGCCATCTGATAAAACAAAAATACTTCGCAGATCCTTACTTTGCAATTCATTTGCAATTAATTCGCCGGCTTTATAGGATTCTGACGGTTTACTTATTTTAGCTGTACACAAGCGAAGTGGCGTTTTATCAAACTTTACGACCGCTACAGCCAGACTGTCGTCCAGAATACGAGATCCGAATATCTCCCCGGCAGTTGAGCATCCTATTATTTTGGACTTTTTATAAATATCGGCTAATTGTCTCAAGGGAACCGGATAGTTTAGAAAAAAAGGAGAGGAAAACACGATTACCAGAGTGTTTTCTGAATCAAGATTTGGAAAGTTATCGACACTCCATCCTCTGTTTTTTATATACTGAAACGATTGAATTTGCATGCTCTATACTTTTCCTGATTGCTATTTAATGATCACTAGGAAAAGTATAGTTTATAAAATCAACAATTTCTTAGGCTAGTCAGCCGCTTCCTCGGTTGGCGCTTCTATATCATGGGCAAGAAGCCGGCGATAGGCTCGAAAATAAGTAATAGGGGATTTAGCGAATAAGTCAGTCAGTTTTTCCATATAGATACAGGCGAAACGATCTACTTGATAGGCAAAATAACTTTCTTCTGCACCTGCTCGAAAGGTTCTGCCCCAGCGTTTGTTATAAAAGGTTTGCTGTTTTTGCAATAAGGATGAGATCTCGGTGTCAATAGCCACAATTTTTTGTTGTAGTTCGCTTAATAGTTCTTTGCCTTCCTCAAAGTGCTCTTCGATAATTCTCGAATGAAGCTCGACATATTGTTTCTCCAGTTTTTTCTTTGCATTCATTGAGCCAATAATCTCTTCTTCAATCGGAAGAGAATTCACCTGGGCCCGTATTTCCTCCCCAAGCTCCTCAACGACCAGAGCAGTACGCCAGTTGCAATCTTTTTTCAGGCGCAGGATATCACCGTAAATGTGATCTCCAATATAGAGAATTTCATCACCATTTAACTGCAGATCGTCGGTAAATTTTCTGGCATTACCCCCCTGATAAACACCATGGCTAATCAAACCATTGGTGTTGGTCATCGTTCCATCCTGCGGGTTAACCGTCAGAAAGCGAAGATTGTCATAAAAAAAGCGGGGTTTATTGGCAAGCGTTATGACTATCTCAAAAAAATCCTGCCAGGTTTCATTTTGACCGAGAAAAGGATTGATAGCAAAATCGAGTAAAAGCTTGGAATAAAAATAATCGGAATTCGTCAGGATAAAAATCTTCTTACCATAGTGGACATAGCGTTTCAATCCAGCCACAAGCTCAGGATCCTTTTGAACGAAACTTTCGAGGTGTTGCGCGATATAATTTTTAATACTGCCGTCCGAGTGGGCTGTATCTACACAATACAAAACATCCCTGGCAATTTCTGAATAGCTGGGCAAATCATCCGGAGATTCATCCTTGTAATCTACTAATTGTCCATACAAAACGCAAAATGCAATCGAGAATGAGGTATCAATCGCCATGTAATTGCTATCTTTCAAATCCACATAAGTGCTTCGATAGATTTCTTTTTGCTCGGCAAAGCTGATTAGACGGGTGCCGTGATAGCTTTGTCGTATAGCACCATAACGGCTTAACTTAAGAATATTTCCATTTTTACTGTCTATAATCAGGCCGCGAATTGCATCTGAAAAGTTAAAGGTAAAGTTTAAGACAGCTGATGGATATTTTTTTTGCTCAACCAGTTTCCTGACGACGATTTGATAAACAAGAGCCTCAAAGTTCTCTGTATTGTATCGAATGAGTGTATGATCCATATCCAGACCAATATACTTAATCTTTTTCATGTTCAATATTCGGTTCACAAACACAGGCTGAGACATCTGACATTCCTTACCAGTTATTCAAATTGGGACAATCTGGCGCAATTACCCATAAAAACTGCATCCTGCCAATTACCCAAATAATATTTCTATCACCAGAGGCGACAACAAAGGCCTTTATAGCATTACAGAACAAATTATTCTACTTTTGCATTAGTAAGAAAACAGGGTCTTATTCTTTTGCAGATTATTGTTTATCATTCTAGCAGGCGGTAAAGCCAGCTAAAGGAGTAACAGAATGACGATATCGTATGATGAATTTGAAAAAGTTGATTTACGTTCAGGCACTATTGTAAAAGTCGAGCCATTTCCAAGGGCAAAAAAACCAGCCTATAAAGTCTGGGTAGATTTTGGACCAGAGATCGGCATACTGCAAACTTCCGCTCAAATCACAGTGCACTATACCCCAGAGTCTCTACCCGGGAAAACAGTGATAGGCTGTGTAAATCTGGGAGAGAAAAATATTGCGGGATTTACCTCTCAATTTTTGCTGGTCGGCTTCTCAGACTCTGAAGGGGCCATATGCCTGGCTACTATCAATCCCTTTGTACCCAATGGAAAAAAAATGCATTAGGGTCGTGAGAGCGACCCTGCATTAATTGATTCGATTTGTTCTTTGAAAACGGCATTCTTCTCTAAATCGTGCCGAATTTCTTTGAAGCTTAAATGATTTGAATGTCTAAATGAATCAAGTACTCCATTAACATACTCAGTACTTTTGAATGGACCAGCGTCGCGAATCTTTATTTTAATTGTAAGTAGTGCATGAGAGATATTTTCTTCATCTGAATAATCAATAGCATTCGCTAAGTCTCGTATCTGCTGGATAAGAATTGGTACAGTTCCATCCAGACCTTCCATCAGCTCATCATTATTTAATATGTTACATACAGCAGTAATATTTTCTTTCCGCTCATCCTCAGGCACTCGTATTACATTATTCCTGATTTTAAAATTATTGGGAACGCTAACGCTATTCGATAAGTTGCCTGGAGTGGGGGCATCTGCAGGTTGACTGGCTTTTGATTGAGATGGTTTTTGAGAAGACATCAATTCATCTTGTTTTATACCATCTATAATCTTCTGTAGCCGGCTTTCTATTTCATTTAAAACGGAAGGATCAAGTTCTTTTTGCAGATCGTTTTGTTCCTTGATCTTTTCTTTTAAAATCCTTAGGTTCTGTAGGGATTGTTCTAAAATACTCAGATATTCCGAAGAGTTCGATAAGGTAGCCGCCGCGTTCTCCAGAGCAGTGACATGTTTATTGATGTCTAATAATAATTTCCTTAAAGTAACCTGTTCACTCTGTATAATTTTCCAATTGGGCGTCAAAACATGAGCCAGTGAAGAATAACGCTCTGCAGCATGTTTGCTTAATTTAAGGATGTTCTCTCCTAAATTAGTATCCATTATTCCCTTAACAAATCTATCTTCTGACAATAGCAAAAACTCTTCGGACGCACTGGGTAGATCATACTGCTTCGCCATCCTGATACCATAATCTATAGCGCTTAACGCTGATTCAATCCCGGATCTGTTTCCTATCATTAATTTAATGATGTTCAAACTCTCTTTCGCGCGTTTCGCTTCTGGAAAATCAAAACGAGCCCACTCTTTATCTTCAGGAAATTTATCTAGCATATAGGAGGCCTGATATCCGCTTCCTTGTAGAATCACAACATATTCTTCTAACAGAGGATTAATTTTAGTCTTTAGAAATTCTTTGTATTAGTTAACGTTTTCATTCTGAGTTTCCAATGGCAGGAGTTCTTGTGATTTGAGTTGAATATATAGCTTATAAACGGAATCCAATTGATTTTTCTGATTATTCTGTAGCTCTTTTAGTTCCTGCTCCAGGGTATTTTTTATTTTTATTGCATCAGCAACTATTGTGTTCACTTCATCAGCCAAGGGAGCCAGGTCTATTACGGGTTGTATCGTTCCACTGTTTATCAGTTCCAGTTGTTCATTCAACGTATTCAAGATTGGTAACGTTGCCGCTGCTTGTAAATCCTTCAGGCTGGTATTGTCATCTGTTTGAGAACTATATTCTGGTACAACAGATTCTCCACCAATGTTAAATGATTTGATATGGAGCAAAAATTCATTGAAATCTTTTTGTGCTGCAGGAGTAAAAATATACTGTCTAAACGAACTATTTTCCAGCGCAGCTATTTTTAGATTGTCTCTGCGGGTTTTGATTAACTCGGCATATGACTTTCTGCTTATTTCATTTTCCTCAGGTATATAAAATTCAACAAATTTTTCAATATAATCATCAGACAAAGCTAAAACTCTTAGCATTGCCTGATTTATTTCAGAGCGGTATTGTTCATTAAACGAAAGCGTTTTTGGAAGAAAACTCAGCCAATTGCTTGCGGAAAATGTGCTTTTAGCGGGTAATTTAGCAATGGTTTCAGATGTAAGATTAAATTTAAGGTTATAATTCAATAGAGATGCGAGGCTCTGATCACCATCAATTTTTACAACTCTGTTCTGACCATCTACACCTATGTTGCCATTTTTTAAATCCATTTCCTCAAGAAAAACTGCGACCAACATGGCTTGTCCCAAGCCCGTAATATCTCCTTTTTCAAAACGGCTGCCATCATAAGGCAGATCTTTGTATGATTCTATTTTTTCTGAGCAGACAAAGTATGTTGTTTCATCATGCGCAATGCGTGTTTGCTGTTGATGAGGAATGAATAATCGAAAAAGCTCCTGTGCCAGCACCTCATGCCTGGCAATCTTATGATCATCGGCAATCTTGACAATCCACTTCCCAGTGAGTTCAGAAAATGTTCCTTCAGAAAATAAATGCGTGGCCGCATGTCCTTTTTCAGGTTTAGGCCCTATGAAATTATTATAACTTAATAAAGAAAGAACCATATTCAGCCTTATCAATAACCTTTTTGTAATTATGGTGAACAGAAAAAAGAAAATCCAATTATATGAGGTGTCGAAAGGCTGGATTAAAGAATGACGGTCGCATTTGAAGCTAGAATGTATACCCGCCTGCTGTTTGAAAAAACTCCTAATATACCTGGCTATTACTCGCTCTTTTCAAAATCTAACAGTCGCCAGTTTTAGACGTGTCTGTCAGGTCAAAATTAGTTGAACATATCTAAGTTCCGCAATAATTGTTAATGGTTAGTGATTTGGCCTTCATTAAAAAATAGTTGACCAAAATAGATTCAAAATGTTAATATTGTGTTCTTAATTTGAGGGGGGGGGGGTAAAAATGGCTCGTTTTTTTAAACCTAATTTATTGGGAACTACGTTTCTTCGTATGGCAACAGAGGGAAAGAAATACAAAGAAAATCAAGTTTGCTTTTTTCAAAAATTTGAGTCAGCTTCAGATTTTGCATCGCGACTTGTCAGTCTGGTTGTCGCTCCAATCATTTTCACAGTAGTATCTGCGGGATTTGCTATAGTAGCAGCTGCTCAATTTTTATGGGGTCTTTGCAACTATGTGGCTGGCAATATAAAAGGTGGGAATCACGCTATGGGGGAAGCTTGCGATAAAATAGGCTTTTCCCTGATGGCTTCACTCATAGCTGTAGCAAGTGTTCCTTTAAATTTAGTGGATTTAGGGGGCGCTTTATGGAATTCTCTGCCTTCCTGTTCCGAAGAAGACTTTAGTGAAGCACCAGGCTTTAATTAATTTTGCAAGAATATACTTTCCCCTCCGCAAAAGCAGTGCGTATTTTGAGTTTCGCATTGTGGAAGTCAGATGTTTAATTACAGGGGCTAATCTAGAATGTACCCCCTTGGTATTAACGTAACCATTGATTCGTTGGCGTCCCGGAGAGGATTCGAACCTCCGACCTGCCCCTTGGGATGGGATTTAATAACCATCTCCAAACTACCAGACTCGCTATGAAGCGCGCAGCAAGATCTTCTGGGCTATAATTGCTATGTTTTATAATCACAAGCGGCTTCATTCGTTTTTGGGATATGTCTCTCCAAATCAATTCGAAGCGCAGAGGGAAATGGCTTTAAAAAAAAGTAGCTCAACTGGGTTGTATCGTTTACATAGTTAATGCATTTTTAAAAACAGGATCGGCAACTGCATGGATTACACCATTAACGTAAGAATCACGTTGCGATTGCGATAAAGTACTTATAAGGCGGGCATTAATTACGGTGTGCAGAGACACGGGATTTGACCGCTTTTTCTCAACATCGTACTCAGAATTAAATAAAGTGACTCCAAAAGCAGCTGAGCGATTTACATTGCAAATTGAGAGAGCGTACTTCTGTTCTTCTTCGGATAGATTAATTTGTTCTGATTGATCACCTTTTTGTTTTTGGGGACTTACTTTCTTGATTAGATTGGCTTGTAATAAATCATCCTCAATTTCAATGTCCTCTTCGGTATATTCATTCCTAAATAGAAAGGAATTTAAATTTACCAGCTTTTTATTGAATGCTAGATTGTCCATAAACGCAATGAGCGTCGCTTCGAGAAAATATGAGATTACAAATTTTAAATCGCTCAACTGTTCTGGATTAAATTTCAGAGAATCAGACTCCACTAAGTTCATGCACTCATTAAGACTCTTGGCAGCTAAATGATAATCGTGCCGTTTAATCAGCTGCATGGATTCATCAAACTTTAAAATTATGTTACGTGGAATAATTATTGTGGGCAGATTCTTTGCAAGAAGAAAATTGTCATAGTTAGAAAAAGGTATCTGCATATTATTGGCGCGAAATCTAGCCATTTCCTTTGTGATTATGCTGCTTTTTGTTATTTCATCAAGATGGGGGCTCTCGACAAAATACTCGAGTCGTTCCAAATGCGAAAGATCAATCAAATCCTCAAATTTTATAAACTTGGGATTAATAATTTCTTCTTCTTTTTCTTTTACTGCATTCGGTTGATTCTTTGCTCCAAAAAATGTCAATTTGTGAGCTGATTTATTTGACGAGATACACTCTGGTGCAGTTAGCTCGATGTCATTATTGGGAGTCATTGCCGGGTCAATTGGGCGAGAAACGGCTTCCCCCAATGTCTTTTTTGTACGCATTCTTTCTTTCCGAAACCAAGCATTAACTTTTACATAGCTAACCCCAATTCTTTCTGCTAATTGGGTTTGTGTAGACTTACTGGGTCTGGTGTCCTGCTTAAATGCGTCTTTCAATATAAGGCGTTCAGGCTCTTTAAATCGATTGGCCTTCCTGCCATTAATTTGAGAATTTGGAACTGATTTCAAATCGTAATCAGTAATTGGTGCTAGCCTTTTGCTCGGAGTCCTGCTTTTTTTAAGACTTGTTCTTTTCATCAATAAACTACTAAAAAATAATTTGATTTGCAAAATTATAATAGTTAAACATTAAGAAAAAATTAATAAACCTGATTAAGTTTTAATCAATTTATCGGCTTGTCATATGTGAACAGTAAAATACCGCACAAATTTGATCACTTAAATATGGATAAAAAGGATTATGACATTTGGCTAAACATGCGCCCTAAATATTAAGTTATAACGCATTGGATTAATTGACCTCCCGGAGAGGATTCTAACCCCCACCTCTCCCCCTGGATGCAGAAATAATTACGATCAGGCATGTTGGAAAGATCATTTATGTATAGCTAAAGTGAGATCCTGTTCATGTCGTGTGGGCTGGCTGTCAACGCGTTCTGTGAGATGCTTTCCCAGGCTTTATTTTGATGATAAAGGTTGTACGAGCTAAAAAATTGTTGAGTCGGAGCCTTTCCAGTAGTGCCAGTATAGCGAAAAGCGGTCGACAGGTTTTCCTTAGTGGTCTGTAGTGCTTCTATTAGATCATCACTCAAATGAGTACCTGCTGCATAGATTTGTTCTTTGTTCCGTAGCAATAAAATAGACTTTTTGAAATCAGTTTCCACCATACTCTGTGTAGAATAAGCCCTGAGTTTGTAACAGGCTGATTCAGTATTATCTGCTACTATAATTGTCAATTCCAGTATTGTTGCTAAAGCCATTAAGGTATTGTCATCACCCGGATGATTTTCATTCAAGTAAGCGTCAAGCGCTTCCCGAGAAAGATCCTCGTGGTTATTTCTTAAGAGTTCGATGACCTTCATACGAAGAATTGCCTGCGCGGTTTCAATCAATACATGTGAGTTTTTGAAGAATGACTGCTCAGTACAAGGTGTCAGTTTGTTGAATACTTTCTTATTGACAATAAACAGTTGTCTGGCAACCGCTCTATACACATCGCAGGCGCGGGCAATTGATATATCATTCACGAGCTCAGGATTTTCCTTTGGCAGCAAATCTTTTTCAGAAAGATGCGATCGTGTCGCCTTGGCTTTCAAGGCTTCTCTATAATTAATAATTTTTTCTATCTCGATTCTTTGACAATCAAGCTTAATTGTATGAGAGTGGATCTCTGGATCTGAATGCGATGTTAGTTTGGCTTTAATTGCATTTAATAAGGAACCTAGTTCATGTTGATAATGGTTGCGATCATTCATTAGTGTGCGCACTTTTTCAAATAAATCTCCAACCTTTTGCTCAGCCCGCAACTTATTGTTTTGCATTGTTTTCTGCAGAAAATATTGAAGACTTTCGATGTTGGTATTCAATAAAACCGTTATTTTCTTCAAATGCGGTAAATGCAATATTTTTCTTACCACCTCAACAGTAGTGGGATAATCATGCGTCGAAAATAAGCGAATGGCTCCTATTAATAATTCATAATTTTTAGAAGCACGAGCCAGAATAGCGCTTAAATTATGCCCATTATCCTGTTCAAGAGCGTTTTGCAGCAATAATGAACGCTCTTTACGAAGCGTGCTTAAATGCAGATTAATAAGACCCCACTCATCACATTTCGTATGAGTGTGCTTTTCCAGAATAAACGGTTTCAGAGCCTGGGTGACAATGCCATGTTCAATCATATTTCTTAATGCATTCGCCAAAGGTCTGGAGAAAAGCCGGCTACTATGGAAGAAACCTAATGTTGGATATTTTGCAGAGAAGGCAAAAAGATTTATCTTATAGACCGCTGCAGGCTCGTAAGCAATTAAATGGCCTCCATACAAAGCGGTTATCAGAATTTCAATTGGAGAGCTGGAATTGGTTTTCAAATCCTCATACTCAAAGCGATACACCGTAGTCATCGCGTTATTTATTTTGTAAGTGCTGTCTTTTTTTATCGAATAGAGTAAAGAAAAAAGATAACTATCTTCATGTTTTTCAAAAATATACTCTATTTTAATTTGAATAAGACCTGCTCTTGCAGCCTCTACTAATTTTTCATTATTAGGGTGTTTATCCGCAGCATCAATTAATGCTTTAGGCAAGAGTAGGGGAAGATGTTCCTTATTATGGGGTTGTATAAGCACCACTGGAATATTTCCCAGTGTTTGAGCAAGCAAATCATGGCCATGCGTTTTTGTCGACAGTTTATTTAAAAGAGGGGCTAATGCATCCGCTGACAATTCAAAGCAGGTTTGACTTCGTGAGGGTAATTGTGAACGAAAAAGCATTTGTAACATTCGATGATATTGAGTAATAACGCCATATTCCTCTGCGTGAATCTTATCCATCAATTGTTTATATTCGTCAGGTAATTGGGCATATTTCCCAAATTCACGACGTTTGGTATTGACCAGTTTTACCTCCTCTGATGAGAGGGGAACGTTTATATTGAATTTGTTTTTATCATCATACAATTGCCGTTCAACGAACTTGCCATTAGCAATAAGCATCACCCGTATGCTGTTATTCTTTAGCAATTCAGTGATAACCACTGCATTACTTTTTATTGTTTGAGGAGCAGCGGCTTTATTATGCTTTTTATAATTCGGCCAATAGCACAGTTCATCATTTTGATAGTCTCTAGTCAGTCTACCGAGTGTTGTTTCATTCTCTCTTGCCAAATCCCAGGCTACCGCCTGACTATTAAGCCGAGTTATTTCTTTATCTTCTGTGGTCAGTTCTCTGTAAGGCTGACGCTGTCTTATCATTTGCTCTGCTTTTTCCAAATCAGCGAAAATGTTATTGGTCAGATTGCATAACCAATCCGTATTGGTGTGTAAATGCTCAACGAAGGAATAAAGATTTATTCCAAGATTAAGGATTGCCGGTATAGAAGCACGCTCATTTTGACTCAGCCCCTCCTGTAGTAATGCAAGACTTTCTTCTAAAATTGAGCAAATTAAATAATAGTTGGGCAGTAGAGCTTGCGAGAGTGTCTCATCATATTTAACCAGGTTCCTCTGGATGTACTGGACAGCATTCAAAGGATCGACAATAACACCGTCCTCAATAGTGATATTATTCGCCCCATCATAAAGCGCTTCTCTGGCCGCAAAGCTGGAGTAACGTGATAGCAGGTGGCTAGGTTTGAATTTAACCCTTGAAATTTTTGTTATGACTTTCGTTATTGATGACTCAACCTGACGGGATAGATTTTCCTGGCTCTTATGAAGCTGTAAAATCCGGTTTTCATTGTGCCTGCTTTCGTCAGTCAGTTGGGCAACTCGATGCTGATTGCTATTTTCAGCGTGATTCAATCTGATGTCGATAAATTCCCTCTTAACATCACCAAAACCCTGCCCAAGCTGTTGCGATACTTGTCTCAGCTGCTCAGATACTCTTTCAACACCTTCCTTTATTTGCGCTGCCAGAAGTCTTCTCATTTCCTGAATAGGGTCTTTAAACAGATTCCAGCCAAATACACTATCCAATAATCTTGCACTGAAGTTAATCAAACTCGCCAAAGGCGTTATTAACTTATCAATAGTAAATCCCGTTCCCATTTTTTTCCAGGCGTCAACAAAACTCATGGTACTGAGTAAGGTGTCACCGTCACTGGTAAATCGGGCTCGGTTTAATTGCCTTATAGCGATAGCTATTTTTTCGCCGGTGCGATATATCGTATAACCATTCCGTATAGCATTGACGCCACGGGCAAAATATCCTGCCGTTTTGTTTAGACCCATACCTTGCAGCAAAGGAAGCATACCTAACAATTCAGTTGTTATGCCATTCATCGCGTTATCTATATCAGCCTTGAGTGCATCGATTTTACAAAGCTGCTCTTTGACTGTTTTCTGCCACAATACCCTTGCCTCTATCTCATCCTTGGTATAGCCCTTATAGAAATCAGCATGAATTTCATCAAAGAGGTCCAACATTGGAGCAATGGGTTTTTGCTGTTCATAGAGTTTGTCCAAATTATCAAGTGTTGTCTGGATATTTTCCACGTCTTTTTGAGCTGTTAGAAGTGATAATGCATTGTCAGAGAGGTGGGCATTCAGTTGGTTGATATCGTCTATTAATCGGGATCTTTTTTTATCTGAAGCATTAAACAATTCGGTGCCTTTTCGATTTCGATCTTGTTCTAATTGGTTCTTCTCAGAGAGTAACTCTGCAACAGTGGTCTTAGCGAAATTCAAATCGTCCTGATATTCAGTTGTTAATTCGCGGATCCGGGTTAATAATGGCGTTCCATAAGCATGCCCTAATTGTTCAAAACTTAATTGTGTTTTAGCTGCAAGATTATGCTGGGTATGATAACTGGCTTGTTGCAAATTATGACTTAGGCCGCTCGCAAGCGAGTCGTATTTTTCAAAACGAAGCTGGTGGGCAAGCAGTTTTTTCTCCACTTTATTTTGCGCGTTCATATTGTGCAGTGCTGTCAGGTAAGAAGCTCCTTCCAATGCCAAGGTAACGGCTGGATAACAATTACCTGCAAATTTATGCAATATAGACACACCGGCTTGTATTTCAGCGGGTATTTTGTTTGCGGTCAGATCTTTTATTTTATATTGAATTCGGATTTGCTCAGCAATTACTTGCTGCAAGACGATACCGGTAGATTGTTTGAAGCCACCTAAACTTTTATTATGTTGATTAATTTCATGAATTTGATTTTGAATTGCTAAAAAGCGCTTTTCACGACCGATCAATTCCAGTGTGATATCTTCAGCCATTAATGAATAAACATGATGTCTGAGATCAGGAAGCGGCATGTTTGGATTTTGTAAATACTCTTTTTTGCGGCTTTCATCGAGTATAAGCCCGTACCCTTTTATTTTTTCTTCGAATCCGCGAATGATTTCTGACTTCTTTGTATCAAACTGCTTATCTTCTTGCTTAAGACCATGAAGTCTAAATACAAATTCAGCAATTTCTGCACCTATTTTAATCGTATCCGGCAACACCTCGGCTAGTACGGTCTTAGCGCGTCGTTCACCCGTTTCAACAGGTTTGAATCGATCGATTAACTGCCGATAATTCGCAGTTGTCTTTGCCACTGTTTCATCAGCAAGGGATAAATCTTCCTTATTACTATAACGTTCAATAATTTTTTCTGAGGCTGTTGCAACCATTTCTTTGAAAAGTTCAATGGCATCATCAGGTGAGGGGGGTTCTGCCTTGGAACTAGCGTCTACAGTTTGTGCAAACCAGACTGCTTCCGCCATTCTCTGATTCATCCACATTAATTTGAGAGTAGTAAGCAAAAGATCTTTAAACGACGTTTCATCATCCTGAATGGGTTCACCGTACAGACTGACTATTTCTAACAATTTACTGGCACAGGGCTCGATTATGGTGTCGTTAAGCGCATTAAAACAATCACTCAACTTGTCCGCACACAGCTCGACAAAAGAAGTTATCCCAGCGCTTAACTTTTGTTTACCGACGCTGATTCCTTTGCAAAGATAGGGCAAACAACCGGATTCCACTAGTAAGAACTGGCGTAGAGAGAGTTCTTCCTTTAAAGGTTGTGGCAAGTCTGTGGGAGAGGTTGCCGAGAGATAGGACGAAACCGCTTGATCATATTCTTCTAAATCAATTCGATCTCCCACATATGAAGCAATCTCAACACCCAAGCCAACAGGACCAAGTGCCAGCATCACTGCAAAGTCAGTAACCAGCTCTTTACTTACTTTAAGCAGTGCATCACTATAATTTGAAGTCGGGTTATTGGCTACTTCCTTCAAGATGGACATGATGAAGATATGTTTAACAAACACAGTTTTAGGCAATACTCCCTCCACTTTCTCCAGCATTATCGTTGAACCAATATTATGCGTATCAATGATTGCATTTAATGCAGATAGCCCCATCGATTGAGATGGTGGTGCTTCAGGGGATTGTTTCATTTGCGATCTCTCTTGGATAAATTACTTACTTTGTGTACTGTTGATTGTCTTTGTCTTTAAAAGGGGATAATCTTGCTTGCTACAATTCTGAATAACTCTAAGCCCTCACAACGTTAAGGATGCAGTATATTCACTGTCATTGTTTGCTATTTGTTTTTTTATTGGATGAAAAAATCGGTTGCTTGGAGATGGCTTTGTTGTCGGAGATAATTGCAAGCGCTCAGATATTTCAATCAGGAACGATTTTTTATCTTCATCTATTTCGCTGGAGTGACTTTGTAAGCTATCTAGTGTTTCTCTTAAACTGCGGGTTCGAAAATGGCCTTTTTTTGCGGGTGCGAAATAAGCAATTAAGCTTTCACAAAAAATTGTATTATAAGCTGCTGAATTGGTCTTGAGACATAATAGAATCGTTTCTTTATAGAATTGCTCCGCTTTCGCCGAATTCTGATTGGAAAGATCTATCGCTTCGCCATAACAACCAAGGATTAGGAGCTCCACTAGTTTTTGATAGTCCGATAATTGTATTTTTTGCTTATCCAATTGTCTGAATTCTTGCAAAAGATAACTAATTCTGAATAGGTTGGGATGTTGTGCACATGTGATTAGCCATGGAACCAACTGGTCATGTAGGTGAATGGGATCAGCACTCAAGCTTTTAACATAGTCAAAGCTTGCATGAAGTTCATCACCGAATTGCAACAACTGTGCTTTTACTTTATTTAATTCTTCATCGGATTGCTTACCTAAGCTCAAGCTAGCTCGAATAAAGAATTTTATAATTCTTCCTAGTGTAATTATTTTGGCATTTCGTTGGAGAAATTCATTCACTTCTGAACACCGATCGTAAGGGAATAAGTTTCCCAAGAGTGGTATATTGATTATTTTTAAATTTAATTTTAAGCCTTCTTTTAAGCTACTCAGCCCCATATTACCAATTTTATTAAAAGTTAAATCAATGCTGGTCAGGGTGGTATTGCATTTAAAGGCTTCAGCTAAATATTCAGCCCCTAAATCAGTAATAGAGTTGAAACTAAGATTAAAGTCCTCAATACTCCTGTTCAATGACAAGGCCATTCCTAGCATTTTTGCCGCATCGTTCCCAATTTTATTACCTTTTAAATCAACTTTTGTAAGCCGATTATGGGCTATAAGAGAGGACATAAGTCTTTGCATGGGGCTTGAACAAAGACGGTTGTGAGCTACATTGACTTGTACATTCCGTTTATTTCTATCTAATGCCTCAAACAAGGATGCCATTCCCTCAGCACTTATCTGATTACCTGAAAGTTGGATTATTGAAATTGAAGGATTATCCAATAACGCTTCTGCCAACTTTACCGCTCCCTGGTCCCCAACTTCATTATTGTCAAGGCAAATTTTAACTAAAGTTTTATTAGTCTTTAGTGCTTCAGCCAGCTTTACGGTACCTAACTCACCAACTTCATTAGAAGCAATATAGATATATTCAAGCGCAGTATTAACTTGTAAGGCTGTAGCAAGTTTGGTCGCACCTAAAGCAGTAGTTTTAGTAGATGTTAATCCGAGAGTTTTAAGTGTAGAGTTCGTTTTAAGCGCCTCAGCAATTGCCTCTACTCCTTCATCACCAATGTCATTAAAAGATAGGCACAAGTTCTTAATGCTCGCATTTCTTTTTAACATCATGGCAAGTTGGGCAGCACCTTTTGGCCCAATTTGATTACTAGCAAGATCTATACTTTCAACGTAACTATTCCCTTTTAATGCCTCAGCCAAAACCTCACATCCTTGATCAGTAAACTTCTCCTGGAGTAGATCAACATGCTTCAGATCGCGGGCATTTTCAATTAATTGTTCTAAAATATCACATAAATGCATTGCCGGACTCTCTTTGGTATCTGAAATCAATAAGATTAAATACTTTTACAATTCCATTTCATTCGATCGTGGCAGAATGAATTACCCAATAGCGACAGAGTGCTCATGTTTGCAGTTTTTTCTGGCTTAAGAAACTTACTTAAGCCCTATAGAGTTATTGGGTAGTCGGACAACTGTAGTTCCTTCTTTTAGTTGTCTTTATTGTAAGAATTAAATGTTGCGGCCTGGTTAGCCATTCGTCATTTTACTGAGTGAATCAGATGCTGCTTTTTCATGATCAGGTTTACCTAATTCAGCATCGTATTTGGCAAATTTATTAAAAAATCTATCGCTTAGACTCACAGATGCATTTTCAGGAGTGCTCATCCTGGATATTTCAGCAAAGTCGCTCTCAAATGTGGACAGTGTATCATCAACTGCTTTTTCGTACTGTTCAGTGATTGCTTTCGTTAATTTAACATGTTCATCAGCCATCTTTTCTAATAACTTCTCAGCTTTTAAACAAAAATCTTGCCAGTTTTGATGCATTTGTTTCCTGTCTTTTTGCATTTGTTGGAGTAGGCTTTCCAAATCGCTTCTTTCGTCATTATTGTGTTCACGAGTCGGCAAGGTTTCGATGGCCTCTTGGTTCAAAGGCATAATTTTTCCCCTTAAATTTAAAAGGAGAAACTATAATTCAATAAGTAATTTAAAGGATCAGGGAAAATCACGGATTGAATTGTAAAAAAAGCAGATATTTGTTCTTTGGGAGATTTAATTCAAAATGTAAGGTGATTCGAATGTGTTCTATATGGTTGCAATTAATTCAATATGGTATAATTGAGTCATGCCAAATTCGATACACACCACATGAAAGCGGATATTGATATTGAGTTCTCTTTGACCACAGCAGCGCAAACAAAAGAAATAACTAGTCCTTTCTTAAAGGAATATAATTTATCAGCTATGACCTATGCCAGAATTTTTTCGGACAAAAGTATATTGTCTGTTCATTCTGATCCTATGTTTGCGAAATTATATTTGGATTTAGATTGTAGTCCCATGGCTCCAATACCCGATAAATACTGGCATTATCAATCTTTCTTTTATTTAACAAACTTTTGTGCGGATGAAAAATTTAAAGAGTTGCAAATAGCTAATGCCAATGCTGGTCAGTGCGAAAGCATTTTGTATATTATCAACCAATTAGGTGACTATAAGGAGGTAATGGCTATAGCAGGTTTTGTTGGAGATAAGGACATAGTAAATCGCTATCTCAATCATATGAAGGATTTGCAGATTTACACCGATTACTTTAGAAATAAAATTAATCCACTTTTCAAAGAAGCAGATAACCGCCGTTTGTATTTGCCTCCTCATTTACGTCCATACATTCCTGAAAATGTGAATATTGATTTATCCAATTTAAAATATGAAGAATTTTACAGGCACTTAGCAATGAAGCGAATTTTTAAAATGTCCTGTTTAAAGCTTCTTTCTAAACGTGAAATACAATGCCTGTATTTGCTTAAAAAAGGATATCGGTACAAGGAAATGGGAAATTTATTATCAATATCCTCTAGAACTGTGGAAACCCATTTGGTTAATGCGAGGGATAAGCTCGGGTTAAACTCTCTATTAAATTTAAAAAAAATTATTATCAATAACTGAGCGATCATTCGGTTTCTAAATTGATGACCATCATCGAATGATATTTCTTAATAATGGCGCTCTACTTAACGCAAGCCCAGACTTTTTCCTGTAATACACCCTATACTTCACTGTACGCACTCTGGAAACTACCTCAGCCTAGTGAAAGATGTAATGTAATTATTTGATTTTATATGGCGTCCCGGAGAGGATTCGAACCTCCGACCTGCCCCTTAGGAGGGGGCCGCGCTATCCACTGTGCCACCGGGACTGAGTTACAGTGAGCAAGTCTACTCTCTGATTTGATAAATGACAATGAGATTTACATTTCACTGTAATTTGGGCCGCCGCCACCTTCGGGAGCTACCCAAACGATGTTTTGTTTTGGATCTTTTATATCACAGGTTTTGCAATGTATGCAGTTCTGAGCGTTAATTTGCAAGCGGGGTCCTTTTTCTTCCTCAACGATTTCATAGACGCCGGCTGGGCAATAGCGAGTTTCAGGAGAGGCGTATACGTTGTAATTTACTGTTATTGCCAGTTCTGGGTCGCGCAGCTTGAGATGGACTGGCTGGTTTTCTTCGTGATAGGTATTGGTGAGATAAACTGACGATAGTCGATCGAAGGTTAGCAGACCGTCTGGTTTGGGATAAACAATTTTTTTGCATTGGGCTGCCGGTAGAAGGGCGCTGTGATCCGCGTGGTGTTTTAATGTCCAGGGGGATTTTCCGGCTGTAATATAGGTCTCCAAAAACGCATTTGCAAGGCCAATCCATAATCCATGACGAAAAGCGGGGCGTATGTTTCTCACTGAATATAACTCGTCGCTTAACCAGGATTGCTTGACTTTTTCAGGGTAAAGGGTCATTTCCTGAGGAGTAGAGGTTTCATTCGCAAGAAGGCTAAAACACGCTTCAGCCGCCAACATTCCGGATTGCATTGCAGTATGAATTCCCTTTATTTTGGGAACGTTAAGAAATCCGGCAGCATCGCCAATCAGTGCACCACCAGGGAATGTTAATTTAGGCAATGCCTGCCATCCGCCTTCATTTATGGCACGGGAGCCATAGGCGATACGCTCTCCATCTTCGAGGAGCGGGCGAATCAATGGATGCGTTTTAAAACGCTGCATTTCATTAAAAGGGCTAAGCCAGGTATTTTTGTAATCAAGTCCAATCACAAATCCCAGGGCTACCTGATTATTGGCCAGGTGATAAACAAACGAGCCGCCGTAGGTTTTAGAGTCCAGAGGCCAGCCAAATGTGTGGATGACCTTTCCAGGCTGGTAATGAGAGGATTTTACCTGCCAGATTTCTTTAATTCCTATCCCATAGGTTTGTGGCTGCACCCCCTCACGAAGTTGGAAGCGATTCATTAGATTCTGGCTTAGCTGGCCACGGCAGCCCTCTGCAAAAAGAGTCTGTTTTGCCAGTAGATGCATCCCTGGCTGATAGTTGGGTGTTTGCCTGGACTCTTTATCAATACCCACATCACCGGTAGCTACACCAATGACCTCACCCTGATCATTATAAAGAATTTCTGAGGCTGGAAAACCGGGGTAAATTTCGCAGCCCAGATTTTCGGCCTGCGTGGCCAGAAAGCGGCATAACTCGCCAAGGCTGATGATATAATTTCCTTCATTGTTCATAGGAGGAGGAGTGGGCAAGCGAAAGCTTTTTTTAGGGGTCAGAAAGTAAAATAAATCTTCAGTGACTGGTGTATTGAATGGTGCCGTTTGCCATATATCAGGCAATAACTCCTTGAGGCTTCGTGGTTCCAAAACTGCGCCTGATAAAATATGTGCGCCGACTTGCGCGCCTTTTTCCAGGATACAAACACTAATTTCCTTACCCGCCTGAGCGGCAAGCTGCTTGATTTTGATAGCCGCTGATAAACCAGCAGGTCCTGCCCCTACAATGACTACATCATATTCCATCATTTCGTGATCCACACCGAATTCCTTTATACAAACAAAAAAATAATGATCGCCTGTCTGATTCTCAAGATCAAGCTTTCCGGGCAAAGAGAGAATGATTTTTATGAGTAAAGTGTTCAAATAAGGATCAAATTGTAGTATGATCGTGAATCTTCAAATAAGAGGTTGGTTAAATGTCTCTTGATAATTGTTACGCTGGCGGTTTAACGCTTGATTTTTTCCCTTCCCGCGAATTAGAAAACGTAGATCCTTCCAACGAAGAACAATATGTTCTTGCGCAAGCTCGAAATGTGCTTCGCATTCTAATGATGGGCTGGCAAAAAGATTGGAAGAAACTGCTATCCTGGCGAGCTTTTAATGCCGTTTTTGTAGAACGGGATCATGAGCTGACCAAGGCCATGCGGCGTGGCTTTCAGGAGGGTTTTGATTATGTATATGAACAGCTTGAAAGCCAAAAAGGATTATCAAAAGAGCAAATAAGACAGGCTCAGTTATACATCAGTAATTGTTTATGCCTGCTTCCCTATGGTGATATCACTCCTTACGAGAGCTTCCATATTCCCCAGTTTGTGAAGGGCCAGTGGGTCAAGGTGGAATATAAAGTTAAAGAAATTGAATTAACACCTACCTCCGGATTAAAAAAACTATTTTTAAAAGATGAAGATCGCGTTTTTGCTTATGGGCTCACTCCGGTCAATAATAAAGATGCAGAGCCGCATTTAATCTTTATGGGTACGACGTATCCTGCAGGTCAAGGATTCTGGCAACAAGTTAAAACCGATTTAGAGGATGTGGAAACTGCTGGTAAAGAGTTGTATCGCTCGGGAAATAAAAATGTAATCAGCTGGGCCGAAAAGCAAGATAAAAAAGTACATGTTTGCGGAACCAGTTTGGGAGGAGCTCTTTCCCAATTATTTGCCATCCATCGTGGCGATTTAATTTCAAGTGTGGATGCTTTAAATCCCCCCGGTCTTTATAAAGGCCTTAGAAAAAGCCGTTATGATAATTGGGATACTCTGGTGGCCGAAGGAAAAGCGCCAGAAGTACGTGTTCAAAAGCAAAAAAACGATCCGGTATCCAAATTTGGCGAATGGAAAAACGAATGGATTATTCTGGAAGTTGATCCACCACAAGAGCTCGAAGGCACAAATCCTGTTGCAGCTCATGCCTTGAATTATGCTGGCTTGCCAGGAACTGAGTTTCATCAGATTAATACTGAAGAAGATAATCTTGAACGCAAGCGGAGAAACTTCTGGTTATATATTGTGGCTCGCAGTTTGTTTTCCTATTTTGTTATGCTGCCTTTCAGATATCTGGTACTCCCGACGATTCGTTTTGTATGGGAGCATAAATTACAGCTGTTATTTTTTATTCCTCTGATGGCTGTATTTTATATGTTTCCTCCACTGGGTTTAAGCCTGACAGTTACCTTGCTCGGAGCGTCCACCTTATTGCTGATTAATGCAGTGATTTCGGCGGCAATAACCAGCTATTTTATCGACGCGGTTTTACGCTTTATAGGGGATCAGGTCTCGGGAAAAAGTACGACACTCTTATCACGAGCACTGGATTGGTTTGGACAGCATCCTTTTCTAAAAACCGCAGCGTATTTTGCAATCGGGGCTTCGGTGGTTGGTCTGCTTGCCGCTGCAGTTTTCTTTCCCCCATTTTTACCGGCAGTCATTCCTTTAATAAAACCGGTTATTATTCTAAGTGTTTTAAGCATCCCATTAGTTATCAGTATCGCTTATAAAGCGGTTACTAATTTTATGCTGCTATTTGGCTTGAAAAAGCCGGAGCCGGCAGTTTGTCATGATCCTGCGCTTCCCAGAAATAAAGAAATGGATATTTACGCCAATAATCAGGAAGGTGAATTCACTATGAAGGAAATACATGATTATTATCATGTAACGCGCTGCTTGTTAAAAAATAAGTCTTTGATTAAACCTGAAGATGGTTTGTCCACTGAAGTGGATCTTGAGTCTGGAAAACCACGGACACTGAGTAAAAGAGACATACTTACGATGGGAATTAGCAAGGAAAAGGCTAATACGCAAGTGAAATGGACAGTCAGTAAGGCTAAACTTTTTCACATAAAAGAAACTGTGAATATCTACAATAAATTAAGTGATCAGCCACAACGCTTAATGGATGAACTACGCGAAGAAAAAGAAAATTATCGATTAGGAAAGAATAGATAAGGGCTGTGATGTATTGGTAGAACATTAAAGCTGACTGGATCCCTCAGACATGCTCTGAGAGATGGTCACCAAATTTGAAGATAACAGGCTGATTTATAATTATAATGTCAAACCGCTGCGTATAGCATTTTAAAACTCACTACCATTGTTATGGATACCCCGCATAAAGCGGGGTACGTAGGCTCTTATAGGGGGTACGTAGAAGGCAGGATTGTTATCAGATTTATGTAGATAACTTTGTAACAAGTCGGGGAACGAAGGTAGCGAGTTAATTTTCTCTTAATCTTCATTTCTTATAATCATTATATATTTATAGTTCCAGTGGCTAATTTATAATGACGCATGGTGAATTTCTCGATTGGCTGGATGAGCTTGACAGGCTTAATCCAGAGAAGCCTAAACTGGCCGTTTTAATTGAACGACTGAAAGGAGAAGCGTACAACCTCAACCAAGATCAAGTTATCGCGGACATTCAGGCTTTACTCAACCAGATAAGTACCTTCGACGAAAGTATTGTCTATCCTCGTGCTCATCCGGTAGGTCGGGTACTAAACACCTTTATCAGAGGAAGTGAAACAGCGCTTTTTTTTAGCACGAGAACAGCGGTTACAGCCATTCAAAGAGTGCTCGATGCCTTGCCATCAGACAGCTCTCCAGAGTCAATACAAAAGTTTTATACCCGTGTAATGGATTGGACGCAGTTTGCTCCAAAGGATGGGGAAAATGTTTTAAGCGAAGAAGAGCAAGCTTACATCAAGGCCTATTTTAAAAACAGGGCAACTGAAAGTGTTAAACAGACGCTTACCACTATTTATTCTGTCAATGATAAAGTTTCCAAAAGAGCTGCGCATGAGCGTTATATCTCTGCAACTGCTTCAAACGTCAATACAGCCATCTCCAATCTGTATGATTATGTCCTGGAGCCTAATGAGCGGATCTCACCCGTGAGATCTCTATCTCAACAGGAACTGGCGCGAGCAACTACCCAAATTTCCACGACCTCATTAATTTTCTATGCTCATAAGCTGAGCCTGATTGATGGACACCAGCGCGAAGTAAATCAACTCAGGAAAAAAGCGGAAATTGTCAGAGATCTGACTGGGGGCGGATACAGAAACCCGAAAGATGTGAATCGTTTTTTAGATCTTTTAGTGGCAATTCCAGATGAGCATACCAGCTTCATGTATTATATAAAATCATATAAAAAGGCGATACATAACTTTTCTGAAACCAATGTGTTTGCACAGGAATTAGCAGGGAAGGAAATCAATCATTTGATAGACAGATCTCTTAAATATTTTGAGCAGCCACAGACTAAGGAAAATGCAAAAAAATTCATTGAACAGGCTACTTTAGAAATCAGTGACATCTACAGTGCCTTTCAGTTACACAGCAAGCAAACCTTTAGTACTTTGGCTAGCGATAAAATAACTGTATTGCTGCAGCTTGAACGTCACACAACTAACTTTATTCGAATGTTGTTTGCGTTACAATACACAATAGACGAAAGTGACGATCCTGCTATGCGGCAAAGAATTTTCGATATCATTTTAGACGCTGGAGTTGCTTATCATAACGATATAGAAAATCGCTGGTCAACTGATACACTGGCAGTTTGCCTTGCTATTATTGGTGTGGAGACTTTAAAGACGCCAGAAGATGCACAACAGCTTATTAATTTCGCATCCAGGATTAAACCTTTATTAAAGTTGCAGGAAGAGAGTTCTGAGCTGGTTCCGCAGTTATTCAAACTTCAGCAGCAAATTGATAGCAATAACTCGCCTCACGAAAAACAAAGGCAGCAAGCGATTTTTGATGTTATTCTGGAAACAAGTGTCGCTTATTTATCGAATGCTAAAACGCAATGCTCAAGAGATTTTTTTGAATATTACATCGAGCAGTGTGGGATTGAGAATTTCAAAACAGCCGAACAGGCTCGTCGATTTATGACCTTCGCTTCTGCGGTCAACAAGGATGCTACTCCATTATTCAAAGAGCTGGCTGATTTTCATTTGAAAGTAATCAATATGGAAAAGAAAAACCCTGCTGTTTATCAATCAGCCGTTGACACTGCCACGAAGCTCTTGTTTGATCTTATGGAAAGAAGCACCAAATTTCTCTCAAACCCGAAAACTAAACAAGGTTGCAAAGACTATGAACATGACTGTCAGGAAATTATCAACGCGGCTCTACCGGTACTGAAGGAGCATCGCGGTGCAAAGAATGTTTTGGCTTGGGCTGCATTAGTAATGAGTGTTGGCATTATACCGCTGGTTGTTGCAACGTTTAATAAACTTTTTCATGGAGAATTTACTTTTTTCCCTCAAACAGCAACAGAAAAAAAGGTGGATGCTTTAAAGGCTGCGGTTCATGTTGCGTCTGAACCTCCTGAAGAAGAGCCGGAGGAAACTGACAGTTCTGAACCTCTTAACAAGATTCCATAAGTCAGATTATTGACATTTAATTTTTCATACTCAAATATTTAATAATAGTCAGCGGTTTATAACAGGGAACGTATTATGACTAAGCACAATCATTTCGACAGGGATCCTAAGCTTTACCGACAGCATCGCCCTCAGTATCCCGATAGTCTGTATCAATTTCTTTGGGAAAATACGCTCCATCACGATACAGTATGGGATTGCGCTACGGGTAACGGTCAGGCAGCGCTGCCCTGGCTAAACCGTTTCAGGCAAATTATAGCTACTGATATCAGTCAGTCGCAGTTGGATGAGGCGTTCAAACATCCCGCAGTTGATTACCGTTGCTGTTCAGCGGAAGACACCGGTATCAAAGCGCAAAGCGTCGATTTAATCACCATTGCCCAAGCCTTACACTGGTTTAATTTTGACTTGTTTTATCAAGAGGTCAGACGAGTAGCCAAACCTTCTGCCCTGATTGCCGCCTGGTGCTATTCGTTGGGGCGCTTCGATTGCAATCTGGATACCATTGTCTGGAATTTGTACGAAAATATTCTGGGCGACAACTATTGGCCTCGTGAGCGTCGTTATATTGATAACCGTTACACAGATATTCCTTTTCCTTTTGAAAAAATTGAAAGTCCCTTATTTATTATCGAAAAAGAATTCAGTCTGGATGATTTTAAAGGTTATTTGAATACCTGGTCTGCTGTGAAAGAATATCAGCTTCAAAATCAAACTAATCCAGTTGAATTAATTTCCGATGAATTAACTCTGGCATGGGGTGCACCGGATCAAATCCGCAAAATGCAATGGCCTATTCATCTGCTGGCCGGACGGGTTCGATGAATAAGCCAAACTTTGCTTGGATTAATGGAAACCTTCCAGCACGATTTTTCCAACGGATTTGCCACTTTCAAGTAAGCGGTGGGCTTGTTGCAGATTGGCTGCAGTGATTTTACCCAGATTTTCATTCAATGTGGTTTTGATAGTACCTGCATCAACCATTTTAGCCACATCGCTAAGAATCTGGTGCTGTTTTATCATATCAGGAGTTTTGAACATGGATCGTGTGTACATCATTTCCCAGTGAATGGAAATACTTTTTAGTTTGAACAATTTGATATCCAGAGACTCCGGATTATCGATGAGCGCGAATTTACCCTGAGGTTTAAGGCATTTGATAAGCTCGGCTGCATGCTCATCGGTATGGGTGAGACTAATCACATAATCGACTTCACTTATTCCCAGTTGCTGCAATTGCTCTGAAAGGGATTGCTGGTGTGAAATGACATGATGAGCGCCATTCGCTTTAATCCATTGCGAAGACTCAGGGCGTGAGCCAGTGCCGATAATGGTGAGAGAAGTTAACTGTCTTGCTAACTGTACAAGAATGGACCCGACACCGCCTGCCGCTCCAGTAATAAGAAGAGTTCCTGTATCTGCCTTATCAATTTGGAGGCGATCAAAAAGCAGTTCCCAGGCTGTGAGGGTAGTTAGCGGCATCGCAGCGGCTTCAGCATTGGAAAGGCTTTGCGGTTTTAATGCAGCAATACGCTCATCAATTAAATGAAACTCAGAGTTACACCCCGGGCGGGTTAAATCACCGGCATACCAGACTGTATCTCCTTTTTTAAATAAGCTGACTTTACTGCCGATATCTTTGACAATACCGACTGCATCCCAGCCAAGAATTTTATAGGAGCTGTTTTCAGGTTGAGTTCTTGAGCGTACTTTGGTATCAATCGGATTCACGGCTATCGCCCGAACTTCAACCAATAAGTCATGTTCCATCATTTCTGGCATTGGCAGCTCAATTTCCTCGAGAACATCTGCCATACCTGCTTGTTTATAACCAATCGCTTTCATAAATTGTCCTTAATAATAAAAGTTTGAGTATACTTCAAATAGGACGATCTGAGAGGATGTAATATGAAAAAATGGATACTGCTGATTAATCTGCTCTTATCAAGCCAATTATATGCTGCAGTTTATGATTCCCCGGAAATATTCATGAATGTAGATATAACCCATCCTCATTTTTCGATTAGCTTGCCCTCTAATCCTACGACTGGCTATAGTTGGACCCTGAAAAAATACAATGACAAATTATATGAACTGATGACGCATCAATTCCACCCCAGCAAACCTAAATTAATCGGAGCAGGGGGGAAAACTGTATTTGTTTTTGAGGTGCTAAAAGGAGTGACTCTTCCTAAGAGAAGCACCTTTGAATTTTTTTACGCTCGCCCGTGGGAGCCTCAGAATGGAAGAACGCAAAAAGTGATTATTACATTTCAAAAAGGATTGAATACGGCAGCGCCTGTGCTGGAGCAGTAAAGTTTGGGGGTTAAAATCAACCCTCACCCTAGCCCTCTCCCAGCTTGGGCGAGGGGATTTCTCTTTAAATGAATCTTTCCTACAGTCCTCTCTCCTCGGGGAGAGAGTTAGAGAGAAGGGGATAGCTCTTAGTTGCGTCTTGATGAAGACTCTCGGTCATTACGGCTTGCGTCGAAAGGGCAAATACCGTGCTTCCCAGAACCGGTCATTAATCAGCCTGACCAGATTTTCATTCTGATTGGTCTGTGCCAGTCCTTCCTCAATCGCGGCCTTCGCAACGCTTACAGCAATTTGCCTGGCAACCATTTGTGCGTCATTCAATGAAGGAAGCAGCGGCAGAAAACTGTCTTTGCGGCTGGGTGAAAACTCACTTAAGGTTTTTGCAGCAGCCCAAATCATTTTTTTGGAAAGACGAGTTGCCTGTACCGTTAAAATGCCCAATCCAATGCCTGGAAATACCAGTGCATTATTGCATTGCGCGATATCAATCAGGCGATTTTGATATTCTACCGCTGGAAATGAAGTGCCGGTAGCGACTAGTGCCCGCCCTTGGCTCCACTGCAAAATATCGGCGGGTTGTGCTTCGCATTTTTCATCGGGATTGGATAAGGGAAAAATAATAGGGCGATCACAGGTTTGCGACATTGTTTCAATAATATCCTGTGAAAAAGCGCCAGGCTGTGCAGAGCAGCCAATTAAAATGGTTGGTTGTACATGGCGTACAGTATCCGTTAATGATGGATTTGAACCGTTTAACGACCAGGATTGGATTTCACTGCGCTTGCGTGCATAGGGCTGTTGGGCTTCAGTGAGTTCCGCATCATCATTTATTAGTAAGCCCTGGCGGTCTATGAGCCAGAAGCGCTGGTAAGCTTCTTCCCCGGTTAAACCTTGCTGGATCAGGGCATCAACGATCTGATCGCTTATACCAGTTCCTGCCGAGCCTGCCCCGAATACTACAATCCGGTGTTCGGAAAGCTTTTGTCCGCTGACATCGGAGGCTGCCAGTAAAGCCGCCAGAGTAACAGCCCCTGTTCCCTGAATATCGTCATTAAAAGTACAAAGCTCATCCTGAAACCGTTCCAGAATTCGTCTGGCATTGCCGCGTCCAAAATCTTCCCAATGTAAAAATGCGTTTGGAAAATGCTTATGCACCGTTTTAACAAAGGCATTAATGAAGTGATCATAATCCGCTGCGGGAATACGTGGATGACGACAGCCTAAATAGAATGGGTCATTCAGCAGTTCCTTATTATTGGTTCCAACATCGAGGAACACCGGCAGTGTACGGCTGGGATCAATTCCTCCGCACAGGGTGTAAACCATCAGTTTGGCGACCGGAATATCCATACCGCCAATTCCCTGATCACCAATACCGAGAACGCCTTCGCCATCAGTCACGACAATTAAGTCAATTTCAGGATTGGAGCGATTATTAAAAATTTCATCCAATTGGTTTTTGTCCGAATGTGCAATGTACAAGCCTCTGGGTTGGCGATACTCATGGCTGAAACGCTTGACGGCAGTGCCTACGATGGGGGTGTAGATCGTAGGAAGCATTTCCCCGAGATGCCTGCTTAATAATTTATAAAAAAGCGTTTGATTTTTGTCATGCAGATTATTCAGATAGATATTTTGCTGGAGTCGCGTCTGATAACTTGAATACTGTAAATAGGCGCGCTTGACCTGTTCATCCAGGGTTTCCACTCGATGCGGCAATTTCCCCAATAAACCAAAGGCACGACGTTCTTCCTGAGTAAACGCGGTTCCCTTGTTTAATTGCGGCAGAGTCAGTAACGCTTTACCTGTGATAGACGTTTCAATACATATTTCATCGGTTTGTTTATCGCGAACAACACTAAAATCCAGCATAAATAGAATCTGTTGATTAGAAAGCTGACAACAATACCCAATTGCTGGCATTTATTCAATGAACAAAATAGCAATTAATGGATATTCTGAGCAAGATTTGGATGACGAAGCTATTCCTGGCTATACAAACATCGTGGCATAAGTATTTGACTAATGATAACATGCAGGTTTTCAGTATTTTGTGAAGAGGTTGGGATGATAAAACATTTTGTCTGGGGGATGGCCGTTCTTCTCTCAACAAGCTGCTCTGCCCGAGACGAAAATTATTATCGACTAAATCCAGAGAAGGTTGAGCAGGCTTTAAAAAACTGTCCGGCGGCAAGCCCCGGCAAAATCAGCTGTGATGAGCTGAAAGCCTTGTCTGCCCGCCAAAATCAACTGGCTTATGAGCTACAATTAAGTCCACAGGGTTTTGGGCAGCGAATTTTGTCCTTGCAAATGAAACTGGCCGGACAAAAACTGGAGCTGAAAGAAAGCGCCAATCAGACTGATTTACGGGAATTAATTGATCGGAATGAGCAGCAACTGGCTGAATATCTGGCAATCGTAAAATGGTTAGAGTCTCCTGAGAGTTGATGAATGAGAATATTAGTAAGTAATGATGATGGTGTTTCTGCGCCTGGTATAAGAGCATTGGCAAATGAAATGTCGACACTCGGCGAGGTCAGTGTGGTCGCTCCTGATCGCAATCGCAGCGGTGCCAGCAATTCCTTAACCCTGACTCGTCCCTTACGGATAAGACAAATGGATAATGGCTACTATAGCGTGGATGGGACACCGACTGACTGTGTGCATCTGGCTCTTACAGGATTTCTCGAACCAACGGTCGATTTGGTTGTTTCCGGTATTAATGATGGCGCAAATCTGGGTGATGATATTCTGTATTCGGGAACAGTGGCCGCCGCTATGGAAGGCCGATATCTTGGTTTGCCAGCAATTGCGTTTTCTATGGCGGGTGAAAACATTCAGCATTATGATTCTGCGGCAAATATTGCAAAGCAGCTTGTATTGAACATGCACACTAATATGCTGCCTTCGCAAACCATTTTAAATGTAAATATTCCTGATTTACCCTTGAACCAAATTAAAGGATTTGAGGTGACGCGTTTAGGTACACGCCATTGTGCTGAACCTACGATTACCGAGCTTGATCCCCGAGGGCGGCCGATTTATTGGGTAGGACCCTCAGGCTCTCAGGCGGATGCTGGACCGGGAACCGATTTCTATGCAATCGCAAGGCAATACGTTTCAATTACCCCCTTGCATCTTGACATGACACACTATAAGGTTTTTGATCAATTATCAACATGGGTGGATAAGTTAAATTGGGAATAATGAGAATCTTTAGTCTTTTGTATGATAAAACGGTGCAGTGGTCCGGTCATGCGCATGCGCCTTATTATCTTGCAGGCGTGTCTTTTGCGGAATCTTCTTTTTTCCCTATTCCGCCTGATGTCATGCTCATTAGTATGGGCCTGGCGAATCCCAGACGCTCCTGGCAATACGCGTTTATTACCACGCTTTTTTCGGTGCTCGGCGGAGTTTTTGGCTATTTGATTGGTTATTTTTTTATCGAAGCGATATTACCCTGGATTGAAAGTTCTTCCTGGAGTCATAATTATCATTTGATTCAGCAATGGTTTACCCAGCATGGCATCCTGGTTATTTTTGTAGCGGGGTTTTCACCAATTCCTTATAAATTGTTTACGATTGCGGCAGGGGCCATGAGCATGGCTTTTTTGCCCTTTGTCTTTGCTTCGATTCTGGGAAGAGGGCTGCGATTTTTTCTCGTCTCAGGCATTATGTATTTTTATGGTCATAAGCTTCATAAAAATTTGCGCCAATATGTCGATATAATTGGCTGGAGTGTACTGGTCCTGTTAGTATTGATCCTTCTAATAATGAAATTGGTTGCATGAGACTGACTATGCCTGCTTTATTTCTCCTGCTTTTAATTTCCTTTTTATCCGGTTGTGCGGTAAACCCGCGGCCGGTACCTGTTGAAGACATCCGCTCGCGATGGAATCTTAGTCACAAGACAGTCCATGTCGTTCAGCCGGGTGATACTTTATATGCAATTGCTTTCCGTTACGACAGGGATGTGCGTCAGCTGGCAGCTTATAATCATTTACGTATTCCATATTCTGTTCACGTAGGCCAAACCATCCGTTTAAGCCCTGGCGCACAAATCAAGACGGCCCGACAGGTCAAAACTGTCACACCACACTATGAAAAACCCTTTAAAACGGCAAAAACGCCACAATATATCCAAAAGAAACCAATTTCTGCCGTTGTTCCTCAACCTGCTCCCACCCAGTACATCGGCGGCCAATGGAAATGGCCTGCGCCAGGTCGTGTGGTTACAACATTTAATCCTTCGCAAGGAAAAAAAGGCATAGATATTGCTGGTAGTAAAGGGGCAGCAGTGTATGCTGCGGCAGATGGAGTCGTTGCTTATTCCGGGAATGGCCTCTCTGGTTATGGTAATTTAATTATCATAAAGCACAATGGTCAGTTTTTAACTGCCTATGCCAATAATTTGAAGAATAAAGTAGAAGAGGGTCAAAAAGTTAAAGCGGGACAGATTATTGCCGAAATGGGAATTATAGACAGGCAGTTTTGGGGCGTTCATTTTGAAATTAGAAAATCAGGTCAACCTGTGAATCCAATGCTGTATTTGCAAAAAAGATAATACTGACCTAATTTATATAATTCAGTGGCTAATTTCAAATGAGACTGTGTTTTTTCAGGCTGATATAAACACAAAAGGTGACAATCATGCAAGCCGAAGATGAATCAATAAAAGAACCAGAGATCGCAGAGACTGAATGGGAAGATCCTGTCGAGGAAGATTCATTGCTTTTGGAAGAGGAAACATTGGCCAGTGAGGATAGCGAGCCTGATTTTACTGATGAAGAAATTTTCCCTACCTACCAGCGAGGCAGACAAACCTCCAAGGCAATGGATGCTACTCAACTCTATTTAAGTGAAATAGGTTTCTCGCCATTACTTTCCGCCGAGGAAGAGGTTCATTATGCTCGTCTGGCGTTGAAGGGGGATGTTGCAGCGCGTAAAAAAATGATCGAATCCAATCTTCGTCTGGTGGTTAAAATTTCCAGACGATATCTTAATCGGGGACTGCCATTACTGGATTTGATTGAAGAGGGGAATCTGGGGTTAATGAAGTCGGTTGAAAAATTTGATCCGGACAGAGGATTTCGATTTTCAACCTATGCGACGTGGTGGATTAGACAAACGATCGAACGAGCTATAATGAACCAGACTCGAACGATTCGCTTGCCCATTCATGTGGTTAAAGAACTAAACGTTTACTTACGCGCAGCCAGACAACTGACGCAAAAACTCGATCATGAGCCGTCTGCGGAAGAAATTGCCGAGATGGTGGATAAACCTCTTGAAGATGTTGAAAAATTATTGGGGTTAAATGACAAGGTTGCCTCAGTGGATACGCCTATCGGCTATGACGATAACAAATCCTTGCTTGATACGATTGCTGATGAGAATAGTGTGAATCCGGCTGAATTGCTCACTGATGAAAATCTGCGAGCCCACATTGAATCGTTACTGGATAAGCTAACAGATAATCAGCAGCAGGTCATTGCACGGCGTTTTGGTCTGCGCGGCTTTGAAAAAGCCACGCTGGAAGATGTGGGTAAGGAGATCGACTTGACTCGTGAACGGGTTCGCCAAATCCAGGTGGAGGCATTGAAAACCTTGAGAGGCTTGTTGGAAAAAGTAGGGTTAACTCAAGAGGATCTTTTTTAACTATACCCGGGCAATAGACCAGAAATAGCATTTTGAAGTTGCTTGGGTATATACTGTAATTAGGAAGATCCGCAAGCAGGTAAAGCATCATGATAAGGGATTTAAATTGGTTCCAGGAAGGCCCTTTACCTGCGGATACTATTTATGGCAGCTATGATCCTAAACTAGTTGTACTTTCTTATATTATTGCGGTTCTGGCTTCATATGTCGCCCTCGATTTCGCAGGGAGATTAAGAGCAGAAAAAAATTCACGGGATAAAATATACTGGCTTCTGGGCGGCGCTTTTGCAATGGGAGCTGGTATATGGTCCATGCATTTCATCGGTATGCTTTCTTTTATTATGCCGATGGCTATGGGATATGATGTCTTCTGGACTGTTTTCTCTCTTCTCCTGGCCATCGCTGTCTCCTTCTTCGCCTTGTTTATATTAAGATCAGATAATCATTCTGTTTCAAATCTAATCGCCGGTGGGATTGTAATAGGTCTGGGGATTGCAAGCATGCATTATGCGGGCATGGAAGGCATGCGGGTACATGTCCAGATCCACTATATAATCACCACGTTTTTCCTCTCCATTTTGATTGCTATTTTGGCCTCAGAAGCAGCACTATGGCTGGCCCTGGAAAGCAATCGAGGATCATCGAGAAAGCAGTTTTATACTAAAATGCTCAGTGCGTTAGTGATGGGAATCGCTATTTGCGGCATGCATTATACAGGCATGGCGGCGGCCGTGTTTACGCCATTGGCAGCACATGGTCCGCATATCGAAACGGTTAATCAGGATTTACTTGCTTTTTTTGTAGCAGGCATTACCGGTCTTATCATAAGTCTTGCCTTGATGGTTTCTACTTATTACAAGCAGATGCTTAAAGTTGTACAGAATGAGCGGGAGTTTGTTGACGCTATTTTGAATAATCTTGATGACGGAATCATTGCCTGTAATACGAGCGGAATAATTACTGTTTACAATAAAGCACTGAAAAAAAACTATCAGCACAGCTCACAAGTTGCCGGCTTAAAACTGTCTGATTATTTACATTTTGAATCATTAGATAATCAAAGAATCAATGACAATCAGTCGCCCTTGATTCGTGCTCTGCGCGGAGAAAAGATTCATGGTATGGAGTTATTAATCCAGTTTAATAATGGTGAGCGTCGAAATGTTATTGTAGATGGTCAGGCGATAAAGAGCACCGACGATTCCACAATGGGCGCAGTGATTGCCATCCATGATATTACTGATTTAAAAGAAACAGAAAAGATGAAAAGAGAATTTGTTTCAGTGGTCAGTCATGAATTGCGAACCCCTCTCACATCTATCCGGGGCGCCCTCGGTCTGCTTTTAGGAGGAGCTGTGGGCAGTTTTTCGGAAAAAGCGCAACGTCTGCTCGATATCGCCAATAAGAACTGTGAGCGTTTGTTATTATTAATCAATGATATTCTGGATATGGAAAAAATCCAGGCCGGCAAAATGGATTTTAAAATAACAAAAATAAATCTATCCAATCTAATCATGGATTCAATTCAAGCGATAAAAATGTACGGTGAAAAATACAATGTGTCAGTTCGCTTTGAAAAATCACTTCCAGATATTGTCGTACAGGTCGACCCGGATCGTTTGATGCAGGTTATTGCCAATTTATTATCCAACGCCATTAAGTTTTCACCATCAGGAAGTGAGGTAACCATTTCCATGAAACTGCAGGGAAATCAAGTGCGGGTGATTATTACGGATTGCGGCTCAGGGATTCCACCGGAATTTCAACCGCGTATTTTCCAGCAATTCAGTCAGGCCGATTCCTCCTCAACCCGAGGGAAAGGTGGAACCGGATTAGGGCTAAGTATAAGTAAAGCAATTATTGACAAAATGGGTGGACACATTAATTTCACAAGTCAGCCGGGGGTAGGCAGCCAATTTTATTTTGATTTGAATACCAGTGCTGAAACACAGGAACAAACGACTCCGCAGATTATTAATCCAAATCGGGATAGATTTTTAATATGTGAAGACGATCCGGATCAGTCCAAATTTCTGGGATTATTAATGGAAAGTGCCGGATTTGCTGTGGATATTGTGGATTCGGTTGCTGAAGCAAAAAAATGTTTGAACACCACAAAATACAAAGCCATTCTACTGGATCTCATTTTACCTGATCAGGATGGCATCAGCTTTATCAGAGAATTACGAAACTCTGAAAAAACAAGAGAACTGCCAGTAATTGTACTTTCGGTTATCGCTGAAACAGGACATTCAATAATTAACGGTGATGCCATATTAGTCATTGACTGGTTAGACAAACCTATCAATTTTGACAAGCTATTATTATCTATCGGGAAAATTAAAGAAAAAAATAAAGACAGAGTCCCGCTTATTTTACATGTCGAGGATGATATCGACATGCAGAAGGTAGTTCGCACTGTGTTAGAAACAGAAGCAAACTTAACCTCTGTCTCCACATTGCATGAAGCGAAAGAAGTCTTGGAAAAGCAGCAGTTTGATTTGATTATTCTTGATTTGCTTTTACCGGATGGCAGTGGTACTCAGCTTCTGCCTGTATTGGCTGAGAAGAAATTCCCGGTGATTGTTTATTCAAATACCGAACTGGATCAAGAGTATTCCAAGTATGTTGTCGATGCTTTGGTTAAAGCAAAAACGACTAATGATGATCTTTTAAACAAGATCAGGCATTTGTTTAATGAACAGGAGGGAGGCCATTATGCCTAATAAAGAATTGTCAAGCATTCTGTATGCGGAGGATGAGGCCGATATTCGTGAGATTGCTCAGGTAGCACTTGAGGATTTGGGAAATTTTAAAGTCATTTTTTGCCATGATGGGTATGAGGTCATTGAGGCGGCAAAAGGGATTATTCCAGATCTGATTTTATTGGATGTTATGATGGCTGGAATGGATGGTCCATCCACCCTAATTGAACTGAGAAAATTACCCAGGTACACGGATATACCTGCTATATTCATGACCGCAAAAATCCAGTCGGAAGAGGTTGAGCAGTTTAAATCGCTAGGTGCTGTAGACGTCATTGCCAAGCCATTTGACCCGATGACCTTAGCCAGCGATATAAGAGCGATCTGGGATCAGTTATGAAAGCGGAGGTCAAGGAAAAGCTCCAGGCCTTATATACTGAATATGCCAGGAGCTTGCCAGATAAACTAAGGTCTATAAAGACTGAGTGGTTAAACCTTAAGGCGTATTGGGATAAGAACAAATTTCAGGATTTTCATAGAACACTACACAGTCTTTGTGGTTCCGCAGGCACTTATGGTTATGACTCGCTTTCAAAAGCTGCAAGAAAGGTTGAAATTTATTTAAAATCAAAGACCGGTCAGGAATTTCTTACCAAGAAAGAAATGGATGAAATCTCTACTCTTCTTGAAGAGTTAGAAGGTTCATTCAAGCCAGCTCAAACTACTATTTCCGAGGATTTTTTCACAAGCAACGGAAAAATTTTACTGGTAGATGATGATGAGAGATTTATTCAGGAGCTAAATAGTAATTTACTTGAGTCAGGTTATCAGGTTCATGTGATTTCTTGCGAGGAAAATATTAAGCAAGCTTTTCTTGATATTTCCCCAGCGGCTTTAATTATAGATGTCGAAAAAATCAGCCAGTCGACTAAAGATTTCCTTTTTGAACTTTATAATAAAGAAAAACTATCAACTCCTTTATTTTGTACGGCATACAGTGCCGATATTCTCACCAGGCTGAAAGCGATTCGTCTGGGTAGCAGCGCCTTTTTCCAAAAACCAATGGAATCCATTTATCTGACTCGAAAACTTGACCAGTTCTGTGCCAGCATGCCGGATGAGCCTTACCGGGTATTGATAGTCGATGATTCCCATTCGCTGGCTGAATATTACGCGCTTATTCTGAAAGAAGCGGGCCTTATTGCGAAATATATTACGAATCCTTTGCTTCTGATTGAAACGATTGAAGATTTTCAACCTGATTTACTGCTAATGGATCTCTATATGCCAGAATGTTCTGGCCTCGAGCTAGCAATCGTACTTCGGCAGGAACCCCAATATACAAGGCTGCCGATTATATTTTTATCAACTGAAGACGACAAATTAAAACAATTGTCTGCTTTGAATCTGGGGGGCGATGATTTTCTGGTGAAACCCATTGTTCCACAGCATTTAATAAAAACCGTATTCTCCAGAGCAAAGCGCGCGGAGATCCTGAATTCATTCATGACCAGGGACAGCTTAAGTGGACTGTATAATCATACCAATATTTTACAGCGCCTTGATCTGGAAATAGCGCGTGCCAGCAGACAAAATGAACCGCTGTCTTTCATCATGGTTGATATTGACCACTTTAAACTCATTAATGATAATTATGGCCATCCAACTGGCGATAATGTGATTAGAAAAATTTCTTCAATGCTTTTACTGTGTTTTCGTAAAACAGACATTATTGGACGATATGGCGGAGAGGAATTTGCTGTAGTAATGCCCAATACCAGTCCTGAAGACGCTTTTCAGGTGATAGAAAATTTTCGGATTAAATTTTCAAGACTCAGTTTCCAATGCAATGGGCAAAGCTTTTCGGTTACCGCTAGTGCCGGTCTGTCCAGTTTCCCGGCAATTCAGAATGTAAGCAGCCTCGTCTCCGCTGCAGATCAGGCTTTATACGAGGCTAAAAAACATGGACGAAATCAGGTGATCATTGCAGACTGCGGTATTTAATTAGCGATCGATGCTGCGAACAGTGAAACTCTTCCAGCAATCCGTGTAATCCTTTTGTCTGGATGGATGTTCAATGGCTGCCTCGCTAAGCCTCCACATTTCTCGCGTCTCAAACATAAATGCCAGAGTATTTTCATAACGTACCGGCTTAAGTTCAGCAGAAATCGCCTGCGCATAGCTTTCAGTATCTGGACCATGACCACTCATACAATTATGAATACTGACTCCTCCTGGTAAGAAACCGGATTTTTTCGCATCATACTCTCCCTGAATCAGCCCCATTAATTCGTTCATTATGTTGCGATGAAAATAGGGTGGGCGAAAACTGTGCTCTGCCACCATCCATCTTGGCGGAAAAATAACGAAGTCGAGATTAGCGACACCTGCTGTTTCACTTTCAGAGCTCAGAACAGTAAATATTGAGGGATCAGGATGGTCGAAACTGACCGTGTTAATAGTATTAAAGAGGGATAAATCGTAACAATATGGAGCCAGATTTCCGTGCCAGGCAACCACATTTAATGGAGAAGTATCGCTTCGAGCTTGCCATAAGCGCTGTTGTGATTTACAAATCAGCGTAATTTCTCTGTTCAGCGATTCAAAGGCTGCCACTGGATAGAGAAAATGCCTGGGGTTGGCCAGTGAGTTAGCCCCAATGACTCCTAATGGCGGGAGTGTAAGAGGAGAGCCTGCGTTTTCGCACAAATAGCCGCTTGCTGATGCGCTATGTAATTCCACGCGAAATTTAACTCCCCTGGGAATTACAGCAATTTGTCCTGGTTTGATTTTCAGATGACCAAACTCAGTGAGCAAAGACAACTCCCCTTCATAAGGAACGAACAATAATTCACCGTCAAAATCGCTGAAATAACGATGTAACATCGTTTGGTTGCACTGATAAATATAAGCCCGGATTAGACTGCTTCCTGCAATAAGAAATAGTCCATCGATAAAATCCACCGAATTCTGAGGTGAGGGCAATGGGGACCAGCGATAGGGATTAGGGGCCTGAAATTCGAGTAATCTATTAAATTGAGCGCCCTCATAGGGAACATAGTCCTGTTGTTTAACGGATGGAGCCGTTTTGTATAGCCAGCTGTGCAAATTGGCTGCCCGGGCTTTGGTAAATGCAGAGCCGCTTAATTGCTCGGCATAAAGCCCATAAGCGCATTCCTGGGGAGAATTTTGATTTGTGGGTAGTGCTCCTGCTATCGCTTCTGTTTGATGATGATTGCCAAATCCGGACAAATACACCGCAATTCTCCCTGAAGTTAGTTATTTCTAGAATATCTCGATCGATTCAGCCTGTCGAGAACATAATTCTATCGGCAGAACCTCTATTCCGGAATCGGCTTGAATGCTATAATTTTTTCAATTTTTTTAGCATTGAGGTGTGTCGTGGCCGGTCATAGTAAATGGGCGAATATTAAATTCAGAAAAGGCGTACAAGATGCCAAACGAGGTAAAATTTTTACCAAATTAATCCGTGAAATTACGGTTTCTGCCCGGATGGGCGGGGGAGATGAATCATCCAACCCGCGTTTGAGAGATGCGGTGGTTAAAGCACTGAAAGCCAATATGAAACGGGATACAATTGACAACGCTATTAAGCGCGGCGCCGGCGGGCTTGACGGTGACAATATGATGCAAATGCGTTACGAAGGCTATGGTCCTGGCGGAGTGGCAATTTTAGTTGATTGTCTATCAGATAATAAAAACCGTACGGTATCAGAAGTTCGCCATGCGTTCACCAAAAATGGTGGAAATCTGGGGACTGATGGTTCGGTTGCCTATTTATTCAACAATCAGGGTGAGATTTTATTAGCTGCGGGTCAACCAGAAGATGCTGCTATGGAAGCAGCTATTGAAGCAGGGGCTGAGGATGTCTCCACAGAGGAAGGGCAGGTTGAAGTGATTACCGCTTCAGAAAACTACCATGCCGTACTGAATGCCCTGCAGAATGCAGGTTTTGAAGTTGAGCAATCAAGTTTGACTATGCGTGCGCAGACAATGATTCCCGTGGATAAAGAGACTGCTGAAACCTTGATTAAGCTTATTGACACGCTTGAAGATCTTGATGATGTACAGGATGTCTATAGCAATGCTCAATTACCGGATTCCTTGTTTGAATGACCGTTATCCTGGGGATTGATCCCGGTTCACGAGTTACCGGATATGGAATTGTCAGAGAAGAAAAACGCAAACTGGTTTATGTAGACAGTGGCTGCATTAGAACGTCAGATGTTGAATTAAGCCAGAGATTGCTTGAAATCTTTAATGGTATCTGCCTTCTAATGGATAATTATGAACCTGACGAAGTGGCTATTGAGCAGGTGTTCATGCATCAAAACCCTAATTCTGCTTTAAAACTGGGGCATGCCCGAGGCGTGGCCATGGTCGCCGCGGCCTCGCATCGGGTTAAGATCAGCGAGTATTCTCCAAGAGAAGTCAAGCAGGCGATTGCTGGTTATGGGGCCGCGGAAAAAGAGCAGGTTAAGCGAATGGTAGTCAGTTTATTAATGCTAAATAAAGCACCACAAAGTGACGCGGCTGATGCGCTTGCTATTGCGATATGTCATTGCCATAACCGGCGAACGCTCAAGGCATTGACCTTAAGTTAATTGTTTGTTCTTTGAGCTGTAGACTCTGCAAAGCGAGATGTCGGCCGTTAATATGAAAAATCAGGAGTTAGGCTTATGATTGGTTGGTTACAGGGAACGATTATCGATAAATCGCATCCCGGGCGTTTTGTAGTGAATGTCAACGGTGTTGGCTATGATGTAGAAACGTCGCTTAATACATTTTTCCAGCTGGAGGCTTCTGGCGGTCAAATTACTTTGCACATCCATACCATTGTTCGTGAAGACGCTTTTCTGCTCTATGGTTTTGCCGATAAACTGGAACGTTCACTATTTCGGGCCCTCATTAAAGTAAACGGAGTAGGGCCGAAGTTGGCAATCAATATACTTTCCAGTATTGCCCCCACTGAGTTCATTCAGACGATAGTACAGCAGAATGCGGTCTTTCTGACCAAACTGCCTGGAATAGGTAAAAAGACAGCGGAACGATTAATCATTGAAATGAAAGACAGCATTGAGCAACTGATGGTTTCGGAGTCTCTTGAGGTACCTAAACGAGAGTTAACCGTTAATCCTCGTGAACAAGACGAAGCAATTCGCGCCCTGGAAGCCTTGGGTTACAAATTACAGGAAGCGACAAAAGTAGTTTCACGGCTGGATGATGGTAATAAAAGCTGCGAGCAATTAATCCGACAGGCGCTAAAAGAATTGGCAGGCCGCGCTGTATTCAGCTAGTTTAAGACTGGATCAACTTAAAGGAAAAAGTACTCTGACAATTAAACCGCTACCTTCTTTAGGCGATTCCAGTTCGACTCTGGCGCCATGCAGGTCACAGATTTGTCTGACAATGGCAAGACCTAGCCCGCTGCCCGGGCTTTTATTTCCAAGCACTCGAAAAAAGCGCTCAAAAACACGGCTTTGTAACTCTTCCGGAATACCGGGACCGTTATCAGATACTTCAAAAATGAGATGACTCTCTTTTTGAAACGCTCGAACTATAACCTTACCATTTTCCTTGCAATAACGAATTGCATTATCAACCAGATTACGGATTAGAATTCCTACAGCGGTGGAATTGCCTTCAAGAACTGGCAAATTATCATCATGCTCAAATTCAAGCTCGATTTGCTTTTCTAATGCACTAGGAGCGAGCATGGCCATTATTTCGCGAGCGACTTTAATCAGATTGACTTCATCTACATCATTAATACCTGATGAGCCTGGAACCAGTTTGCTCATTGTCAAGAGCTGCTGGACAATGTGAGTACTGCGATTGACGCTGGCAATAAGTTTATGCAATGCCTGGTTTTTTTCATCAATATTGCTGGTATTTAATGCGACTTGTGCCTGGGCTTTTAAAGCAGCCAGAGGAGTACGCAATTCATGAGCTGCATCAGCGGCAAATCGTTTTTCGCGTTCAAAACCTTCCTGGAGCCGATAAAATAATTTGTTTAGTTCATCAATTACCGGCTTAATTTCTTCAGGTACTTCCTGAAGATCAACCGGTTCAAGATGAGTTGGTGCTCTATTCGCGACCTCTTGGGCAACCCTGTCCAGACTATCCAGCCCACGCCCGATGATAATCCATATCAACAGGCCTGACAGAGGGAAGGTCAGCAGCATGATATAAAGATCGTCCTGAGCGATGCGGTGGCCCAGTTCATTGCGTGTGTCGTATCGTTCTGCAAGTACGGTACGGATCCCGGCTTTATCATTATAAGTGGTAAAAACTCGCCATTTCTGATTCGATAAAAATCGATCGCTAAATCCATCGATTTCTGAAGTCAGAGGAATTTTGGGAGCCGTTGGTGAATGCAGTAATAATTTACCGCCATTAGTCCATACCTGAAAATTAAACTTGTCCATGTAATTTTTAGGCGGTAAATCATTTAAAAAACGGCGCTGATAATAATTCTCGATTTTCTCGGGAATGACCTCCAGGGCATCCTGAATCTTTGCCAAAGGACGCTGGTGCAGATCATCTCCTAAAAGCGCCTGGTAGGAAAGCGCGGATACTGCCATGAGTGTATCGAGATGCTCCTGGATATCTTTCTGGTCGAGATAATAGTTACCAATAGCAGTCAGGGTTGTCGTTATGGTAATTGCCAACAACAAATTGATTAGTAGAAATTTGCGTATTGATGATTTCACAATAGCTAACTACTCTCACTTTTATCAGTTTTTTCAGCCATGTAACCTACGCCGCGTATAGTTCGGATAAAGTTTGCATTGAGTTTTTTGCGAAGATTGTGAATATGTACTTCGAGTGCATTGCTATCCACATCTTCGTCCCATCCATATATACTTTGCATTAATTGCTCTCGGGAAAGAACCTGGCCGCTGTTTTCCAGCAGTTTTTGTAAAAGAGCAAATTCACGTCGTGGTACATTGACCATGACATCATCTACATAAACTGAGTGAGCTGCAGGATCGAGTGTAATGTTACGATACTGCAAGAGTGCGTCAGCTCGTCCCTGGGAACGTCTGACCAAGGCTCTTACTCTGGCGCTCAGTTCATTTAAATCAAAGGGTTTGATTAAGTAATCATCGGCTCCGGTATCGAGGCCTTTCACCTTGTCTTCTACCGAGTCTCTGGCTGTTAATATAATTACTGGTGTGGCATTGCCGTCGTTGCGTAAGGATTGCAGGAAGCCTAGTCCTGAGAGTTTGGGTAACCCCAGGTCAAGGATGATTAACTCAAATGACTCTGATTTCAAAGCAGCGCGAGCTGCTTCACCGTCCTTTAGCCAGTCAACCACATAACCAAACTGGGTAAGCCCTGCCTTAACCGCATCTCCAAGCAGTTCATCATCTTCTACCAATAGTAATCGCATTACAACTCCTTTATTCAAGGCAGACTCTTACCTGAGTCACCGGAGGGTTGATCACTTACTTCTTTATCTAACAAATGTCTGGTCAGATAAAGTGCCTGAAGAAATACAAAAACCAGAGTTAAGCCTGCACCGCCAAATAATTTGAAGTTTACCCATACATCCGTACTGTAAAAATAAGCAACATACAGGTTAATTGCGCCCATTATCGCGAAAAAAAAGAACCAGGCGTAATTAAGACGATACCAAATTTTAATTGGGAGTTGAACATTATTTTCCATCATACGCTGAATAAGCGGCTTGCTGGTTACGTAAGGGGAAAACAGAAAGGCCAAGGCAGTCAACCAGTAAATCCCGGTAGGCTTCCATTTTATAAACCAGGGGTTATGGAAAATCAAAGTGGCGCCGCCAAGAACCGTTATAATAGCAAAGCTGATAACATGCATTTTTTCAAAGCGTTGATGCTTGAGACGATAGATAAAAACCTGCAACAAGGAGGCAACCATAGCTATTGCGGTCGCTGTGTAAATACCAAATAGCTTATAGCCGATAAAAAAAAGAACAATAGGAAAAAAATCAAACAATAATTTCATAGTATTTATATGAGTTTACATAGTCTTAAGTATAACACACGATTTAAAATCAACTTGCAAGTTTTAAACATAGTATTTTGTTGTTATTTTCAATACAAAAAAGACCTGGCAGTATTAAATGCTTCTACTAAAAAAGGAACAGTCATTGATGTTCATAAGGAGCGTCTTTTCAGTTAATGTTTTTTTGCAAACTGCCAGGGCAGCAATACAAATAATACTAAACCGCCCACTAAAAAACTTTCATAGGCTGCTACATTGCCTATAGGAATCTGACTGGGAGGAATAAAACCGATGAGCATGGCGAACAAACAACATAGCGTGCCAATTCCTGCGATTATCCACATCATGATATTTCCGCCTGGAACTGTATAGGCGCGCGGTCTTTGCGGATCGCTGTAACGTAATTTAATAGCTGCTGCAAACATGAAAATGTAAACTAGCAATGCCATTTGCGCGCATAAATCGCTGAGAACCCAATAGGCTGCGTTTATTGAGTCGAAGAGAATGAAAACACTACTAAGCAGAGTAAAAATAATCCCCTGAGCAATAAGTATTCTTACAGGTGCGTTGTATCGATTAACTTTTGCAAAATAAGCGGGGAGGGATCCATCTTCCGCGGAAACCAGCAAACCTTTGGTCGGACCAATAATCCAGGCTGAAACACCGCTTAATCCACCAAGAATAACCAGAATCGCAATAACCTTAGTCATCCAGGACAAACGATAGGCATCAAAGAAAACGGCATAAGCATCAATTAACCCCGATACGACGCTTAAGCTGCCGCTGGGAACTACGATGACAATGGCGAGTGAGCCAAAAACAAGAGTAGCGAAAATCAGAATGGTGGAATACAAAATCGCTCTCGGATAATCGCGCTGAGGATTTTTGACCTCCTCGGCATGAACAGCAGACATTTCCATACCAATTAATCCAAAGAGAACGACTGCAAAAAGCGATAAATTACTCAGCGAGCTTAAATCAGGCAGCCAGGAGTTGTGAATGCCGTCTGCCAGCGGGCGGCCTTGAACAAGCCATATAATACCCAGACCTATAATTCCGAGCATAGGGATAATGGTGCCGAAAATAGCTCCTAATATGCTTACAATACTGGAAAGCCGCATGCCAAAACAGTTCAAAAAAGTAAATAGCCAGAAAAGGCCGATAACCGTGCTTAACAGGTATATCTTATTATTAGCCAGCTCAGGGGAAAACAAATAGGAAAATGTTGCCGCAATAAATGCAAGAATTGTCGGATACCAGACCACATTATAAATCCATTGCAGCCAGATAGTAATGAATCCGGCTCTTTTGCCGAATGCCTCACGCACCCAAACATAGAGTCCGCCAGTATTAGGATAGGCAGTAGCCAGTTCAGCAGCGACCAGGGCAATGGGAATAAAGAAAGCAAAGGCGGCGAGTAAGTAATAGGAGACAAGAGAAAAACCCAGCGTGGCGCTGATGGGCAGCGTTCGTAAGCTATCAACAGCAATCACATTAATCATAACCAGAGAAAAAATGGATAAAACTTTTTTGGGTGATTGCATTTAAAGCCCTTTTCGCAAGTAACAGCGAAATTTAGCAGTTAATATGAACAAAATCAATGAAGGCCTGTTAAATCTTAGACAGTAATTATTGTAGTTTGGGCCCTTGGCCCAAAAAAAGGGGTTGAACCACCGCAGAGTTCAATGTTGGGCCAAGGGCCTAATGGCACTGCCTTTAGGCCTTAACCACTACTCCCTACGTACTCTTATTGAGCGAGATTTCTCAACACATATTGCAAAATACCGCCATGACGGTAGTATTCCAGCTCATTGACTGTATCGATTCTGCAAAGCACTTTTACCTCTTCTTTCTTACCATTGCTTCTCTCAATCTGCAGGGTAAGGCGGGCGCCAGGTTTCAAAGAATCATCCACCGCAATGCTAATGCGCTCATCGCCTGTCAATTGAAGTGATTTTCTGTTTGTCCCTTCTTCGAACTGCAGAGGGAGAATACCCATGCCAATCAGATTGGAGCGATGGATACGTTCAAAACTTTCTGTAATGACCGCTTTTACACCCAATAGATTGGTTCCTTTAGCCGCCCAGTCTCTTGAAGATCCTGTGCCATATTCTTTTCCGGCAATTACTACCAGCGGGTTACCATTCGCCTGATATTTCATTGAAGCATCGTAAATGGACATTGTTTCACCCGATGGAATGTAGCGGGTAACGCCGCCTTCTACTTCAGGAGTCATTTCGTTACGGATTCTGATGTTGGCAAAAGTACCTCGCATCATGACTTCATGATTACCCCTTCTTGAACCATAGGAGTTAAAGTCAGCTTCACTGACTCCTTTGGATTTCAGATACAAACCTGCGGGCGAATTTGCTTTGATAGAGCCTGCTGGAGAGATATGATCCGTGGTAATCGAATCGCCCAGCAAAGCCAGAATATAGGCACTTTCAATAGATTTAATCGGCGCGGGCTGTTTTGGCAAGTTATCAAAGAATGGCGGATGCTGAATATAAGTAGAGTTAGAATCCCATTCATAAGTCGTTCCACTACTGGTTTTAATGGCTTGCCAGTGCGTATCACCCTGGAAGACTTCGGCATATTCTTTTCTAAACATGGCGCCAGTTACCTTATTAACTTCTGCAGCCACTTCTTCATTGCTTGGCCAGATATCTTTTAGATAGATTTCTTTACCAGAAGCGTCTTTACCGACAGGCTCAACATTTAAGTCAATGCTGGTTGTGCCGGTTAGAGCATAAACCACTACCAATGGCGGTGAGGCTAGCCAGTTTGCTCGAACCTGGGGATGTACACGGCCTTCAAAGTTACGATTTCCTGACAGCACAGAGCAGACAATCAGGTCGTTCTCACTGACGCTTTCAGCAATGGCATCAGGCAGAGGGCCTGAGTTACCGATACATGTTGTACAGCCGTAACCCACCAGATTGAAGCCTAACTGATCAAGATAAGGCTGTAATCCGGCATGTTTCAGATAATCAGTTACCACCTTGGAGCCTGGAGCCAGAGAGGATTTAACCCAGGGTTTACGAACCAGGCCTTTTTCAACGGCTTTTTTGGCAACTAATCCTGCAGCCATTAAGACACTGGGATTGGAGGTATTGGTGCAACTGGTGATTGCTGCAATCACCACATCACCATGGCGTAATTTGAATGAATTGCCTTTGACCGGGAATTCTTTCTGTTTTTCGTGTGCTTTTCCTGACTGAGTAAGGAAACTGTCAAATTCACCAGGAAGGGTAGCTAGATTGACCTTATCCTGCGGTCTTTTGGGGCCAGCCAGGGAGGGTTCAACAGTTGACAGGTCAAGGCTTAGAGTATCTGTAAATTCCGGATCAGGCGTGTTTTGGTCATACCACATGCCCTGTGCCTTGCAATAGGCTTCAACCAGCTTAATACGATGTTCGTCTCGGCCAGTTAATTCAAGATAGCGCAAGGTTTCTTTGTCGACAGGAAAAAAGCCGCAGGTGGCGCCGTACTCAGGTGCCATATTGGAAATAGTCGCTCGATCTGCCAAGGGTAAAGCAGCAAGACCTGTTCCATAGAACTCGACAAATTTGCCGACCACCCCTTTTTTACGCAGCATTTGAGTTACTGTAAGCACCAGGTCAGTTGCAGTGATACCTTCGCGCAGCTGACCTGTCAATTTAAAACCGATCACCTCTGGAATAAGCATGGAAACTGGCTGGCCTAACATGGCGGCCTCCGCTTCAATCCCGCCCACTCCCCAGCCAAGGACACCTAACCCGTTGATCATGGTGGTATGAGAATCAGTACCTACCAGAGTATCTGGATAAGCATAGAGATGGCCATTGTACTCGCTGGTCCAAACCGTTTTTCCCAAATACTCAAGATTGACCTGATGGCAGATTCCGGTACCAGGAGGCACGACCTGGAAATTGGCGAATGCTTTCTGCCCCCAGCGTAGGAATTCATAACGCTCTTTATTTCGCTGAATTTCTATCTCGGTGTTGATAGTCAGGGCATCGGCCGTGGCAAATTTGTCAACCATCACAGAATGGTCAATGACTAAATCGACTGGAGAAAGCGGGGAGATTTTGCTGGCACTTCCGCCCATTTTTTCGAGAGCAGCACGCATGGCTGCCAAATCCACTACAGCGGGAACACCGGTAAAGTCCTGCATCAGAACACGCGCTGGTCTATAAGCAATTTCATGCTGTGAGGTTTTAGTATTCAACCAATCGGCCAATGCTCTAATATCCTCGACAGAAACAGTAGTTCCATCCTCAAAACGGAGCAGATTTTCAAATAATACTTTTAGAGAGTAGGGCAGGCGGTTAATCCCCTTAAAGTGCTTGTTTTCAGCTTCTTTCAAGCTGTAATAATGGTAGGTTTTACCATCGACCTCTAATTGACTGCGAGTTGAAAGACTATCTTGTCCAACTATCATAAATCCACTCCAGAGTTCAAAAACGCTAATCATAGCCTAAAAATTCAAGCTTTTCATCGAAAACAATAAGGCTTGTATCCAGGCAGAATAAAAAACTTATTTTCAATAATAAAAGATATTTGCTATTAATAAGTAAATACCCGATGTTTATGACAACCAGGATGTCATTCATGATTAATCAGATTCCCCCAGACCCCTTTTTTATGGTACCCGATGACATCCCTCCTCTTGAGGCCAGTGGGGATGGTAACGCTGAAGCCACTGACATCAGCAATTACTTTTTAGAATTAATTACTGACTATTTATCTGAAGGCCCTATTCCTGAGACTAAACCTGTTGAAGATGAGATAAGCCTTCCGGTCGAACAAGAGCCTTCTCCCGATTCAAACCCCAAAGAGGTGCTTGAATTGCCTCTCGATAATCCAAAATCTGTGGAGCCTGAAAGTGAGGATGATGATAAAGAGCTGCCTGATAATCCAGCACTGGCCTGGCTAAATGCCATTCATAATGAAACCCTGACTATTCAGGAAGTAGAAGCAGGGGGAAAACCCGCTGAGGAACATTTGTCTTTTTCACCGCCTGTTTCAGACAAATCATTTATAAATCATATGCAAAATCGCAGCCTGAGTCCTCCTGAGAACAATAATCAACCGCAAAAAGTGGCGGCTGATATTGAATTTGCACCCATTGATGTAGAGGAAAAATCAGAGCAGACAATCGAGATTGAGGTATTAACTAATCAAATCATCCAGGTTGATTCAGGAAGTGAAGATCAATCGATTGATCCTCAAAAAAACCTTAATGCGGATATAAAAGAAATTCCTCTTAGAGTAATCAAGCCAGATTTCGCATCGTCTCATTCAGAAAGCAAAACATCAGCAAGTGCCGCTAACAGGTTTGAGATTTCGTCTGAAGTGAATGAAGGGGGCTGGCAAGATGATTTCAATGCACGCGTCACATGGTTAGGTCAACATAAAATTAATCAGGCCGTCATTAAGCTTAATCCTGTAGAGCTTGGACCGGTAGAAGTTAAAATTCATTTATCGGAGGAAACGGCAAAAATAGATTTCAATACTCATAGTCTGCAGGTTCAGGACTTAATTGAGCAATCGATTCCGCGATTAAGGGAAATGCTAATGAGTCAGGGTTTACAGCTGTCCGAAGTGAATATTGAAACCGGCGATCGACGCTCGCGTTCGCAGACTGCTCATCAACCCGATGAGGCTCTTTTTCAAAATCAGGAAGAAGAGGCTAGTGTTGTAACGAGACAGACAAAAGGGATTGTTGATTTTTTTGCCTGATGAAAATAAGATAAGTCTGGAGTTCTCGAGAGGACGCTACGATCTTCAAGATTTGAAGTATTCACACCTGTTGTTCATAGCCCGCGAGCACACAATGGTGTTGGTGTGTAAATGAAGATAGGTGCATAAAAAAACCGTCTTTGCACGAGCCTTAGCGAGGCAATCCACCTCCTTACCTTGTTCAGGTTTCGATTTGGACTGCTTCACTTTGTTCGCAAAGACGCGAGGTTGTTTGCCAATCCGCGCGGTAATGACCCATTTGAATCTGTGTAGGCCTCTTCAGGCGAACCAGCCCATAAACTAACAACGTCTGACGCATTTTATAACTTGTCCATTCCACTGATTAATTAGACAGGTCTGCCGGCAATGGCCATATGGGCGCCATCCTGACCAATAATTTCGATAATAGTGTTTAGGATAATAGATTCGATTATAATAACGGGGGCCATAGTAAATGTAGCCGGGGCCATAATAATTTCCGGGATATCGATACCAGTGTCCTCCATAATAGTAAGCGAGTTGTTGTCCTGCCAGAGTAGTTTGTGGGTTATTGGGAGTAGTTTGGGCTTGTACAGATTGAATGGATCCAAAAGTCATTAATAAAACTAACAGGGCAGGCAGCATTTTTCTTATCCTTGCAATATAATGATTCATTTTTCACTCCCTAAATCACATGGTGCCATTAAAATTATAGCCCCGTTGGTAATTTCTTGCCGGATGTATTCAGCTAAACACTAGATCGAGCTTTATATGAAAATTTTTGACGCGATAGAGAAAAATGAATTCCTGGAAAACTATTGGCAACAAAAGCCATTCATTTTTCGTCAGGCTTTTGGCCTATTTAACAGTCCTCTCAGCGGGGACGAGTTAGCTGGATTAGCGATGGAGGAAGAGATCGAAAGCCGTCTCGTCTGGCAGACACCTGGGAAGACGCCGCACTGGCATTTAAAAAGAGGACCATTTTCCGCTGGTGATTTTAAAAAACTGCCGGTCTCTCATTGGACCTTACTGGTCCAGGCCGTCGATCGATTTGTTCCAGAGGTCGCCAAACTTCTCGACGCATTTAATTTTTTACCCCAGTGGCGGATCGATGACGTCATGATTAGTTATGCGACAGAGCATGGCGGGGTTGGTCCGCATTATGATAATTATGATGTGTTTCTGCTTCAGGCCAAGGGGCGCAGGCGGTGGTTATTAACAACTCAAAACTGTCAGCCCGATAATTATCTGCCCGATCTTGAACTGCGTATAATGAGCCAGTTTGAAGTGGAAGAGGAATATATTCTGGAAGAGGGAGATATGCTATATCTTCCGCCACATGTCGCTCATAATGGCATATCGCTTTCAGAAGAATGTATGACCTATTCATTTGGCTATCGAAGTTATCAGGCCAGGGAGTTATGGGATAGTTTCAGCCAACATTGCTGGGATACTCCCATTTTTTCTCAATTATATAAAGATCCCAACTGGTCAACATTGAAAGATAGCGCTGAAATCCCACAGCAAGCTGTGGATCAAGCCAGAGATCTTCTTAAAACTCTGATTGATGACAATAAAGCTTTCAGTTCGTGGTTTGGCAAATTTGTTACTGGCCTGGATGAGCAAGCGGAGGCTTTTCTTCCCTGTGAAATGCAAAAGAAGAAGGGGAAATTGGCCAATTATTTAAAAAAATCGAGAGAACTGGCTCGAAATCCCTTCAGCCGTTTTGCGTATTACGAAACCCCTAATCTTGAATTATTTATTAATGGTGAGCGTTGGAATATTCAGGATGTTTCACCAGAATTGGTTAAACTGATTGCCCGTCAGCGGATTATGTCTACCAGCCAATTATCAGATTATTCCGCGAATAGCCCTGATATCTCTTTTCTAAATAGTCTGTGGGAAGCGGATTTACTGGAGCCTGTTTAAAGGCACAGGTTTTGCATCTCAGGATTACTGGCTGGTTTTATCAAGGATATCTATGAACATTAAGTCTATTGTTGCGGCTATGTTTCTATTGTTCAGCTCCAATCTTTTGGCTGCCGGGAAAGAAATTGCGATAACGATTGATGACTTGCCTTTTGTGGGCTCCGCTAATAATGATCCAAAGAAGTTGCAGCGAGAGCATGATCGATTTATGGCCATCTTACAGGCCCTTGTAGATCATAAGGTGCCGGCAACCGGTTTTATTATTGCCGGTAGTATAGAAAAGGGGCAATGGGAACTTCTGGAGGAGTTTCGTAATCAGGGATTTCAATTAGGAAATCACACCTATTCCCATCGTAGTCTGAACAGTGTGACAACTGAAAAATACATTGAAGACGTCAATAAGGCAGATGAGATCCTGTCACGGATTATGACCAGCCCCAAATATTTTCGATACCCTTATCTTGCTGAAAGTAAGGGAGAAAAACGGGAAAAGGTTTATCAGTTTCTGGCAGAGAAGAACTATACCATTGCTCCGGTGACTATCGATAGCAAGGACTTCATATTTAATAATCAGCTTTTCGCAATACCTTATCGTCTGCGCCCGCAAAGTTTGCCGGCTCTGAAAAAACGATATTTGAGTTATATCTGGGCACAGACACTGAAAGCGGAAGCACGCTCTAATAAGCTTCACCCAGGAAGCAGCAAGCAAATATTACTCATTCATGCCAACCTGATTAATAGTCATTTTCTAGGAGATATTATTGATATGTATCAGAAAAATGGCTATCGCATTGTGAGTCTTGATGAAATAATTAATCAGGAAAATATGCCCGTTGCGGGTGAAGTGAGCGGGGTAGTCAGGAGTTTGTTTAAGGAGCAATGAGTTGTGCCTGTTATGTTAAGAAAACCCCCTCTCTCTAACTCTCTCCCCTGAGGGGCGAGAGGACCATTAAGAAAATCCCCCTCTTTAATTCTCTCTTTGAGGGGAGAGAGGATTATTAAGAATTCCCTCTCCCAAGTTTGGGAGAGGGCTAGGGTGAGGGTTGATTTTAAACCCTCTAAATCAATCAAATTGCTTCGGCAATTTCCCCGCCGCTTCCCGAGGTAAAAATAACCAGTAATGTCCTGGATTTCTCATTAAGCCCGCGGTGTAAGTTGCTTCCTCTCCTTCTCCCCAAAACACATCCCCGCGGACCTGGCCGCGAATGGCGCCGCCGGTATCCTGTGCAATCATAAGGCGCTGGAATGTCTGCGGTGATGAAGCATTGGGAGCAGGGCGTGATGTATCTAACCACAGCGGTGTTCCCAACGGGATCCATTTACGATCGACAGCAAGAGAGTAGCCGGGGGTAAGCTGTACGCCTTGCGCACCCATAGCCGCGCTGTCCTTTAGTTTTTTGAAAAATACAAAGGATTTATTTTGATTGGTAATCGGTAGTATTTCCTCTGGATGAGCCTCCAAATAAGCACGAATGCTTTGCATTGAGGCATTTTCCTTAGTCAGGATTCCTTTTTCTATCAACACACGCCCCACCGGGGTGTAAGAGGCGCCGTTCTCCCCTGCATATCCCAGAAAGACAGTTTCGCCGTTTGGCAGCTTGACTATTCCAGAACCTTGAATTTCCAGGTAGAGGCGATCAATATGGCTATCCACCCATAGCAGCACCGGCGCATTCTCTTTCAGTACCCCCTCATTAATTTCTTTACGTACATGAAATGGGAGCAGTTTGCCCTTTACTACACGGCCTACGAGCCGACGATTGATACCGTTATAACCAAAATCGGCCGGATTAACGGTTACAATATTGTCAGGAAGCCCATAGATAGGCACATTAAACTCATCTGTTTTAGCAAGGCTGCCATGCAACAAGGGTAAATAATAACCAGTAAACAAACCTTCGACGGATTTTTCCTGATAAAACTCATAGGGCTTAAACCATTTTTCGAAAAATGAGCGCGCTTGTTTTTCTGAAATTTGTGATTTATGTTCTGCTGCTTTGCAGGCTGGCAGCCAATCCTTGACTTTCAGAGGAATTTGATTGCTTCCTGCATCAGCAAGCGGATCCTGTTTCAAAAAGGTTTTGCAGGATTTCTGAAAGGCTATAAATGATTTTTTTATTTTTGTTTCCTTCCAACCCGGCAACTGGCTAAAAAGAGCAGGTTTAAGCTGTAGTGGGGAAGGTAATGGAAGTGCTGGTTCAGTCTGGGTCACTGTTGGCGGTTTAATTTGTGGTTCAGATTCCTTTGACGGGAACTTGAAAATAATGATTGCTGATATACTGACAAGCAATAAAATAAGAGAATAAATTAATCTTTTCATGCTTTGGGCAAATAATATTCTAACTGGAATTAATTTCCGCAATTTATCATTATTAGCTCAAAAACGCCACTAAAAACCCGCAAAATTTTTGCATGATAATTAAAATATTCAAATTATTCAGGCAGTTGATAAAGCTCCTCGAAGGTTTTTATTTTGCTGGCAAGATAATGATAGAAATCTAGCCAATCCCGATTGAGCTATTTTTTCCCCTAATTGATACATGGTATAGCATTCAAATTTATCCTTAATGGAAGCTACATGCCGCTCAACCGTTTTTCGAGAAACTCCTTTGATTTCGGCAATTAATTCAGCTGATTTGCCTAAACGAATCCATTGTAATAATTCCCGCTCTTTGGATGTCAGCAAATAATGGTTGCTATTGGTCCACTCAAAGCTGTTTTGCGCTACTTGCTCAAGCTCCATTGTTCTTAGATCGGCTTTTATATTGACGACTTTTTTCCCTACAGAAGCATGATCGATATCAATGTTAACAGGTAATTGATAGACTGAAGTTAATTCCGGAATCATTTTCAGACAATCTTTAAAATAGGCAATAAAGGCATGCAATGAATCCATTTTTTCAAGATAAATCTGGTTAATGCCCGTTTGATTAAGAGGCGCGCTGAAATGATAGCAGTGCGTCATCTGTGAATCATGTGATGATATTGTCAATGTGTGGCTTTGATCAAATAATGCCGCCATTTGATAGAGCGATTGGGTGTGACTGTCTTTTTCAAGATAATCCCAGAAAGAGTATTCAAATTGATTTTTTTCTTTAGCATGATGGTAGTGGATATCGTTCTGAGCATGATTTAATCGCAAATATTCGGATGCATATTCAGGTTTGGAGCCTAGACAAAATGCCTCTCCCTGCGCATTAACGGCGGTATAACCAAAAAAATTAACACCCAATTCTTCAAGGGGATTACAGATTTCTCGAAGAATATTATGATGAGCAAGACTTGGATTCTGTAAGAAATGATCAATATTCATTGGTACTCCTTTATGTTGGAAGAATAATAACATACATATTGAGTAAAATAAATACAAAGAAAGCAATACCTAAACTCATGTTTCTGTTTCTGTCCGTTTTTCGACATTCTATTGTTCAATTGTTAATCATGTGATTGGATGATAAATGAGCAGCAGGAGAACTTAATAAAATCAAACATGAGAAAAACGCGTTCTTTGAATCCTGGAGCAATCAATAGCGACTGGTTGATAAAGTTTAATAAAGGGAATAAGGCATTACCATTAGGGGCAGCGAATTATGATGCTTTGTGTAAAGCAGCTGATAAAGAGATTGGGATCCCCTGGAAAAAACAGAAAAGCTGGTTTAAATACCGTGAATTTGAGATAAATATGCGTGACTATGCACCTTTAAAGAACGAAGGAGAAGTTAAAGCTGCAGGCGCTCCAGTATTGAGGTAGCAGGTTGGGCTGAAGACTAATGACGCCAGCTTAAAGCTTTACCCTGCTTTCTACCTCCCTCGGCTTGAGGGATCCAGGAAACTCATAGAGAAGCACTGGACCCTGCGGACGAGCCGCAGGGCGTAGTAAGGATGTTTAGATATCTAGGGCACATTCCTTTGTTTTTCCCCAGTATATAATTGCCGTGGTCTGCCAATACGCGATTTGCTGGCCACCATTTCCATCCAGTGAGACATCCAGCCAACTGTTCTGGCCAGTGCAAAGATTACCGTATACATGTTGGTTGGAATACCAATCGCACTTAAAGTAATACCCGAGTAAAAATCAACATTTGGATAAAGCTTTTTCTCAATAAAATAGTCATCTTCAAGGGCGATACGTTCAAGTTCCATGGCGAGCTTAAAGATTGGCAAGTCATGAGCGCCAACCGCATTCAGCACATCATAGCAGGTTTTTCTCATGACCTTGGCACGAGGATCGTAACTCTTGTATACCCGATGACCAAAGCCCATCAGGCGGAATGGATCATCTTTGTCTTTGGCACGTTTAATAAAATGATTGATATTTTTCACATCGCCAATTTCTTTCAGCATGTTCAGACAGGCTTCATTCGCTCCGCCATGAGCAGGTCCCCAGAGGGCGCCGATACCGGCAGAAATACAGGCGAAGGGATTGGCTCCGGTTGAGCCGGCCAGACGCACGGTAGAGGTAGAAGCGTTTTGCTCATGATCTGCATGCAGAATAAAAATTTTATCCATCGCGTCAACAATAACCGGATCTGGTGTTGTATCTTCTGATGGAACACCAAACATCATGTGCAGAAAGTTTTCTGCATAGGACATTTTGTTCTGAGGATACATGTAGGGCTGGCCCACCGAATATTTATAGCTCATTGCTGCCAGCGTCGGCATTTTGGCAATTAGACGAATAGCGGAAATATATCGGTCATGCTGATTATTAAGATCCATTGAATCATGATAAAAAGCAGAGAGTGCGCCTACAATACCCACCATAATCGCCATAGGATGCGCGTCACGACGAAATCCATTCAGGAAATTATACATTTGCTGATGGACCATTGTATGGTTATTTACCAAGCTGACAAAGCTGGTTTTTTCATGCGGATTAGGCAGCTCGCCATTCATTAACAAATAGCAGACATCAAGAAAATCTTTCTTTTCAGCCAGTTGCTCAATAGGATAGCCGCGATATAACAGAATACCCTGATCGCCATCGATGTAAGTAATCTTGGATTCACAGGACGCTGTAGAGACAAAACCGGGATCGTAAGTGAAATATCCTGCTTCACCTAATTTATTGATATCAATAACATCATTGCCAATAGAAGGCGTTAATATCGGTAATTCAATAGGCTCCAGGCCGTCAATACAAAGTTGTGCGGTTTTGTCGGTCATCGTGTCTCCTCATAAACAGTTGACAGCCAGCGCTGCGTTAAGCGCTGAACTATATAAAAATGCCAGGGTTGAGTCAATTTATCATTTAGGCATGTGTTATGATTTAGTATGAAGCAGTTTGATTATTATTCACAGAGTTTTAGCCAAAATTTAATTGTCTCCTGTTATATACAAGCATAATCCAAAAACAGTCTCAGAGGCGAACTTTGCGAGCAAAGGCATTTTTATTCAATTGAAAGGCTGCTTGTGGTATAATTCGTGGTTTATTTTGAGTGATGCAGAAGGACGCCAGTTAGCTATGATCAATTCAGCAAAAGAAATCATCCCGGTCAATATAGAAGACGAGCTCAAACAGTCTTATCTCGACTACGCTATGAGTGTTATCGTAGGCCGTGCCTTGCCGGATGTTCGCGATGGCTTAAAACCGGTTCATCGCCGAGTCCTGTTTGCTATGAGCGAGTTAGGGAATGATTGGAACAAGCCCTATAAAAAATCGGCTCGTGTGGTTGGTGACGTAATCGGTAAATACCATCCGCATGGTGATACTGCGGTGTATGACACGATTGTTCGGATGGCGCAGCCTTTTTCAATGCGCTATATGCTGATTGATGGTCAGGGAAACTTTGGATCAGTCGATGGGGATATGGCCGCCGCCATGCGGTATACGGAAGTGCGTATGTCCAAGGTCGCGCATGCCTTATTGGCGGATTTGGAAAAGGAAACAGTGGATTTCAGTCCCAACTATGATGAGACAGAATTCGCTCCCGTCGTTTTACCTTCTCGCATTCCCAATTTGCTAATCAACGGCTCATCAGGAATCGCAGTGGGTATGGCGACTAATATCCCGCCGCATAATTTAACCGAGGTTGTTAACGCCTGTATTGCACTGGTAGAGGAACCCGACTTAACGCTTGAAGATATTATGGGATATGTTCCCGGTCCTGATTTCCCGACTGCTGCTATTATCAATGGCAAAGCGGGCATTCTCGAGGCATACCGTACAGGCAGGGGGCGAATTTCTATTCGGGCAAGAACTGAAATTGAAACCGACAGTCATTCCGGACGCCAGGCAATTATTATTAATGAGCTGCCTTATCAGGTAAATAAAGCTCGTCTGGTTGAGAAAATCGCTGAATTAGTTCGGGATAAAAAGATTGAAGGTATTTCCGGTCTAAGGGACGAGTCAGACAAGCAGGGTATGCGTGTTGTGATTGAGCTAAAGCGCGGTGAGGTCGCTGAAGTGGTTCTAAACAATCTCTATGCCCATACTCAAATGCAAAATGTGTTTGGTATCAATATGGTTGCCCTGGTGGATGGTCAGCCGCGAACACTGAATTTAAAACAAATTCTTGAATACTTTATCAAACATCGCCGCGAAGTCGTTACCCGCCGTACCATTTACGAACTGAAAAAAGCACGAAACAGAGCTCACTTACTAGAAGGATTGGGGATTGCCTTAGCCAATATTGACGAAATGATTGAATTAATCAAAAAGTCTCCCACCCCGCAAGATGCGAAGGAAGCCTTACTGGCCAGAGAATGGCAGCCTGGCTTGGTCAAGGCCATGCTTGAAAATGCCGGCAGCGATGCTTGCCGCCCTGATGATCTCCCATCAGAGTACGGCCTTGGAAGCAATGGATATAAATTGTCTCCTGCACAGGCGCAGGCAATTCTTGAATTAAGATTGCATCGCTTGACTGCACTGGAGCAGGAAAAAATTATTAACGAGTTTGAGGATTTACTCAAACAGATTAAGGATTTAATGGATATTCTTGCCTCACCTGAGCGATTGATGCAGGTGATTAAAGATGAATTAATTGAAATCAAATCACAGTTTGGCGATGAGCGCCGCACTGAAATCACGGCATCACAGGAAGATCTGACTATTGAAGACCTGATTACTGAAGAAGATGTTGTTGTGACTTTATCACACCAGGGCTATGTCAAATACCAGCCTATTTCATCCTACCAGGCACAAAGAAGAGGTGGAAAAGGCAAGTCTGCGACCAATGTTAAAGACGAAGACTTTATAGAACGTCTTGTGATTGCCAGTACTCATGACACGCTTCTTTGTTTTTCAAATCATGGCAAATTGTATTGGCTTAAAGCCTATCAACTGCCTTTGGCCAGTCGTATTTCCCGCGGCAAACCGATTGTTAATATTTTACCGCTGGCAGAAGATGAAGCCATTAATGCCATGTTGCCGGTGAGAGAATTCAATGAAGGATATTTTGTATTTATGGCAACCCGTTTTGGTACCGTCAAAAAGGTTTCTCTGGAAGCCTTTAGCCGACCACGAGCCAATGGGATTATTGCAGTAGATCTGGATGAAAATGATCGCCTCGTAGGTGTGGATATTACGGACGGCAGTAAAGATATTATGCTCTTTACAGATGCAGGCAAGGTGATCCGATTCGATGAGAAATTAATCAGACCGATGGGGCGCACCGCGCGAGGCGTGCGGGGGATTCGATTAGGTGAAGATCAATCGGTTATTTCTCTGGTTGTCGCCAAACCGGAGGGCACCATACTGACCGCTACCGAAAATGGCTATGGCAAGCGAACGGATGTTGAAGAATACCGTGTGTCAGGTCGCGGCGGTCAAGGCGTTATTTCCATTCAGGTCAATGAACGAAATGGTAAAGTGGTAAGAGCCCTGCAGGTCAGTGAAGGAGACGAGGCGATGCTCATCACTGATAAGGGAACCCTGGTCCGCTTTAGAGTAGATGAGCTATCCATTATTGGGAGAAACACTCAGGGCGTGCGTCTGATTAATGTCAGCTCAGGCGAGCATGTGGTAGGAATGCAGCGCATTGAAGATCTGGGTGAGGGGGATAGCGATTCAGAAGATTTTGAAATGGATGATGATTCCGATGAGTAGAGGATACAATTTTGGCGCGGGGCCTGCGATGCTGCCCGATGCAATCCTGTCAGAGGTTCAGGCTGAGTTATTAGACTGGAATCATACCGGGATGTCAGTGATGGAAATTGGCCATCGTACCAAAGAATTTACTCAGATAATGGAAGAGTCAGAAGCACTTTTACGGGAGCTGCTGGCTATTCCCGGTGACTATCATGTGCTATTCATCAGTGGAGCCGCCCGTAGCCAATTTGGTATGATTCCCTTAAATTTTTTGTCTGAAAATCAAAAAGCAGGTTATTTTCAGACAGGAATCTGGTCAGAAATGGCCTATGAGGAGGCTTGCCGCCTAAGCAATGCGTATAGCGTATGTTCTGCTGATAAAAACTATAGTCGGATACCAGAACGATCCGCCTGGGAGATTTTGCCGGATACTCGTTATTTGTATTATACGCCTAATGAAACAGTCAACGGACTTCGATTCTCTCAACCGCCGATTATAAATAATATTCCTTTAATCGCTGACATGACTTCTTGCCTGCTTAGCGAGCCTATTAATATTAATGACTATGCACTGATCTTTGCAGGTGCACAGAAAAATATTGCCAATGCCGGTTTGACGCTGGTTATTGTGCGAGACGATTTAATTAAAGAGATAGGCAATAACGCCATTCCGCGAATGCTTGACTATAGAACATACACCACGACCCGTTCAATGTATGCCACTCCCCCTACATTCAACTGCTATCTGGCACTTAAAATGTTCCAATGGATTAAAAGCCAGGGAGGAGTTGAGGCTTTGTACCAATTGAATTGCACTAAATCCAGATTATTGTACGAGTTTATTGATGCCTCTGATTTTTATGGCTGTAAGATAAGGAAAGAAGATCGGGCTTTGGTTAATGTGTGTTTTACTCTGAAAAAGCCTCAGCTTGAAGAAGAATTTCTTGAAAAAGCCCGCAACCAGGGCTTGCTCGCTTTGGCGGGGCACCGTACAGTGGGTGGCTTAAGAGCCAGCATTTACAATTCCATGCCGCTTGCCGCAGTGGATAAGCTGATTGATTTTATGGCAGCCTTTGCCAAGGAACATGAAAATGAATGCTAGTTATGATTTTGTGAGTGTGCCGGTCAAAACGATTTCCGGTGAAATTTCTGTTCCAGGTGACAAGTCGATTTCTCACCGCGCAATTATTCTTGGTTCAATTGCAAAAGGCACAACCAGTATTCAAAACTTTCTGCAGGGGGAGGATTGCCTGGCTACTTTGCAGGCCTTTCGCAGCATGGGAATCGAGATCGAAGGGCCTTTTAACAAGCAGGTTATTATTCATGGCAAGGGTAAATATGGCCTGAGTGCTCCCAAGCAGGTTATTGACTGTGGAAATTCGGGAACCAGCATGCGTTTATTAGCGGGTTTACTGGCTGCCCAGTCATTTAGCAGCATTCTGACAGGGGATGAAAGTTTGCTACGACGTCCTATGGAGAGAGTAAGCCGGCCTTTAACTCAAATGGGCGCTGATATCAGTACCGAACATGGGAAACCCCCAATTACAATCAACGGTCACCAGCAGCTGAAAGGAATCCATTATGTGATGCCGGAGGCCAGTGCTCAAGTTAAATCCTGTCTGCTTTTAGCCGGCATGTACGCAAAAGACGAAACAACGGTTACCGAGCCCGGATTTACCCGGGATCATACAGAGCGCATGCTGACCACTTTTTCATATCCGATTCAGAAATGTGGCCACCATATTACGATTAATTCCGAGAGTGAATGTATTGGGACTGATATTATCGTGCCAGGCGACATTTCCTCAGCCGCATTTTTCATTGTCGCCGCTACTTTAATTCCTGGTTCTGAAGTGCTCATCCGAAATGTAGGCATTAACCCAACGCGTACTGGAATTATTCAGATTCTTGGCCAAATGGGGGCTTCTATTGAGCAAAGCAATAAACGTCTTTTTGGCGAGGAACTAGTGGCTGATTTATATATCCGTCATGCTCCTCTTGAAGGTATTGATATTCCGGTGGAGTTAGTTCCACTGGCAATTGATGAATTCCCGGTAATTTTTATTGCTGCTGCCTGTGCTTCCGGCCAAACCCGTTTACATGGGGCAAAAGAATTACGTAGTAAAGAAAGTGACCGCATTGGAGCGATGGTTGAAGGACTTAGCAGGCTTGGAATAACGGCTCAGGCATTTGAAGACGGCGTATTTATAAAGGGTGGTAACCTGCAGGGAGGCGAGATAAAAAGTTATGGGGATCATCGAATAGCAATGGCTTTTGCTATTGCGGGTACGGTGGCAAAAGAACAGATTGTAATCAAAGATTGCAATAACGTAGCCACTTCATTCCCTGATTTTATCAGGACTGCGCAAGCCTTACAGTTAAATATCCGAGAGGTACATAATGACGCGTGAGAAAAAAGCTCCTGTAATAACTATTGATGGACCTAGCGGAACAGGTAAAGGAACCATATGTCATATGGTGGCAAAACATTTGAACTGGCATGTGCTGGATAGTGGAGCAATCTACCGAGTCCTGGCTTACGCAGTTCGATTAAGAGGCATCCCTTTTTCAGACGCAGCCGCGATTGTTAATTTAGCCAATCAGCTGAATGTCAAATTTGAAATGGATGCTGAAGAGCAGCAAGTCATTCTTGATGGAGTGAATGTTTACGAGAATATTCGCAGCGAGCAATGTGGACAAGATGCTTCAGTTATTGCTGCAGTGCCGGAAATACGCGCGGCCTTACTTGAGCGGCAGCGTGCATTTGCCACGGTTCCTGGCCTGGTAACCGATGGTCGTGATATGGGAACAGTAGTCTTTCCAGAGGCTATACTTAAAATATTTCTTTTTGCTTCAGCAGAGGAAAGAGCAAAGCGGCGCTACAATCAGTTGAAAGATGGCGGAATTGATGTTAGCCTCGCGCAGGTGATCGATGAGTTGGCTCAGCGTGATGATCGTGATGCAAAACGGGTTCATGCACCACTAAAACCGGCATCGGATGCGATTTTAGTCGACACCACTGGATTAACGATTGTACAAGTCTTTAATAATGTTTTAAAATTGATAAATGGGCATTCGTTCTTCCGCTAGATCGGGACACTATTTCACAACCTGATCGAATAAGAAGGGATTATTTGCATATTTGCAAAAAGCTGCTTATGCTTAGTCCAGTGTTTGTAGATACTTACAAACAGTTTTGTATGGGGGGAAGCGTAATTCGGAATTACACTTTCATTTTTTTACTAAAGAGTTTATTAACATGTCTGAAAGTTTCAAAGAATTATTTGAACAAAGTATCGCTGGTGCGCAATTTTACCCTGGCGCAATTATCACTGCAAAAGTTATCGGTATCGACGACGATTTTGTCACATTAAATGCTGGCTTAAAATCCGAGGGTATTGTCGCTGTTGAAGAGTTCCACGATAAAAATGGTCAGTTGGAAATTAACATCGGTGATACGGTCGAAGTAGCTCTCGATTCAGTGGAAGACGGCTATGGCGAAACTCTGTTATCAAGAGAAAAGGCCAAACGTCAGGAAGCCTGGCGCAAGCTGTCGAAATGTCACGAAAACAATGAAACCGTTACTGGTTTAATTTCGGGCAAAGTCAAGGGTGGTTTCACTGTTGAGATTGGTACAATCCGCGCATTTTTACCAGGATCTTTGGTTGATGTCAGACCTGTTCGCGATCCTTCTTACCTGGAAGGCAAAGAATTAGAATTTAAAGTGATTAAAATGGACCTGAAGCGCAATAATATTGTCGTTTCACGTCGCGCTGTTGTAGAAGAAGAAAGCAGCGCTGATCGTCAGGCCTTGCTTGAGTCACTGCATGATGGTCAAATTCTTAACGGTATCGTTAAAAACCTTACTGACTACGGTGCATTCATTGATTTGGGCGGTATTGATGGTCTTCTGCATATCACTGATATCTCCTGGAAGCGAGTTAAGCATCCAGCCGAGTTACTGACTGTAGGCCAGGATGTCAAAGTTAAAGTATTAAGCTTTGATAGCGAACGTAATCGCGTATCTTTAGGCATGAAACAGTTAGGTAATGATCCCTGGGTTGACCTGGTTGATCGTTATCCTGTCGGCAAAAAACTGCAAGGTAAAGTTACCAACATTACTGACTACGGTTGTTTCGTTGAAATCGAAGAGGGCGTTGAAGGTCTGGTTCACATGTCTGAAATGGATTGGACTAACAAAAACGTTCACCCAAGCAAAGTTGTTTCAATGGGCGATTTAGTTGATGTGATGGTACTGGAGATCGACGAAGAAAGACGTCGTATTTCTCTGGGTATGAAACAATGTGTCGGCAATCCCTGGCATCAATTCTCTCAAAGCCATAGCAAGGGTCAGAAAGTCAGCGGAAAAATCCGTTCTATTACTGACTTCGGAATCTTCATTGGTCTGGATGGCGATATTGATGGATTGGTTCACCTGTCTGACATTTCCTGGACTATTCCTGGTGAAGAAGCCGTTAAACAATTCAAGAAAGGTCAAGAGCTGGAAGCCGTTATTTTAGCCATTGACGCAGAAAGAGAGCGTATTTCTCTGGGCCTGAAGCAACTTGAAAGCGATAACTTCTCAAGCTTTGTTGATGAGTTTACCAAAGGAAGCGTTGTCAAAGGACGCGTTACTGCTGTTGATGCTAAAAATGTGACTCTTGAATTGGCTCCGGAAATCTATGGTACTATTCGCGCGAATGAGTTATCTGAAGATCGTGTAGATGATGCCAGCCATTTCTGCAAAGAAGGTGATGAAATTGAAGCAAAAATTATCAATGTTGATAAGAAAAATCGCAGCATTGCCCTTTCTGTTAAAGCCAAAGATGCTCAGGAACAAGCTGAAGCCATCAAGAAATACTCCAGAAGTGGAGAAGTTGCTTCGACAACTCTTGGTGATCTGCTTAAAGAAAAAATGGCAACCAAAGATTAATTCTTGATGCCAGTAAAAAAGCGTAGTTTAACTACGCTTTTTTTTTATTTATACGATTCTTAATCAGGTTTGATATGTTTCATGCTAAGACTTGATTGTCCTCCTGCGAGGGATGATAATACTTCGTAAATTTATGCATCGTTTGCATAGGAAGGTAAATAAAAATGCGTTTACTTATGTTTTTTGTTTATTTAATTCTTATAATTGTAGGTGTGACATTTGCAGCTCTAAACGCGAGTTCCGTGCCCATCAATTTATACGTAAAGACCTTTACCATGCCAATAGCCGTATTAATGGCAATAATGTTAGCCTTGGGGCTTGTCATTGGTTTTTTCCTTGCACTAGGCAAGTATTGGCGCCTGAAAGTTGAATTTTCAAAAATGCGCAATCAACTCAGGCTCACTGAAAAGGAAATCAAAAATCTGCGAGATATTCCTCTAAAAGATCAACACTAGGTAAGTGTCAGCAGTCTAATAAGTGATTTATGCGTCCGTAAACTATCGAACAAAGTAAGCCCTCCAAATCAGAGTAAATCAAGTCTTGTGGAGGGCAATCTTATGGATAAAGGTGATGGACAGGTTGCTATTTGGGAGCTGGTGCTGTTTTTTCTGGTGCTGTGGGTTCAGCCATCTTCGTTTGTTTTACAACGGGTCTATCGACCTTCCAAAACAGGAATAGCATACACCGCTCTAATTTACTTCGAGGAGATTCACCAGACTCCTTTAGTTCTTTAATACTCTCGTGCGAAATTTGTTCCTTATTAAGGTCTACTCTGAGTTGCTCGAGTTGATCTTGGCCGTTGGCGTTTGCTCTTTCTGGAAGTTTTAGCCAATATCGCGTCACAAAATCAGGTGCTGGAATTGTATTGTTACCTCTGATTATATTAACCTCACTCCCGGTAACGCTAATTGTAACTGAATTATCAACTGAAGAGCGCGGACTATTATTTGTACTCAAGTTTGCCACTGCCTCATCTAACATTCGACGAATAGCATCAAAGTTTGAAATACCGCTTCGACGAGCACGTCGTTTTCCAATTTGCTTAATTATTATCATTTAAACCTCTAAATTGATAATGATGTGCTAGACTAGTTCACATTTAAAAGGTTAATACACAATGAGCTTAATGTGGTATTAGCGAATAAGGCACCAATTCATCCGCTATAGTTGCATTTTAGTCAGGAGGCTATTAAGGGTTGGTGCTACTTTTTCTGACGTGGATTCGGCTGTGGGTTCAGCGGCGGTCGGTTGTTTTACAACTGGTTTTTCCATCTTCCAGAGTGTATACAGCATAAACTGCTCTATTTTGCTTCGAGGAAACTTACCATCTTCCTTTAGTCCTTCAATACTCATAGGCGTAATGTTTGCCTGATTCAACTCATTGCACGCTTGCTCTCGTGGCGAAATGCGATTTTCCGTTGCTCTTTGTATAATTTTTTCCTCAAATCGTTTGATAAGCGAAGGTTCTGGCTTGAGTTGAGTACTATTGTTACTCGGGTTTTCGATATCCATATTTGAAGATTGACTACTTTGAGCGCTAGGAGTGATAGGAGACTCTGGTAGGTGTTCACTATTGTTTGTACTAAAATTAGTCATATCGACAATTGAGCCTTGACTACTCAATTTTTTAATTCGCCTGGGTCGTCGTGGCATTTTAGCTCCTTAACCAAAAAATAGGTATTATATCTCCATGATTGCCAATAAAAAAGGCATAATGAGCGTTTTGTGGTGTTACTGAGCAGAGGGGAGCAATAGAAATAAGGAAGTAACAGCAGTTCGATCGCTAAATTTGCCTTTTAAGAAGGTTTTTTAATTGGGCTGAATTTGATAGTCTATTGCCATTGTTCTGAACAACGTATTTTGAATGCAGCACTTGTCTTTAAATCCCGGACTTAGTGAATTAATGGAGTGTGTTAATGATTAACTTATGGCCATTGTTATTGCCTGCTGCTGCCTGGTCTGGTTGGTGGGTTGCAAGCCGTAATTATTCAGGTAAGAAATCCGAACCAAACAATAAACTATCAAGGGAATATGTCGTTGGATTGAATTATCTGCTTAACGAACAGCCTGATAAAGCAGTTGATGTATTCATTAAGCTATTGGAAATTGATAGTGAAACGGTTGAAACCCATCTGGCTTTGGGCAGTCTTTTCCGCCGTCGAGGCGAAGTTGACAGGGCCATCAGAATTCATCAGAACCTGATTGCGAGACCACAGTTAAGTCTTGCCGATCGAAAACAGGCCTTACTCGCACTTGGCCAGGACTATATGAGCGCTGGCGTGTTTGACCGTGCGGAACGTATTTTTCTCGAAGTCGTGGAGCTGGGAGGCAGCAAGGAAATCTGTAGTTTACAAGGTTTGCTTGCTATTTATCAGCAGGAGAAGGCATGGGAAAATGCCCTGGATACTATCAAGAAGCTTGAAGTATCCACTGGACAAAGCTTGCATGGTCAGGCGGCCCATTATTATTGCGAAATTGCAGCGCAGGCGCTTAAAGATAATGCCATTGAAAAAGCGCAGAATGCCGCCAGGCAGGCACTGGCCATTGATAAAATGTCTGTACGCGCCAGCTTGTTGCAAGCCTCTCTTGATATGAAACATGGGCGATACAAGCAGGCAATTCGATCGTTAAAACGTGTACCGCAGCAGGATCCTGAGTTTATTACTGAAATTATTGAGCCGCTAGTCATCTGCCACAAAGAATTGGGAATTATGGACGAATGCGTGGAATTCCTTCAGCAAACGCTGGAGAATCATCCTCGGGCTTCGACTATTTTCGTTATTGCCGAGTACCTGCGTAATACAAAGGAAATGGATTCTGCAGTGGATTTTGTAGCCGAAAAACTGGGCAGCTATCCCTCAATCAGAGGTATAAATCGATTAATTTTTTGGCATCTTGAAACAGCGCATGGTAAAGTACGCGACAAATTACAAATGTTATACGATATTACAAGCAAATTTCTGGACAATAAGCCCGTGTATCGTTGCGGTCATTGTGGTTTTGGAGGCAAGCATCTTCACTGGCATTGCCCAAGTTGCAAACAGTGGGGTAGAATGAAGCCTGTGCATGGTTTAGAGGGTGATTAAGGCGAGTTTTGGAATTCCGTCAGACCCTGATACGAACAAAAATTACTGAGAACATTATGCAATTTATTGATTTAAAAAAGCAATATCAACTCATTGAAGCGGATATTTTAAAAGGTATACACGCGGTGTTAAATCATGGACAGTACATAATGGGGCCAGAGATAGCCCAGCTTGAAAAAAAATTAGCAGAGTTCGCCGGCGTCAAGCATGTGATAGTGAATGCCAGTGGTACTGACGCCTTGCTTATGGCATTAATGGCTATTGAAATTGAGCCGGGTGACGAAGTGATCACCAGCCCCTTTAGTTTTTTTGCCACTGCAGAAGTGATTACACTCTGTCAGGCCAAGCCTGTTTTTGTTGATATTGACCCTCTGACCTACAATATCGATCCGCAAAAAATCGAAGCAGCGATTACCTCACGTACCAAGGCGATTATGCCTGTCAGTCTGTATGGCCAATGTGCGGATTTAACAGCGATTAATGCAATCGCCAGACGCCATGGTTTAGCGGTAATCGAGGATGCTGCACAAAGTTTTGGTGCGACTCATCATGAACGCTATTCCTGTGCTCTTTCGACCATTGGATGCACCAGCTTTTTCCCATCCAAGCCCTTGGGCGGCTATGGTGATTCAGGTGCCTGTTTCACCGATGATGATATTCTGGCTGAGCGCCTGATTGAAATTCGCAATCATGGACAAAATACTCGTTATAACCATCGTCGTATTGGAATTAATGGCAGAATGGATACGATTCAGGCGGCAATTTTAATTGAAAAAATGAAGCTTTTCCCCAATGAGATTCGACTGAGACAGCAGGTGGCCAGCCGATATATTTCCCTGCTATCCGAGCATGTTAAAACGCCTCAGGTATCCTTGGAAAACACCAGTGTTTATGCCCAATTCACTATTGAAGTCGATAACCGTGATGAGTTTCAACAGGCGATGCAAAAACAAGGCATCCCCACTGCAGTGCATTATCCTATCGCAATGCATCAGCAGCCTGCATTGTCCTTTTTAAATTATAAAACAGGGGATTTCCCTATTTCTGAAAGGGCAAGTGGACGTGTGGTGAGCTTACCTATGCATCCCTATCTGACATCCAAAGAGCAGGAAACAGTCGCTGAGTCAGTGAAGCTTGCATTGGAGCAGGTTTCAGAGGTGATGGCTTAAAATGTCAGCTCAACTAATTGTCGCACTGGATTTTGATAGCAGGCAGGATGCCTTGAATCTGGTAGAGCAGCTCGACCCAGGCCAATGTGCAGTTAAGGTGGGCAGTGAAATGTTTACCTTATTTGGCACCGAATTGGTGAGTACTCTGGTCGATAAGGGATATAAAGTTTTTCTTGATTTAAAGTTTCATGATATTCCCAATACAGTGGCTCAGGCCTGCCGTGCAGCTGCCCAGCTCGGGGTATGGATGATTAATGTTCATGCCAGTGGTGGAAGTCAGATGATGCAAGCGGCTAGAGAGGCTTTGGAAGGGGGCAGGAACAGACCTTTATTAATTGCCGTGACTGTACTAACCAGTATGAATGATGAGCGCTTTTCGACTTTGGGCATTCCGGAGTCGATAAATAGCCATGTTCAGCGTCTCGCCGGCATGGCTAGTGAGTCCGGTGTCGATGGTGTTGTCTGTTCGGCTTTCGAGGTTCCTGAGATAAAGAAACTTTGTGGAAAATCTTTTCTTACGGTAACCCCCGGTGTTCGACTGGATTTGAACTCTCGCGATGATCAAAGCCGGGTAGTCACTCCCCTCGAGGCAAGCAGGCTAGGGAGCGATTTTTTAGTGGTTGGGCGCCCTATAACCAGAGCAGTGAATCCCGCGCGAGTAGTTGAAGCAATTATGCAGGAAATCGGCTAGTCTATCAAAAAATTAACCTTGATACACCTGCTGTATCAAGGTATATCTTCCGTTTTGTGCGAATGTTCAGTAATACTGGTCGTTTAGCTATTCATTTCTGACAAAAAGTATGCTAGTTATAAATTAGATAAGCAGCTTAGCAACTGGGCAGGATCTATAGAACCTGGAATTTACAGATATCAAAGCTCATCTTAAGTAAAGGATTACTCTATGGACAGAGACCAGGTATTGAAGGAATTGATTTCTCAAAACAGTGTCTTTCACCCCAATATCCAATTATTAAAAAAGTTTGTTTTGATTGCATACTATGGATGGCTTCGTATTAATGGGCAATCACCTGATAACAAGTTTTCTCTAGCTGATTACTTGTTCGATGAAGAGAAAATAATAATTGATTACAATGGGTTAAGCGACAAATCACGCAAAAAATTCAATCATTGGTTTTGGAAATCCCATGCGAACAATGCCCATAGAGCTTTTTTAAGCGACGCCGCCACTACCGATTACCGAGGCTATACTGCAGAGGTGGGTTTAAGTTGGTGGGGTAGAATTATCAATTGGATATTTTATCGAAAAAAATCATACCAATGGCCTTTATCCCCTGTGGAACTCACTTTTGATTATCAGCTTAATGGTTTGGAAATTTGCAAGGGGCAATACGGTTTACTAGTTGGATTAAACCAATTTTGCACCACAAAACAAATCAACAAATACCATCAGCCAGGCGATCAGCAGGAAGAGCCCCTATTAAATACCAAGCGTCTCCGATTAACGGATGATATGGTGGAAAGTCTCTCCTCTTTAGATATTGAAAATCAGGAATACGATTCTATTCTAAATTCACCGCATCCTTTTTCAGTCCATGTCCGAGATCCTAAGAAGCGTATGAAAGCCATGTTTGAATACCGAAAGGTGGAGCGCTTTATTACTTCTCCTGCCTGGTATCAGCGATTATGGCAACGACTGGTAAACAGCTATACGGAAAAAAAAGAGTCTGTAAAGCCTGAAAAAAAGCGATCCAAACCCAATACGTTCCATCCTGTATTAAAAAAGGACAAAGCAGAAGTATTCCAGCATCCGGATACAGGAGAAATATTAATCATTGAAAAACGCCCTGAAATTGACACGATGGTCTTTTGCGGGGGAGGGGCGAAAATTTTTGCGCATGTCGGCGCTTATAAAGCGTTCCAGGATAGTGGAATCCAGCCCAGTAAATTCGCGGGTAGTTCTGCCGGTGCCATTATGGCGATTTTGTGTTATCTCGGATATTCATGGTCAGAGATCCTCACTTTCTTTCAGCAGTTCAAGGAAGAAAACATTGTCCATTATAATATTGACAGCTCGGGTATTTCGGATACGGATGCCTTAAAAGCGGCACTGGATTTCATGATTATAAAAAAGGTGGATCAGATTTTATACGATTATGAGCTGACTGCAGGGAAAGAAAAAGCTAAAGTTCTGCGCAATCAGGTTTTTGAACGCGGGGTTATCAGTTTTGAGTCCTTAAAGCGCTTGAAGGAAGGATATCCTTCTTGCTGTCTGGGTGAAGAGCTGATTGTAACGGCAACGAATAAAGAAAAAAGAAAAACAGTTTACTTTTCCTATGAACATTCGCCACACAAAGAAGTCAGTAAAGCGGGGGCGATGTCCTCCAGTTTTCCTATAGTTTTTAAGCCTACATTGTTGCCCGATGGCAATACTTATAATGATGGCGGGATTTTAAGTAATCTGCCGACAGAAGCCTTTAGCGATGATAAAACTACTTTTTTAAAATCAGAGCATGAGAATTGTCTGAAACTGGTTGCTTTTCAATTTGATAATGGGCCTGAGCGAAGGATTTTGAATCGGTTTGTCCATCGTATTTATAGAGAAAATTTTTTATGGAACTGGGTATATGGTTTGCTCACCGGGGTACGGGACCCTGTCAGCGGATGGGAACAGGACCGTTTGAAATTGTTGCATTATAGTGGTCAAACTGTACTGATTCCTATTGGGAATGTGAGTGCGACCCAATTTGATATCTCTGCGGAAGATCAGGATAAATTATTCAAGAAAGGCTATAAGGCTGCTAAACGATATATCGATACCCGCTATCAATTTTCTGAAAACGGCGCTGAAAATGCAGAATATTTACATGTTAAATTTTCCGGTATAGAGGAAGCCATTTACTACAGCTGTTTCAGGGGAAATCGTGATTGGTTTGAAGAGTTGGCAAAACTGGGCTTAAGGCAGTGTATGAGTGATAAGAAAATTGAGCAACTAAGGGAAATGTATTTCACAACTGCTGAAAGAGAAAAAAAAGATCCAGTAAAAACAACAAAAAATTCAGGCGGTCTATTCGATAGCCAACTACCTAAGGTAGTTGAGAAAAAGACAGTGAAAACCAACATGCGAATTTTCCAGTCGATTTATCCTATTTTTCTGGATATTCCTTATGGATGGATAAAGAAAAGCAGTGATTTGAGTTTATATAAAGACGGAAGGCATGCGAATTCAGCTCATTCCCCATTACGCGCCTTGCATAGTTTAAATTTGATTAAGGGAGAAACACATATTTTATTTCGTATTTTTGTTGAATTACTAAAAAATAAAACTGAAAAAAATATAAACGAATTATGCCGCCAGTTTAAAATACTTGAGCAGTCTTTATTACATAAAAATGAATTGAATCAGGTTGCCTTATTTGGGCAATGGGATTTGCTGCCTCATCAGGTAAATCGTATTCTTAAACTTTGTGAAAATAAAGCCTGGGCGGCTTTGGCCATGCTTTGTGAATCTCTGAAAAATGGAGAAGAACCCTTGCAGGAGATCGTTCGAGAGGGTGAGCTTCAGGAAATGGATTCCACTAAAGATTATTGGCAGATTAATTCCCCAAAGGAGCCCACACCAACGGATCATTGGTACGAGCATGCTTGCAGTTATACTATCAGTGCCTAGCTCTGCGTAACCTACAATAGAAAGCCCCTTAATTTAAGCAGCTAAACGAACTTATGGTTTTGTAATCGTCCATTTGAGTATTGTAGTCAGATTGTATTAAAATGGCGCATTGCAATTTGTGGTGTATTTCATGATTACAGTAAAACAGCTTAAAGATTTTCTGACAACCTTCAAAGATACACCAATAGAATTACCTCCAGGGCTTGATGCAGAAACAATTAAAGCGATACAGGATGAATCTCGGTACAGCTTCTCCTTCTTTTGCCGGTTTATTGCTGGCGATGAAAACTCTGTTTTGTCCACAAGTGTTGTTCTGGAAATAAGACGTTATTTAGGCCTTCGCTGGAAAATGCTTAAAACAGAAGCGATTGCTTATACTCGTTTCCCTTTTTTACCCATCAATCAATTTTGCCTAAAGGTAGCAGAAGGAATTGCTGGTCCAGGAGAGGCCGTGTGTCAAATATTAATGCCGGGACTTATTGGTTTAAACAGGGCCTGTTTTTCTCTCAAATCTGAAACTGAAGACAATGGTCATTTTGAGGTTGAAAACTTTATAGTCAATCAAAACTATACCAAGTTAATCCCCATCCAGGAAGTATTTGAAACGGCCTCACTGGACAGTAATCACGTATTACTGGACTTTCAGCCCGAAGAAACGACGCTGTCCTACGAGTTTGGCGGACAGGATTTTCTTAATCTGGCGAATGTGGCAGGGGATGCGAGCAGGGCCTTTATCCAGGCTTTAAAGCAAAATCATATTCAGCGCTATGATAATAATTCATTAGGCTTTGCGATAAAAAAGTTGGCGACTGAACTTAAAAAAGCTTCGGTATCGGATGCCGGTTCAGAAGAAATGGTCAACAATAAGGTCCTGGGCGATGCGGTAGAATCTTTTTACACCCTTTGGAAACAGCTACCAGCTGAGTTAAGTATGCCGCAGGAACAAGGTACTGCACCAGATGAAATATGTTTTGTGAAAGACATTAAACTTGAGACCTATGGGTACGATTTACCATTGGAAAGTTATTTTCTAACGCTTTTTTTCCATATGCAGCTCGCTATAACTGAGGAAGAGGGCAGGCGTGTTCTGGCAGAGGACGTTTTCCCTTGTGCCGATCAGCTTTCTAATATTTTGTCCGAGTTTCTAAACCAATATCCTGCGCTATATCATATTTTAATCCAAAATAACCGAGATGAGCCCGTAGAAAAGTTGCCGTCAATGGCAGATTTACTGCCTGCTGTGCTTGAAGTATTGTGCCAACGCCCCCCTGTATTCGATGGTGAGGGCAATCTTGATTCACAGTTCATGCAGCTGCTCATAGAAAGCAATTGCGGTGTTCCCGCTCGTCCTGAAGGATTAGTATTTATAGCAGAGCGAATAAAAAGTTATAGTTGTTTGATGCGCCTGAAAAATACTCCTGCGCTACTGTCATCAGTCACTCCCCTCATTCATGATCGTCTTGCGGCCTTCCCGTATGAATCCAGTTTACATAGTCTTTTCTCTTTCGTTCCTGAAGCGCAACAACAAGTAATTATCGAAGCGCATGTTAAGAAGCTGATTCAGGAATATAATACCCTGGAAAAATACAATCTGTTAAAGTCGCGTTTAAAGAGCGCGCCATCTAATTTTCTGAAGCAACAATATGCTGAAATTCTAGCGCCAGATGTCCACACGGTAGATGATTTTTGTGCCTTAACAAATAAGGTCGATAGCTCGATACTGGACCTGATCTTTGAAAAACTACAAAATAAATATACCGCATTGCTTGGTTCTTATGAAAATACGCTTAAAGTTTTACCACTTCTTACAGAGACAGGTGGGCAGCGAAAGACGATTATTAATTTCGTCAGCCCCCATTTGTATGAATGGATAACGCCCGATAACTTCTATTCCTTTGCCGCTTGGGTTGAATGTTCGGATTTAATCGCAAACCCGATAAAAGACAATATAGACTCATTTGACACCTGGAAAAATGAATATATCCGCTGGCAGAATTGCTATCCAATACAGGCAATTCTACAAGAGCAGTTGTTCACTCAGTTTTCCACAGGAGTGGATAATAGTACCACACTGCTAGGTGTCGTGAAAGAGACTCTTCGCCGCGAGCGCTTGACTATAATCACGAAATATAAAGCGTTGATTGACTCAAAAGAGCTATTTACACAATTTGCAGAGCTAATTCCAGAAAAAGACAAAGAACGCTATCTGGATTTAATTCCCTGGGAACGCTTTATAGGATCTGTAAGTGAGCTTACAGATCTTAAGACTCTTTTTAGCTGGGAAACAATTCAAAAACTGATTCCTTTCCGGCTTACAGCGGCCCAACTAAATTGTACTGAAGAAGAGTTTTCCGCCTTGTTGCCCCACTACTCTCCGGAAGAGAAGGCGTTGCTTGATAAATTCGATTGTAGCTATGCTATTGATGAACTCAAGGGCTATCTCGAACAGATAGGTTTTGGCAGTTTCTCTCTTTTTGTGTCGTTCGGGAGCCGACTTTCGGAAGAAAAACGGAAAACCGCAATACAGTTGATTGAAACGATGGAGTCTGAGCGGCTGACTTCACTCGAAAAAATTAAAGCGTTGCAAACAGCCTTAAGCGAGCTTGAGCATCGATTCAATTCTTCGAGGGGGCGATTAGAACAGATTATCTCAGGAATTTTAAAAGGAAAGCCGTCTCCCGCTTATTCAAGCAATGCCGCTGCAATGTTCTGGCGTTATGAACACATCCCTGAGCATGAAGAGCGACTCAATCCATTGCGTAACGGTAACTAAATTGCCAATGTACCTTCTTTATTTGTAATGAGATGCTTTTTAGTTTTATCTAATAATTGAGTTGGATTTTTTGTTTTGCTCATAATCCAGATAGCATTAGAAGGAAGGCTTATAACTCCACTTCCTGGTAATCACAGATTATCTTCCTGTCTATGATAATTTGCCTAAAAAAAGTATGTTTTGATATTATATAAACAAATTTTTCAACCATACTCACTATGTCACTTTTTAATCAAATTAATACACTTCTAATGAGTTACCAACCAAGATCCGCCATTGAACTTACTCATATTGATACAATCACAGTGGAGCGAATGCTGTGGGACAAAGCTATTATTATTCAAAGTCTGAAAAACCTGGCGGGAAAATCAGATCTGGAAATAAAAGCCTGCCTGCGAGAGCTGTTGGCTCGGAGAGCCAACTACACCCAGAGAGAGCCATTTAATTATTTTTGCTATCCGGGTTACCCTTTAAATGAATTATGTGTCGAAATTGCCCACTTGATTGCTGAAAAAGATGAAGCAGTTTGCAGTGTATTACTTGGAAGAAGCGAAGATTTGCTGTGTTGGCCCGTTTATTCCCTCAAGGATGAAACAGAGGAAAAAATTAATGGGGAAAGCCGCTTTAATCCAAGGCATTTTTTCTTAAATGCCAATGGTCAATTAATGCCTGTTCGTGAGATTTATGAACGAAGTGTATCGCATCCAGAAAAATTATTCTCCAAAGATCCAGCAGTTCAATTTCCTGGTATAAGTAAGCGGGATGTTAAGGTTTTATACCGCATTGCTGGTAATGAAGGCAATAATTATTTAAAGCAGGCTGAAATCTATTTCTACCAGGATAATTCATTGGCAGCAAAACTTAGGGAGCTAGCCCGCGAGTTGTATGCGTCTTCCTTGTTTGGAAATGGCACAGAAGGCTTAGCCGATCAGAATATGGCTAAAAAAGCTGCAATAAAATTCTATCACTATTGGAAAACCCTGCCGCCCAACCCCGAAATTGATAATCTCAGTATTAAGACGGCTTATTTAGAAGATGCCACATTAAAAGACTCTCTGCTGGCAGTGATGATGCGTTTTGTTGACCCCGAGCAATTTACTGAAGCTGAGCGTCAGCAGTTTAATGCTTTAAATCCATTTGGAGGGCCCAAAATCACGCCTTGTGCATTCGAGATTTCTCAGGCTTTGAATTTGTTTGTAGACCGTTATCCGATATTAAAGACTGTTATTTTAATGGGAGAAGAACAGCAAACAGACAATTTACAATCACTCATGGAGAGCGCTTTAACATCCTTAAGTAGCCGACACTTATATGTAGATAATAAGATTAACTGCCCCAGTGCAATGAAGCGCTTATATTCAAGAGAAATGATCGCCAATCCATTACTGAGCATGGAAGAAAAAAGTAGTATGGCAGCGGAATTAGTAACTGATTTTGAAACATTATTCGATATGGTCTTTCCTTATCGGGAAACAAGGAAACAGGAAGAAACTACTGAAAAACTGTATGAAGAATTCTTGAATTCAGTATCTGTAAAACTGAAATCTGTTCCTGTAGATAAATATAGTTATGAAACAATTGCCCGACTATTGAATAACTATACGGAAAGCGAGCAGATAGAGATTTTGAAATTTCTTGCCCCAAGATGGAAAGAGGTTTGCACAAGCTCCTTGTCGATAAATACATTAGAAAGGCATCTGAGAGGTACAAGTGCTAAGATATTTCGAGTACTTCTTGCTGAAAGCTTACTGGGTTCTTGCAGGACATTGAGCGAAGGGTTAGCGATTTTTCATCAATATGATGGTGCCACATCGTTTCTATCGTCCTTCATTTCACTATTGATAAAAAAGTTCCCCAGCCAGTTTTCAAAAGTTGAGGCTATCAATGAATTAACTGTTCAGGAAAATATTCAATTTTTGAAGCATTTTTTGAATTTGGTAATTAAAAACCCAGCAGACTGGTTTGTGAATGAAGAAGAGTTTTCACAGTTCATTGATAAAATAAATACTGCACTGGGTGAAAATGAATTGTCAGCCCTAGTTTCAAACCATCAATTTAATCAATCGGAATTAGATTTTATTTTGTATTCAATTAGCATTAAAGCAAGTTATTCCTCTACATTCCCATTTTCTCTTAGTGCTCATAATGTTTTAAGAGAGTGGATATTACAGTTTAAGTCACTCACAGGGTTTTTAAAGCAATTTTCTGCCAGGCAAAGTGCTCTCAGAGACTGGCTGGTTCATGATTGTTCAATCGATGATCTTGTAAGCGATAAAAGTGATTTACTAGCGAGTATCGAAATTCTATCAGATCAGGAGAGTATATCGAGATTATTTAGATTCTGGACAATGAAGGAGCTATTACTCAATATTACCGCCACAGAATTGAAAAACCTTGACCTGAGGGTTGACGCAGAAAATCATCTTTTTAACCTCTGGCTTGAGCCTCGAATTCGTGGTGCAAAAACCATTGACGAAGTAGCTGGTTTTCTACAAGAGATGCCCTTGGCAACGCGGCCCGTAAAAACCTGGGTCAGGCATCTTCCTGAGAGCTTGGTAAATCAGCAAGACTCGTTTATTCGCATGGCAACTGAGTTTGAAAGTGCAAAGGAAATGCTCGATTATCATGGGCGCCATATTAATTGCTTTAGCTGGTTAATTCTAAGTCTTGAAATGGTTAAGCCTGCAGAACGGGTTTCATTACTTGGCCATTTATTGGGTAATTTAAAAAAAGGTTATTTAATTGATAATGAGGAAAAGTATGCTCGATTATCGGCCTTAATCCCTGATTTGCCCAGTAAAATTTCAGCTCAATTAGAGGAAACTATTCATGCTGTTTCTAAAATGGATGAGCCCATTGATATCCATTCCATTTTGAAAGAAATACTCGAGCAAATAAAGGACTTTGAACTTCGCGACAAAGCTATATTCACACCTAAGTTCTTCAGTTTTATAAGCCGGAATAGATCAATGCATAGTTCTAAGAATGTGACTTTAATATCGGAAATTACCCAGCTGTCAATGAATCCTTCAACGTCACAGCAAAGCGTTATCAGCTATTTTGAAGCCCTCCTGCAAAAGCCTGGCATGATGAAATATCATGATTGGGTATTAAGATCTGTACTTCCCCGGCTCAATCCTGTTAAGTATTTGATTTCCGAATTGATGTATCTTGCGGACAAAAACAGTAATTCAGGATTTCACAAAAGAGGTTTTAATCAGATGTTTAGGGACCAGTCTGATAGGTCTTTTTTTGCCCACGAGCTTAGAGGGTTTCAAAATAAAGCATCCTGCAAACTTTCTGGCATAATTAGCGACTTGCAAACACTTTTGGAAGCAAGTAAACGTCGATTTAATTGCTTTGCAATGTTGCAAGAGGCCGAAAGTATTTTACAACGTTATAAATCGCATGAATTTCCTAGTCTGACTAATCTGGCTAATGCAGAAAGCTACCGACCATCTATTACGAAAGTAATTTGACCAGTTCCGAATAGATGTCGAAATTTACTCATTAATCTGGCACAATTCACATGAATCACCGCATTAATTGATCGATGAATAAAGAATTACAGCAATATTATTTACAGCAGATGGGTATTGAGCTTTGGCAGGAGCGTTCAGAAGAGAAGGTAAAAGCGCCGGACTCTAATGATTTGAATGCTCTTTGTCAGGAAGTGGCTTCCTGCCAGCAATGTGCATTGCATAAAACCAGAAAACAAACCGTTTTTGCACGGGGTAATTCAAAAGCCCGATTAATGGTAATCGGAGAAGCACCTGGCTATCATGAGGATCAGCAGGGAAAGCCTTTTGTGGGCCGAGCGGGGGGATTACTCGACCAAATGCTTAGAAGCATAGGCTTTTCAGAGGACGATGTTTATATTGCCAATGTATTGAAATGTCGCCCGCCTGATAATCGTGACCCGAATGGTGATGAGATTGTCCGCTGCAGCCAGTATTTGACAAGGCAGATTGCGATAATTAAACCAGTTGCCTTACTGGCCGTGGGGCGCTTTGCAGGACAGTTTTTATTAAAAGAGGCTCTCTCAATGGCGCAAATGCGCTCAAGCGTGCATCATTATGAAGGCACTCCTTGTATCGTCAGCTATCATCCTGCCTACTTATTAAGAAAACCCATGGATAAAAAGAAGGCCTATAAGGATCTTTTGCAATTGAAAACACTTCTGAACTGATTATCACATACTAGATGTAATGATATGGACCCATTCTCCTATCAAACGGCTTCGTAATGAGCCAAGATTAAGTTGATATCCACGAGATATCTTAATCAACAAGGAGACGGGTCCATGAAAGAGATTACCCTATTAGGAATAGATTTGGCAAAGAATGTTTTTCAATTGAAAGGATTAGATAAACATCATAAGGAGGTTTTTAAGAAGAGATTGAGTCGAAGCAAACTGGAGTCATTTGTGCGAGGCTTGCCAAGTTGTACGATCATGATGGAATCGTGTGGAGGCTCAAATCACTGGGGCAGAGTGTTTGGCACGATGGGTCACGAAGTAAAATTAATAAGCCCGCAACATGTCACGCCCTATGTAGGGAATCATAAGAATGATGACAAGGATACCGATGGGATATTGGAGTGCGGAACAAGACCCCGCACCAAGTTTGTCACTGTAAAAACGCTAGAGCAACAAGATATGCAAAGCATATTACGTATTCGAGAACGATTAGTAGGTAATCGAGTAAGTTTGAGTAATCAGATAAGAGGCTTACTACTGGAGTACGGCATAGTAATACCCCAGGGTTTTTCTCATTTGAAGAAACATATTAGCCAACTTCTTGATGCAAATAGCAACGAGCTGAGTGAAGAATTAAAAGAAGGGATTAGCGATTGTTATGAAGAGTTTAAAGAGTTGAGTAAACGCATAGCCTATTATGATAGGAAAATAGAGACTATCAGCAATAAGCATGAGTATTGTCGCTTACTTCGCACGATACCTGGAGTTGGTCCGATAAGCGCCCTGGCACTTTATGCGGCAGTTGGTAATGGAAGCCAATTTAAAAATGGGCGGATGATGGCTGCGCATATAGGATTAGTCCCCAAGCAATCGTCCAGTGGGGAAAAACATCGGCTTTTAGGTATTATCAAAAAAGGCCATGCTGATTTAAAGAAACTACTTATTCATGGAGCCAGAGCGGTTGTTTATCATGCAGGTAAAAAAACAGATTGGCGAAGCGAATGGATCACTGCTCTATCTTCCAAGAAGCATACGAATGTGGTGACTACTGCTGTAGCGAATAGAACAGCTCGAATTGCATGGGCGGTATTGCAATCATGTAAACCGTATCAGGCAAAAAATGATGAATTAGTAGAAGGTAGCGCGTGTTACCCACAGCCTTATCATGCTCTCCGCAAGAATGAGGGGCTCCTAGCATGATAAAACTATGGATAACACGCGCGCTGATTAGAAATAGAAAGAGTACGTAGTACCAAGCAAGGCGATTAATCGACTATGTAAACAGGTAAGAACCGGCTTTCTCAAAACCTGACCAACCTGCCGACTATAAAAAGTCGTTTTGTAGATAGGAGAGAAAGCGCTGATTTTCATAGAGGCCAGAGTCAATAGACTCATTAACAGGTCGAATATATAGATGCAATCTTACTTCTATTTATTTGTTGATTATAATTTTGCTTGTAAAAACGAATGGGTCCATATATAGGTTGGGTGCTTGGTCTTATGGCAATATTTGTTAGACGTTTTAAGTTTTCCAACTAATTTTATTTACCGCACCAATTCTATGCTCGATTGCTAAGCAAAATAAGAATCTTGTTGTTTGTAACACTTCGTTATTTTTTTCTAATATTTGCCTCATCATAAACTTCATTGTTATTCCGTTTGCCAACTGCAATAACAGTTATAATCAATTTATTATCATTAACTTGATACACTAATCTATAACCTGATTGCCGTAATTTTATTTTATAACAATCTTTTAATGTCCCACTCAGCATAGCTGAAATAACGTGCGGATTTTCTAGACGTCGTTTTAATATTTTCTTAAATTGATCTCGAAGCCCTTTTGCTAATTTCTTCCATTCTTTCAGTGCAATAGGGTGAAAATGAAGCTCATAACTCATCAATGTCAACCTTAATTGACTCAAAGGGGGAAGATAAACGTTGCTCAACTACTTTGTATAATTCACTTTCATCGATCAGAGCCATTAATCGCTCAAATGTTTCTACCGGGATTAGATAAGCTGCTGCTGTATTATGATTCAAGATAGCTATAGGTTTGCCATGAGAATCATTAATAAGTTTGGTGGGATTCTTTTTTAATTCACTAATACTTGCTACCTGTGTTGCGAATAATGTTTGCATGGCATGACCTTAATTAAAACCTTTAATATGACCAAATTATAGGTCATAAAATAAATGTTGTCAAAAATGATTTAAAAACCCTTATCGTGAGATTTACGTATTTGGGTACGACATTGCTATACACTGTATGCCTAACCTGGATCACGCACTTACAAACTAACCTGATTATTCCTTTAGCCCTACCTACACAAGTTAACTGAAAGTTACCATTGATTCTCTTATCGGAGTTATAATCGAATTATTATCTGCATGGCCCATGTAAAAAGGCTGCTAAAGTGAATATCCATTCAAAACCTTCAAGGAAGTCAAGTCGTCCACTTTATAGCGGGTTTACGCTCATTGAAAGCCTGATTTGCCTGGCACTCATCCTGATTTCATTCTCTATAATCTCCCCCTTACTAAAAAATAATGATCAGCAGATCCGCTTAAATGTCTGTCAAAATCAGCTGATTCAGGCGCTTCATTTTGCCAGAAATCAGGCCTTTCTTTCAGGAAAACCGATGATATTACAGGCTGATCCCGCCAGTGATGACTGGACAAGAGGAATGGTTTTGCTTACTGATACCCCTGATCATCGATATGAAACCAGCTTATTACAACACCAATGGAGCTGGAATTGCCGGAATGTCCTGATTAAATGGCAGGGGTTTCTTTCAGACAAGTTTCTGGTTTTTGCAGCCAATCCTACTCAGGCGGCATCGAGCGGGCGATTCAGGCTCTTTGCCGGGGACAGCTATTCCGATGTGATCATTAATCGGTTGGGACGAATTAGAAGCTTGTCACGGCCTTAGTCGTATATCTCAGCTGTATGATATAATTATCAGAGGGAAATTCACTAACAATCAGCATGAAAAGGATAGTTGAAAAAGGATTTACACTGACCGAATTGATAGTCACTCTTTGCATTGCAGCCATTTTCATCACAGTGGCGGTGCCTGGGTATTATGCTTTAATCCAAAATAATAAGGTAGTTGCCATGGTGAATCGATTGTCAGCCAGTTTGAATTTTGCTCGAATGGAAGCTATTAAGCGCGGAGTGCGAGTATCGGTGTGCTCTGCAGGAAATGCCGCTTTAACCACCTGCGGTTCTGCAAGCCAATGGGCACAAGGATGGATTGTATTTGTGGATGCCAATAACAACAATCTCATCGATAGCAATAATGATTTGGTTAAAGTCAGCGAGGCATTGCCCTCAGGAACAAGGGTTAACGCCGATGCCAATATAGTCAGTTACAATAGTATGGGCTTTGCATCCAGCGGAGCCATGAATTTAAGCGTTACCGCAACGGGCTGTAAGGGTAACAACACCCGCTCTTTGAATATATCCGCCAGCGGACGTCTCAGCATCAGCCGAATTGCCTGTCAGTAACTTGTGTTTCTTATGATATACTAGCCCCAAATTTTGAATGAGACGATTCTCCATGCAAACGCTATTACCGCCAGCCGAGTGGGCTACATGGCTGACTCATAAAGCGGCATTGACTGAAAAATTAAGACAAGAGACGGGCGATGCGCGTCTGGAATTAATTCAGCAGGGCATGACAAAATGCAATTGGTGGGATCGATTTTTCCTGGGCATCTCGGAAGAAAGTGTAATTCATCGGGATGTAATGATGTTTTCAGGGAATCAATGCTGCTGGTTTGCACGTTCTGTAATACCAGAGTCCACTTTTGAGCAGAATAACTCTTTCTTTAATCGATTACAAAAGGAATCACTGGGTCAGATCGTTTTTAACAGTCCAAATGTCGAGCGAGTATCATTAAGTCATTATTCTATCGATAACCATTTTCAGGAATTTTATTGGATTAAAGAAGAGCTAATACGAAACGCTTCTCAATTGTGGGTACGTTATTCACGATTTATTATCAACGGTCATTTTCCATTTTATCTGATAGAAATTTTACTGCCTGATTTGTCGAGGATTAAAAAATGAATTGGCATGCCTACTATCGATTAGGGCGTTTTGATAAACCCATTGGAATTATCTTATTGTGGAGTCCTTCTGCCTGGGGATTATGGTTTGCCAATAAGGGCCATCCTTCACTGATTTTATTTCTGCAGTTTTTAGCCGGCACTATTTTAATGCGGGCAGCGGGTTGCGTCATCAATGATATTGCTGATCGAAAAATCGATTGTCATGTTCGGCGCACACAACATCGGCCTTTGACCTCAGGGGAGATCCCGCTTAAAAACGCCTTGGTCTATCTGTTCTTTCTGCTGTTTTCTGCCCTGATGATCCTGATTCAACTACCGCTAGCCTGCACTTATTATGCCTTGTTCGCACTATTAATCACCATTGCGTATCCTTTTTGCAAACGCTTTATTCAGGCCCCGCAGGTGGTGTTGGGGTTGGCTTTTTCCATGGGTATTCCAATGGCCTATGCTGCCTCTGATATTCCTTTGGATTCCATCGCAATAAGCTTGCTGCTCATCAATTTTCTATGGACAGTCGCTTATGATACAGAATATGCAATGGCTGATCGTGAAGATGATTTAAAAATTGGAGTTAAATCGAGTGCTATCCTGTTTGCAGATAATGACCGATTAATCATTGGCTTATTGCAGGGAGTCGTTCACGCCTTTTGGCTCTATTTACTGCTCAGTGTCCAGTTGTTTAATGGTGTGCTGGCATTGTGCTGGATAGCTGCAGGGGCCAATTTGTTTTATCAGCAATATTTAATCAGTAACCGAGAGCCTGCTGCCTGTTTCAGAGCCTTCATTAGCAATGCCTGGTACGGTCTTATTTTATGGCTCGGAATGGTTATGAGTTTTTGAACTCAGACTTTTACCAACTCATCCAGCAAACTGCTTGCTCCAATTCTAAACCAGGAAGGAGCAATTTCTTTTTTGAGTAATAGCGTTGCCATTTCAGCATAGAGAAATGCATCCTCTGTTTTGCGAACACCGCCCGAGGCTTTAAACCCGACTGAAGTACCTGATTCCTGAATAGCTTTGAGAAGTGTGTAGGCGGATAAAGGTGTTGCGCCGATGGCAATTTTGCCAGTCGAAGTTTTCAGGAAATTACAGCCGAGATCAATAAGTTCGCGAGCCAGGATATACAATGAGTCTGGCTCTGTAAACTGACCGGTTTCCACAATCACTTTGAATAAAACATTTCGATGCTGACATAAGGATAGAGCTTGCCGACAGCGTTCAAGTGCTTGCTGTTTGTATCCTTTCAGATACAGCGAATAGGGAAAAACATAATCTATTTCATCAACTGGATAAGCCGATAGAGTGTCTTCCAGCTGTGAGATCACCAATGCCGCTGGCAAATCGCCACTGGGAAAGTTAAGCACGGTCGCTCTCTTACATGAATCCAGGGGTTCCAGGAAAGCTAAATGTTGTGGATAAATGCAAAGAGCAGCCACTTTATACTGATTCGCTTTGAATTGCAGCTCTCGAATCTGTTGTTCAGAGGCCTTCTCATCCAGCAGTGTTAAATCAATGCAGGATACAATAGACTGGCGGGACTGCTCTGTTTTAATATCCTGCTTTTCCAGAGAAAAGTTTACGAATCCGGTTTCTATATTCATGCCAGACTAGCAATAAATTCTTTAACCAGACTATTTAAACGCTTGGCTGCCTGATTAGCCATTTCCACTACCGAATCATGACTATGACTGCAGCTTGCAAGCCCTGTGGCATGGTTGGTAATTGTGGCAATAACTGCTACTTTCATCCCGCAATGATTAGCGACCAGTACTTCAGGCACCGTTGACATGCCTACCGCATCCGCACCTAAAATACGAAATGCGCGAATTTCAGCAGCTGTTTCGTAATTAGGGCCAATCACTGAAATGTAGACGCCTTGATGAAGCTTTATTTGAGTCTGCTCTGCAATTTGCAGAAACTTCTGACGCATTGCCAGATCATAGGCGTTATCCAGCGGAAAGAAGCGTGGGCCGAATTCTTCTTCATTAGGACCTACCAAGGGGTTGCCTGGCTGAAAGTTGATGTGATCTGTAATCAGCATTAATTCACCGGGACCTACCTCTTCACGTAAAGAGCCAGAAGCGTTTGTGGCAAGAAAATACTCACACCCCAATAACTTCAGAGTACGGATATAATTTTTGACAATCTCATGGTTCTGACCTTCATAGCTGTGCGCTCGGCCTTGCAGACATGCGATATTAACACCTGCCAGTCTCCCCAATACCAGATTACCGCTATGTCCCTTGACCGTGGTGCAGGGAAATCCGGGCAGGCTGTCGTAGCTGATAGTCACCGCATCTTCAATCTGTTCTGCAAAACTTCCCAGCCCTGAGCCCAATACAATACCAATCAGGGGCTTGAAATCAGGTAGTATTTTGCGAATTTCTGAAACGGCCAGCGAAGGGGTGCTTTTAGTGATTTCGTTCATTTTACTATCGATTTAAAACTAAAAAGAGGAAGGAATATACTGGGTAATTGCAGTAATGACAAGTGGCGTTGTTGCATAAATAGAATCACACAACTAAGCTTGTGTTTTTGCGAGTGTGGCGAAGCAACCAAGATCGAAACTTGAATAATGTTTGGAGGTGGATTGCTTCGCTAATGCTCGCAAAGACGGTCTTTGTGCCCTGTCTTCTCTTGCTATACACAAACTGTCTTAGAGAGGAAAATCGGATTTATCTTGAACAGGTGGCGCAGGTTGATTGCTTAAGATGGGTAGAATGATTCTGACCTGCAAACCGCCCTGGGGACGATTATACGCTTTAATCTGGCCCTGATGGAGCTTCACTGCTTTTTGTGCAATCGACAGACCCAGACCATATCCACCTGTTTTCTTTTCTCTTGATGTGTCAACCCTATAAAATGGATTGAAAATATTCTCAAGTTGGTCCTGCGGAACTCCTGGCCCGCGATCACAGATGTCTATAAGCAAATTGTCCTCTACCATGTCTAAATGGACAGTAACGAGTTCATTAGGAGGCGAATAACGTAAGCCATTGCGAATAATATTTTCAATAGCTCTGTGAATCAGACGTTCGTCGATAAAGAGAACGCAATCGACACTGCTTTGTAAGCTTACCAGTGGTTTTGAGTTAGCAAATTCATAATTTGCGTCTGCAATAATCCGGGTGAGTAATTCTTTAATATTGCAGGGTGTACGCTGCAGTTCATCGGCGGATTTATCAAGGCGTGCAAACTGCAGGATCTCACTAATCAAGGTATTTAAGCGGAGACATTCCACTTCCATACGGCAAAATTCTGTATCTGCAGCGCTTTGAGCTTTCTTGCGTCCCAGTTCTATCGCTATCTGCAATCTGGCGAGAGGTGAACGTAATTCATGGGAGATATCCTGCAGCAGGCGTTCTTTTGAGCTGATGATCGCTTCCAGCTTCTCAGCCATACGATCAAATTCGCCACTAAGCTCGGCAATTTCATCGCGGCTGTGTCCTTTGAAGCTGCCTACTCGAGTATTTAATTTACCAGTGGCAATGGATCTGGCGGCCATTCTTAATGAACGAAGAGGCTGAGTCAGGTAAATTGAGAGCAAGTAGCATATAAGACCGCTGATAAAAATGGCGATGGTCAGACGAATGGTTAGTCCAGCCCAGGGAATTTGTACAAAATGAGCCAGGGGTTTTTCACTGACCGCCACCAGACGATAGGCTTTGCCAGATGTTGACAGGATCTCATGGCTGACAATAATTAAATTTCCGTATTTTATCAGGCCGTCATCAAGTTCTTCTTTAACCAGATGATTAGTAATTTCTTTAACGACATGAGGCGGCGATTGATTACCAATAATTTCACCGGTGCTGCAAATTAGGAATAACTCCATATGCCTGGCAATTCCAATCTGTGCAAGCCAGGTTTTTAAGGCCGTATGTTTACCAGACTCGAAGGTGGCCACGGCAGCATTTGCATAGCTGTCCATAAATACATGCTCGCGTGCTGGTATTGATGATTTTTGAGCAATTTCACTGGTTACCCAGGCGGTAGTTATAATAATCAGAATGGTAGCCAGCCAAAAGGAAAGAAAGATTTTCCAGTACAGACTACGCATTAAACATATACCCAAAGCCGCGGACCGTTTTAATGAAGGGTTCGCCTTCCTGATTATCTCCTAGCTTTGTTCGCAGATTGCTGATATGCACATCGATACTGCGGTCATAGGCGGTGTATTTTCGCCCCAGAGCATATTCGGTTAACTCTTCCTTGGAAAACGCCTGGCCCGGAGATTTAATCAGCATTTCTAATATATTGAATTCTGCATTGGTCAATTCCATCACCTCGCCATGATGGGTGGCGATCCGTTTGGAACAGTCGACCACGATGTCATGATGCTCAATAACAGGGCGATGAACTGGAATTTTCTGAGTCCGTCTTAATATAGCTCTTAATCTCGCGACTAATTCGCGAGGATTGCAAGGCTTTGGCAGGTAATCATCGGCTCCAATTTCAAGGCCAACAATTCGATCAATATCATCCCCGCGAGCTGTAAGCATCAGAACAGGAGTTTCCAAATGCTCTCGAATGGCTTTCAAAACTTCAAAGCCATTGAGCTTGGGCAACATCACATCGAGAATAATGGCATCAAAAGATTGGTTAAGCGCCTTTTTAACCGCGCTGTCCCCATCATGAACACAGACTACATTAAAACCCTCTGGCTCGAGATATTGCTCTAAAAGATCGGTTAATTCTGTGTCATCATCAACAATTAGAATATTACTGTTCATGCTATGTTATCCCGGAAGTCATTGATCTGAGTCCAATCACTAGGCAAAGGATTGATCCAGATGTTTATCGCGTGGTCGTTTGTCCAGACAGGATAAAAGCTTAATCCGTCGGGCATCTGCATTAATTACTTTAAACTCAAACTGATCAAGGGTAATTATCTCGCCGCGCTTGGGCAAATATCCAAAACCCGCCATCACGATACCGCCGATCGTATCATATATCTCATCGCTGAAATGACAGTTCAACTGCTCATTGAATTCATCAATTGGCATATGTGCTTTAATAATGTATTGTGAATCGCCGTGCGCTTTTAAATAGGCTTCTTCATCGATATCAAATTCGTCTTCAATATCGCCAATAATCTGTTCAATTACATCTTCAATAGTCACAAAGCCGCTGACAGCACCATACTCGTCTACCACCAGGGCCATATGATTACGGTTATTTCGAAACTCACTCAGCAACACATCAAGACGTTTGCTTTCGGGTACAAACGTGGCAAGGCGGATAATATCGCTTAAATCAAACTCGTCTTCAGTCTGCCCATTAAATCTCAGTAGATCCTTGGCATGTAAAATGCCGATAATATCATCCTCATTATCATCCATTACCGGAAAACGTGAATGGCCTGAGCTGGTGACTGTTTCAACTATTTTATTAAAATCATCATGAAGTGATATGAAGGTGATTTGCTTTTTGGGGAGCATAATGTCTCTGACACGCATCTGACTGAATTGTATAACGCCTTCAATCATCCCCAGGGTTTCAGAGTCAATAAGAGAGCGAATTTGTGCATCCCTTAAAAGGCTGATTAATTCGTCTTTGTTTTGCGGCTCAACCTGTAGAAACTGCTTCAGTCGCACAAACCACGAACCGCCTTCGTCCTCTTTATTCAAGATGATCATCCTCTTCGTTGTAGGGATTAGGAAAGCCGAATTGTTCAAGCAATTGGATTTCCTGTTGCTGCATTTGCTGCTCATCCCGGGCTTCGATGTGATCATAACCCAGCAGATGAAGTACGCCATGAATGATAATGTGAGCCCAATGGGATTCAAGCGATTTTTCCTGCTCGCGGCTTTCTTCGTCCAATACCTGAGGACAAACAATGACATCGCCCAGAAAGGGGAAATCGAGTTCTATATGTTCAGGAATAGCGCTTGGAAAGGCAAGCACATTAGTTGGTTTGTTTTTTTTGCGGTAACTGTGATTTAATTCCTGAATTTCCTCGGCATCTACAAATCGTAAAGTGATTTCTGCAGAGGGTTTATGAGTGAGTAACGGAGATTTTGCCCAATTGATTACTGTTTCTTCTGTAAAGGGGAGGGGGGTCTCGCAAGCTACTTGTACGTCAACGTGGTAAGTCATTGTTTGTCATCCTCAGATTGCTGCTGCTCGTAGCAATCCACAATTTTTGATACCAGAGGATGTCTGACGACTTCCCGGCTTGAAAAAGTATGAATGGCAATGTCGTCCAGCTTTTCAAATAATTTTACGGCATGAATTAAACCGGAGTCTATATTTTTAGGCAAGTCAATCTGCGTCATATCGCCAGTAATTACAGTTTTAGAACCAAATCCCATTCTGGTCAGGAACATTTTCATCTGCATAATCGTTGTGTTTTGCGCCTCATCAAGAATAATAAATGCCTCATTGAGCGTTCTGCCACGCATAAACGCCAGTGGCAGAATTTCAATAACGTCACTTTGAATGAGTTTCTGCGCTTCTTTAAAGCCAATCATCTCATATAAGGCATCGTAAACAGGACGAAGATAAGGTAATACTTTCTCGACTAAATCACCGGGTAAAAACCCCAGTTTTTCTCCTGCTTCAACTGCAGGTCTTACAAAAACAAGACGCTGAACTTCGCCTTTTTCAAAACATTCAATCGCTTTGGAAACTGCCAGATAAGTTTTACCTGTACCGGCAGGTCCTACAGCAAATATTATATCATGTGAATCAATACTTGAAAGATATTCTGCCTGTCTGGGGTTTCGAGCCAGGATTGTTTTTCTGCTTAATCTGACTGGGTGATGCATGGGTTTTTTAGATTCCTTAATTAACAACAGGGATTGAACATCATCCCGACTTATTGGCGCATCAGCCATTTCATATAAATCGACAATAATGCTGCCAGCCTGGCTGATGGAGTCTCGGGAATGGCCTGACAATGAAAAACCGCTCTGGCTCGATTTAATCGAGACAGAAAATTTTTCTTCAATGAGGGAGACGTTTTCGTGGAAAATACCACATAGATTCGCCAGCCTTTCAACGGTTAGTTCAGGCAAACGAATATGTTTGTTATGTAGTGTACTGCTCAATGCAATATGGGGAATTAAATAACGTACTTTAAGGATAGTCCAAGTGAAGGGGATTTCGCAAGTTGTCTCGACAATCTGATAATGAGTTGCTAAAGCGAGTTTTACTTAAAGTGTGATTGTTTGCCCATGTTGTGCAAATATTGAATTTGCCGGGGGTGTGGAAAAACAGATAAGCTGATATAATCATCGGTTATACAGTTAGAAGAATTTGCATTCTTCAAATCCAAAGCGATACCCAAATGATTGATTTACACTGCCACAGCACATTTTCTGATGGTCTGCATTCCCCTGAAGAAATACTGAATAAAGCGCTCCAGGCAAAGCTTGAGATAATGGCATTGACTGATCATGATACGATAGAAGGCAGTATTCGACTTATCGAATTGGCGCAGCAACAGGCAATTCGTATTATTCCTGGGATAGAAATCAGTACGCGATGGAAAAAATACGATATTCATATTCTGGGTTATCAACTGGATTTGCAGAGCGAACACTTAAGTACACTCATTAAGAGCCAGGAAGGCAATCGTCATCAACGCGCACTGGAAATAGCGGAAAAGCTGACTCAGCTTGGAATTGAAGACGTTATCACCAAAGTAAGTTCGATAGCCGGCCATCGTCGAATTGGACGTCCACATTTTGCGCAGTTATTGATTGATGAGGGCAGGGTAGTAGAAAAACAGGCGGCATTTAGCCGTTTTCTTGGTCAGGGAAAAATTGCCTATGTACCAACTCCCTGGGTTTCAATTGAAGAGGCGGTGCAAACGATTACCAAGGCTGGCGGTCAGGCGGTTCTGGCTCATCCTGCAAAATATAAATTAACCCGTACCAAACTGCATGAGTTAATCACCGTATTTAAGGATGCAGGCGGGGAGGGTATGGAAGTGGTTTCGGGTGAAGGGATGGCGAATGAAACTCAGGAACTCGCGGGGCTTTGTCTTCGTTACCAGTTACTTGCCTCAAGCGGCTCTGATTTTCATGGCGAGGGAATGTCCAGAATATCTCTCGGTCGACAGGCCAGACTCCCTGAGTGTTGCAAGCCGATTTGGCAGAAATGGTAGCCGATTCTCAGGGGTGCTAAAACAACCCTCACCCTACGCCCTCTCCCAACTTGGGAGAGGGAACTTTCTTTTAAATGAACCTTTCCTGAAGTACTCTCTCCCTTGAGGGGAGAGAGTTAGAGAGAGAGGGGATTTTCTCTTGCTATCTTAAAAATCCAGTTTCAAATTCCATATCTTCACTTTCGAGTTCTTCCTTCAACCAGTCATCTATTGTTCCATCCATAGCACTGAAAGACTCGAATGAATTTGAGAGAGCATCAGTTTTCTCCAGAGAATAAGTACTCTGTGGTTTTTCAAGCTCAGGTTCCGAGCGGTGTTGCCGTTTACAGTCTTTGTTGCGAGCATCGGCGTTTTTCCGCTTTAACCCAAAAAAGGCCTGTGGATTACGGCCAGGTGAATCGATTTGCTCCTTATCCTCGCTGAGTGTTGGAAAACATTGAACTGTCTTCTGGTATTCAGCGGGGAGTAAGCAATGGCTCAACCTGTTTTTCTCGCTGGCCGATAGGCTGAGCGTTTGTAGAAAAGGTTTGGCAGCCTCAAGAAACAAATCGATATTCAGAAATAAACTTCTCTGCATGAAGTAAATGAAATCATCGATAGTATGAAGCCAATTCGACAGAGGAAAATGAGGATTGTTGCAAAAATCTGAAAATTTGTCCGGCGCATCATTAAAGGTTTCCAGCATAAGGCAGAAAATAGTGCGGGATTGCTCAGGAACTTTCTTTGCTATTACAGGATAAATCAGACAAGCCTGTTCAAAAGTCAATGATTCAAGGAAATTAAGATAATCACCTATGCTCGTTAAGCGAGGAATGATTAGGTCATGCGTTTTTGAGATCAATAGCTGATAGGGTACGGGTGGGAGATATTTACCCACCTCAATCAGGGCACTCAGTGAGATACCACTCTGGGAGGCCTCTGCAAATGCGTCAATCAGAGTATGAGAGACGGCTTCGGATATCAATTCAGGATGTTTTTTGCAAACTTCATGATAAATTAAAAAGCCCTGTATGCAATCTAGCGATTGAATAAATTGAAGGTATTCATTTACTCCAGACAGAAATGGCGATAGTTTATTGAAACAGCTTACAAATAAAGCGCCGCACTGAGTTGAACCCAGGAGTTTGCTGAGTTCAGAAAAGTCTTTGAGTGAATTGATCTGATCGGGCAAAAAATCAAAAATAGTATCCACAGTTACCGCCCGCTCACTGGGAGTCATTTGGCGAAGTTCATGCAATGTTTCTGTAATTGAATACTGGTGTGCTTTAAACTTTATTTTAGAGCGAATCTGTTCAAATTGACTATTGTTCAGAGACCGACCAATTAAAATCAGGTCTCTTGCTGAGTTCATATGTTCAGGTATAAATCTTTTTAGGAGAGCGAATGCTTCCTGAATTTGTGCATCCTCTAAACAAGAAAAGAGTTGACTGATAGTGTCCGCATCTTTGCCTTTCCAACGGCTTAAATTGTTTTTAAATAAATCAAACAGCTCCCTATTTTCTTCTTTGGGACGGGCTAAATTGCTTAATAACTGAGTGAAGGCTCCAAACGAATTAATATATTTTTGCAGAGAGTGTTTCAGACTTGAAAATATAAACTGGCTTTGTTCGAATTCAAGAAATCGGAAGGGGCCATCTATAAAATCACCTTGTTTAGTAAATAGCTGCGAGAGCTGAAGATTGTCAAAGACAAACTGATTAATAATTCGACGTTGAATAGGATTCAGATAAAATAACAGATTTGTCCAATCCGGCGCCTTGCGAATTAAAATAGCCAATTTGGGTTGAATATATTTGTCAAATACTATATCGCGCTGCGCTGCACTCAGTCCTTTCAGCACTTGTGAGATGACATAAGTGGAGTTGTATAATAATCCTCCGATGCGAAATTCAATACGTTCAAAAAGATAAGTAATATGGCCTCTGGTGGTATTTAAAAAATGAAGATCTGATTCACTGAGAAGCAATTCATATTCAGCGTTTGTTTCCGGAAGAGGGCGGCTCACGTCAACCCCCCGGACTTTTTGCATGACTTGCTGTTGCTCTTGGTTGAGAGGGCCGATGGCATCCCATAAACACTGAAAGGAATAAACATTTGTGATATTAGTTAATGGAACAATCAAAGAAAGATATTTTTGAGGAATCTGATTGGGATATTTACTTGAAAGTGTAGAGCGTATCTCTCGTGAACTCCCTTTTTTTTCCAGCTTATCAATCTGTATTTCTGAAAGCAGCTCATCAAATTGATACGAGATCAGGATTTTGAATAGCTGCAATAAATGAGTTGATGATTTAATCCACGTTAGGAGCATCGGCTTGTATGTGGCGAACAAATGCTCTCGCTCCTGCAGGTTTAAGCTATTGAAAAGTGCGATAAATTGATTGAGCGTTTTTACCTTATCGGATTGATTCATCAGACCATTAGGAAAAATGAGATCACGATGCTCATTTCTCAGTCTGTTAAACACCTGAGTGCTGCTATTAATTGTTCTCATCAGACCAGGAAGTCTAGGTCGCATTTGATTAAAAAATAGTTCATTTTTCTCAATGCTGTTCGTATGAAGCAGCGAATAAACTTTACAAAAAGAGGCTGCCGTTTTAATCGAATTCGGAAGTTCATTAATTATGGTATCAAGCAGAAGTTGTTTTTTGGGCTGTCTAAGCGGCACAAGAAGATCACCGGAAAAAATACTCGGTTTATCGGTACATAAACGAAGGAGATAGTTCTTAATTCTTTCGTATATCAACTTGCATTGGTCAATCTCAAAGGCATCTGAAAGATGGAGTAACAAGGGAATTAATTGTTCCGGATTTTTTTGTGCCCCATTAAGTAATGACTGGCTTAGACCGTCCAGAAGCGCATACAGTTTATCGGTTGATGCCGTCAGGGCGAAGAGAATTAACTGGTCGCTATTCCTTCTGTGAAGTAAAGACGATACCAGCCTGTCATCAGTACACAGGGAGGTAATTTCATCGGCACTTAGCGTTTCCAGAATTTCCAGGTCCTGAGAATGTTCAAATGAGAGCCTAAGATTCAATTCATTAAGGACGCTGGAATTCAACATTAATTTGTCATGACCATGCAATGGTTCACCCTTATCCAGTTTTTCCTTAAATGATTCTTTAACTGATCGAAAATCTTTGAGTGCTTTTTCCATTAACACTTGTTGGCGGTTATCACTCGTTTTGATTCGAGATAATGCTTCAGAATGCCTGATTAACAAATTATCAAGTTTGGTTCCCAAAATAGAAAGGCAGGTGTTGGGATCTTCCTGATTATTTTTTTTAAACGCGTATCGTTTGAGCTTGCCTAGTTTATGAGCGAGGGGTTCGGGAATGGCGTGAGGAAGAGGGTTATTGTGTGTGGAGGTTGCGATAATACCTAATTGCACAAGTAATTGATAAATGATTTTCCTTGCCTCTTCCAGTTGCTCCGGACCGGGGTTATTCATTGCAACAATGGTTTTCAAAGGAGCAAAATAATCCTGAAACACATGTTTATCATCCGGAGATAATTGCTCAACGATTTGCAGCGTCTTCACAATGAGCGATCTCTTAAAGGGCCTGACCAGAGGACCACTGAAATCACGAAGTGTTTGAATGAACAGCCTGACTTCATTGGGTTCTTCACTATGATCTTCAATTTCATTATACCAACTGATGAAGTCCAGCATGCTATTATCAAAATACGCACCCGCCTCCAATTCAGTTCCCTGGCCTCCCTGCCTGCTGTTTTCTTTCATCTTCTTGCGCAGGAGTCTTAGCTGACCTAATAACCCCTCATTATTTTCAGCAAGCACATCAAAACGTTGCTTTGCTTCATAGATGATCTGTGTATCAAAAGAATAATGGTATAAACGGGAAGTTTCCTTTTCCTTTAGTTCAACTGATGCTGGATCAGTATTATCATCGAAATAGGGGTTATAAATTACCGGTAAGCCCACCGTTTCATCCAGTTTAAGCAAGGTGCTTAAGGGAATGAGATGAGTGCCTGCATCATTCAAAATATGTGTGGACAGAATTTTCAGGAGATCCATTTCCCATTGGCCAGTTGTGCGATTAAACACTGGAATCAAATCAGGATAGTCTTCATGCTGAGAGATTACACACTGCAATTCAGGAATTAACAATAAAAGTGGATTTACAGGTTCTTCGGCTCTTGAGCTGGCAGAAGCTATCAGCTTCGCCGCTTCGCACCAGATAGCGGTCAATGGATGTAATGGTAAGGCTGTATATGAAAGCAAACTGTTTCTTATCAACATCCAATTATTCCGAAGGGCTTGCTCCAATGCTTCTGATGGATTTTGCGAATCAATTAATTCACGAAGTAGCTTTGCACAACGTATAGTATATGCCTGGATGGATTTTTCATGCATATTCTGCAAAGGACCCATTGAATCAAATTCTGCAATCACATTGGCAAGTGTTTCCAGGCTGTTGTCTAAAAATAATCGAATATCGTTGCTCATTGGGGCTCTTATTTGTATAAATGGCGGTGTATATTTATCCACTTTACTGACCTTCCATAACTTAGGTGAAAGACCAGAGTGAACTCAAAATTTATCTTACAAATCCAGTCTCAAAATCCATAGATTCACTTTCGGATTCTTCCATCAACCAGTCGTGACAAGCTTCATTCCATCCAGTGAATAATGATTCAATCGAACGTGCCAAAGAAGGCTCCTCTTCATCCGGGAGAGTGTAGGTATGGCCACAATCAATCATTTCCCGGCGTAGTCGTTTGCTGTCTCTGCACTCATTGTCAGCTTTGCGTTTCGTTGACCCGAAAAAAGCATGGGAGTTAGTACCTGGAGAGTCGATTCTGGGTTGACCTTCTTGTTCCGGGGCTGGAAAACATTGGATTGTTGCCGCGCATTCGGCGGGTGATACACGTTGTCTTAGCCTGTCTATTTCACTGGCTGATGGATTAAATGTTTGCAGGATGGGTGTAGCTGCTTTGAGAAGCAATTCGGTATTAAGAAATAAATTTTTCTCCATGAAGAAGATGAAATCATCCAGGTTGCGAATCCAATAGGACAGAGGAAAATGGGGGTTATTGCAAATTTTCAGAAACTTGTTCGGATCACCACTTAAACTTTCAAGCAGCAAACAGAAAATGGTTCTGGATAAATGTAAATTATCAGAGAGTTTCCTGGCTATTTCATAATAGATTACAGAGGCCTGTTCAAATTCTAATGATTGAAGCAGGTTAAAATAATCACTTGCCGTTGTTAAACCCGGGGTAATTTTGTGAATAGTTTTAGAGAACAATAGCTGGTATTCAGAAATGGGTAAGTACTTGCCAATATTGATGAAATCATTTTGTGAGAGGCTGCTCAGCGGATCCGAATTAAAGGCATCAATCAGAGAACCGAAAATACCAGTTCTCAGAAGTTCCGGACATTTTTTTCCAGCCTCTCTATAAATCATACAGGCTTGTGTGAATCGCAATGATTTAAGGAATTCAATGCTCTCGTTGACCTCAGAAAGAGTGACTAAGTTATCAACGCATAATAAGAATAAATTCCGGCACTGACTGTTACTTAAGAATCTGCTGAGCCTGGAAAATTGATCGGGACACTGAACTTGCTGAGGAAGGAAATCAAAAATTGTTTCTATGGTTGCTGCCCATTCGTCTGGCTTCATTAAGCTAAGTTCACGTATCGTCTGTTCAAACGAATGTCCGTTTATTTCAAATTTAATCCTGGAGCTTATTTGCTGAAGCTGTGCTTTTGTTAGAAAACAGCCAATTGAAACAAGATCTTTCGCTGATTTAATAAGCTTAGGAATAAATCCTTTCAACAGGTCGAATGCCTCCTCGAGTTCGGAAGGCCCCAGACATGAAAAAAGAGTGCCGAGAGTGAATACACTCTTGCCCTGCCAGCGGCAGAATCTGTATTTAAACAAATCAAAGATTTCCTTGTTTTCTTTGTTGGGTCGACCTGTTTTTATCAAAAATTCAGCGAATGATTTAAATGATTTAATGCTTTCAAGTAAGACCTTTTTTTGAGTTGAGAAAATAATGCGACACTGTTCTTCGTCAAGATACTGGAAGGGAGCCCTGTTAAAAGAGTTCATATCAGAGAATAGTTTGAGATTCTCAAGATTATCCAATACAAAACGATTGATTATTTTCCTTTGCTGAGGAGATAGATAAATCAATAAATTCTTCCAATCAGTCGTTGTTTTCAGCAAATCTCTTAAGTGGGGTATTATATACTTGTCAAAAACACTATCGCGTTGCTGGATACTGAGGCCTTGAAGTACATTGGCAACTGCATAAGTACCAATGCGTGAAAACCCCTCCAGACGAAATTCGACGCTTTCAAAAAGAGTATTAATATGCTGTTCTGAGCTGAGTAGAAACTGGCGATCTTCGGCATCAAGTGATTCCAGATCGCAGCCAGTCACCGATGAAAAGCTGTCCACTGTATGCACACTGGCTCTTTCGAAGACCCGCTGCCGCTCCTGATGAATGAGTTGGATAGCATGACTTAGACTATGAAAAGAACCGATGTTGGAAAAATCAGTTAATGTGACAAGCAAAGGAAGATACCGTCTGGGTATATAGAGACTCCCCCCATACTTGCTTTCAAGTGCAGAGCGAACCTCAGTGGGGCTTGTTTTTTCGAGTTTATCCAGTTGAATTTCCGAGAGCAGTTCATCAAATTGTGCCGGTATTAAAATCCTGAGTAACTGTAATAATTGGGCTGATGATTGAACCCATGCCGCTAGCTGGCTTTTATAAGTTTGAAACAAATCTGTCTGTTCATAGTGATGTAAATTAGAGTAAAGCGATTTAAACTCATTAAACGTTTTTACCGGAACAGACTGATCGGCTAAGCCATTTGGGAATATTATCATCCGATGCTCGGGCGACAATTTCTTGTATACCAGTGTGCGATTATTCACTGTGTTCATCAAGGATGGCAGCTTTCCTCGCATTTGATTGAAAAAAACCGTCTTTTTTTCGGTGTTATGTGTTGAGATTACTCTATAGACTTTGCAAAAAGAGTCTGCTGTTGTAATCCGTTTTGAAAGCTCGTCGATAATTGAACCCAAGAGAAGATTATTTTTTTGCTGATCAAGCTCAGCAATCAGGTCCCAGGAGAACTGGGATGGCCTGTTTATGCATAATCGAACCAGATAATCTTTCGTGGTTTCGTAAACAGCCCGGGATTGCTCTATATCCAGAGCTTCTGAAAGATGGCGCAACAATGGAATCAGCCTATCCAGTGCTTTATGGAATGGAAGCAGCGACATGCTTAACCCCTTCAGCAGCGCATGCAATTTGTCAGTTGAAGTGGTCAGGGAGAACAGAATTAACTGATCCCTAACGTGTGGATCTAGTAAAGAAGCAGCGAGCCTTCCATCGTTACAAATGCTGGTAATTTCATCGGGGTTAAGGCTTTGCAGAATATCTAAATCTTCAGGTTCCTGAAAAGAATAGGCGATTTGTAATTTATCAAGAACCTGGGGATTTAAAGGGAGTTTATCATGACCATTTAAAGGTTCAGAATTATCGAGTTTTTTCTGAAATGATTCCTTCGCTGATTTAAGGATTTTTAAGGCTTCTTCTGCCAGTGATTGCTGTCTGTTTGTGCTGGTTTTTATTTTAGCCAAAGCCTCATGATGTTTGACTAATAGTTGATCCAGTTTTGTCCCTAAAATAGAAAGACAGGTATTGGGATTTTCGCGATTATCTTTCTTGAAAGCATAGCGTTTCAGGCTGGATACCTTATCGGCAAGGGTTTCCGGAAGCATTCTTTGCAAGGGAGATAGATTGGTTGAAGAGGCAATAATACCCAATTGTACCAGTAAGTTGTAAATAATTTGGCGAGCCTCTTCCAATTGCTGTTCATCAGGCCTATCCATGGCAACAAGGGTTTTGAGAGGTGCAAAATAGTTCTGAAAGAATTCATTGTCCTCTGGAGGCAGCTGTTCGACAATTTCGAGAGTTTCAACAATAAGATCTTTGTTGAATGGATTTACAACAGGTCCGCTGAAACTGCGGAGTCTTTGAATATACTGGTGGATTTCCTCCGGTTCATTGGAATGATCATCGATCGCATTATACCAGGTGATAAAATCCATAAGATTTTTATCAAAAAACTGACCTGCCGCCAATTCGCTTCCCCTTCCATGAACACTGTTTTCTTTCATTTTTTTGCGAAGCAAAGTCAGCTGTCCTAATAAATCATCATTATTTTCTGCCAAGGCGTCAAACTGCTGCTTTGACTCATAAATGGTCTGGGTATTCAATGAGTAATGAAAGAGACGGTAGATTTCTTTTTCATTCAACTGAACCACAGATGGGTCTGTCTCATCATCAATGTAGGGATTATAAATAGTCGGCAGACCTACCACTGCCTCATCTTGCTTGAGTAGGCAGCGCAGGGGAATCAAATGGGTGCCCGCGTCATTCAGTATGTGAGTGGATATAATTTTCAGCAGGTCCATTTCCCATTTCCCTGTCCCCTGATTGGAAACTGGCAGCAAATCAGGGTAGTCCTCATGCACCGAGACGACGCATTGTAGATCAGGAATCAAAAATAAAAGGGGATTGACAGGTTCCTGAGAGTTGGGTTTGGATAAGGCAACCCATTTGGCAGCATCGCACCAGAACGCTGTCACCGGGTGAAACGGTAAGGCTGTATATGAAAGAAGGCTTTTTTTTATTAATTCCCAATTGTTTTTAAGGGCTTGTTCCAGTGCTTCTGAAATGTTTTTTGATTTGGATAATTCAGCAAATACCTGATGGCAATGGAGGGTATAGGCTCGAATTGCTTTTTCATGCATCGTCTGCAAAGGGTCTGCTAATTCAATTTCCTTTGCCATATCTGAAAGTGATGCCAGAGTTTTGTCTATAAATTCGCGGATCTCGTTATCCATTGTGTCTCTAATAAGGTCTATATGGTCTGGCATTGTACTAAGAGTTGGGTTTGTAATCCAGCTTTTCTTCACTGTTACTGACTAATTTGGAAACAAATGGAATAAAACATTTATCTTTAATTTATGGTATAATCCGTCATTATAAAAAGCACATTGAATGGATAGGATTAAAATTCATTGTAAATAACTATCGCATTCGAGGAATAAAATTATGAGTTTTAAAGAGCTGGGATTGATTGAGCCCTTGGTTTTGTCAACCAGCGAATTGGGATACCTGAAGCCTTCCCCTATTCAGACACAGGCGATTCCTGCTGTTTTGGGAGGAAGAGATGTTTTGGCTTCCGCACAGACAGGCACAGGAAAAACAGCAGGTTTTGTTCTGCCTCTTTTACAAAAGATCCATGATAAGCCCCGGGCCAGATCCAATCGGGCTCTCATTCTGATATTAACTCCTACCAGAGAGCTGGCAGCGCAGGTTCACGAAAGTATTTTGGAATACGGACGTCATTTGTCATTGCGTTCCGCTGTTGTTTTTGGCGGGGTAAAAATTAATCCTCAGATGATGAAATTACGCGGCGGTGTTGAATTATTAGTTGCAACTCCAGGACGGTTGCTGGATTTACATCAGCAGCGAGCGATTTCTTTTGAGCAGATTAATACTTTGGTTCTCGACGAAGCGGATCGAATGCTGGATATGGGGTTTATCCATGACATTAAACGGATTATCGCCTTGTTACCAAAAAATCGGCAGAATCTTTTGTTTTCAGCCACTTTTTCCGATCAGATTCGATCACTTGTGAAAAATATACTTAATAATCCGGTTGAAATTGATGTGGCTCCACGCAATACGACTGTGGCGACAATCAAACAAACCGTTCATCCGGTTGACAAAGGACGCAAAGCGGCATTGCTCGGTCATCTGATTCATAAAAATAAATGGGGGCAGACCATAGTATTCTCGCGTACCAAACATGGTGCTAACAAGCTGGTCAAACAATTGGCTGAACAGCAGATCTATGCCGCGGCAATTCATGGCAATAAATCACAGTCACAGCGCACCAAGGTTCTGGCTGAGTTCAAAGCGGGTACACTGCATATCCTGGTCGCCACTGATATTGCAGCGCGAGGAATTGATATTGATCAACTGCCCTGTGTGGTCAATTTTGATTTACCGCAAGTAGCTGAAGATTATGTCCATCGCATTGGCCGAACCGGTCGTGCGGGTGCTGACGGCTTGGCGGTGTCTCTGGTAAGCGCCGATGAAGTGGGTCAGTTAAATGCCATCGAAAAATTAATCAAACGCAAATTAAACCGGGTTGAAATTGAAGATTTTGAACCTAATCACAATTTACCTGTTTCAGTTCCTAACAAGACTCCTCCCGGAAAAGCTGTGGCATTCAAGAGGAGAAAACCCCTTGGTGCTGAGAAGCAGCAGGCGAAGCGAAATCGCAGACCTGCTTAATAAAGTATTCTGTGCTGACAAGCTATACAGGAGTTGTCCTGTTCAAAGGATTGATCAGAGTTTTTGAAAGCTGCACAGAAACAAAATTAAGTGATACAATCAGTCCCCTAAACTGTATCTGGCATCAATGGACATTTAACAGGGGACCTTTTAATGAGTCAGTTTTTTGCGATTCACCCGGACAATCCACAGGCAAGATTGCTAAGAAAAGCAGCGTCCATTATTGAAGAGGGTGGCTTGATTGTCTATCCAACTGATTCAGGCTACGCTTTAGGATGCCGTTTGGGCAACAAAGCGGCGCTTGAACGCATCAGACGCCTGCGCCAACTTGATAAAAATCACAATATGACACTGGTTTGCCGCGATCTTTCGCAGTTAGGTACATATGCCAGAGTAACCAATCCTATTTTTCGCCTGTTAAAAGCATTTACCCCTGGTTCTTATACTTTTATTTTGAATGCCACCCATGAGGTGCCCAGGCTTATGCTGCATCCCAAGCGCAAAACATTGGGCTTACGCGTGCCAGACAATAATATCACATTGTCTTTACTGGAATGTCTTGAAGCGCCTCTTATGAGTACGACTTTAATTTTACCGGGTGCTGAAGTTCCCTTGAGTCAACCTGAAGCTATCAGAGATTTGCTGGGCAACCAGATTGATTTGATTATTGATGGAGGCGATTGCGGTCACGAGCCCACGACTGTTGTCGATTTAACTGGTGATTACCCTGTAATAATTCGGGAAGGTAAGGGTGATCCGGAACCGTTTCGCTGATTTTTATAAACCTGAGGTTTTAGATGTCTTTATTTAGTGCTAACAAACGTGTCGTTTCAGGTATGCGTGCCAGTGGCCGTTTACATTTAGGTCATTATCATGGTGTTCTAAAAAATTGGTTGAAGCTTCAACACCAGTATGATTGCTATTTTTTTGTGGCGGACTGGCATGGTTTAACCACTTCCTATGAAGAGCCAGGATTTATTGAAAATATTTTATGGGATATGGTGGTGGACTGGCTGGCTTGCGGCATTAATCCCAGCTTATCCAAGGTGTTCATCCAGTCCTGGGTTCCGGAGCACGCCGAATTGCATTTGCTATTATCAATGATAACGCCGCTTGGCTGGCTGGAAAGAGTCCCTACTTATAAAGATCAACAAGAGAAACTTCGGGAGAAAGATTTATCCACTTATGGATTTCTTGGTTATCCCCTTTTACAAAGCGCTGATGTTTTACTGTATAAAGCTGATTGGGTTCCTGTGGGTGAAGATCAGGTGGCGCATATTGAATTAACCCGTGAAATTGCACGCCGGTTCAATTTTATTTATGGCAAAGAGCCAAACTTTGAAGTGCAGGCGGCTGAAGCAATCAAGAAAATGGGTAAAAAGAATGGTGCCCTTTACAGCGAGTTGCGTAAAAAATTTCAGCAAGAGGGTTGCCATGAATCGCTGAACACCGCTAAAGCATTGATTGCTAATCAACACAATCTTTCGATTGGGGATAAAGAGCGTTTAATGGGTTATCTGGATGGTTCAGGAAAAATTATTCTTCCAGAGCCGCAACCGCTGTTGACGGAAACACCGAAAATGCCAGGCACAGACGGACAAAAAATGTCGAAATCCTATGGCAATACAATTAGCCTGAGAGAAGATTTGACGCAGGTTGAAAAGAAAATTTTTACTATGCCGACCGATCCTGCCCGAGTTAAACGCACAGATCCGGGCGAGCCTGAGAAATGTCCAGTCTGGCAATTGCATAAAATTTACTCCTCTGAGGATGTAAAAGACTGGGTGCAAACTGGCTGCCGCTCCGCTGGAATTGGCTGTATTGATTGCAAACGCCCTGTGGTGGATGCGATTAAACAGGAATTGATTCCTATTCAGGAAGCGATTAAAAATTATGAGGGCGATTTAAGTTCGGTTAAACGTCTGGTTGCGGAGGGTAGTGAAGCCGCTCGAGATGAAGCAAATAAAACTCTGAAAGATGTACGTGAAGTCATAGGTCTTGATTATTAATGCACACTGCTGAAACAGAGCCGGAACAAACAATACTCGCAACAATCGGAGGCAAGCCATTCACTGATTTGCCTCCTGATCTGTTCATCCCGCCTGATGCACTGGAAGTATTGCTTGACTCATTCACCGGACCTTTGGATCTCCTTCTGTATCTGATTAGAAAGCAGAATTTGGATATTCTGGACATTCCTATGGCATTGATTACCCGTCAATATATGCAATACATCCAATTGATGACGGATAGAATGGAATTGGCTGCCGATTATCTGGTGATGGCTGCCATGCTTGCTGAAATTAAATCAAGGATGCTTTTGCCGCAAACTGGTTCTGAAGAAGAAATTGAAGAAGATCCGCGGACGTCATTGGTTAGAAAATTACAACTTTATGAACAATTTAAACAGGCCGCACTACAATTAGATGAATTACCCCGGGAAGAACGGGATTTTTTCAGCGTGAATCTGCAGGTTGATGGTGCGGAAAAACTAAGGTTACATCCGGATGTTTCGCTGCAATCCCTAATAGAAGCAATGGCTGAGCTGATTATCCGTCAGGGTCATCAGGTGCATCATCAGATTATGCGTGAACCGCTATCGGTTCGGGAGCGAATGGCCATTGTTCTTGAACGCCTGCAGCAGGGCGAAAACATGTCCTTTGTCGCACTGTTAAACAAGGAAGAAGGACGAATGGGAATTGCCGTTACATTATTGGCTGTTCTCGAGTTAGCCCGGCAGTCAATTGTCATTATTATTCAAACGGCCGCGTTTGAGCCTATTCATATTCGTGAGTTTGATAATGGATGAAATTAACTTAAGAGGAATCCTGGAAGCTTTATTAATGAGTTCAGAAAGTCCATTGACTATTGAACAATTGCAATCGGTATTTGATGAGTGTCCTCCGGAAAAAGAAATAATCAAGCAGGAGCTTGCGAATCTCGCCCGGCAGTATAATAACACTGGTATTGAGTTAAAGCAGTTAGCCAGTGGTTTTTGTATACAGACACGAGCTAAATACAGTTACTGGGTTAATCGGCTTAATGCCGAAAAACCGGTAAAATATTCGCGAGCCTTGCTGGAAACACTCGCCATTATTGCCTATCGCCAGCCGGTTACACGCGCTGATATCGAAGAGATCCGCGGGGTTGCAGTAAGTACCGCAATCATCAAAACCCTGTTAGAGCGCAACTGGATACGGGCAGCGGGTTATCGGGATGTTCCCGGAAGGCCAGCCGTGTATATTACGACCAAATTTTTTTTGGATTATTTTAATTTATCATCAATCCATCAGCTGCCGCCGCTTCCTCGTTTTGAGGATATGCCTTCAGGCAAAACCGAGCAGTCTGTCGATGCAAAAGAAGAGTGTGTTGAATTATGAAAGAACGTTTACAAAAGATATTAAGCCAGGCAGGCTTAGGCTCGCGCAGGGAAATGGAGAAGTGGATTGAGCAGGGTTTAGTTTCAGTGAATGGACAAGTGGCCAAAATAGGAGAATCGGCTGGTCCGGAAGATAAAATTGCGGTAAAAGGCAAACTTATAGTAAACCCTCTTAAGCATAAGGTTAAAACTCGGGTGCTTATCTATCATAAGCCAGTCGGTGAAATTTCCAGCCGCCGCGATCCCAAACATAGCAAGACCGTTTTTGATCAGTTGCCTCATTTAAAAGAAGGCCGCTGGGTTCAGGTCGGTCGTTTGGATATTAATACCTCGGGTTTGCTTATATTTACGAATAATGGCGAATTGGCAAATCATCTGATGCACCCCAAACAACAACTTGAGAGAGAGTATGCTGTTCGTGTACATGGTCAGGTCAGTGATGAAATTGTGAGCAACCTTTTAAAGGGTGTTACTCTGGATGATGGTTTCGCCAAATTCAAAAAAGTGGAATACCGGGGCGGTGAGGGGGCGAATGCCTGGTATCATGTCACGCTGACTGAAGGACGAAATCGTGAAGTCAGACGCCTTTGGCAATCGCAAGGTGTTGAAGTGAGCCGCTTAATTCGCATCCGTTATGGTCGAATTACCATGCCAAGATCGCTGGCCAGAGGCGATTGTCAGGAGTTGTCCGATAAGGAAGTGCATTCCTTTTTATCATCAGTAGGCATGAACGACGCATAACATGATGATGTGTAAATTCCCTAATTATTTTAGAAGATAGATGTAACATGACAAGAAAACGCAAAACTCTACCTGTTTCAAGCACTGCTATTATCGAGAAATTCAGTCATGATGGACGTGGAATCGCTCGTATCAATGGTAAAACAACATTTATTGATGGTGCATTACCTGAGGAAACCGTTTCATTTGAGTACCTGCGGACTAAAAAGGATTATGACGAGGGAAGACTCGTTGAGGTGATTAAAGCTTCAGTTCATCGGGCAAACCCGCGCTGTCAGCATTATCAGCTTTGCGGCGGCTGCTCCTTACAGCATTTGGATGAAGAGACGCAAATTCAGGAGAAGCAAACCCTGCTGTTGGATATGTTCCAGCGAATTGGCCATTGCGAGCCAGACGAGCTCCTTGAGCCGCTAAGTGCTGGCAGTTGGAATTACAGAAATAAAGCCCGTTTGAGTGTTCGTTATGTGCATAAAAAGCAAGCCGTTCTGGTTGGTTTTCGAGAAAAAAATAATCCTCGCTATATCACAGAAATCAGCCATTGCCCGGTCTTGCATAAAAAAGTGGATGATAACATTCAGGCTTTGCGCCAATTGATGGGTTCTTTAGAGTCGCCTGAAAAGATAGCACAGATTGAGGTGGCGGCAGGCGATGAAGAAGTGGCTTTAATTTTACGAAATCTGGATGCATTATCCAGTCAGGAAGAACAGCAATTGAAGGCATTTGCCGATGCCAGCGGCTTTATCTTATATCTTCAGCCCGGTAACAGTGAAACTGTAAAACGTTTCTACCCGGAATCAGATGATGAGTTTCTGCACTATGAATTACCTGAGGAGGGCATTCGCTATCAATTTCACCCCACTGATTTCACTCAGATCAATGCGAGATTAAATCGACTTATGATTTCAAAAGCTTTAGAATTATTGGAATTAAATCAAGAGGATACAGTTCTTGATCTGTTTTGCGGACTGGGGAATTTCTCATTACCCATTGCCAAACGATGCCGCATGGTGATTGGTTTTGAAGGAAGTGAAACGATGGTTGAGCGCGCAGCGATGAATGCCAGGATTAATCAGCTGGATAATCTGCAATTTTATGCCGACAATCTTGATGAGCCAGATGTTCTGGCTAAATTTAATCTTCCAGGCATCAGTAAAATGTTAATTGATCCTCCGCGTTCAGGAGCACTGGAAATTATGCGGCAAATCGATAAACTTAAACCAGAGCGTATTATTTATGTTTCCTGTAATCCAGCCACTCTGGCTCGTGATAGCGATATTCTGGTTAATCAGAAGGGGTATCGTTTCATCGCTGCAGGGGTTATGGATATGTTTCCTCACACGTCTCATGTAGAATCGATTGCGGTGTTTCAGAAGGAAAAGTAGTCATGGTAAAGGTTAAAGAAGATACTCCCTGGTTAAGCGATAATGGTATTGATCTGGAGCAATGGCTGCACCAGTTAGGGAGCAAGGGGTATTTTCAGGATTTGGATTTAATCCGCAATGCCTGCACCTTGAGCCAGCTCGCAGGCTTTGATCATGCTACTGAAACCGGGATTTCCTGTCTGCAGCAGGGTTTACAAATGGCTGATCTGCTGGCTGATCTTGAAGTGGATCAGGAGACACTTAGCGCTGCTATTATTTTTGAAAATGTTCATTATGCGGAGCTCTCACTGGATGATGTCGAAGAGCAGCTGGGGCCATCGATAGCCAAGCTGGTTAAAGGCATTGAAAAAATGAGTGCTATTCATAATCTGCAGGCGCTTAACAAATATCCGCAAAATAAACATCAGATTGATAATGTGCGCAAGATGCTGCTGGCTATGGTGGATGATGCACGGGTAGTGCTGATTAAGCTGGCTGAGCGTTTATGTGTATTGCGTACCTGCTCACAATTACCGGAAGCTATTCGCCGCCAGATTGCCACTGAGGTCATGGAGATTTATGCGCCTCTGGCGAATCGTCTTGGAATCGGTGCCATCAAATGGGAAATGGAGGATCTCGCTTTTCGCTATCTCCATCCAGCTGAATACAAGTCAATCGCCAAAGGCTTAAAGGCCAAACGTCTGGACCGCGATCGCTATGTTAATCTGATTGTCCAGGAGTTGAATAAACGGATTAAAGCTACCGGCGCTACCCATTTTGCTGTTTACGGACGCTCTAAACATATTCACAGTATTTACAAAAAAATGCAGCGCAAGAATGTGCCGCTGGAGGAAATTTATGATGCTACGGCAGTTCGCGTCCTCCTGGAAACGAAAGAGCAATGCTATGATGTGTTAAGTATGGTGCATGCCTTATGGAAGCAAATTCCCGCTGAGTTTGACGATTACATTGTCAATCCCAAACCTAATGGATATCAATCGCTGCATACAGCAGTAGAAGGCCCAGAGGATCGCGTATTCGAAGTTCAAATCAGAACTTTCCACATGCATGATCTGGCTGAAATGGGAGTAGCTGCCCATTGGAAATACAAAGAAGGCGGATTTCAGCAAAAAGAAAGCCATGAACGCAAAATTGAATGGCTCCGGGATGTTTTGGCCTGGCATAAGGAAATGGCTGCTTCCAGCGGTGTTTCTGAAGCAATGGAAACCGAGTTTCTTGAAGACCGTGTCTATGTATTTACTCCGGATGGCGATGTGCTCGATCTGCCCAGTGGTGTGACTCCTCTTGATTTTGCCTATCACGTTCATAGTCAGCTGGGTCACAGATGCCGCGGTGCGAAAGTGAATGGTTCTATTGTTAACCTGACTTATCAGCTGAAAACGGGCGATCGGGTCGAAGTGTTGACTGGCAAAGAATCACGGCCGTCACGCGACTGGATCAATCCTCATTTAAACTATCTGAGAACTTCTCGGGCAAGGGCAAAGGTGCTGCATTGGTTTAAAATGCAGGATTATGACAAAAACAAGGCGGAAGGCCATGAGATTCTCGATAAGGAATTAAAAAACCTTGGCATCAAAATGGATCGCCTTGGCGACGTCGTCTCTTCATTTAACTTCAAGCGTCTGGACGATATGCTGGCAGCATTAGGCCGCGGCGATATAAAGCTGGGACAAATATTACATCGTATCACGCCATCTGTTGAATCAGAGCCAGACATTCATACGATTGTTAAATCCCAAGCCATTCCTGAGGTTAAAGGAAGTGATTTACGTATCGAGGGAGTCGGTAATTTATTGACTAATATGGCGAGATGCTGTCAGCCATTACCCGGTGATGATGTCGTTGGTTATATTACCGTTGGACGCGGGGTGTCTGTTCACCGCAAAGATTGCGCTAATATTCTGCATGCCAGTGACAGACAAAAGCAGCGTTTTCTGGAAGTTTCCTGGGGCTCGGCCACTCGCGATCACTATGTGGTTGACGTCATTATCAAAGCGTTCGACCGCTCAGGGCTTTTACGGGATGTCACATCGTTGTTATCCAATGAAAAAGCGCATGTCTATGCCTTGCAAACGCAAAGCGACAAGCAGGAAAACATGGCGACTATTAAATTAACTGTTGAAATTGACGGCTTGAACAGCCTTTCGAGGTTGCTGAACAAACTGGAGCAAATACCTAATGTTTTAGAAGCTCGCAGGCAGGTTTAAACCGGTTTATTCTGAGGAGAGCAAAGTAATAAAATCCCATCTCCCAAGTTGGGAGAGGGCTAGGGTCACTGCCATTAAGTTAGGGAAATTCTGCAATTGCATGTAGGTTGTGCCCTTGGCACAACATTGAGTCTGGAGTGGTTAAACCCTTTTGTTGGGCCAAGGGCCCAAGCTACAATGATTCCTTAACTTAATGGCAGTGAGGACTAGGGTAAGGGTTGACTTAACTACTTAGGACCTACAAGAGGAGACTGTTCCGGCGTTGGATTACTGGTTACAATCCTTGAAATCCAGCTTGAGAGGAAAGCAGGGCTCCAGCTTCCTTGTCTCTCAGAAGCAGCTCTTCGTGATTCTCTTGCTGCTTGCAATCTTTCTTCAAGAACTGCGGCGTCTGCTTCCGCCTTCTTAACAAGGTTCAATTCTGCGATTGTGACTGTACGTTTGACTCCCTGCGTATATTCCACATGCGCTGCATAAGTTTGTGTGAATTGTCTTTTAATAGTTTCCATATCAAGCTCTATTGGAAATCTGACAACATTCCAATAATTGTATTCACCGGGTACATTGGCGGTTAACGAGAGCATTTCATCATTTACGATTTTTGATAATGGGATAATCTCGATGTCGTATCCTAAATGTTGGCGGCGTTCTTCATGAACTTTAGTTACATCGTCTCCCGTAATGAATAAATACTGATGGACGCTCTGATGCTCGAATTTAAGGCATTTTATATTAAGGATATGGGTATCCATAAACGATTTAACAGTGTACTTAGCGGTGAAATTTTCCAGTGCTTTTTCATTATCAAACAACAAACCGGATGTTGCATCATCGCTATCAGCTAAGAATATAAGCCGCTGGCAATCTCTATTTATTAAGGGATCCACAGCGGGTAATTCACTTACATTGAATAGTTCATTTTTAGTAGTAAGATAAAGCTTGAATTCTGGAATTAAGCCAATTCTGGCAGGAGACGAGGGAGTTTCTGATATGCTGTTGTATTGGAAGGGTAAAAGGATTGTTTCACTTGGCGCTTGAAGTGAGGCTATAAAGCTTCCATATACTTTATTATGTTTTGACTCATTAAGCGTATCTTCCTCTGCAAAAGATAAAGGAGTGATTGTTGACAGCCACTTGGTTGGCACAAGAATTACTTTAATCATATTTAATTTCTATCCGGTGAACAATGCGGGCATTATATCACCGTAAAGTACAAAATTCAAACAAATTAAAGAAGATAAATTGTCGGCGGACTTATGTCTGCCGACATGAGGCTGGCTTATCAGCTGAAGTACGATATGTTTCTTACTTCTTCTTGACTATCTTTAGATTCTTCCTTCTTGGTTACTGGCTGCGGTACTGTAGCGCCGTACATCCCATGTCGATTAGTTCCGGGGCTGGATGGCTGTTCTTCCTTGAGAGAACTTAATTCTAATTCCAGTTCGTCTTTTTGAGCGATCAACTCTTGCAGTTTTTTATTCAGAGGGCCTTCAGTTTCAATGGTTGCCAATATTTCCTTATCAAGCTTCGCGGGATCAACCATTCGGATTTCTTTGGTCTGTCTCAAGCGTTTGAATAAATCCAGACCTTTACCAATTAAGAAAAGAAGTCTGGCTTTAAATCCGGAATATTCTGGCGAATAATTCTCATCTCTTGGTTGTTTTTGCTCTTTATCCACCATAACCATTAATGAGATACTTTCAGGACCTGCTTTTTTTAAGTGCTTTCTGACTTCAAGATAGGTGTGTGCGGTTTCACAGACGTCGTCCAGAAAAATAACATCTCGTCCACCCAAAGGAACTTTGGATTCAGCAATGATATTGACCTTACCGCCTGTTGTCTTATTACCATAGCTGGAAACCTGCATGGTAGCTGGCGTGTATATATATCCGAGCTCATTCAGTGCATCTTCTACATCGCGGGCAAAGGGTATTCCTCCATCGAGAAGAGTAATGAGTACCGGATTAGTGCCCTGTGGGTGGTTTTTTACAATCTCGGCTGCCAATTCTTTGGCACGAACCTTAATTTGTTCAGCGGTGAATGCTACAGGACTTTCTTCCCAGACTTTGTCCGCATAGTCTTGGGTAATCTTATGAACTCGTTTCAGTTCGGCAGTTACTGCTTTGATTTCGATGTCAGTCTGCTTTATTTTTTGCATCAATGCTTGTCTTGTCACAACACACCTCATGTTAAATGTAATAGCTAAATACAGCGTGCAGGATTTTTATTCATTAAGTAAGAAATAGCAATAATTTTTAATATCAGGCGCGTAAAATAATACCCAAAGCAACTCGTCTTTGCTCACTTAATAAGACATTATAGGTTCTACAGGCGGCGCCAATTGACATGGATTCCAAACCGATTCGCTTTTGCGCTAATTGCTGCAGAATAAAAGCGGGTGGAAATTTACCTGGTTGTGTATGGCCGATAATAATAATTTCCGGTTGAATGTGTAAAAAATTTTCAATCGACTGAGCGCTCATTTCCGCAATGCTTACGAGTGGCCAATCAGTTACTCCCTGGGATGAAACGATAAGATTGTGCTGATAAATTTCGCCGTCAATTTTGACTTCTGAATCACTGTATGCCTGCACGGCAAATTTATCTGCGGATTCCAAATGTAGGTGCATGGTTTTTAGTCACACAATAATTTATAATATGGAGCATTATATCATAGAGGTGAATCATGAGTCAGTTTCCACGTATAAAACGTTTACCCCCTTATGTCTTTAATACAATGACCCAATTAAAGTCAGAAGCGCGGGCGCGTGGAGAGGACGTCATTGATTTTGGCATGGGAAATCCCGATCAGCCTACGCCGCAGCATATCGTGGACAAGCTTGTTGAAACAGCTCAACGTCCCGATACGCATCGTTACTCGATGTCAAAGGGTATCCCTCGCTTGAGACGGGCGATGGCCGGTTGGTATAAGCGCAATTACAATGTCGAGCTCGATAGCGAAAAGCAGGTACTGACCACCATTGGATCCAAAGAAGGCCTTGCTCATCTGGCCCTGGCTATCAGCGGCCCGGGAGATACGGTGATTGTACCTGACCCTGCCTATCCCATTCATACCTATGGTTTTATCATTGCGGGAGCTAATGTCAAGCAAATTCCGCTGGTGGATGAAAATCAGTTCTTGCAGGATATTGAAATAGCCATTGAGCAAACCTGGCCACGGCCAAAAGCGCTGGTGATTAACTTTCCTGCCAATCCCAGTACACACTGTGTGGAATATGACTTTTTTGTAAAAATAGTTGAGTTGGCAAAGCGTCATCACATCTGGATTATTCATGATTTGGCCTATGCTGATATCGTCTTTGACGGGTATAAGGCTCCCTCCATTTTACAGGTTCCCGGTGCTATCGATATTGCCATTGAAACCTATTCAATGTCCAAATCCTATAACATGCCGGGCTGGCGGGTTGGTTTTGCCTGTGGAAACGAGGAACTGGTCGCCGCTTTAACCCGCATAAAATCCTATCTCGATTACGGCACTTTTACCCCAATTCAGGTGGCAGCAATTGCAGCACTTGAGGGACCAGATGATTGCGTCCATGAAATTAGATCCTTGTACGAAAAGCGCCGCGATGTACTTTGTGAGGGCTTGTGCGAACTGGGCTGGTTTGTGGAAAAGCCAAAAGCCACCATGTTTGTCTGGGCCAAAATTCCTCCTTTTTATCGGCATATGGGGTCGCTTGAGTTTTCCAAATACCTTTTACAGGAAGCGCATGTCGCGGTATCCCCTGGTATTGGTTTTGGTCCGCAGGGTGATCAGTATGTCCGTTTTGGGCTGATTGAAAACAGACAGCGTACCCGTCAGGCACTTCGTAATTTAAAAGCCTTATTTAAAAAGGATGGTTACGCTGAGGCAGTATAAATGGATATTATCATCAATGGTGTATCTGATGATTGCCCCTCTGGAGCCAGTCTCTTACCAACTCAGGGTAATTACTGGCTGAACATTCTTCATGTTCTTGATAGTCATAATGAAAATCCTGCGCTCGGAGATTTTTTGCGGCGTCTTCATCAACTGGATGGCCAATGGATTGTCGCCTCTCCCATTCACTGGGAAGCGACTCATAATGATGCAATGATTGTGGCAATGGGCCAGGAGCTCGGTTTAAGCGACGACAAGGCACGAAATTTATACCTTCAGGTTAAACAATTTTTAGAAGAGGATGGTTGTTCAGTTTATTACCATGACGCTCACTTATGGCTGTTGAATCCAAGTGATAAGCCCAAATTACAAAGCCAATTTCTTCCTCGCATTTTACATCACTCTTTATTGCCTATCTTAAAAAATATGGGTGAATCTCTATATTGGCAACGTCTGTTTACCGAAATGCAAATGCTGTTTTCTGCAAGCTCCATAATTAATCAGAATAATGAGGCTAATGTAAACGGGCTATGGTTTTATGGTGAAGGGGAATTCCATTTTCCTGGTAAAAAAAGAATTTTCAGCAATGATGTACAATTAGTCTCCGCATTTCCGCAAACGATTATGAGTCTTGATCTCCAGTGTAAACTGGATAAAAACACTGTCATTTGTTTGCAGAATCAACAAGCGCTCGATGCTCTCCTCGATAAAGCAAAAAAGAAAGGTTTGGCAGTTCGCTGTTACTGGAATAATATGGCCTGCCAGATAACCAAACAAAATGTATTGATACGATTGTGGAGATCCCTGATTCATGCAAATAAAAAGAAGAACGATTGCTGAAGTTTCCTTGACTCTGAGCTCATTATCCCCGCTGTTACAACGTATTTATGCGGCCAGAGGTATCGAGCATGAGAGTCAACTGGACAAACGTTTGCAATCCCTGCTTCCTTATAATGAGTTGATTGATATTGGCAAAGCCAGTCAACGTCTCGAGCAGGCCTTACGACAGAAACAAAGAATACTGGTTATTGGTGATTTTGATGCCGATGGCGCTACCTCAACCGCAGTAGCTATTTCGGCGTTGAGGAGCATGGGGGCAGCCCATGTGGATTATCTGGTTCCTAATCGCTTTGAATTTGGCTATGGACTGACTCCTGCAATTGTTGAGGTGGCCAGACAACGGACTCCTGATTTATTAATTACTGTCGATAACGGCATTGCCAGCATTGAGGGCGTGGATGCTGCCAACCAGGCGGGAATAGATGTACTAATTACTGATCACCATTTACCCGGAGATCAATTGCCCAAAGCCTGTGCTATCGTGAATCCTAATCAGCAGGGCGATGGATTCGCCAGTAAATCAATGGCAGGAGTTGGGGTTATTTTTTACGTCATGCTTGCCTTGCGCAGGCACCTGGTGAATTCCAACTGGTTCGCCGAACAAGGTATTGAAGCACCGAATATGGCCCAGTTTCTGGATTTGGTGGCCTTGGGAACCGTTGCGGATGTCGTGACTCTGGATCAAAACAATCGCATCATGATTAATCAGGGAATTGCCCGGATTCGGCAAGGGCATTGCCGGCCTGGCATTTTGGCCTTACTGGAAGTTGCAGGCAAGAATGCTGAAACGATTCGCGAATCGGATATGGGATTTTCTGTTGCTCCGCGTTTGAATGCTGCCGGGCGTCTTGATGATATGTCTTTAGGCATTGAATGCCTGTTGTGTGAGGATATGAACCGGGCAAGGCTTTATGCCCGTCAATTGGATGAGTTAAACCAGGAGCGCCGTCAAATTGAGGCGGAGATGAAAGAGCAGGCTTTAGCGGTCGTAAACCAGATGGCCAAAAAAATGGAAAATAGCGCTCATCTTCCTCCGGCTTTATGCTTAATGGATGAAAATTGGCATCAGGGTGTGATAGGAATCCTGGCGGGTCGCCTGAAAGACCGCTTTCACCGGCCGGTTATCGCTTTCGCGGTAGTCAGTGACAATGAAATGAAAGGATCTGCACGCTCGGTTTCAGGCCTTAATATTCGAGATGTTCTTGCAGAAATCGATACCCATTACCCAGGTCTTATCAATCGCTTTGGCGGTCATGCGATGGCTGCGGGATTAAGTTTGCATCCTGGTGCATTTTCAGACTTTCAGAAAGTGTTTGTTGAAGAAGTCGCAAAACATCGCCATGAACTGGATTTAGAAGGGGTATTATTAAGCGATGGCTCGCTTACATCATCCGAACTATCCATAGAAACTGCTTTAATGCTGCAACAGGCAGGTCCCTGGGGGCAGCAATTCCCGGAACCTTGCTTTGATGACGTATTTGAAATCATTGAACAGCGCTTGGTAGGTAAAAATCATCTCAAGCTGAGCCTTATTCGTGAAAGCGGGGGCGATACAATTGATGCGATAGCATTTAATGTGGATCTCAATCAATGGCCGAACCATCGTCTGCGCAAATTGCATATGGCATATAAACTGGACATTAATATGTTCCAGAGGCGAGCACGGCTACAGTTAATAGCTGAAATGTTAGTCCCTTTGACGTAAATGCGCACTTACAATTAATTTGTACAAAATAAAAGCTACTGTATACTATGTCTAATTTTTTGAAGTTTATTTTCCATTATGTCTAGTGATGCGATTTTTTCCCCATTGGCTATTGCCCCAATGATAGACTGGACGAATACTCATTTTCGCGTATTCATGCGTCTGATAGCCCCTAAGGCTTTGCTTTATACGGAAATGCAGACAGCAGGAGCGATACGCAACAAGCCGGAGCGGGCATTAGGCTATGATGCCTCTGAACACCCTCTGGCTTTACAATTAGGGGGCTCAGAGCCTGAGGTACTTGCGGAATGTGCAAAGATTGCAGAGGAAAGGGGCTTTGCGGAAGTGAATCTGAATTTAGGCTGCCCCAGTGATCGAGTCCTGGCTGGGCGCTTTGGCGCCTGTATGATGCAAGAGCCGGCGCTAGTTGGCGAATGTATCGCTGCGATGAAGGAGGCTGTCCGAATTCCGGTTACAGCCAAGACGCGGATAGGTATAGACCATCAGGACAGTTATGATTTTTTTGCCCGCTTTGCTGAGCAAATTATTAATGCAGGTGCTGACAAGTTAATTGTCCATGCGCGAAAAGCCTGGCTGCATGGTTTAAACCCCAAGCAAAACCGCAGTATTCCCGCCATAAACTATGACTATGTTTATCGATTGAAAAAAGAGTTTCCAGCGACCCCAATAGTTGTAAATGGAAATATATCAAACCTTGAGGCCATTAAAACACATCTTGAACAAGTAGATGGCGTTATGCTTGGCCGGCTAGCCTGCGATAATCCCTATGCGCTGGCTGGTTTACATCGTTACGTCTATCCTGATGTTCCCGTTCTAAAGCGTTTAAATATCTTTAAGAAATATATTCATTATGCGAAAATTCAATTAGCCCAATCAGTCCCGCTTTCGGTCCTGTTAAAGCCTGTTTTTAATTTTTATCATGGACAGTCAGGGAATAAAGAATGGAAAGCATTATTGCAGTCTATATTGCAAACTAAAAATGCCAATCAGTTGGACTTTGCGATAGAATGGCTGGAAAATCGGGAGTCATTACTTAACTCAGTCATTCCCGCTTGTGAGTAAGACCAGCCCTGTTTATGACCAAATCTGCATCGCTTTGAAGTTTAGAGAATTTTCAGGAGTAATTATGTTCACAAAAACCGCGTTAGCCTTGCTTATTAGTCTGGTTTCCCTTACTGCCAATGCCTATTTTTGTCTATCGGGCTATCATTACAGTGAAAATTATAGCTTTCAGGCAAGCTGCGATTACTATCGTCTGCAGGATTTAATGAGAGGGAAAACTTACAATACAAGTTGTTATAAAGGATTAATTTTTTATTACTATTGCCAACTGGATGAGAAGCCTGTCAGCGCTAAGTGAGCTGCTTTCCCCATTCATAAACTTTTTGCTCATCAACAATATTGCGTGTTTCAGCAAAACCCTCTCTGTTTTTCAGGGGTTCAATTGCTGAGGCAGCAATATTAATGCAGTCGGGTTTCGCATGTTTTTGCATATGCCCCGCAATATCAATTGCCCGATCACTGACTTGTTCCAGCGGAGTATCATCATCGATATAAACAAAGCCGCCATTTATGCCGCAGCGGACATGAAAGTTTCGTTTAATCTGTTTTGAGTGTTGATTAAAGTCAACCAGGCGTTCAAGAAGCATTTTGGCCGCGCTAACCGCCTCATCAATATTTTGAAAGCAGCTCATCATACCATCAGGAGTCATTGCATATTTAATGACATGGTTTTCTTTCAGGCACTGTATTACTAATTCATTGTAGCGATCGAAATCATAGGCCGCGAGGTACTTGTCTTCATTACGTTTCATTCCTGTGGAATCCACTACATCAATGGATAGAAATGCTAATTGCTGTCCCATCGCATCCAGTTTACTTTTAAGACGGGCAAACTCTTTCAACATTTTTCGCCGCTCGCTGGATGAGAGAGAGGAATCGAGCCGCGAAAATTTACTGTCGATTTCCTGCATCTGCTCCCTGGACAGGCGTTCCTCAAGTTTTTTTCGCCACTGCTGGTATTGAATACTTTCTCGTCTTTTGTATAGCAATAAACCGAGCTTATCCTGTATTACGCTTAAAAAGTGCAGGACTATTGAAATTAAGCCTATCAGGATGATCTGACTGAAGTCTGTCCCGGAAAATTGGTAGGGAACCGTTCTTTTGATTAATCCGATTGCTTCGGCGGTATGCGAGTTTGTAAACTGATTCAGTTTCATCAGGACAGGGTAGGCCTTTGGATCGGAGATATAATGGCTTAGAAATGAAATGGCAATGAGTATTATAACCAGGGTGCATAGCATTTTAATAAATCTGACAAGGTAAATGAGTCCTCTTGCGGTTGTGACTTGCATATAGAATGACCTCTTTTTTTTTGAAATAGCTCATTAAGCAGATTATATTTTCTCGCAAAAATCCTGATTCAGTGCAAGGTTCTCTTAAGATTTTAGCCCAAAATTCAACCTGCGCGTATTTTGAAGTTGTGGTGCACTGCCAAGGCATAATACAGAATTTTCATAATTCGAGCCGATTTGGGAGTCTGGAGTTTGTTTTGAGAGCTTAATTTACATAGAAATAGTCTTATTCATGGCAATTTTTCTTTAATTCTAGTAAATTAAGCGCTTTTGACGTGCAAAAAATCACAGGGGATTATTAGGCCATGCTAAATACATTGATGAAAAAAATGTTTGGTAGTCGGAATGAGCGGACCTTGAGACGCATGGAGAAGGTTGTGCTGGCTATCAATGGTTTTGAGCCAATGATGCAAAGCCTCTCTGATGAGCAATTGGCAGCAAAAACCAAAGAATTTAAAGCGCGCCTGGAGCAGGGTGAGTCGCTTGATGAAATGCTGGCTGAAGCATTTGCGGTCGTCAGGGAAGTCTCTGTACGGACAATGGGCTTGCGGCATTTTGATGTGCAATTGATTGGGGGAATGGTTCTGCATGAAGGGAATATTGCCGAGATGCGAACTGGTGAAGGTAAAACCCTTGTAGCCACATTGCCCGCTTACCTAAACGCGATTAGCGGGTTAGGTGTCCACGTGGTGACTGTAAACGATTATCTCGCCAAGCGGGATAGCCAGTGGATGAAGCCAATCTACGAATTTCTGGGCTTAACGGTTGGCGTCATTACCCCCGACATGGCTCATCCAGCAAAACAGGAAGCGTATAAAGCGGATATCGTCTATGGAACCAATAATGAATTTGGTTTTGATTATCTGCGCGATAATATGGCATTCAGCCTGGCAGATAAGGTTCAAAGAGAGCTTAACTTTGCTATCGTCGACGAAGTCGATTCCATCCTCATTGACGAAGCGCGAACGCCTTTAATTATTTCTGGTGCTGCAGAGGGTAGCTCTGACCTTTATGTGAAAGTAAATAAACTGATTCCCCAGCTTAAGAAGCAGGAGGAAGAGGGTGATGGCGGCCATTACACTGTAGATGAGAAGCAGAAACAAGCGCATCTGACTGAGTCTGGTCATCAGATTATTGAAGAATTATTGACCAATGAAGGCTTACTTAATCCAGGAGAAAGTCTGTATCATGCAAGTAATATTATATTAATGCATCATGTTAATGCGTCCTTGCGTGCGCATGTCATGTTTCATCGTGATGTCGATTATATCGTCAAAGACAATCAGGTTGTTATTGTGGACGAACACACTGGACGAACCATGCCCGGCCGTCGATGGTCCGAAGGACTGCATCAGGCTGTTGAAGCCAAGGAACGAGTGGCTATCCAGCATGAAAATCAGACGCTTGCGTCTATTACCTTCCAGAACTTCTTCCGTATTTATAACAAGCTGGCTGGAATGACCGGTACAGCGGATACTGAGGCATATGAGTTTCAGCAGATTTATAACCTGGAAGTAGTTGTCATCCCAACCAATCGCACGATGCAGCGTCAGGACCAGGCCGATCTGGTTTATCTGACTCAGAAAGATAAATACGAAGCGATTATTGAAGATATTCGTGATTGCATTACCAGACGTCAGCCGGTGTTGGTCGGTACGGCGTCTATTGAAGCCTCTGAGCTGGTTAGCCGCCTCCTGGACAAGGCCAAAATCAAGCATCAGGTGCTCAATGCAAAATTCCATGAAAAAGAAGCGCATATCATTGCTGAAGCGGGTCGGCCTGGTGTAGTGACTATTGCTACCAATATGGCGGGCCGGGGAACTGACATCGTATTGGGAGGCAGCTTGTCTGCCGCTCTGGCTGAATTGCCTGCCGATGCTTCAGAAGCTGATCGCCAGAAAGTAAAAGAAGAATGGCAAAAGCGTCATGAAGAGGTATTAAAGGCAGGGGGCTTGCGAATTATTGGTTCCGAGCGCCACGAATCTCGCCGTATTGATAATCAGTTGCGTGGGAGAGCAGGTCGTCAGGGGGATCCTGGCAGCAGCCGCTTTTATCTGTCGCTGGAAGATAATTTAATGCGTATCTTTGCTTCAGAGCGTGTGGCGAATATGATGCGCCGTCTGGGAATGAAACCTGGAGAGCCAATTGAACACAATCTGGTTACCAAAGCAATTGAAAATGCACAGCGTAAATTGGAAGGGCATCATTTTGATGTGCGTAAGCAATTACTGGACTACGATAATGTTGCAAACAATCAGCGTAAAGTGATTTATAGCCAGCGTGCTGAAATCATGGCAATGAGTGATCCTAAGGAAACTGTCGATTCAATGCGCGAAGATGTAATATTCGGTCTGGTTGATAATTATATTCCTCCCCAGAGCCTTGAAGATCAATGGGATTTAAAAGGTTTAGCCAGTACTCTGCAGGAAGATTTTCAAATTAAAGCCGATGTAGAAAGCTGGGTTGAAAACGATCACTCTTTGCAACCTGAACAAATCAGGGATCGAATCTTTGATTTATGCTTGAAACGCTATGAGGAAAAAGAGCAGCTTGCCGGACGCGAAGTGCTTGCACAATTTGAGAAATCAGTAATTCTCCAGACGATGGATACTCAATGGCGTGAGCACCTGGCAGCAATGGATCACCTGCGTCAGGGAATTCACTTACGGGGTTATGCTCAGAAAGATCCGAAGCAGGAATACAAACGAGAGGCTTTCACCTTGTTTACGATGATGTTAGACAATTTGAAATACGATATTATTCGTCTGCTTACCTCTGTTCAAGTGCAGACTGAAGAAGATGTGAATGCGGTCGAGGAGCAACGCCGCTCTGAACAGGTTCAGAAAATGCAATTTATTCATGAAGACGAGTCATCAACTGAACAAGACCAGCAGCAAGAAGGACAAACTACTTTTCGCCGAACAGAGCAAAAAGTGGGCCGCAATGAGCCTTGCCCTTGTGGTTCTGGTAAAAAATATAAAAGCTGTCATGGTAGTCTTGCGTGAAAGTAGTTGTTGCAGTCATTGTTGACCACTTGCAGAAAATTCTCATTACTCAAAGGCCCTTGCATGTTCCGCATCCAGGGGCCTGGGAGTTTCCCGGAGGGAAAGTCGAGGCTTCAGAAAATGCAGCCGATGCGCTGGTACGTGAAGTTCATGAAGAAGTTGGTTTAGCTGTAGAGAGTTATGATTTCTTAGGAGAAGTAATTCATTGGTATGGAGAGAAGCTGGTTCAACTCCAGGTCTTTATTGTTTCTGGATTTTCAGGCGTTGCGATTTGTAACGAGTCCCAACTTGGCCTGAAATGGGTTAGTCTTAATCACCTAAACGATTTTGAGTTTCCAGAAGCAAATCTCAAAATTATTCCAATGATAGAAAAGGCTCTTCAATAAAAAAACACCCAATTATCTGGATAGAGAAGGGACTAGTTATGCGTATTGAGAAGTTATTTATTTTTTATCTCTTATCCATTCTAATGCTTAATTCCAATAGCGTATTTGCCATATCATCGGGAGAGAGTGGTGATGCCTTCATTAAAACCTGGATAAATCAGGAGGGAAGTAAGACGTATACTTTAACGATCGAACGCAACCCCGCTGGATCCCGCTATCCTTTTCTTGTCAGAGGCAAGTCGCCTTTTAAGACATATGTATCTGATACTTGTGAGATGAAGTCATCTATTCTAATTTGGTGCGGTGTATATAGTCCGCCTGCTTTTTTTATAGAATTAAGGAGAAATGATGAGTTGCACAGAATTACCTATAATGATTTATCGGGTTCTCAATATCATTACTATGCCGAAGGTTCCCTTATTTCGGATAATCCAGCAAATAATTAACCAGTTTCAGTATTTCTAAGAGTAAGCACGTCGCAACTTGCATGATGCATGACTGCATTGGCTGTACTTCCTAAAAATGCAGGAATGCTGGAGCTATGACTGCCAAGGATAACCAGATCGCAGCCTAATTCTTTAATTTTTTGCAAAATATGCTGAGAAGCTGTGCCAATTTCAATGTATTGCTGTTCGGGCGGTATACCCAGACTTTCGCATAGTAGGTCCATAACTGTTTGGGCATCTTCCTTGGATGGCTTGGCAATTTCAGCAAATCCCAGGCTTTGTGCAAATTGAAGCGACTTGGGGGGCTCGATGACATGAAGAAAATGAAGCTCGGCATTAAAAGCCTTTGCTAACTTCACTGCCTGTTGACAGTAAATTCTATGATTTTCTTTTAAGTCCGTCGCGTGCAGAATTATTTTATACAAGATCGCCTCATCCATAAAACAGGTATCAACTTAATTGTAGTTTCTTTCAGTAAAAACAACAACCTTTATCCAGGCCGGTTTGTTCTGGTCTGATATATTTATAAAACCGAGGCTAAGTTGTCGTCTTTGCGAACAACGTGAAGCAATCCAGATGGAAGCTTGAATAAAGTCAGTATCTGGATTGTTTCGCTAGGCTCACAAAGACGGTTTATGCTAAACATAGACAACTTCCTCGTGAGAATCACTTAATTTGAAACAGTCTTTTTTTAAACGTTAAACCCTGGTCGCTGAATATCAGCCTGATCTAGTGAATTCATGTCCTGTACTGCAGGTTCCACAAAGGGAGAGGTAAATGAATCTACTCTGTAAGCATGTATTCCAAATTTCGAAAGATGCACTGCATTTTTTAATCGTGACTGATCTTCATTCGCTTTCTGTTTTTTAAGAGTATCAGTATCTTCGCTGTCATTAGCTCTTTTGAAAACTACACCACTTGCTATTACCTCATCGTCCTGAAAGGGATCTTCAGGTAATAGAGGGGGTTCATTAGAATAATCCGAAGACATTAATGCCAAAGCAGATGCTGCCATTAATTTCTTATGCTCAAACTCATCAACGCAGGTTTCATTTCTTATAAATTCTAAATTTTCTGAGATTTGCACCGGAATCGGCTTTTCTAGTGGAAATGAGCCAAGATATCTCACCAGGAATGTTGGGGTGCTGTGATACCGGGTATTAACGAACTTGCCGAGCTTTTCTAATTGCGTACATTTGCCGAGATAAGTGTCAATATCGCCTGGTATATCGATTGATCTATCCAGGGCGCTTCCCATTTCAATGGCAATAAAGCCGCCCGCTTCCAAACCCATCTGCGCCTGGCTAATTAATGGTATCATAAAGTTTTTGAACCAGTCCTCATATTTGGGATACAGTTTGTGTGACTGTTGTTTGCCTGGATAGTTCTCTTTATCGAAATAAGGAGGGGAGGTTAACATCATATGGTTTGGTTTGCCGTCTGGACATAACTGAGCTGGTGTGAGAGCCTCCATAGGAAGCGCATAAGTAAAGGTTTGGAAGTTTTCAGGTTGATGGTTTGCAATGATCTCGTTATAGGCTGGTACCAACTCAGTGTTCGGATCGGTCCCAACATAACGTTTTAGGCCCAAAGGGGAGGCACCAAATGCACCTGCCATCCGATCGCCCCATCCCATACATAAATCGAGATAGCTTTCCACTGAGTAACCGTATTCTTTTTTCAGGAAATCAATAAGTGAGCCTACGTATAAGGGATGATACTGGTTTACACCATATTTTCTTATAAGTGCATATCTAATTTTCGAGCATGAAAGATGCATGTCGAGCCTGTAAAAATTATACATATCTGATGATGTATTTTCAGATAGATTGAGAGATCTCTCCGCAGTTTGTACTTTCTGAGCATTTTTTCTGGCTTTCATTGCAGTCTGGCGAAGTTGTCCACAAAAAAATGAAGCCAGATTATCTGCAGCCCAGGCACTTAAAGGGGTATAGGCATTTGTCTTGGCACGTTGTCCATTGCTGACTGCATAACGGAAAGGATCCATATAGCGGGCTGAGGTAGATGCTCCTATTAGAGTTTGTGGAAAACTGTCGTTAAAAGACAGGGTCAGTTTTTTTGTTGTACCAAGCTTTGGCATAATATTTTTTAAAGCTTGCAAATCTTTTTCCGCGTCTTTTCTGCTTATCGGTTCAAACGGGAGTTCCAGTTTTCTCTCCCTGATTTCCTTGAGCAATCGTAAACCAATCATTTGGCATATCAGGAATTCGATGGCGTCGATCTTAAGCGCTTTTTCATCGGAGCTTAAGGGTGAGTGGCAGACCTGGATATAATTCTGCACTTCAATTAATTTGCTCTTGAAATAATCTGCACTGACAAAGATATTTTCTTTGAAGTTAAGAAAGTCAAAGCAATCACTGAATAAGATAGAAGTAATCAATTTGAGTAGTTGAGGGTTGTCCTTTACTTCTTTTTCAGTAGGAATGAAGTCCGAAGGAGATGCGTTTATAAGTTTCTTTTGTGAAAAGTACTTATAATTTTTCATTTCCTTAAAGTTAATATTTTTATAAGCAGCGCAATCGAGATTAAATTCCTTGCTAAGAAGATTGATTATTTGCTGAGAATTATTTAAAAATCGGGGCATAGTGTTCAGTACCGGAGTATTGCTTCAAAATCGGCTATTTTAGGTAGTTTATGGATGAATTGTCAACAAACAGATCATTTTGCTTTAATTATTTAGAAATGGTAAAACAGGTTTGGGTTGGATTTTTTGCAATAGAATCTGATACCTTACTGCCGTCGGGTAGTCGAATTTTCGGTGAGATTTCTAATAAGGGAAGAAACATAAAATCGCGCTCCAACAATCTTGGATGTGGGATCTGAAGCCGTGGATGGCATGAGAAATGCTTACCAAAAATCAAAATATCAATATCCAGGGTACGAGAACCCCAGCGTATTCGTCGGATTCTGCCATGTGTTTTCTCAATTTGCTGGCATTGTTTCAATAAATCTAAAGCCCGGAGCCGTGTTTTAACCTTGATGACTGTATTAAAAAAACAAGGCTGAATTTTTCTGCCCCAGGCAATACTCTCATACAGGCTGGCTGTCTTGAGTACCTGGGTCTTGGGTAACGAGGCAATAGCCTGAATTGCCGTTCGTATCTGTCTTTCAGGACTTTTCAGGTTACTTCCAAGCGCAAGATAGCAAATCATTCTGAAACCGATTTGCTCCGTTGTCTGCGTCTGGGTTTTCTTGACGGTGGGGGAGATATTTCGGTGATCATTTCATGCTGTCTGGTTTCGTCTGCATCCTGAAAATTCGTCCACCATTGGGCAAGCTCCATGGATTCATCACCAGCTAGCGCCCTTAATGCCAGAAAATCGAATGCTGCCCTGAATCGGGGATGTTGCAACAAATTAATCGCTCTTCCGCCATGCCGCTTGGTAAAACGAAATTGCAAAAGCCAGATTTCACGAATAACCTGAGTAAACCGTTTGGGAATAGCAATGACCTTATTCTGTTCAAAAATCACATGATTCATTGCTTTTTCCAGTGCCGATAAAGGCGGTAAATTTTCTGCTTGCTGATAAATCGCTGCCTGCTGTTTCAGAGGAAACCATAGCAATACGGCAAAAAGAAAGGCAGGGGTTACCGGTTTATTACCTTGTATTCGGGTATCTGTACTTTCCAGAGCAATCCCTAATAGCGCACTCACCGGGTACTCGGAATGAAGCAATTGCGAGGTTTGGCTGAAGAGCTCCGCAAATAAGCCATGCTCAATCAGCAAGCGCTGAACGGCCTCACCTTGTCCGCATTGATAGAGCTTGGTGATCTCATCAAATAATCTGGAGCTTGACACATGACGTATTAACGAACTCATTTTAGTCAGGGGTTTCGCCGTTTCTTCTTCCAGAGCAAAATTAAGTTTGGCGCTGAAACGAATGGCACGAAGCATCCTTACCGGATCTTCCTGATAGCGAATGAGCGGATCTCCTATCATACGCAATTGTCTGCGATGTATGTCATCCACTCCGCCAGTGAAGTCGACAATGGAGGAATCTTCAATATTATAGTAAAGCGAGTTAACGGTAAAATCACGCCGCCAGGCATCTTCATCCAGACTACCGTAAACATTATCACGCACAAGCATGCCGCGCTCATTAACCTGCTGGCTTTCATCAATTGACTGATTGCCGCGAAATGTGGCTACTTCGATAATATCGCGATGGAATATAATATGAACTAATTTGAAGCGGCGACCAATAATCCGGGCATTTCTAAATAAGCTTTTGATCTGGTTGGGTGTGGCGTTAGTTGCCACGTCAAAGTCTTTGGGAGCCTGACCTAGAAGAAGATCACGCACGCTTCCGCCAACAAGATAAGCTTGAAATCCAGCGCCATTAAGGCGGTTTAAAACCTTCAGGGCATTAGGGCTGATATCCGTTTTTGAAACATTATGCTGTGTGCGGGGTATGATGAAGCTGGCTTCTATAGGAGTATGTTTTCCCCTGGATTTTCGCAACAGCTTTTTTATTAACTTAATTATTGTAGTCACCTAAATAAAGATTGTATAACGCTGTCTATTATAGCTAAGATATGTAGTAAAGTGAAATGGTTATGTTTAATTAAAATCATAGTCTTATTCTTAAGAGAAAATTCATTTTTTTAACTCAATAAATAATTGATTTCGATCAAGTCATGAGAATTACAAATGGATATGCTGGATATCATATTTAGTCTGATAGCATTGGTTATATTAGAGATTGTACTAGGAATAGACAATTTAATCTTTTTATCAATCCTTACTGAAAAACTGCCTTTGGAGCAGCGTAAGGCCGCCAGACGATGGGGGCTTACATTTGCCTGGGTGACCCGTTTATGCCTGTTAGCCTCGGCCGTATGGCTGGCAGAGCTTAAGCATCCCTTATTTTCAATTGCCAGGTTTTCCTTCTCGGCACGGGATCTTTTTCTTTTCGCGGGCGGTGCGTTTCTCATCGTCAAGGCGACACAGGAAATTCATGATGAAGTGGGAGAGGATCCCCCGCTTATGATTGATAAGCCCTCCAGGAAAACCACTATGAAAGCGGTGGTAACACAAGTTGCAATTATGGATGTGGTGTTTTCACTGGATAGTGTTCTAACTGCGATTGGCCTTACTAACCGCTTCTGGGTTATGGCCGCTGCAATTACCTGCGCTATTCTGGTAATGATTTATGCCAGCGAACCAGTCAGCCGCTTCATCGATAAACATCCGACGATAAAAATGCTGGCCCTGTCTTTTCTTATTTTAATAGGTACGGTTCTTATCGCAGACAGCTTCTCATTCCATGTTCCCAGGGCTTATGTATATTTTGCGATGGGTTTTTCAATTAGCGTAGAATTGCTAAATATGTTAAGACGCTCGCGTCACAAACGAAGAAAAATTCATAAATAAGAAGTTCTACTTAATCCATTTAACTACATTTTCATCGACTGCGTTATCTTTTCAGTTAACACTGAAAACAGGAGCATAGGTTTGAGTTGGTTGAAGGCAACCTGTCTCAGTTTAAGGAATGCTTTGGTAAATTTGAAATTGCCATCTTTCAAAAGATGATAAGCCGGCTTGTTACGGGCCAGCTCGTGCAGAAACTCCTCTCGTGAGGAGAATGAAATCAGGGGCGTTTGAAATCCTGACGCTGGCGGATTGATTTTCCGAATCACAATCTCTTCGCTTTGCATCAAGTTTTTTAAAATATCTGGCGGAATGGTTAATAAATTGACGCCTGCAACTGAAAGCACCTGCTCTTTATTCCTGAAGCTGGCTGCCATAATTTCAGTAGAAATTCCATGGACACTATAATAATCAACTATCGATTGTACCAGCTCAGCCCCCGGGGATTGTTTCGATTCGATATGATTATTGGAATAATATTCATTCAGGCGCCCCACAAAAGGGGAGATAAGTGTTATTTTCGACTGTGCACAGGCTGCTGCTTGCACCAGGGAAAACACCAGAGTTAAATTACAATGAATCCCTTGCTTTTCCAACTCTTCTGCTGCCTTAATCCCTTCCCAGGTGGCTGCTACTTTTATCAGAATGCGCTCCGGCGCAATTCCATTTTTTTCATAAAGAGAAATTAAATATTGAGCTCGCTTGATTGTTTCAACCGTATTGAAGCTTAAACGAGGATCCAGTTCACTGGAAATTCTGCCAGGAATTACCTGTAAAAGTTGTGTTCCAATTTTGGTAATGAAGCGTGCTGCAAAGCGAATCGCTTGCGGGTAGCCGGAATTGTCATCTTTTTCAGCTTCGAACAGGGCTTCTTTCAATGTCCGTTGATAATCCGGATTAAGTGCGGCATCAAGAATCAGTTTTGGGTTGGTTGTTGCATCGCGCGTTTGAAATTCATTTAACAGTTTGATATCCCCAGTATCTGCAACCACTTCAGAATACTGTTTAAGTTGTTCTAGCTGGTTCATCATACCACCTCTCCATCATTGCCGTGAATTGGGCTGTATTGCTATTCCTGCTTATACAAGAATAGCAATAATTTGAGGGAGGTGCAGAAACGAAATTATTCCTCTATTTCAACCATCTCAAAGTCTTCTTTTCCTGCGCCGCAATCTGGACAAAACCAATTTTCGGGAACATCTTCCCAGCGAGTCCCTGGCTCAATGCCATCTTCGGGCCAGCCTTCCTGCTCATCGTAAATAAAACCACAAATCACACAAATGTATTTTTTGAAATCCTGCATAAATGAAAGTCTCTACCTTAAAAAAGCTGTAATTTAACGATTGTATTTTGTCTTGTAAAGTAAATTACAGTTAAGTATAGGAAGTGGTTATTTTTGATCAAATGGTTAAAAAAAGGTAGAATGACCCTCTTTCTTAGGCAAAGGAGTCGTCGTGAGTCAGTCTCAACAACTTTTTAATGAAGCTCAGGCCATTATTCCCGGTGGAGTTAATTCTCCTGTTCGTGCATTTCGAGGAGTTGGCGGTGAGCCCATATTCTTTAAACAGGGGAAGGGAGCTTATCTCATCGATGCAGACAATCGGCATTATATCGATTATGTGGGATCCTGGGGGCCATTGATTCTCGGGCATTGTCATCCAAAGGTAATTGAAGCGGTTTCTTTTGCCCTTCATAATGGAATGAGTTTTGGTGCGCCTACCGAGTTGGAAATTCGTCTTGCCGAAAAAATAATCCAGTTAATGCCCCGTATTGAAAAAATACGTATGGTTAATTCCGGCACTGAAGCGACAATGACTGCGATTCGCCTGGCCAGAGGATTTACCGGAAAAAATAAAATCATTAAATTTAATGGATGCTATCATGGTCATAGTGATAGTTTACTTGTCAAAGCCGGTTCAGGTCTTTTAACTTTAGGGATTCCGTCTACCCCAGGTATTCCAGCCAGTATTACTGAGCACACACTGACTGTAGATTTCAATGATCTTGCGTCTACCGCGCAATTATTTGAGGCCTATGCCGATGATATTGCAGCGGTAATTCTTGAGCCGGTGGCCGGCAATATGGGATTTGTTTTACCTCGTCCTGAATTTTTAGAGGGTTTGCGCGTACTTTGCGATCATTACAACTCGCTTCTGATTTTTGATGAAGTGATGACTGGTTTTCGTGTGGCACTGGGCGGTGCACAGGCGGTTTTCAGCATTGCCCCGGATATTACGACATTAGGCAAAGTGATTGGCGGCGGGATGCCTGTAGGCGCGGTAGGCGGCAAGGCCTCGATTATGAGCCATCTTGCGCCAGAAGGGAAGGTTTATCAGGCCGGTACTTTATCGGGCAACCCTTTGGCAATGGCCGCGGGATTAGCTACATTAAATGAAATAGAAAAGCCTGACTTTTTTGAAAATCTTGGGCAAACAACAAAAAACCTGGTTCAGGCCTTGGCCGAAGTGGCAGAATCATTAAAGATACCATTTTGCTCAGCGTCACTGGGCGGAATGTTCGGTTTCTGCTTTAGTGAAGCATCGCAGGTCTTTGGCTATGAAGACATTGCGGCATCTGATGAAGCACTATTTAAACGCTTTTATCACGGCATGCTTAACAAGGGCATCTATTTTGCGCCGTCTCTCTACGAAGCGGGATTCGTATCCTCTGCACATCAGAAAGAAGAAATTCAGATGACACAGGAGGCAGCGGCAGAGGTGTTGGAAAAATGTTTTAAAGTTGGGCAAGCGTCCGCTTAGAGAAAATCCCCTTTTTGAACCCCTCTCTCTAACTCTCTCCCCTGAGGGGAGAGAGGACTTGTGAAATTCCTCGGAACTGATTTATTTCAGTCCAAACACTTTCTCTGCAATCATCGCTTCCTCATCCCCGCGTATCACCAGTATGTTATGACCTACATCCGAGATGTTATCGCAGTTGTCTATCTTCTCGGAATTTTTTTCCTCATCGATAAAAAAATTAAAATGTTTTAGCGGGCTTAGAATCATTTTACGAATTTGAACGGCATTTTCACCAACTCCGCCTGTAAAGATAAGTGCGTCGAGTTGTTCTATTTGGCTGAGATAAGAGCCTATTACTTTTTGAATGGTATAAACATACATATGAATGGCCAGCTTTGCCTTCGAATCGCCTTTTGTGAATCGAGAAGATAAATTGCGCATGTCATTATCCCCGCCAATGCCATAAAGTCCGCTTTTTTTGTTTAACAGATGATCTACCTCTTTGGGGCTTAGGCCTTTATCTATTAAATAGAGTGGAATTGCCGGGTCAATATCGCCGCAACGCGTTCCCATAACCAGGCCAGCCAGTGGTGTTAATCCCATTGTAGTATCTGCGGACATTCCTCGTTTGATTAGGCATGCACTGGCTCCATTTCCCAGATGCAAGCTGATGAAATTACAGGCGTTCAAAGGTTTATCGAGGAACTGGGCGGCGCGTCTGGCAACATATTCATGATTAATGCCATGAAAACCGTAACGTCTGATTTTAAATTGCTTGCTTACTTCCATGTCAATTGGGTAATTGTAGACATGATCAGGCATCTGATGATGAAACCCGGTATCAAAAACAGCGACATGCACAGCGTCCGGAAAATTCTGCTGCGCCAGTTCAATTCCAATAACATTAACAGGATTATGTATCGGCGCAAGAAAACTTAATTCTTTAATTTGCTGGAGCGTTTGCGGAGTAATGACAGTAGGTTCAAACAAATCAGTACCTCCATGTACAACCCGATGACCAATCCGCGTGAGGGGATGATGGGCGAGATCTGATTTCAAGCGGGTAGACAACAGTGAAAACGCCTCGGCATGATTGGCTAATTGCTCCTGGGAAACAGAGCTGTTTTTAAAGTGGTGATGCCAGCTGGCACTTGATTCGCCAATTCCTTCAATCAAACCGCTTAGCAAAAGCTTGTGCCCTTTGCTGGTAAACGTATAGGCCTTGTATTTAATAGAAGAGCTGCCCGCATTAATAGAAAGAATATTCATAGTTTTTCCCGGTTGACCTGAAGTGCTGTAACCAGAATCGTATTGATCACATCCTGGGGTGTGCATCCTCTGCTTAAATCATTAATAGGTTTGTTCAACCCCAATAATACGGGGCCAATTGCCAATGCTCCACTTTCCCTCTGTACTGCCTTGTAAGTGTTATTCCCTGTATTCAAGTCGGGAAAAATTAACACATTCGCTTTGCCAGCCACTTTGGAATCAGGCATTTTCTTCGCGGCGACTTCTGCATCCACCGCTGCGTCATATTGCAAGGGACCCTCAGCGGCTAACTTAGGGTGTTTCTTGCGTAGAATTTCCATAGCGCCCGCTACTTTCGCTACACTTTGGCCTTTTCCGGATTCTCCTGAAGAATAAGATAGCAAGGCTACTTTGGGGCTTATTCCAAGTCTTCTTGCCATATCCACTGCCTGTTCAGCTATTTCGGCGAGCGTTTCACTGTCTGGTTCTGGATTAATAGCGCAATCGCCATAAATCAGCACACGGGTAGGCATACACATGATGAATACTGAGGATACCTTGGAAATGCCTGGTTTAGTTTTAATAATTTCCAGAGCAGGACGTACAGTATCTGCCGTAGTATGGGCTGCACCGGATACCATCCCATCGGCTTCACCACTGTAAACCATCATTGCTGCAAAATAATTCACATCCGTCATACGTTCAAGTGCAATGGGGAAATTGATATTTTTATGCTGCCTTAGTTTGAAATACTCATTCGCAAAAATTACCTTGTCAGTGGACTTGTCAATGTCAATAATACGGACATTGGGAAGTTCCAGCTCCAGACGTTTGGAATGCATCTTGATCTTTTGCGGATCACCAATGAGAGTGATTCTAACCACGTTGCGTTTGAGTAAATAATCCGCAGCAATGAGAATTCTGCTGTCTTCGCCTTCAGGGAGAACGATGTGGCATTTTTTTTCTCGGGCCTTACGGATTAATTCATAGAGAAAAATTGCCGGACTCATTGAGCGGATATAAGTTTTGCTGCTTAATACACTCAACAAGGGCTGTGACAGATAAGGCACCAGGGCCTGCATCGCTGTTTTAACCCGTTCCTCGTCATGGGTACTCAGGCTGAATTTTGCTGAAAATAATCGCGTGGCTGTTTCATAGGTTTTGTGTTCAACTAATAATACGGGGAAGCAATGTTCAAGACCGGTAATAATATTCCGGATAATGATGCCAGGTTTTTCCCCGCCGGTCAGGACAATACCAGCGATTTTTGGATAGTTGGCGGATTGTTCGGCCAGTAATGAACCCAGCAGAATGTCGATTCGATCATCCGGGGTAATAATCAGCATGCCGCCTCGGTCCAGACGTGATTCAAGAAAGTTACCTATGGTTTTTGCTGCGATGGTAAATTGCCGAACTGGTCTGTCCAGCTCCTCTTTACCGCAAAGTACTTCAGCCTCCAGCAACTCTGCAATCGCTTTGACCGAAGGACTGGATAATTGTTCAAACTCGGGGATAATTACAAGAAACGGGATGGAGGCAAACTGTTTTTTAAATAATAATTCAGCCTCTGTTTCATCCTGCACACGGCTGATAATGATCCCTGCAACGGCCACATGGGAGCGCCTGCACATTTCAATTGCCGTATTGAGTACTGCAAGAGTATGTTCCAGTGTTCTGTCTTTTGAAGAAACGACCAGAAATAATGAACAGTTTAACTGGTAAGCCATGTTAATATTAAACTGAAATTCATACACATCATTATCGCTTTCAAAATCAGTGCCTTCAAAATAATCGAGAGACGAGGTGTTATCAAGCTGCGTTTTTTCAAGAACCATCCCGAACAGATCATCGGGTTGAGTTCGCATCATGGATATCGCCTGGTTTACGTCCATAATTGCTGGAACCACTGTGCCGGTGGTTTTTTCTAACAGACACTTCTGGGCATCGTCTTTTTCGCTGAAAAGCTTAAAGCAGCGAAACGCAATATGCTCTGCTAATAAGGTAGAAACGATTCCCAGGGAGATGAATGATTTACCCGCTCGTTTCTCAATACCTGATAGATATATTTTTTTGTGCATATTGATTCTCTCTGGGTCAGTCTTAGTTGATTTTAGACTATCCGGATATCCAAGTTAAGAACTTTAATACAGTTTTTTATTTAGCTATTCATAAAAAGGGTGGGGTAAAGGCATAGACAGCTTAATAATTGCATGGCATAGTCAAAACAGACAATCTAAGAGAAGGACGTATTGTGTCGACAGAAGATAGAATCCAATCAGCCTTAACTCATTGGCCACGAGGTGTTTTTGCTCTGTTTTGTATTCAGATTTTTTCGACTTTAAGCTTTAGCGTTCTCTATTCAACTCTTGTTCTTTATATGACAGGCCCATTAAATCTCTCGGCGCAGAACGCCAACAGTATAATGGGCGTATTTGTCGCATTTAATTTTGCTCTTCATCTGCTGGGCGGTTGCTGGGGTGGCCGTTATCTTTCCAACCGAATGCTTTTTAGCATTGGAATGCTTGCTCAGGTTATTGGTTGTATTTTACTTTCAACTGAAAGTCTGGATTACCTTTATTATGGACTTGCCGCATTTTTAACAGGTTGTGGTTTAAATGTCACTTGTATTAACTGCATACTGACGCAATTGTTTTCTCCTGAGGATACGCGCAGGGAAACGGCCTTCTTGTATAATTATGCCGGCATGAATATAGGTTTTTTTGTTGGATTTAGTTTAAGTGGATATTTCCAGCTTTCTCAGGGATATGAACGATTATTTTTATTAAGCAGTCTGGGAAATTTAATAGCGTTGGTTATTTGTCTCTATAATTGGCCATCGCTTGCTGATAAGGATACAATTTATGCCAGGCTGCCAAGACAAAAGCAAAAAAAGTTTCTTGTAATGGGCGCTATAATGGTTTTCCTGCTATTCCTTATACTGCAGCCGCTGCTTCATTTCGCGGCATTTGCTAACAAGCTCGTTCTGACAACCGGTGGAGTGATGCTCCTGGTGATATTGTACCTTGCAAGATCACAGGACACCGTTGTGGCTCGAGACAAGATTTATGCATTTATTATATTGATGGCCGTAAGCACAGTATTCTGGACCTTGTATCAGATAGGCCCGATGGGACTGACTCATTTTATTGACCATAATGTCCAGCGTCACTGGCTATTTGTGACCATTCCCCCGCAGTGGTTCCAGAACATTAATACAATTTGTATCGTTTTCGGCGGACCGCTATTAAGTGTGATACTTAATAAATTGAGAGCCCGTAATATTGGTGTAAATATCCCCACGCAATTCGCGATTGCCTTGGTATTTATTGGCGTTGCCTTTGCGATATTACCGATAGGTATCAGCCATGCCGACGCTAAGGGACTGACTTCACCGTTTTGGGTTGTTAGCAGCTTTATTTTACAGAGCGCAGGTGAGTTATTAATTTCACCCATAGGCTATGCAATGGTGGGGAGCCTGGCTCCGTCTTCGTTGCAGGGGGCAATGATGGGAATGTGGATGCTGACCACAGGCGTGGGGGCAACGCTTTCAAGTTACAGCTCTAACTGGATGACAGCTGGAATGAATAGCCTGGATCCGCTTATTACAAATCCAGGATACGGCCACGTATTTCTTATTCTGGGTATAGCGGCTATCGCTGCAGGTTGTTTATTATTTACATTGACTCCATTATTGAAACGATGGATGTATAAATCCTCGCTTAATTCACAAGCAAATGTCAGCACATTAGCTGCAATTGGATAATAATTCAAAGGATTTCAGTGTTCATAAAGAGCTAATCGGGATACACTGTTGTCAGTTGTATTTTTGAAGAGCTCTTCATGTGAGTAATCCTTTTATTCCTATAGAAACTGCCAAAATTGACTGGCAGGAAAATACTCCTTATTCACTTGTGTACAAAGATTTCTATTTTCCCAGAGCAAATGCTTTGTCAGAGGTGAGAGATGTTTTCATAGAAGCTAATGATTTAATCCATCGCTGGTTAAAATTACAGTCAGCTTCACACAAGCAGTTTTGTATTGGAGAAACCGGATTCGGAACTGCCTTAAACTTTCTGACAACCTGGCATTCCTGGCTTCAATATGCGCCTGAAGAGGCCGTATTGTATTATTACAGTTGTGAAAAGCATCCATTATCTATTATTGATTTAAAAAAATGCCTTGCTCAATGGCCTGAGTTTGAATCCTTATCGGCGGAGCTGATAAGCCAGTATCCTTTATTGACGCCAGGATTTCATTATCTTTCTTTTTCTGAAGGAAGAGTCAAATTAATTCTTATGCTGGGCGAAGCGGACTCCTGTTTTAGGCAATTGCTAGTGTCAGGTGATTTAAAGCTGGATACCCAGCTAAAATGCGCACGATTTGATGCCTGGTATTTTGATGGATTTGATCCTGAAAAAAATGAATCCATGTGGAGTGTAGATCTTTTTAAAGTAATTGCTTTGCTGTCCAGGCCAGCCTGCACATTTGCGACATGGTCTACAGAAAGCAGGGTCAAAGACAATTTATTAAACTGTGGCTTTATAATCAACAAGCAAAAAAAACAGGATGCGAAGTCTGATATGCTAAGCGGAGAGCTTCTTGCCGCGCGGTATAGTGGCGGCAGGCGAAGTACTCCCTGGCAGTTTTCAACGAAAAAAGAGGTAGCAATCCGCAAAGCAATTATTATAGGCGCGGGCCTTGCAGGAGCAATGACTGCCAATGCGCTGGTCAGACGGGGATGGAAAGTCACAGTGCTTGAAAGGGCAGCCCATCCAGCTCAAGGTGCTTCAGGAAACTCGCAGGCGATTTTATATCCTCAGCTATCTGCTTTTAAGTCTCCGCTGACCGATTTCATGCTGATGGCCTATCTCTATGCGCTGCGGTTTTATAAGCAATTACCCGCAATTGAAAAGTTTGCTGATTTAAAGGGTATCATTCAGCTCGCTTATAGTGATAAGGAGCGTAAATTACAGTCCAGTTTAAAAAAATGGCTCGAACGCTACCCCGAAATGGCTGTTCCAATCGATGCAAAAGAGGCTTCTCAAAAAGCTGGTATCGTTTTGGAACAGGGAGGTTTGTTTATACCTGAAACCGGGTGGATTGATCTGCCTGAATTATGTCGTTTTTTACTGGAGCACTCCGAAATTAATGTCCAGACTGAGACATGCGTTTCTCAAATTTACTACGAGAACGGATGCTGGCTGGTTAATGGACAGAGAGCGGAGGTCCTGGTTATTGCTAACGGAGCTGAGGCAAGCCAGTTTGAGCAAACGAGCTGGCTGCCATTGAAACGAATCAAAGGGCAGATGACCTGGATTGATGAATCATTGGAAAGCCGTACTTTAACGCGGCCGCTGTGCGGCGATGGCCATGTGCTTCCTGCTCGAGATGGCCTTCATGCTTTGGGTGCTACCTTTGAATTAAGTTTTACGCATGATCAAGCGGATGAGCAGGGGAGCGAGCTGAACTTGGACAGGCTTTCAACCTTGGCTGCTAATGTAAACTGGCAAAAAGAAGTTCGGGCACAATGGGCAGGTGTTCGGGCTGCAGCTCCGGATTATCTTCCAGTGGCAGGACCAGTACCTGATGCGCACGCTTTTTTGCAACGCTTTGCAGGATTGGCCGATGATTCCAAACGCTGGATTGCGGCGAGTGGGGCCTATCTGCACGGATTGTACCTGTGCTCAGGATTTGGTTCGCGCGGCCTGACCAGTGTACCTGTCTGTGCTGAATGGCTTGCCGGACTTATAAATAATGAACCTGGATTTTTGAATAGAGAGACTATTCGATCACTATCCGCGGGTCGTTTTTTAATCAAACGTATTGTGTTTGGGAAAAAATAATAAGTATGCACAAAAAATAGATTCTGCGTTCAAATAACTTTTCCTTGATTCTGATTGCAGAGATAGTTAATCTTGGCAGCATTTGTTAAGACCGACTGCCATGAGGGGTTTGTTGTGTTAAGTATTGAAATTTTTCAAATAGATGCGTTCACTGACAAGATTTTTCATGGTAATCCAGCGGCAGTCTGTCTCTTAAGCGATTGGTTGAATGATGAGTTGATGCAGGCAATCGCGGTAGAGAACAATTTGTCCGAGACTGCATTTGTCATTGAAACGAGCAACGGCTTTCATATCCGCTGGTTTACTCCTAAAGGCGAAATCAGTCTTTGCGGTCATGCTACTCTGGCTGCTGGATTCGTTCTGTTTGAACTGGGCAAGTGCAGCGGCGACGTGGTCCATTTTTCCAGCATTGGGGGACAGTTAAGCGTCAAAAAGAAATCAGACCGTTACATGCTTGATTTTCCCAGACTTGGATATACGCAAATCCACGCACCGGAACAATATGAAACGCTGATCGATCAAAAAGTAGTGGAGTTTTACGAAAGTGAGCTGGATTATCTATTCCTGCTCTCTGATGAAACTGCGGTGGCTTTGGCACAAATAGATTATCGAAGTTTAAGCTTGTTGCCCAAACGCGGTTTAATTATTACCTCTGCTGCAGCAGATCATGATTTTTACTCGCGCTGTTTTTATCCAAAGCATAATATCACCGAAGATCCCGTCACTGGATCAGCGCATTGCGTACTGGCGCCATTTTGGGCTGAACGCTTGCAAAAAAACGCTTTAAAAGCAGTTCAGGGCTCTTTAAGAAAAGGCGAGCTTTGGTGTGAGGTGTCCTCTGATAGAGTATATATCACTGGCAGCTGCAAGTGGTATCTTAAAGGCCATCTGGTGATTTAACCTGGGAAAGATTCATTTTTAAGAGAAAATCCTCTCTCCCAGGTTTGGGAAAGAGACAGGGATTGCATGAAGGTTGGGCCCTTGGCCCAACATTGAGTTCTGGAGTGGTTCAACCCCTTTGTTGGGCCAAAGACCCAACCTGCGATAACTCCTTAATTTAATTGCAGTGAGGGTTGATTTAAATCTCTCTATCTAACTATTCCTTTGGAGAAAAGATATTTTTAAAGCATCGTCTGAATGTCAATGGCAAGTTTTAATATTATGGTTTATGCTGAATAAGTCGTCGGTAAAGACGATTTTTATAAATTGACTAAGGATAGTTAAAATGATGAACAATTGGAACAGCGTTATTTTCTTAAAAACTGAAAAATCATCTTCTGACATGATGAACATGATGTCCAAATGGGACGGCATAGAAAATATGTGGTCAACCACTGGCGATTGGGACTGGTGCATCAAGCTCGATAGCAAATCTTCAAGCCCTGAGAAAACTGAAGAATTTGTTAATCGCATGCGTGAAGGCCATTGGGCTACTCAAACCAAAACCAATTGGTGGAAGCAAATCGATAAACGATAAGCTGAAATTGTTTCTCGAGTGTTAAAGATTTAGTGCGCAATCCAAACTAAGCACTGATGATTTAATTTGGATTGCTCACGCAAGTCTCACTGTAGTCCGTATCAGTTGTATTCATTTAAGCTCTTGCTATTTCACATAAATTGCTTTTAAAACTTCTTCTTTTTCGTCTTGCCATACATCATCCATCATGTAAAAATGCCAACACACTCAGGATGGAATCATGTTATGGCTGAATCTGCAGGGAAACGATTTAGGTTATTAGTAAAAACCCAGGCACCACTTCAGGTGATGGGAACAATTAATGCATATTGCGCTATGCTGGCAGAGCGTGCAGGTTGCCAGGCAATTTATTTATCTGGAGCAGGTGTTGCCAACGCATCTCATGGTTTACCCGATTTGGGTATGACCAGTTTGCAGGAAGTTGCTGAAGATGCGCGACGGATCACCTCTGTTAGCGAGCTTCCGCTTTTAGTGGATGTCGATACGGGTTGGGGGCATGCATTCAATATTGCCAGGACAATCAGGACAATGGAAAGCGCGAAGGTTGCCGCCATTCACATAGAAGATCAGGTTATTGCCAAGCGTTGCGGTCATCGCCCCAATAAAGCAATAGTCAGCATGAGCGAAATGGGCGATCGAATTAAAGCCGCGGTGGATGCACGTACTGATGAACAGTTTGTCATTATGGCAAGAACGGACGCTTACTCGGTAGAGGGCATGACTGCTGCTATTGAGCGTGCCCAGCTCTGCGTTGAACTGGGTGCTGATATGATTTTCCCAGAGGCAATGGCTTCGCTTGATGAATACAAGCAATTCACAGATAGTTTGCCTGTACCTGTGCTGGCAAATATCACAGAGTTTGGCAAGACCCCTCTATTCACGCGCGACGAACTGAAGAAGGCAGGCATCAGCCTTATCCTTTACCCGCTGAGTGCTTTCCGAGCCATGTCAAAGGCTGCTTTACAAATGTATGAAACAATTCTAAATCAGGGAACCCAGTCTTCATTGCTTGACTCAATGCAAACGAGAGAAGAATTATATGATGTTTTGGGGTATCACCGCTATGAACAAATTTTGGATCAACTGAGGGAGAAAGAGGATGGTCAATAATACAGCCGGATTAGCTGGAGTTGTTGCTGGACAGTCAGCAATTTGTACAGTAGGAAAAGCTGGAAAGGGCTTAAACTACCGTGGATATTCGATTGATGATTTGGCCATGTATGCCAGCTTTGAGGAAGTGGCCTATCTTCTTCACTACGGTCATCTACCCACTCAAAAAGAGTTGGATGCTTATAAAGACAGATTGATGAGCTTGCGCAAATTACCTGAGCCATTAAAACAAGTCCTTAAAATGATTCCCAGGAATTCGCATCCAATGGATGTATTAAGAACAGCATGCTCGTTTCTGGGAAACATTGAGCCAGAAACTGATTTCAAACAGCAATATGATATTGCTGATCGCCTGCTTGCTTCATTTCCGGGAATGATTTGCTATTGGTATGCTTATCATTTTGAAGGCAAGGAAATTAGCCTGGAGACGGATGAAACTTCCATCGGCGGGCATTTTCTGGCAATGCTTCATGGCAGAAAGCCAGAAAAACTCGAACGAGACATGATGAATGTATCATTGATTCTTTATGCAGAGCATGAGTTTAATGCTTCAACTTTTGCTGCCAGAGTGACTGCTGCCACATTATCTGACTTTTATTCTGCAATTACTTCAGCTATTGGTACTTTGCGTGGACCCTTGCATGGCGGCGCCAACGAAGCGGCGATGGAAATGCTGGAACAGTTTAAAAATCCTGATGAGGCAGAATCACGGTTGATGTCAATGCTGGCCAATAAAGAAAAGATTATGGGATTCGGCCATCGGGTCTATACCGTCAGTGATCCTCGCTCGGATATTATCAAGGAATGGTCGAAGAAATTAGCTGAGGCGCGTAATGATACTCAGTTATTTCATATATCTGAGCGGGTTGAAGCGGTGATGCGCAGAGAAAAGAAGCTCTTTCCCAATCTGGACTTCTACAGTGCCTCTGCCTACCACTACGCAGGTATTCCAACCCCTCTGTTTACTCCTATTTTTGTGATGTCTCGTATCACCGGATGGGCTGCCCATGTGTTTGAACAGCGAGCGGATAACAAATTGATTAGACCTACTTCAGAATATACCGGTCCAGAGCCAAAATCTTACCTGCCCATTGAAAAACGAGGTTAATATGCATTCCTATGTTGAAGATAATATAAAACCAGATTATGACTCGGTGATTCAGGATATTGCAGACTACGTTCTGAACTATGAAATTAATAGCCCCGAGGCTTATGAGACTGCCAGGCTGTGCCTGATGGATACTCTGGGCTGTGGAATGCTTGCGCTTAATTTTTCTGAATGCACTAAGCTCCTGGGACCTGTTGTACCGGGGGCTGTGCTGCAGGGTGGGGCTAGAGTGCCAGGAACCTCCTACGAACTGGATCCGGTTCAGGCGGCTTTTAATATTGGCGCGATGATTCGCTGGCTCGATTTTAACGATACCTGGCTTGCGGCAGAATGGGGGCACCCATCGGATAATTTGGGGGCTATTCTTGCTGTTGCCGACTACATTACCAGACTTAATTTAAAACAGGGCAAGTCGCCTTTGTATATGCAGGATGTCTTGACTTCTATGATCAAGGCGCACGAAATTCAGGGTTGTCTGGCACTGGAAAACAGTTTTAATCGTGTCGGACTGGATCATGTTTTTCTGGTCAAAGTGGCCAGCGCAGCAGTTGCAGCTCAATTGTTGGGTGGTGATCGCGATATGCTGTTAAGAACCCTGTCGCAGGTTTTTGTCGATGGCCAAAGCCTTCGCACCTATCGCCATGCGCCTAATGCCGGTTCGCGAAAATCCTGGGCTGCCGGGGACGCTACTTCCCGTGCAGTTCGTCTGGCCTTAATTGCCGAGGCAGGTGAAATGGGCTATCCAAGCGCTTTGTCAGCACCCAAGTGGGGCTTCTATGATGTGCTTTTCAAGGGTAAGCCATTCGCTTTCCAAAGACCCTATGGCAGTTATGTCATGGAAAATGTCCTCTTTAAATTATCCTTCCCGGCGGAGTTTCATGCACAAACTGCAGTGGAATGCGCAGTGAAACTTCATCCGGAGGTTATTGCAAGGTTTGATGAGATTAGTCAAATTAAGATGATTACCCACGAATCGGCTATTCGTATCATCAGTAAGCAGGGGAAGCTGCATAATCCGGCGGATAGAGATCATTGCCTGCAGTACATGGCTGCTGTTGCCTTATTGCATGGTGATTTAAGAGCTGAGCATTATGAAGATGACTATGCTTCCGATCCACGTATCGACCAGCTGCGGGAATTGATGCATGTTACTGAAAATGAATCTTTTTCCAAAGATTATCATGATCCGGACAAGCGTTCGATTGCCAATAGTATGCAACTGGTGTTCAAAGATGGAAGCAAATCTGAACTGATAAGCATTGAGTATCCAATTGGACATAAGAGACGCCGTGCTGAAGGGATCCCGGTGTTAAATGATAAATTTATGCGTAATCTTAAAACCCGCTTCTCAACGCCGCAAACGGAGAAAATAGCCGCTGCCATGTATGATACCAATTCACTGGCTGCAATGTCTGTGGATCAGTTTATGGCGATGTGGCAGGTTAAGTAACTCCCTAGGTTCTTTAAATAGCTCCCTACATCCCTTGGCTTGTCCGAGGGATCCAGGAATCTCATGCCAGGAAGGGGCAAAGCATTTTAAAATTCACTACCATTTTTATGGATACCCCGCATAAAGCGGGGTACGTAGGCTCTTCTAGGATGGTTAAATTTTGTGACCATCTCTCAGGGACAAGCCGAGGGACGTAGAGTAGAGTGCCAATTATCTAAAGATAACTGATTCTAAAACTTACGTTTTATATTTGCAGCAGCGAGAATTTTGGTAGCGATTTCTTCAATAGAAAAGCGGGTGGAGTTCAGATAGGGAATATTCTCGTGTTTATACATCGCTTCAACTTCCGCAATTTCAAGCCTGCATTGTTCAGCAGAAGCATACTGACTATTTGGACGTCGTTCGGTTCTTATGTGCTGCAAGCGTTCGGGATCAATGGTTAAGCCGAATAATTTACTCTTGTAGGGCCGTAATATCTCGGGTAGATGATAATGGAGTGTATCCTCCTCAGTAAAGGGATAATTGGCGGCCAGAACACCGAAATGCAAAGCCATATAAAGACAACTGGGCGTTTTTCCCGAGCGTGAGACGCCCACAAGAATAATATCCGCTTTATCGTAATCCCTGATTTTTATTCCATCATCATGCATGAGGGCATAATCGACTGCCTCAATGCGATTACTGTAAGATTGAGAGTTGGCAACCCCATGGGTACGTCCTACAGTGTAGGATGATTTTGAGTGCAGTTCAGTCTCAAGCGGGCCGATAAAGGTATTAAATAAATCAAAAACACAGGCCTCTGCCAGTCGAATCGTTCTGGCGATTTCCATATTGACCAATGTCATAAACAGCAAGGGTTTAACGCCAGTTTCTTTATAGCAATTATTTATCCGCTCAACGACTTTTTCCGCTTTTTCATGAGTATCCACATAAGGGATGGTTTGTTTTTCAAATACGATATTTTCAAACTGGGTCATCAGGCTATTGCCTAAGGTTTCAGCAGTTATCCCGGTGCCATCTGAAATCATAAAAACATACCGTTTCATTCTTTTGCCTTTTGGTTTAGCAGATTGACACTATATTACAAAATTTATCCAGTCTCGGCAAACTTGGCAAGAGTGCATTCTTCTGCTATGTTCAATTTAATCATAAAGTTATAGAAACAATTTGAATGACTGAATTAAAAGAGAAAACAAGAGATTTACACGCCATTGCCACTGAAATCCAGGCAATAGCTCAAATCGGATTGGCATACAGCAAAGATCCTTTTGATCTCGAGCGCTACCAGCAATTAATGCGAATTGCTGCAGAATTATTTTCACCTCTTTGCGACTTAAATTCCGAGCATCTTTCTGTAGAATTTCTTACAGAAATTGGTTATTCCTGTCCTAAAATAGATGTCAGAGCCTTTATTCGTAAGGATGATCAATTATTATTAGTCAGAGAGGCTCAGGATAATAAGTGGTCTCTGCCAGGTGGATGGGCAGATGTAAATCTTTCGCCTTCGGAATGTGTGGCTAAAGAGGTATTGGAGGAAACCGGGCTAATCTGTCAGGTAAACAGATTACTTGCTCTCTGGGATACAGCAAAACATGATCATCCGCCGCATTGGCCCTATATTTATAAGTGTATATTTGATTGCAGTATAATGGGAGGGGAGTTTTCTGTAAGCCATGAAATTAGTGATGTCAGATTTTTTCCTTTAGATGATTTACCGCCCTTATCGCGCTATCGAATAACAGTTTCTCAAATAGAAAAACTGGTGGATTTACAAAGTGATGGAACATTATGCACAGTATATGATTAAGAGGATATGCGATGGAACCCAGTCGATTTGAGTACAATAATAAGTTGTTCATAACGGGTATGATTAGTCTTGCCATGTGCCTGGTGCTGATTTGCCTTGCCCTTTATCTGTTTCCTTATCTCATTTTCAACTGGGTTTATGATGTGCCAGAGTTTGCTATTACCTTTCGTCAATGGCTGGTTGAAAAGTATGGCATTAGTGAAGCAGCAGCTGGCTGGAGTGTTTTTCTGATGTTTTTAATCCCGGCGTTGATTACAGGGTTAATTTCTTATAGTACTTCCAATGCCATCGACAATAAAATTCATGGGTTCGACAAGCCTTCAGATGAGAAAGTAGAACAGAGTAAAAATAGACTTGAGAGCGTGACATTCGGATCGCAACTGTTACTTTTAATCATAGGGATAGTGATGCTTGTTCTTTTTGTGGACTGGTTAATGTTTTCGATATGAGTTATATCTCATAAATACAAGGAATTTGGGGGTAATCATGACATTTTTTAAACGTTATAAAATCAAATCGCTCAATAAAAAATTAAAGGCTTTACAGCAAAGTCGTTTAAGTACTCAGCCGAGCGAAGAGGCTCTGATTAAGGAGCGCGCAATTTATAAGTCACTGGTTGATATTTATAAATCCCTAAGAGGAAAGAAAAAGTACCCATTTGCTGATCAGATGATTCGGGAATGCCAACGTGCAGCGGCAGCAATTGATGATGCAGAAGCCCAGTATTTACTGGGGAAAGATCTCCTGGAGGAAGCTAAATTTAGAGAGCAACTGGAGAAAGATAAAATTTTTGCCAGCACAATCAATGAAAAGCGTATGGCTCAATTGTATGAGGAGGCGCATGCCTATTTTATTGCCGCACAGAAACTAAATCACATACAAGCCAAACGCTTGCAAGGCCTTGCCTATATCAATGGCTGGGGCGTTGATCCAGATCGTGAAAAAGGGTTTGAGATGATTGTTGCCAGTATCAATCAGGAAAATAGCTGGGATAAGGTACCACAAATCTTTGCTTCTCTCGGTTTAAATAAACCTGAGTTCTTTTCTGCCTTAACCAAACTCAGAGGTAAAAGTTAGCACGCCATATCTGCCTCTTTTTCTGTATCGCCTATTCTAACTTCCACGTCCCTCGGCTGTTCGAGGGATCCAGAAGCCTCATAGAGAAAACACCGGACCCTGGGGAGTAGGCCCATAGAGGTCAGGCTAAGAAGTAATGTTATCCCCTCTCCCCCGCGCGCAGCGTGGGGGAGAGGGTAGGGTGAGGGGGTTAAAAAATTTATCACGCTAGTGATTCCACTTTGTTGTGACAAACCATAGCCACAGAAAAATGATAATGAATCGCAACGCGACCTTATTATAGCCCCCTCTCCCTAACCCTCTCCCCCGCTGCGCGGTGGAGAGGGGATCTAATATTCTTAGCCTGACGGCTATGGGGAATAGGTCCGAGCTTTAAAAACACCAACCTTTATGATATAACAGCCTGAATCTGAAGTGGTTAATTAAAGGAATTATGATGTTATCTGGCAAGTTATGGAAGCTGGGAGCTCTTTCAGTTGGTCTATTATCATTCTCTGTATCTTACTCAAACACGGGTCAATCAGTCGATACCTCCATTTGGGAAACCTACCAGGGCAATGCTGCCCATACAGGATATGTTCCCATCGCCATTGATCCTGAACTGATCAAACAGCTTTGGGCAGTATCCGTGGGACGGGATGGCTTTCCAGGTTGGAGAACTGAAGTTCATCAGGCCTCAATTGGTCAGAAGTATGTATTTGTCTCAAGATATAACTATGGCCAGGCAAATTCATTAGAAGCATTTTCGTTTACAGACGGGCAGGTTGTCTGGACCGCAGATTTAAACCACGTTGCCGTTCAGCCAAGTGCCTATCATGATGGTGTGGTTTATGTACAAACGGTGTATAGCGATTCGTATAAAACCAGGCTTAGGGCATTTGATGAAAATACAGGGGAATACATTTTTTCATCGCATTTTCCTGCACAATACCAGGATTACAAGGCGCCTGTGATTGATGAAGGCGTTGTGTTCATTAGCTCTGGTTATTACTCTGGAATTACTGCTTTTGATGCACATAAAGACAATAAACTTTGGCATACTCCTTTTCCTCGTTTGTCTAACGGAGCTTCTCCTGCTGTAAATAACCAGTATGCTCTTTATTATAATGCCGGATATCTGTATAAGCTGGATAAAAAGAAAGGCAAGGTTCTCGCTAAAATACACGATGATCATTGGGAATGGAGTAATGATTATGATCCAACGCCCGTCCTCTCGGGTGACTCGGCTTTCGTGACAAGTAATCATTATTTGACAAAATTTAATATTGCAGAAGATAAAATTGAATTTGCAATTTCCAATGTGTCCAGCAATCCATCAGTGGATGATAAAAACGTCTACGTCATTAAAGACTCTCATCTTACGGCAATCAATGCAGAGACAGGGGATGTGGTGTGGAGCATTAATGAGTCTGAATACCAAAAAGCTGAGGATCTCCTGGTTACTAAAAACCTGGTTTTTGTTTCGGATGGGAAAGAAACAAAGGCCTACTCAAAATCAAAAAAACATGAAGTCGTTTGGCAGGCACCCGTGGGAGGTAAAATGTCTTTATCATCTAAAGGCTTGTTTATAGTTTCAAAAAAAGCAACGCTTACAGCGTTTGATATAAACAGTACCGTAGAAGCTGACGTCAAATAGAATTGTCAAATTCGTATCACCATAGGAATCGCCTTCATGAATGAAGATAGTCTAGTGATTAATCCCGAAATATCTTCCACAGAAGATATTAATTATCCTGCCACCGAAATAGCAGATGACTGGAGTGATAGTGACTCATTCTCTGATGAGGACGATTCGCCCCATATTTCTTACTTTTCCAGAGACTGTATCCTGAAACTTAAAATTGATGTGGACGAGCGTTCCCTTGAACCCGCATATCAGTTAAGCGCAGTTCCTTATGTGTCGAAAGATAACCCCTTAGCGAAGCTTAAAGAAAATAACTGGTGTATCGGGGAGCAACAAGCTGTCTATGATCATTTTCAAATTTCTGGCAAGGATGAAATCCTTTCACAATTCAAATCACTGGTAAACCGAACCCCTTTAGATATTAATGACATTCGTTATTGCCTCTCCTTCCATGCAGTCATTGGCGGGTCTCTGGGTAAACATTTGCTTCCCGTTAGGTATTACTCACGAGAGTATTCCAAGGAGCAATTTCGCTTGTTTATTAGTGTTGCTGATCTTTTGCTGCGCAATGTAAGTCTTGAGGATAATGCAATTAATGAGGCCTTTGAGTATCAGCAGCAAGCCTATGGACTTTTTCTCTCACCGGAAGAAAGAAAAGAAGTAATCAACAAATTAAACTACCATCCAGCACGTGCTCGAAAGAAACATCTAAATACAATCAAAGCGCAATGGTCAGTTTCAGAGAGCCCTCAGATTGGATATTCCAATCCTGCACTTGATTATCTTCATACATTTGGCAGTTGGCTTTCAGAGCAGTTGGTTCGCTTCACGCAGGCAACTTCGTATGTTGCTCCTCAAACAGAGGTATTAGAGGAGGGGGATCGCTTAAATGTTATTGCCAGATTAAGAGCCAATCAATACGATTCCCTGACTGCGCAAAAAAATGATTTAAAACGATTGATTAAATTACGCTCATCATATAAACCCGAGGATGGGTTTTATGCCCGTCTGGTTCATACCTCCAGGTTATCAAGAGAGTTTTGGCACTCAATTAATAAACCAGAATGCTGGGAAAGCCCAGAAATAATTGAAAAGGCCAGACAATTAGTTCTGGAACATATTATCTTAAGCGATGAAATTCTTGCGGATATGGAGTATTTCATTCGTGAAGCTGGTTTTGAACCCACGCCATTTCGTGTAGCAGCTCTTTTAGATAATCAGGATTTGCCATTTGGCAGAACATTTATTTATTCAGGCATTGTTGATTTTTACGCCTATTTCAGAGAAAAAGGTTGGACTCATGTTGTAAATGGATTGCTTATTAATGGTAAACCAGCAATAGGTTTTGAATTCGCTGAACCCGCGCAAACCAATTTATTGTTCTTCAATAAGAACTCTCCCGAATATAAACTACGTAAGCTGTATAATACGTTCATCAAGTACGGTTTTTATCAGAGATATGGTGAGGAAAATGGGGAAGATTTTAGAAAAGCGCTAAGTGTTGCGGACAATCGCTATGTTAACTGGACTTCGATTGATAAGAAAATTGATAAACCTTGTCCTGAAACCTGGCCCCAATTTTTCAAACGAAGTATCCTGGGCGGCGACCAGCCTACAGAGGAATCTTATACTTATTCTCATCCAGTGCATGATACCAGACCCACCTAGTTTGCTTGCTATTTAGTTAAGTAATGCGATAACTGCATTAAGGTAAAAAGCGAAGACAAGCCAGGTAATATAAGGAACTAATAATGAAAAAACTAATTTATTCCGGGTCCGGATTTTTACCATTAATATTAAATTAATCACAATAAGAATCATTAATAGAAAAGCACTGAAAATCAAGTAATGAAACTGAAAAAAAAAGGGCGTCCAAAGCCAATTTATAAGCATCTGCAGTGTAAATAAATAACGGAATGAGTGAGGATGATTATGTTTTTCCTTACTCCATAAAGTCCAGGCTATGAATGCGAGTATCCCATATAAAATTGTCCAGACAATCGAGAAGGTGAAACCTGGAGGGGTGAGAGATGATTTATTAAGATTTTCGTACCAGGGATGCAGGTTGCTTTGTGTTAATAATCCTAATGAATATCCTATCATCTGAAATATAAGGATCCAGATGAGTAGTTTAAGGAAGTTGTTCACCGTCAAATTCCATCTCCATGATGTTAATCCCGCACTTATTGATTATTATCAGAACTGCTATATATTTCAAGGAGAAGTGTTAATTTGGATTAAATGTCTTACCACAGGGGTGATTTTATAGTGAGTACATATAAAGTAATTAGTATTTACATCCTTTCCTATTTCTTATTTGGTGTTATAGTTTTTCTTTTAGTATTTGGCTTTGCTGATAGTTTCAAAATTTTAAAATCTTCCCCCCTTAGCAATGACATAAATGGAACAATTATTTTATGTTCATCACTCATAGCCAGTGTCTTAATAATTAAATTAATGAGGAAACGTTTATCACTCCAGCCGTATTCCTATTTTATATTAGGTTTTTATATTGGAAATTTATCTTTATTATTAATGTTCCTATTAGATGCTCTGCTGAATAATTATGTGGTTTGGAAATTCCCTGAATTTTTATTATTATTTTTTGCGCCATTTATTGAATTATTTATTTCCTATCTCTTTGGTTTTGCATTTTTGGCATTAATTCCCTCTTGTTTAAGTGCATATATTCTTTTCAAAGTGATACAGAGCAAAGAAAAAAAACTTCTTAGGCTTGGTAGTAGATAGAATATTGTACAATGCATGATTACTCTCTCCCAATTGGAAATTTTGCTATAAAGGAATTGCCTGGCAATTTAGGTAACCTTCTAAACGGAGATTAAATGAAAAACGGAGTCTTTCAAAGCGATCCGTTTCAAAATAAGACCAACCCAATGACGGTGGATGCCAACCCGAGAAGTGGCTTATGCATTCTAAATAAAGTTATGCGTTTCTCCGGAGTTTGATTGTTGCCAGAGCACGAGTTCTAATGAATAAACATCCTCATCAGCTACACTAATAGAAATAGACAATGCGGTATTAAAGATGCCTTATTTTGCTGCAATCCGCTGGCTACCGAGGGGGTTCTACAAGCCCCCCGTGATTCAATATCTACTGCTCGATGAGCAGCTAGACTACCTGATTTCGCCTGCAATAATAGAAGCTCATGATTTAAAACACAGTGTTAACCAAGTGCTTCATCACATAGAGAGTAAAATTTCAAATAAAAATAATTTAAAAATACATTATAAATCCATCACCAAAAGTTATGGCCGGCATCGCAGGGACTCTGCACTATTCGACCAGCTCATCAGGCAATGGCTCAAAAAAAATCATCTATTAGAGCCAAATTCCCGCACGGCCATTCTATTGAAAAAGAAACAGTTGAAATTATTTAAGGATGCGCTCTATTTATTAGATATCGATTGCAAAACAAGGGGGCAGGCCTTTGTCGCTCATTTATGGGCAATCGCACTTAAAGCCACGCCTAAGCGAATACCGGACGTGATAAAAACCATTTGGAAGAGTCGCTATGGCATCAAACGAATGACCCCGAACTTTTTAGAAAAATACAATGAATTTTATGCCCATCTGCAGTAAATAGTGATAGTGTAATGACCGCTTTCGCTCCACGCCATGCAACACATAAAGAGTTGAGGCTTCGGGGTGGGTATGGAGTCATCAGTTAGTCAGTCAATACCAGAGAGATGAACTCTGGCCGTTATCAAGCCGCATTTGCCGGATATCCTCGATTGGCAGCTATGCTGTCAAGCACCCGGGTAACTCGATGGGCAGGCAGGCTCAGATCCACTTCGATGGCCAGTGCTTCCCTGCCTGCATTTGTCTTACCGCGCAGTAGAACACGATATCGCGATATTAAAAAATAAATCATGCTCGTAACATTGTTGAATTGGTTTTTAAAATAAATAATCAATTAAGAGCTTGATTTAATGAATTGTTAACCATAAGTAGAACAATTCATCTTTTCAATCGAGTCACAGCCAAAATCCGAGATACCAATGGATTATTGATTTGCCCCAAAATAAAGCGACTAGTGCAGCGAAGCATAGAAACGGGCCAAATGGAATCGGGGTATTGCGGTCTTTATCTTGTATGCGTAGATAAATCAAGCCGATAATTGCCCCGCAAAATGATGCTAAAAGTAAAATCAGAGGAAGCATTATCCAGCCGAACCAGGCACCAAAAGCGGCAAATAACTTGAAGTCCCCATTTCCCATTCCTATCTTGCCGGTTATGAGGTAGAAGATTTTCATAATCGACCAGAGGAATAGATAAGCCGCTGCGGCTGAAATGACTGCATTGGGTAAATCTGCAAATAAATGCCTTGTATTAGCCAAAAGCCCAAGCCATAAAAGACTCAGGGTCAGATTATCAGGCAGGATTTGATGTTCAAGATCAATATAGACCATGACAATTAATATCCACAAAAACAAAAAAATAAGCGGCAGAAACCAGGTAAAGCCGAATACCCAGGTCGCATAAAGGCTAAGGACGCAGGTCAGCAACTCAATAAATGGGTATCTAAATGGAATGCTTTGCTTGCAGGATTTGCACTTTCCACACAAAAAGAGATAACTGAGCAGTGGAATATTAGCAATTGCAGGAATGGTTTTTTTGCAGGAAGGGCAGAATGAGCGGGGGAAAAAAAGATTAATATTTGCTGCCGGATTTTCTGTTTCAAGGTTCAAAAGACACTTGCACTCCTCAGCCCATTGTCTTTTCAACATAATTGGCAGACGATAAATAATCATATTGAGTACACTGCCTACTGACAATGTAAATAGGGTCATAAAAGTATATAATACACCGGGATGTAGTTGTGAGAGTTGCTCAAGCATGAAATTACACCACAGAACCAAGTTTGAAAATAGGCAGATACATAGCAACAACTAATCCACCCACCAAAATACCCAGAATCGACATAATTATCGGTTCTAACAAACTGCTTAGGGCATCAACGGCATTGTCAACCTCTTCTTCATAAAAGTCAGCTACCTTGCCTAACATCTTTTCAAGAGTACCTGATTCTTCCCCAATGGCAACCATTTGAATCACCATATTGGGAAACATATGGGTATTGTGCATGGCAAGCTGCATTTGCTGGCCTGTAGAGACATCCTGGCGAATCTTGTCGGTAGCTTCTGCATAGAGAATATTTCCTGTCGCTCCAGCAACCGATTTCAGGGCATCCACCAGCGGTAATCCAGCTGCAAAGGTAATGGAGAGCGTTCGGGCAAATCGGGCAATTGAGGCGTTGACGAGAATAGTACCAATAACCGGAATTTTAAGCAGGCTGCGATCGATTGTATGCGCAAATTGAGGCGAATGATTTTTGGCATAGATAAAGGCATAAATAGCACCGCCAAGCAACCCAAAGATAATATACCAATAGGATTGGAAAAACTTTGATAAATCAATAACGCCGCGTGTCAGAGCAGGTAAGTCCGCGCCAAAGCCTTCAAAGAGAGATTGAAATTGCGGCACTACAAAGATGAGTAATGCAGCGGTTACCAGAATCGCAACGATAAGGACGGCGATAGGATAGGTTAATGCTTTTTTAATTTTCTTTTTAATGGTTTCGATTTTTTCTTTATAGGTGGCAACCTTGTCCAGCATGATATCCAATGAACCTGATTTTTCTCCGGCATCCACGAGATTTGTAAACAATTCATTGAAATACACTGGATGCTTTGATAATGCTTCCGCCATGCCCGTACCGGACTCAATATCTTTTTTTACATTTTCAAGCAGTTTGATCATTCGCGCATTCGTTTGGCCTTTTGTGACAATATCAAATGATTGAATGAGAGGGATCCCTGCGGCAATCATAGTCGCGAGTTGCCGGCTAAAAATAGTGATATCGGCCTGCTTGATTTTTTTATTTTTTCTATCAAAAAAGGGCTTTCTCTTTTTAACAACTTTTTTGACGATATAGCCTTGCTTGTTAAGATCTGCTTTAGCCAGAACCAGAGTTCTTGCCTCAATAATGCCTTTTACTTTTTCACCAGCCCGATTGACGCCTTCCCAGCGAAAGCTTTTTAAATTATTTTCATTTTTTTCCATAGATTAATCCATTGTGACTCGGTTGACCTCTTCAATGGTCGTAATCCCTTCCTTTATTTTTTCAAGTCCGGCATGATAAATTGTCCACATTCCTTCTTTCTGTGCCTGCTTTAGAATGTCCAGGGATGTGCCGCCTGACATGATAATCTCACCCAGTGCCTTGGACATTGGCATCACCTCAAAAAGCCCAACACGCCCTCGATAGCCGTTTTGATTGCAATTGGGACAGCCGACTGCCTTATAGATTTTAATTTTTTGGCTATCCTCTTCAGAGAACCCCAATTCAATAAGGCTTTTTGGAGTGGTATCATCACGAACTACTTTACAGGAATCGCATAATTTACGCGCAAGTCTTTGCGCAATCAATAGGCTGACAGAGCTTGCTATATTAAAAGAGGGGATTCCCATATTTACCAGACGGGTGAGGGTTTCCGCCGCACTATTGGTGTGCAGAGTTGATAAAACCAAATGTCCTGTTTGTGCTGCTTTGACAGCAATTTCTGCCGTTTCGAGATCGCGAATTTCCCCCACCATAATAATATCCGGATCCTGACGTAAAAAAGCTCTCAAGGTGTTTGAGAAGGTTAATCCCGCTTTGGGATTAATGTTAACCTGGTTAATTCCAGGCACCTTGATTTCCACTGGGTCTTCCGCTGTCGAGATATTGCTTTCTTTAGTATTCAAAATATTCAAGGCAGTATAGAGGGTCACTGTTTTACCGCTTCCTGTCGGGCCGGTTACCAGTATCATCCCCTGCGGTTTTTCAATTGCTTTTAAAAAATGACCTCGTTGCAGGGGACTAAATCCGAGAGCCTCAATTCCAAGTTTTGTGGATCCGGGATCGAGGATTCGCATTACAACCTTTTCTCCGGCGATTGTCGGACAGGTGCTTACCCTGAAATCAATAGAGCGCGCACGGGAAAGTTTCATTTTAAAACGTCCATCCTGAGGGATTCGTTTTTCTGAAATATCCAGGTTGGACATAATTTTTATTCGTGCGGTAATCCGGCTTGCCAGACTGATAGGGGGGGCAGCTACTTCATTTAAAAGGCCGTCAAGCCGATAACGGATGCGATAATCACGCTCGTAAGGCTCAAAATGAATGTCCGAAACGCCTTTTTTAATTGCCTCATAAAGAATTTTGTTGACGAATTTAACAACGGGAGCATCTTCGCCGGCCGCACTGCGATCTGCTTCTTCCTCGTCTGCGCTTATTTCGAGATCATCAAGATCATCCTTAACGTAGTCATTTAGTCCCTGATTTTCTTTTTCATTGAGTAATCGATCAACCAGTTTTGTCAGCTTATTGCTTTCGACAACAATTGTGTTGGTATGAAGACCGGTATGAAATTGAATTTCTTTGAAAGAGGCTTGTTTGCTAGGATCATCCGTGGCCAGGAAAAGATGATTTCCACGGGTAAAAAGGGGTAGAATAGTATGACGTCGAATAAGCTTTTCGTTAACGAGTGATACAGGAAGCACTTCAGGATCCACGCTATCCAAATCAATAAAAGGCAGGCCGAAATTCTGTGCGACAATCAAAGCCACCTGCTGTGCGCTTAAAATATGATTCTGCACCAGATATTGCAATAAAGTTTGCTTGTTCTGGTGAGCCTGGGTTTGACATTCAAGGGCTTTGGTCTTGTCAAGTAGATTTTCATGGACCATTAGCTGCGCAATCCCTTGTAGTCTTTGTTCTTCCGTTGTGATTGCCATCAGTTTATTAAGAAGTTAATACTATGATTACTATAGACAAAAAATCAGTTCAATGCACGAAATAGACGAGTCTGTGCTAATCAGGAAATACAGGAGAATCTTGCTGTTTCGGTTATCCCTGTGATACAAAAGAAGCTGGTTATGTAACTGGAATAAAGCTTGTCCCTGGAAAAAGAAAAGAGCCGATTCAGGATGCTGGATGAATGGTTTTTAAGCGAGCCTGGTCTGTCGGTATCAAAAGCGTTCTGCGATGAACTCCAGCCGTTGAAAGAATTGCTTCATGGTGAATGCCTGCTGCAACTAGGTTGCTGTGGGCAAAACGAATGGATGCCTCTTTTACGTTATCAGCACAAATGGATTGCAACAATGCATTCCAATGTGAATCTCAGTACGTTTATTTCAGAACTGGATCAGCTACCTCTCGACAGAAATAGTGTCGATTGTGTTTTAGCGCCATTAACTCTGGAGGGTACTTCTCGCATGACGGTTGTGGATGAAATTGACCGGATATTAAAACCTATGGGCTATGCGGTATTTCTTGGCATTAATCCAATCAGTCTATGGGGGGCGCGCCTGCGCTGGTCAGAAGACTTGTGTTTTGGTCATACTCGAAGTACAACACGCTCCGCCTTCTCGGTCAAAAGGGCGATGATTCACCGAGGCTTTATTCAATGCCATTTATCCTATTTCCATTATATCCCGCCCTGCAGTAATCCTTTATGGATACAGAGATTTAAGGTATTAAATCAACTAAGCAAGATGATATCGATTCTTCCTTCAGGATTTTATTGTCTGGTTATGAAAAAATATCAGGAAGATCCCATTCATCCTCAGGCGATAACCTTCAAAGAACAATTGGCTGAAATGCGTATCCAACCAGCCCAGCAGGGTTGTAACTCAGAGCAGACTCGTTGATTCAAGTTGAACAGGAACGTGTAAACTCTGAATAAATTCGGTATAATCGCGCCAGGTTCTGCTTCACAGAGCCTAAGATTGTCTATCGTTTTATAGACTGTACCCAAGTCACTTACTTCAGGCCAAATTATGTCAAAAAAAACTATTTACCGCATTATGTTTAATCATCAGGAGACGGTGTATGAAATTTATGCTCGTAAAATTAGCGAAAGTGAAATGTTTGGCTTTCTTGAGGTAGAAGACTTTGTATTTGGTGAAAACTCTTCGCTGGTAGTCGACCCTTCCGAGGAGCGTCTTAAACTGGAGTTTAGCAACATTAAAAAAACATTCATCCCGCTTCATTCCATTCATCGAATCGATGAAGTGAATAAGCAGGGAGTTGCTAAAATTAAAGAGCATGGCAAGTCGGAGGCCAAGGTGAGTATGTTCCCAGTGCCTGGTAAAAGAGAATAATATTTAATGAAGACGATGCTTGCAAATTAATTAATTCAATTTTAGGAATTCTGATGTCAATACCAGTTAATATTAAAGAAGTTTATGAAAAATCATCGCTTCTTTTCAGCACCCAGGAAGTGGAAGCTGCCTTGGACAAGATGGCGGCCAGTATCAATGAAGTGCTTCAGGATAAAAATCCGGTCATCTTATGCGTAATGATTGGCGGTCTGGTTCCTATGGGCAACTTGCTTCCCCGGCTTAACTTTCCTCTGGAAGTCGACTATGTCCATGCGACACGCTATAACGGTGAGATTCGCGGCGGTGAGCTTATATGGAAAGTAAAACCCAGCGTAAATCTGGAAGGGCGAACGGTATTGGTTGTCGATGACATTCTTGATGGGGGTGTTACCTTGGCAGCTATTATCGACACAGTGGCTGAAATGGGGGCCGAAGCAGTTTACAGTGCAGTTCTGGTTGATAAATATCGCAAGCGTGTTCCTAATGGCCTGCAAAAAGCAGATTTTGTCGGGCTTGAAGTAGAAGATCATTATATTTTTGGTTATGGAATGGACTACAATGAGTATCTGCGTAATGCACCTGGAATATTTGTAGTAGCTCCCGAACACGAATAAGTCGATTATAGACTCTATGTGCCTCGGCTTGTCTGAGGCATCCTGCCACAATGCCTGAAGCAGAGCCTCGAAGGCTAATATCAACTTAAAACAACATCTGCAGAACTAGTGTTTACTCCAAAGGAAGTTGAACAAACGAATTATGAAAAAGCCACTGCGATTTTAAATAATCAGGGAAAGATAGGTAATACGATCAAAAACCTGATTACCCGTTTGGCTGAGAATCAAAATAGCTGGAACCCTTACTGGCGTAACAGCAGCGCAAAAATGGAATTGATAATTAACGCTGTATTAAATTTAGAAGAGGGATCAGATTTTGCATCGATATTAAACGATAAGCAGTCTGAGCTTTATACAGCACTCAATATGCAACGATTACTTCCAGTGACTGTTTTAGGCAACCTGGGGTTTTATCACGCTAAATCTGCCATCAGAGCAGAGAATGAATTAGCGAAACACAATGATATTAAAGACTCATCAGCCAGTATCATCTGATATCTGGTTAACCATTAAGTTCATTGGTAATAAACAGCGAGTCAAAACAGGCAGTTGTGTCAGTATCTCGAAGTAATTATTTCGAGATACTGCCCTTAAATACACTTATCTCTCGGTCAGCGCATTTTCCTTGGCTTTCAGTATAGGTTTGAGCAAGTAATTCAAGACGGATTTATGCCCGGTCAATATATCCACTGTCGCCATCATTCCGGGGATAATATATAGCGGCTTTTGCTCGGTTCCCAAGTAATTTTTCTCTGTTCTCACCCGGATAATATAATAGGTTTCCTCTTTTTGTTTTTTTTCATCGGTTATCGTATCGGCACTAATCTGCTCTACTTTTCCGGGAAGACCTCCGTAGATGGAAAAATCATAGGCAGTTATTTTTACCATTGCTTCCTGCCCAATCTTTATAAATCCAATATCGGAAGGTTTGATTTTGGCTTCAATTAATAAAGTATCGTCGAGCGGTACAATTTCAATGATATCCATTCCTGGTTGAATTACTCCCCCAATGGTATTTACCTTGATTTGTTTGACTATTCCTTTTACTGGAGAGCGCACGGTAGTCCTGACTAATCGGTCCTTGTCAGCCATATGCGCTTCGTTTAGCGCCGCAAATTCGCCCTTGGCTTTATTCAACTGTTCTAAAGCCTGCGATTTAAACTGAAATATTTTACCCTTTAACTCGTTAACACTGCGTTGCAGGCGCAAAATTTCCACTTCGGATACAGCGCCTTTGTCAACCAGGGGTCTGGAAAGATTTAATTCCTTAATGGCATTGTCGAGGGCTTCTTTCATCTGTTCCAATTCTTCTTTTCTGGAATTGAATAATGCTTTTTCAGCTTCGACCAACCCTGGATTTTGCTTGGAAAACTCAGAGGGTACTGACATTTTCGATCCGCTCATTTCCGCGTTCAGGCGCATTATCTGGATCTGTAAGGCAGCCATCTTCTTTTGTGCTTCATTAAAAGTAGCCATAAAACGAGTATTATCGATTTGCATCAGGATTTGGTTTTGCTGAACAATCTGTCCTTCTCGTACATAGAGTTTGTGAACGATTCCGCCCTCAAGATTCTGAATAATCTGAATCTGACTGGAGGGGATTACCTTGCCTTCTCCTTTGGTTACTTCGTCCAGAATGGCAAAATGGGCCCATAAAAATGCAACGCAGACAAAGATAATCGTTCCCCATAGGATTAAATGTGAAAATATGCGTGATTTTTCAGACATTATTTTTTTCCTTTTGAACAGTCATCCCTGTACGAAGGGTTGCCAGGACCGTTTCTTTGCTGCCATTGGCGACTAAGCGGCCTTCGTCAAGTACAATAATGCGATCGACTAATTCCAGCATGGACAATTTATGGGTAATAAGAATCAGAGTATGCTTCGGAGTCAAAAATTGGGTAAGCTGCTCTTTCACATAGCGCTCACTGTTGTCATCCATTGCTGAGGTCGGTTCATCCATAATCAGTAAATGCGGATTACGAAGCAGAGCGCGGGCAATTGCAACGGATTGGCGTTGCCCTCCTGACAACTCGCTTCCTTTTTCGCCCACTTGCCGGTCAAAACCATCCGGATGTTTATTAGTAAAACTACCGACTCCTCCAGCATTTGCTGCTCTAATGATTGATTTGTCGTCAATAAAGGGCGCGCCAATAGTGATATTTTCTCTGACGCTTCCATAAAACAGGCTGACATCCTGGGGTACGTAGCCAATCTGCTGTCTAAGATCGTCAGGATTAATCTGCCGATAATCGGTATCATCCAATAATATTGCACCCTCGGTAGGGAGATACAGCTTAAGAATTAATTTCGCCAGAGTGGATTTACCTGAACCGACACGTCCGATTACTGCTATTTTTTCACCGGCTTTTATCGAGAAAGTCAGATTTTTCAGAATAGGAAGTTTTTTATCCCCATAATCAAAAGAAACTTGTTTAAACTCGACATTACCCTTTAAGGCAGGGCGATGTAGAAAATGCGATTCCTCTGAAACATCGAGAGGCATCTGCATCACTCGGTTCAATGATTTAAGCGCATTAACGGACTGGTAGTAACGAGTCAGCAAGGAAGCAACCTGCGACATGGGCGCTAGCGCACGGCCGGTGAGAATAGTGCAGGCGATTAATGCTCCCATTGTTAAATTCCCTTCGCTAATCATATATACACCGGCAATAACCATAATTATCGTTGCCGATTGCTGTGCGAATGCCGTTAAATTCATACTGATATTTGAGACACTACGCAGTTTCATTCCGGTTTTGGCGGAAAGACGGATAAGCTGCTCCCATCTCGATTGTAAAGCCGATTCTGCTCCCACTGTTTTCACAGTTTCAATATTAGCCAGCGACTCAAATAAGGTCGCCTGTTTTTCAGCGGCTAATTGATAGGATTGCTTGGTTAGTCTGACTAAAGGGAGTTGCAAAATGAATCCGACTAGAAAAATTATTGGGACAATAATTAATGGAATAAGAAAAAGATTACCCCCGATAAAATAGATTACAAGTATAAAAATAGCGACGAAAGGTAAGTCAACCAGTACTGTCATTGTGCCTGAAGTTATAAAATCCCGGAAAACTTCAAAAGATTGAACTGTATTGCTTAAAGCGCCCACAGATTTGGGCCTGTCTTTCATATTAACGCCCAAAATCTGTTGAAAGATAGAAGCAGAGAGCTCAACATCACTGCGCTTACTCGCCTGATCAATAAAATGTGCGCGCAAGGTCTTGAATAATAAATCGAATAAAAACACAAGGCCCACACCGCCGGCCAGTACCCACATGGTTTCTATCGCATGATTGGGCACTACCCGGTCATATACGTTCATGGTGAACAGAGGCAACACCAGGGCAAAAATATTAATTAACAGAGAGGCAACCAGTACTTCGGAGTAGAGCGGCCAGGATTTTACCAAAACCTTCCAAAACCAGTTTCTTGAACGTTTACCAGTCGTTTCTTCAGATCTGGTTGTGAATTTATATTCAGGCTGGACGAGAAATGCTTTACCAGTATATAGGGGTAAAATGTCGTCCACATTGAACAGTTGGCTGGAATCCTCTGGTTTGAAGATTTTTCTTTGTCCTTGAGCGTCATGAATCAGTAAACAGGCTTCATCCTCTTTTAAAAGTAATACTGTAGGCAAGCTTTCATCCGAAATTTTACTTATGGGTGTTTCTTTAAGCTCGGCATTTAGCGATGCTCTTGCAGCAGCGCGGGAAAATAGGGCGGGACTTAGCCTGTTACGTTTTAATGGCAGTCGTGCTGAAAGCGATTGAGCAGAGTAAGGGTTTTGATAATACCTGCTTAGTAAAACGAGACAGGATAATAAAGAATCATTAGGAGGAAGCGATTCTTTATCAATAGACGACCAGGATTGTTTTTGAAATATTGTCATAATAATTATCTTTTATAGTTAGTTTGACAAAAAAATTAAACCTCAAGCCATCATAAAAAGGTTATTTTTTTCACGCTATTTCTCAGCGCCGTCTGCTTTTTCAAATGGTAATTTATAAAAACTCAGTGCAAACGAAGAGAACGCCAGTATTGCAATGACCAGTAAGAAAGAAAACTTATTCTCTAAAAGGCTTAAAGCGATAACTCCCATGAAGAAAGAACTTATATTAAGGAGAAGAGAGTAAAGTGAAACTTTAATCATAACTGACTCATCATTACTCTCAACAGCAAGCCGACTAAACACTGGAAATCCTATCCCCAAAGTAAAAATAAGCGGTAATAATGTGGCTATAAGCGTTATGAGCGTAAAGACTCCCAAGAGACTAAATAGTATAGCCAGAAAGCCTGAGATTAGAACAATTATACTGCATAATGTAGCAATACCCCTTAGGGAATACCGTTTTAATAACCAGCCTATGCATCGTGTTCCAAGAATAAAAAAAGCAAAAATCAAGCCTTGTACCACACCAAATGCTATCGGATTGTACTTCAGGTAGCTGATTACGAAAAATGGCCCGCAGATACTCCATGCGGTCATACCGGCAAAAAGTAAACACCATACGGATGCAGGACGGAGAAACCGAGGATTAAATGTTGTTTTCAAATATTTTTTGATCAAAAGGATAAAGTCACTTTTGTGAGCATCCTGACTGGCTGTTTCTGGCATAATTTTGTATAAGTAAATAAGACAGAAAGAAGCAGCCAGGGCAAGAATAAGAAATATCCAGCGCCAGCTGGCCAGCTTCATAATAAATGCTCCCAATATAGGCCCTACGGCAGGAGCAAATACGGTAATACTTCCCATCCATGCAATAATTTTTACGGCCTGTTCCTGGTCATAGAGAACATGTATGGTGCTATAACCTGCAATTATAAGGGAGGTGATGGCCATTCCCTGCAGAAAACGAGCAAAAATTAATACTTCAATTCCAGGAGCAAAAGCGGCCATGAAGGATGCAATGACAAACACAGCTCCTCCCCACAACAGAATTTTTCTCCGGCTATATTGTTCAGAAATCCAGCCTAGCAAAAGCTGAGCAAATACATTACCCAAAAATATGACTGTTAGCGTGAGCTGGACCAGAGAGTCGCTAACCTTAAACTGTTGGGCAATTATCGGCATTGCGGGAAGGTAAGCGTCGATGGATAAATAGCTGATTAATTCGTATGCGACTAGAAATACCGGAAACAACTTTAGATTAGAAGATCTTAGCATTTGTCTGCTGCCTTATTAATACAGCTGGAAGCCCAGCCTCATTATTTTGCTTCGAGTATTGATACTATTGTAATTTTAGCTCAAATTCTAATTTTATCCATCTACAGACAGGCAGTACCTGCGAGGTAGCCTTCAAGTGCCATTTCAAATTTATCCTGGCTCATAAGAATGATTTCACAGATTTCTCTGACCGCTCCTTCGCCGCCGCTCCGCTCGGTGATCCAGTGTGACCACTCTTTCACCTGTTGTACTGCATTGGGTACAGTGACGCCTAATCCGACTTGTTTCATAATCATCAAATCAGACAGGTCATCTCCGATATAAGCAAAATCAGCATCATGTAATTGCAATTCTTCCTTGAGCTGCGTATATGCTTTTCGCTTGTCAATTTGGCCGCAAAAACACAAGATGCCCACTTTCTGCATTCGCTCATAGATCACATTGCTATTGGAGGTGGTGATAACTGCGAGATGAATGCCTGCTGCAATTAACATTTGCATACCAATCCCATCATGGGCATTAAATGCTCTCGTATCCTCGCCGCTACTACCTATGTATACTTTTCCGTCCGTCATTACCCCATCAATGTCGCTAATAAGACATTTTACTTTTTTCGCACGCTCAAACAAATCGCCTTTATTTAATTGATTCATTTTATATTTTCCGAAAAGAGTTTTATAAGTTTTGATTATGTTCTCTCAGTATAGGTACAAATCTTTGATTTTTTTCAGAGTCATGCATAATTTTTAATAGGAGTTTTTGTTTATGATTGCTGTCATGACCGCTTTAAAGTAGCGCCGTGTGTCTTATTTAAGCACACGGATTGTATAAGCCTGAGGGGAAAGCGAAGCTTTTTCCGGGGCAAGCGGCACTACACCATCGTTTTTTAATCAGGAAAAAGTATTTGGGCTTTATGAATGTCGTCATAAATTTGTCCAATAAGGGCATCTATAGATGAGAACTTAATTTCGTCACGCAACTTATGGACAAATAAAATTTCCAGCACCTCACCATACAGATCACCAGAGAAGTTGAAAATAAAAACTTCCAGCACCTGGGTAGAGCCTCTTACTGTAGGTCTTTTACCCACACTGGCAACCCCCTGATAACTCTGGCCATTTTTACGTCTTATCTTGACGTAAAAAATGCCTGACAGGCAAGGGTACATATGCTCAGCATCGATATTTGCTGTAGGAATACCCCATTGACGACCCAACTGTTTTCCCTTTTGAACTCGTCCGATATAGCGAAAGTCGTCTTCGAGATCATGTACGAAATGATTGCAGTCGCAAAGCTTCTCAAACTGTTTAAAATGCACAGAGAACTTTTCGTTGTGGATTGAATTTTCAGAGATTAGTGAAATTTTAGGAGGGTCGCCCAAGGGCTGGTAAGTAAATTTTGACTGTGTAGACTGTTTGATCTCGTTTGGAGCGGACGCTTTATCTTGATAATATTTCATGACAGGGCCTCTTTCATACAAAACTGCTAAGCCAATCTCGCAATAACAGTAATGAATAACTTGATATTGTTGACGATCCTACCGTTCAACACCCAAATCTCTCACGATAAAAATTGAACTCAGCCGAATTCGACTGAGCAAATAGTTGTATTTTGTCAGATGAAACATTTTTTTTAAAAATCTTCATATCAGACACCTTTCTTACTAAAGTCCTGGCCATCCTGGTAATTAATAAGCATCTTGGTCAGGATCCCATCGTTTGACAACTCCAGAATCAATATCAAAAAGATCCAAAGCTCGACCCACACTGTGGTCAACGACATCGGCTACAGTTTGTGGATTGTTGTAGAAAGCAGGCATCACTGGGCAAATAATGCCGCCTTGCATGGTTACTTTAACCATATTTTCCAGATGGCCAAGATGCAAAGGAGATTCTCTGGTCATTAGAACCAGTTTTCGTCTATCCTTGAGCATGACATCAGCCGCACGTCCGATAAGATTGGTGCTGATACCATGTGCAATTTCAGCCAATGTTTTCATTGAGCAGGGAGCTACGATCATCCCCAGGGCTTTAAAGGACCCGCTGGCGATATTGGCACCAATGTCGTTAATAGGATGATATACATCCGCCATACTTTTTAGTTCTGAGACAGAGAGCTCTGTTTCGTATTCGCGAGTCAACTGAGCTGACTTACTGACAACCAGATGAGTTTCAATCGGGAGAGAGCGTAAAAGCTGTAACAAACGGATTCCGTAAATAATACCGGACGCACCACTTATACCCACAATAAGGCGAGGATTATTCTTCATCCTATGACTCCTTCAATTAATAATTTTTTGCAGATTCAAGTCAAAGGTAAGTATAGCAGTGTTTTTTTCCTGCATGGCTATGAATTGGTAAAAAAGAAATCGCTTAAAAATTATACTCCTGCAGATAAAATCTAAAAGAAAGAGAAGTCATTGATACGTAAACGGATAAGTTTGAAGCGTATCTCTGTCACAATGACTTGATAATTACCTGAACTTTTACTTATCAATGGAACATGGGATTAAATCTTATAATGAAACCTTTTTTGCAGCCATAAATACCAGCACTGAAAGGCTTTGTACTGATCATGTCGAGTCCATGCCAAAATAGTCTTTCGCATTCTGGATATCCTGGCGAATTTGTGTAATTAAAGCTTCCACATTCGGAAATTTTACTTCATCACGCAGTTTATGTAAAAAAATAACCTTTATATTTTCGTTATAAATGTTTTCATTGAACTCAAAAATATAAACTTCTAAAACATGGTTTAACCCATTTACAGTAGGGCGACTTCCTAAATTTGCGACACCGATTAATTCGCGGTTCCCGAATTCAACTTTCACACAAAAAACACCCGTAAAAGGTAAGGGGCGATTAGCCATATCTAAATTAGCCGTTGGTATTCCCCATTGGCGGCCTAATTGAGCCCCTTCGATAACACGTCCAGAAAACTCATAAGGTTCTTTGGAATCCTTTCCAACTTCATATTGCATGGCTATATTTTCTACGTATTTCTGGCAATATTTCCTTGGCAAAAATAGGAATGTCGTGCAAATAATCAGGAAAAATTATCATCATGCCATCAATATGAGTGCGATCAAATATTTCCAGAATCCGCTCCCTAATGGTTTGTGTTGAACCGGCTATCCGCATCGATAGAAAACCAGTGCGTGCAGCTTTAACGTAGTCATTTTCTTTACCAATTTCTTTGTCCAACAGGCCATAAGCTTTAAGCATCCCGTTTAGCGCGCCTTCATCCAATCCCTCGCTATAATACCTGGCACGAGCCTGAGCTTTAGCATCGGTTTCATCCATGATTAAAGTCATCTGAATATAGGTGCGCATATAGCGATTTTTTTGCTCAGCATGTTCTTTGACGGACAAGCTAATCTTTGCCAAATCTTCATCTGTTTTACCACTTAGGAAAATAGCATCGGTTTCATTAATGGTAAAATTCATGCCTTGTGGAGAAATACCCGCGCAAATCAGGAAAGGCTGCTTCTCAGGTTTAGGGCCAGATTGACAGTCAATAAGGGTAAAATACTTACCTTTCATTGTGACCGATTCCTCGCGCCAAAGTGCTTTTATTGCCTGAATCCACTCAGTGGCCAAATCATAACGTTGATCATGATTAACATCATCCAACCATGCTCCCATTTGAGCAAATTCATCCTTATAGGAACCCGTTACTATATTTAAACCAGCTCGGCCGTTACTTATCTTATCCAAAGTAGTGATTATTTTTGCCGCAACCGCCGGGTTTTGTAATAGAGTATGAATGGTTGTCCAAACTTTAACCCGTGATGTGATGGCTGCAATTGCCGCTGCCAATAACGTAGCATCAAGCGTATCGTTCCAATGTCTAGTCTCTCCACCGTATCCTCGATACTTAGCCATTGACATAACAAAATCAAAGTCTAACTTCTCGGTCATTAACGCAATTTGTTTATTAAGCTCATAACTGCCATCAAGTTCAGGTTTATTCTTGGATAAAATCCAACCGCCGTTACCCATAGGGAGGAACACACCAATATCTTTTCCATGGGTGTCAGACGGTAAACCAAAGCTATTTTTATAGATGCTCATTTTTTTTTTCGACTCCTTCCCGGTTCATCAGCGTTCCTTCATTTTGCTGAACGCAAAAAGAGAATGAAATAATATAAAGGCCCTTTATTCAAGCAGTCCTTCGATAATAATCCTCAATAGTTGATTCAAGCTTGTTCTGCGCTGATAAAATAAACTCACAGACTTCACGTACAGCGCCATGGCCGCCTTCTTTTTTTGTCTGCCAATGAGAAATTTCCTTTACCTGCACTACTGCATTAGCGACTGCAATACTAAGACCGACCCGGCTCATAACACATAGATCGGGAAGATCATCACCGCAATAAGCGATTGCCTCATCATCTAATTGAAGCTCTTCTTTAAGATGATAGTATGAAGGTAATTTATCACTTAGTCCCGTGTAACAAATTACTCCAAACCGTTCTAAATGATGAGTAATTGAAGAAATTTCGGAAGTAGTCAAAATAGCAAATTTAATGTCATTCTTTATGAGCATATTTATACCGACACCATCTAAGGCATTAAGTACTTTTAAATCAAACCCACTCTGTGACATGTAAATTGAACCATCAGTCATTACGCCATCCAGATCACAGATTAGACATTTTATTTTTGATGCCCTCTGAATCGGATCATTGATTTTTGTTTTTGTGGTAAGATTGCTCATAATTATAACCTGCTGTGTTTAAATTAATTTTTTGGGTTTTTAATCTAAGAAATGGATTCGTTCTTTGGGTCACTCTATAAGGTATAGCTTACCCTTATTGAATTGGTCAAGCTTCATTCACAGTCCCAGGAAGTGCATAAATCAATCTGTCATTGATGTTCCAGAAATCCAAGCCGCTATTTTTGGAACCATTGCTTTTTCTGTCCATGGATTACACAACCTTTTAACTGCTCATAATAAATCCTCTGCCGCATCTTTTTGTCTAGTAAACTAAAAAAACTATCTTTTTTTCCACAAAAATCAAAATATAAAACTATAGTTAGATAAAAGAATAAATAGTTAGTTGCCAGCATGGATGAAAATTATCTTTTAGCCGCCTTAGAACAGGCCTTTCTGGGACGAGGAACTTGTGCTCCCAACCCAAGTGTTGGAGCGGTTGCTGTCCGTGAAGGGAACATTATCGCTCGGGCATTTCATAAAGGAGCCGGTACTCCACATGCGGAGGTTCTGGTTTTTGAGCAGTTTCCAAAACATCTGGAAGGAGTCACCCTTTATGTCACCCTGGAGCCTTGTAATCATTGGGGACGCACACCGCCTTGTGTGAATGCGATTATTGCGCAGGGAGTCGATAGAGTGGTGTACGGGTATCGAGATCCCAATCCTGTAGTCATTTCCAATAATACCCCTTCTATTCTGAAAGAACATGGCATCGAAAGCCGTTATCTTCCTTTGAAAGAAATCGATGATTTTTATATCAGCTACCGACACTGGCGGCTTACTAAAAAGCCATTCGTAAGCACTGCGGTAAAACAAAATCTATCAGGCGAATTGAATTTCAGTTTGATTAATCCATCACAGCATAATTTTTTTCAAATGCAACGGAAAAATGCAGATATCATTTTAACTGTTGCTGAAGGTGATTACCCTGACAGTCAAATGATTAATATCAATATAAATGGCAATAAATATCAGAAAAATATCGCCATCATAGATGATAATCTTCAATTAGATAATTCCTCTGAAATCTTTAATTCATCTAAAAAAGTATTAATTTATTTTGATGAAGGAGAGGAACCAATAGCTCAAAACAAATCAGCGACATATTACACTAAAAAATCGAAAAATTATGAGTCAAGTTTAAATGAAATAATCACTCATCTTGGCGAACTTGGATATCATGATGTATGGGTGGAAGGAAGTGCTGATCTTCTGACAGCTTTACATCAAGCAGATCTTGTGGATAGAACTTATATTTATTCTGATGAAAATCAGAAGAATATAAGTGACGGAGAATTATTGAAAAATAGCCTGAATCATCAAAAAAAAGCTGTATTAACCTGGCAAATGATGGATGAAGAATCCATACTTTGCTGTGATTGGAGGAAACGCTAGTGTTTACAGGTTTAGTAGAGAAAGTGGGGAAAGTTTTGACCAATACACCTGTGTCGTCTGGAAACAGGCTGGTAGTCGAAGCATTTATACCCGATTTACAGGAAGGTGAGAGTATTGCTGTCAATGGAACATGTTTAACCTGGTTGCCTGAATCGCCAACAAAACTACAATTTGATGTTTCACCAGAAACACTCGATGTAACGACTCTGGGAAGTCTGCAAGAGGGGGAACCAGTTAATCTTGAGCGTGCGATGATGGCATCCACGCGTCTGGGAGGTCACTATGTATGTGGCCATGTCAATACAACAGCATTTGTAAAAGAGAGGAGGAAAATTAAAGATTTTACAGAACTTGTGGTCGGTGGTTTTTCAGAAGATCAAAGGAAATACCTTATACCAAAAGGGTCAATTACCTTGGATGGAGTGAGTTTGACAATTAATGATGTTAGAGGGCGAGAAATTTCATTAATGATTGTGCCATATACTCTCGAAAATACCACGCTGAAGTTTATAGGAGAAGGGAAAAAAATCAATGTGGAATTTGATTATATCGCACAAATTGTTGCATACAATTTGTCTCTAGTTGGTTAATTTTTTACAGATATTTAGGGGTGAAAAATATGTCAAATAGTGCCTTTGCATCAATAGAGGAAGCTGTTGCAGCGTATAAAGCCGGTAAAATGATCATTTTGATGGATGATGAAGACCGGGAAAATGAAGGCGATTTATGTATCGCTGCGCAATTTGCGACACCGGAAGCAATTAATTTTATGGCTACACACGGCCGGGGACTCATTTGCCTTGCTATGGAAGGAGCCATCATTGATAAGTTTAACTTACCCATGATGGTCGCTAAAAATGGTTCGCCTTTTGGCACAGCTTTTACAGTTTCAATTGAGGCTTCGACAGGAGTGTCAACTGGTATTTCTGCTTATGATCGAGCTCGAACAATTCAGGTAGCTGCGGATCCAAACAGCAAAAGTGGTGATCTTATTTCCCCAGGACACATATTCCCATTGAGAGCCAGAGATCGAGGGGTGCTGGAGCGTGGCGGTCAAACCGAGGGAAGTGTTGACTTGGCCAGGTTAGCGGGTTTAACTCCAGCTTCAGTGATCTGCGAAATTATGAATACCGATGGAACAATGAGTCGACGTGATACCTTAACATTTTTTGCCAAGAAACATGGGTTGCTCATGGTAACCATCAAAGCGCTTTTAGAATATCGTATCCGCAATGAAACACTGATTCAACCACAGGCAACCGTTAATTTACCAATGAAAAACTACAAAGATTTTCGCATGACTGTGTTTTCAAATCAGCTTGATAATTCAGAACATTTTGTGCTGATTAAAGAATCAGTTAATAAAGATGTTCCTCCTTTAGTCCGTATCCATTCGGAATGTATAACCGGGGATGTTTTCGGTTCATTCCGATGTGACTGTGGCATGCAATTGCAAAATTCAATTGACCGTATCGCTCAAGAAGGGGGAGTTCTAATATACTTGCGTCAGGAAGGACGAGGTATTGGTCTGGCTAATAAACTCAAAGCCTATGAGCTGCAGGAAAAAGGTTTGGACACAGTGGATGCTAATCTGAAACTGGGATTGCCGGTTGATAAACGCGATTATGCGATGGCTTATCAGATACTACGCCATTTAAAAGTGGACTCTATCAGACTTTTAACTAATAATCCTTCAAAAATCGAAGACCTGGAAAAGTATGGTATCAAGGTGGTCGAACGTATTTCAGCACAAATGCCGCCCACCATGGAAAATCATTTCTATCTGAAAACCAAAAAAGACAGATTAGGGCATTTTCTTAATTTAGGTGAGGATGTGTCATGATACATTATAAAAACACTGAAGAAGAAGGTATCGTTGAATCTTTTCCGGTTGGAATCGTATTCAGCCTGTTTAATCCGTCAGTATCAAAGCCCCTTTTAGAAGGGGCTCTTGAACACTTGCGGGCAAGAGGATTCAAAGAAGAGCACATAACGGTTGTAGAAACGCCCGGAGCGCTTGATATTCCCTATTTTGCGCGTATGTTGGCAGCTCAGAATCGCTTTGAGGCACTCATTGTGCTTGGCTCAATTATTCATGGTGAAACCTACCACTATACCTGGGTTGGCCCACAGGTTTGTAAAGATTGCCAGGATATATCAAGAGATTTTAATATTCCTGTTATATTCGGGATTCTAACGACCGAGCATGCCTCGCAAGCGATGGAAGCTCTTGGTGGACGCTACGGACATAAAGGGGTGAATTGTGTAGATTATGCGATTGACATAACCAATGTGCGACGGCAGCTCGCTGCAAGTTAAATAAGTCATGACCGATTAAAAGTAGGGAGAATATAATGCAATATTCAAAGCCGGCTGAAGATCTCAAGCCTGTGAAATCGTTTCCTGTTGCAATAATTACAAGTCAATTTAATTCTGATATTACAGCGGCATTAAAGGAAGGTGCTGTGGATCAACTGCGCAAGAGGGGGATTGAAGATAAGGATATACTGCTCTTTGACGTTCCTGGTGCTATTGAAATCCCGCTGGTTGCGCAACGTATCGCCAGTAAGAAAATGGCAAAAGCAATCATTACTTTAGGCTCGGTGATTCGCGGTGATACCAGTCACTATGATTTGGTCTGTGATGTGGTTAGTGATGGCTGTATGAGAGTCTGTCTGGATCACAGTATTCCAGTTCTTTTTGGGGTGCTGACCACTGAAAACAACGAGCAGGCATGGGATCGTCTGGGAGGCAAGTATGGCCATAAAGGCAGAGAGGTAGCTGATTGTGCCGTGGCAATGCATGAGCTGTTAACCAATCTGGGTTAATTTTCACCATTAAAGATGTTGAAAACTGTTTGTGGAGTTCACAAAAGTACCTTGCGAAAATCGCATAGCTCTTTCATGAGCTCCACTTATCAAACAGCCTTCAATAAGTGACAATCAGTAGTGAGTATCTTTATGGCTAATGAGTTTGAGCAGTTTGAAAAACGAAAACAAGATCATATTAAACTGGCATTGATGCCTGAAAATCAAACCGATAATCTAAGCAGCTTTGATAATTTACATTTTGAACATGAGGCTTTACCTGATTTGGATTTTGATGAAATTTCAATTGAAAGTAACCGCTTTGGGGTTAAGGTAAAATCTCCTTTTTTAATTAGTTCAATGACAGCTGGTCACCTCCATGCAGCCTCAATTAATCGAAACCTGATTGAAGCCTGTGCGCAAAGCGGGTGGGCCATGGGTGTTGGATCTCAACGGCGCGAATTAACCGATCCGAAAGCTGCTTTTGAGTGGCGCTCTTTACGCCAGGATTATCCTCATGTCAGCCTGTTTAGCAATATTGGCATTGCCCAATTAATCATTTCTTCAGTGACTGACATTCAACGTATTACAGAGTCACTTCAGGCCGATGCGTTAATTGTCCACTGTAATCCCCTGCAAGAGTGTATACAGCCGGAAGGAGATACTACCTATAAGGGGTGTTGGAACGCATTGGAAAATATTGTTAAAAAACTTGGATTACCGATCATCGTGAAGGAAACTGGCTGTGGATTCTCAGCTTCCACAGTGAGAAGACTGAAAGATATTGGTATTGCTGCCCTTGATGTAAGTGGATTGGGTGGGACCCATTGGGGACGTATTGAAGGACATCGGGCTATTCATGATCCTGTACGTTATCAGGCCGGTATTACATTTAAGGATTGGGGCGTGGATACAGTGGCGTCGGTGAAAACCGCTGTTGAATTACAACCTGTTTTTGAAGTTTGGGGATCCGGTGGTGTTCTGAATGGCTTAAATGCCGCAAAATTATTCGCATTGGGTGCAAGCACCGTAGGTTATGCCAAGCCAATGCTTGAAGTGGCATTAGAATCGGTTGAGCAAGTCATGTTGCGCATGTCCACCATTGAATACGAATTAAAAGTAGCCATGTTTTGCACTGGGAGCCGCGTACTCAGTGACTTAAAGGGGAAACTATGTGCCTAGAAGATGATACAGCGGAATTATTTCATGGGTTCTCCAAATTAAATTCACAGGAGCGATTCGAGCGATTGATGGCCTTTGGAGTTCTTAACCCTGAGGATGTCAGCTACCTATCCAGGGGAGGGGTTCAGCATATTGATTTATCAGAAAAATTAATCGAAAACTCCATTGGTTATTTCCAGCTCCCTTTAGGTGTGGCCACTAATTTTCGCATCGATCAAAAGGACTATACTATCCCTCTGGCAGTGGAGGAGACATCCATTATCGCGGCTCTATCAAAAACTGCTCGCTGGATAAGACGGCAAGGGCAGATTGAAACCAGAATTAATGGAGAGGGGATTATTGGGCAAATTCAACTGGCTAATGTGAGCAACTTTGAGCAATTTGCCTATCTTTTTGCTGAAAATAGGCAGCGATTGATCGACCACGCCAACTCAGAAGTTGCTGCAAATATGGTCAGGCGGGGCGGAGGTGTCACCGATTTAACTCTGAGACGAGTTCCTGTGGATGAGCAGCGCGATATGGCAGTCATTCATCTGACTCTGAATAGCTGTGATGCGATGGGTGCTAATTTAATCAATCAGGTATTAGAGTTTTTAAAAGAACCCATAGAGCAGCTGACCAATGAAAAAGTAAGCATGTGCATCTTGTCAAATTTAAACGATCAGAAGTTAACCACTGCGAAAGTGTCAATCGAGGGCGTTGACTCGCATCTGGGGAATCGCATACAAGAGGCCTCATTTTTTGCAGAGAAGGATCAATATCGAGCAGCCACCCATAATAAAGGGGTGATGAATGGGATTGATCCGGTGCTGATTGCCACTGGCAATGATTGGCGAGCTGTGGAGTCTGCGGTTCATGCCTATGCCTCCAGAAATGGCCGTTATCAGGCTATTACCATCTGGCGATATAAGGATGGGGTACTAACAGGAGAGATTACTGCACCGATTATTGTGGGGATAGTTGGCGGCGTGACCACCCTGCATCCCACAGCCAGGTTATGTCTTGGTATGATGAAAGTACAATCTGCCAATGAATTATCTCGTGTGATTGCTGCAGTTGGCCTGGTACAAAACCTCGGGGCGCTCACCGCATTATGTACAGATGGGATTGTTAAAGGGCATATGCGTCTGCATATCAATAACTTACTGATGGCGGCAGGAGCCAGCAACGAGGAAATAGACGCTTTGAAAGAACGATTACAGGCCTATCTGGCCTTAAATAAGCGAGTCAATTTAAGCGATGCTCAGCAGTTGTTGGAAGAGTTAAGGATACAAAAACAAAACATTTCCTCATTATAGGGATATCAGGGAGATTGTAATGACAAACAGTAATTCCGAGGCACTGACTTATTTGCAAAATCCCTTTTGGGATTTTTCAATTTCGACTTACGGTAATTCTCGTGTTCAGGAGATTACGCACTCATTGCAGGATAACGAGGGCGCCAACGTCAACTTGTTACTCTATTGCTGCTGGCTTGCTTTTTATGTTGAAAGATTATCTCAGGAAAAATTCAACAAAGCCTGTCAGACTGTATTTGCATGGCAACAGGAAGTCACTTCAAATTTACGTCAGGCGAGACGTGCTATTACTGAATTGGGAAAAGAAAATAAGGCATGGGTCGATCGTTATTTAAAGCAGGTCTTAAACGTAGAAATATTTTCTGAATCCTATCAACAGCAGCTACTGTTTGCCGCCGTGCAGGATAAACATACTCAAGCGAATGGGAGTGATATCAATCTGGCAACTAATTACCTGGTGTGGCTGTTTGAATTAATGGGAAGACCAATAAAAGAAGAACATAGACAGTTGTTTAGTGAGTTAGCCAATGAAATTAGTTTCATCATTAAATAATGAATCATAAGATCCAGTTTTAACAGAGTCGTCCTTGTAAACGTAGTGATGCCCCCTACGTGCCTCGGCTTGTCCAAGGCATCCAGCAAATGCTTATGGATTCCGTGAGCAAGTCGCGGTACGTAGCAGGTAGTAAGTGACGTTCTGTCAAATTTATCGAGACTGCTCTTTTAAAGCCCGTCGCAGTATTTTCCCGACATTTGTTTTCGGTAGCTCGTCAACAAACTCAACGATTTTAGGGATCTTATAACCTGTCAGATGTTCTCTGCAGTGCTCAATGACCTGTTCTGCTGTCAGGGCAGGATCGCGTTTGACAATAATGGCTTTCACCCGCTCACCACTTTCTTCATGCTGAACGCCAATAACACCTACTTCATGTACGCCAGGCATCATCCCGATGACTTGTTCTACCTCATTGGGATAGACATTAAAACCGGAAACTACAATCATATCCTTTTTCCGATCAATAAGATAAACGAAACCGTTTTCATCGATTTGCGCCATATCACCTGTACGTAAAAACCCGTCTTCAGTCATCACCAGAGCAGTTTCATCCGGACGCTGCCAATATCCAGCCATAACCTGGGGGCCTCTGACGCAGAGCTCGCCTGTTTGATTGAATCCAAGCTCCACACCGTCGTCATTACGTATCGATACTTCAGTCGAGGAAATGGGTAAACCAATGCTGCCATTGTAATCTTCCATATACATTGGATTAATGGTTACCGCGGGACATGTCTCGGTTAATCCGTAGGCTTCGAGAATACGGCTTTTGGTCAGCTCGACCCATTTCAAAGCAACGGCTTTTTGTAAAGACATTCCGCCGGAGAGCGCCAGTTTTGACTTGCTGAAATCAATTTCATGGAAAGCGGGATTATGCATCATCGCATTAAACAGAGTGTTAACACCTGTAATCGCTGTAAACTGGATATTTTTAATTTCCTTGATAAAGTGGGGAATATCTCGCGGATTAGTAATCAGAACATTCTTCGCTCCGGCCTTTAAAAAGGTCAGACAATTGGCTGTCAGTGAAAAAATGTGATAAAGCGGCAGGGCGGTAACGATAATGTCCTGCTCACCCACATCCATTGGGCTAATCCAGGTATAGGCCTGCAGCACATTGGCAACCATATTTCCATGAGTCAGCATGGCACCTTTGGCCACCCCTGTTGTTCCACCGGTGTATTGCAGAAATGCAATATCATTGTGATTCAGATCAACAGGCTGCATCGTTTTGCCGCTGCCTTGACTCAGAGCTTCGTTAAAACTGATGGCCTGAGGCAAGTGGTATGCTGGAACCATTTTTTTAATGTATTTAACAACGGCATTCACAATAATCCGCTTAACAAATGGAAGCAAATCACCAATTTGGGTGACGACTATATGTTTAAGCATTGTATGCGGCAAGGCTTTTTCCACCGTTTTCGCAAAATTAGCCAAAACAACAATGACCTCAGCTCCAGAATCATTCATCTGATGAATCAGTTCATCGGCAGTATAGAGCGGATTGGTGTTAACTACCATATAACCGCCGCGTAGGGCGCCAAATAATGCAACCGGATATTGAAGCACGTTAGGCATCATAATAGCGACGCGTGCGCCTTTTTTTAAACCCAGTTGTTGCAGATAAACCGTAAACTCGTTGCATTTCCTGTTTAATTCTTCATATGTTATACCGTGCCCCAGATTTTCATAGGCAATTTTATCAGCATGCTTGTTGCAGGCTTCGTCGAATAACTGTGCCAAAGAACTATATTCATTAATATCAATTTCTGCGGGCACACCTTTCTGATAATTTTTAAGCCACACTTTCTCCACAATAGTGTCCTTCTGTTATCTGTCCTCTCGTGTTAGTATAAACAAAAAATGCGACGCTGGATATCAGAACAATGATAGATAATTTATTGAAATCTCAGGCTTTTAAACTAAAAGGACGGTTATACACTTTTACGGTGATCCAATTATTATCCACGGACAAGACTCTTTTTGTTCACCAATTAAATGAAATGATAGCAAAAGCACCCAGACTGTTCGACAATACTCCTGTTGTATTGGATTTTAGTCAGCTGAATAACCAATCCATAGATCTGGATGCTTTTTACCAGGAATTAAGAGAACATAATCTTTTTCCGGTAGGAGTCCAGGGCGCTGATCCCCTGGTTTCCACTGTGGCCCAATGCAAGGGTATGGCTGTTTTGCATGCCTCTATGAATCATGATAAACCGCTCCTCGATGAGCAGCCTGAAGAAGTACCTCATCATGAGAATTCCAAAAGCAAATTATTGACGACTCCTGTTCGATCTGGTCAGCAAGTAGTGAGCAAGGGAGGCGATTTGATTATTACCGCATCGGTAAGCCATGGAGCTGAGTTGCTTGCTGATGGAAATATTCACGTATATGGCACACTCAGGGGACGCGCTCTTGCGGGTATATCAGGCGATAAAACAGCTCGTATTTTCTGTCAGGCTCTTGAGGCCGATCTGGTGTCTATCGCGGGCTTTTATCGTCTTAGCGATGCAATTGAGCCTAGTACAGCCCCTTGTCAAATCTATCTTCAGGACGAGCACATTCACATAGAACCCCTATGCTAGAAGCTGTTTTTATTTCCGATTTGCATCTGCATCCTGGCGATAATGATATCGCCAGGCGTTTTGAAACATTTCTTAACTGGATAAAAAATAATCCCTGTCGTAAGTTATATATTCTTGGTGATTTTTTCCATGCCTGGGCAGGTGATGATGGTATGAATCCCTGGAGCGAGAAGATTGCCGGGTCGCTAAGAGAGTTAAGATCTATTGGCATTCATACCTATTTCATGCATGGCAACAGGGATTTTTTGATTGGTCATCAATTTATTGAAAAAGCATCTCTCCAGTTACTTGCTGATCCATGCATCATCCAGTTGGACGGACAAGCCATCTTATTATCACACGGCGATCGCTATTGCACGCTGGATAAGGCTCATCAACGCTTTCGACGTCTAACCCGAAACAAATTGTTTCGCTTTCTTTTTCTAAGTCTGCCTTTAAGTACCAGGAATCGAATGGTTGAGCGCGTTCGTCAGCAAAGTAAGTCAAATCGTTCTTTAAGCTACGAATCAATGGACGTGGTTGCTGATGACTGTATTAAAGAAATGCAATTTCAAAAAACCCCCATCCTGGTACATGGGCACACTCACAAGCCAGGTCTCAGCGAATACCTGATGCCTGATCATTCGATGCTGAGACGGTTTGTGTTAAGCGACTGGGATAATACCCCAAAGATTTTAAGTTTTGATAGTGTTAAGGGTCTGAGTTTTATTAGTTTAGAATGAGAACGTAAATGCCTAATGTAAAGAAATCGAAAAAAAGTTTAAATTCTATAATTCCCGATCATTTTACAGGATATTCTAGTGCAAAAATTGATCATTCATGTCTTGATGGATATGTTATTATTTATTAATAGAGTAACATTTAGACAGCCGAACCTTGCTTAGAGGATAGATTATGAGTACGAATGAAAAAGAGATAGAAAAACGCCTGCGTGAAGAAATTATTGCTAAGGAAAATGCCAGTATTCAGGCAACTTACGAAGCAAAAAAACGCATTGCCGCGGAAACTGACTGGGCTAATTCCCAACCTTACTGGAAGGAGGTTGATGACAAGGCGACTCATTTAATGGACCGGAGTATGGAAGGGTTCACCGAATGGTCAACAGGAGCATCAGAGCTGGTGAATGCGTTTATGAAATTAAATATTGCACTGCGAGTGACTTTTGCCAATAGCCACCCGGTAGAAAACGCAATTATATGGCTTGGTGGAAAAGCGATGGACGTCGTCAAAGCAGGTGCGGAGAAAGTTGGAATTTATACACCTCAACCTGAAGAAGCCGTTGATTATGCCGTTAATTTTGATGCTGATGGCAAATTAACTACTCATCTGCGATATAAAGATGAAGAGTTTACTAAAGAACAGAAAGATCTAGTGGATACAGGATTAATGGTCTGGTTAAAGAAAAATGGATTTAAAAGAGAACCTGATAACACCATTAAAAATGTAGCAACAGGTAAGCCCATGACGCAAGATGACTATATCAAGATGAATGCGGATAGTAAGAACGGATTAAGAGCACACTTTGTAAAACATTTCCAAATGGCTTTTAATAATGTGAACGAGAATACAGAGGAAAATACAAGCAGACCGTCTATGAGATAGGCTTGGAGATCGTCTCTCCCCTAAGGGGAGAGAGTTAGAGAGAGGGGTTTAAAATCAACCGTCAACTTAGCCTCACTGCCATTAAGTAAGCTCAATTGTACATTAAGCTGTCATCCCGCGAAAGGAGGGGATCCATCTCTGAGCTGGCTATAATGCCGATTGAGGAATGAATTCCCGCTTTTCGCGGGAATGACAAAATTCCTTAACTGAATAGCACCTCGCTCTCTCCCAACTTGGGAGAGGGTATTTCTTATAAATACAGCAAATTCAAACCGGAATACCGCTGTGGAAGCGAAATAACTCATCTCTATCTGTTATGATCTTATTCTCTATCTCAAGAAAAAACTGCAAGCGTGGCTCAACATTTTTGCCATATAAATGAGCCAGTTTCAGATAGTCCTGAAAATGACGCGCTTCGGATTTAACCAGCGACGAATAAAAGCGGCTTAAAACCGGATCATCCAGTAAAGGAACCAGAGCATAAAACCGTTCACAGGAACGTGCCTCAATGATTGCTCCTACTATCAACTGGTCTCTCAGACGATCAAAGCCTCCCCCTTTAGTTACATGAGCATGTAGTTTCTGGGCATAATTACATGACTGTAAAGGGCCGAAAGAATAGTTTCGTTCCCGCATCAAATCGAGTACTTTTTCAAAATGCAATAACTCCTCGCGAGCCAGAGGAGACATCGTTCTAACAAGCTCAGCCAGCTCTGGATATTTGCTGATAAAATTAATCGCAGTGGCTGCGGCCTTACGTTCGCAATGGGCATGATCCAATAACAGCAAAGGAATATTATTTAAGGCTGCGTCCAGCCACTCGGCGGGGGTAGGTGTTTGTAAAAAATCAATTAAAATTTGCAAATCATTGGAAATAGGGCTTAGCATGGGGGTATTCTATAATTCAAAATATGCCTTATAACATAGATGTATTATGTCCTCAATTGGCGATCCTCCGAGTTTTCTAATTGAGATTCACTGGTTACAATTTTAATTGGACGCATCATGAGCGAAGAAAAAACAGAAAATGATTTATCCAAATGGTTTTCAAGCTATGGAATAATTACCGCCAAGCGGATATTGGAAAATTATAAGATAAAGCTGGCTGATGAAGATTTACTCTATGCATTGAAAACACCAAACAATTTCTATCATACGCTGATGCGCATGCCTTTAAAAAATGTGTTCAATGGCATCATTATGCAGCAAGCGAGAGACTATCAGCTTTATGCGCAGAAATTGTTCATCGATTACCTTCTCTCCGGTGAGACAGGAAAAGTTGAGGAAGCTCCAGGCGGCGCCACCAGAGAGGATCTGGAGGCGGAACGTCAAACCCTTTTAAAGATTAACGATGCATTTCATATCGATGAACTGGCTCAAGAACAGTTAATATCAGAAAGTCAGAAAAAACTCAGATACTACGCTGAAGAATGGCAAAAGAAAGTACAAGCAATGGCAAAGGAAATTAACCAGGAATTCGCTTCCCAAGGCATTCATGAATCTGATAACTCAGTTGCGCAATTCCTCACCAGCCTCCTGGTCCATTACGATTTTACCAAAGGAGACAACTCCATTAGCAAGGACGTTTGGACCAGAGTCGAAACAAGCCTCGGAATCACTCTGGATGCAGAGCAGCACCGGCAAATTTTAGGTCGAATCAGCGCATTAAAACCGGTAGTAATTGCTGCGGAACAGGATTTGGAGGAATACTTCGATCGAGTCATTGGGATGGGAGTTAAAATGAAAGACTACCGCAGTGTTTTTCATGATCTTATTATACGCATCAATGAATTAATCAAATTGCTTCCGGATTACAAGCCGGATGTAGCGCAGGTTCAGGAGAATCAGGAATCTTTATTATTTGATGCCAGTTTAGGCGAAGATGAGAAATAAGAAGAATTTCCAAAGAATTTCGTGTATAATAGCGCGCTTTAATGAGAACTGAATGGAGTGACGATGTCAACTGAATTAACCCTTTCCATTATCAAGCCCGATGCGGTTGCCAAATCGGTTATCGGTCAAATCTACTCACGATTTGAAGAAGCAGGCCTTAAAGTAGTTGCTGCAAAAATGGCACATTTGACCAAAGAGCAAGCCGAAGGGTTTTATGCTGTTCATAAAGCACGCCCATTTTTCAACGATTTGGTGAGCTTCATGATTTCTGGTCCTGTTATGATTCAGGTTTTAAAAGGCGACAACGCGGTCATGAAAAATCGTGATCTGATGGGTGCAACAAACCCTAAAGAAGCTGCTCCAGGAACGATTCGTGCTGACTTTGCTGACAGCATCGACGCTAATGCAGTACATGGTTCTGACAGTGTTGAAAACGCTGCTACTGAAGTTGCTTTTTTCTTTGAACCTCATGAAATTTGCGACAGATAATTCTGTTTTCAATTCGCACGAGCTCCTGATTAGGAGCTCGTGAACACGGCCCAGTTAATTTCTGATAAACTTTATAAATGCTGCGAAGCGCGCCTTATCTTTTGAGGTTGTCATGACTAGTAAGATCAACTTGTTGAATTTTAATTATCAGCAAATGCAAAACTTTTTTTTAGAACTTGGCGAAAAAAAGTTTCGCGCGCAGCAAGTCATGCAATGGATTCATCAGGCGGGTTATCATGATTTTGCTCAAATGACCAATCTTGGAAAGGCTTTGCGCGAACGTCTTTCTCAAATTGCTGAAATCAAACTTCCCGAAATAGTTGCCTGTCAGCAGTCAAAAGATGGTACCTGCAAATGGCTTTTAAAGCTGGACTGCGGTAATTGCATTGAAACCGTTTTTATACCTGAAGCCAATCGAGGAACTCTCTGCGTCTCATCACAGGTTGGATGTGCCTTGAATTGCAGTTTCTGTTCCACAGCAAAGCAGGGATTTAACAGGAATTTAAGCACTGCTGAAATTATTGCTCAGGTATGGTTGGCTGTAAGAAGCTTGTCTAAAAATGATGGACATCATGATAAACATATAACCAATGTCGTTATGATGGGAATGGGCGAGCCCTTGCTGAATTTTGATAATGTAGTTGCGGCAATGGACATCATGATGGATGACCTGGCCTATGGACTTTCCAAGAAACGGGTAACCCTGAGCACATCCGGTGTATTACCTGATCTGGAAAGATTACGCGAAGTCAGCCCGGTAGCTCTGGCTGTATCATTACATGCACCTAATGATGAATTGAGAAATGTGCTTGTTCCAATCAATAAAAAATATCCCCTTGAACAGTTGATGAAGCTTTGCAAGTCGTATTTTAAAAATGAGCCAAAGCGCAAAGTGACATTTGAATATGTGATGCTCAAAGGGGTGAATGATCAGCCTGAACACGCGAGACAGCTGGTTAAACTACTCAAGGATATTCCATCAAAGGTGAATCTGATTCCTTTTAATCCCTTTCCCTTAACCCAGTATGAACGGTCTTCCAAGGAGGCAATTGATGCGTTTCGGGACATATTGGTGTCCAAGGGAATTAACACCATTACAAGAAAAACACGAGGCGATGATATTGATGCCGCCTGCGGACAACTCGCTGGAGAGGTGAAAGATCGCACCACGCGTTCGCAACGATGGCAAAAACTGCATTTTCAATCCAAAGAGGAAGCAGTCAGTCAAAACGAAAATCAAAGCTAAGTCTTTTTAAATTGCGTTATTCGCGGTTATAATGGGCGCTCTTTATCATAGTGGTGAAAAAAATTGTGTTAATCTGTTCACGGCTTTTATTACTGACTCTTTTTTCGTTGCTCATATCTTGTCAACACAGCTCAGAAATTCAGGCTGAAAAAAAACTGGAGACACAAAAACGTAATGATGCGTCCTCCTATAACGTTCAGTTGGGAATGGCATATCTGAAGCAGGGTGATATTCCGAGAGCTAAACGAAAACTACTAATGGCTCTGGATTTAACTCCAAATTCACCGGACGTCAACGCCGCTATGGGATATTATCTTGAGAAGACGGGTGATAAGGCTCAGGCGAAAACCTATTATCTGAAAGCGCTTGCAGCAGCACCGCAAAATGGCTCCCAGCTAAATAACTATGGCGCATTCCTGTGTCGTGAAGGTCAATATCAGCAAGCAGAGCAATATTTTCTTAAAGCCGTCAAAGATGTTCAATATGTTCATACTGCCGGAGCCTACGAAAATGCAGGGCTTTGTGCAGAGCAAATCCCTGATTTTCCAAAAGCTGAACATTATTTTATAAAAGCACTGGAGCATGATTCTCAGCGCAAACAGTCGCTTTATGAATTAGTTAATTTAGAGATTAAACGCAATAAAACCGAAAAAGCGCTTACCTATTTAGAGCAATATAAGGATTTAGTGAACAGCGATACGGTCCTTTTAACAAAAGCAATGGACGCGGCTCATGAAGCAGGACGCTTCGACATGGAAGAAAGCTATAAACAACGTCTTAGCAAGTTGGAACAACCAGCGGACTATACCGGAGCAAAAAATGAATACGACAACATTAACGGATGAAGTTAATCAAATCAATCAGGAACTTCCTGGTTCACAATTAGCTCGTATACGTGAAAAAAAGGGCTTTAGTCAGGAATATGTAGCCGGAAAACTTCATCTCAGAGTACGTGTAATTGAGTTACTCGAGGCTGATAATTATGAGCAGATGCCTGAACCGGTATTTATCAAAGGTTATCTGCGCGCTTACGCAAAATTATTGGGGATTTCACCGGAACCTTTTCTGTCAACCTATAACAGTTTATTTAACTCCGAACGCAAGCTGGAAAAAGCCTTATGGCAAAGTAGACGCGAATCCAACCGTAAAGAGAAAGTGGTCCGCTGGATAACTATGATTGTTGCCTTGGCAGCAGTGATTTCTGTAAGTCTCTGGTGGCAAAAAAATAAAACAAATCAAACGGTTATTTCTACTGAAAAAGTATCTGAAGAGAAGCCTATGGCTGTCAATACAGAAGCTGATACCAAATTAACTGAACTGTCACAAATGCAATCCATGTTTAGCAATGATTCAGACAGCAGCGCTTCGGAGGTCCAAGGTGGTTGAAAAAATCCAGGCCATCAGAGGCATGAATGATGTTTTGCCCCAGCAGAGTGCTGCCTGGCAAAGACTTGAAGAACAATTCAAATATTGCATGTCCCGCTATGGTTATCAGGAAATCCGTTTTCCAATCGTAGAGTCTACTCAATTATTTAAACGATCTATCGGTGAAATTACTGATATCGTTGAAAAAGAAATGTATACATTCAACGACTTAAACGGAGAGAGCATCAGTTTACGGCCAGAGGGAACGGCAGGCTGCCTGAGAGCATGCCTCGAACATGGGTTATTACACAATCAGCAGCAGAAGCTCTGGTATACAGGACCAATGTTTCGCCATGAAAAACCTCAAAAGGGACGTTACAGACAGTTTCATCAGTTTGGCGTCGAAGCACTGGGTATGCCTGGACCTGCAATTGAACTGGAGCTGATCGCTCTTTGTTTTCGCTTGTGGCGTGAGCTTGGAATACAGGATCATGTCAAGTTACAGATTAATAGCCTGGGTGAAATCAGCGAAAGGCAGCGCTACAAGGAAATTCTCAGCAATTATTTAAATCAGCATTTTGAATGTCTTGATGAGGACAGCAAACGCCGATTATATAAAAATCCATTGCGAATTCTGGATAGTAAAAATCCAGAGATGCAAGAACTGCTATCAAATGCTCCAAAATTGGGCGATTCCCTTGGAGAAAAAAGCAGCCAGCATTTTTCAACGCTTTGTGATGGTCTTGAGCGCCTGGGAATTCCATACACCATAAATCCTCAGCTTGTCAGGGGGCTTGATTATTATGGCCATACTGTTTTTGAATGGGTCACAGACAAGCTTGGCAGTCAGGCCACTGTTTGTGCCGGTGGACGTTATGATGCTTTAGTTGAACAATTAGGCGGAAATCCTGCTCCGGCAGTGGGTTTTGCTATTGGTGTTGAACGAATGCTGTTATTATTGGAAACTCTTGACCTTAGCTTGCCAGTACCCGCTTACCCCAGCTTTTTTATCGTAGCGACAGGTGAAAAAGAATTGTTACAGGCTCTGGTTATCGCAGAACAATTAAGAGCGACAAACCCGGAGTGGCAGGTATTGACGAATACTGCAGGCGGCGGTTTTAAGAGCCAGTTTAAAAAAGCAGATAAGAGCGGTGCTGATTATGCCATCATTATTGGAGAGAATGAGTTACTTAATAATGAGGTCAGTATTAAAAACCTGCGTAATCAGGAAGAGCAGATCACAGTTTCACAAACTGCCTTGGGCCAATTTTTAACAGATCATCTTGGATGATGACAGGAGAAGATAATGTCAGTGTACATGACAGAAGAAGAACAGTTAGAAGCAATTAAGAAATGGTGGAATCGCTACAGCACTCTGATTACTATAGTGCTTTCTGTTATTCTGCTGGCCGTATCCGCTTATAAGTATTGGAACTGGCATGTTGAAAAGGTCAACATGCAGGCATCCAACGCTTATGAGCACATGATGGTTGCTTATTCCAATAAGGATAATAAATCAATCAAATCCTATGCGAATGATCTGATAACCAATTATAGTGAAACGGTCTATGCAGATGCTGCACGCATGATTTTGGCTAAATTGCTGACTGCTCATAACCATTTTGGCAAAGCACGCACAATGCTTGAGGGCGTGGCCTCCCATTCCAAAATGAAAGCCTTGAAACAGGTTGCCCGCATTCGCATTGCACGCCTTCTGGCTGCTGAAAAAAATTATGACAAGGCGCTTGAGGAGTTGACATCGGTAGACGATGCCGCCTATATGCCTGTTATCAATGAACTGAAGGGAGATATTTTTGCGGCAACGGGTCACTACCAGCAGGCAATTACTTCTTATAAAGAGGCGATTACAGAGGTGAGGACACATGGCATAGGCAATTTGTTTTTGGAAATGAAAACAAATGAGTTAGCCGCATTATCTCAATCAAGCGTAACAAAAAGTAATTTACAGGCTGCATAGAATAAAGAGGTCCTATGTTTAAAAAAAGTTTATTATTAGTTGTAATTTCGGCTTTGAGTGCCTGCTCTACGGTAGATGATTACCTTTTAGGTAAAGATAATACCCCTGTTCCCAATGAACTTGAGCCAATTAAGCCCAAAGTCGCTTTAACTGAAAAATGGTCTGTTCCTGTCAGCCATGCCAAGCACTCAGGTAATTATCTTAAATTACAACCCGTTATCGTTGGAAATACGATATATACAGCGGATGCCAGTGGCTCAGTTGAAGCAATCGACAAAAAAAATGGAAAAATCCTTTGGTCACGTAAGCTGGACAATGTGTTAGTTAGCGGCCCAAGTATAGGCGCTGGCTACATTGCAGTGGGTACTGAAAATTCCAAAGTGATCGTTCTAAAACAGGCTGACGGTAGTGACGGTTGGCAGGCCAGTGTATCGGGTGAAGTATTGTCCAAGCCTGTGATTGCTCAAGGTAAAGTGCTGGCAAAAACCATTGATGGTAACTTGTACGCTTTCAACCTGGTTTCCGGCGAACAATTATGGGTATCTGATCATGGCGCACCAGGTCTGGTATTGAAAGCCAGTTCATCTCCGGTGGTAGTGAACAATCAAACCGCATTAGTAGGCTACTCCGATGGGAAAATGGATGCGGTAGATATTCAAACAGGGCATGTCATCTGGCAACGTAGTATTGCATTTGCCAGTGGTGCCAGTGATGTCGAGCGTCTGGTAGATATCGACGCGGATCCCATCGTTGAAGGGCAAACAGTTATTTTAGGCAGCTATCAGGGTTATGTCGGTGCATTTTCTCTCTCTGATGGCCAGTTTATATGGAGAAAACCAGCCTCCATTTATAAGAATATGACAGTACAAGGCAACACGCTCTATCTGACTGATAGTGAGGATGTCGTTTGGGCTATTAATAAGCAAAACGGGCAGGTGAACTGGAAACAGGTCGCATTGAAAGCACGTGGCTTAACGGAGCCGGTGATCTCGGGCGACCGTTTACTGATTGGTGATAAAACGGGGATGCTGCATGTTCTTTCAGCTCAGTCAGGGGAATTTATTTCGAGAGCTCAGGTAGGAAGTGCAATTACTTCAACACCAAGTGTTTCAGGTAAAGATGTGTATGTTATGACCAATAACGGCAAATTAAGCCGATTTTCAGTAGGGTAAGCATGATTCCAGTGGTTGTATTAGTGGGCAGGCCTAATGTAGGCAAGTCCACTCTGTTTAATCGGTTAACGAAGACTCAGGACGCCTTAGTGGCGGATTACCCCGGGTTAACTCGAGATCGGCAGTATGGTCAGGCAGAGTTTGGAGACAAATCATTTATCATTGTTGACACAGGCGGGGTAGGTGTCGAGGATTTGGCTGTGGATGCCTTAATGTCCAAACAATCGGCAATGGCTCTTGAAGAAGCCAATGTCATTCTTTTTCTGGTGGATGCCAGAGATGGACGAACAGGAATTGACGAAACAATCGCTGTTCAGCTGCGCAAACTGGGCAAGCCTGTCTATCTTGTTGTAAATAAAATTGATGGTCTTGACGAAGAAATTGCCATTTCAGAATTTCAGCAACTGGGTTTTTCTGATATCTATCCCATTTCGGCAACTCATGGACGAAACATGTCCGATCTATTGCATGATTTAACAGCTGATTTTAATGCTGTCGAGTCAAATCTGGATAATGAGAATCCAAACGAGATTAAAATTGCATTTGCTGGCAAACCCAATGTTGGGAAGTCTACCTTAATCAACCGCATACTGGGCGAAGAACGGGTTGTTGTTTACGATATGCCTGGAACGACTCGTGACAGCATATCAATCCCCTTTGAGCGAGATGAGCAACGCTATATATTAATTGATACAGCTGGAGTTCGCCGCCGAGCGCGGGTTGATGAAAAAATTGAGAAATTCTCGGTTATTAAAACTTTACAGGCTATAAAAAACTCGCATGTCTGTTTAATGCTAATTGATGCAAAAGAAGGTCTAACCGAGCAGGATATGCATATTCTGGGCTTTATTATAGAAGCCGGGAAGGCGCTAGTTATCGCAGTCAATAAATGGGATGGATTGGAGGAGGATCATAAGGAGCATGTTCGTAGTGAAATCGGACGACGTCTCCATTTTGCAAATTTTGCCAAAATCCGTTTTATTTCTGCATTGCATGGCAGTGGAGTCGGTTTACTCTTTAAAGATATTAAAGAGGCTTTCGCGTCTGCAGTACAAGCGTTCTCAACGCCCAAGCTCACCCGGTTGTTACAGGATATTGTTAGCCAGCATGAGCCGCCTTTGGTTCAGGGGAGACGTATCAAACTGCGGTACGCACATGCAGGAGGACATAATCCTCCTATTATTGTTATTCATGGAAATCAGCTTGAATCTTTACCAGGCAGCTACAAACGGTATCTGACTAATGCCTTTGTAGAACATTTAGGCTTGATCGGCACTCCATTGAAACTAGAGTTTAAGAGCAGTTCCAATCCCTTTAAAGATAAGAAAAATAAACTGACTGACCGACAGATAAAGAAGAAAAGACGCCTGATGAAAAAAGTCAAAAGCAAATAAATTTTCTCTGGAGCCTTGATTAGTAAACTATATCGGGCTTCGGTTTGGCTTTTGATTTTTTTTTTTAACTTCCAAATGCAAAATCTGGCACTTGATTTTTTCCGTTTTAAGGACTATCTTTTATTGTGCAATGCAACAAAACGGGGATTGTCATGATTATGGAAAATTATATAAATCAGCTAAATCAATTTGCAAGGCAGATTCAAAAGCCTATGGAAGAAATGATGCAATTGAATATCAAAACCTTACAGTCATTCCAACCTTTTAAAGCAGAAAATTTACAAAAAATCGAACGTCCTGAAATGATTTGGGAAAGACAAATCTTTGCCCTGATTGATTCTGGACACAAGTGGCTTGATTATGTTGAAAAATCGTATGAAATATCTGAACGGGCCATGCTCCAATTGTTGAAAGGACTTGGTCAAATGAGAGAAGAATCAAAAGCAGGGAAAAGTGCCTTTGATACCGCCATGTCAAACATGAGTCAATTTAACCCAATGACCGCCTGGCAAAATACGGCAAAGCAAGTACTGGATCCAGCTGCAATGGAGGGTATCGATCCAACTCAGATAGTTCGTGAGGTTGCTGAGGCCGCTGGAATGCCACAATATAAGAAAGAGGTATCTAAGCCTGAGGGCAATGGCTCTATGAGTCAGAACAAGCCCGGTAAACGCTCAGAAAGAGCTGATAAGAAAGACAAACACTAGACTTTTTTTGTACGTCGTTGCTGCAAGACAAAATAAGTAACCGTCTTTGCGAGCGTCAGCGAGGGCAATCCAGTTCCTATCTTCGTTCAAGGTTTGATCTGGATTGCTTCGCTGACGCTCGCAAAGACGGTTTTGCACACCATTTCATATATGCAATAGGTCTAATGCGTAGCCAGGAAATCAAATGTCTCTATTTTTATTTGTTCAAATAATTTGTACCCTTGTTGGGATAGTACTGCTTTTCGTGGCTTTTAACATGCTGCGCCCCAGAGAAAAAGAACAAAAAAGAATTCAGGATCAGTTTATGTTTTATTTAGTTCTTGGCCTTTTTTTAATCTTTTTTCCCTTTGTTATTGATTATCTTTTACTATAGCGGTGATTAGAGCTTGAGCTTAGATGTTCATTGGCTTGGCTTGCTGAGTACAGTTTACACACAAAATGGGCTTCTGCGGTTCGGTCTCCATTTCTTCTTTTTTCTCAACTGACAAATCAAGATTATCTGTATCTTCAATCTCTACTTTAATGCCACAATTCTCACAGTGTTGTACAAAAGTCATGTGTTGATTTCCCTTTCTTAGATTATTTATGCTTATATTTTTAGTTTAGCTTATTTCTTGGGAAGACGAATTGCTTTGTAAATGTGGTCAACTATGATCATTAATAATAGACTGTTGAGGAGATCGTAATGCCTATCTGGTCAAGGGAAATTACCATTGAACAGCTTAATCAATATATCGAAAATACCATGTCCGAAGTTTTGGGTATGGAGTTTGTGGAAATAGGGGATGATTTCTTGAAGGCAAGTATGCCGGTTAATGAGCGAACCAGGCAGCCTTTCGGCCTTCTTCATGGCGGAGCTAATGTAGCGCTGGCTGAAACTGTTGCCAGTATGGCTGCCAATGGAGTGATTGATCCACAAAAGTATTATTGCGTGGGTTTGGAAATCAACGCGAATCATCTTCGCGCTGTTAAAGAGGGAGTTGTAACTGCAATCGCTACACCAATACATCTGGGGCGTACTACTCAGGTTTGGGAGATCAATATTTTTGATGAAGGAGGGAAAAAAACCTGTGTATCAAGAATGACTGCGGCAATAGTGAAGCGCTAGATCTATGGATACCGCGAGCAAGTCGCGGTAAGCAGGTATTTTATACCGAGCAAACTATCTGGCTTAGCAAATAAAACTTAGACTAAATTGCAATTCATGAGTGTATAAATTGGATAGCTTGGGGTAACCATAACCCCAGGGGTCAGGCATCTCATTGTTTAATCGACTCTTACCCCAATCAGCAAACTCATATCCCAATCCTACTTGCCAATGACGGCTCAGTGACTTTTGAACCCCGGCTCCCAGCGTAAATGAGAAACCTTGTGTGGTGTTACTTTGATAGCCTAGTTGCACTAATGCAACACCAGGATTCAGTAGATAAACAGGAGGCTGCGTCGAAAAACTGTAGGCGTGATTAAAGCCGATTCCGAAGCTGCCGCTCAGATAGGGTTGCACATAATAGCCGGGATTTTCTGTGGCTAATAAACCTTTGATAGCTACTCGGCTGTGGTTAATGTGATAGCTATAATTTGCTACGCTTGGAACCCCAACTAAATCCATTGTTCCCTTGACTTCTACCTGACTGGACCCTGCAAAGGCAAGACCAAGCCGACCAATCATGTTCGGACCAGTTTGATGTTGTAATGCCAGAAAGACTTCACCCGTTCCAAGAGTGCTGGCATCCTGACTTCCCCTGAAACGATGCACTTCATCGAAGTTGACGGGATAAACATATAGACGACCTAAAGTCTGGTCATCGCCCGGCCAAGCCCAGGCAGGTCCCGCACTCAAGGTAATCACTTTTGACCATCCAATGAGATAGGGTTCATCTTCAAGAATGCCATCGGCATAGCTGTTTATAGAAGATAAAATCCCAATCGCTAAAGAAATTGGCTTATAAAACCTCATCTTTTGTCCTTAAATTAATAAGAAATCTATTCAAAAATATATTCCAGGCGTCTATTTAACGTTGACTCTTCAGGTGAGTCAATCACTATTTTAAAAATTTGATAAGCATGATAATTCCTCTCAAGCGGCTGTGCATTTATTGTGCTATATATTCATAAAGAAGTAACCTCGAGTGTGACGTTTATGGCACTGTCAGACCAGCTTTTTGCTCAAATTGGTATATATCAGCAACCTCATGAAGAATCGAACTACCAATTGGTTAACCGATTGCTATCAACTGATGCTCAAACTGAGCTATATGCAGGAGTAGGTTCTTACCAGGATCAACATCGGGAAAAGGCAGAAAACTATCTTAACCAGCATAATGTACTGCCGAATATAGCGGCGAGCGATCCTGAGTTTTTCCGAAAGCTGTTTATTCAGCATGTCGAAAAAATAAATTCACAAACAACGAATCAATACAAAGTTGGAGATCCAGATACCAGAGGAACAAATCCAGAACAAGCCACTATTACTATGGAGAGTTTTTTAAATAAAGAGGGCGCGGAACTCTATCGGCTCGCACTTGAAGAGGAGATGAATAGTAAGGAATACCGTGAAGCGGTGTTTAGTGCCTCAACTACCCATTATGAAGGAGAGAAATGGTCAAAGCGGGCAGTGGTTATTGTTGCTGGACCTTCCAGCTCGGGAAAAACAGTTTCTGCTGTTCAGGCAGTGAAAACCACCGCGCAGTTCATGCCTAAGGTGCCTGGCGACATGTCAGGTAATGATGTAGTTGCCGTGGATGGCGGAGTCGCCCGGGAAGTATCCCAAATAAGAAAACTGGCTATTCAGGCCTCGATTGCTAAAGGTTATACGGGGATAAAGGATTTACATGAGCAAAGTGCTGTTCTTGGCAAAGCAAAAGATCGTGTTCAGGAAGCTTTGTTTAAAACGGATACTGGAGTCGGGGTGGTTATACCTGAAACCTTTTCAATGTGGATTAAGCCATTGAACGCTATCAAAAAACTGATGCCTCGTATTGAAACCTTGCCCAATACCAAGCATGTTTTTTGCAGGGTAGAGGGTGAGGAGCCTGGTTTGTTCCAGAAAGTGGTGTCTTTTTTGGGCTCTCGTCGTGCCTGGAAAACTGATCAATTTGACTCAGAGCAAAAATTTGATATGAACTCAAATCAGGGAATACCTGAATCCAAGGCTTATGGAGCCAGTGGTTTTAAATTTGGCGATATGGGTTCCCGCATGGCTGAAAAATGGTTTGAATCGAACAGCAAAGATAAACTCAGAATGGTCGTCATCAACGATATGATTCTGGTTAAGCCAAACCCTAATGGTCAAAAGAACAGCTGGATCCCTGCAGAGCAAAATGACAAAGGGGCTATCGCTATATCGAAACGTGCGTTTGATACCTGGACTAAAAATCCCGATCCCGACAAAAAAGATTTAAAAAGTTACAGTCGAACTTCTGAAGGAAGGCCTCCTCCAATAATTAAAACGTCTGCTGAAATCGATCTCGCTATCGCTTATCAGTCGCTTATTAATCGACGTTTGGATTTACTTACTCAAAGAGCCAATATACTTAATCTGGAAAATAAGCCAGAGAAAGCGGCAATGCTAACCAAAAAAATTGATAATATTGAATTAGCTATTAAGGCTATCGAATCGCCTAATCTCACCGATAAACATTCTGTGGAACAATCAAAGACGCAGGTTTCTAATGTCCTCAAAGAGATGCAGGCAGAGGGTCAGCTTGCGATGTTTTTCAGTACAACAAAAAAAGCGCTGGAAACAGCGATTAGCGCATTCGATAAAACCTCGTCCGCTTTGGAAAACAGCCAGGAAAAAAAGGCGGAGCCAGCCCAGCCCCTGACAGCAACTCCAGAGCAGCAAAGTTCATCCGAGGGGATTAAGAATTTTTCATCATTTAAAAACAATTTTAAATCCCAGCTCATGGCCGCAAAACCGCCCCCTGATTTATCCGAAGAAGTCGAAGCAACAGCGGCCCCCAGTGCTTGAAATTACGAAATATTTTCTTTTTCTGTGCACTGAATTCCGCTAGAATGACAGTTTTTTGGGATCATACTTTTGAAAAGGAAATCATTGCCTCTTCTGGCTCTTCTGTTTACCAAAACGACTCTTGCATTTTCTATCACAATCAACGCCTGCGATCCCCTGTCGGGACCGATGCGTATCCAAAATCCAGCTGAAGAAACTGTATTTGATCATACCAGCGGATGTCCAATTCCTAACGGCGATTATTCGGATAACCCGGCACGGCCTTTTATTGCCGCTGATCGGACGGTTTGGTGGTTTGCAAGTAACTCAAAGGGTTATTTTAAATCAGTAGGGGTGTCTGTGGCTGATGGTGCCAAAGATATTATTTCCAATCTCATACGTTATCAGGAAAACAATCAATGCGTTGCCTGGCTTGAAAGTCAATTTAATACCACGCCGAATGAATATCCCATCGCAAGCTACAACAACGAAATCTGGATGGTTACGCCCTTTACCCTGGATGGGCAGAATGCTTTTACATTTGTCCATAATGAATATCATATAATCCCATCCAATGTGGATGATGTGTATGGAAATTTGATTGGCGCCTTTTCAACAGACGGTGGAAACAGCTTTCAATTTTACACCGATGCACAGCAGCCAGGGTATAATATGCCGCTTATTGTCGCTCCATATCCTTTTAACAGTAGTGGCAAAGGGGGGATGTTCGCGCAGAGTAATATTATTCAATGGGGGGATTATTTCTATATTTTAGTTGAGCAGAATCTACAGCCTTTTAACAGTTCCGCACCTGCGGCGGGAGTTTGTATTTACCGTAATGACAATCTTGCCAATCCCCGAGGATGGCTTGGTTTTGACGGGAAAGCTTATACGGTTCCGCTTGTTCCGGAATATAATCCGATAAAACCGCAACAATACTTGTGCCACAGCGTTCTACCGAATTATTATCGTTTTTCCTGGACTTATAACTCAGTCCTGCAAAAATTTATCATTATCGGGCTGGACACCAATTACTCTCAGTCAGGTCAATCGATCGAGGCATTTGTCTATACCCTCGCAAATCTTGATCCCAATACTGGCATTCTGACATCAGCAACCAATACCGGTTCTTTGTTTAAAGAATATTTTCTACGTCAAATTACCTGGCTTGACCAATGGCAAACTGCAGGCAATGTATTTGGGCAAGCTTATCCGGGTATGCTGGATCCCGACAGTCCAAATTTTAATGGCGATAGAAATTTTCAATATTCAGGCGCTAATCCCTATCTTTACTATACCTCTCTATTTCCAGCTCAGGAGAACCATGGAAGGGATAGGGATGTCGTACGGCAACAATTGATTGTTGAGAACTGCACCCCCCAGTAACAGGATATTTAATCGCAAACGACTGAAGACCTCAAGAAAACTTCTTCAGTTTCGGGTTCGAGATCCTCAACTGAGAAAAAACTTAAATTTTCTTGCCAGCGGCTGACGCTTGCTTTTATTGTAATAAGAGGCGTGTCTTCCGGAGAGTCTGGCTCTTCAACGATACCGGATACAACCACTGAGGTATCTTCTGAAAGGTTTAATTTATCAAGCGCTAAACCATTTACTTCACAGTCATCCTCTACATCGACGACTCTTGGCTGTTGTTTAGGTGCACAGTAAATTGCCTTGGAACATTCATTAAACTCGGGTTGGTTTTCAAAATTTAAACTATTCAGGTCTAGTTTATGGCGAAACTTTTTGGGGCTTCCTGCCTCTATGGTCTCACCTGAGCCAGATTCCGCACGATTATGTAAATCATTGTATTCATGCGTATAGGGAAATGCCACGACAAGTGTCGCTGTGTAATAAAATAAATTTAAATTTTCGTAACGCTTACCTAATGATTGAGCAAAATGAACGGCAAGATTTCTGTTACTGTTATTTTGTTCACAAATGTATAACTTCAGTGCCTTAAGATTGTTGGCAATCTGATCAGTTAGTCCACATGCCTTTAGACGTCCAGCCACTACATTAACTGGTAAGACAAAAGTATCTTCGCCCGATCTTTTATAGAATGAATTAATGTTGCTTACCCATTGAGACTGTCCTATGCCGTCCGCCAAAAGATAAACAGTTGAGCCTTTGGGACAGTTTTTTTCGCTAAATTTAAACTCATCAACATACTCTTCATAATCATTGTCTGTCTCATCGAAATGGCGATAAGTAACAATACTGATGTCTTTATAATTTTTTCTAGATTGCTGATAATTATAGCGCCAGCTGATTGCTCGCACATAAAGTGAGAAATTATTTTCAGTGGCAGAAAAAGGGATGAATAAGACAATTTTCGACATTGCACAAGCTCATAAATGCGAAACTCAGGATTATGTTAACTGTTATTGATTAAGGAAATATTAACGTATAATCCAGACATCTCATTAGATTTCCTGGAGCCCGCCGACAAGTGGGGAGCGTAGGTGAATTGGTGTTGCATGACTAAAAACCCATTCAAGAGTGGTTCATTGTTTTGTTTCTTGATAGAATTATCAGTGACAAACCATAATTCATAGTCTCAGAATCTGACTCAATGATCAATTAACTCGCATCTGCCTTTCAGAGATTAATCGCATGAACGAATTATCAATGGAAAACTATAAAATCCCCCAGGAATCGGAACTAGGGCAGTCATCTGAATATGACGACCACTATAACCCAGAGCGCTTATTCGCTATTGCTCGTGCACCCAAACGCAGGGAAATTGGCATCGAACCGAAGGTTCTTCCTTTTTACGGTTTTGATTGCTGGAATCATTATGAGGTGTCATGGCTCAATGAGAAGGGGAAGCCTGTCGTAGCAATCGCAGAAATTATCTATGATTGTGCAACGCCAAATATAATTGAATCAAAATCATTGAAACTCTATTTTAATTCATTTAACAATACCCGGTTTAAAGATAACGAAGCGGTAAAACAAATCGTTAAACAGGATTTGGAGCAATGTGTTGAAGGGGATGTGCAGGTTCGTATACTTAGCTTAACAGACTCCGGCTACAATCACATTGAATTAAGTGCTGCTGGCGAGTGCCTGGATGATCTTGATGTGACTTGTTCTGTGTATCAAGTTGAACCAGGTTATCTTTGCACAGAAACTCTGCGAGTAGAGGAGATACTTTACTCTGATCTGTTAAAATCCAATTGCCTGGTAACCAATCAACCTGACTGGGCTACTGTGCAAATAGCCTACACTGGTAAGCAAATTAACCGAGAGGGACTACTGAAATATTTGGTTTCTTTCAGAAATCATAATGAATTCCATGAGCAATGTATCGAGCGCATCTTTGCGGACATTATGAATCGCTGTCAGCCAGAAAAACTAACCGTATACGGAAGATATACACGACGGGGCGGTCTCGATATTAACCCTTACCGTTCTACCGAAAAGCTTAATTCAAAAGAATTGAATTTTCGATTAGTGCGGCAATGAGATCTAAGCAGCTCTTTTTTGAATTTTTCATCTACAATTAAGCTAAGCACCTTTTGAAAGGAATTAACATGCTGAAAATAGCAGGGATTTTTGCCTCATTGTTGTGCTTTTTTACTTTGCCTGCTATAAGCCAGGCCGATGATACTTATAGCTCAAAATTTATTAATCAAAGTGATAAAGGCTCTCAGCAATATACATTAGTTAAAACAAGATTCTGGCCTGACTCGGGGTGTATCATGCAAAGCGGTCCAGAAGTTCTTCAACCAGGCGACAGTACAGAGCTTGTGATTGCAAAAAAACAAGGCTGTGATCAGGCGGGTATTGGCTACTCTCTGTATAAAGTTAGCGATACGAAGAAAGAGCAGCTCTTAGGTTATGTCTCGCATCGTTTTCGTGATGGAAGCTTCAGTTTACAGGTATCAGTCTTTTGCAAAAATAAGCACTGTGTTTTTAAAGATCTAAATCCTCAACAAAGTGATTAAACTGAAGATATGCTTATAAAGGTTTTTAATAGATGACTTTTTAAGAAAGATCTATAGACTAGGGCTAACACGAAGCATAGGCAAGAATCTTTTGAATCAAAATACTCAAACCCCTTACGCAACACTTAATCCGAATACTATTCTGGATGCAATTGAAAGCATCGGTTTCCTTTGCACAGGAAGCCTGTACGCGCTCAATAGCTATGAAAACCGTGTTTATCAAATAGGGATTGAGGATTCTGAACCTCTCATTGCGAAATTTTACAGACCTCATCGCTGGAGCTCAGAGGCAATTTTAGAAGAGCATCAGTTTTCATTGGAGTTGGCAGAACAGGAAATTCCCGTTATTGCTCCATTAATTGTAAATGATCAAACCTTACACCATCATCAGGATTTCAGATTCGCAGTTTTCCCAAGGCGCGGCGGGCATGCTCTGGAGTTAGACAATGATGAACAATTAGAATGGATGGGGCGGTTTATAGGACGCATGCATAGTGTCAGCGCCAGCCAAGCATTCCAGCACCGCATTTCCCTGAATATACAAAGTTATGGTTTTGAACCCTATCGTTTTCTTATGGAGCAAGACTTTATTCCTGACTATTTAATCTCTAATTTTTGTAAAATCGTTGAAACAGCATTAGAGAAAATAGCCCAAATATTTGAATGGGTAGGCGACCTCGATCAGATAAGACTACATGGAGATTGTCATGCCGCTAATATTCTCTGGAGGGATTCCGGTCCGCATATTGTAGATCTGGATGATTGCCTGATGGGACCTGCGATGCAGGATATCTGGATGTTACTTTCAGGCGAGCCGAAACAGATGGAGTTACAGCTCGAAAAAATTCTAAATGGCTATTATGAATTTCAGGATTTTAATCTGCGCGAACGTCATTTAATCGAAGTTCTACGCACACTGCGCATGCTGCATTATTCAGGATGGCTGGCAAAGCGATGGGATGATCCCGCATTTCCTTTGAGTTTTCCCTGGTTCAATACACCGGTATATTGGGAAAATATGATGAGAAATCTAAACGAGCAAATCGACTTGTTAGATCAGATTGAATGTTAAATTTAAATATCTAGCGTAATGAAGAAGAAGCATTCTCTTCAGGAGCTTCTTCTTCATTGAATTCGGCAGCTTCCTGCTCCTCTGCATCGACGGTGCTCTCTGGAGTTAGTTCGAGATTGTTTGCTAAATTACTGCTTACTGTATCAGAAAGCGAGCAGTTGTTCTGATTCTGTAGAAATTGATCGCAGGTTTTGGTATTGGCATCAAAAGCGTTCAAATAGGCCTCATACGCCTTATCACTTGCCTTATCATTCTGGTGCTTAAGAGAGCAGGCAAAATCATAGGCCTTGTCATTAGCTAAATCATTTTTTTCTTTAATCGCCACCGCCTCTTCATAGGTCATTTCTCCTGCTCTGTAACTATCAAAAGCAGCTGCCGAATTAGCATTATTGCGCTCACAGGTTTCTCTATAAGCGTCGAAGGCCTCGTCACTTTTAGCATTATTCTGCTTTTGTACAGCAAGATAGCCCTGATAAGCTGCATCATTTGCGCTTTCAGTTCGAGCTATAGCCTCAAAAGGAGATGCCCCCACCATATTTCTATTAAGATCTTTATTGGCTTTGCGCATTTGTTCAATAAAATCTTCGAGTAATTGGGCTAGTTGACGCTGTAGTTTTAGTGCATCTTCTTCGGTTAGATTCATACATAATAACCATCAATACGGGCTTTTATTAGTATAGATCAAGAACAGGCCAATAAGGGCAGAAGGCGACTTAGCTATTTGTCGGTCTTTGAATTTTCCAGTCACATTCATCCTCATGATATAGATTTTCAAAATGTTTAACCAATACATTAAAAGACTGGTTTCCAGTGGCATCATCTCTATAGGTCTCTACCAGTTTCCTCCCAAATGTACTGCTTTGATAACATAAATCCGGCTCCTTCGCTTCAATAGCCTCTGCAAAAACCTGTGCAACCTCTGTTCCTGTTTGAAAAGAAGAGGGGTCATACCACTGATAGGCCTGTTGTGTAAAATTCTTATAATGCTCATTAATAATATCGGTTCTTGACCCTTCAAATCGGGTTAATTCCGTAGCAATAGGCCCTGCCTGGAAATTAATTACCTTAATATTCCATGGTGCCAGCTCGATAGCCAGTGATTCCTGCAGCCGTTCAAAAGCCGCCAGAGCTGAAAAATAGACTCCTACGCCAGGCATACTGATTGGCAGCGAAGTAAAAATGGAGGAAGTCGTAGTCAATATTCCTCTTCGGCGTTGGCGCATTACGGGCACGAACCCTCGAATTAAAGCCAAAGGGCCAAATACTTTGGTCTGATAGGTCGTTAAAACATCTTCTTCAGCGGCTGATTCCACAGGGCCGATTGCGACATTGGCTGCATTGTTTACCAGGATGTCAATATAGGAATATTTCGATAATACCCTTTTGATAAACGCATCGATGGAGTCCTTTTGGCAAAGATCTAAAACCTGAATGTCTAAGTTTTCAGGCTTGGGAATATTGAGCTTGTTCAATTCCGATCTTTCTATATTTCTTACAGTGGCAATCACTTTGAATCCTCGTTCAAGCAGTTCACAAGCCAGGTTATAACCCACGCCGGATTTTTTTGAACATCCGGTAATTACCGCAATCTTTTTATCCATACTATGCACTCCAATGCCTGCTGCCTCTTGGGATAATTGTAGTATTAATGTTAATAAGAATGAAGGATCATTATGTTTGAGCAGGATGTGGAGACTATTCCTTAATTTCAGCACTTAAGGTATAAGTACAAACTAAAAAGTATGGAGAAATAAATTGCTGAATGAAGCCTTAACTGAGTTAAAAAAGACCTGCGATGGCTACTATATTAACCCATTTTCAAATCACCTTCTTTATGAAGCAAATAATGCACTAGTAGAGATAAATCATGAAAAAAGACCAGCTAAGCTGTTCAAATTATATAGAAAGGTTAGTTTTTTGTTGAATTTTTTCTTATATGATTATAGTGATAATTGGATAATACCAACGTGTACAGTTATTCGCGATGCAATTAGTAAATTTGCTCAATTTTCACAGAATGAAGGCTGGCTATTTATAGCCGCCTCAACCCAGACTCAAACCGGAAACACTCAATTAGGATCCATAGACGATACTAAATTTAACCCCTTACCGACCGTGTCTAATAGACATATTCATACCGCAAATAATTTACTGAGAGCTATTAGTAAAGAACAATCATCTGACGTGTTGCTGATAATGGTAAGAAAACTATACTTAAATCTTCATTTGATTGAGCAAGATTTGTCTAAAATTAAAGATATAATCAAAGAAGTCAACTGTTTATTAAGAAGAATTGATTTACAAAAGAATGCGTTCGAAGAGCTGCTTAGGAACAAGCCAAAGCCTGCGAATAAAAAAGAAACAACCATTTCCTCAAAAGAAATCGAAGATCAGGTTTTTCTTGAAATGCGATCACTAGGTTTAAAGCAATTATTAAGAAGTTATCCTCGTATAAAGACACCCAGACCATTGGAGAGGATTGTATCCGCCACGCCTGAAAATTTTGTAGAAGATGATCATCTGTATCTAGACAGACTTTTTACTTCTGTTCCTGAGAAAAAAGAAATACAGATTACTCCAGTTCCTGGGAAAAAAGCCATGCCGAGTTCCCGAGTTGAAAGCTTTGAAACCGTCTGTACGGATGAAGAGGAGCCAGGATTTTCAAAATCTCATCAATCTTTTTTCTATAGAAAAAAAGCCAATAAGTCAAAAGACCATAAAATCCCAGCAAAGCTATGCAGTCCAACTGGCATTTGATGAAGAAAAGGTCGTTGCATTAGCTTGTTGAATCCGCCTATTCCACATTTTCACTAAGCCTGATTATATAGATTAAAGGTACCATGGGATTAGTGTATTTAATGTAGTCAACGTTATTTGTGTAGAATAACATAAGTTTTTAAAGATTCAATATAATTTCCCTGATATGATTGCTGCCTTAAAAATAGAGGTTTTAGAATAAGAATGGCTATAGTTTTTCATCCAAATCCAGGACAAATTTTGCTATGTGATTTCTCTGATTTTAAAGAACCAGAAATGGTTAAAAAGAATCGACCCGTTATAGTCTTATCTAGTGCGCTGAAGGGCAGAGATAAATTGTTAACCATTGTACCTCTTAGCACTGTAAAACCAGATCCAATTCAGCCTTATCATTATTTACTACCTAAAAAATCAATGCCTATGATTGGCATTTTTCAGGAGCGAGAAAGTTGGGTGAAGGGGGATATGCTTTATACAGTAGGCTTTCATCGGTTAAATTTGATTAAACTAAATACGCGTACCGTAGATGGAAAAAGAGATTACTTTAGAAATAAGCTTGGGAGAGAGCAGATGAAGGAAATTTATAAATGTGTATTACATGGGCTAAATTTATCCAAATTAACAAATCATTTGTAATTCATCGTAGAAATTACTATAATTTAATTGTTCCTGCTCTGCTTTAGCATCAGGCATTCGAGACTACACAAAGGTCCGCCCAGTGTAGCTGGCACAACAAAAATGGAGATGACAATCCTTGTTGATGCCACGTTAAAGGCTTCTTCGGAAGCCTTTGTCATTTTTAACTGTGCAACAAAAATACAGTCATTATGCTTTTTAAAAATAGGCATACAAGCCATTTCATATAGAAGGCTAAGTCTACAACGGTTTATGTCGTGGAATAATCTGCAATTAGTTTTCCTTTTCTATGATCATCGCCATTTCGAATAGGCTGTGTATATTCGTATAACTTGCCTCTATTTTTTCTAGCAGCAGCATCTGCATTATTTCGGTCACTATATCGTGCTAAGTCATGATCTCCATTTTCTTTTTCATTGGTGACCACAGCGTAATATTTCTTATCCATATCAAATTATCCTTTTATTAATATAAAACTGTTTACGTCTATACAAATTTAAAAAACTAAAAATTTAATAATTCTGAAAATGAAATAATTTCAATAGATGATATAAATGGGGCTGCTTTTGTTAATTTCCGATCATCTGTAACAAAATAACCACAATATACTGAATCAATTAAATGGTGATAATCATATGTTCTGTCCTTTTTAGGGATTTTTTTATTGTTTATAGCCAAATAGTTCAAGTAGGTGTTTGCACGAATAGCAGCATAAATAGCTTTATAGCAAGATATACTCGAAATCAATTTTTCTGATTGAATTATATTAAGATTAATATCTGTAAACTCATGGATAATTTTAATAATATTTCTATTATTAATTATTTTTGTAATAAAAGCGTCAAAATTTGGCTCATTTTTATTTCCATATAATTTTTCAAAAAGCTTTTTATCTGAATCAAACGCAATTTCTCGTTCATTTATAAATTTAAAATAATCACTTTTAATATTATCGTTACAGATATTGTGCAATGCTTCATCTAATTTAGACTTTATAGATGGCTCCATAAGATAATCAATACTTTTATTTTTATTTTCAAGATGAGTAAGTTCTCTTTTTAACAATTCTTTGGTTTCACAAGAATAAATTGGATTTAGATCAAATAAAATATTAAAAAGCTTTTTCCCTTTTTCTCTTGTATTATGATCCACAAAGGTTCTAGCTAATTCATAAGTTGAATGCTGACTAACAATAGGAGTTAATTTTTTCTTCTGTAGAATGGAATTAAGTTCTTGGCCTGATATTCCTTCATCAAAACATGAATTAATCGCATTAGTTTCTATGAAAACAGTCTCCATTATTTACCATTTACCTTATAAACATTATTCTTGTTTATAAATAGTAGCATAAGCCGCTTCAAGCAATTATTTCAGCTATTGATTATTTAAGTTGGATTAATCTAGCCAATTGAAAAAGGCATCCTCCAGCCTGGTATAACTTCGTTTAAATATTAACCACATAGCGTAAGAGAAAATCAAATAAATAACGGCAGAGGAGGGTATTTTAACCCCTAGATTGGTGAGTGAAGCGACTGCCTCCGGTAAAAAATACATTTTTTTCTCTACTGAAGGAATTTGTGAGGCACTAAGATCTTTAACAACCATTTGAATCTCTGAAATAACAAGTTTATCTCTTTCCTCTATAGCCGAATTAACGGTATTAATCGCATCAGTTAATAAAACAATCAGGAGATATCCTGATAAGAGCAACAATATTGTGTTTACAAAAGTTTTATAGTTTCTAATTAGCCGTTTAAATTCTTTTAGTCCTTTATTCATCTAGTACCTATTGTTTTATAAATTGCAGCATAGGAAACTTCAAGCTGTTTTCTAAGCTCATCTATTTGTTTTCTAAGCATTTTATTTTGTTTTGATAATATTTCAATTTCTTTTTCTTTCACTTTAAGTTGAATGGCTTGATCGCGCATCAATTGATTATTAACACGTTCCTTTGCTTTCTCAATTCGGGATTTAATAGCTGACTCTTTATATAGCCAGCTTCTTGATACCCCTGTGAATTTATAAACTGAAAGGTAATTAATTGGAATCGACTCTTTCTCCATAAGATCTAAAGCTTCTACCACTTTTTGAATGGTTTCAATTTTTTTCTCTTTTGAAGCCTTTACTATTCCCTCAGTCTGCTTTATAAATTTTGTCATGATTACCCGTCCAAAGTGCCTATAATATTTGTTAAACTGGAAGCAACTCCTTTATTCATTTCCTCAATACGTTTCCAACCATTTTGATTCGCTTGAGCAATAATTTTATTAGTTTCCTCAAGTTGTGATTTATGTTGAGCTAAATGTTTCTTCGATGTTCTAAAGTGTGTGCATGTTAAGCAAGCATTAGCATGAGGACACTTTTGCTGAGTGAGGTAATGCACATAATCCGTTGGGTAAGGCTTGTGTCATTATATTTTGCTTTAACCAGCGTGCGTCTAAATGATCATCTGATGAATTAATTTTTCCCTGAATATCAACTAATCTATCTTGATATCCTACGAATGCGGCTTTCATCGTTGAATTATGAATATGAGCATAGCGAGCTGTCATTTCAGGAGACTCATGTCCGAGGTAATGTTGTACCATGACCTGCGGAACTCCTGAGTTAATCATTTGTGTTCCTACAGTATGGCGAAATTGATGAGAGCTAAATTTATAAATCATACCGTTAGAGTCGACTATTTTATTCTTCACAGCTAATTTATTTAGGGCACGATTGACATGAGGAGCGCAAATTGAAGGCGACTTCGACTGGCGTCTACTTGGAAAAAGTAGGGGAGAGCAAAGCCCATTGTTTTTCAATTCATTTTGCTGTTCTTTAATAACCTTAACACATCCTGGTGATATTGGAATAAGACGCTCTCTTTTAAGTTTCTTCTCATAAACACGCAATAACCAATCCCCATCGCTATCTTGTTCTAAGCAGTCAAATCTTAGGAAAGACACCTCACTTATACGCCTGCCAGTTTCCATTAGGATAATAATAAATCTTTGTAGCCAGTCGGAAAGTAAGTGAAGATGTTTTTTCAACTGGTTAAGGACATCTTGAGGTATGTATTTGGGTGTTATAACTCTATCTCGAGGTAAATCAGTATCAAAAATTAATGATTTATCAGGAAAACTCAACCATTCTTCTTGTAAAGCAATTTGATGAAAAATCCGCACGTTCATTAAACTAATACTTTTTGTAGCGGGCTTTAGTTCTCTTTTAGCTAAGTATTGAATAAATCCAACCATGAGCGAGCGAGTAAAATTTTGAGGTAGTATACTCATTAAGCGTGTTTAAATAAGCATCTAGATGATCAAGGCTTCTTATATAGCCACGGCATGTTGAAAAAGCCTTAGTGGTTGCTTGTAATCTAACAAATTTTTTTGCTGCTCTTTTTAGCCAATCAGTTTTAATATTATTAAAATTTAACCTATAACTACTATGTGCAGCGTCAGCTTTTAACCCTACATCACTAGCAAGCCAGACATCCTTTTCTAACAGTTCATCAAATTTGATTTATTCTTTCTAGCGCTAAATTTGAAAGCTTCATTAGTTATTCTCCTTTGTTGAGAGATAACTTTTAAACGCATCTTTCATTTGCTTATTATCAATATGAGTATAAGTATTGATGGTTGTTTCTATACTTGCATGTCCAAGTCGTTTTTGAACTAATGACATATCCCAGCCTGCTTTTACTAAGGAGGATGCGTGTGTGTGCCTTAGCATATGTGGTCTAATGTAAAAATCACATTTTTTACTTAAAATGTTGAATATTTTTTTAACAGCAGGGTAGGTAAGTGGTGCATAAGTTAAAAAGTTTATAAATACATAGTCCGTGGAGTTGCCCCTATAAAACCGAACCACCTAACTCACCGCTAATAAGCTCCTGATATATTCCCTGGGAGCCATCATTTTTAAGCCCTTATGAGGCGCAACTTCGTTGTAATCGTCAAACCATTCAGGAAGCTTTTTCATAACAGTCTGCGCATCATCAAGATCAAAAAAAGCGACATAATCTCGTTTAAACGTTTTAACAAACGCTTCTGCCATACCATTGCTTTCAGGGCTATATGCTGGTGTTGTCCTCACATCAAAGCCCAGGTTTCTTGCAAAAGAAACAGTGTCCCTTGCCACATAACAAGGGCCATTGTCAGTTAACCACTGTATCTGTTTGGGCATGTATTCTGCTGCACCAAACCGATACTCTACACTTTCTAGCAATAAGTCCCTGATTGCTTCTCCATCAATGCCCACTGTCGAGGCAATATAGCCTAATACTTCTCTGTCACAAGTATCCATTGCAAAAGCGACATGAACTCTATCACCGTTAGCGCACTGTATGGTAAAACAGTCTGAACACCAACGAGTGTTGCTATGCAATGTAATGACTTTCCCATCATGTACTCGTGTTTGTTTTTTGCCATACGCCGGCAGTAATAATTGATTTTGCTTCATAATACGATAGACACGTTTATGATTGACGCAGGCAAGACCTGTCTTTTTTAACTCATGATTAAGAAGCGTTGTAACCCTACGATAGCCATAGCTACTCCGTTTATCCGTTATTTCACGAATGTAAGGCAGTAGTTCCTGATCACGTATTTTAACCGTTTGTTTTCTGGAGTGTTCCATATTTTTCAACCTCTGCGTTAAGTGGGAGCGAGAAACCTGCAGTGCCCTGGCAACTGCTCTTATTCGAAATCGCTTATCCCGTACAAGGGTTGTCGCGAGATCAGTTTTTTTTCTCGACCCAGCTTAACTGCTTCACGCAGAATCTCATTTTCCAATGTCTTTTGTCCCAGAACTTGCTCAAGTTGCTTAATACGTTTTTTCAACGCCTTGGCTTCACTTTCAGGGATGACTTCTTCTTCTGTTTTAACGCTGGTCAATGCACCATTCTCCATTATTTTTCGCCAGTAAAATAGTTGACTGGGGGGAATACCGTGTTTGCGTGCAATAAAGGATACTGTTACGCCTGTTTGGTAGGTTTCATGAACTATTTGTTGTTTTTCGTAAGCTGTCCAACGTTTTCGCTTACGACTGGAGTGAATTATTTCGCTACATTCTATTGTTGTTATAGTCATATTACTAGTCCTATTCCTAGTCGTTAATTTAAAACTAGGTGGACCGGTTTATTTGGGGGGCATTACAGTCCGTAAGCTTATTTTGATCTAATGTACTAACATATATGCTGTATGAATTAATAAAATGATTAGATACTTGTAACACATTGGGTTTATAGGTTTTATTTCTTACTTGATTTAAATTATTTGTACGATATTTAACGTGAATTTCATTGTTCCATGCAATTATATCCTCATGACGCAAAGCTAAAGCTTGTCCAATTCTCAAGCCAGTTTCGAATAAAAGGCTTACTAAAAAACGATCACGGTAATTTGTACATGCATTACTCAATTGCAGAAATTGATCTTCAGATATTGTTTTTGGAAGCTCTTTAACTTGTCGAAGTGAAATAACACGTTTTTGAATGGGTTTATTCTTTGTTACGTGATAAAGAAGCGATTTATATCGATTTCCTCCAGGAATATTCTTAGTCTCTGTAATAGTAACGTTACTGTTGCCAATTTGGTTATGAAAACGATAAAAACTAGATAAGCAGCCTAAAATCACATTAATTGTAGCGGGCTTACGCTTAGAATTGTCGTGAATGAAATCAATAATGTTATGTTCAGCTTTAAACTCACGGAGCCAACCAACGAAGGCAGATAGATTAGAAAAATTTATATTCGCCCAATCCAGCTGGTTTTCATTTAAAAATTCCCAAAAAAGCTTTAAATGATGTGCGTAACTTTGAACTGTAAATGGTGATTTATCAATATCATTTAAATAGCGAATAAAGTCAGTAATTGGTTTTATCGGTAAATAATTATCATCTAATACCAGCCAACTGTATTCATAAGGACTAAGTTTTATTTTTTGTACTTTCATTATGTAACCTCTGTTAGGTGTGCAATTTTACATCACAAATCTAACGTTAACTACATTAACTACACTTATTAAGTACGGTCTGATTATCAAAATAATCAGACTTAGTGTTTCTTGATTCATCACTGATGCAAATTATACGGTAATGCCCCATTCCGAAAAACAAAATATATGTTTACCAATGGATTTCAATTTTTGACGCTCTGTGGCTAGCACTTAGTAGCTCTAATGGCCCTCGTTTTTGCCCCTATTATGGAGGAGATTGTTTTTCGAGGCTTCCTCACTCCTTTTTTTCGCTATTTTTTCGAAAAAATTGGCATTGAGAAAGAATTAGCAGAGCACAGCACTGTTGGTCTCACAAGTATTATCTTCGGTTCAGCCCATTCTAATTAGCAAGACTACAGACGACCTACTTGGCTTTTAATGCTGAAGAACTGGTAAGAAAAAATAATGGGAGTTTATGGGGAAGTATTTCCTATCATTTTACAAACAATCTTTTTGCAGTAGCTGGCTCTGTTGTGAAGAAAGGATGTAAAGAAGCATTTAATTCAATAACATCATTTACCCTTTAATTTATACAAAATGCGGCCACTCGGAGGACCGCATTGGTTCTTTTCCGTATTTTTATTTAAGGCTATCAGGTACGACACCGCCACTTTCGGCGAGTTTAATCATAACCTGCTTGTGGAGCCAGACATTCATCTCAGCCGAACCGTCGAGGGCTCCAGTGTAGCCAAGTTCCTGGGCAAGCTGCTTACGGGCGCTAAGGCTTGAATCAAGATTCAGTAACTTCATCAAATCGACAATGGATTGTTTCCAATTGTAGTCCTTACGACCAGTAGTATCGGCGACATTTTGGATCATCGCTTCGACTTCGGCTCTTGTCATCGGCTTTGGGTTAGAGGGGGCTGCCGCCGTATTGCCGCCGGTGACCACTGCTGTAGCTGCTTTTGCAGTTCCAAAAATTGCGGAAACGATGCTACCAAAAATGCTCATGTCTTCCTCCTTGAATTAATTCCAGGCGCATCGCTGATGCGCGTTCCTGGTTAAGTCTAGTGCCCACTTTCTGATCTTACAACCTTTTATAGACAAAAGGGAACAATTCATCGATTTAGCTAAAATGCCACTACTTAGTATCCTTGCTGATCCAAAGCTATAAAACCGTGTTTAGACATTATAACTCAAACCCGATATGCTTAATTACAACTAGTTATAATGTAGAAACACTATGCTCACCGTTTACTGGAAGCGCGATTTTTTCACGCAAGGAGACTGCTTAAAACTTACCCATGAGAGTGGTGACTTTTTTGCAACAGTTGCAGCCCGACTAAAAAAAGAAGATCGCACGTTTAAATTTCAACATATACTCTGGGAAGGGATTGATTATTTAACTATAAAAGAATTTAAGAAATTGTTGAGGACCGAGTCTTTTTTAGGTTCGATGTATTTGAACTCTGAGGAAGAATTATGTTTAAAACTAGTTTTATCACCACCCCCATTGTCTGATTTTTTTACTGAAGAAAATATACAAAAACACCCCTGGATTCCTGGATTTCGACGAATGCGGGAGTATTTAGCAAACGCTTTGGAAACGAGCAGCAACAATTCGAAAGATTTACACTTTAGCGAAAATGAAGGTCATGTTCCTTTATCTAACTTAATCCACCAAACATATAAACAAAAATCGGTGACAACCGTTATTGCTTTACTTAACGATTTACCAGCCCAGCAACGAAGTTACTTCCTCCAAAAGTTTGCACTAGACACCTTGAATAACTATCGTGAAGGACGATTTCTAGTTATCTATTGCCCCCTATCACGATTGACTTCTCCCACCAATCTAAAGATTGAGACACTCTCTTTATATGGTTTAAATCCTCATGCCTATCTTTTGCAAAAACTTCCGATAATATGGGTTATTGATGAGCTGGAGCAATTTTTTGACAAACATAATTTATTCAATGTCCTAAGCGGAGAGCGTTATCGCTTTGATCTCTGGAACTGCCATTTTCTCCTTAGCGCCGCCGACAAGCCCAACCCTGATAGATTCTATAGTGGTTGTTTCAATCCAATACAGACCATTCGGGTTATAGGAAGGAGAGAAGACGAAGGACCGTCTATTTATCGCTTTTTCTACAATATGACCGCAGAGCCCATTCAGAATAACAGGATTTCTACAGCAATATCAGGCATCCCAATCTCAATTGAAGAACTGCTTGCTTTCTCCAAAGAAAAAACGAGCGCAACTATTCCACAACATCACCCTACTCCACCTGAGCTTCAAGGACCTCTGGATGATCCAAAAGCCATCGAAGAGTTATCAATAATCATGCAAGATACAATCAACACCATTGAACGCGCTAGTTTATTTTGTGTGGGAATACAAAATGTGCGCAAGGTAAGTGAACTACGACAGTCTCTAAATAACGCAAAAAGCAAGAGCACAGGAACGTTAGAAGAGTTTTTAAATCACAAAGAAAAAGGAACTAAATCAATTCTTCAAGCATTCGCTTATTATCGCGTCGGGTTATTTGGCGAATCACGCTCTGTGAAACGATACCACGAGCATGTGGAAGCGTCTTCTTTAGCAAAAATATATTAACTAGACTTCACGGAGTTCTTTTATTTCTATAACTCCAACTTCTTGACCAGATGAGGACTACTAGAGAATGTCATCTCGATTACTGTAAACTGCCACTAATTTGTGGTGATAATTTTAAAACATGCTATTAGAGTTGGCTGATTTTACTGGGATATCTTGGATCGTGTCCCAATGCTCCATGATTTTCCCGTCTTCTAACTTGAATAAATCAAAAATAGCTCTACCTCGAGTTCCAGGCTCACGAGTAGAGTGAACATGAAGAATTACATAGTTCCCATCCGCAAAAATTTGTTTAATTTCACTATGAGAATTAGGATAAAATTCAAGTAAGTATTGAATATATGCTCTTAAACCTTCAGCTCCATCAGCGGCAGCAGGATTATGTTGTTTGTAATGTGTGCCCAGATATTTTGATGCTGCTTTGAAGTTTTTTTGATTAATTGCTTTATTATAAAACTCTGTGACGATTTGTTTATTTATTTTTTGTTGCTCTTCAATAGATGCATAGCTATTGTCAATAATTGATAGCAGAAGCAAACTTATCGCAACTATTTTTAATCTATCTATAATCATAAAACAACCATTGGTTATTGATTCATGGGTTATTTTAAATAGTCATCAAAAAACTCGGGTAAATCTTTCAATGCCTGTGCTCTTGCTGTTTCGTTAAAACCAATGTGATAACGTTCTCCTTTTTCGTCAATGATCTCTTTTGAAGCTGGAAACTCAAAGTTATCAAACCCATGCAATGCGTTTTTATAAATTTTTATGGAAACATTTTGATGACTATCAGAACTTTGCTCGACTAGCTGAATGCAATCTTTGGTGGTTGCGCGATCATCATTTTCTCCAATAAATATTTTGGTGATTGCCCTTAGTTTTGTTCCGTCTTCAAGACGATGACATACGCCATAAAACGAAGCCGCTGCTTTAAAAGGAAGCTTTTGATAAGGTTTCGGATCTTGTTGTGATAATGCCATGATTTTCAATACATCAAAGCCTCCCATGGAGAATCCTAAAAGCCCTATCCGGGCAGGATCAACTGAAGGAAGCTGCTTAAGATATTCGTAGGCAGGAACGATATCATCAAGCTGCGCTTGCGTTGCTCTTTCCCAGCCTACTGAGCGACGGTCTTCCCAACCTCTGGGTTTAAAACTGTCTATCATATAAACTACGTACCCATGCTCTTTTAATCGGGTGGCCCAATCATAATTCACTTTTTCAATACCGGTACTCGCGTGCAACAATAAAATAGCAGGTGAGCGCATCGTTGCATCAGGAATATAAAGACTGTGATGGGGATCATTGGGATCAAAGACATATTCTTCATTATGTGCTAGTACTTCAGTACACAGCAATAAAATAAATATTATAAACAGCAACCTAGGGTGGAGAAACATAATTTAAATCCTTAATTTTATAGCTGAGCTTATCCATTTGTATGAGGTTTAGGGGTAAAAGAGGTGAAACTCACCCTCATTTAACAAAGTGGTTATTTGTTGATAATCCAGAGTATTGGCTGTTTGAGATGCATTTTGGAATTTCAAACCGATGACGGATGCCATTGCTGACCAGGAAGTAGGTTTAAAATTGTATTGTGTAATATAGCCTTTCTCATAAAGGTTTGTTGTTACAAAATAATCATAACCTCGAGCTATATTATCAGCTCTCCAAATTGATTCTTCGGCTGCTGGGGTTAGAATAATTTGGTTTGCTTCTGCTATTTCTTTTTCGAGATTGTAGTTATCAATACCATAGGTAGATAACAAAATTTGTATTCGATATTGATTGAGCAGTTCCTGAGTTAGGCTTATGAGTTTATCTTTCCTGGATTCAGTGTCCAGATAAACAATATCGGGATCATAAACCTGATTGTCAATTAACAGCCCGCCGCTTTGGATAACTGTACTTTTCCAATATTCATATCCTCTTAGCATTTCACGCCCTTTAGCACCATCCTCTCCTGTCAATGGTAAAGCAACCCCCATACGCAGTTGTTTGTGTGAACCTGGGTTACATTCAGGGACGAATGCCAAACCATTGGGTCCAGCATGGGTTGCAATAGAGCTGAGCTCAAAACTATGTAAATTTATCTTAGATAAATGCTTGTCGGTTGCATTAGATACATAAGCATATAAACCTTCTGGATCAATCAAAACGTTAATCGGATTTAACCCGGTGACTAAACGTTTTATAACCTGACCTGAATGAACATCAATCACAGCAACCTGGTGATCAAAGGGAGCAGGTGCTAATACATACTTCTGATCCGGCGTAATATCTGAGTAAAGAATCGGTCCTAAATTCAAATTAGTGAATTGTTTTTGGATGGCAAGGGTCTCTGGATCGATGAATACGATTTGATTGACTGCGGATACCATCAAAGAACGATTATCTGGCGTGTATTTTAAGCCCCTTACAGCTGAGGGCAACGTGAGGCTTCCCGTAATCACTCCTGAATCAGGATCGATTCGAATGACACCGTCTTTACCGGCCATTAACCACAATGTTTTTCCATCATTAGAAAAGAACAGATTATGCGTATTTGGACTAACCGCAATTTTTTTCACAATCGTTTTGGTATCGATGTCAAAGACAAGGATCTTCCCACCCTTTTCCACATTAACATAAAGCTGTTTTTCAAAAGGAGGTCTTAACTTCACACCATGAGGCGCGCTATCGATGTCTGAATAGTCCTTATTTTCTAGTGACTGAAAAGTAAATAAACGATATTTCTCAACTTGATTTAATAAATCGATAACAGAAATGGACACACCGGGTATGCCAGAGCCGCTGTCGTAGTCCCTAATACCAAAATTGCTGACATAAGCCGTTTTTCCATCTTTTGTAACAGCAATCTCATGAGGAAGGAAGGCAAGTTTCAGACTCCCTTTTCTTGCACTAGTCTCAGGATTATAAAAACTGATACGATCGGCATTTTCCTCCACAACAGCTAACGTGGAATTGATAGAAGAGGAATAAGTGAAGCTATTGAAAATCGATAAAGCAAGGAATAGGCTGTAGCTTTTTTTGAACATCATTAAATCCCTTTATAATTAAAAAAGTGTCGCCATGATAGTGACAGAATATAATATTTGTCAATATATATAGGGGGCTATATAATAATGAAAAAAGGAACAATCCATGACATTTAACTTAAATGAACATACTGGTGTCTTGATTAAAAAAGCAGCCCGCTTATTTGAACGTGTTTCCAATCTCAACCTTGAAGAGCTGGGTGTGACCTACAGTCAGACTATTTTTCTGGTTCGCTTGTGGGAGCGGGACGGCCAAACGCAAATGGAGCTTACAAAAAGCGCCGGACTGAAACAACCTACCGTAGTAGGTATACTTGATAAGATGGAAAGAGACCAGCTTATTACACGGGTACGAAGTGAATCTGACAAGCGCTGCTACCATTTTTTTCTTACTGAAAAAGCCAAATACGCTTGCCGTAAATTAGAAACACAGGGAATGTTGATGCAGAATTTGTCTACTGGTAATTTATCCGACAAAGAAGTTAGCAAGTTAAATGAGAACCTGTTATCTATTATAGAAAACCTGGAGCGTTTCATTGAAAACATCCGGGGAGAGTCTTAAAATACCCCGGTGTTACATCACAAACCCTCTTGCCAGCTCTTCCCTGCCCTCACTAGCGGTTTCTGGCAAAAGCATAGGAGCAAAATGATCCATCACCAAATTTAAATCATGTTCAACCATGAATGACGAATGAGGAGTAGGCACAGGATGATTGTAATGTGCTACGGGACCCACACACACCAGATTCTGATGTACCTTTCCATGTACATCGATGACTTGATAATGATCCGTTACATGAATGCCACCATTAGTCTTGGTACTTATTAATCCGCTTTTTGCCAGCTTGTCTAATAACATGGGCTTGACACTATTAGGGTCCGGTTTGTAACGATATCCAGTTGCGTCAATTAGAGTTGCAGCATTTAAAGTTTCGCCAGATGAGAATAATAATTGGAACCTGTGAGTTACTTCATCATAGCTTACAGAGACCAGACCATGATGTTCAATAATCTTATTGTTCTCATAGAGATGGAGCATAGTTCTGGCATTCACTGGGGTGATTCCAGTCAAATAGGCCATTAAAAGAGAATAAAAATATTTTAGAAATTGCTCTTTACCTTCTACATCTAAACTTTGCCACATGTGAGTATAACAACCACTAAAATAAAAAGTTTTTATAAATGCTCGTAGCTCATCAATATTACCTGCTATGGGATTACCTTCTGGAAGCTGATCAAATTTGTTCATTTGATAACGTAAAGTCTTAAGTGAGTCAGGATGATGAGTAGGATCGACAGGATTTTTAGCGTCATTTTGGTAAGCATTCCAAAATGATGTTTTCGCTTCGAAAAAGGTTAAGCTGCCAGGAAGGCTTTTTTGTAGACTATTTGATAATTCCTGTTGTTTGGTAGTATTACAACTATCTGTATTGTAGTAGTTCAAACTAGATCTGACAGAACGCTGCACATGATTTTGCTTTAGGGCCTCAATAAACGCCCTGCTCGCATCCCCTGCCACATTCGCCAGATTAAGAAAATCCTGTCCCCCGAGTTGGTAGGAAAGCTTCGCTCCTTCGGGCTGAAAATCCAGTAATACGTGGCTCACCATAGAAAAGATACACTTCAGGCGAGTTAGGGATATCATCGAGATTAGTTTTGAGTTTTGGCGGTAAACTACGTCGTTTTGCCAGCTTTTCTGGGCTATACGATTTTCCAACATTTCCCCTCAAGTCATTGCTGCCACCATCGCGGTTGCCGCAGGGGCTATACTTACCATGCTCGTTGACACCATGATTCCGGAAGCTTTCGCAGTAGCCCATAATTTTGCAGGTCTGAAGGATAGTCAACCCCGTAGTTCTACGGTATTTTTTTATCGCACCCTGGTTTAAAATAATCCTTCCCTAAAGATCCGTTGCAAAGTAAATTCACACCTCAGTACTTTAAAAGAGTCAGCCCACCATGAATGAAAAGAAAGAAAAAGACGATAACCAAACCCCTTTACGTGAAAATCTTGGAAAAGCCGCTGATGTCATTGCAGATTCTGCAAGGCAGGTTAACCGAAGTGCCAAAGCTGTTGGAGAAAGTATTCCTTATGTAGGAAAAATTTCAAGAGCGGCAACGGTTGTATCGGATGCTGCTAAAGATACCGAATACGGTTTTGGTGAAAGCCTGGTTTGCAATGGACTCAAGAATGTTGTCGAAGTGGGGGCTGGTGCGGGGGTCGTGACATGGGGGTTAGTGCGCGGAGCAGCTGTTGGTGGTCTTGCCGCTGGCGGGCCTGTACCCAATCCCTATGTTAAAGGAGCCGGCGCCATAATTGGGGGATTAACCGGGGCAAAATTAGCATCTGATGCGGTTGCTCCAATCGTTAAGCCGCTAGGCGAAGTTACCCGGAATGTTTGCCATGCCACATTTGGCTGGTTAAACGGCCGAAATATGCCTGCATCGCCAAAAGCAGAGCAAAAGCAGGCAGCACAGCAACAGGCGTCAACGAACACCGCCCGTTATCAGGCGACTAACCTACATTCTAAAAATACCTCTTTCCAGCAATTCATCTGCACAAGTAACCAGTTTAATTTATCTTATCAGCCGCGTTATTTCGCATTTAATAATCTTTCAATGATGACCTGGAGTGCGCAACAACAGGCGGTCAGGGAATTTCAGCTGCGCTACGGCTTCATGTCGCCATCGATTGAGTCGGCGATTTACCGTGAAGTTTCTTTATCAACGTCTTCCTGGAATAGCGCTTATTTTCAAACATCCGGCTTGGCTGATTTTTCGCATGTGCTTATGGCAACCAATCTGGTCAGTAGCTTTAACGCGTATAATATAGTCAACAGAGTCTATTCTCAAATGGAGGCATCCGGGGAAATTGGCGGTGTCGCTTCTGAGGTATCCCTCATTGAGAACCTCCTCAACAGTGAGGCGCATGCAGTTACCGATCATTTCTATCTGTGCTTTCCCGAGGACAAAATGTCTGTTTCTGATGAGTGGTTTAATCAGGTTCAGCATGAACTTTACAATGCCTATCACAAAGAAAAGACCCTGCCGATTTTTAGTTTGCATATTAATCAAAAGGGTTTTAACTATCCCGTTTTGCCTAAGGCATTACAAGACACATCTGTCGGCAGGCTCATTGGATTCCTGGATTTCTGGCTGAAAGGCTATTTAAATGGCGGCATTTTTGATGAGGCGTTTTTAGAGCGATGGCATGAGCAGGAAAATTGTGATGATGCTTTTTTAAGAGCCAACATGATTGACCTTAAGAAATACTGCAAAGAGAAGATGCCGGGCCTTGCTTATATTTCATTGCGCGAGTTGGAAAGCCGTTATGGAGTACAATATAAATCAAGCGATTCTGCTTATCAGCAGCCTTTCATGACCTCATTTCGCATTATTTCCATACTTCCAAAAATCGAAACGATTGACAATATACTGCTTCCCCATCCCGATATAAGGATTGAGTACAGTGTTGAATTAATGCCGGACTATAAGCAATATGTCGATTCCTATTTATTGGAACATGGAAAATATCCCCCGGAATATGAGAGCAATTTACGCTGCTATGAATTGTTTGCCCAGGAAGTGGCTGAAAAAATGCCGCAACTGCAGTTCTGTAAAGAGCTATTCAAGCGTTTAGGGATAATCACTGTACTGTCATATCTTTATGTAACCTTCGAGAAGATGGGCAAGCTTCCTCAGCTTCCGCCTTTAAAAGAGGCAGCTATTCATCCCCATTTCCCCAAATCTTTACCGCCAATTCCAGTTCGTCATTTTCAGACCTATCCTTTGAGCATTCAGTTTAATGAGATACTTGAGCGCTTCAGGCAGACAGAGGGGCGTGAGCAAAGCGATCAATTATTTTCCGAGCTTTTTAGATTTAAAAAAGCAGAGGCGCTTCCCAATGGCATTGCCGAGAAAATGCAGGCAAGTGTTATTTCGCTGATTAAGGAAAAACTGAGCCCTAAGCTTCCGCAGGGTGAAGCAGTTGAGATCAATGAAGATGAGAGTGAGCGAATCACAAAAGCCGCGAGTGATTACTTAGTGAATAATATTCGCCAATTGCACAGCATCATTGAAAAAGCCGCTAACAAAATGGCCGCCGGCTTGACCAGGGAACAGCAAGCGATGGCCAAAGAAAAAGCATTGGCCTCGCGGATTGAATATGTCATAGGCGCCATTACTCAAAAGCAGGCAATATTAGAGGCTGAATGGAAAAAAGATCCTCGGAAAGCACAGGACGGAATTCTTGCGGTAATTCCGGAAGACGCTCTGGTAAAAGACAAAGAGGGAAAACTAATCTCATTGCGGGCGAGCATACGCGATAATTTCAAGGCTATCCAACAAAATCTGGACACTACGAAACAAGCTGCTATTTCTGAAATTAAACAGAAAAGCGAGTCGAGTTTAGCCGATGATCTCGCAGAGCTGTCAAAAGCCTATGAGGCTGGATTGCTGGCAAATAAAGAGCGTCATGAGAAACAGGCTGCAGAAGCTTTTTCCCAACAAATCACAGCGCTTAAAGATCTTATTATCAAGCAGCTTGAGGAAGCAATAAAAAAAATCGAAGCCAACAAAAAGGCTCAGTTCGACGCTGTACCGGTGCATCTCCGTGCAGCTAATGAGGTTCAAATTACGGCGTTCATTAAAGGGGAGAACGACCGGATTGAAGGGATTCGACAGTCGATTGAGCAGGTTAAACTTGAAGCGAGCGAAACAGTTCCGGGGACAAGCCCAAATCCTGAAGAGGCTATACAATTATTGCGCACCAGAAAAACCGAGCTGGCAGCACTAATTAACCCACAAGTTGAAAAATTCATTAAAGAAGACAGCGAAAAATTAAAAGAAAAGTATGATGAGGAAATAATAAAATGCAAACAGCATTATACAAACCTTAACCAGGAACAGGCTAAAAATATCGAAGCGGCGGTAGCCGAAGACGTTATCAGTGCTTGTTATCAGGAGGCATTAGGACAGTTGGGGTATTATTTCGCCCATGAAATAAAACGACTTACCAGTTATCTGCAGAATATACAGCATCTCATTGATTGCCTGCTTTCTCACAAGGAAATTGCAGAAAATCCTGTCAGTAAGCAATACACCCACAGCTTCGTCTCTTTCACCAGCTCGGATTTAACACGAAAATATTTCGGCGGCTGTGCTCCCGAGCTTCCCAATATAAAAGCTGCCCCGCTGCTGCATGGGGAATTATTTGCAGAGTCACTGTCTGCCGCTTTTAAAGCGGGCAGACAGGACAAAGTCAGCTTTCAGTTCCAAGGGCAAAGCTATATTGCTTATCGATTAAGAGCCAAAGATTCTGAACTGGTGCTCGCTGATTCAGAGGAAAATGAGGCACTGGATACTCTGGCCGTGGAGGCGATTAATCGCATAAATAATGATGCCGCCCAGGCTGTGCATTTAAGTCAGGAAAGCTTAAAAACAATTGTTGACAGCAATTGCGCCACCCTGATGCACTATGCGGCAGCGTCCTTAAATCCCGCTATTTTAAAAACTATATTCCAGGCAAACGGTATAGAAGTGCTTCGACTGGCGGATAAAGCAGGTAATTTGCCGGTGCACATGGCAGCACAATCGGGTCATGTAGAAGCGCTGCGGTTAATGCTTGGCATTGCTCCTGATCTGGTGAACGCCAAAAACAAACGTGGACTGACACCGCTCATGCTGGCTGTGCAGCATGGTAAACAAGAGGTAATGGAAGCATTGCAGCTCGCAGGAGCCGATTTTAACTATGCGCTTCCAAATGGTCTATTTCCCTTGTTCATGGCGTTCCAGAAAAATTTCAGATCGCTTGCATTATGGATGATGGAGCATGTCCCTGGACTGGATCTCAATCAAATGATTGACAGCCGTATGACCAGTTTACACCTGGCCATTCAAGGCGGTGAAATAGAAGCAGCCAAAGAGTTGGTTCGCCGAAAAGCCCGGCCGGACATCCGCAGAAAATCCGATGGCTACACCGCGTTTCATTGTGCGGCGTCTCAGGGTGAAGTAGAACTGCTTCAAATCATGTTAGCGGCTAACCCGGATTTAGCCGTGGATATGCCTTTGGAGTCTAAAAAAACAGCCTTGCATCTTGCGGCACAGGCAGAACAGTTGGCTGCAGTTCAGTTTCTCATTGGAAAAGGCGCTTTAATCGATGCCCAAAACCTGGAAGGAGAAACCCCATTAATCCTAGCTATTAAGGCGGGACAGCTTGAAACAGCCCAATGGCTTGCTGAGCGGGCAGCTGTTAACCAGCCTAATCATAAAAAACAGACTGCTTCACAATTAGCTATTCAGTATGCGCTGCCTGCCGTTAGCGATATCTTGTTCAGGCGCGGTGAAGACTATCACGCCAAAGACAGAAATGGCTTTTCAAGTCTGTATTTTCTGGTGCGCAATGGGGATTATGCACGCGTCAGGCAGTTGCTTCGAAAGAATGTAAATTTCAGGGAGATGTATGAAGGCAATAGCTTAACAGCGATAGCGGCGCAGTTTGGCCATTTTCTCATTGTTTATGCTTTGCTTGAAAAAGGTGTTGCCTATAAAACCTCTTCATCGCTGACTCTGCTTGATTGTGCAGTAATGGCTGATGAAATTGGTTATTTGCGGGATAATCTGCAAGAAGACAATGATATGACCGCTTTGAGTTTGAAGGCAATTCAAAATAGAGCATTTTCCTGCCTGGAATATTTATTCAAAAAAGGTCAAAAGAACTCTATTCAGACGTCTCTTTTAATAGCTGCGGCAATTGAAAGTAATGATGAAAAAATAGCTTCTTTGGTTTTCAGATACTGCAAAGATATCGATCAGCCGCTGGATACTGAGAGAAACTATCCAGTCCACATCGCGATAAAGACTGGCGCCCATCGTATTTTACCCTTGTTAAAGGAAAGGGCTTGTCAATTTGCAAGTGTTAACAGCAGGCAGCAAACGGCTTTTCATTTGGCTGTAAAACTGGACGATGCTGCGCTCCTTAAACGTTTGTTTAAATTAAGCCTGCCGAGTGAATGGCCGAAAGACTTGTTTGTATTGGAAGAAGTGTCTGCTGATATTCGTAAGCTGCTCAGTAAATATGAAAAGCGTCAATCCCCCTCTCGAGAGGCTGCTAAATCAAAAGGAGCTCCAGTTCAGCCCTCCTCAGCTCCCAGCAAGCCGCTTCCTACCCCTGTTCTTGATAAAAAGGGGAGGAAGGTTATAAAAAAATTCAAACTGCATCTACAAAAACTGCAATTTGATAAAGCATTGTCATTATTTAACAAAGAAAAAATTCTGTTGACGGCTTTCAAGTCCACAAAAGGGGCTTCTTTACTGCAACATCTTATCGCAAATACCTATCATCTGGCTTCACTTCAGGCAGGTGAAGAAGGCTTGGCCCTGGGTAATCTTGATTCCTCTTTGGAAAAATTGTTGGCCGCCTTAAAAAAGGATGGAGTCTCTCCTGGTTTGTTTAAAGGAGATAAAAATGTATTACGGGCGATTATCAATGCAAATGATGACGCAACGGCATGCTACCGCTTTGATGTCCTGGTCAAGTATTTTCCTGACCGCATTGCCGATTTAATTTCCGACAAAATCCGCGGCCTGAGTATGCTGCAGTTAGCTTCAGCAAAGTCACATAGCTTGCTCTTTACCAAAATGGATGCGGTTTGCCGTAGTGCTGAAACATCGGATCATAATGGTTTGCATGAAGCCATAAAGGCCAACAAGTATGAACTGGTGAAACAGTTGCTGCCCTATTATGCGGTTAACCGCCCCAATCATAAAGGGCAGACTGCCCTGATGTTTGCAGCAGCCACCGGCAATGTCGCCTTAATGAACCTGCTGCTAAAAGAAGGGGCAAGAGTTGATCAGGTTGATTTAAAAGGTAATAGTGCCTTGCATTATGCCCTTGAGAAGCCCTCTGAGGCCGCCGCATTAACGCTTCTTCCTCTGATGAAAACACCCAATCAGAGCAACCGTCTGGGCATAACGCCAATGATGTTAGCTGCTGCCAAGGAATCGCTGCCTGTCTTGCGATACCTTTGTGAGTCGGGACATAGCATTTCCTCTGTTGATCAATCCGGAAACAACGCCCTTCATTATGCGGCGATGCTTGGAAAAGTAAAAAGTATTGTGTATCTGGCGAGGCAGGGCTTTGATTTAAATCGACCCGAGACACCTGAGGAGACTAAAAAACTTGAAAAAAGTGCGAGGCGAACCGCTTTGCATCTGGCTGCTTTGAATGGACATGTTAAAGCCGTACTTTGTCTGCTCGAGTTAAAAGCTGACCTTGAAAAAGAGGATAAGCATGGCTTTGGGGTATGCGAGTATGCCATTTATTCGAAGAATCAGGAAATGCTGGATTTTGTTAAATTAATCCCGCTTTATCATAGAAAAGAACGCAATCGATCGCTTTTGCATGCAGCTGTAACAAAAAATAACAAAAATGCATTGGCAGAGCTGATTCTGGACGATGTGGATCTCAATGTCCTGGATAAGAATGGGCGATCTGCTTTGCACTTGGCCTGTATTAACGATGCCAGGGACGCTGCTGCGCTGTTGCTCAAAGGTGGGGATCTTGTTCTCAATGATACTGATCGGCTTGGGTATGCGCCGATTCACTATGCTGCCCAACTTAATCATGTGGGTTTGATTGAATTGCTGGCTAAAGCGGGTGCAAATCTGAATCAACCAGCAAGCGGCAATGGCACTGCATTACACCTCGCTTGCCAGAATGGAAAAATGCCTGCAGTGCTGGCATTGATAAAGCATGGAGCTGATTTAAACTCCATCAATGCTGATGGTTTAACGCCTGCACAAACGGCTCTGGGTAAAGGGCATTTTAGAATTGTCAGGGCACTGGTGCAAGCGAGGGATAAAAGTATAAGCCCTGCAAGTTTTGCTCATTTACCTAAGGAGCGTAATGACGAGTTAAATCGCGCGCTTAGCCAATACCATGCAGTGTCTAAAGTGAAGGAAGGTTTAATGATGCACAGTTTTTATAAAAGCCTTCATAAGCCGATGCAGCCATCAGCTGAACAGTCAAAAACAAACGTCCCAAGCTAATGTTTTAAGAGAAAATAATAATGAGAACCCCTGAATCGTATCAATCGGCAACTTTTCAAAGTCAAAAAGAGGCAGTCCTGGATGAAGTGGATTATTTTTCGCATCAAAAGAAAGCAGAAATTTTTTTCAAGAATTTCCATACAGCGCCCTCCTGGCAGCAATGGAATCAGTTTTGCAATCATTTAAATGCCAGCCAGGATAAGACAGCCGAGAAATTTTTATTACAGGAGCTTGTTTTTCAATGTTTTGAGCAGCCTTTGGCTGTGAAGGAATTGGCGCAGCTTATCACCCTGGCTTCCTATTTTAAATCAGTTTATGGCCTTGAACTGTATCGAAAATTATTAGAGGCAGAAGTGCCAGATAGCGAACGCCGAATTGCCGATTACCTTGCTGTCATGCAATTACTGATTAATCTGCAGGATGTCAAAGGAATTTCTTCTCTGCTTAAGAGCCACCTGCCTGATCTACAGGCACTGCGCAAGGCTCTGCAGTCAGAATATGGTCTTTATCTGGAAAAGCGTTATCCCAACCGCGATATCGATACAGTTTTGGAGCGCTTTGCAACGGCTGATGAGTTTACGGCAAACCCCTTGCCCGCGGCAGTCCTACAGCGTTTTAAACCGGAATATCTTGGGATCAGGGCAAAGGCAAAAACACTTCAGGAATTGAGCCAGAATGCTTTGAAAACTTCATTTCTCGAAGCGGCAAAACGATTTCGTGAGCAACAGGATAATGAAGCCAAGCAAATAATGATTGCTGTAATTATCGAAACCCTGCGCCGCTTTTTTAAAATATCCCCTTACGATACTCAAATCATGGCCCTATTGGCTTTAATAGGTCAGGAAGAGACGGATATCAAGGGTTGGATTGCCCAAATCAGAACGGGCGAGGGCAAGTCGACTATCTCTGCCATGTTGGTTGCCTTTCTGGCGGGACAGGGGCATTTTGTCGATGTCATCACGTCTTCTTCGGTGCTGGCAATCCGCGATTACAGAAAGTATGCAGAGTTTTTTGAAGCCCTGGGAATATCCAGCTCACACATCAGCCGTGTCGAGCAGAAGCAAGCGCATTTCCATGCACAGGTTTTGTTTGGTACAAATTGGGATTATGAATTTGCACAATTAAGAGACGGTCTGAATAAGGAAAAGTTACGGTTTTCTTACAATCTAAATGGAGAGCTTGTCCCTCGCACCCACGACGCTGCGGTGGTTGACGAGGTGGATAATCTCCTGCTGAATACAACCGGTGCTGCCCGTATTTCCTATCCTGGAAAAGACGATTTAACCTGGATTTACGCGCCAATCCTGAAATTCACTATAGAAACTGTGAAAGCAGGCCGAATTACTCCAGAACATATTTCAAAACTAAGAAATCAACTGGGTATGGAGTTTAACAGTCCCGCGTTTCTGAAGGAGTTACGCTCGCTATCGGATACTGCCCTCAGCCGATGGATTAAAAGCGCGCAAATTGCTTATTACTACAAGAAAGAAGGGAGAGATTATATTATTCAGGCGGATGACATTCGCATTGTTGATTATTCCAATACCGGAAGTATTAGTGAAGGATGCCAGTGGCAGCATGGTATCCATCAAATGCTGCAAGCCAGGCATCAACTGAAAATAACGCCTCAGTCCCTCATGGTGGCGTCCATTTCCCATCCTTCCATGTTTAATGAGTATCAATTGCTCTTTGGTTTAACAGGAACAATGGGAGAGAAAATTGAGCGGGAGGAAGTTCAGGATATTTATAAAATAAAGAGTTTCGATGTCCCGCCGCATTTTCCCTGCCAGCGAAAGACATTGCCTCCCAGAATTCTCGATGATATCCCTAATCAGTACCTGGCTATATATCAACGCATTCAGGAAATGCAGGCGCTTAACAGGCCAGTGCTGGTGCTTTTTGAAAGTATCGCTGAAACCGAACGATTTAATGCATATCTTGCTGAAAAAGGCATTAACAGCCAGTTGTTAAATGAAACCCAGCGGGAATCGGGCGAGTACATTATTGCGCGAGCCGGACAGGAAAGGATGGTGACGATTGCCACCAATATTGCAGGAAGAGGAACTGATATTATCCTGTCTCCCGGAAGTAAGGCAGCCGGCGGATTGCATTTTATTTTCACCTTTCATCCTGAGGATTCCAGAGTACAGGAACAAGGGGATGGGCGCTCTGCAAGGCAGGGAGAACCGGGCAGCTCGGAAATGATTTTACAAGCCAAAGATCCCAATATATTAACTTTATTAAGCAACCAATCACTGGATTCTTTAGTGCAGAATTGGCTCAAGGGGACAAATGAAGAAAAAATAAATTTTCTTCGTCAGCTAAGAAACGAGCAGACCGAAAGGCATTCGAAAGAACGCCGCTATAGTTCAAAACTGGAAACAATGCTCTACAGCGTATTGAAGGAGTTTTTCAGCAAACTGCAGGAAATTCGTGAGGATTTTGATACCCTTAGCCTGGAAGAGTGGCAGCAATCCTGTCAGATTAATGCAGCGCCTTCACAGGGAGATCCTTTAGTGCACTCCCCTGCCTGGCATTCGCTTTGCAACAGGGCCAGCATTTTGCTTGGTTATCACTCAGAAGGCAAGGCGGTCGATTGGTCCTCCTTCATTGAACAGTATAAGCAGCTTTTCATTGAATCGATTAACGAGGAATGGGCTTCTTTTTATAGCACACTGGACCATACTGTCCGGGATATGGATCTTAAACTGGCTCAAAAAACGATTCAGGAGAATTTCGCCAAACTGAACCTGGCAAGAATGAATAAAGAATCCGCCTTTGCAGGTCTTAGCCATCTATTGTATCAAGCCAGTCTTTCACAGGAGGAGGCACCGAAGAAAGTTCAGTCAGGATTTTTTTCGCTGAAACCGCGTGAGTTATATGATAAAGCAGTGGCTCATTATAAGCTGGAGGATTACCAAACGGCATTCAACTATTGTGTGGCTGCAAAAGAAAGCTATGAGCAAAACAAGGGATCCGATTTGGAATTAGGGTATTGCTATTCGGTGCTAGGGTCTTGTAATGCGAAGAAGAATCTGATTCCTGAAAGTATTAATGCATTTGAAAAGGCTCTTTCGCTATTTTATCCACTTAACAACAATAAAGAGCATACTGAATTATTGAAGCGTACGCAGAATAAATTTAATGATTCTATGAATCTTGGTAAATTTGATTTTAAATTTATTTATGACAAGGCAGTAAGAAATTATCAGGCGGAAGCTTATGTCGTCGCGGTGTATCAATTATTGTATTTAATAAGCTATTTTCCTGGACAGGCCAAAGACGAGCGTGCAATTTGCTACTCAACATTGGCGTCCTGTTACAATAAATTGAAACGAAGCGAAGAAGCTGATGCCGCTTGTATAGAGGGGATTAAGCTTGCTAAAGAGGCGGGTAAGTTACAGTTGGCGGGGAGGATTTCGGATAAGAAGGATAGCTTTGATAAGGTCCGTGTGTCGGGGGTGTCAGCAGGGTTGTGATGTTGTTGAGCATTAGGTTACCTTATTCTGTGAATAATCGCTATTTCTTAATTAATTATTCGAAGGCGGTATACATTTGAAGACTGAAACGGTGGTTGCGATGGACGTCATAAACGGAATTTGTCTCGGCATCAGGAAGATGCCCTCCACAAGGATGTGGATTACTACTCTTAAACGTCACCCTAATAAATGCTTAGTTTAACCCCTATAGAACCACTACTTCATCCTGGGGCCGTTCTTCCTTTAAAAACTGCTTTAAAATTCGATACGTATCCCTATCCCAATAGACTGCGTGCAAGTTCCCTGTGAAAGCGTTTAAGTCCTGCTCATTATCGAAGGTTCCCAGATAGCGCCACTGATTAAACAAAAGCCAACTTGTGCGCTTCAGGTGTTGTTCTTTAATCGCAATGCTGCCAGGATAAGGCCAGGTTGCGTTTTTAAAGAGAGTAAGCGCCTCATGAACTCGTTTATTATAGGACAAGGCCCCCTCCTCTTCATTGCAAGCCCCAAGACAGCGGCCCAACTGAAATGAAAAACAAACACTGTTTGTTTTTTCCAGTCCACAAAGCTTGGGACATAATTGATAGTTTTTTATTAATTGTTCCAGGTGGCGCTTGGCGGCATGGACACTGGTAAATGCATCCAGTACAGTCTCTTCTTCGGTATCCTCCATGACCATTTGCGTGTGAATGTGCAGCGTCAGATAACCCAAAACATTGGTCTTGAGTTGATACCCGACAATGCGTTTTTTTCGTCGTAGTTTTTGATTATAAAGCGGTAGCTGCTCTTTAAATTGAGCTGCTTACACTGAATGGCTAATCCCTGTCCTTGCAGGGTGTTTTTCAAGAAACTATGGGTTAGACGTACATTCCATGCCAACAGAATGCTGCCTGCGCACCAATCAGCGATGGATTGTGCCTCACTGAGTGCGAACCCTGTTTCGGGTGAAAAGGAGGGAATGATTATGCTGCAACACTCTCTTTCCCCATCGGGGTGATATCGGCTTAATGCAATCTCAATAATACGGTCTTGGGTTATTTTTAAACCGGTGGTTCGAATGGCGGCTAGAACTATCGATTTTGACATGCAAGCTTGCCCAAAAAAGAAAGCGATTGTAGCAAATTTTTCATCCATAGAACCCTGCTCTTCAATGGCCAACTCTACATTCTGTTGAATGCTAGCACCGACACCTTGCGGTATCGTTTACTTTCCAAGCAATAATGGTTTAAGTTGCAATGGCCCTTTCCATTGACGCGCGATAAACGCTTTATGGTGAACTCACCGCAAGGATGCAATCAAAGTCTGTCCCTGCTCAGAAGGTTGGAAGACTCTTCGATGCTGTGTAACCCCTAATTAAGATTTATTTCCGATTAAGCATTGTCACTATAATAGAGGATCATCCTATACTAATTCCTAATTATTGAATCACAGGATATACGCACTTGAATAACGATAACGCAGCGATTCAATGGGCAACTGATTATTTGAGATCTCGTCATTGCAAGGTAATTGCACTAGAAAAAGCAGCTGAACCCGCTCATTCGATAGTGACTAAAATAACCACATCGCAAGGGATCTTCTATTTGAAACAAACACCGCCTGCCCTATTTCGTGAGCCTGACACCATCGCTCTGCTTCAAACCCATGGCTGTCAGCAAATTCCTGTCGTTATTGCAAAAAATGACTACTATCATTCTTTCTTGACAGCCTCCTGTGGCGATATCTCTCTGCGTGAATTGTTTTCAAACTCAAATCGATCATATTCTAATCACCCCAAAAGGTATTTTCGTTATAGAAACCAAGCATTACAAGGGGTGGATATTCGCGAAAGAAAACGCCAGAAGCTGGTCTCAATCCCTTTATTACGATAAATTCAGATTTCAAAATCCCCTCCGTCAGAATTATAAACACGTGAACGCAATTCAGAAAGCGCTTGATTTTATAGAGCCTCATCATGTTCATAATATCGTCGTTTTTAGCGGGAAGCCGTATTTAAAAGCGCCAAACCTCCCAATGTGTTTTATATAGACGAATTAATCCCTGCAATCGAACAATTCACCGACGGGGTTTTAAGTTTAAATCGTGTTCAGTTTTGTGTGGGAAGACTTGAATATATGCGTCTGGCATTAACCAAGGAAACGGATATTGAGCACCAGGCCTATTTAAGAAAACGGTTTGGTGATTCCTGGAATGATAGAGTCTGAAGAACCTAAGGAACTAGTTTCCATGTTCCAAGCCCCGGTCGGATAGCGTAGACTATTGGTCAATGGTCTCCAGTGACTCCGACCACTTGCCGGGCGGTGGAACTGGCTTACAACATTATCCGGTGATGTTAACAAACCGCATTCTAATGAGCGAGCAATCGAATGAGTTTTAGCAAATGGCCTTATACTTTTTATTTCTTACTCGCGACTTTCCCGGCTATGAATGCATTCGCGATGGAATCTTTAACCATTGAAGAGAAAAAGGTCATCAACCGTGTGACAAAAGCCAGGATATTAATCGAGACAAAGGGGAAAAAGGCGGCGTTGAATGCGTTTCAAAAAAATTCAAGTCAGATTTTTGCCATTGAACTGGATGGTACAGTGCTCGCCTCCCCTATTCATCCCGAAATGATAGGAACTAATCAATGGTTGTATAAAGATGATTTGGGCGTTTTAGTCGTTCAAGAGGAGATTGCAAAAGCCAAGGCCGGAGGCGGATGGCTTAACGCCCGCTTTAGGAAAAATCACCTTACGGGCCGTTATGCCTGCCGAAAACTTTACATTCTTCCCATACAAAACGATTTCTTCATCGGCTCCTGGTATTACTATCCTGCCCGCCTAAAGAATAACTGCCCCGTGTAGTCGGGATTGGCGTTAAGACTGACGAAAGAGAAAATGCTATTCGTTGTTAATTCAATTGATACCCACCTTTATCTCAATTTTTTATTAGCGATATCGTTTCGCCTGACGTGTTGATACAGAGCGGATCTTCATCCACAATGGCTTCATCAAAGAATCTCATTCGCGCCTTATTGTGTTTGCTTGTTTTTTCCAATTCTCTTTGAGCGATGTAGGCGTTTATGAGCTCCAGTCCGGTAAAGTTATCCGCCAGTATCGCGGTGGATTTTGCTTGCTTTAACACATCATCAAGAGTTGTGGAGAGGGGTATAAATGGAATATTACATAGCAATATTCTTGTCAATTCAATTTGATCGAGTCGTGCCGCTGAATCGATTAAGGCCTTTTGATAATTGACAGTATCTCTAATTTCTAGCCTCACTGTTCTATCAAGACAGTCAAAACCTTCTATCAGAGAATCTAGGCAATGCAATTGAAGCTGCTGGAAATAGTTAGAAACTTTAAACTCCTGCAAAACCCATTGTTGCATTGAAAGACTAATGTCAGATGTAAAGTTAAAGGGATTATTCGATTGGTTTATCCCATTGGGAAAAATTTTATTCTGCCATGGATCGGCTACAATAATGTCTTCATTATCTAAAAACAATTCGGCATCGACAGTCATTGGGTTGGTCTTATTTTGAAACGGATCGCTTTGAAGTAATTGATTAGAACGTGGAATAATAAGTACAAAGCCGTGATTGACCTGTTCGCTTTCATAGGCTGCATAGAACACTCTATAGCGTTTAGATAAGTAAGTAGTATTGGATAGCAGAGCCGCTAAATAGGCGGATTGATCCCCACAGTCGCCAATATGATATTGAAGCATTAAACGAATGCAAACGTAGTGTTCATGCTCAGCTGCCAGGGCATTGATTGTATTGTAAATCAAATTTTGTTTATTCCCCATTGTTTTATAGGGCCCAAATTCCTCTCTATCAATGTGATATAAAGAGCCACTGAACGAATAATCAATTTGGGATCCGATGAACCTGCAATAATGCTCAATATAAAATAAGACTCCGTTTTTCATTTAATCTCCGTTTAGAAAAGGTTACCTAAATTGCAGGGCAATTCCTTTATAGCAAAATTTTTAATTGGGAGAGAGCATTTCTCTTCCCATCATGGGTTCTTTCTGGTTATGTTCACTACTGTAACCACTTAGATTGCCTGGTGAATCACATGCGTTACAACAACCCAAATCACCAACCCCTACTGTCGGTAATAGCGATGGGAGGAAAGGAAAGGTTTTCAGGTAAGAGCAGTACTTCGCCATGGATTCGAGATAACCGTTTGGGCGTTAACTACCCATCGATAGCGCGATGACAATTTTTCTATGCGAAGGCGATAAGTTCGCATCCACAATCAATAAATCCCCATGATGAGTGCCCGCTTCTTTCATGGAATCACCAGAGGCTTTAAAAAAAAAGTGGCGTCAGGATGGCAAAAGGAAGTGTTACCAAGCTGATAAAGAGTTGGTTTAAATGAACATCCAGAGGGGTGAAGTACCTTATCTACCCCCAAGCTTTTGATTTTTGTCATTTTATCAATCAATAAATTCAAGACCGTCTACTGAGTACTTTTTTCATTATACCCTGTTTGGGTAGATAAGGTACGTTATCTACCCCGGCTACTGAAATTGCATGTTGGATGAAGAGGAATGCTTAAATCCTTGCAAACCAAGAAAACTTAATTTCGAGGTTAAAGCTACTGCCAGGTTAAGTTTGAACTACTATTTCTAAACCTGGCAATAAGACACATCTAAAGCATCCATTAGCCCCTATCTAGTTTTGTCGAAACCTCGGTAATTCCACATCCCTGCTGGTAGTGGCACAAGGATTAAACCCTCTGAAAAAGCCAAACATACCCATAGATTTTTGCCGGCTCTGAACAGGTTTGCTCTCCAGCGATTGTAATTCACTATCGCTAATTGATAGAGATGGCTTTTTTGCAGTAAGACGCACACGCTGGTTCGCAGGTTGTTCTGCTGAAGAAGAATTATTTGAAGCAGCTGTCTGAGAACTATTTTTGACATTGGTACCTATTACTACTTCATCAATGTCCGCTTTTTCATCTATAACCACCTTGTCTACAGCAGATTTCTCTTCTCTCATCTGATTATAATTTTTCTCGTCAAAAGAGATATAGGAAAACTGTGAAAAAATCTCTTCTAACACTGCAGGCATTAAACTGCTTTCAAATTCCTCAACAAAGGATTTCTTTACCTCCTCCCGTATTGAATCCAGGATTAAATCCGGTATATCCCAGGTTGGAATTTGATCGGCTGTTTTGGATTGATCAATTAGGAACAGTAGTGATTCTTTTTGCGATGAACCCATAACGAATTCAACCGCTTTTTCTTTTCCTAAGGCTTTTAATTTTTCACTAGCTGTTTCCCGGGTAATATAAATAATCTCCACATCATCATGTATCCCTGCATTTAGCGTATCAGTTAGCTTATTAATAGTGCCTCCTACGCAAATGGGTTTATCATTATCGCCTAAATCTCTTCCTTGTGAATCCAGATTGTAACCCCTCTGTATTTCATACAGATGTTTAATAAAACTTTCCTCAACTGTCTGTATGTCGCACTTCAGAGCATCTGTTTTTTGATCATGTCCTGCTTCCCAAATGAGTGCCAGGATATGCTTGATCGTTAAATTGGAACCCACCTCTTTATTATTAAAAAGTAAATCCATCCGCGCTATAAAACGAATCGCGGCTTCCCGCTCCAACTGAGAAGTATCGGGAAAATTCAGTGCAGTAATCCGTTTGGCAAATTCTTTAATAGCATTTATATTTGCGTCAATATTAATTCGAGAATATCGATGGTGTAATCGCTGTAAAGACTCAGTTACTGATTTATGGACACTCGCCGTATGCGTGCTTTGCCCAGTATTAAGCAGTACAGGGGGCGTTACAGGAGCTGTGGGCGTGATTACCAATCCAGCAGGCAACTCAGGCCTTCTGGGCTGCATCCTTCTGCCTTCCAGACCCCTCACGTATGTCGATGGAAAACAGGGCGGTTCTGCAAAATCATAGTGAAGCATATCATCGATATCAGCAAACCCTAATATTCGATAATCATCATTGTTTAGTAATTCATAGCGAACCATTACAGTTTGAATTCCTGGAATCATAGTCCATTCGATTAGAACATCCCTGACCTCTTCTTCAGTTGGAAAATCAAGAAAAGCTTCATGAGAAAAATCGCCAGCACCAATGCGTTGAGCAATCTCTTCCCGGGTTAGTCTTTGTGGTCGATAATGTTGTGCTTGTCTGATGTGTATGGCTGTATATCTTGGCATGTTGACTCTCTCATAAAATAAATTAAGCCATAATTTTAGAGTTCTTCAATTAAGGTAGTTTTAATCAACACAGAAATTTGAGAATGAGTGTAAGTAGCAGGTGGAATACTGAGATAACTTTTTGTATATGTCTGGCTTTAGTATTAATCTTAAAATAGGACTTGACATTTTCTATAGCCGTGAGTGGATTGAAGCAGGGTTAAATGAATAGTAATGAACTTAAATCCTTTTTGCTGGTGTATGAATATCGCTCCTATTCAATTGCAGCGAAGAAACTTTTTGTTACTCAATCTGCTATTAGTAAACGCATTTTCAATCTGGAAAAAGAGTTAAGGGTAAAACTATTTGAAAATCGCTCTAATATGGTTTTACCTACAATTAAAGCTAAACTACTTGTTCCTTATGCTCGACAATTAATCAATATCTTAAATAATACTTACTCTGATTTAAGAGGAAATCAGTTATCTAACCTATCCGTATCGCTGGGAACTACTCTCTATCCCGCACTCGATTTCATACCCGCATTTATAGAGCTATTATCAAGCGACCAGGGGATCCACCCCAGATTTCATATCAGGCAACTTCCAAAAACAGAATTAGTTAATTCATTGCTCAATGGGATTTTAGATCTTGCGTTAGCGACTGAAGATTTAATTGTGGATCCTTCCATTCAATGCACTGTAATTGCCTCAGAGAAATTGTGTATTGTGGTCTCGCCTAAAAATCCTTTAGCAAAGATAAAGGAAATTAGCTGGCGTGATTTATCCAGATACCCTTGTGTGCATTCGCCGCCTGGTTTTTCAGTACGCGACCGACTGGACCGAATTTTTACAAGCTTTGAATTACCTCTGTTGATTGAACATGAGCTTTACTCATTCGAGGCATTGGGTAAATTAGTGAAGACAGGCTTGTGCTGGAGTGTGCTGCCTTTGCATTATTGTGATCCGGAATTGGTAAAATTAAAAGTGACAGGCTTTAACGAAACCATTAACCTATGTTGGTACTGTCACAAAGGGAGGGTAGACTCATTCATTATTCAGTACACTACTGAGCTATTTAAACAGGCACTTACAAAAAATACAGGGTTGTTTTGTAGCATGTATAGTCGCGGGGTTTAGGTTAAATTAACAACCAATCCACACTATACGAATTAAGTCCGATGCGAGCTATTTTGCTTATAGGCATTAATGGCAAGCCCATTAAATACCCTCAGCACGCCTCTCAGCTGAATCAGTTATCTCTAAATCTCAACGCGTTCTACTCAAAGGCTTAAAGTTAGCACTTGCAACTAAAACACTAATTAGGGCATCTCTTTATCAAGTGCACTTCATCGTTTCATTGATACCGAATCATAAACTTCCTAAAAAGTAGTCTTCAAAAAGATCAACAATCCATTTGAGGAGTGAACGGCTTTTGAAACTGAATGTCCAAAATAAAATCATTCAATTTTGCATAATCGAGCTGGATTTCGTAAATCATAACGCCTTTTTGATAATGAGCCAGGTGAAATGGAAGCTTGATATTGCCAACTTCCCGCCAATCGGATTCTAATCGGTACTCTTCAGAACTGCCGATAGCATTCACTAACCCGGTTGATAAATCAAAACAATACGCTCGCTTCGGATTTCCTTCGTTAGCTTGAATACATTGACTGTTCTCGGGTGCCCATGCGGGTGGGAAATCCATCATCTTAAACTTAGTGAACTCGTTTCTTATCCAAAGCAAGTCACGATTAGCGCGCTCTGCTGTGAGATGCATATATTGAATTAGGGCTTTGTCATCAGTAAATTCATATTGATTGCCAGTCCATAGCCAAAAAGATACCCCATCAGTCCCCCTGTCGTATTCGATCTGTCTGCCTTTTATTTGCTCACGTAATTTATTGGGGTAAATAATATCGGTGTGATAGCAAAAGTTTTCTTTAGTACCTTGCTGATCAAAAGAAATCTGCCCGTATCGTGAGATAGATTGCATTTCCATCAAGGCATTTTTGCCACCACTAGCCTCTATATGCCGTGAAAGCAGTTTCTCAACTTGCGGATCACTTAGGATGCTCGCAATCCCTATTGAAGGGAGCAGCAACATAAGTCCAAGACATTTGACAAGAGATGGCATCATATCGATACGCATATAATGATGTTTGTTGCTAACATAGAGCTGAGGCCCTTGATACAAGAGCTGAAATTTAGCACATAACTAGAGTTATAGTCGAAAGTGGTGTATGACAAGTTAAGTTAGGTGGCGTATTCTGTTGATTGTTCTTAGCGGGAACAAAAATCAACAAAGGAGATACGCCATGAAGGATTGTAGTCTAAAGCTTGCGTCAGCACCAGAGAGAGAAAGAGGTCTAGAAGACCCGTTAACTGAGGTGTTAAGGGAAGGAGCCAAGGAATTAATAAGAAAAGCAGTAGAAGCGGAGTTATCCGAGATGCTGTCAGCCTATTCTGAAGTGCGTTTACTGGATGGCCGTCCTTCAGTGGTTAGGAATGGTTATCTGCCTTCTCGCCAGATTCAGACAGGAATCGGCGAGGTGGAAGTTCAGGTACCTAAGGTAAGGGACCGCAGTGGCTCAGGCATTCACTTCAACAGCCAGCTATTGCCGCCTTATTTAAGACGTACTAAAAGCCTGGAAGAACTCATTCCCTGGCTGTATTTAAAGGGGTTATCCACGGGTGATTATACGGATGCCTTATCGGCATTGGTTGGAGAGAGTGCGCGAGGTTTATCGGCCAATACAGTATCCCGCTTAAAGGAAAAATGGCTTGATGAGCACAAGGAGTGGCAGCGCCAGGATTTAAGGAGCAAACGCTATGTTTATTGGTGGGCAGATGGTATTTACAGCAAGGTTCGTATGGATGATAAACTGTGCCTTCTAGTGATTATTGGTGTCACCGAGAGCGGATTAAAGGAACTTGTTGCCGTTTGTGATGGCTATCGGGAATCAACGGCTAGCTGGGAAGAAGTGCTGTTAAACTTACGTCAACGCGGTCTTCCTACAGCGCCTAAATTAGCGATTGGGGATGGTGCCTTAGGGTTTTGGGGAGCGATAAGCAAGGTTTATCCAGAAACCCGGCATCAACGATGCTGGGTGCACAAAACAGCTAATGTGTTGAACAAACTTCCCAAGTCTATGCAGCCTAAGGTAAAAGCCTCGCTACATGAGATTTGGATGGCTGAAAAGCGAGAAGATGCCTATAAGGCGTTTGATAATACAGTTGCGCTCTACAGTGCTAAATACCCAAAGGCCATGGAGTGCCTTGTCAAAGACAAAGAGGAGCTGCTGGCTTTCTATGACTTTCCAGCAGAGCACTGGATCCACATACGGACAACTAATCCTATTGAATCAGCCTTCTCCACAGTACGCTTGAGAACTCATAAGTCTAGAAACTGCGGCTCTAGAGACACCACTTTGGCCATGGTATTTAAACTGATGGAGGTCGCTCAAAAACGCTGGATTAAAATCAGAGGGTTTAACTTATTAACTTTGGTTATTAATAATGTGAAATTTGTAGATGGAGTACAAATTAGTAAACAGTCAGACAGAGTGGCCGCCTAATGGGCATACACCAGATTTGACAATAACTCACATAACTAACATGGAACTCAAATCAGATACACATCTTTTCAGTGAGTAATATGCAAACTTTTTCAGGAAAATAACCCCAATATTTAATTAAAATCTGTTAGAATGCGGCACAATTCTAACAAGTTAATTAGGAATACTATGGAAGATTATGATGATAGCGATTTTGTTTATCAACCTTTCTTCACAAGAGAAACTCGAGATGAATTCACAGACAGTCCTCTCCCTTCTTTAATTAAAGAATAGCCATTCCAGGTACAAAATTATTTACCTCTTCGGGTCCTCAACAAGATACATTAGATCAATTCATTGCAACCAATATCTACCCTTCTGAAAATCCAGTTAAAAAAATTATTGCACTAGGAGTAACACTTTCCAGTGATAAACATCATTTTCCTGATTTTGCTGATTATTGTTTTACTGACGGGGATAGGTCATTTGCTTTGGCAGAAAAAAATTATCGCTTTACAGTCACTCGAAAAAGCGGCGAGGCTGAGTTTAAAACGAATCGGGTTTGTCCCAACACTATCGCATATTCCACTTTAAGCTTCCCCCAAACCGAGAATAGCGAAGCAAAAGATGTTGATGTTGTTTTAATTCCTATATCGGATGGCGGCTCACTTAACCTGGCAAACTGCTGGCATAGCCATCCTGTTCTTGATGGTGAAGTGCTTAAAAAGGCGATTTGGGAGATCTATGAAGATAGTTTAATTAACAACACCGTAATTCACTGTAGCGCAGGGAGAGGGCGAACAGGGTATTTTCTCATGAGTCTTATGCTTTTAATGAATTATGACACGGTGTTTTCCAGTGAGAATGTTGCCGATATCAGCAGCGAAGTGATGAAAATATATCATATGCTTCGGGCGATAAGCCCGCTTTATATGCTGCGCGACAATCAATTAGGGAATGCAGTTTGTACCAGCTACCTCGCCCATCAATATGGTATGGAACTTCATGCTAAAGCAGCAAGTAAAGCGGCTAATAGCGAGCCCCTCGAAGTTCAGCCACTAAGGCGAAGTGCATCATTTGGTGATATGAAACAAAATGTTGCCACTCTTACCAAAATGGGAAGTGTATATACCGCCGTAGTTCCTGATGTAGAGGAAAAGAGGAGCCATGTCTTAGAATTGAAATAAGATCCTTCGTAAAATTTTCGCATTCTAGCTCCCGCAAACTCCTTGCTGGAGCATCAACTACTAAAAATCAGTACGCTCAATTCCTTGAACTGCCTATTCAGTTGATACCAGTTCAAATCGAGTATCCAGCGAATGCATTACATCTTTAATCACACCATCCGCTTCATGAAGATCTCTTAAAGAATACCCGACCGTAATATGAGGATGAAAATGTCTCGGATTCCAGGCATCTTTATTACCGCCATTTTTGACGAACTCTTCATAAACTAGCTGCCGAATCTTCAATAAATTTCTTGATTTAACAATAAGAAAATACGTTTCTTCTGCTTTATCATTAATGTTAACAACACCTCTTCCCAAACCTAAAACCTTCAAATCAGAGGCTTGAATGGTATTCTGCAAAGCAATTTCTTCCATTCGTTCTATGCTGACAAACTTTTTAATGATATCAGAGTATTCTGGCGGTGTTATCACCGTGATATGCGCCTCCCCATCTTCATTCCACCCCGTGAAAAATCGCAAGGGGTATTGCAGATAGCTTGACAGTTCCTCTCGTATTGTTTTAACTGGCTGGTATTGAATATTCATCGCGATCGCAGTATCGAAGGGACCTGCTCCCTGATGCGATTCAAAGGGAAGACTGCTATTAACATAAATAGTTTTTGAAAGAGAGATTTGTTCCGCTGCGTAGCCACTCATACTAGCGAGAAATACTACACCGATGGACACTATTTTAAATATTAAATTCAACATTCCCTGTTTCATAACTTTTTCTGTAATTGGTTTACTCGGTATGGGATACTAGCAGAGGCTTATAAAGCAGTCGAGCAGCTAACAAACAATTTGATTCATATGTTCTGAATTCATATTCTGCAGGTTTTACAAAAAGATTAGAATATGAAACAATGTCCATTTTATAATCAGCGCGTCAAATAAATGCAAAGAGAAAATCACCCTATCGCTAAGAAAATACCTGAGCAATTCTGGTTTAATAAGTTTCAGCTTAAAATAACCTGGAATGATGACCAGCTTATTGGAAAACCCTTTCAAGAAACCACTCGTCTTGATTTTCCAGAAGATGATGTTCAAGCTCTCATATTACTAAGAATATTTTATCCCGATTTACAACTGTCCGACTATATGCGTTTCGCACAGGACACACTGGGTTTATCTCAGCAGAAAATCTTTACCATCAGCGCCATTATGGGATACCTGGATGTCTTGCAAAAAATTAAAGACCAATCTCCTGATAAATTTCTAATTCTGATACAAAACAAAGAGTATGAGGCTTTTTGCTGGGCGGCAGCAAATGGTCATCAAAAAATTATCGATTGGCTAGCCAGTGAAGCGCCGAATGACTTGCCATCAATGATTCGAGCCCAATCCTATGACGCCTTTGATTTTGCAGCTAAGTCTGGTCATTTGCATATCCTTCAATGGATGCATAGAAAAGCACCGGATGAACAAATGACAATGCTCAGAAGCCGAGGATATCGTGGTATTCGATTTGCTGCGGTCGCGGGTCACACTCCTATTCTTGATTGGTTTAAAAAACAAGCACCTAAGGATGTGATTGCTATGATTCAGCACGACTTCTACTATGGTTTTAGATTAGCCGCCGCTGCGGGTCACATTGACTCCCTGGAGTGGTTGAATAAAGAAGCACCTGAGGAATTAATTAAGGCCTTACAAGCTGATAACTATTGGGGCTTTTGCTTTGCCGGTTATGAAAATTTAGCCTCTTTAAAATGGCAAAAAGAACATGCTCCTGATACTGAATTTCCAAAGATGCTAAAGGCAAGAAATTACCAAGCCTTCCGTGGAGCCGTTGAATACAGCAATATTGATGCTCTGGACTGGTTTAAAAGTGTGGCGCCAAATTTTCTTACTGCGATGATTGATGCGGTCGAAAAGAATGTCACCCGAGGAGATAAAAGTAGAAAGGCTTTCGAGTGGTTATCGCAAAACAAACCGAATCAAACCACTGAAGGCCGCAGTAGCCAGGCTGGTATGTTCTCGGTCAAAACAATAGAAACCAGGCTTATGTTAGCGGTTGATCAGGAGCAAAAGTTACAGACCAGCTATTCAAACTAAATCAAACGCTTAACTCACTTCCCTGGCCGCATGACATCTTCCGTGCTTCGACTTACTGTAAGAGCTATGAATCCAGGTTCTGGGGATAAACCGCAGAACCTGGTAAGGGCTTTGTTAATAACCTACGTTTATGGCATTCACGAATAACTGCTCGGAATGAGCGAAAATATTACACTAAATTCACAGATGCTTTCAAGCCATCAAAATGCAAGATATTCGTTGATAAACTGATCAATTGTTTCTTTGGAATGGTTCTGCATTACAATAAAATGAGCTTGTTTACCTAATACTGCAAGTTGCCATTTATCAACCATACTTGGACTTGGAAGGTTAAAAACGAGCGTGGTAGAGTAATTATTAAGTAAGCAATTCTGTTGATAATCATTCATTTTTTTAGCGAAATATTCTGCGTTCTGACGACAGGTTTCTACCTCATTTTTAAACTCATCTTTTCTCTGCATAATGCTATACCAAAGAAATAATGCGGCATGACCATTTCGTGAACCTGAGATTGTTGCATCATTAGAGTTTAAATATTCAATGAAATTGCAAAATTTTTTCGCTACTGACTTATAAGTCAAAATAATACCACAGGGAAAAGGAACACCAATAAACTTGTGCCCTGATATGGCAATACTATGAATGTTGGCGTGGAAATTAATCATGTCTGGGGCTAAATATGGAACTAACATACCCCCCAATGCAGCGTCACAGTGAATGTAGTACTCTTTGATTCCTTTTTCTTCGAAGCAGGCTGAAATCTGATTGATATCATCAATCGCCCCCTTAAACGTCGTACCTATATTTAAATTCAAAATAACAGGACGCGTAGAATCCAGTTCATCATAAAGTTGCTGATAGTCTAACTCTCCATTGGATTGTGATTTAATTTCTTTATAGGGTATGCAAAATATCTTGGCCGCTTTTTTAATAGAATAATGAGTATCTTCTGAAAAATAGAGAACTCCATTGGGATAATATTCTCTTGCTAATAACATAGCATGTAAATTACTCTCAGTGCCGCAATGGGTAATATATCCCCACCAGTTACTGCACTTGTATAATTCTGCAAAAAACTCGAGAACCTCCAGTTCAAATTCCCTGCTTTCAATTTGATAATTGGATTGCACAAATGGATCGCCCAGATTATTGAGTGAAAATTTCAGAAAAGGTATTAACTCGTCATAGTTATAATTGAGATTATAAGGGTAACCCGCATGAGTCGTTGTTTTTTCCTTTAGTTTTGCCAGATACATTGCAAGCTTCTGAGGCATGTCGTTCATTTTATTTCAGCTAAAAAATAATGAGAATCTCTATCGTTTAGTTTAGTATGCATCATTAAATCATGCGCAAATATTAAGCAAATGACTAGCCAGAAATGTTAGTTCTATGTCTGATATACCCTACCCTCTGAGCTCTCATCAAATATCGAAATGGCTGTCTTACGATCTGACAACATGAAATTTCTATGCTAGGCTTTTAGGTTCCCCATTAATAATCGATTAAGGAAAATCACTTATGAAGAAACTTATCTTATCACTTGGCTTGTCTTTGTTACCTGTGTGCAATACCGTTTTTGCAGATACTGATAATCAAGTTGGTGTAGATAATCCATTTGGTTCTAACGTAATTATCTTCGATCCCTCCATGCCCGCCAGTGAAATCAATAACAGGATTCTTCAAATCTACAATCAGCAAAATAATCCTGCGAATAGCTACTCTGTTGATTTCTCTGATAATCGCTATGCCTTTATATTTATGCCTGGAAAATACGGCACTGCTTCATCACCGGTTGACGTCCGTGTTGGAGTGTATACCTCTGTTGTCGGTGCGGGACAAAAGCCGGATGACGTTGTGATAACCGGGGCCGTGCGTACTCAGGATAGACCCAACTTAGGAGGAGTCACCACCGTATTCTGGCGCTCAATGGAAAATCTGGCAATCATTCCAACCCTGGGTTCGCTTACCGATGGCTCTATTCCTAAAAACCAGAATGTCTGGGCCGTTTCTCAGGCATCACCGGCAAGGCGCATTCACGTGATGGGTGATTTGCGTTTAAATGATGTAAGCTGGTCAAGCGGGGGCTTGCTTGCAGACTCACGGGTGGACGGCACCATTTATTCGGGTACCCAGCAACAATATCTGACAAGAAATACGCAATTTAAAGCCTGGAATGGCAGTAATTGGAACATGGTGTTTGTGGGTATTACACCGGGAAGTCAAATACCAGCGGGAAATTGGCCCAATCCGCCTTACAGTATCATTGATAAAGTGCCGTTGATTAAAGAAAAGCCTTATTTAGTGTTTGATAAAGTTACCAATCAGTTCGCACTAAATGTAAGAACTCGTCGGAAAAATGTTTCCGGTACCGATTGGCATATTGCAGGAAAAAATCTGCCGATATCATCTTTTTATATGGTAAAACCAGGGGATAGTGCCGCCTCAATTAACGCCGCTTTACGGCAAGGCAGCAATCTTTTTATCACCCCAGGCGTCTATCATTTAACAGAAACCATTAATGTCACCAGAAAAAATACCATTATATATGGGATGGGATACCCGACCTTCGTTTCCGATACAGGCAAACCGATCATGAATGTCAGTGATGTAGAAGGCGTTCAATTAGCTGGTTTCATGATCGATGGCGGCCCGGTTTCAGCCCCTGTTTTGCTGCAGGTGGGCACTTCACCGAACAATACAACCCATGTTGATCCTGTTTTCATTGATGATGTGTATTGCCGTGTAGGTGGACCCAATAATTACAAGAGCACCGCTGGAAGCTGTATGGTTATTAACAGCAATGATGTGGTTATTGATAACACCTGGTTATGGCGTGCAGATCATGGATCGAATGTGGGCTGGACTCAAAACGCCGGTGATTATGGCATTATCATTAATGGCAATAATGTCAAAACCTACAACCTTATGTCCGAGCATTTTGAAAAATACAATGTCGTATGGAATGGAAATGGCGGAATAGTGTATGAGTTTCAATCGGAGCCAGCATATGATGTTCCCAGCCAGCAAGAGTGGATGGATGGAAATATTAATGGCTACGCTGTTTATAAAGTGGGAAGCAATGTGACTACTCATACGGCAATTGGTTTCGGTGTCTACACCAATTTTAAAAACGCTATTTGGATGGACAGTGCCATTTTAGCTCCAAAAGTACCCGGGGTTAATTTATCGCATATCATTGGCTTTTGGCTGGGTGCGAATGGTAACTCAGGTTATAGACATTCGGTTAATAACGATGGCTGTGGTGTAAGTCAGAATAGCAGGCTTTGCCATTATTCCAAGTGGCAATGAAGGACCTGACTTGGAAATCTTTAGGCTGACTCTGAATGCAATCCGGGTTAGCCAGACTAATTCAATCAGGCTTATGCCCATAAATCAGAAATCTAACTGCTTCTTTTTTTTGATATATACTCAAAATAGCCGCATCGGCCTGCATAGAATTACCAGTTATTGAAAGGGATACAATGAGTCTTTTTAAATTTTATCAAAGCTTATTTAGATATCAGAAAAAACAGCCTGTATTGTTTTCACTTTTATTTATCTCCGTTATCCTTTCAGTAGTGTTTCAATGCATTCAACCTGTGATCGTTGAGTGGTTAATTAATGATGTTCTAAAAACGAATAATATTTCTCTGTTAGCGCTGACGATGTTTCTGTTACTGGCTAACTATATTCTTTTTATTTTTGCATTTCTGATGCGCACAAAAATTCTGTCCGCTATGGGGGCAAAGATTATCAGTCATTTAAGATATAAAATGTTTGTGACTCTTCAGAATTTAAATCTGAACTCCTATTACAAAAAACAATCCTCTCCTCTGATCTCATATTTTAGTGAACATCTTGCACTGATTGAAAGTACTACCCTGTTTTCAACCTGGAGTCTTTTGAGTGATGTTTTACTTTGTTTTGTTGCAGGAGCCCTTCTGTTTTATTTTGACTGGATTATTGCTCTGATTATTTTACCCAGCCTGGTAATAATTCTGGCGCTGCCACGTTACTTTTTCAGAAAGACCGAGCAGGCAATAAGCGACAAACAAAGAATGGATGCCCAAATACTGGATACCGTTCAAGAAAATATCAAAATGCAGGACGTAATACGATTAGAGCTTTTAAAAGAGTTTAAAAAAAACAAATTTAAATCCTTTCTCGCACAATCAACTGAGGCTAATTATAAATATAACATTAATTTAGGCCTTTCCAGTGCCTCTTTGCTAATTGGCATCAATTTTTCCATGCTCTTGATTTATATTCTGGGAGGGGTCCTGGTATTTTTTAATTTATTAAGCCTGGGCTCGTTTATCGCATTTATTCTGCTATTCAGAAACTTTTTATCATCAGTAAATAGTATCAGCAACACCTTGCCTGTTATTATGCGCTGTGCCTCAAGCTTGAAGATCATTGAAGATTTACTGGAGATGGAAGAAGCATCCGGTAAAGAAGTTTTTCTTCCACGACTTGAGAAAGGAATTTATATAAAAGACGTTTTCTTTAATTACGATGACAGAACCGTCTTGAAACAGATTAATTTTAAAATAGCAGCAGGACAATTCATAGGGATTGTTGGCCTGAGCGGCTCAGGTAAAAGCACCCTTTTAAAACTTATTCTCAAGGAAATTATTCCTGCTTCTGGTACTATCTTTTTTGATTCAAAAGATTATCGTGATTTTCCCCAGGAAACATTGCTCGCTCAGACTTCGGTGGTATTGCAGGAACCCAAGCTTTTTGAGGGAAGCATTCTGGAAAACATTAGAATGGGGCGTTTGGACGCGTCAGAAAATGAAATTATTGAGGCCGCAAAACAAGCTGGAATTCACAATGAAATTATGCAGCTTCCTGACACCTATAATACGCTGATCGGTCCTAAAAACTCAGATCTTTCTGGAGGCCAGAAACAAAGGATCTGTATAGCCCGCGCACTGGTTGCCAACCCGGCGATTCTTTGCCTCGATGAAGCAAGCTCCGCCCTGGATCCCTTTTCTTCTTCACTAATCGATGAAACCATCGATAAATTATCCGGCTTACATACTATTATTTCAATAACCCACAGGCTTAGTTCGGTTGTCAATGCTGATTTGATTCTGGTTATGAAGGAAGGTGAAATTGTAGAATCGGGCAATCACAGCTCTTTAATTAATCAGAATGGATTTTATAATCAGCTATGGAATAAACAAAAAGGCTTCACCTTAATGCCGGAACAGGGCTTCGTACGCGTTAATCCCGCATGGCTTGAACATATTCCTCTTTTTGCGGATTTCGATAAACATCTCATGGTTGACATTGCGAACAACATGACTACCGAGCGATTTGACCGACATGAAATCGTGTTCAAACAAGGCGAACAGGGGGATAAGTTTTATATCATCGCTATCGGTATGGTTGATGTCTTTTCTGTTGAAGATGGTGAAGAAGTGCTTATTGCAAGTTTAAGTGACGGTGACTTTTTTGGAGAAGTCGCCTTGCTTTATAATTGTGAGCGAAATGCCACTGTTAAAACAAGTTCGACCTGCCTGTTGTTGTCTCTGTCTTCCGATGGATTTTATAAAATTATTGAGCATTTACCAAAAGGGAAAAAACACTATTTACTTGAGAAGGCCTATGCTCGTTTGAGCGGCGAACAAAAACTAAAAAATATCCCTGCTCGTTTTACGATTCAGGCATAATGCGTCTTTTAAAGGAGTTAGGCGTTATGCCGTTGTGGGCATAAACATAGACTGGTGTTCCAAAAACTGTCTTTGCGTGCGGTAGCGAAGCAATCCATGAGTAGTTATCATAGAGCAATTGGGTTTGAGATTTAAAATACCCAAGCTAATCAACCGACATTATGCCGAATATTGAGGCAGAAAAGTTATTTGTGGAACTTGTGATTCATTTATGAAAAAATGGCGGCTTTAAATGGAATAGGAAAAAATTAAATGAAGAACAGCATCTTCACGGATCAAACTCCTTCCTCAAAAGCGGCCAGGCCTGTGATTGACTTGCAAGGGTTTGAAATCAGCTCGAAACAAAGACCAATACCCGCCCTGCCTTCATTATCTGAAGAGTTATTGCAGAATTTAGGGTCTCATTTGGAAAATAAGTTTGTGGCTGAGGATCTGATTAATAAATTACCTAAAGTCGATCTCCATGTACATGGAGAAGCCGGCTTCATAACGGTTAGAAGAGCAAGGGAAATTGCCGCAAGGAATGGTCTTCAATTCCGCGAAGATCTTGTTCATGAGAGCGGTAACTTGTTTAAATATCGAGGGGTCGAAGACTTTCAGGGTTTTCTCAATGATTTTTTTGAAATTTCCGATTTTATTAGAACACCCCAGGATATCGAGGAAATTGCCTATGATTTTTACAGATATTGTTATGAAAATAATGTTATTTTCGCCCTCCCCGGCATCTCCTGGGTACAGTGTAAAAAATACATGAGTTTTATTGATTTTAATCAGGCTTATAACCGAGCATTAGTAAGAGGAATGCAGGATTTTGGCGAGATTAGTGTTTTAAGACTGCGTTATTATCAAGAGCGCCACCACTATCCCGAACCGTTTAATGAGATTTGGGAAAATCTTAAAAAATGCCCCAATGGATTAATCACAACAATAGGTCTTGCCGGCAATGAGGGCCCATTCCCATTTGAACTGTTCAAAGATTTTTACAAGGAAGGCAGAGCGCTTCGCTTATCAGCAAATAATCCAGCCTGGTATTTTACGGCGCATATGGAAAAATCCTCGGATGCGAAGACCATACTGGAATCAACAGAGCTTCTTGATTGGGTAGCACATGGGCAAAATAGTGCTGATGAGGAAGAGTATTTAAATACGATGAAAGAAAAGGGCGTGACGCTTGAAAGCTGCCCTATCAGCGATATTACGGTGTACCCTAATGAGATTCCTGGCCTGGAAAAGCACAAGCAATTTATTAAATTTCTTGAAAAACAAATAATTTCATTGAACTCGGATGATCCGGCATTTTTTGGTGGAGTTGACCGCGTGTATCGGCAAGTCTTTACGGCCAAACTTGCTGATTTATCACAGTTATTGCAATGTACAGTGAATGGATTATTGCCTGCACAGCATGCGACCCAGGAAGAGCTCAAAAAAAATCAACCTGTTTTCTATCAGGATCAGCAACGTATCGCAATGGCAGGATTGTTGAAAGTTCAGTTTTTCCAGTATTACTGCATGATGCTTCCCGCATTACTCAACTTATCCTCCAAAACTGCAAAAAAATTGTTTGCAATTGATTTAAAAACTTCAGAAGCAAGCCTTGCTGAATTATTGGCAGAATTTCGCGATATTGCTGATGAAAGCATCACGAATGCCCTTTCTGGAATGCTGCAGTGCAAATGTAAAATCCGCAGCCTCACTCAGGCTGTCCTCCAGACAATGGCCGATCTGAATAAGGTTTATATTCAAAAATGCGAGAATGCAGAATCCAATCAGGATGATAATGAGGCTGATGACAAAAATGACTTTGGTCATGCAGCCGCATCAACCATTCTTTGCTTAAATGGAATGCTTTCATGAAGCTTCGGCATTGTTGAACAAATAAAGATTGGTGCACAAAAAACCATCTTTGCGAGCTTTGGCGAAGCAGTCCAGTTCATGACGTTGTTCAGGTTTCGATCTGGATTGCTTCACTCCGTAGCAAAGACGACAGAGTAGCTGCTTAGTTCTCAACAACGCCTAACTCACCACTTCCTGACGATAGGATCCGATGTTCATGAGTTTAAAACACCAGACTGTGATAGGGAACCGAGCCCTTTTCTCGTTGATAAGCCACCAACTGATCGATTCGTTTTGTTTCTTCCTCATTCAATCCACTCTGCTGTAGAAGACTTTGTTGGATAAAACTATAACGATTTGTTAATTCACTGGCGTGCATTATTTGCTTTGCCAGCAATACCTTGTTTAATTTATTTTCCTGTATCTCCTCATCGCTGAGTTTTCTTTTTTTACCAAAAAGAAGAAAGGTTCTTGAAGCTGTTTTTACAGAAACGGTTTCCCGAGACGCATTTTGTATTCTTAATTGCTCTTGCGAAGAAAATTTGGAGTTTAAATGCTGTGCTGTTTTTATTTTACAGTAACGATCGAGTTCATCAGGATCTTCAAAATTTACCGGTTTTGCTGTCTTATCTTTCGCTTCAGAGTTCTCTTCGCGCACTCTCTTTAAATCAATAAGGCTATTGCTGAGTTTGTTATGTGTGCGTTCATTTAAATCGCTCACTCTGGCCTGCAAATTATTAAGTTCTATATACACTGCGACCCGCATATGACGGCAAGCCTCCCGTTGTCTTAAATTGAGTGTATTGTTTCGTAAAAGCAGATCAATTTTTGATAAAGTCTTCTTTAAGCGAAATATTTGAAATGGAATAGTCTCTGCTTCCTTGCATTGCCGCTCAAACCAGGCATCAATACAGGACTGGGAACAGGATCCCATTTTCTGATGTCTTATCTGATGATCATCATCCAGTAATCGCCCCTGTCTTTGTAATTCGGATAATGGCTGCAACATATTTTGTAAACCCGTTGTAACATCCGGTGCGCTGAGGATTCTTGGCGCTAATAATTCTGGCATCAGCGAGTCTGTTGCCAGCTCAATGATGTCAATTGGGCTTGTTTTTTTAGCGGGGCTTTTATCCAGACCAAAGACATTGTCTACAATTGAGGTTAACCAACTATAATTCTTCTGAACACCATATCCGGTATTGATAAACAGGAAAACTGAAGAATCCTTTTCAAGTTTTTCTACTTCAAACAGAGTCGCATGCCCTCCCTGGGTAGAGGAAAAACCATGGCTAAAAAGAGCAGACTCCCCGGGGCAAAGATTATCAATTTTTTTAATCGCTTCAAATGTCATTTCATCAAGCAGTTGTTCATTAAGTGTTTGTACATCCTGATGACGTCCAGTTTTGATGAGATACTCGGTTTGCGTACGATGTCTTAGAACTCGGCCTTCCTGTTCCTCACAACTCTTGAGCTGTCCTGCTATTCGCTTGAGCCGGAGCTGGATCTCAGATTGTTCGGGCAAGGTTCTGATATAATCCTGTAAATCTGAAACATAATCACGATAAGCGGTAACGCTGGCATTTCCTTCCAGATAATCGGGTACGTCTGTAACGGAAAGTAAAGAGCGATGCGACAAATTTGATAATAACCTGTCAATATCTTTTTCACTATCCACAAGAGAATCAATTTTCTCATCCACAATGGATAGTGCCCAGTTATCGAGAAAGTCAAAGCTAAACTTCCTCTTTTCCAAACTTTGAATTTGTTTTTTTAATGACTTATTGAATGAGAGAAGCCGAGATTCTTCTTTTGGAAGCCAGCCAAAGAAATAGAGCACTTTCTGCCACCAGCCTTTTTTGCTGTAGATTTGGGTATCATAGAAGTTATTGTTTTTATCGAGAATTGATTTTAAAAAATCAACTTGCGCAACAAGGCTTTTCTCCTTATTTTTTTTATAATCCATATGAAGTGCGCGAGCTTCATCATACAGGCTTTGCAGAGTATAGCTTTCGATAGGCTTTTGCATGAAATTTTTTAAATTTCTTCGAGATACTAAATTGTATTGAACTGACATAAAATTAGTTGCTGACGTTATTTTTTACATATTGTATAATTTATCTGGAATCATGCCAAGCTATAGACATTAGCTATTGAAAAACTTGAAATAAAAACAGATGCCTTGAAACAAAACACCATAAAGTATAAAATAAAGCCTATTTGATCTATTTGCGATGCCAATGCCAAACAATTCTACTGAGACTATGCCAGTACCTGGCGATAATCCAAACGAGGAAATTTCTAAACACAGATACGCTGGCAGCCAGTTAAAGGGGGGACGTAATTACCAGGAAGATACTGCTGCCTGGTTTAAATCTGACTCCGCTTCTTTGGATTTGACACCCCTTCAGATTGGCCAGCGTCTATGGACTGCTTATCGACAAATTGACGCCGAAATACTTAGAGATAAAACACTTGAAAAAGTCGGTTCAACCGCAGTTACAACAGTGATTAAAAATAATTTCCTAATTACCGCACTTCTTGCAGATGCTGCAGCATTCGCAGCTGTTTATAATGAATCTGGCGAAGTGATTGATGTCTACAGATTAAATTCGAGAGAGCACAAGCCTGAGCTCGAAAGAGCACGTATAATGGAATACGAAGATTATTATGTTTTAAATGGCCGGGTTTGGGGCAGGCTTGCCGTTTCCAGAGCAATTGGAGATGCTTTTTTTCTGCCTGTTATCGCCGACTCAGATATCTCCATTGTCGACTTGTCCAATATTCCCATAGGATATTCAGTAAAATTAATAAGCTCTTCAGACGGCTTTACAGATGGAGCACGCAAGCAGATAAAGTTGCTTAATGACGTTAAAAAGGGACAGGAAAACTATCTCAAAGAAGCAATCGCTGCTGCTGGTAACGCAGAAACCATTTCAGAAGATCAGCTGTCTGAGCATCTTGTTTACTGGGCTATCACAAATGGATCTAGCGACAATGTGACCGTCGCAGTGCAAACTGTTAAGCGGCCAAATAAGGTGCCTGGTTTTATTGGCATGAGCGGCATATACGATGGCCACGGTGGACAACAGGTTTCGGCTTACATAGCTACCCATATCAAGGATAAACTGAAAACCCTTTTCACAATGAGTGAAGAGGACTATCAAAAGCTTGAAGACAGTGCTTTTTCTCAGGAAAAAGCCTTTCTTCGCGACAATGCAGATCTGAAAGTATTTGATCTGAATACCCGATTGAAAAAGCCTGAGCCTGTTAGTGAAACATCAGCTGCTTCCGATGCAGAAAAAATATCCGCACCAGGCAACGCTGGTTTCTTCCAAGCGAACAGTTCACCGAAAAAAGGATTAAAAAGGACTGTATCAGTATTGGATCTAAAGACAGTACAAACAAATGTAAGCGATACAGAGGACGTGAAGCAGCTCAATAAAAAGGCAAGGCAGGATGACGATTCATCCTCAAATTTTGTCCCGTGATAGAGACAGGGTTAACCTGGTTCAGCTGCCATGACTCACTTTCCCTGTCGTCTTTGCGAACAAAGTGAAGCAATCCAAATCGAAACTTGAGCAAGGCAAGGAACTGGATTGCTTCGCCAAGGCTCGCAATGACGGTTTGGTGCACCTGTCTTCATTTACGCAACAATGTCTTTGTGAGAAGTACAGTTTATCTCTTTCAAAACAGAATCCATTTGTTCAAAATACTCAGCCCATGAAGGGTATTTGAAATGATGAATACGCTCAATCTGCTCCCTTCTGCAAATACTCTCCGATGTGGCGTATTCCAAGATAAGCTCTTTCCAGCGCTTGCCATCCAAAGGATCAATATACTCAGGAATGTTCCCTGCAATTTCTTTAAACACCGCCAGGTCGCTGGCAATCACTGGTACTTTCAGCGTTAAGGCCTCAACAAGAGGCAAGCCAAATCCCTCGCTGAACGATGGAAAAAGCAGAGCTTGAGAGTGAGAAAGATAGGTGACTAAGTCCGCATCCGGACAATGAGATAATTCAGTGACGAACGTTTTAAGAAGATGACAACGCTCTAGAATATCAACCACATTTTCACACTCCCAGCCGCGTTTGCCAATGATGACTAGATGAGGAGCGTTTTCTCCCATCTGTTCCACTAACTGGCGCCATATCTGCAGTATTAATAAATGGTTTTTTCGTGGTTCAATGGTACTTAACATCACAAAATAAGGCTTCTGGAGCGGTCTTAAACCAGGCTCAATAGCCGGTGGAATTCCTGAACCCAGAAGGATAGCCTTAGTATAAGGTAAATTATAATTGTGCTGCTTTGAATAAAGGATTAAGTCATTCAAAGTCGCCTCTGAATTGGTGATGATTGCGCTTGCCAGCGGTAGAATGGAAGCCATTTTTTCGTGGTATCGTCTGTCTTCTCCCGGGCTGCAATATTCAGGATACACAATCGGGATAGTATCATGAACGATAAAAACGGGTTTAATACCCTCTTCTTTTGCCAGCCTCTGATAATCGGATTGCCCTAAACCGACATGCCCCGTATTTAGTAAAAAGGTTTGCTTCTCTTTAGTCATTTTCTTGCGCGAGAAAATGCCGCTAAGAATATATTTGGCTAACTGGGAGCGAGTACCTTCACTGTTCAGCCATTTGAATAATGCCTGAGATTGAACCTGCGGTAAAATCCAGCTCCGGCCGCTCCAGCGTACAAGCGCGAGCCCTCTTCCGCTATAATGATTGACGAAAGCCTGAGTAACCCTGTCAATACCCGTAATCGTTTGTTTTTTAAGTTTACGCCGCATTAGCCGAGTGATATCAATAACTATGTTCATTCAAATCCTTTTGCAATATGCTGTTCCAGCCAATTCAGCATATACTCCTGAACCTCTGCTGGCGCCTGATCAATACTTTGCATGCATACAAACGCGACATTCTTATTTTTATGGGCATTATTCAGGCGTTGTTTTATTTTTGGAAAAGAATGGCTGGCCCCATTAACCATCGTCACCTGTTTTTTAAGATCATGCACTGCCCGCTTTTCTTTTAAATCAAAATGAACTATCAGTGGTACGCTGGATACCTGATCCTCATGACGAAATGGAATTCGTATATTCCTGGAAAACAACTCAGAATTGTTTGTCATGTACTTTTCAAAAGAACTTCGGAATAAAGGGAAAGGGGCATGCGGGAGAAGATAAAAATGCGTATCCCAACCGCTCATTCTGGCAGATTTTTCCTGCCATGCGCGGTGAGGATTAGTCTTCGGAAGTGGTTCCTTAAGGCTAAACCATTGGCATATCTGTTTTTGCAGTCGATAAGCCCATTTTTTTTCTGCCTGCACCTTCCATTCTCCTCGAAGAATTAATTGCTGGTTACAAAAAAAATCCTCAGGGCTAACCTCACGAATGATAAAAAAATCGTCGTTGAGATAAAGAAATTGATCCGACAAGCCGGGAATATGCCAAATTAACCATTCTACACTGATGCTGTTGAATACAGGTGTTTTTGATCCAAACTGTAAAAGCAATTCATTCTGATCAATTATTTTGATTTTTTTTGCCAGGCTACTACCCTCCAAATCTGCGATTACCGAAGGAATTTGCTGATTGGTGAGAATAAAGATTGTTCTAATCCATGGGGCAAAACGCTCAAGAGAAAGCAGGCAATACTGTATTTCATTACAGTGGTTAATGCGTGTTGGTTCAACGGCCGCATGTTGTTTGATTCCCAATTGTTCGCAAAACGATCGCAACTTATCCAGATATACAGGATCATGGCCGTCAACCCATGAAATAACCGCATCAATTGGATTCATATTCTCTCTGGGCTCTCTCACAAACTCACAATTTTAAAAGAGTTTAAATGAAAGTCCAGAAAACTCTTAAATTTGTTGAGCTAAGGACTTGATGGTGGTCGAAATTCGGGAGAAGAATCTTCCAGAATTTGAAAATTAAAGTTCCTGTTGAAAAACATATTACTGTTTTCTGTCATCGCGGATCTCAATATCGATTGTTTGAATGAATCTTTAAATGACTCAAATACTTTCAGATGAGCAAGTGTTTGGGTCATTTCTGACAGACAAAGGTCCCATCTTGGTTTTATATTGGCCAACTTATCATTTCTACTGTTTAAAAGTCTGATAAAACTGACCGCAAGCCTTTTCAACTCTTTAGAACTCTTTTGATCATTTTCCAGAATATCGACAGCAGCGACTCTCAATTCGTTGCTCAGTGCCAGTAGTTGTTTCCCTTCCTCAGGGCGATAAATTGAAAGAGTCCAGGCGAATGCTTCAATCCGGGAAATCTGGAAATATAATCCCTGGCTATCAATGCTAAAAAAGAATAAACCACATACCACATTCTCTTTTCCCGCAATCAATTGAACAGGAGCCTGATACCCCAAAAACTCTTGAGAAAATATATCTCTTACCAAGGCCCGCTTGATGTCAATGGTTTCAGAGTTTCCCACCTTCCAGTTCACTTCGGCAACCGCCAGTTTTTTAAGCCTGATATGAATACCATGTTTATATTTCTCTACCATCGCTCGGCTAATGAGTTCTGGCATTAAACTTCTAAGGCCCATTAATGTGGATGAAAGACACTCTAATCGGGCTCTTTTAATTACCTGATTAATTGAGATGCATGAAAATCTGTCGTTCGGATCGTATGCTGATGAATTGCAAAACTTCTGCTTTCCGATATCAATCAGGGTTTGAACGACTGCATGTCCCTGAGGGGATGTTAAAACTACTCTTCTGTCATATAACCTGTTGAGGAAAATTGTATAATAACTCTCAAAGTGCTGTTCAGGGTCGCCTCTGCTCTCTTCCCTGAAAAGTTTACAAGCCAGCTCCCTTAATTCCACCTGAAAAGACGATAAATTGCACTCTATACAATTAAGGTTGGAAATGTGTGAAAATAGCAGTGCATAGGACGAATTACTCAAGAGCTTATCTTCTACTGCTTCTGTCAGTTTCTGCCATCCCATATCATGGATTTGATAATCATATTCATGAAGATACTGCAATAATTGGAGTTTCAATTCCAGCTCGGCAACTTTGGATTCAGGAACTTCGTAGGCTTGTTGCAATTGTAAAAATAAATGAAGCAATTTGCTGGAAAAAGTGGGAAGTAATGATGAAAAACTAGCAGGAAATCTCTTAAGAAGCGTCATAATTGATTCCAGAAGTTCTCGATCTCTTACCGGGATATCAAGTGCCCACAATGAGTGAATAAACAGATTATGATAGACAGGAGGTATTATTTTGAAAAGATGCTCCCAAGCAGCTCTGATTGGTTTTGGTATGACACGATGAATAAACCGCCGGAGTTGTAGTGAGCCTCCTTCCACTTTACAGTAGTCACTGCATAAACTGATATAAAAAAAATCTGAATGTTCCTGCATAAATAAATCATGCAATAATTTTCCCCTTTTCGAATTGGGCCGCAAGCCAAAACCCATTTCAAATTTAAGTTTTGGCCAAACTTCAATTTCAATTTCGCTTATTATCTCCCTCGCTGTAAAAAGAGACTCTTTCTCATTCTCGCTATATTGTGAACGTTTTATCTGATCCCATCGGGGATAGGAAGTGGTGCAAAATGCTGCATTGGGGTGTTTTTTAAGAAATTCGATCTGCGGGTTTTTTAGTGTCAGAGCTTTTCTTAAGAGAGCCGCTTCAGATTCTGTGAGCAACTTTCGACCCTCAATTTTTTTTTGGATAATCGATTTGCTTTCCCGGTTCAAATTATCGATGAAAGACTCTCGGGCAGTTCCACCATACAAATAAAAATAATATATCTTACCCTGAACCACTTGCAGGTAAATCAGGTCCTCTCTGAACTGATTGTATAAGCGGTGCATTATTAACGGCCGCGCATAATTTTTTGGAATTTCTGGTTTGGGAAGTGGAAGAACGGGCACAAAATCACTGGTCCATACGACAAAATCATTGGCATATTTTGCATGCAGCAAAGAAAGCCCGAGAAACAGATGAACAAATTCTTTTAAGAGAATGGGTTTATTCTCTCTGCCGAACTCCTTGAAAAGATGATAAATGACACCAAGAGACCATTCCAAGGGCAATATTTTATTAAAAACTTCCATTTCGACAAAATAAAAAACTTTGTTGACGAAATTAACTGCTAATAGTTTCTCATCATCATCTGCAATTCGTCTTATTAGTGGTGTCAGGAGTTCTTTATACCAAGGTGTCATAGTTCCGTACCTGTTAATTAAATCCATTCCAAGTATTTTAATAAGAGATGGAAGCCCTTATAATTTAGTATATTCATAATGGTAGCTTAAGTTAAATCGAATGTGCCTGAAATATTGCCATTCAATGGACGCTCGCTAATTATTAACAGGGACCTGTTCAAATTAATGTCAAAATTTTTTTTTTACACCGGCCAGAAAATTTTTAGTCTGCATCGAGCAATTACTCTCTTTTTTGTTTATCTGGGCCATTTATCCTATTGCTTCATCTTCAAATGGCAGGATGTGCGCTGGAGCCATACCATTCTCGGTACTCTGCATTCAGGGTCAGTGCTTGTGTTTCCTCTCCTTATACTGAGCTGCCTGATTGGGATGTCTCTGGCTTATAGCATTAACTACATACTGGCACCATTCAATTTGCAGAATCAGGCATTATTTATTGCGCAAAGCACTATAATCCGCGATATGGCGCCGCTGCCGATTGGTTTTATCTTCTGTGTACAATGCGGGCTTAATCTGATTAACCCGGATCACCCCAGTTTAAATCATACGCCCGATCGGGTAATGCTGGAAACAATTATTCCCTTGATTGTTGGTGTCAACATTACAGCGATGTTACTTTACACCTACATATCAGCGGCTTTTTTTCTCAGTGTCTTTTTAACCTTTTCCTATCTTTTACATATGAGCACCGACGAATACCTTTTACGTCTTTCAGAAATTATTAATCCAGCGGATGTAATCACTTCGCTGATCAAAACTATTCTGTATGCGAGTATTGCCAGTTATACTGCAGGTTATTACTATTACTACGTTACCAATAAGGTGATGCCGGTCAGAAGAGCAGTTTCAAGAATTATAACCCGGGGTTTATTTTGGCTGGTTGTGATTAGTGTGTTGGTCAAACTGAACTTTACTTAACACTTTAGGAATTTCATGGAACAGGAAAGATTTTATATCGGAACAGGTATTTTTGTTTTTTTTGCTCTAATTCTAGCCGTATTTGGTACCCTGTTCGTTTACAATCAATACCTTCATGGCAAAATAGAAACCTATGTCATGTTATTTAAAGGCTCTCTCAGCGGACTGGATGCGACATCGCCTATCACCTATCGCGGGGTTAAGATCGGTGAAGTCAAACGTGTTGAACTGACCGCGACTAAGTCCAAGACCAATGTGTCTATTCCCGTATATGTGGAATTCTTTGTCGAGAAGTCATTTGAGCCTGGGGATAATCCAATTCAAATCCTTATCCAGAATGGGATTGTTGCTACTATTTCATCACCCAATTTGCTGACAGGAACCTCCAGTATTGAGCTTGTTCTTGCGGAAAAAAAGCAGGCGTCTGTTAAAGCGAGAACATTTCATGGCGTCCCTTTATTTCCAACAGAGGTGGCTGTTGAAGACGATATGAGCGCCAAAGATACGATGCGAACAGCCAGGCGAACACTGAATGACATTAGTAATTTTGTTAAATCGAAAGAACTAAAAGAAGCTATTATAGCTATTCAGACAATGGCTGACAGCATTAATCAATTTGCCGATTTGATGACAGGCCAGATTCCAAGCGCCTTGATCTATTGGAATGAAAGTTTGAAAGAGGTATCCAAAATGGCTTATTCCGTGCGCACGCTTAGTGATTATCTGGCGCGCCATCCAGACGCCTTGCTAAGAGGAAGGTGATGAAGAAATATCTCTTAATTGTACTGACGTTACTCTTAGCCGCCTGTGGTCGAAGTAAAGAGCCATTGTTATATGTTATTAATCCCATTTTAAATACAAGCTCACAGGCATACACTCATTCAGTGATGCGTATCGGTATCGATGATGTGAGCATACCGGAGTACCTGGCCAAGCCTCAGCTGATGTTTTTCCTTAGCGCTAATCAGAGCAAAATGGAAGATGATCATCAATGGGCAGAAGGTTTGCAGAGTAATGTTAAACGAGTGCTTCGCAGCAATCTGTCCACGCTTATTCCTAATGCCGTGGTTGAAGTAGCTCCCTGGGACCCCAAATTTGATCCCGCCATTCAGCTTCAGGTAAACATTAACGAATTTAAAGTAGATAGTCAGGGCAACAGTATCCTTCAGGCAGATTACGTCATCTATGGACCATCTTTTGAGAATAGAAAATACAGTGTTTACTATCACATAAAGTTACCCGTTGTTAACCAACAAACCCTTGTAAGCAGTATGAACGCTAATTTTACCTGCCTAAGCAGTGATATCAGCCGCCACATCCCGGTAAAATTAGCCGATAAACCCAAGGAGTCTCCAGAGACTTCCTTGCCGCCTCTAACTACGAAATAACTAAGTCGCTATCCCCCTGCTCACTTACCCCGACTTGTTCGGGGTATCTACATCTCTGAAAACACTGTCTGCTCTTAGCTTCTATGTCCCTCGGCTTGTCCGAGGGCGAGGGATCCAGAAGACTCCTTGAGAAAACTGGACCCTGCGGACAAGCCGCAGGGCGTAGTGGTGATGTGTAGAATCCCAGGCAGTACGGAAGTGGGGTCCTTTCAAAGTCAAGAGTTCTGATACACTGCCAGAAGAATTTCCTCTTCCAATCCCTTTGCGATATAAATGGGCTTTTCAACTCCGTTGATAATGATTGAAAAGATCAGCGGATTTCTTTCAGGACGCATCAGAAAACCGGATAATGAGGATGCATCATGGAGCGTTCCCGTTTTGGCATAAACCAAATGATTCAGATCCGTCTTGGTCATACGTGCCTTCAGACTGCCGCTGCTGCCTGATTGCGGCAATGCCTTAAAAAGGATTTCACGCAACCTTTGATTTTGATACAAGGAGTCCAGCAGATTAACGAGTTGCTGAGCTGTCAACAGGTTGTAACGTGTTCCCTCGCCGTCGTAAAGAGCAATTTTCTTAACATCAACCGAGGTATTCTTGTTTAATATCTGTTTAATTGCAAATACCCCTTGCTTGTAGGAACCTTCACCCGTAACAGCAAAGCCCAGCTCTTTAGTAAAGCTATTCGCATACAGATTATCTGACTCTTGCAGCATATGCCTAATCAAGTGTTCCGTGGCAGGTGATTCCAGGCTGGCGATCATTTTTGCATCGGCAGGCGCTTTACCGGTATTCACATGACCGTTCAAAGCAATATGATGTTTTTTGAGATAGTTTTCAATTAACTCCCTGGCTCTTGCTACCGGCTGAGGAATGGCCAGTCTCATTATCTTGGGCTCTTTAGACTGGGCGAGACAGCCATACAGCTTCAAGGTATTGCCAGGCATGACTTCAATATTCATATTACAATGATTTTTTTCGGTTTGAGCAGATACCGTATTCACCTCATTGATGAGATGGAGTGGATTATCAGGCTTCTGCGACTCAATCTGAACGCGCTTGTTTAAAAGCCTGGCGCTGGTAAATTTAAATGCAGCCTCGTTCGCATCAAGAATTGCCGCTGTATCTGGAGCAGCATAGTACCAGCCCAGATCATCAAAGGAGGTTCCACCAGGATAATAAGGCGGTTTAAAATGAGATACATCCATTATAAGATTCCCTTTGATTTTCTTTGGAAGACTTGCAAGCAAACTGGCCAAATCTTTGGAGGTTAATGAAGGGGAGCCATTGAAAACCACATACACATCATCCCCTTTTGTCAGTAATTGAGTTTTGAACTTATATTCCGGAGTCAATTGATACAGCGCTGCCGCAGCGGTTAGCAGCTTGGTGCTGCTTGCGGGGGCTAATAGTTTATCAGGATTTCTACTGTAGACAATTTCGCTTGTTACAGCATCTTTCACCACTATTCCTACAGTCGCCTGAGGCAATTTGTTTTGAATTATTTGCTCAATTTTCTTATTGAGATCCGCATAAACAGAGGAACTGAATAATAGAAACAGTATACTGATAACTCGCATATGATCTCCTTTGAGTTGTATTATACTGAGGGGGCTGGTGGAGCAGCCGGATCTTTGGACATTTCTCCTATGCCTAATGCTAAAGCCAATAGACCTGAATAAACCGCCTCCAGTATAAAATAAGCCTTGCACAATGCATGCTCATCGTTGGCGCATTCCTCACCCATTATGTACAAAGCAATTATTAATGCCAATTGAGTTAATGTAATCCCTGCTTCCAATCCGTTAATGATCTTTTCGCTTGTGTGGGTTGATGTGCAAAAGACGGTATAACCGGATGAGCCTATCTGCACCACTTTACTCGGAATAGCATTGAGTGTGCCGCCACTAATGGCATTGAGCCCATTTTCAACAACCGTAGCCACAGCGGATGCTTTCTGAGCTCCCCGATGAGTTGATGAGGATGAATAATAAGGGCCAAATAAGCCAGACATAGAAATCTCCTGAAAACTACAAGGTCACAAAACTATATCTGGTTTCAAGTAAAAACGAAAAGTATTTTGTAGTCAGAAAACAGGACAATAATGATTATCGTGGCTTTACGAACAAAAGGAGCAAAACACTTTCTTCCGATTGCTTCGCTATCACATTACTTTATTAGCGGGGGATGAATCGTCCGGTTTAGGATCATCCCCTCTCGCTTCTTTTATCTGCTCTTTGAAACTTAAAAATTTCATTGAATCCTTGACGCTGCTAACAGTCTGGTCCGCTTTGGTTTCTTTTGGTTTAAGCAATGGTACATATTGGCCAATCCACGATAATAGTTTCTGAAATTGGCGGCCAAGCCAGGTTCTACTTTTTGAGGACAATTGATCTTCGGCCGTTTCAATCATTGTTACCGCAGTTTTTCTAAACGCCTGAAGGTCTTTTTTATCATGCGCCTGACCGGAGAAATAATTCATGCCATGCATCGTCAGGTTATCAGCCATTTTTCGGATAATCATCCTATCCCCACTATTGACTTCAGGCGATTCTGCACGCCCTCTTAACTCGATTACTGCCGCAAAAAATAATTTTTGATTGGCCTCTTCCTTATCGAAGTGATATACCGTACTAACTGAATGAGTCACAAACACATCATACTGCCTTGCCAATCCTGATAAAGGATGACTGGGTGGAAGATTTGCAGCTGCCAACGCCTCCTGCATAGGAATATTATTGTTTAGGATATTGTTTTTATAGAGTTCAATAAAATCATTAGCCAAATTGGCGGGTAGAGAGTCGACCATACACGATAATTGAGTAATTAATACCCTGTAGGACAATTGAGAAGGCACGTCCTTGCTTTGTGCATCTCTAAACATCATTAAATGGGTCATCAGCTGATCAAAAACTGCGGGGCTTCTGCTAGCAATAGAACTAAATTGATTATGGGTTTGAAGAATGAACCTGATATCCTCATCGGGTAAATTCATCTGATCAGGATAGGCCTGTTTCCAGAGCGCCGTCATTTTATCAAGTTTCCAGGCATTTCCAGGTTTGTCGAGGCCAGCAGCCGGTGTATTTAGTGCGTCGAGCACTTCTTTCGGAGCTAAAGATTTACCAATTAGAAGCCAATATTGATCAAATCTCTTTTCACTGGCCTCAGCAATATCTCTTAATGCTTTATATTTCCAAACAATGGCGTCATTTTTGGTAGCAGGCATTAAAAGCGGTTCTTTTTCAATTAAATTGCTTACAACAAACTCCCCGCGTTCCAATAATTCTTTAATCTCGGGATTTGTCCTTAAAAATTCATGAAGTTCTTTAGGTTCATTGCTATTTATAAAATCATGCAACGATAAGGATTGTTTCTTTAATGCTTCTTCCAAACCTGTTAAAAAAGCAGTAATAGCTTCAGCTTGTTCAGGAAGATTATTTTTCAAACGCTGGGCGAAATTCTCCCGATCATATAAATAGAAATCCAATAATTGATTAATTTTAGGAAACTGATAAGGAACAAGCGGTTTTAGCTCGGCGCGCCCATTAATATCAAAGTGCTTTGCATTCATTAATTCGGTCATAAATACTTTATCAGAATCACTGCCGCTGAAATGAACCGCATCATTACGTTCCCATAAACCAGTTTCAGTATTAAATGCAAAGTTAATACTTAATGAAGCATCGATACTATGAATCAGTTGTTTATTCTGATCACGAAACTCTAAACCTTGAACAAAAACAGTTTGTGTAATCTGCTCTCCTTTCTTCTGGATATTCCATTGAATGGATTCTTCATTCCAGCTTACATAAATTCCGCGTTCTGACAGCTGTGTATTAATGGCGGCATCTTGTTTAATGCTGATAAAGCAATTAATTGCATAATATAGATGCTGAGACTGAGCTTCAATGAGGGCCATAGACTGCTCTTCAGATATCTCCAACGCTTTGGCAAGATCAGGAACAGCGGTTTCATTATTCAATGTGAACGCCTGGCCATTCAATGTCAGATTGCGTTCAAAATCTTTCACAATCTGAAGCTTGTTCCCTTCTACAATTTCCTCTTTTTCCTTTAGCATCTCACGGTTAAGCAGTAATTGCGGGTTCTTTGTTTCTGCAATAGAGATTATTGAATTATGCTGTTGTTCAAGTTTCGCCTTAACAGCCACTAGCTGTTTCTTAAAATCATCCAGGGAGGTAACAGGTTCGAGTGCCTCATACACTGTCTTGGGCGCATCGGTATTATAGAGATCAAATTGAGCATGCCATTCCTGAAACTCCGGGCTAGCCGTAGGATTTTCCAAATTACTAAAAGAAACAGGCCTTATTTGGTTATATAACGTCCCAGGTAAAGAAAACATCAATGCATAGAGCTGAAATCGGTCACGATCAGTAGACTCAGGAGGCAAGGGAATTTTGCGTAAAAATTCGTCTATACGAGAATCAAACTGATATTTCTCATTTAACCTGCCCTCTTGCGAGAAGAACGGCTCAAGATCCGCATTTTCCAGTTTGATTTTACGCTTGTCCAACCAAATTGCCTGAGGGCCATTTAATGCCTCAGTCAAGAGATGAGTATCCTCCAGGGTCTTTATGATTAAATCAATATACTGTATTGCAACAGTAAGGGTCCTCTCTTCTTTTGTCTTTGCTGGCATGGTCATTACAACTATCTATTTGGATATATAGTATTAGTTTAATGTATCAGGCTTAAATAAATGTTAAGGATTATAGATTTATTTAAAGATTGTTTATTGGATCCCACGAACAAATCATGAGATGGTCACAAAATTTAACCATCCTATAAGAGCCTACGTACCTTATAAGAGCCTACGTACCCCGCTTTATGCGGGGTATCCATAAAATGGTAGTGAATTTTTAAAATGCTTTTGCTAATCAGACGCACTGCCTGGATACCCCGCATTAAGCGGGGTACGTAGGGGTTTAATATTATAATTTTAAATCAATCTGTTATGATCAGATTTTGTGAAGCATTTATTAGTCATAAAGCAGCCAGTTCTCAGGAGTGCCATCTCTGCGGATGAGATTCACGCATCAGTAAAACGGCTAACAGGCTAATCAAAAAGCAAACCGGCATGACTAATAAGGCTTTATTATAACTCGCCACAGTATACACATGAACGCCGCGCATATTTACCCATTCGCTGCTCTGATGAAGAAATACTCCAACTAAAGGCTGGAACACTGCGCCGCCAATAAGGACAGATAAATTGTTAAAGCCGGAAGCGGTGCCCACTAATTCCGGTGGGTTATTATCTTTAACTACTGCAAAGCTGACGGTCTGCCCCCCTGCTCCAATACCTAGGAAAAACAAGATAAAATACATCATCTGGATGTCAACCTGTGGAACATACAACAGAAGTATCGTAGCGATCAGACCGCAAAGCGAACTGATGCCCAAGGCTATTTTACGGCTGAGAATCCGGTCGCTAATCCAGCCAAGCAACGGACTGCCAATACCAATACCTAACCAAATCATACTACACAAGCCAGACGCATTAAGCACGGAAATCTGAAATTTCTGCTGTAAATATGGTACTCCCCAAAGAGCGGCAAAAACAGCAATAGGAGTCCAGATAGCGCAGGCGTATAAACCAGTAGCCCAGGTATAGGAACGTCCGCAAACCTCAAGAAGGCGACGCCATTCGTCTTTAAACTGGCGTTTCGTGGGGGATTGCGTACGCTGATGGGGATAGTCCTTAATCACAAACCAAATCAACGCCGCCAGAATGAGCCCCACAAAAGAAAGAATAAAACTGGCTGCACGCCAACCCACTGCTTCAATTAAAGCGGCTAGCGGCATCTCGCCAAACATCGCTCCAACAGAGCTCATTAGCTGGGCAACACCTGCCAAAATAGCAAACTGCTGAGGTGGGAACCATCTGGAAAGCAATACCAGAACACCAATAAAAGAAAAAGCTGAACCAATACCAATCAGAAAACGGCCTAACGCTGCCGTGAATAAACTATCCGTTGAGGCAAAGAAAAAAGAACCCAGTGCGCACAGGATAAGTGCATAGGTCATTAGTTTTCGAGGTCCATAACGATCAAAAAGCAATCCCGCAGGCAATTGCATTGGCGCATAGGCATAAAAATAAAAAGCGGAAACAATGCCAAAGCCAGCAGCACCAACCTGAAAAGTATTCATCATCGGATCAGCCATAACGCTAGGTGCGACCTGCAACACAAACTCATACAGATAAAAGCTGGCTGACAATAAAAAAATGATATAGGCACTGGCTTTATTGGCCTGTTGATAATGCGGATAATGCGCTGTCACACCAATGTCCCGAGTGTCAAATCAAAAGGCACATTACACCCATTCGGATTTCTTTTGTCAATCCCCGCAGAATAAATTGCGCCAAGAATTGCAGGATATTTCGCGCCCGTAATCGATTTTAAATTGAAAGGAATCTGGTTCATTGTTTTAGCTGCAAACCAGGCAAACATCATGGCTTCAATATAATCAGCATGAATATTGAAGTCATTGCTCGATTTTACGGTATAGGCACTTAAAAGGGCCTGCAGCGACTGCAGCAACTCGTTGTTATGGGCTCCTCCGCCGCAGATCAATACAGTCACGGGTTCCGGAAATATTTGCTGGATGCCCATGGCTATTGTTTTGGCAGTCAGAAATAACAAACTGGCCTGCACATCCTCAGGATGATAATCCGCTTTCAGATAGCGGCTTAGCCAGTCCAGAGAGAAGTATTCCTTACCGATGCTTTTAGGTGCTGGCCTTTTGAAATAGGAATCATTTAATAATTGCTCGATGAGCTCCCGGATTATTGTTCCCTGGCCAGCCCATTCTCCATTTTTGTCGTAACTTTTGCCAAGATGCAAGCTTATCCACTGATCCATAAGGCAATTGCCGGGTCCCAAATCAAAGCCTGAAATCGCTGTTTCACTATGCAAACAGGTGATATTGCTGATACCTCCGATATTCACAATAGCTAAAGGGGTTCCCAGATGTCTGAAAATTTCCTGGTGATAGGCAGGAGCAAAGGGCGCCCCCTCTCCACCAACAATTAAATCCCTCGTGCGAAAATCAGCAACCACCGTAATTCCAGTCGCCTCAGCAATAGTATGGCCGCAACCTAACTGAACAGTATAGGGTATTTGAGCGCCGGCATCATGACATAGTGTCTGGCCGTGACTGCCAATGGCCTGAATCCACGGTTTTTTATCTTCATGCCTTAAAATCAGCTCTCGAGCAGCTGCAGCGAATTCTCGACCAATGAGCGTATGCAACTGGTTAAACTCGGCGATCGTTTTTTTCTCACCCTGAGAAACCGAAAGAATACTGTCTCTGACCTGGTAATTATAAGGTCGGGTTAAGCCATCAATAAAATTATTATTTTCATCAATCAATGCGGCGTCAATACCATCCATACTGGTACCAGACATAAGACCCAGGTAAAATTTCATCAGATTCTCAGTACGCATAAATAGATCAGCTATTTTAATATGAATTTCAAACGCATGCTATGCTAATATATTGCCAGCATCCTATGAAATAATTGAAAAGGAATCAGGCACCTGTGAATGAGAATAAGCTGGTTTATCTTGGTTTTCTATCTTCCTTTTGTCTCGTAACCTTTGATTCTTTTCAGCCAGCATTGCCCGCAATAACCAGTTATTTTGAGACAACCCATGCTATCGGACAATTAACGCTCAGTCTTTTTTTCTTTTCTTTTGGAGTAGCTCAACTCTTTTGGGGTCCAATCATTGATTATTTTGGACGTCGCAAAGCCCTCTTTTCAAGCCTATACGTTTTTCTTTTTGCCACCCTGATTTGCATTTTCGCCACCAGTATTGAAATATTGATTATTGCAAGAATCATTCAGGGATTTGCAGCCTGCAGCTCCAATATAATCGCCTTCTCCACTGCGCGTGATGTAGAGGATAATATTGACCGAGCCCGTTTACTCTCCCATCTTTCGATGATCGTTACCGCCTCCCCTATTTTCGCGCCGTTAATAGGCTCACTTATTTTTGTCAATTTTGGCTGGAGAGCCAATTTTATATTTATGGCCTTGCTGGCTATCGTCTTATTTTGGGCTTCCATTCCTTTTTTAAAAGAGTCTCGCTATTGGCAGAGGTCAGGCAAGACGATCTGGCACTACTTTCAATATTACAGGGAAATTTTATGGCATAGAAAATTGTGGATAGGAACCATTATGGTTACATTTTCCTACACTTGCCTGATGATTATCGTGGTAAATGCCGCTTATCTGGTTATCGATAGTTTAAGCTACTCGCCCCAAGCCTTTGCCATTATATTCGCCTGCAATGGATTAACAATTATTGTGGGGAATTATTTCGGAATCTGGCTAAGAGAGTATAAATCACTCGTATGGAATATTCGTTTTGGTAATCTATTAATGGTTGTTGGTTCGACATTACTAATACTCTTATATATACGCTATGGAATTACACTGACCTCCCTTGCTCCTGTTCTATTACTCAGTTTTGGACTCAGTATTTCCAACCCGCCGACCGTCTCTTTGATTCTGGCTGATTATACTGAACAAGCCGCTACCGCCCTTGGTTTTGTTAACACCTTTCGTATGTGTATGTCCTCGGTACTCGGAGGTTTGGTTGGTGTTTTTCTTATGCAATATCCCTCACTGTTTTCAGTCAGTCTTTTCGCTTGCGCTGTTATTGGTTTGATTGCCAGCCTCTTTTGCAAGGAATAAACGAACTATACTTATAAATAGCTTCACTAACGGAATAAACTACAGGAGCGCATTATGTGGAAATATATTATTGCCTGGCTGTTGGGAGTACCGCTTAGCGTATTGGTTGTGATTTGGCTTTTAGCCCGTATTTTCTAGTTATATCAGTCTTGTAAACGCGCCTACTTTAAAAACCCGCGCAAAACCGCCAAGGTATCAGCTTCCTTTGCCGGTTTATCCCAGCGTATACGATGTATTCTTGGAAAGCGAAGCGCCAGACCTGATTTATGGCGCTTCGATTCACGTACCTCATCAAAAGCCACTTCAAACACCAGCTGTTTTTCTACTTCGCGCACAGGGCCAAACCGGTTAATGGTATGATGTCTTATCCATTTATCGAGCTCATAAAGCTCCTTGTCTGTAAATCCAAAATAAGCCTTCCCAATAGGAACTATCTCGCTATCTTCCCACAAACCAAAGGTATAATCTGAATAAAAAGAGGAACGTTTCCCTTGCCCGCGCTGAGCATACATCAATACAGCATCCACCAGCATCGGATCTCGTTTCCACTTAAACCAATGGCCCTTTGGACGACCTGCAATATAAGGGCTGCTTTTATGTTTTAACATAAGCCCTTCAACAGCTACATGTTTTTCGGAAAGTATCTGAGCTCTAATTACAAAAATATTCTGCTTATCCAAATCGAGCAGTTCAGATAATAGCCAGCTGGAATTCGGGTTTTCTTTATACCACGATTCAAGACAGACTCTTCTCTCCATAAAAGTTAGTGGACGAATATCCTCGCCGTTAATAGAAAGCATATCGTAAAAAATAATGGCAGCAGGATATTTATTAATCAGGTCTTTACCAGGGTTTTTCCGATTCAAACGCTGCTGCAGTTCATTAAAACTGCCAACAGTTTCACGGCTTTTGACAACCAACTCTCCATCTAATATTACCTTTCCCTGTATTCCGGCAAGAATATCCGGGAATGAATGGCTAATATCCTCTCCCGTTCGTGTAAACAATCGCTTACCCGAGTCGGTAGAAATTAATTGAACGCGAATCCCGTCAAACTTTCTTTCTATAGCGTATTGTTCGAGATCCAGAGAATTCAAATCTTTTTCACTCAGAGGATGGGAAAGCATGACCGGATGATAATGAATATTCTCTTCAATTTGTGGATAGCCAGTGTGCCCTTCAAGCCAGGCAAATAACTCTTCATAAGGCGGCTTAACAGCATGCCAGACATGCTCAATATCTCTCACATCAACCTGCCCGTATTCGGCAAGCGCTTTTTTTATAAAGCGGGCGGAAACGCCTACCCGCAAACTTCCAGTGCCTGTTTTTAATAAGGCCCATCGCTCATCGGTAGTTGCGCTGTTTAAAAGATCGCGAAGATAGGATGCAATCCTTTCTTCGGGTAGCTGATTAAAGGTCTCAACAATTGCACTCAATACAGGAAGCGGCTTTAACGATTGCTGGTTGGGCCAGAGTAATGCGATGGTGTCGGACAGATCGCCGACGTAATCATAGGATAATGAAAATAATACCGGATCCACATACTCCTTCATCAACTCTTTTATCATACTCCATTTGAACGTCGGGAACTCTAATGTGCCAGCAAGTATGGCCAGGCCATAACCCCTTTCCGGATCGGGAGCTGTCGAAAAATAATTTTTAAGTAGTTCAGTTTTCGCCAGATTACTGTATGTAAAATACAACTCATTAAGTAAGCTCGAAAATTGATGCATATTTACTCCATATTTTCTTCATATCCTAACAAATGCAGGGCGTGCGCCTGGTATCCCTTTTGCCGCGCATAATAAACAAGGGCTTCTTCGCTTCCATGTGTAACCCATAGCAATTCGGGATTTATTTCTTCTATGGTTTGAGTCAGTTCATTCCAGTCGGCATGATCAGAAATGACCAAAGGCAGATCAATACCTTTCTGTTTAGCACGAGCTCGAATTCGCATCCAGCCTGAGGCATAACCTAAGCGAATATCTCCGAAGCGCCTGTTCCAGCGATCCTGTAATGCACTCGGCGGACAAATAACCAATTTCCCGGCTGCAGTTTGTGGACTGAGTTGACTGGCAGATCTTAAATCACCAAGATCTATGCCTTTTTGCTGGTAAAATTCACAAAATGTTGATAAAGCGCCATGAATATAAACTGGTTCATCAAAGCCTGAAATCCTCAAACTTTTTATTAAGCGCTGCGCTTTTCCCAAAGCATAGGCGGCAATGATATGACAGGTGCCAGGATGTTTTTTCATCGATACCAATAAGCGGTTTAACTCTGATTCAATAGGCGGATGCTTAAAAACAGGTAATCCAAAGGTCGCCTCTGTAACCAGCAGATTTGCGGGTTCTGTTTCAAAAGCGGCACAAGTAGGGTCAATGGAACGTTTATAGTCACCAGAAATAATCAGGCGATATCCTTTAAATACGATAACAATCTGAGCGCTCCCCAAAATATGACCCGCAGGCAGAAAATAAACAGTTACATCTTTAACCTTAATCCTTGAATGGTAAGCAAGCCCTTGAAAACGGGTTTTGCAATCTTCACCATAACGGATTTGCATGAGCTCAATCGTTTCAGAAGTAGCCAGAACCTCCTGATGGTCCATACGGGCATGATCGGAATGCGCATGAGTGATTATAGCTTTTTTAACTGAAGCAAGCGGGTCAATATAAAAAGCGCCAGGAATGCAATAAAGTCCCTCAGGTTTTAAGCTAATCACTGTAGAGGCATCAATCCCCATGAAAACTCCTTTTTTCCGGATTACATTTAAAGTATGGATTAGATGAAAACCATCATGGGATATTAGATACAGATATTCAGAGTATCTCTCCCTAAGATAACCTTAAGCTAAATGTTCTAAAATTATTGTAAGTGGTAATCAGTTATACGAGTTTTAACATGTCGAACAAATCCCCTTTACCTGATTTTGGATTCACCAGCGTCAAAGGAATGGAACAAGCTTATATTATTCCCATGATTAATTTAATCCTGCAGGAGGGAGATATTGAGCTTAGTGCCAATGATAATGGGATATGTAATGGCTTGGCGGCGGTCTATGTCCAATATGCTCTCGAAGGAAAATCCAGCCAATTTGCAAGAATTTTAGATGCGATCAATCGTAAGGGCGAGTTATTAGCTCAAAAGAAAGATCCTGAATCTATCAAAAATCAGACTGTTAGCGACAGTGAGATAAACCAATTTATTCGGGAAGTGTTGAACGCCTATCTGCCCCAGGAATTTAATAAAAAACTAAGCCAGGAAGATGCGGTACTCAATCTTAAAGTTCCCGTTGCCCAACCTGCACCTGGTCCTGACGGGGATACCACGACGGTCAATGTGCCGATGAAGCTGCAACGAGTCTATAATATTGGGCTGGTGGCTGAGCGCGGTGACTGGAGACACATCTTCAACAAAATGAGAGTTCCTGACACTGCCTGGACGGTTAGAACCCCAACCCATGCAATTGCCGTATCCGTTAATAAAGATGGAAATTTCGAAGTCTATGATCCGAATAATAACAAGTTTCGTGTGTTTACAGATGGAGAGAAAGTAAACGCTGCAGGCAAGTTAGCTAATTTTTTATCCAGGGAAGCGTTTGCAACAGAACAAGGCCCTCTGGAAACAATTCCCCTGACCATTAATGTGATGGCGCATCCTTCCTCAACCATCAATCACAGCTTCCCTGATAAAGAAAACTTTATTATCAAGAATATTATTAAAAATAATCCTGAACGAGCTAATGCCTCTGCCGACGTTGGCGATAATGTTCATTTTAATCAACTGACGATGGCAGCTATTCAGGACGATAAGGACTTAATAGAGGCCTGGTTTAGAAATGGAGCAAGCGATTCACGTATGGCGTTGAAAATGGCTGCTCGCGACAATAAACTGGAAGCAATGACTATATTGCTAGACGAGCAATATCGAAGTTTTTTAAATGATGCCGATGGAGATCCCAGTGTTGCTTATCTGGCTGCCAGTAAAATCGCACTGCAAGCAGGCCGGCTACAGGCTTTTGAAAAATTCCTTGAAGATGGTTTTGTACGCCAAACACTTGATAAACATGTACAGAATGAGCAACATGGAAAAGTGTATCAGCTTTTTCTACTAAAAGGCGCGGCCGCGTCTCGTAACCCTGAGTGTGTCAAGGCGGTAATTAATTACTTAAATGAATCAGTACCAAACCTTAATCTGGCTGCATTAATCAAGTCAGAAGATGTACTGGATATAGCAAGAAATGCGGGTGATCAGCGATGCCTCAATATACTGAAGACTTTAGCTGAAAAACCACAAATGGCTCATGACTCAGATGAAGAAGCCGATTATCCTCAAAATGAAGAAGAAACGAAAGAATATGTTAGTCGTTTGCCTAGCTTTACAGAGCTTTTGAGCAGACTATGGAATTGGATAAAAAGCGGATTCAGTTCGCCCAAATCAGCGCAGAGTAAAATTTCGGAGCAGGATGAAGCCATAAAACCCTTAATTGCTACCTCACAGTATTATAAGAGTCGAGCCCGAGATATACGGGACGAAAATAGTAATAATCAGACAGAACGTACGAATGATGAAGACTTGTCTTCTCAAGACAGTTACAGCTTGAGTTGAGTAATATGTAATGTCACTTACTTAAGGATTTAACCCTCACTCCCTACGTCCCGCAGCTTGTATGAGGGCTCCTCCTCACGCCCACGTGCCACGGCTTGTCCCGGGCATCCTCACAACTATCCTTTGAGTAGTCTGGATCACCCGTACAAGTCGGGTGATGTAGGCGGTTGGAAGACGTAGAGGTAGAGAATATTCCCTCCCCAAGTTGCACGACTTAAGTAAGTACCATTGGACCAAGGGCCGCACCAGTCGTATTTCTTTTTATAATTTAAAACAGCATTTAAAGTTTTCAGTGGTAATTCTCGCGACCTCTTCATAATCCATCTGTCTTAAGTCGGCAACCGCCTGAGCCACATATTTAACCAACGCGGGATGATTTTGCTTGCCTCTGAAGGGAACAGGCGCAAGATACGGGGAATCAGTTTCAATCAACAAACGATCCAGCGGCACTTTTTTAGCAACATCGTGCAAAACAGCTGCATTCTTAAAGCTGACAATTCCAGACATTGAAATATAGAAGTTCATATCCAGAGCTTGTTTGGCAATGTCCCAGGTTTCTGAAAAACAATGCATTACCCCGCCAATTGCGTCCGCATTTTCTTCTTTCATCACCCGAAGTGTGTCTTCGGCTGCCTGACGGGTATGAATAATCAAAGGTTTATTTGACTGAATCGCTGCCCGAATATGCTCGCGAAACCGGGAGCGTTGTAATTCAGGCCCATCTGCAGTCTCGTTCCGATAATAGTCAAGTCCGGTTTCCCCAATGGCAATACAGGCGGGGTGGCTTGCCATTTGTATCAGCAATGCCGCATCAGGCTCCTTTTCAATCAGGCTATTTGGGTGAAGGCCAACGGAAATGCTAACCTGATTATATCGCTTGGCGATCGTGCACAAAGTATCATAATCAGACAAATCGACGCAGACACAGAGAAAGTGCTGGACATCATTGTCCTTTGCTTGTCGAATGACGTTATCCAGATTATTGTCAAATTCGGTTAAATCGATAAAGTTTAAATGGCAGTGGGAGTCAATCAGCATCACATTACATCGTATCAGTCATTTGAGATGATTTTAGCATGCCAGCAAGGTGAGTTTCTATTTTATTCGCAAAATTACGGGCGTCAGGATCAATAAATTGAAGCCCCAGACCAGGCGGTTTGCTGCCCTGTGAACCTCGGGGAGTGATCCAGACGACCCGGGCGGTTACGCGATAAGTTTGTGCGTCATTAGGCAAGTTAACCAATAACACGACTTTGGTGTCTATAGCATAAGACTGTAAGGTTCTTACAAACAGGCCGCCATTTTTTAAAAAAGGCATGTAAGCCATATACAATGCACTTTCGGAAGGATAAGCACAGTTAATTACTGGAACTTCCTCGCTCATTTTTGCATCCCTGTTTTGTCACAATTAATAGATTTTCCAACGCCAGCAGCGGGTTCACATTCATATTATGGTTCAAATTCCTGGTAATAGCATTTATTTTATCCAAAACCATGAACAATGAAAACAAGTGAAAGCCTGAGGCGAGTTGACCAAGAGCTTGAGAGTTAACATGGTCCGGGAAGTGTTTCAGCAGTTTGGCTTCGATCATTTCTGAACATATTAAATACAGGATCCAGGTTAATTCAACTAAAGGATAAACCGCCCATTTAGCGGCAAGCTCACAGGCTGAGTATTGGTCATTAGTTAACTTCAGCAAACCATCAATAATTTCCGGCAAATCGGCGGCAAGTTTTCCGCGTTCGCTCTCCGGATTATAACAAGAAGCCAGGCTTAAATGGCCTTCAGATGCAAGCCTGTCTGTAAATCGCCATAATTGGCATCGGCTGATGATGGTCGGAAGCAGCGTACCAATCTGCTCGGCCAATAAGATGAAATAGACATTGGCAGGCGGCTCTTCGAGGATTTTTAATAAAGCATTGGCTGCAAATGAATTCATTTTCTCTGCAGCATAGACTATGACTACACGCGCATACCCTAATTGGGGGCTGGTATAAATACTGGACTGTAAGTCCCGGATTTGCTCGATCTTAATCCCTGCCCCCGCTTTTTCAGGGATAATCAGCTGAAGATCGGGATGCTCATTACTGGTTGCCAGAGCACAGGATTGGCAATGCTCAATATCTGAATGCAGAGAGGGACATAAAATACTTCGAGCTATTTGCAGTGAAAACTGCTCCAGTGACAAATGCGCGGCTCCTACCAGCATCATAGAATGACTGAGCTTGCCTTTTCGTGCCATCTCAACAAAATGTTGCCAGTGTTGGTAATGAGCGCGTATTAAATGCGCCGGTTCAGACAAATTCACCGTAGCTCCCAAACTATCAATTAAAAAATGCTTCCAGACTGGAAATAACCTGCTCCTGAACTTGATTCAGGGACAGTTCTGCATTGATAATAACCACCTTCTCCATCGTGCTGATTTTATGATGATAAGCTTGATAAACCCGGTTAAAAAAGTCCATAGATTCACGCTCTATACGATCAGCCTCTCCCCTTCCCCTGGTTCGAGCCAGCCCATTCTCGGGGGAAATATCAAGATAAAAAGTCAAATCAGCCTGAACATTATCAAGGCAAAAAGAGGACAGCTGATTAAGAAAGTCCATATTGAGTCCACGCCCCCCGCCCTGATAAGCAAAACTGGATAACTCAAATCGATCGGCAACCACCCAGCCGCCCTTTTTCAGGGCTGGATGTATAAGTTCTTCCAGCAATTGAACTCTGGCTGCATACATTAGTAATAATTCGCTTCGCGCCGCAAGAGTTTCACCAGGATAATTTTCCTTTATGATTTCGCGGATTTTTTCGCCAATACGTGTTCCGCCTGGTTCGCGGGTAAGAATGACTGAATCAATTCTTTTTGTCAGAAACTCTTTAATGGTATGAATGACAGTTGATTTACCTGCGCCCTCCATCCCTTCAACGACAATAAATTTGCCTTTTGACGTCATTCATGCCCCTTAATGAGATAGCGAAAGATAGCGCGGCGTTGTTCATCATAATTCGTGGAAAAGTAATGCGAGCCATCACCCTTCGCCACATAATATAAATAATTGGTTTTCTCGGGTTGAGCCGCAGCGAAAATAGCATTTTTTCCTACCATTGCAATGGGTGTTGGCGGCAAGCCTTTATTACGATAGGTGTTATACGCAGAGTTTATTGCAAGATCAGCATGGGTTAATTTTCCTTTAAAATCAGGCCCCATTGCATAAATAACGGTAGGATCCATCTGCAGCGGCATATGTTTCTTTAAACGGTTGACAATAACTCCTGATATGATCCCGCGCTCTTCTGCAATAGAGGCTTCCTTCTCCAAAATCGAGGCTACAATAAGCAGATCGTAAGGGTCCTTGTATGGAAGATCAGTAGCCCGCTGCTGCCATGCCTCATTAAGTACCTTAAGGAGATTTTTATTTGCCAGTTGAATTATTTTTTTTGCATCGCTCCCGGCATTGTAACGATAGGTATCTGCCAGCAGTAAGCCTTCCGCTGTTTCATGATTACCAATAATTAGCTTAAAATCATCCGGGTTAAAGTACAGATAAGGAGTTTGTGTAAACTGCTTTTCAACCTGAGCAAGTGTTGTTCCTTCGATAATTGCCAAAGATTCAATCAATACCTTACCTTGAATTATCTTCTCAAGGAAATCAAGCGCTGAATCGCCGGGTTCGATTTCATAGACTCCTGCCTTAAACTGAGCGGCAATCTTTTTCCATTTAATATAATTCAGCAGGATTTGCTCGGATTCAATAAAACCTTGTGTCTTTAGTTGATGCACAATGGCACTGGCAGTGGAGTTAGGTTTGATTTCAATAATGAAGGGTTTGCCATTATCAATCATGGCGGAATGTAAATCGTTGTGAATAAAATAGGCTTTATAGCCGAGAAAAATCAAACTACATACCAAAAACAGAACGGCGAATAGTTTGATTACCCGGCCAAACATTTATACACGCTTGAATAGTAAGGAACCATTAGTCCCGCCGAACCCAAGAGAATTGCTTAACACGTAATCAACTTTTCTCTTTTGCGGCACATGTGGAACATAATTCAAATCGCAACCCTCATCCGGGTTATCCAGGTTAATAGTGGGCGGTACGATTTGATCCTTAATTGCGAGCACGCTAAATATCGCTTCAACTGCTCCAGCTGCTCCCAACAGATGACCAGTCATCGATTTTGTAGAGCTAATAGCCAGATCATAGGCATGAGTACCAAATACTCGTTTAACAGCCTTGGTTTCATTCATATCATTGAGATAGGTCGATGTTCCATGTGCATTGATGTAATCAACAAGTTCAGGCTCAATCCCTGCATCATGAATAGCCGCTTCCATTGCTCGAGAAGCTCCATCCGCATCTTCATCAGGTGCTGTAATATGATAGGCATCGCCAGACATGCCAAAGCCAGCAAGTTCGGCATAAATTTTTGCACCGCGAGCTTTAGCGTGTTCGTATTCTTCGAGAATGAGAATGCCTGCGCCTTCACCCATAACAAAACCGTCACGGTCCTTATCCCAGGGGCGCGAGGCTTTTTCTGGCTCTTCATTTCTTTTTGATAAGGAGCGAACAGCAGAAAAACCAGCCAGGCAAAGCGGTGTCGTAGTCATTTCAGCACCACCACAGATCATTACATCTGCATCGCCATAAGCAATCATTCGCCCTGCCAGACCAATATTATGCGTTCCAGTAGTACAGGCTGTTACGACTGAAATATTAGGGCCTTTAAGGCTATGGCGAATTGAAATCTGTCCGGCAACCATGTTAATGATGCCTGCGGGAATAAAGAAAGGAGATACTTTTCTTGGCCCACCGGTTACCAGCTTATCCTGATTATTAGTGATTGTCTCAATGCCACCAATTCCTGCACCTACAGCCACACCGGTGCGAAGGCTTAGTCTCTCATCAATCACTAATCCAGAATCAGCCAGAGCCTCATCAGCAGCCGCAATTCCGTATTGGGTAAATACATCCATTTTGCGGGCATCTTTCAGCGGCACGTAATCCTCAATGTTAAAATTTTTAACCTTGGCCCAGATTTTGGTGGTGTATTCAGCAGTATCAAAACCTTCAACCATTCCAACACCGCTTTTGCCAGCCAATATATTTTGCCAGGTTTCCTCGACATTAAGTCCAACAGGGGTAACCATCCCCATCCCAGTGACTACAACACGCCGCTTACTCAATGAATACTCCTCAATTATCAGGCTTCTTCTTTATTCAGGTTTGATTCAATATAATCAATGGCTTCCTGAATAGTAGTAATTTTCTCTGCTTTCTCATCAGGAATTTCAGTCTCAAATTCCTCTTCCAAAGCCATAACGAGTTCAACAGTGTCTAATGAATCAGCACCCAGATCATCAACGAAAGAAGCATTGTTTTTCAACTCTTCTTCTTTAACGCCTAATTGTTCGACAACAATTTTACGAACCCGCTCTTCAACTGTACTCATAACTAGTGTTTCCTCTTTGTTAAAAAAATTGATGAAGGTAGTTTATTCAATTCTTGCAAGAACGCAAGAAATTAATCCATGTACATTCCACCATTCACGTGAATAGTCTCTCCAGTGATATATTTGGCGCAGTCAGAGGCCAGAAAAGCCACTGTTTGTGCAATATCATCAACAGAACCCAGACGTTTCATGGGTATTCTTTTCAGCATTTCATCTTTAACCATATCAGGCAGAATGCTGGTCATATCGGTATCAATAAAACCAGGGGCTACCACATTCACTGTAATACCCCGGCTTGCCATCTCCTGTGCAAGTGATTTACTGAATCCAACAATCCCTGCTTTGGCAGCAGTGTAATTAGTCTGTCCTGAGTTGCCGCTAGCTCCTACCACTGAGCCTATGGTGATAATGCGGCCCCAACGCGCCCGAAACATCGGCTTGATACAAGCCTTGCTCATGCGAAATACAGCAGTTAGATTCGTTTCGATAACTTTAAGCCACTCCTCGTCGTCCATGCGAAGCAACAGATTATCGCAAGTGATCCCGGCATTGTTCACCAGAATTCCAGGCAGTTTTTCCTGATCGGAAAGCTGGGACATTAAATGTTCAATGGCGTCCTTATTGGTAACGTCCAAAGAGACACCCTCGCCAGAAAGGCCTTCCTGTTTGAAGTAGTCGGAAATAGTCTGGCTGCCGCTTTCCGTCGTTGCGGTACCAATAACATAAGCCCCTTGCCTGGCTAATGTTTTGGAAATGGCCATGCCAATACCGCGTGTTGCACCGGTAACCAATGCAATTTTACCCTGAAGATTTATCATACCAAGCTCCGAATTAATAACTTTCGCTCATTTCCCATTGCGACAAAACCGCTTCCATCGAATCATTGTCATGAACACAAGCGGCAGATAATGAACGATCAATTCGCTTGACCAGGCCAGACAATACTCTTCCTGGTCCGCATTCGATGATATGCTCCACTCCATTGGCTTTAAATAGTTGTATAGTCTCTACCCAGCGAACAGGACGGTATAGCTGCTCTTTCAGGAGCGTTCTCATTTGCTGGATAGATTGATAAACAGCAAGATTCACATTACTGACGACAGCAAAATCCGGCAGCCTGAAATCAGCAGCATTCAAATCACTCTCAAACGCGCTTGCGGCGTCTTTTAATAAATCGCAATGACAGGGAACACTAACGGGAATAAGCTTTGCAAGCTTGGCACCGGCTTCTTCCGCATTTCTGATGGCTTTTTCAACTGCAGCGCTATGACCCGCAATAACCACCTGGCCTATCGCATTATAATTGGCAGGACTCACTTTAAACTGTGAGTCACTTGATTGCTCACATAGCCCCACAACCTGCTCGTCAGTTAAGCCTACAATTGCAGCCATAGCGCCAAAACCCATTGGTACTGTTTGTTGCATTAACTGACCGCGCTTCTCAACCAGTTTGGCTGCTGTTTGTAGACTTAGCGCATTAGCGCAAACCAAAGCGGCATATTCACCGAGACTATGCCCTGCCATAAATCTTGGGCGTGGTAAATCCTGCAGTTTCAATGCTCTGAAAACAGCAACATCCGCTGTCAGCATTGCGACCTGCGTATATTCAGTTTGATTAAGACGAGCTTCTGGACCATTTTGAACCAAATGCCATAGATCATAACCTAATGCGTCAGATACCTGATTAAATGTTTTATGAATAACAGGATAGGCTTCAGAAAGCTCAGCCAGCATACCTACTGATTGAGATCCCTGTCCGGGGAATACAAATGCCAGATTTGCCATAAATAAATCTCCAGAATGGATTAGTAACGAATGACCAGGGCACCCCAGGTCATTCCGGCACCAAAGGATTCAAGAAGTAATAACTCATCACGTTTAATGGAGCCATTTTTGATTGCAAAATCAAGAGCCAAGGGAATAGAGGCCGCAGAAGTGTTACCTTGATTCTCAATAGTAACAATGACCTGTGACATCGGTAAGTCCAGTTTTCGGGCGATTCCCTTAATAATCCGAATATTGGCCTGATGTGGAACTAACCAGTTTATGTCTGATTTTTTCAGCTGGCTGGCCTCAAGAATTTCATCAACAATATCACCCATGATGTTAACTGCAATTTTAAACACCTCGTTTCCGCGCATGCCAATATAGGAGCGCTGGCCTTGGGTCGTAAAATTTTCATAAGTGAGTAACGCATCCGCATCAAAAGAGGAATGCAGTTTACTGGCAATAATTCCCTCTCTTTCGGAGTCTGCAGACAAAACAACAGCTCCTGCGCCATCGCCAAAAAGAATGCTGGTAGAACGGTCCTCCCAATTGACCGCATGAGACATACGCTCACTACCTATCACAAGAATATGCTTTGCAGCTCCGGAGCGGATAAAGTTCCATGCGTTGTCCATGGCATACACAAAACCACTGCAGGCAGCACTGATATCAAATGCCGGAATTGGCTTTTTTATATTCAGCGCTTTTTGAACATGACAGGCCATGCTCGGAAAAAAATGATCAGGGGTACAGGTTGCGACGATAATGACGTCGATATCGTCTGCTTCAATAGTAGAAGACTCCAGAGCTTTCCTGGCAGCTTCTGATGCCATAAAAAATACAGTTTCCACATCATTGGCAATATGTCTGCTGCTTATACCGGTTCTTGAATGAATCCACTCGTGAGTGGTATCCAGTTTGGACTCAAGTTCCACATTGCTTAACTGATGCTTTGGTAAGTAACTGCCTGTACCATTAATTACAGCATTTTTCATAACAATAAGCCTTGATTGATAAAATCGGTTATTTGCTCACGCACAAGGTCCACTACATTGTTCTTAACTTGTAAAATGGCTTCTTCAATGGCATTTTGAAAAGCCAGTTCGTTTGCACCGCCGTGACTTTTAATCACAATGCCATTTAGCCCTAACATACTGGCTCCATTATAGCGGGCTGGATCCATACGGGTTTTGAGATGATTTAGAGCAGGTTTCGCAATCAATCCCGCGAGTTTGGTTAAAAATGAGCGTGAAAAGGATTCCCTGAGAACAGACAGCATTAGCTTGGCCAATCCTTCGCTTGCTTTTAAGGCTACATTACCAACAAAACCATCGCAGACTACCAAATCTACTTCACCAGAATAAAACTGGTCCCCTTCTACATAGCCAACATAATTCATAAGTGTACATTCGGCCAGCATATGAGCGGTACGTTTTACCTGATCATTTCCCTTGATCTCTTCAACACCTATATTTAGCAATGCGATTTTGGGTTGACGTTTTTTATCAACAGCCTGGATTAGAGCCGAGCCCATTACAGCAAACTGAAAAAGATGCTCAGCACAGGAATCCACATTAGCACCCAGATCAATGACCCGGGTTTTTCCCTGCAGTGTCGGCAAGGTAGCTATTATTGCCGGACGATCAATACCGGGTAAAGTTTTCAGGACAAAACGCGCGGTAGCCATCAATGCGCCGGTATTTCCAGCACTGACACAGGCCTCTGCCTTTCCTTCTTTCACCAGATTAATCGCAACTCGCATGGATGAATCTTTTTTGTTTCGCATTGCCTGAGAAGGCAGTTCATCCATACCCACAATTTCAGAAGCATGCACTACTGTGATTTGCTCTGGATTCGCAGTATGTTTTTTTAGCAATGAGTTAACTTGTGTTTGATCGCCAACCAGAATCAGCTTAAGTTCCGGGTTTTGCTGAACAGCTCGAACACAAGCAGGAATCACCACCTTAAGGCCATGATCCCCTCCCATTGCATCAACGGCAATTGTTATGCTTTTCAAGCGAATTACTCTTCTTTCTCGTCTTCGTAGACATTATCGGTGTCAAGCACTTTGCGACCACGATAATAACCATCCGGGGTGATGTGATGTCGGCGATGCGTTTCACCTGTTGTGCTATCTACGGATAAAGTAGGTCCGGTCAAAGCATCGTGTGAACGTCGTTGATCACGGCGTGAGCGTGATTTTTTATTCTGTTGAACAGCCATTGTATTACTCCTAGGCGAATAGTCTAATGTTGGGCGAAATATTACCCATTTTTTCCCTATAATCCAAGTCTTAGTGCAACTAATATTGGAATTTAGCAAAAATTGCTGCGTATTATACTGCAATTTCCCATTATTCGGAAATTTCCGCGATTTATTTTAAATATTCATGTGTTGTTGCATTTCAGCATCACAGTCCTCGACATGCTCATGATGCATTGGACTGTAAAGGAATAGCTCATCAGTAACCAGTTGCTTCAAGTCAATCTCATCCTTCTCATACACAACTGTTTCAAATTCAGCCATCAGTTTTTCAGCAATGGTTTCAGAGGCGCATAGAGCGAGCTCTGTTGAATTGGAATAATCACAGGCAAATTCATTTAAACATCGCTGGCAGATAATTGTTAACTTTCCGCTCACAGTCATGCTTAATAAATAATAATTTCGACAAAACTCAATCTTAAACTGACAGGCCAGCTCACAAGGCGGCTGGATATGTTGAGGCAGGCGCTCAGTCAGTTCGATTAAAATCTGCTGATAGTCGTTATATTCGGGGTATTTTTTCAGATTAATTATCATAAAAACTCAATTCCAGGTTACTGCGTCAGGAGCACAGTTTTGCGCAACCGACATACAGCTTAAATCAGTTAAATCTTCACCGGATTTATGGTCAAAGGCTCGCGATCAGTATAAACGGATACGCCGAAGGGGCCAATATTTTTTCCTGTACATCGATATCTCAGGTAATCAATAAGATGCATGGTCAAAGCAGCGATGGTTCTGGTATTATGTCGTTCAAATTGAATCCAGCTGGCCCTCTTTCCTTCATTATTCTCGGTAACACCAAATAAAACCTCTTTAAGAACAGCTCCTGAAAATGAATATTGCTGAAGGACTGATTGATGAGAGGAGCGGCGTTTTCGCAGACGATCTTTAAATTCCATAACTATTTCAGAATAAAAAAAGCCATTATCTTCAAAGCGAAGATGGGCGCCTTTTAGCATTTCTTCAAGGATTTCTGCCGTCAGGCGCTTATTATGATTCAAATCAAGGCGCAATCTGGCTATCACAAGTGCAATAAAATTAATCTCCGAATGAGTGGCTGGAATAATTTCGCCGCTTTCAATCAAATGCCGGATAGAAAAACTTTCGCGATAGGTATTTTCAATTTTACAGAAAAATTTAGTCAGTCTGGCGATTTCAGGCATAATTATTCGGATATTTCTGGGGAAGATACTTTAAGTATATTTTACTTGTGAAATAACGCCATTCTCGATTGTCATGGATTGCAAGATTAACTTTATATCGTGTAGAAACTCCTTTTCTACATCGGAATTAACATTTTTGGCGGGTTTGTCAGCCTCACCCTATTACAGTAAAATACAAGAAGCCCGATTTAGCTTATCTTCAATGCGAGCAATTGCTCCTTCAGCTTTTGCATATCCCCGTTCTTGTGCGCGTTGATAGCATTCTAAGGCATTACTTAAATTCTCATTGCATCCCTTACCAAACTCATAACAGCGGCCTAAATTAAAGGCCCCTCGAGCACTGCCTAGCTTATCTGCTTCTTCATAATGTCTATAGGCCTCTTCTAAATTCTGGGCTGGATAAATTCCATTTTCAGCATACCAGCCTAGTTGGCAAATGGACTCACTATCCTTTAGCCTGGCAGCTCGAGTATAGTAATTCCATGCTTGTTTTGTGTTGCTTTTGCCATTATACCAACCCTCTTCATAAGCCATACCTAAATTATAAAGTGCTTGCGGGTTATTCTTGTCTGCAGCTAATTCAAAGCAAAGTACAGACGCTTCATCATCCTGCTCTATACCCTGTGCCCAATGATAACACACCCCTAAATTGACCAGGGCTTGTTCTTGACCGGCTAAAGCGGCTAATTGAAAATACGGCACAGCCGCTTCATAATATTTTTTTTGATAAAAATACCAGCCGCAATCATTTAATTCTTCTGCCGTTAAGCCTTCAATACTTTCTGGGCGCTCTGAAAAGAAGAACATACTTTGAGTCACTATTCTGCTTCTAAAGAAGTGAATATTGAAAACCCGCTGTAATTCGGCTGGCGTCATTCGAATAAAATCTATTTGTGCATTTGCATCTTGATCTAACAGAACAAAGTACTCAATAATTTGTTTAATTTTGTTTGCTCTTTGACTATCCGTTATCAATGCTTCCCTATACATAGCACGCAGTTCTATCAAAGCAGACTGGCCTTCCGCTTCAACAGAAGCAATCTGCTCCTGAAAACGTTCTAAATCGCAATGAGGATTTACCGTCAAAGGAAGCAGGTTCATTGCATCATAGTTAATAATTAGTATGGTTTTTAAAAACAGATAATTTAACAACTGTGATTCTGGAAAAGCTTGATTGTGCGTCATAAATACTAAATAATAAATAAATTGACGCATATTGTATCTTTATTTAGATAATTTGTGCAAATTATCTATCATCAACGAAATGTGAATAAATTCAATCTGACTGCATCTAACAGTTAAAGGCTATTTCATTGATTATGATTGTAAATCACTTGCTGAATTTGAAGCTAAAGGGAATTTAATTTTCATAATAGGGTTTTAGTGAGAAGCTACTTGGCTTAAAATAGATATATTTTAAACATTTGTAGAATTATGAAAGCAAAGGTGATTGTGGGTATGTCCGGAGGTGTTGATTCCTCGGTGGCTGCCTGGTTACTCAAAGAACAAGGCTATCAGGTCGAGGGCTTGTTCATGAAAAATTGGGAGCAGGACGACCAAGACGATTATTGTCCTGCAGCAGTAGATTTGGCAGATGCAGAAGCAGTCGCAGGCAAGCTGAATATCCCTCTGCACTGTGTTAATTTTTCAGGAGAATACTGGAATAGGGTTTTTACTCATTTTTTAAATGAATATGAAGCCGGAAGAACACCAAATCCAGATGTGCTATGTAATAAAGAAATCAAATTTAAAGCTTTTCTGGAGTATGCATTAGGCATGGGCGCTGATTTTATTGCAACCGGTCATTATGCTAAAATTAAACATGAAAGCCCATTCCCTGCATTGCTGAAAGCCAAAGATCGTGAAAAGGATCAAACTTACTTCTTACATGCAGTAGAGCCTTCTGCCCTTGCCAAAACCTTATTTCCAATAGGTGACTACCACAAGGCGGAAGTTAGAGCAATGGCCAAAGAACTGGGATTGATTACCCATGATAAAAAAGATTCCACAGGAATTTGTTTTATTGGCGAAAAGAAATTTAAACACTTTCTGAATGAGTTTATTCTGGCCAAACCTGGTCCAATAAAAACCACAGCAGGTGAAATAATTGGCCAGCATGATGGATTGATGTTTTATACGCTGGGCCAAAGGCAAGGCTTGGGCATAGGAGGACTTGCTAACTCAGGTGATGAGCCCTGGTATGTGGTTGATAAGGATCTCGAAAAGAATACTTTAGTTATTGCCCAGGGGCAGAGCCATCCAATGCTTTATTCGCAAGGATTGATGTGCAGTGAAATACACTGGCTTGCGGATTATAAAGATCAATTGCCAATCACCTGCTATGCTAAAACCCGATACAGGCAAACAGAACAAGCCTGCATCGTTTCACCGCTGAATAATAAACAGCATTGTGTGATGTTTGCAGATCCTCAGCGAGCAGTTACTCCCGGGCAATATATTGTGTTCTATGATAAAAACCAATGTCTGGGTGGTGCTATAATTGAGCAAAATATTCGATAAACTGATACATTTTTTTGGAGTTACAAATGGACGCCACAATGACTGAAACCTCTTCTGTTCATTTTACCGTCAGTGCAGCCGACAAGGTTGCCTCTTTATTGGCTGAAGAAGATAATCCTAAACTCAACCTCCGGGTTTTCATTAGCGGTGGCGGTTGCTCAGGCTACCAGTATGGCTTTACTTTTGACGATGTCATTAACGAGGACGATACCATCGTCTCCCAGCAATGCTCAGATGGCAGTTCACGAGTGAATTTACTGATTGATTCTATGAGCTATCAATATCTTTCTGATGCAGAAATCGATTATGTAAAAGGAATACAGGGCGAACAGTTTGTAATTCGTAATCCGAATGCAAAGACTACTTGCGGTTGTGGTTCTTCATTCAGTATGGATGAAGATGAGTAGTATTTTATTTTCTACTCTCTCTTAATCCCCTACCGTACCGCGACTTGTTTAAACGATGATTTGTGTATAAGAAACCGTCTTTGCGAGCATCAGCGAAGCAATCCAGCTGAAGCTTCGATCTGGATCGCTTCACTCCGTTCGCAAAGACGACAGGTTAGTTGCTTTGTTCCATTTATGCAACCACGTCGCTTAAGCGCAGACGTAGACGTACTCTAGTAAGGTCTTACAATCACCTTTGTTCCAATCTTGACGAAATTCTGATTCAGCCATTTAGCATCACCAGGTCTTACACGAATACAGCCGTGGCTGGCATTGTAATTGGGAACATCGGGAGACCCGTGTATTGCATAATATTTGCTGAAAAACATACAATAAGGCATAGGAGCTCCGCCCTTTCCCAAGGGATAACGGCTGGAACGACATCCTGCCCCGCTTTTACTCATTACCCGATAAGTTCCCGAAGGAGTTTTACAAGAGCGTCTGATATCACGGCAGTAATGACTTCCACCCGATGCTTTTCCGCTTCGTACCACCTTCCCATTACTGGATATCGCAACCCAGGTTAATTTCCTCGGATTAAAAATAAAGGTATTAGAGGCTACATTAATATGGGGTATGTTGTCTGGAATTATTGCACTGTCAGCATAGGTATTATCGAATACACAAAAAGCGAATGCAGCGAGGATGAATTTGCGGAGGTTTCTTGCTTCCATGATCTGTCCTTTAGATGATCCTAACCTAAATATAGTTCATTTATTAGGCACTTCCAGTCTTTTGGAATAAGAGCTATTTGTGTTGATAATCAAGACAGGAAATTTTTCATTATAAATCCGCAGGTTTACCTGGTGTTGAAAAGCCGACGGCAAAAGCTTGCGGCGTGCGGGTATTATTTAACTGATCCAGAAAGACCAGCTTGAAATATCCTTTATCCGCCAAGGAACTAAGGTCGGAATTTTCTGGATAATATTTTAACAAGGGGAAAAATAAGGATTGGCCAATCACGTATCGTTTATCCCTGGTTGATGGAGACAATCCCCATATATTCTGATAAGTGATTGCCTCAGATTCATTATTGGAAGCGTTCTTGTTACCCAAATAGAGCATGACGTGGCCGCCAATATAAATCAAAGTCATTAAGGGATGCCCCTTCTCTTTGAGTAATGCCAGGCGCTCATCGACATTTTTTTGTGATAAATCCACTACCGAACCCAATTGGGCCTGCTGAGCGGAATTACGAGGGAGCCATATTCCCAAAGGAGTAAACAGACTTTTTAATTCCTGTGAACAATCATTATAAAAATAGGCGCCGCCCCAGCCATAAGGTCTGTTTTGCAGTTGTTTTAACAACTGAGAAATCGTTTTTTTAGATGCGGGAACAGGCATGAGCTCCGAGGAGTTGGTACTGATTATACCAATTTTGATAACCGCCTGATTGTGATTGTTTTTTGCAGGAATCAGTACCGATGTGGACTGCTTATTACGTTCCACCAGAGGAAAAACTTCACCGATATACCCTGTAAATTGAGAGTTCCCTGTTTTATCAAGAATTTCAGTTTGTGTTTTGGTAATTGCAATCAGCTTCTTTTTAGCAGCCTTCTGCCATTGATTTACAAATTGACCGGAAGCAAGCGCAATATCATTGCTTTTTACCCAGGCAAAATACGCATCAGGAGTCAAAACAAGCGCCCAGGCTTTGTCATTTGAATAGGCAAAAACATAAAGCGGTGTACCACCCCAGATTGCCGACTCTTGTAAATTATCAAAAGGAAATCCCTGCCCTGGCAGGCTGAAATGGTAAAAATCAGGAGCTGTTTCGGGTAGTGCGCGAGCATAACTATTATTGATTGCGACAGCCCGGTTTGCTTCCGAAAACTCAAGGTTGTCCAAAGCAGCAAGATTCATATTGTGCTTTATTCTATTTAACCATTTGGCATCATGTTCTTTAAAGTTTTCACCGTAATGGCGTGCCGAAGGTTCCTTGTTTTGATTATTAAATTCATCGAGAATTTCTAATTCAGTTTGTTTTATTTTTGGAAAAAGCGAACGAACGAGGCCTTCGCTCCAGGGAGATAGACCATTAGTATCACTTGAGTAATAATGTTGATAGAATCGCTCTACCTGGGATTCCTGATAGTTACTGGTTAATATTGGCTCATCATAGTCACTGCTGTCAGCGGGAAGATAATCATTGACATTCTGTGAGTACAGATCTAGTGGAAAATCATAGATTGGAACTTCAATCGCTTGCCCGCTTCCAGGAAATAAAATAGCAATAATGTAGAATAAAACGAACGATCGCAAAGGAAATCTTGACATTCAATCATACTGGGTGGTCAAATTTGCGCCATTTTAACACATAAATTTAATCGCTAAAAGACAAGCCATCATTCCCGCAAGATGCAAGGGAATTATTCAATTACCTGTATTCTCAAAATTTAAGACTTAGGGATTTGCCGGATAATAGTTCGCAAAAGGAGAATCCATAATTATACCTCATCCTCCCAACGATTCACTCCGGATTTCTTTACTAAAAATTCTATAAAATTTTTGTGACCGGCTAGTTCTTCTTCACTCGCGCTATACACTGGAATATTATACTGAACATTACTGACGACCGCTTCGGTTTCAACAATAATTTGCTGCTCTTCTTCCAGATCGCTGCCAAATAAGCTGGTTTGCCCGCCAGTCATTGCCAGATAAACAAATGCTAAAATTTCAGCATCAAGAAGCGCACCATGGAACTGACGATGGGAATTGTCAATTTCATAGCGTTTACAAAGCGCGTCGAGACTATTTCGCTGGCCGGGATGTTTTTCTTTTGCCATCACCAGGGTATCAAGAACCATACAATATTTATCAAGCCGATGCGGATGCTTCAGATGCCCGAGTTCAGCATTGATGAAGCCCACATCGAAGGGAGCATTGTGAATGATTAACTCACTATCGCAGATGAAATTGAGAAACTCATCTGCAATTTCAGAAAATCTCGGCTTATCTTTTAGAAATTCGGTACTGATCCCATGTACCCGAAATGCTCCCTCATCCACTTCTCGATCAGGATTGATATAAACATGGTAATGCTTACCGGTTAATTTTCTATCAAGAAGCTCGACACAGCCGATTTCAATAATACGGTGCCCTGCATCATGACTAATACCCGTAGTTTCTGTATCAAGAACGATTTGGCGCATAAAATTATCTCTTGTGATTTAGTTTTGCAATAATTCTGAAATAGCGAGATTTGCAAGCTCGTCAGCCAGATCATTTTCGATATGACCGGAATGACCTTTCACCCAATGCCAGTTAATCTGATGCTTCTGGGCCAAAGCATCAAGCTGCTGCCACAGATCTGCATTTTTTACAGCTTCTTTTTTGGAATTTTTCCAGCCATTTTTTTTCCACTGAAAAAGCCATCCCGTCATACCTTGACGGACATATTGGGAATCTGTGTATAGCTCTACCTGGCAAGATCGATTCAAAAGAGCAAGTGCCTGAATGGCAGCCATCAGTTCCATTCGGTTGTTTGTAGTATGTGCTTCGCCGCCATATATTTTTTTTTCCTGGCCTTTATAGCGTAGTAAAGCCCCCCATCCACCAGGACCGGGGTTGCCTTTGCATGCTCCATCAGTAAAAATTTCAACAATCATAGTGACTTCGATCTTTAATAAAGCGGGGAGTGTAACATCATTTTTGGAATTCTGAATTCTCCTTCTGATATTTTCTGTTTAGCCACTTCGATATCAGGTGAAAAATAGCGATCCGATTCATAATGCCTGACGCAAGATCTCAGCTTTTCATAGAAAAACTTTAACGGAGTGGATGTAGATAATGGCTGATGAAAATCGAGCCCCTGACAGGCAGCGAGCAACTCAATAGCCAGGATAGTTTTTGTATTATCCAGCATCAGATGCAATCGTCTGGCCGCATTTGTGGCCATAGAGACATGATCTTCCTGATTGGCAGAAGTCGGCAAACTGTCGACGGAATGTGGATGCGCCAAAGCTTTATTGTCGCTGGCACAGGCTGCCGCTGTGACATGAGCAATCATAAATCCAGAATTAAGCCCCCCTTCCTTCACCAGATAAGCCGGTAATCCGCTGAAATTCTTGTCGATAAGCAGAGCTATTCGTCTTTCAGAGTTAGCTCCTATCTCTGCAATAGCGAGCGCCAGATTATCGGCCGCCATAGCCAGAGCCTCACCATGAAAATTTCCCCCCGATAATATTTCATGTTCTCTTGTGAAAACCAGAGGATTATCAGTAATTGCATTGACCTCAACCGCCAGAGTATCTCTGACGAAATTCATTTGATGCAAAACCGCCCCCATGATCTGTGGCTGACATCGTAGTGAATAAGGATCCTGCACTCTTTTGCAGGAACGATGAGACTCCCTGATTTCACTTTTAGCCAATAATTCGCGATAAAACCGCGCAACGACACGCTGTGACTGATGTCCACGAATTCGATGAATGCGGTCGTCAAAAGGCGTATCGCTTCCCAGCGCAGCATCCAGCGAAAGACAGCCGGCAATTATCGCGGTTTCAAACAAGGTCACACACTGATAATACGCTTGTAAACAAATCGCAGCAGAAACCTGCAAGCCATTCAATAAAGCCAAACCTTCTTTGGGTCCTAGTTCCAAAGAGGTTAAGCCGGTGAGTGCCAATCCTTCTTCAGCAGGCATTACCTTCCCTTGATAACGTACATGCCCAGCTCCGAGCAAGGGTAAACTGAGATGAGCAAGAGGAACCAGATCCCCTGAAGCACCAACCGATCCCTTGGCAGGAACACAGGGCCAAAGCTGATGGTTATACATTGACAGAAACGCCTCAATCAGCGCTGGACTTACCCCAGAGTATCCCTGAGCAAGGCTATTTATTTTCAGAAGAAGAATTAAGGCAACCGTCTCATCATCCAGAAGCTCACCAGTTCCACAGGCATGCGACAAAACAATATTTCGCTGCAATTGTCTCAGATTGTCAGGACTTATTGTTTGAGACGCCAGAGAACCAAAGCCAGTATTAATTCCATAGACAATTTTTTTATCACGGATTACTGATTCCACTTCTTTGAAAGAGGCCTCAATATCGGAATGAGAACTTTCATCAAGCACAATAACCTGCTTTGAAACCAGAAGCGCTCTGATCTTGGCCAGTGTTAATTCGCCCGGAACTATGCTTACAGATTCAAACATGGGCTTTTTCCTCTTCCATGGGTAACCACAAATGGTTTTCACGAGCACATTGTTTGGCGAGAGAATACCCTGCATCAGCATGACGCATAACGCCTGAAGCCGGATCATTATGTAAGACTCTTGCCAATCGTCTGGCCGCTTCATCACTTCCATCAGCAACGATGACCATTCCGGCATGCTGGGAAAATCCCATACCCACACCGCCTCCATGATGAATACTGACCCAGGTTGCCCCGCTGGCACAATTAAGCAAGGCATTCAGTAACGGCCAATCGGAGACGGCATCGCTGCCATCCATCATTCCTTCCGTCTCACGGTTTGGGCTTGCGACTGAACCGGAATCAAGGTGATCGCGGCCAATCACAACAGGGGCTTTTAATTCCCCGGTTTTTACCATTTGATTGAAGGCTAATCCCAAGCGTGCCCGGTCTTTAAGTCCAACCCAGCAAATTCTGGCTGGCAAGCCCTGGAAACTGATTCTTTCTTTCGCCATATCCAGCCAGCGGTGAAGCGGCTGATTTTCAGGTAATAACTCTTTTACCTTTTCGTCAGTTGCATAGATGTCTTCGGGATCTCCTGATAATGCAACCCAACGGAAAGGACCCACGCCTTCGCAAAATAAGGGCCTGATGTAGCTTGGAACAAAACCTGGAATAGCAAAGGCGTCTTTGACTCCGGCTTCAAATGCCATTTGACGTATATTATTACCGTAATCAAATACTGGAATACCCTGTGTCTGGAAATAGAGCATGGCTTCGACCTGTTCCGCCATTGATGACTTCGCTGCCGCAACCACTTCTTCAGGATGGGTTCTTCTCAGTAAAGCCGCTTTTTCCAAAGTCCAGCCTTTTGGTAAATAGCCATTGAGCGGATCATGGGCGCTGGTTTGATCGGTTATCAGATCTGGACGAATCCCGCGCTTTGCCAGCTCCGGATAAATATCGGCCGCATTACCAAGCAGACCAACTGAAACCGGCGCATTATTGCTAAGAGCTTTGTTAATCCAATCCAAAGCCTCATCCAAATTATCAGTGCTTTTGTCCAGATAACGAGTGTCCAGCCGTTTACTGATACGCGTTTGATCGCATTCAACTGCCAGCATACTGGCACCTGCCATTGTGGCGGCCAAGGGTTGCGCCCCGCCCATTCCACCTAGTCCCGCTGATAATATCCATTTTCCCTCGAGACTTCCCTGATAATGTTTTTTACCTGCAGCAACAAAGGTTTCATAAGTCCCCTGGACAATGCCTTGAGATCCAATATAGATCCAGCTTCCCGCAGTCATTTGGCCGTACATCATCAGGCCTTTTTTATCTAATTCATTAAAATGCTCCCAGTTTGCCCAATGAGGAACCAGATTAGAATTGGCAATCAACACACGAGGGGCATCCACATGAGTTGTAAAAACCCCTACAGGCTTGCCTGATTGGATTAAAAGCGTCTGATTAGATTCAAGCTTTTTTAAAATTCTGACTATTGCATCAAAGCAGTTCCAGTTTCGCGCTGCTTTACCAAGCCCACCATAGACAATTAATGAGTCGGGGTTTTCTGCGACCTCCGGATCAAGGTTATTGCATAGCATCCGCAAGGCAGCTTCTGTTAACCAGTTTCCTGTCTCGAGTTCATTGCCTGTTCTGGCTTTCACCAGCCGCTCCCTACTAGATTGCACACTCATTGTACTGCTCCCTTAGACATTCCGAGGAAGATAGCATACACCAGAGAATGGTGTGCTGGAATATAGTAATTCAACAGGCGATATTGACTGAAGTAGGGAATTGGAACGCGCTGTATAATTAAGGTTTGACTACTATCCTGATGAAAACTTTTAATCCACATGCTACACTTGCAGCAATATATGTTAAGATACCTATCGTGAACACAATACCCTATACTCATCCTCCTTCATTGAAAGTTTTTTTTGCCACAGAGATGTGGGAAAGATATGGCTTTTATGTGGTTCAATCCCTTTTAGCCCTTTATCTTGCACTCCACTTTGGGTGGCCTGATGATCAGGTCTATTCATTAGTAGGCTCTTTTACCGCAGTTACCTATTTATCCCCATTAGTAGGCGGGTGGATAGCCGATAATTTATTGGGTCAGAAAAGAACAGTTATTGTTGGTGCACTCTGTCTGTTTACCAGTTATTTATTCCTTTCTCTTTTTTCATCCCCTGCCATTCTGACTGCGGCTTTGTCGGGAATAGCAGTCGGCACAGGTCTGTTAAAGCCCAATATTTCCTCGCTTCTCGGTAATGAATATTCTGCAGACTCACCCCGGCGTGAAAGCGGTTTTACGATATTTTACATGGGGATTACTACTGGAATTATTCTCGGAACCACTTTGCCGAGCCAGCTAAATGAGCACTTCGGTTGGGGCGTTTCCTTTTTCAGTGCCGCGCTTGGGATGATCATTTCGCTTTTTGTCTTTGGGTTCGGTGTCAGATTTTACAAAATTGAGGACTATCATCCTTTCGAGTATCAGGCGGCCAAGCTATTTAAAGCAGCCGCAATTATGCTGGCATTGTGGGGAGTTTCTTTTCTTATTCTTAATTTCGCAAGTATTGCCAATGCGGCTTTCGGAACAGTAGTCGTCATTTCTCTCGCCTATCTGGTGACCACCATTCAGCGTGAAAGCGGTACCCAGGCCCGACAAACAATGGTTATTGGGCTTCTCTGCATCATTTCGGTAATGTTCTGGGCGTTTTATTTTCAAATGTTTCTGTCGTTGACTTTACTGATTTCACGCGTCGTAGAACCCACATTGTTAGGTGTTAACTTTCCACCGCCCTATTATGTCAGCATTCAAAGCTTTGGTATGCTGGTATTCGGCTATTTTCTATCACGCCGCGCTCCGCGCCTCAATTCAATCCAAAATGGCTTAAGTACAGGCAACAAATTTGTTCTGGCAATGATTTTCATGACGCTGGCTTATGGACTTATTACCTTTGTCTGTGTGACCGATAACCATAGTCATCTGTTATCCCCCTGGCTATTTATCCCTGCGTATCTGCTTATCTCCATAGCGGAGCTATTGCTTTCACCTGTGGGTTTGTCTGCAATTACCGTGTTGGCTAGCAGGCGTAAAGTAAGCACCATGATGGGAATTTTCTTCGTCTCTCTTGGCATCGGCGGGTTCCTCTCAGGTAAACTGGCTAATTTAACCTCTGTAGAGGGCGGCTCGACTATGTCTGTTTCACTTTTGAAAATACACTATGCCCAATCGTTTACGCATCTGTTAATCATTCTTCTTGTTGCCACGTTACTATGTTTCGTTTTGAATCTTATAATCAGGAAGTTATTGCTTGGGAAATCAGACTAGTGCGGAATTGAAATTGAACTGTTGTAAAAATTTTCCTGCCTTAATGGCGGTAGTTCACGGCTTCTGTTAAAATCAGGCCCTTTAAAATTGAGATGAAATAGTCTATGTCTGAATACTCTACCCAGCTTAACCAGCTTCTTGTTTATCTTGATGATATTCACGCGAATGATATCAAAGTACTCGATGTCAAGGAGCAGACGACAATTACTGATTATATGATTATCGCAAGCGGGCGTTCTTCACGCCATGTTAAATCAATTGCAGATTTTGTCATGGAAAAAATGAAGGCTGATGGTTATCCGGCGCTTTCAGAGAATGGTATCGAACATGGCGACTGGGCTTTAGTAGACTTCGGCGATTATGTTCTCCACGTAATGCAGCCTGATAGCCGCGCATTTTATAATCTCGAAGCCTTGTGGGAAAAATAAATCTGACTATTGTTCTATATGTTTAAAATTACAATAATTGCCTGCGGTAATAAAATGCCCTCATGGGTCAACGAAGGTGTAAAGGAATACACCAAGCGCCTGAAAGAGGCCACGAGCCTTAATCTGGTAGAAATTCCTTTGGGAAAGCGAAGCAGCCCCAGTGATTTATCGAGAGTGATGGAAAAAGAAGCCGAACTAATCCTCTCGGCTATTCCTTCTTCATCCTACGTCATTGCAATGGCAATTGATGGTAAGCAATTTAGCAGCGAAACACTGGCTGCAAAAGTAGAAAAGTTACAGCTTGGAAACAGTCATGTCTGCTTTATTATTGGCGGGCCAGAAGGATTAAGTACAGAGGTACTCGCACGTGCTAATGAGCATTGGTCACTGTCGCAATTAACGCTCCCGCATCCTCTGGTAAGAATTATTTTACTCGAGAGTCTTTATCGTGCATGGTCGATAATTCAGAATCACCCTTATCACAAATGAGTAATTGAGGTAATATAGCCGCTCTTAATGGCCTAGACATGTTCACAGATGCGATTTAATCACTCAGTAAAAAATGACCGTATCGAATCACGAATGCATCTTTTTCGTCTTAACCTCTTAATTGCTCTGGTTATTTGTTTTACCATTATTCTGATTTCCCGCCTGGCTTATCTGCAGCTATCCCAATTTAAACGCTATGAAACTCTCTCGCTGAAAAACCAGATGAGTATCATACCAATAGCTCCTCCGCGCGGCATCATACTCGATAGAAACGGCGTGGTTCTCGCTGAAAATGTTCCTGTTTATGTACTGGAAATTGTTCCAGAACGTGTGAAAAATATGCAGGTGACGCTAAGGCAATTGCAAGCCTTGCTTCCTTCAATTTCAGATGATGATATTGAAAGCTTCAAAAAAGCACGAGCTCAGAATCGTTCATTTGTGCCTGTTCCAATTAAATTAAAACTGACTCAGGAAGAAGTTGCTTTGTTTGCAACGCATCAGCATCAATTTGATGGCGTTAGCATCAAAGCACGATTAATGCGTTATTACCCATTGGGAGAAATGACTGCTCATCTGTTAGGTTATGTGGGTCGAATCAATGTTCAGGAATTGCAGCGTGTCGATCCAACTAATTATCGCGCAACCAATTTTATTGGCAAGTCCGGTATTGAGAAATACTACGAAACGCTTTTGCATGGTCAAGTGGGTTATCAGCAGGTTGAAACGGATGTGAGCGGGCGAACACTTCGAGTGGTCAGTAAACAAAACCCAATTTCGGGGGAAAAGCTATACCTCACTATCGATACAAGACTTCAGCGAGTGGCTTATGAAGCATTGCAGGATAAGCGTGGCGCAGTCGTAGCTATCAATCCTCATAATGGGGATATTCTGGCTATGGTAAGCTCCCCAAGCTATGATCCCAATCTATTTGTAAACGGGATTCGTTCTGAAGACTACCAAAGGCTTTCAACTGCCAAGGATAGACCTTTGTATAACCGTGCAGTCAGAGGTCTCTATCCACCAGCCTCCACAATTAAACCTTTTATCGCACTGGCTGGTTTGGAAAAAGGGGTAGTGGATACAAATTACAGTGTTTATGATCCAGGCTGGTTTAAGTTACCCGGGGTCAGCCATTCCTATCGCGACTGGAAAAAAACAGGGCATGGTATTATTAATATCAAGCGCGCTATTACCGTTTCCTGCGACACCTACTTTTATCAGCTAGGGCATCGAATGGGTATCGCCTCCATTGAAGATATGCTTACTCAGTTTGGTTATGGGCAACTGACTCATGTCGACTTACATGAAGAAGCACCTGGTCTTGTTCCTAATAACCGCTGGAAAAGACGAAGCAAGGGATTGCCCTGGTATCCTGGGGACACATTAATCACAGCAATAGGTCAGGGCTTTATGCTAGCCTCTCCTTTGCAGATAGCCAATGCGACAGCGGCGATGAGCCAGAAAGGTGTTCGCTATCGCCCTCATTTAATGGCCAAGTCAATCCAAAGTGACCGCGAAGAAACCCATCCTTATAAACCGCTTGAAGAATACCCTATCAAGTTAAAAGATGATAATTACTGGAACATTATTTCAGATGCCATGCATTCTGTCATTACCAACAATGAGGGAACCGGCTATCGATTCGGACGCAATGCGCCCTATTCTGTAGCAGCTAAAACAGGCACCGCCCAAGTATTCAGTCTCCCTCAGAATGAGAAAAAAAGGCTTGGAGAAATCCCGGAATATTTACGCGATCATTCACTATTTATTGCCTTTGCCCCGGTAGAGAACCCGGAAATTGCCATCGCAGTAATTGTTGAGAATGATACCGCTGCATCTGGAGTGGCCAGAAAGGTGCTTGATGCCTATTTTCAACTTCAAAACGGAAAGGCTCCCTTATGAATACACAGCCAATGCGCCCGGTTTACCGTTTTACCTCGAAATCATTGCATGTTGACTGGCCCTTGCTAGTACTCATTTTATCCATTGTCATGTTTGGAATGCTGATTCTGTACAGCGCATCTAACCAGGATATGAGTATGATCATGCGCCAGGGAATGCGTCTGTTCTTTGCTTTTGGGATTATGCTGATTTTTGCAGCGATTCCCCCTCATAAATATAAAATCTGGACCCCCTGGATTTATTGTGTCGGTCTGGCATTGCTACTTGCAGTAATGGTGATGGGGAAAATTGGAAAAGGAGCCCAACGCTGGCTTGATTTGGGTGTATTTCGCTTTCAACCTTCGGAAATCATGAAACTGGCCATCCCCATGATGACCGCCTGGTATCTGGATAGAAAGCCAGTTCCCATTAATATGAAAACCCTTATTATTGCCTCCATCATGATTTTTTTTCCAGCTTTGCTAATTGCCAAGCAGCCCGACTTGGGTACAGCAATAATGGTAGTTTCTGCTGGACTAAGCGCAATTTTTCTCGCAGGAATTCGGCTTCGTATAATTATGATTGCCGTCATTCTTATTGGTTCAGCAGCTCCGCTGCTCTGGCATGTGATGCATGACTACCAGAAGCAGCGGATCCTGACTTTATTAAACCCGGAACAAGATCCACTTGGTTCGGGTTATCACATTATCCAGTCAAAAATTGCTATTGGTTCAGGGGGGTTATTCGGAAAAGGCTGGCTTGAAGGAAGTCAGTCACATCTTAACTTCCTTCCCGAACATGCCACTGATTTTATTTTTGCCGTTTGCGGTGAAGAATTCGGATTTCTTGGCAGCCTTGCGCTTATCATTTTATTCATCCTGGTGTCATTTCGCGGTTTGCAAATTGCCATACAGGCTCAAACCAGTTACACACGGTTACTGGCTGCAAGCCTTGCGATGACTTTCTTTTTATCAGCCTTTGTGAATATTGGTATGGTGATGGGAATATTACCTGTCGTTGGAATCCCGCTTCCTTTGGTTAGTTATGGCGGTACCGCGATGGTCACCTTTCTTGCCAGTTTTGGCATTTTAATGTCGATTAGCACCCATCGGATTTTATTTAATAACTTGCGATGAGTAACCCGGCTTGGTTACCAGGGTACTCACTCAATTATCAGGCCTCAGCTGCGGCTACCGGTGAATAGGAGCGTCGATGAATGGGGCATGGGCCCAATTTTTCCAAGGCGTTTCGATGCATTTCGGTTGCATAACCTTTATGGATGGCAAATCCATAGCCAGGATAAAGACTATCCAGTTCAATCATTTCTTTATCGCGTGCAACTTTCGCCAAAATTGAAGCGGCGCCAATTTCGTAAATGAGTAAATCCCCTTTTACCACTGTTTCACAGGGCATGGAAATCAAGGGCCGATGTTTACCATCAATCAAAACCTTATCAGGGATGACATTTAATCCTTCAATCGCGCGCTTCATTGCTAACAGCGTTGCCTGATGAATATTAAATCGATCAATTTCACCAACCTCTGCGCGCCCATAGGCAAAGCAAATAGCATAGTCCTGAATTTTTTTTGCCAAATCCTCTCGTTTAGCGGGAGTCAGCTTTTTTGAGTCAGTGATCCCATCAATGGGATGCTTGAGGATGACAGCCGCCGTCACCACGGGTCCCGCCAAGGGGCCGCGGCCAACCTCGTCTACACCGGCGATATTCATAATCATCATATTCTTATTATTGACCAGGAGGCAGATAATACCCTTTTAAAATTGATTTATCATCCAGGAAATGCGATCATACATGCAAATTTTTCAGGTTTTATATGTTGTATGCGAGTCTTAAAATGTGCTGTTGTTGGGGTTGGGTATCTGGGTCGCTTTCATGCTCAGAAATATAAACTGTTACCGAATGCTGAATTAGTCGCTGTCTGCGATGCCAATCCAGCAACCTGTGAAGCGGTAGCCAGTGAGCTCGAAGTGAGCGCCTGCCATAATTATCGTGAGTTATTTGGCAAAGTTGAAGCGGTCAGTATTGCTGCGACAACCAATCAGCATTATGAAATTGCTAAAGAATTTCTAAAGCAAGGCATTCATGTTTTAATCGAAAAACCGATTACTGAAACTGTTGAGCAAGCCGATGAATTAATTCAGCTTGCCGCTTATCATCGAGCCAAGATACAGGTAGGTCATCTGGAGCGCTTTAATTCTGCCCGTATGGCCCTTGATGAGTATCTGGATAAGCCACTGTTCATTGAATCACAGCGTTTGGCGCCATTTAACCTGCGCGGCACGGATGTGAATGTGATTCTCGATGTAATGATCCATGATATTGACATTATTCAGTCAATAGTCAGCAGCCCTATAATTCATATTGATGCTCAGGGAGCGCCCGTGCTTTCCCGCTCCGCGGATATAGCCAATTCTATTGATATTGCCAATGCGCGCATTACCTTCGCCAATCAATGTGTGGCAAATGTCACAGCAAGCCGAATTAGCTTTAAAACTGAGCGTAAAACCCGCATATTCCAGCAGGACTCCTATTTATCCATCGATTATCACAACAAGCAATTTGCTGTTTTCAAAAAAGGGGATGGCGAGATGTTTCCTGGCATTCCGAATATTGTCCGCCATGAATCTGTTTTTGAAAAAAGCGATGCTTTACTTGAAGAAATCAAAGCGTTCGTCTCCTGTGTCCTCAATGACACTAAACCACTGGTATGTGGTCAGCAAGGGCGCGATGTCTTATCGACAGCGGCAACGATTACAAGCCTGATACAGAACAATCTCGCCAGCCGTCATGCTCACATCTAAAAAACTGGTGATCATTGCCGGCGAAGAATCAGGGGATATGCATGCAGCGGAATTAGTTCGCCGTTTGCTAAATAAAGATCCTGGCCTGCAGTTCAGTGGTATTGGCGGGCGGCATATGCAGGAAGCTGGTGTTTTTCTGGTGAATGATCTGGCCCGTTATGCCGTAACTGGCCTCACTGAAGTATTAAAACACATCCGTGTAATCAAACAGGCATTTAAAGAGATCAAAGCACATCTGGAAAAAAATCCGCCTGACTTGTTAATTCTGGTGGACTATCCGGGTTTTAATCTGCGCCTTGCCCGCTTTGCAAAACAGCAACTGAATCTTAAAATCATTTACTATATCAGCCCCCAGATTTGGGCATGGAAACCCCAGCGCATTCATACGATTAAAGCTTGCGTTGATAAAATGGCAGTTATTTTGCCTTTTGAAAAAACACTTTATCAGCAAGCCGGTGTACCGGTTTCTTTTGTAGGTCATCCGCTGGTAAAGAAAATTCCCCATTTCGAGAATTCCGAAGCTCTGCGCCAAACCTTAAATTTACCAGCCAATTGCAAGCTGGTCGCTTTGCTTCCTGGAAGCCGGCTCAATGAAATTACTCACCACGTGCCTGTTTTTGTGCAAACCATTCAACAGCTTAATACGATTAGAAGCGATTTACATTTTGTAATACCTATTGCCAAAACCTTAAACTCAGAGCGGGTCAAACAGTATGTTCCGGCTGGCATTACGAATATCAGCTTTTTAAATGGCCAATCCCTCGAGACTGCGGCCTGCAGTGATTGTGTAGTCGTGGCCTCAGGAACCGCTTCGTTAGAAACCGCACTATTGAAAAAGCCTATGTGCATTGTTTATAAAGGAAATCTCTTATCGTATCTTGTTGCAATGAAAGTGATCAGAGTGAAATATTTTGGTTTATGTAATTTGCTCACAAACAAGATGGTTGCTCCCGAATTATTACAATATGATTTCAATGTGCATGAGCTTTCCAAAATGATTGAGAACTTGCTTGATGATCAAGCCTTTACCCAACGCATGCTCAGACAATTACATGAAATGAAAGTCTCTCTTTCTACCGAGGCAGCAGATGAATCTATCGATGAGCTGGTACTTCACGAACTGATATCGTAACTGCGTTTCAACACCTGCCTATTTGCAAATAGCTTATTTTCCGTCTAGTCTTAATTTGTTACATTTGCTTATTTTTTATTCATACCAGGGAGGTTCAAATGAATAGCGATATCTTTGAAGGAAAATGGGAAGAGATTAAAGGCAAAATGAAACAAGCCTGGGGTAAATTGACTGATGATGACTTTGATGTCATTGAAGGTAATCAGCAAGAAATTTATGGAAAGCTGCAAAAACATTACGGCTACACTAAAGAACAGGCCGAAGACGCAGTCAAACGCTTCAGGGATGATTATTCTGATAATCTTTAACAATAAGATGCCTGGCCATTGGTCAGGCATGCTGTCAATTCACTTTCTTTTCGATGATTTATTCGATTTAGTGCTTCTCGTACTTTCACTAACCGTAGTTTTGGGATGTTTCTTGGCAAAAGCCTCAGACACATATTGACCCGTTTGCGCATCTCTGTATCTTTTGTTCATCACTAACTCCCTTTAAGTAGCTATTTATATAATAGAATAGCTCTAAAATTTATCCAGTTTTGTATTAATACACTGTCATTATGTTAAGCAAACTCTCCAATTTGCATGCAGGTTGGGCCCTTAACTTAATGGAGGTGCATAAAAGTTTATATAATTAAATGAGCAATCTAAAAACAGGATGACTATGCGAAAATGGATATTTTTCTTATTATTCTTCGTGCTCCTTGCTTTGGTATTTTTTTATTTCACTGAAATTAAACAACTGGTTAAACTGGTGCAGGAAATGCACCCTGGTTGGTTATTAGCAGCATTAGCGCTGCAATTTGGAACTTATTTGCTTCTGGCTCTGGTATGGTGGTGGGCTCTTTGGTGGGTTAATGAGTGTGCCGGCTATTTGTCGCTGGTATTACTGAGTATTTCCCAGCTATTCGTGAATCAGACGGTCCCATCAAGTGGTTTAAGCGGAGCAGTTGTTGTAACCAATTTTTTAAAGGCTCGAAAAATATCTAAAAAAGCGATAGGCCTTGCTATTGCGCTCAATGTGTTTGGCCGCCAAATTGCTTTTACCTTAACGTTTGTGGCAGCTGTTATTATTTTATGGATATATCGTTCACCCGACCTTACATACCAGATTCTGGGAATTCTTTTTGCTTTACTGATGCTTGTAGTCACCGGGTTGTTTGTATACCTATGGAAACTCGCTGCGGATGCGAAATTGCCAGAATTTCTAAAACGATTTTCCGCAATTGAAACCTTATTCTCCTCAATCAGAACAATTAAGCCGAGTGTCTTGTTAAAATTACAAATCGTCGGCCCTGGAGTTTTGTTATTTATTGGTATTGTAATTTTCGATTCTCTAACCTTATGGGTCATTCTCTATGGTTTCAATGTTGAAACTAATTTTCTTCCAGTCTTTGCAGTGCAGGTTCTTACTACCGTCCTTGCTAGTATCTCGTTGATTCCCGGAGGTCTGGGTGTCTTCGAGGGCGGGCTCGTAGGGATGCTGCATTTAATAGGATTGCCTTTTGATGTTTCCTTCGCGGCCACTCTGCTATTTCGGGGCTTTACTTATTGGCTCCCCATGCTGCCAGGTTTTTTAATAACCCATAAGCAACAAAAATGATTAGAACTAGCTGGAATGCCGCGATGGTACAAAAATCGGATTTCCATTATCATTTATGACAGTCAGGATGAACAATAACCTCAAAAGGAATGAGAAATGTTAGATGGAAAAAACCGCTTTAAATTACCGGAAACTATCAAAGAGCTGGTTGAGCGTGTAAACCGCCCTTCTTCCAGGCTTGAATTTCGTATTTTGTCTTTTATAGCATCGGATATGCTCGACATATTCAATTCGACCACCTCAATGGATGCAGCGCGTGTACAAGATTTGATTGAGTTAATGGATATCACTGATTTATTTTTTAGAAAGCGGCTTATTGAAGTGTTATTAAAGGCAATTACTTCCCAGCTGCTTATTCATAATGAATTATGGGCGGGCATAAATGCAATTAAGCAAAAGTATGGCCATCATCCGGAAATAGGCGCTGTACTATCCGCCCAATTTGAAAATATTTTTAATAAAATGTTTTCTTTTGCTGACAACTCCTTTTCACCGAACAGTATTATCAAAATCCTTCAGGAATGCCATTTATATCTGCAATTATCCATAGAAGCTAATTCACAACTGAGTTTCTTAAGGCCGATTGAAGAAACCAAATTTTATCCTGTACTAAAAATCTGAAAGAACATCCGGATATTGATCTCCGCTATCATGCTACAATCATTCTGCAGGCTTTGTTTTATTTGCAATGTAATAAAAGCCCCTCTGAAAATTTAAGTTCCAGTCATGCAAAAATGACTGCGCAATTTAATTTTGGCAACAGAACTTTTACCAGAAACCGTGAAACTGTCCTGACGCTCAATGAAGAGGCTAAAAAAAATGTAGCTGCCAGTTTTGCATCAGCTGGATTTAATGAGCATTTTGTTGAAACACAACTACCTCAGGTCAATTTGAGAATAAACAAAGATAAAAAAGAAAAATACCACCACAAATATAATGAGCAGTTCTTCTACGAAACCTGCCATTTTATGGACATTCTGATGCCACAGATTCAGGAATTTTTTAGCAGTGATTTTTTGTCAAGACCGCCACAAACCATTAAACATACACAATCTTTGTTTGAGCAGCATTATTTACTTCATCTGGCTTTGAGTAAAATTGAAGAAAATAATAACTATCTTTCTCTAGTCACGCATATCTGCCGCTCTAACGCCTTTGATCCTGGCGTACGATGCAAGGCTATGTTTGCCTTATTCCAATCAAAGCATCCGTTTTCGACCGAGTGTCTGTCACTTACAGCCCAATATTTTTCGGATAAAAACACATTGAAATGTCAAAAGGAACTCTTGATTTCAAAAGTATTTTTTGCACTGAAAAACAATGTCATTGACGAGGAGTCAGTTAAGTTATTCCAGAGTAAATTAATTGCCAAAGCCCATCCGGATACTCTTATTGCAGTGATTACTTTTTTAAGCAAGTGCAAGACTTACGCTTTTAATAACCCTGGTTTAGATAATATAATTTCAAACGTTCGTGAAAATCTGAGTAAGAAAAATAAAGAAAAATTGCCTGATACCGAGTTTCAGGTTAATTACTACCCTCCTCAGGATATCCCAAAAGATGAGCCTTACTACCCTAGTTTATTGAGGACTGCTTTAGTCAGCAAAAGCGTACAGAATTTTATCGAGTATGCATTGAAGGAAGAGTCAGAGGAGGAAGTGGTGCAAAATCTCGAGCAGAGTGCAGGGCCAAGGGAGTGGTTTATTGAAAACAAGACGACTGCGGCTCAACAGGATAGTTACATCGCTCCGAGACTTTAATTGCTATTGATACCCCCCTCTCTCTAACTCTCTCCCCCTGAGGGGCGAGAGGACATTAGAGAAGATTTTTAATAAGAAAACTAATGATGGAAAACTAG